>CAWGAC010000016.1:0-152385 GCA_963820435.1 uncultured Spirochaetota bacterium | reverse complement strand
TGCAGGCGCTGGTTCATAAAGGAGTGCAGAAGGCGAGAGTAATCAAACGGGCTCGCATCCTGCTCATGGCAGACGCGAAGGTCAAAGAGGGGCGTAAGACCGACCAGGAAATCTCCAAGGCGTTGGGGGTCAGCCTGCGGATGGTAGCGGCAACGCGAGAGAAGTACTCGCGGTTTGGGTTACAGCAGGCTCTTGCAGAGAAGCCGCGCTCGGGACATCCGCCAAAACTCAGCGGGAAAGGAGAGGCGTTGCTGACCACGATTGCTTGCAGCGACGCCCCCGAGGGGCGCGGTCGATGGACGCTGCGGCTATTGGCGGACAAACTGGTGGAACTCAAGGAAGTGAACTCCATCGCCCATGAGACGATTCGCAGGGTGCTAAAAAAAACGACCTCAAGCCGTGGCAGAAGAGGCAATGGTGCCTTGGGCAAATAACGGGGGAGTACTTGGCGAGGATGGAGGACATCCTGGAAGTCTACGAACGGCCCTACAATCCGCAGTTTCCCGTGCTCTGCTTCGATGAACGGCCCTATCAACTTCTTCAGGGTCTGGCGCAAGAGCTTCCCATGAAGCCAGGGAGTGCGGCAAAGGTGGATTATCAATACAGCAGGCGAGGGACCTGCTGTGTGTTGGCGGCCGTGGAACCTCGGGCTGGTAGACGGCGGGTGGAAGTGCACCGTCATCGGGGAAAGCGAGAGTACGCGAGCTTTATGCGAAGGCTGGCTGCCAAGTACCCCGAGGCCCAGCGGATCATCCTGATGCAGGACAACCTGAACACCCATGGCCCCGGCTGTTTCTACGAGTTCTATCCCGCGAATGAGGCCAGAGAGTTGGCCAAGCGCTTTGAGATTCATTTCACTCCGAAGAAAGCCAGTTGGCTGAATATGGCGGAGATCGAGCTTTCAGTGATGTCCAAGCAATGCTTTGCTCGACGCATAGGAAGCATCCAAGAACTGCGACACTCACGTCGGGGCGTGGGAGAAGAGGCGCAACAAGGAGCGGGCGAAGATCGGGTGGCGGTTCACGACAGACAAAGCCCGCGACAAGCTTCAAAGACACTACGATGCTGTTCTGAATTAGATGGACGACGCACTAGAAGCTTTACTCCTCGAGCTTCCGTCTCACCAGCATCCAGAATCCAGCGCCAACTGAGGAAGCTATGGCTATTGCGAAACTAATCCAATATCCCATTGGGGCATCCGCTACATTCACCAAGTATCCCTTCCCAATGAAACCGATGATGAACGGAAACAGAAATGCAATCCATCCGCAAATCCACAGTGTCCATACGGCTATGGTAGCCAGAGTCTTAAAGATTTTAGGCATGTTCTTACCTCCCGAATTGGTAATGATTCACTTTTGAGCTAGACCGAGTGAAATCCTCCTTTCCCTCCCTGTATTTTGATCCCTTTTATCCCTTCCAAATCCTCTGAGGCGCGGGCAGCGCCTTTCGGGGTGGAACGGGGGATTGGAAACAGAAGGGCGGACAGGAATACTACTGTCCGCCCTGGCATGGCAACCTTCCCTCTTTGTAGGCGGCGTCAAGTTGATCCACTTTTAGACCTTTTGAAATCAACTTTTGGAAATGACTTTTTCCGCGCCTTACCCCACCGTACCCTGCCATGCTTGTATTACATACTATCATCTCTGTCAAGATTTTCGGCCCCATATTGCCCCAAACGGCTAAATCGCTTCCCGGGGCCTCTACGCGCGTCTGGGGGCAAATGGCTTCCGGCCGATAAAAGCATCGTCAGAAGCCCCGCGCGTGCAGCCTTCCCGGGCAAGGCTTTCACGGCAGGGGGCATTCCTACGCAGTACGGCCGGAACCAGCAAAAACAGCAAAATGACATAGCTGGCTCCTGCTATTTCTTGCTGGTATGCTTTTCCATAGCCTGCCGGAGCAATTCAATCACCAGGTCATTCAAGTCTACTTCCTCAGATACGGCCCGGAAGCTTCAAAGCCTTATGAAGTGCTTCCGGAACGCGACGGATACGTAACTCGGTTGCCATGCTCCGATTTTGCCCCGGTCGACAGCGGCCTGCAAGGTGCCTGCTTTGACAGCCGAATGGTCTGTACCAGCGGGCTGATATATCTGAAAAAGATGATAGACAGCGGGCTGGCAAGGGTGTATCCTGGAAGGCGCGGATAGGGGCACCGACAAGCCGGGTTCCTCGCTCGGCTTCCGCGCTGATTCCCGAGGGGGCATCACGAGGAGGTGCCTATGCTGCTACATTTCCACGTCGGGCGCATCCCCTTCACTCTCAACATAGGCAAACGTCCAGAGGACCGGGAGAGAACGGAGAAGGATCTCGCGCTTGTCTGGTACGCTCTGCACTTCCCCCATGAGGGGCAGCCGCCCGCTACGTTCTGCGCCGATGGGCCGGGGGCGCACGATGAACACGATAAGGCTTGACGACTACGCATGGAGGGAAGGTTTCCAGGCGCCCCCTGACGCGGTGTGCCCCTATCCCCCTGGCTCCACGGAGGCACTCTCCTGGGCGAGTGGCCGGGTGGAAGGCGCAGAACATTTCATGGACACGCCGTCCAGAGACAAGCGGGCAGGGGGCGGCCATGATCGAACTCGCTGAAGTTGTCGTACAGAACCGGACCAAAGGCCCCAAAGAAGCGCACTACCACTGTCAAGTTCACTCCACGCGCGCCCATGGGCAAGGTGCGGCCTCTGACGCAGAAGGAACTAGTCTTCTCTCTTGTTCAGCAGGTCAATGTCATGCGCCAGGATCTTCTGACTCATGTCAGGGCACTGTTTTCAAAGAACGAGGGACAGGATCACGACTTCAAGGAAATCAAACGGGAGCAGGAACACTTTAGGACAATACTGTTGAGTTTTGGCACGCGACTTGCCGCTATCGAAAGACAAATGAAGGTGGCAACCTCGATGTTCACCCTCGCCCAATTGCGCTCGGCAGGTATTGAACAGGAGGAAGTGATCCTGTCCAGCGACTTCCTCGCCGCATGGGAGGAGAGGATCTCGGAGGCGGTCCAGCGATTGCAGGATCTTCCGGATCCTTGCACACCGACGGAACTCGCCGCACACTTCGCGATTCCTTATGAATCACTCCAAAAGTACTGGATGCGTGGGCAACTGACCGTCACGCGGACCGGGAAGAGGATCACCATCGCGCGCAAGGACATTGCGGCCTACATGAACATCTACGGCGTGCCGTGTATGCGGCACTGGAAGGACCCCATGAGGAAAAGGAAACTCACTCTTCTAAAGCCCGATCTCCCGGACCCTGACGGTGACTCGAAGCGGCTCTTGAAAGCCTTCACAGTTTTTGTAAAAGAACTTGAGGACTACATACGCGCGCATGAGTCATTGCGCGAGATGGGCTGGGGCTTCATCGAAAGAATTGTCACTTATGAAAGGGCTGAACGCGGTGCTTCCAAGAATTGAACGCTCTTGCCCGCAGGAGACGCCGGACCGGGCCACGGGCAACGTTGCGTCTCTGTTTCTGCCGTCGAGGGTGTCCCCGGCACTTCAACAGATCCACCGGTACTGTAAGTAGTCGGGGTTTCCGCCCGTGCCCGGGTTCAACCTTCCCCCGGAGCGGGCCAAATGAAACGGACTCTGGGCGGTTAGTTCCATTCGGTGTCTATCCTGTCCGTGCGGCATCGTTTCGCATGGCACGGGAGTACGCGCCGTGGATCGCCCTGGCGTATGCGATAATCGGGCGCGAGGACCAGGCCGAGGAGATCATGGGTGACGTGCGTGTGCGATGTGGCCGCGGTGCCCTCCGGTATGGGCCACGGGAACAAGCCCTGTAATCATGCGGGACCTCTCGGGAACGTGGCTAGGGACAGAATCTGGTGCAGGCTCTCTGCGGCAAAGGCCAAGAAAGTGATAATGTTAAGTTGTGAATACCGTGGCGATGTTAAGCTTTAGAACAAACGTCGTAACCAACAAGCGTTCAAAGAAAGAAGGACGGCAGAACATGAACAAGAAACATAACAAGAACAATTGCATGCGTTGTGGTGATCCTCATTTCGCTTTAGTTGTGGCCTCGGCGGCTTTGGTCGTTTTGGAAACAATTCAAGCGGAGAAGTCGGTTCATTTTTGGTGGGGCTGCTACTCTTGCCTGGGCTTCCAATACTGCTTATTGGGGGGCTGGCATTCATCCGCGCCAAAGACAGCAAAGAGGGCTCTAGGCATAAATCCTACGCGCAAAAGTACTGAGACCCACCTCATAACCCGCAAGTGCAGGAAGATTCATCAGGCCCCGGAGTTGAAGCCCAGGAGACATTCGGAAGATCGAACACGGCTTCATCGAGTCTCCTAAAAGCGAGTACGCTCGGCATTCTTGCCCGCCTGCGATGAATCAAGCAGCAGAAGATTCCGTCAGATCAGATAAGCGGAACCGTGGCCGGGCTTGGTGGATGGTTGGTGCTTCTCGCTATCGGCCTCTTCTTATTTCCAGTCCAAATGATAGTGTTTCTGATTGAAAACGCCGCAGCATACTCGCCCTATTTCATCGGACTATTGCTATCCCCGTATTTACTGTGTACAACCCCACGCTGGTGCTACCGTTACATTCAAGTTCATATTTCAATTTCGTCTTTGAGTAATGGCTATTGCGATGTTAGCTCTTCTTCTTCGGACCATGCGCATCTTTAGATGGCTAATGATAGCGTATCTCGCATCGAATATAACTATTGTTGTTCTGGATGGCATCATTGCTCAGTCACTCTCAGCCCTTCAATCGCAAAGCACGTCAAATCAATGGAGTGGCATTCTTCGGACAGTTATTTCGGTAGGATCCGGATTCCATATCTCTTAAGGTCCAAGAGGGTTCAAGCAACGTTCATCAACTAAGAGCGTCGCCTCAGATAATGGCCGTTATACACGTCAATTGGGATTTCCAGTTCATGATAGGCACGTTCAATTCAATTGAGTTTCTGCATAGACAGTTTGTCTCGCACAAGGATGAAATTAGGGCGGCCGAAGAAAAGGCTATGAAAGAGCCAGGACCAAGACCGGATGGCGGCTTCACAATACCACCGATGTCATTCTTCACCCTGGACTACTACTTCAACACCAGCCTTCCTGAACTGGAGTGCTTTTCATCGATTGCTATGGCCTATTCGGCTGTGGAGTTTTGGATTCAGATACTTTGTGACCTTGTGAAAGAACGAGACAAGCTGAGTTACAGTTTTAGTGAGTTCGAAGGTAATGCAGTGGACAAGCTCCAGGCTTTCGGGAAGAAAGCAAAGCTACCGCAAATCGATAACATGGCATCCTTATTTGAAAAACCTCGGAGCCCTGCGACATTGCGTATTGCATAACTTTGGATTGATTGATGGCCTAAAGCCGAAGATACGCAACCATGTCATGACAATCATTTCGAATAAAGAGAATGGGATAAGTATAGAATTTGAGCGCATGAAGAATAGAGCCTGCAAAGTGTACTGAGTGGTTGGATAAGACTGGCGAAGTGATGGAACAAGTTTTCAAAGCTTGGAACGAAGCCACGTACAAGACAGGAACCGAGCCAATTCCCGCAATGGTCTGCAGCTTATAGCCTTGTCATTGTCGCTGGCATAGCAGACCACGGCATCGCGCCACGGCCCGCAATGTCCGCCTTACCCTGTACTGATGCCATGCAACAGGCGACCGAGGAGGGCCGGGGCGGTACTCGGGAGCTATATTATCAGCTCTCCCCTTTTGTAGAGATAAAACCCATTTCCATTGGTTGCGTAATACAGGTTCAGAAAGATAAGTTTTATTAGCACTTCGTCCACTGCGGGAGATCCCCGCGAATTTTTTGTCCAAGCTCTTTTACATACTCGATGAAAACTTGCCCATGATCACGTTATCAAGCTGTACCAGCAAATCACCGCTTTTGATAGAACCAGGATTCTCGCGCATAGAGCGTGCTATACACCGTACTAAGTATGTGATGCCAAGTATACTAGTATCAGGTGTCGCTTTCACTTCAACGCTCGAATGCTCAACTGCTCCGAATACTCCTCGCTGAAGGAGTAAAGCTTTTCGTCAAAAGAAATATTCTCGTCATAGCTTCGCCAATACGAAATCTAAGTCAAGCTTAATGATTGACTTAGCGTCCCACGGCACGATCATACATTCTTCCCTCCTTCTCAATGACGCCATATTGTGATGTGGCCGTTGCGGGCACAACTAATGGCGCGGCGCACCCCCAGTCGGGCGCCGGACGCCGGGTGTGATCGTCCCGGATTGCCCTGGGCTTGCGGCGGAAGTGATGGCCGAGGGTGCGTAATCCTGCCATTTCAATTCCCGTGGTTCATACAGCGTTATTGCACGCTCGATGATCCGTTCAACGAATGCCTGCGCGGAAATCCCTTCCGCGTTCTGCGCGATCCTTGACCAAACCTTGTTTCGCCAACGGAACGACCGCCACATACTCACCATATAGCGTCATTCCGTTCAACTGACCGAGAGCCATCAGCCAGGCGAAGATGAAACGTAACTCGGAGTCGTCAGCTCTTGTTCCGCAATCTTGAGATCACCGATTGCTTGGTCTCCATTCGCCGTCGAGCCCTTCGTGGTGGGGAGATCTTCTGCGTGTGCCTAGACTCAGACCGTCTCCATGATTAGTCGGGCAAACGAATCCCGAATACTCGACTTGGTCAGTGACATTCCGTGCGGTCTTCCCTTTTTCGCGGTGCTGTTTTCGGAGCCGTGAAACGCTGTCTTTTGCTTTTCTTCACGTCGCGATCTCTCTATACTTCTTTCGAGCAGAATCAATCTTCTGACTCGAGGATTCCACTTTCTTTTTCAACTCTTACGTCAGAGACAGACAATGCGCTCCGAAGGATCTTTAAGGATGCAAAAGTAGAGACGCACGACCCCGCCCTTCCTTTTCCTCGGGGAAATTCGCAAACTCCCAAAGATCGGATTGATCGCGCAACTTGGCTGCATACTCGCTTTCCTGTAACGCCTCCAAGCCACCTGGCTCGCCAGCCGTTCTGAGTCCTGCCAGCGCATGAAGGGCGGCGATGCTTTGTTCGCAACTTAAGTTTTGTAAGAAAGTCATCGAGAATCCGGCCGCTTCATTTGCCAGTGTCCAGTAGGGCCAGAAGAGCACCTTCATTCATACTCTCATATTATAGCCCCATGGCTATACTTGTCAACTTTTATTCTTAGCATATTGCCAAGCCTTAACCATCTACCTTAACGAATAGCTGGACGGCGTGCAACCTAATGTAAACTGGGATGAATCCTTGTGTCTGGCATAGCTTGAGCAAACATACCCTCCTGCACGGCCTTCACGTTTCCAACGGCATTTCCGTGTAGCGGCTGTGTAGCGTAAAAGCGTAGAACTGCGTTGAAAAAGACTGCAAAGAATCGCAACCGTTACCGGCTCTCTTCCTAATAAAGTGCAAAGCGTAGAACCCCGTCGAACGGGTGTTATGCGGTTGGGGTGCAAGGGGTCGGCGGTTCAAATCCGCCCAGCCCGATTTTCTATTTCCCTACAGGGAAAGCATTACAGAAAGAGCGCCTTCTACAATCTCCACCGCAGTCCCCGCCGCGTGACAAATACGGGACGGGAAAGGAAGGCGCTCATGCGGTTCAAACGTCCTTTTACCCTGTATCCTCGATCAACGAAAGCCGGAAAACGGATCTGGTTCGCGTCCTGGTATGACGCCGAGGGTCGTCGTCGATGCTCAACAGGAGAGACAACTCGCGCTCTCGCCGAACAGCGAGCCGTCATTCTCACGCGCACGCGGACCGGGAAGGTACCTACACTCTCCGACTATGCCCGCGACTTCTACGTGTGGGACCGCTGCTCATGGATCCGGCCGCAGATCGCGAAGGGTTGAGGATGCAGCCGATCATGGGCGGACGCGCGACGCGGAATGATCGTGCGGCATGTCTTTGCCCGGTTCGGCAAGACACGGCTCGATGCAATCACGCGGCCGGCCGTCGAGCGATGGCTTGTCGAGCTTCCCCTCTTGAATCAAACCCGCAATGGGATTGCATGACGGCTTCGTTATGGGTGCCGTCCGCATTGCCTTATATGCTCACGTACTTTCAATCCCGAAAGGAGTCACACCTGTTCAAGTGTTCGCGATAATAGGGAAGTACCTTGATGATCACCCCGAGCGATGGAATGAGCCAGCGGAAAATCTGGTATGGGGGGCGTTGTCCCCGCTCTATCCAGCCCAATCCTGATGTCTTGGAAGCCCGGAGGCAGTGGATCGGAGCGGACTCTGAATCACAGGATCGATAAACGGCTCTTCATGATGCGATAGGCGTCCAGATAGTCCTGCCTTGGCGTGGTGAGAATTGTCTTTCGCGCTTCGGGTGTGAGTGCTGAAATCAGCTGAGACTTGAGAGGCTCTTTAAGGATTCTTTGCCGCATAATTGCGAGGTATGTTGCGAATGCCTCACGGAGCTCGTTGGTCGGTTGGCCGAGAACCTTAAGGCCGAAGGCGGCGAACAGCATTATTCCTGGCGTGATCTCGGGATTAAATTCAATTGTCGCTAATGGATCCTTCTCCGCGTGCTTAAAAAAGTTGTATTCTTTCTTGAACCAGTTGATTGTTTCTTCCCTGTATTCATCCTTGAAAACGAGACTGTTATACAACAGTTCAGGTCTGTCTTTGCTTTGATTGATATCATCAACGATCTTGTGGATTTCTTCAAGACCGCTACCGCGGACGAGACTCAAATTTACTTTGTCCGGCGCTTATGAGTGGCTTCGGAAACCAGTTCTTGCCACAACTCTCTCCCTGAGACCGTTGGACTGAGGACGTAAGAACATACCGGGTCAGGACCTCTCTGCAGTTCCACGAGAAGAACTCGAATGATCTAGTTGCCTTGCCCTCATGCCGATGTAGGATTTTGTCAATCCAAAGACTTTTTCCCTTTGGATGACACAATCTGGAAACAATCGCTTGAACTCCGAAAAACCGAGCAAGCGCCTTTGCCGCAGAAAAGAACCGATGCAGGAATCTGACGGCCTCGTGATCAATCCCCAGAGGGTAAAGTTTCTCATCAGCCTCTTCTGCCAGTGGACCGGTAACCAGTGAACAAATGGCGTCACCATGTGCGGCTCGATGAAGAATTCCTTTGCCGGAGTTTGAACATACATGTTGTAGCCGACTCGTCGAAGCTCCTTCGCGAAGAGCACCTGCTGGTCCCAGGTGCCAAGATGCTCGATAACGGAGTTCGAGTAGGCAATGTCGAAACTTCGGTCGTCGAACTTCAGGGCAGCGCCGTCACCTGCCTCGAAGGAAAACTGTCCGAGCGTAGCGTCCCAGTCCGTGGGACGAGAGATATTCAGGACGGTCACTCTCGGCTTTGATGCGAGAAAATGCCAGTTGTATTGGCCCCCGCCGACGTCCAGTATGGTGGTGCCACCAGTGACGCGAAAGATCCATTCGAACGACTTCATGCGCCTTGAGCGGAAGTAGTTCTGGAAAATGCCGTACACTCGGTGTATTGTAGGTCTCTTCATTGGAGTGCCATCCCCTTCCGTACCTTTTTCTGGAGCCCACATCGTAGACTTGTACTCGCGGCGCGGCGTGGATTCGTCGATGGGAACCTGCTGGACCACCGAGCCGGAGTTGGCGGCGCTCAGGCCGCGGAGAGTCACAGGCCGCCGCGTGCC
This sequence comes from uncultured Spirochaetota bacterium, assembly GCA_963820435.1. GTDB lineage: Bacteria > Spirochaetota > Spirochaetia > SZUA-6 > Fen-1364 > Fen-1364. The sequence continues at coordinate 142,774 of CAWGAC010000016.1, read as the reverse complement.
CTATCAGACGCGCCGCATAGAAAAAAGCGAACCAAAGAAGATAGTGTGCCCTCTTCGTCGCATCGGGGATCTGATCAGTAGCCCCTACTTCATTCTTTGAGATAAGATCGAGACGCATCGTGCCAACTTCCCTTTTGATAGCCCCGGTAGGGCCTCCGTCCCTTCTGAGCTACTCCATCATAAACCTGCCTGCTCGGGCGTGTAAGGGGGGGCCCGCTGCCGGGCCAAGCACACCAATGGTGACACACCGAGTTTGGTCATACCCAGAGTCTCCTGCAGCGCGCTACTCTTCCTGAAACCGGGCCTGGTCTTGCGACCTTGCCGTGTAGGTTCTACGCAGGGACCGTCTGCCGTATGAATTTCACGTCCAATTTGTCTGCGGCCCTCCATGCGCGTCTGGCACCAATTTCGATATCGTGCCTTCTCGCTGTTGGTGTCCGGCTTTGAGAAGGTGTTGCCGTGTAGCAGTTGTGTAGCGGAAAAGCGTAAAACGGCATCAAAGTACATGGCAGAGAGTAGATACCGTGGCCGACTCTCTTCCTAATAGATCGAAAAGCGTAGAACACCATCAAACACGTGTTTGTCGTTGGGGGTGCAAGGAGTCGGCGGTTCAAATCCGCCCAGCCCGATTTTCCCTTTGCCCATCCAATAAGTAAATAGGCGACTTCGGTTGGTATTCCCGGTTGGCTCTCCCCCGCAAGATGCTTACAGGACGGGAAAGGGGAAAGCAATGCGGATTCGCAGGCCATTCTCTCTTTTTAGTCACCACTAAAACCCAGAGTGCAGTCTGGCATGTCTCGCATTACTCGCCCGATGGCAGCAGGGAATATGCATTGTTACCTCGCAGCGTTGCTTTTGGAATTCTAAGACCTGTCACAGTTGGCAAACGGACAGCAAAACGCACTCGAAACGCTCCGGGTGGCACTTCACCTTCCGTCCGGCGCCCGCCTTACCCTATTCGACTTCCTCAAGCTCGGCCCACTCGTCTTTCCCTTCCCGTTCGTAGATATTCTGGATGACCTGGCTCATCATTTCCCTGGCCGCCTTTTTCTCTTCGGTGTTCATGTCGCTCTTGCGGATAAGCTGCGCGAGGTCTGCGAGCAGGCGGGACGCTCTTTCCGTTTTCGCGGGCATGATCTCCACCTCGTCGTGCGGCTCGTCGGGCGCTACGCGCGGCTGTGCGCCGGACAGCGACAGGTACCGGAACATCTGCAGGGCCCCGTCGATCCTCTGCAGGCTCTGCTCGTCCTGCTGCCTGAGAAATCGCACGATCCTGCTGATGATCGGGTTCTCCTCGGAGATATCGGGCGGAGACCTGCCGAGGATGAGTGCGTCGATGGAGACGTGGTATTCCTTGGCAAGGTCCTCCAGGACGTTGCCGGAGGGAAGCTTGTCAGTGTTCCAGTACGCCTGCAGCGTCTGGTAGTGGTGACCGTATTTCTTGCAGAACTGGTTGCGGTTTGAGCCTGCGCTTTGGAACACTTTCCTGACCCTCGTGTAGAACTCATGCATGGCGTCCTGCTCCCTATGACTGCGACCCCTCGAGCCGCATGGTGTTCACCAGGGTGAGCACGTCGCGGAGCTGGTGATCGTCGAGGGATTTGAGCTGGTTGAATATCTGCAAGACCAGCGGATTGCTCTGGCGCATGTCGAAGGCGGTCTCCCTTCCCGAGAGCAGAAACTCCAGCGACACTCCCAGGGCGTCAGCGATGGCCAGGGCACGATCGGCGGGCGGCACGCGGGCATGCGTCTCCCAGGAACTCCATGTGCTGGGCTTAATGCCGGTCTGAACGAGCAGCCAGGATCGCTTTCGCTCTATCTCTACGAGCCTTAGGTGAACGCGTTTATAAAATGGTTCCATAATTGAGTAAATCATACACTAATGCAACATGAAGCGCAACTATTTTTTCATAATTTTCAACAAATCCCTTGAAATCCACCCAATTCATGGTATAAGTATTTGTGAAAAGGATATATTTATGCAAATGAGTAATTATTTAACTACATACCATCATATAAAGAAAGGAGGACAAGCCATGAATAACGAGATCGTACCGGGGTTCGACAGCGAGTCGGACAACAGTCTCAATCTAAGACTGCAGAAAATCGAGGGGATGGAGAGAGGCCTGGTGATCTACGCGAGCGGGTACATCGACACCTACAATTCGAACTCCTTCCGGAAGCGCGCCGAGAAAGCCGTCGAAGCGGGTTTCGTGCGACTGGTCATCGACATGAGCGGGGTGAATTTCGCCTCGAGCACTGGTGTCGGGGCGCTCATCTACCTTCTGAAGATGGTGAAGCCCAGGAACGGCGACGTCGTTCTCATGGCAATCCAACCCAGGGTCAACGAAGTCCTGCAGCTCCTGGGGTTCTCGCAGTTCTTCCCCATCAAGGAGAACCTCAACGAGTCGCTCGCCTACCTTGTGGGGCACTCCGACCTCCCCGTGTTTCCAAAGGTGTTCAGGTGCCCCGTCTGCAGCAAACGGCTGCGGGCGACGAAGTCGGGTCAGTTCCGCTGCGTGGAATGCCGGACGATCCTGGTTGTGAACCAGGCCGCCACGGTGTCGCTCTGCTGAGTCTGAAGGCGCGTCATGAGAAAGGAGGAGTGCATGAACATTTTCGATCGTGATCTGCTGGAGACACTCGCCCGGGGGACGAGTGGACTAGGCCGGGTGCCGAAAGGGGTTGAGCATGAACAATGACATTGTATCAGGGTTTGACGACGAAAAGAACGATAGCCTTAAGATTCAGTTGCAGAAGATTGGGGAGATGAAAGGAGGACTGATTATCTATCTTACCGGGTATATCGATCTCTATAATTCAATTTTCTTCAAGAAGTGTGTCGAGAAAGTTGTCGAAGCGGGTTTTGTCCGAATAGTCTTCGAAATGAGTGGCTTATACTACATCACGAGCACCGGCTTTGGAACATTCACGTATTTGCTGAAGATGGTGAAGCCCCGCAACGGTGATATTGTTCTTCAGCAAATTCAGCCCAAGGTCTACGAAGTTTTGCAGCTTCTAGGATTCTCACAGTTTTTCAACATTAAGGAAAATCTTAATGAGTCGATTGCTTACTTCGCTAAGCATTTTGAAGCCCCTGCATTTCCCAAGGTGTTTACTTGCCCCATCTGCAGCAAGCGGCTGCGCGCATCGAAGGCCGGGCGGTTCCGCTGTGGGGAATGTAAAACGATCCTGGTGATTGATGAAGCTGCCAGCATATTGCTGGGCTGAAAAAGGAGGAAAATCATGGAACTTGGTCAGTATATTTCGGAGGCATTTGATCGGGATCGTGAAATGAAACGACGCAACGAGCAGGAGTTCATCGAGTTGGTCAAGATGATCAGGTTGCAGTTGATGCTGCTCCGCGAACAGGATCAAGAGACGGAGTTGGAAGAGGTGAACTGAGGCCGGTTGCGGCAGAGGGATGCACATGAACAATGAGATTGTGCCGGGATTCGACGACGAGAAAGACGACAGGACTCAAAATTCTGTTGGCCTCTCAAAAGAACCTTGATCAGCCGGATCATCGATCGTACGATATGCCCATGATCGTCGCTGATGACCGGATTGCCGGTGCCCTCTCCGCCTCCGATGAGGAGAGAGCGCAGGTGGAGGAGCTCATGACCGCGGCAGACGTCCAGGCTCCGGCCTTCTGGCAGTCGGGCGCAGGGGAAGAAGTAACGGTCCCGGTGGACGGAGCGGAGCTGCGGGTTTTCCACTTTGTCTCGCGCGATCCTGCCGCCCACAGGCCGGTCGTCATGGTCCCCGGCTTTGGGGCCACGCCGGAGGGGTTCCAGGATTTCTACGCCGCGCTGCGGGACAAGGCGGAACTCTTCTACCTCGAGACTCGGGAGAAATCGAGCAGCAGGATCACGGGCAGGCCCGCAGACATGTCCGTCAGCCGAAGCGCGCGTGACATCCAGCAGGCGCTTTCGTACCTGGGCCTTGCCGGCTCGCGTGACTTCGTGCTCGTGGCGCCGTGCTGGGGCGCGTCGATCGTGCTCCACGGTCTGATCGAACGCTCCCTCGACGTTCCGACGGTGCTCGTAGCGGACCCCATGCACACCCTGTGGTTTCCCAAGTGGGTCCTTCGATATGTCTCACCACTTCTGCCCTCTCCCCTGCTCCTTGCCCTCCGGCCGTTCGTCGCCCGCTCATTGCTCGGCGACATGCAGGAGCCCACGCAGAAGCTGCGTGCCTACGCTTTTGTGTACGGCGCAGATCCCCGGAAATGGAAGAAGGCTGCCGAGGCGGCGCGCGACTTCGAGCTCTTCGGCAGGCTCTCCGGCATTGAAAGGGAAGTCTTCGTGCTCAACGGCACGAACGACAAGATTCACGACCAGCGCCACTACCCGCGCATCGCTATGGAGATGCCGCGGGGCCGATTCATCTCCATGCAAACCAACGAGCGTCACCGGGAGCGTCTCTTCGGCGTTGCCGCGCTCGAGTTCGCCAGGGTCTCTGCAGGGGAGGGGCTTCCGCCATCTCTCAGGCGCTTCGAGAAGCGCATACGGTAAACGGTGAGTCCCGACCGCGATCGCGCCTACTTTTCAGCGTGGCCCATGATTGTCGAATCCAGATCGTCGTAGGGGTCCCTTACCCGAAGGATGATGCCGTCCCCCATTCTAAATCGACAAGGAACGGGCCAGGAGCCTGTGATTATACCCCCCGATGCCGTCCCCTTCTCGACTACTGGGACGCTTCTTCGAGAATCTGAAGGACGTCAGTGCCTTTCAGATTCACGTTGTACTGCGCGTAATCAAAGGCGGTGTATCCCCTCTTGTTTTTCGCCTTCGCATCCGCGCCAGCCCTCAGGAGCGTGGCGACTATCTCAGGGTTATTCCTGCTGGCTGCGTACAGCAGCGGGGTATAGCCGTTCTCGTCCGTAGTCTCTATGTCCGCGCCAGCCCTCAGGAGCATGGTGATCACCTCGGGATTCTGGTTAGTCGCAGCGGCGTACATCAGCGGGGTATCGCCGTCCCTGTCCGGAGCCTTGAGATTCGCTCCCGCATTCAAGAGAGCCGTGATCACCTCAGGATTCCGGTTAGTCTTGGCGGCCAACATCAGCGGGGTACCACCGTCCCCGTTAGGGGCGCTTAAGTCCGCGCCGGCCTTCAAGAGTGTGGTGATCACCTCAGGGTTCTGGTTGTGCCCAGCAGCCAACGTCAGCGGGGTATCGCCAAAGTTATACGCCGCCTTTATGTCCGCGCCGGCCTTCAAGAGAATGGTGATCACCTCAGGGCTCGGGTTGCATTGAGCGGCATACATCAGTGGGGTCTCGCCAGCCAAATCCTGAGCGTTCACGTCTGCGCCGCTACTGATGGCGGTTTGTACATCCTGTGGCGTTCCGGTAACTACAAGCTCGAATAGTTCCAGCGTCTGCGTATTTGTCGAAAGACAACCCGTCAAAGCCAGAACGATAAGGATCGCAAAGGGGAAGAATCTATGGTAGTTGCTGCACTCGATCCCCAGCTTAGGCCTTGTCGGAATGTCCTTCGAGTTGCGGGTAATTGTCGTCTTGTCGAACGGACAGAACAGCGTTAAATCCCAGCTATTGTTACCGTTCCACATAATACAAATGTATCATTTGGAACATGCTGCGGCTAAGCAAAATCGCAGACGACCTGGCTGAGATCTCGAATTCCTGTCAGCTGCACGAATACTAGCTTCGATTTCCACGATTTGTCCAGCATCAACCTGCGCGCATTCACGGCAATTGCTGCCTCGAGTTGCGCAGGGCATTTGACACTAGTGATACAATGCATTCTTGGAAGGCTTTCCAGGAATTTGTAATCGGCCTGGACATATCGTCAAAAGGATTTCTGAGGAGAAGAAGGCTACTCAACGTCAACGGGATGGTGCAGTCCACGGGGGAGACACCTACGATGTGACGGACAAGGTTGTCGTGACATGACGACAGCGGGGGTGTGCGCGAAGCAGCGCGGCCAGGAGGAAATCGCATATGCCGGTACAAAAACTAAAGGATTACCTGGACAAGAATGAGGTCAAGTACGTGACCATCCAACACTCCAAGGCGTACACTTCTTCGGCGGTCGCATCATCCGCCCACGTGAAGGGCAAGAACCTCGCCAAGTCTGTCATCGTCAAGCTCGACGGGAAGATCACGATGGCGGTGCTTCCCTCCCAGTACCGCGTAGACCTCGAACGGCTGCGCGTTGCGAGCCGCGCCGGCTCCATAGAGCTGGCAACGGAGGATGATTTCGCGAAGACGTTCCCCGGCTGCGAAGAAGGGGCGATGCCTCCCTTCGGGAACCTCTACGGCGTTCCCGTGTACGTCGAGAAGTCTCTTGCAGAGGATGAAGAAATCGCCTTCAACGCATGCTCGCACTCGGAGCTGATCCAGCTCTCCTACGAGGACTTCGCCCGGCTGGTGAAACCGGCTCTGGCGAGCTTCAGGATGCAGTAGGTCCTGCGCGCTGAATCTGTGCGCCGAACCGCAATCCATAAGCGTTCACCCCGGAAAAAAGCAGGGCAAAGCTCTCGCATGCAGGCCGGACAAACGGACAACGTGATTGGCGTGGATGTGGGCGGCACTAACATAGTCTGTGCGGTCGTTGACAGGCATTACCGAATTATCAGTCGAACCAGCAGGCTCACGCAGGGGTCTTTGGGGGCTTCCCATGTGCTCGCAAATATAAAGAAGTCAATCCGGGAGGTTGCGGATGCGCTTCCAATGGGATTGGCCGGTATTGGCGGCCTCGGGGTAGGGTCCCCTGGCTTTGTGTGTCCTGAGGAGGGTATAGTTCGTTTCGCCGCCAACATCCCTGGCTGGAAAGATGTGTTCCTCGCCCGAATTCTAGAAGATGAATTCGGCCTGCCGGCGGTCATCGGACACGATGTGGACTTGGCCGCGTTGGCGGAGAAGGATTACGGAGCCGGCAGAGGCAAGGATCATCTGGTGTGCCTTACGGTGGGGACAGGGATCGGCATGGGGATGGTTCTGAACGGCCGAATTTTCCGCGGCGCGCGCTGCGGGGCGGGGAACCTGGGGCACATGGCGATCCCTGCAAACAGCCAGAGGGACAGGAACGCCGGCTGGGAACGCCTCGAGCAATTGTCCTCAGGGCCGGCTATCCGGGCAAAGGCGATTCGCGCCATTCAGGATGGTGCCGATACGTCGCTCAGGGAACTGGCCGGCGGCGTAATGGATACTGTTGACGCGAGAATGGTTTGTCAGGCCGCACGAGGAGGAGATGAGGTGAGCCGGAGCATTCTTCGCGAGGCGGCCTGGTATCTGGGTATTGCGATATCGAATGTCATCCACCTGCTCGACCCGGAAATCGTTATTGTCGGAGGTGGCCTGGCTGAAGCCGGAGACCTGTTTTTCGAGCCTCTGCGTGAGTCCGTAAGGGCGCATGACGAGCTTTTCCAATATCTGCAAATCCCAATAGTCCCGGCAGCGCTTGGCAGCGACGCTGCCCTGATCGGCGCTGCTTGCATCGCCTGGGAAAAGTTGGCGGAAGACAGGAAACATCACAGACGGAGAGGAGCAGCCGAGTAATGGCGCAGGCAGTGATTACGACGAACGACATTGCGAGTTACGTCAATTCCGTGAGGTCGGCAACGAAGTGGATGCTCAGCATCCAGAACCCTGACGGGTCAATCAATCCCGCGGATAAGGGTCCGCTGACATACTACAAAGTCCCCAGAGGATTGGCGATCACCGGGCATCTCGATGAGGCCGACAGGCTGCTGGATTGGGCAAGACGAGAGATATTCACTTCAGAGGGCGATTTCAAGGCGCAGCGGGCCGGCTTCCATCAAGCCCACTATACTTACTCCAGTTGCTGGTTTGTCTGGGCCGCCCAAACGATAGGGCGCTTCGACATGTCATACCCGGGCATGGACTACTTGCAGCGGTTCAGGCACCCGGGAACCGGAGGCTACTGTTCCGAAGCAACGTATGGATCGGGGAACAACGAGCAGGACCTGCTGAGCACCGCCTTCACCTCCTTCGTGGGTCTCTACTTTGGCCGCGTGAAAGAGGCGAAGGCAGCCGCCCGGTGGATCGACGACCTGCTCGCGCAACAACCAGAGGTGGGGAAAAGACTTTGGCTGCGGAAGGACGATGGGGGAAGCTTCTTACCGCGGTTCCCGCGGGTTGTGCTGAACCACGTTATTACCTCCTGGAGCTGCCCGCGCCGCAGCAGTACTATTATTATCTTGGCGCGGGGATCGTGTTCCTGGCGAAGTTGTACACCATTACGGGTCAAAAGCGACACCTGCGCACAGCCCATAAGATCTTCAAGATCGCCAGCGGTTGCCATCCCGATGTATTTCTGACGGACGGCACGGGCAAGGTGGGACTTGGGTCGTCATATCTGTACCAGATTACGGGCAAACGGGAATATGCAGAGGCCGCTCGTAAGTCATGTGAATTCCTCGTCCGCGACCAACAGCCTGATGGTTATTGGGAGAGGGGAGGCAAGCCGACAGCCTCATCGACCGCGGAGTTTGTGGTGTGGCTGAAGGAGATCCTGGCCGTTTTCCACGGCCAGGATGCGTGAAACCGCATTCCTTCAAGCGCCCGGTAGGCCGCCCTATGACAGCGCATGCATGAGTGTTAGAATGGCAGGGGCCGCGGAGGCTCAAAGTGAAAAAACGAGTGGTTGTTTGCGTCGCTCTTGCGTCGCTCTTTTCTCTGGCTTCGGTGTATGCACAGACGACCGACTTCTTCGAGCTTGTGAAGACCGGGACACCGGAGAGCATACGAGTTGCCATCAACAATGGCGCTGACCTCTCGGCTCGAGACAAAGACAGCCTGACCCCGCTGATGGTGGCTGCAAGGGACAACCAGAACCCCGAGGTGATTCTCACACTTCTAAAGGCCGGCGCAGAGATCAAGGCGCAGACCACCCACGGGTGGACGGCGATGATGTGCGCAGCCAGCAAAAATCAAAACCCCGATGTAATCACTATGCTGTTGAAGGCCGGCGCAGACGTCAGGGCGCAGAACGCCTACGGCTCCACCGCGCTGATGTACGCAGCCTGCTTCAACCAGAATCCTGAAGTGATCGGCACGCTGTTGAGAGCCGGCGCAGACATAAAGGCTCAAGACAAGGATGGCCATACCGCGCTGATGGGAGCTGCCAGCCTAAACCAGAACCCCGAGGTGATCACCACGCTGTTGAAAGCGGGCGCTGACTTCGAACTGCGAGGCAAGGACGGCTTTGCCGCGCTGATAGGGGCTGCCCGCTATAATCAAAACCCTGCAGTGATCACCGCACTCTTGAGAGCCGGCGCAGACGTCAAGGCTCAGGACAAGGACGGCTTTACCGCGCTGATGTACGCAGCCTGCTACAATCAAAATCCTGATGTCATCACCACGCTCCTGAAGGCCGGAGCGGACCCCGAAACACCAAACAAGGCCGGCTATGGCGCGCTGATCGGGGCTGCATGCTTCAACCAGAATCCCGAGGTGATTACCGCGCTTCTGAAGGCCGGCGCAGAGCTCGAAACGCAAAGCAAGGACGGCTTTGCCGCGCTGATGGGTGCTGCTCGCTACAATCAAAACCCCGAGGTGATCACCGCGCTCTTGAAGGCCGGCGCGGACATCAAGGCTCAGGACAAGAACGGCTGGGCCGCGCTGATGTACGCAGCCCGCTACAATCAAAACCCTGAGGTGATCACCACGCTCTTGAATGCCGGCGCAGACGTCAAGGCTCAGGACAAGGACGGCTTTACCGCGCTGATGTATGCGGCCTGCTTCAACCAGAACCCTGAGGTGATCACCACGCTTTTGAATGCGGGCGCGGATGCGAAGGCGAAAAACAATGCGGGAAATACTGCCTTTGATTGCGCGCAAGGTAATGCAAAGCTGAAAGGCACCGACGCATATTGGCAGCTTCAGAAGGCTTCACAATAAGGGAGAGGGTGATTGCTTCGGGGGGCGAGATATCCCAAACCCGCAGGCCCTTCGCAGAGGGAGGAAAGTATGAACAGCAGATCTCCAAGCAAAGGACGGATCGGGAGGTTGCTCACGGTGATGCTCATCCTGGGCTTCCTCATGGCGGCGGGCGGGTGCAAGTCCCTGTTTCTGGCCAAGGGATACCCGAGCTATGACGGAGAGCTCCGGGGCCTCCCCGTCCATGCGCCGGTAAAGGTGCTGAGGGACGGCTACGGTATCCCTCACATCTATGCCCAGGACAGACATGACCTGCTTCTGGCGCAGGGCTACGTGCATGCCCAGGACAGGTTGTGGCAGATGGAGACGATCCGCCGGCTGTGCGCGGGACGTCTCGCAGAGGTTGCCGGGGAGGCGCGGCTGGACCTGGATTACTTCGCCAGGCTGGCGGGATTCCCTGAGCTCAGAAGCCGGGCCCTCCGCGCGCTCCGCCAGGACGAGGTGGAGCAAATCCAGGCGTACGTGGACGGCATCAACGCCTACATCCGCCTCCGGAGTGACAACCTGCCGCTGGAGTTTCGCTCGGCAAAGTTCAAGCCCGAAGACTGGACAGTGGAAGACGCGTGCAGCTTCGTGGTCCTGAACTCCTGGGGGTTTCAGGAAAATTTCCGCGCCGAGTTGATGGTGCTCCAGGGCCGCAAGTCGGTCTCCGTCCAGGATTGGAAGGACATCTTCCCGGGCCACGCGGGAGCGGTGCTCCCCGATGACGCATACTTCGAAAGGCTCAGAAGCTGGAAGGTAGGACCGCTGCACAAGTCTGCCCTGGCATTCTTCCAGGCCGTGCCGGACCAGGTGTCCATGGGCGGGGGCAGCAATGCCTGGATAATCGCCGCCGGCCCTGGAGGCAAGCCCCTTTTCGCCAATGACACGCACGTGGGCATCTCTGTGCCCGGCACATGGTACCTCTGTCACCTCAATTCGCCGGGTATCGACATTGCCGGCGCGTCGGCCCCCGGGACTCCGGGGGTGGTTATCGGCCACAATGAGAAAGTGGCCTGGGGCCTGACGGTTCTGCCTGTCGACTCCCTGGACCTGTTCATGGTGCGGGTCGACCCGCAGAACCCCACACGCTACTTCGTAGGCAACGAGGTCCTGGAGATGGAGAGGCAGGAGACGGTCATCACACTCCCCGGAGGAAAGTCCCGGACCATGACGGTGTACCGCACGATCTACGGTCCGGTGATCACGGCACTGGACAACGGAATCGATGCTGCAGTCGCCCTGCGCTGGTATGGCACGCTCAAGGAGGGTGAACTGGAAGACCTGACCATGAGATCCATACTTGGCTTCATGGATTGCAGGAGCGCGCGGGATGTGATCGAAAACGCGCGATATACAAAAATCGTCGGCCTGAACTTCCTGGCCGCAGACGTGGAGGGCAACATAGGCTGGCACTGCGCCGGCGCAGTGCCCATCCGCCGCGGGTATTCAGGCAGGCTCCCCGCAGACGGCTCCGCGGGCACCATGAGCTGGGAGGGCTTCACGCGCTTCGATGAGCTCCCCGGGGCCCTGAACCCGCCGGAGGGAAGGATAGCCAACTGCAACAACCGGGTTGTCGCTGATGATGACCCGCAGCAGATCTCCAACAGCTGGAGCGCCCCCTACCGTTTTGAGCGCGCGCTGTCACTGCTCGGGGAGCTGGCATCTCCCACGGCCGAGGGCTTCAGGAGGATGCAACTCGACTCCTATTCTCTTCAGGCGGAAAAGATACTCCCCAAGCTCCTGGCCTACTCCTTCAAGGACCCTCGCGCCCGAGAAGCCGCGGACATCCTCAAGAGCTGGGACCGCCAGGTGCTTGCCGGCAGTAAGGCGGCGGCGGTGTGGGAGATCTTTCTCACGGAATGGGTGCGGCAACTCCTGGGAGATGAGCTGGGGGACCAGCTTTTTTACTACTTTCACATTCCCTTCAAAAAGTACCTCATCCAGGATGTGATCCTCGACCGGCCGGATTCGCCCCTCTGGGACCGTAAGGATACGCCGCAGCGGGAAGGTCCGCAGGAAATACTGGAGACGTCCCTCTCCAGGACCATCCGCTGGCTGGAGGACCGGCTCGGCTCCGACCGGCGCTCCTGGTCATGGGGCCGCCTGCATACCGTCTACTGGAAGCACCCCGGGGGAGGCAGCGGGCTCAACGCGCTCCTGCTCAACAGCGGCCCCTACCCCGTGGACGGAGACGGGACGACACTGAACTCCTGGGCCCCCATGCCCGCCCGCGACGAGTATTACTCCTTCATCATTCCGAACCTGCGGATGGTTGTCTCCCTGGCGGATCTGGACGGGATGACGATGATCGCCCCCCTGGGACAGTCTGGTCAGCCTGGCCACGCCCACTACGATGACATGGTGGGGAAGTTCATCAAGGGCGAGTCGATCAATCTCCCCGTCAGCCCGGAGCGGGTCCAGGCAACGGTGGTCTCCACGATGGTTCTGACCCCATAGACCGCACAGGGCGTGCAGGAGCCCCTTGCAGCTGGCCGCTGTCGCGGCGGCCAGCGTTCGCTTCCGGGTGGCCCCTCCGAGCGAACGCGCCTTCCAACGGCGCATACTTGTCCCCCACCCCCTCGCGCCCTATAATCCCTCTGGAATACAGGACCTTGCATGAACATTCACACTATCCTCCCGTCTCTGCTCGCAAGAATCCGCGCATGGCTTATGCCCATCTACGGCGCCCGTGAGCGCTACCGGGCACTGATTCGCCCGGGACGCCTCCTTCACGCAGGAGAAGTTGCGTACGCCCTTCTCCTCCTCGCATGGTTTTTCGTCCCTCTTTTCGCGCACGGCCGCGGCGGGCTCGTCCCTCCCCTTCTGCCGCTTTCCTTTCTCGATTCCGCCCGCGGCGATATCGCCTGGTTCTTCGTGGTCACCTGCGTCGTCTACCCGATCCCGCTCCTCTGCGTGCTGAAGATCTGCGCCGTATTCCTCGAGCGGCGGGCGCCTGCGCTGGCGGATCCGACCCGCGTCGTGCCGATCATGCTGAACATTTTCGTCTCGGGGTTCGCATTGGCTACACTCGGGATCCAGCTCCTCAAATTCGCCTCGGGTCTGGACTACTTCCGGAGCCTTCCCTGGCTTGCCTATGCAGTCTTTTTCGCTTCCATTGCGTGGAACGCCTTTTCGTTGGGACACATGATTGCCATTCTGAACCACCGCGATCCTGCCTACCAGGAGTACCTCCAGTACCGCACGAGGGAGAGGGGCCGGGTGAAAGGACCTTTCGCCGTCCTCAGACGCAAGGGGATCCAGAGGCGGATGGGCTTCACCATCCTGCCCTTCGTCCTGGCGATAATCGTCGTGCCCTCCCTTGTAGTGATGCGGGATTTCTGCCGCACCGCGTTCGCCTCCGCCATCTCCGACGGAGAAGCGCTGGCCGAGAGAACGGCGAACGTCGTGCGGGCGAACGCGGCGGCGATCGACCCCCTCGCGCAATACTTGGTTATGGAGGCGAGGAGAAACCGGGACTCCGCCTTCCCGTTCCTGGCGATAAGCTATGTCGACAGGGACGCGCGGACGGGTCTCTTCGAGGTGGCGGCGAGCACGGACAGGTCCCGGATCGGGAGGAAGGCCCCACTGAAAGGCTCGACAATGGCCGCAACGAGCTACCGGCTTACCGGGAAGGGAGGCGACTTCGAGTTCATCTCGCCGGTCTCCATTTCCGGGAGCATGGCCGGCTACGTGAGCATCGAGGTGGATCGCGACGTGATCTACCAGCCTTACTTTCGCGCCGAGGTGAAGGTGCTGCTCATCGCGGCGATCTCGGTGTATGCCGCGATCTTCCTCGCGTATCTGTTCGGCCGCAGCATCGTCTTCCCCATCCTCTCTCTCTGCATGAGTGTCAGCGAGTTCTCCCGCGCCGTCTCCGACATGATCAAGGGCAGGAGCCGCGTCGCGGAGAGACTCCTGAGATACAACGACCGTGTACGCACGCAGGACGAGTTGAAGATGCTTTCGAGCGAGGTCGGCGCAATGGCCCGGGTGATCCGCGGAGTCATTCCGTACATCTCGGGCTCGACCCTCAGCCATGCGGAGAGGGAAAAGCCAAAGACCGAGAGGAAGAACCTGGCCTTTCTGTTCACTGACATCCGCGGATTCACTACCTTCTGCGAAGGGCGCAGCCCGGACACAGTCGTGGACATGCTCAACCGATACCTCGACCTGCAGGCGGGGATCATCCTCGCGAACGGCGGCGACATCGACAAGTTCGTCGGCGACGAGATCATGGCCGTCTTCAAGGGACCCGGCAAAGAGCTCGCCGCGTGCCGGGCCGGCGACCAGATTCGCACCGCAATGATGATGGACAAGAAGCTGGCCGATCTTGCCGGAAGTCACGTTATCTCCATCGGGATCGGGATCCACAGCGGCCCTGTGGTTTTCGGCAGCATCGGGGCCCGGGACCGCATGGATTTCACCAGCATTGGAGATACGGTGAACCTCGCGGCGCGGCTGGAAGGCGCCAACAAGAGCTACGGAACCAGGGCGCTGGTCTCGGAGGGCGTGCACGAAAAGGTGAAGAAGGCGTTCCTGTGCCGCGAGATCGACCTGTTGACGGTGAAGGGCAAGAAACAGCCCGTCCGGATCTTCGAGATCCTGGAGCAGCAGGAGAAGGCCTCTGACAGGAGTCACGAGATCCGGAGGGTGTTCGAAGAGGGACTTGCCCTGTATCGCCAGCAAGTGTGGGCGGGAGCGGAGAAGTGCTTCTACTTCCTGAAGGAGAGGTTTCAGGACGAGGCGAGCGAGATCTTTCTCAGGCGCATCGAGGTTTTCAAGGCCGCTCCCCCGCCCCCGCGCTGGGACGGTGTCTTCAGCCTCGCGGTGAAATAGCCTCGCATTCCCGCACAACGGCCGATCGTCTCTGGAACTTGTTTCTAGGCCGCGCCCCCCGTGCGCGTCGTTGAGGGGGAGCTTTCCTCCAGGGCATAGGCAATCGACTCCGCCAGGGTCCATGAGCGTCCCAGGGCCCACGCACGGTCGTATGCTTCCTCCCCGAGCCTTTCTCGGAGCCGCGACTCATATCCGTTGTAGTCGAACACGAATGGCCGCAGCGACCAGACCGGGGGAATGCGCCGGAAGCGCAGGTCATTCGCCGCTGCCATGAGGAGGACGGCTCGCTCTGGTTTGCCCTCAGCATCCGCCACCATGGTGAGGACCTGCATGCTGTACTGGAGGCCGGCTTTCTCCTGGAGCTCACGGTAGAGGCCAAGGCTCTTTCTGGCAAGCGCCGCTGCCCCGTGATAGTCGCCGTCCCGCACGGCCAGGTAGCCGAGGAACACCTGGGATCCTGCAATGCCCCATTTGTTTCCCACGTCGTGGTACTGCGCGTATGCCTCCTGAGACAGCCCTTTCGCCGTGATGTAGTCCCCACGTTTTATCGCGATAAGCGCGAGTCCGAGATTGCAGAAAGCGATTCCCCCCTTGTCCCCCAGCGCCCTGCTCAGAGTGACACCCTGCTGCATAAGAGAGGTGGCTCGGTCATCATCTCCATCTACTGAATAGGCGAGGGCCAGAAGCCGCAGGGACAGCGCGATGCCGGACCTGTGATCCAGATCCTCGTACAGGGCACGGCCTTCCTCGATCAGCGCTCGAGCCTGCCCGTGTTCGTCAGGATCCGAAAGCCTGAGATTTCCCAGCCGCACGAGCGCCCTCGCAATGCCGGCCTTGTCCTGAAGCTCTCGCGCCAGCGCCAGGCCTTCTTCCTGCATCTGTTTTCCGCGTTCGTAGTCCTCCCTGTACTCGGCCAGGATGCTCGCCACCCCCAATGCCGCCATCAGCTCCTTCTTGTCTCCAGACTGCCGGGACAGGGCGATACTCTCTTCGATGAGCACCGGCGCCCGCTCATAGTCGCCCTGTACATGGGCCAGGAGGCTCGCGCCCGTCAAGGCCCTGGCGCGCATACCGGCCGGCGCGCGGGTATTCTCCGCCAGCGCCTGCTGCAGGTGCCTGCGGCCCTCGCTGATGAATCCGCGGATGTACCAGAACTGCCAGAGCGCCCCGACAAGGCGAAGGCTTGCCGCTGTTTCCGCTGTGCCCGCCCGGCTCCACTCGATTGCGGCGCGAAGGTTGTCATGCTCCGTTTGAAGCCTGTCCAGCCACGCCAATTGATCGCTGCTGGAAAGGTGCGGCTCGGCCTCTTCCGCGAACCCCAGGAAGTAGCTGAGATGACGATCTGCGACGCGCGGCGTCTCTCCCGAATCGAAGAGCTTTCCTCGCGCGTACTGCCTGATGGTCTCCAGGAGCCGGTAGCGGCTCTCTCCTTCGAGGTTTTCGACGGCCACAAGCGACTTGTTGAGCAGTTGGCTGAGCAGATCCAGGACCTGGCTCGGCTCCAGCCCATCGCCTGCGCAGACGGTCTCAGCCGACGCGAGCGTCCACCCGCCCAGGAACACGGACAGGCGCCTGAGCAGCAGCCGCTCGGCGTCCGTGAGGAGGCTGTGGCTCCAGTCGATCAGGGCCTGAAGCGTCTGCTGCCGCGGCAGCGCCGTACGGCTGCCGCCGGTGAGAAACCGAAACCGGTCGTCCAGCCGGGCGGCGATCTGCTCCGCGGACAAGGCCTTTACGCGCGCCGCGGCCAGCTCGATGGCCAGCGGGATTCCGTCCAACCTCCGGCAGATCTGCGCAACAGCCGACGCGTTGCGGTCGGTCAGGCTGAATGACGGCTGGGCCGCGACCGCCCGGTCGACGAACAGCCGGACAGCCTCGCTTTGAGCCACCAGCGCCCTCATATCGACTCCCGGTGCCTCGAGGCTTGCAGAGTCCGTCAGCGCGAGAGAGGGGACGAGCCAGGCGGTCTCCCCCGCTATGGCAAGCGCCTCGCGGCTGGTCGCCAGGATCTTCAGCTTCGGGCTGGCGCGCAGCATTGTCTCGACCAGCTCGGCGCAGGGCTGGACCAGGTGCTCGCAGTTGTCCAGCAGCAGCAGCAGGCTCTTTCCCGCCAGCCAGCTGAGGATCGTCGCGGTGAGAGAGTTTCCCTGTGTCTCGGTGACCTGCAGCACAGACGCAACAGCCTGGGGCACCAGCGATCCGTCGGTCACGCTTGCAAGCTCCACCAGCCAGGTGCCATCCCGGAACCCCTCCATCACGTCCGCCGCCACCTGCAGGGCAAGCCGCGTCTTTCCCGCTCCTCCCGATCCCGTCAAGGTAAGAAGACGCGCTTCCGCCAGGTGACGCCTGACCTCCGCCATCTCTTTCTCCCGACCGATGAAGCTCGTGAGCTGGATCGGGAGATTGTTCGGAAGACTCTCCATCGATCGAAGCGCGGGGAAATCCACCGCAAGGTCCGGGTGGGTAAGCTGGTAGACCTGCTCAGGCTGCTGCAGGTCCTTCAGGTGATGGAGGCCCAGGTCGCGCAGCCCCGTCTTTCCCGTTATCCCTTCCTGGGCAAGCCGCGCCGTCGTGGCCGACAGAAGTATCTGTCCCCCGTGCGCGAGGGCCCTCAGGCGCGCGCAGCGATTGACGGCCGACCCGTAGTAATCCCCGTCGCGGAGAGCCGCCTCCCCGGTGTGCAGCGCCATGCGCACCCGCAGCGGCCGCGTGGTGCTCCACGGCTCTGCCTGCAGCCCGACCTGGATCGAGCAGGCCGCGCTCACCGCGTCGGTGGCGCGCGGGAAGACGGCAAACCGGCTGTCCCCTTCCCCCCGAGGCCGCACCAAAGAACCCTGATGCCTCTCAACTCCCGCCTCGATCAGGGCGTCATGCCGGGCCAAAGCCTCCCGCATCGCATCCGGCTCGCGCTCCCACATCTCGGTGCTTGCTTCGACATCGGTGAAGAGGTAGGTGAGAGTTCCGCCGGGCAGCGTGCCGGTCATGTGCGCCTGCCGGCAGCGCGCAGGACACGGACCGAGACGGGGGAGCGCACCGGCAGCTTCACGGCGAACACTGTCCTGCCCGGCCGGCTGTCGAACTCTATAGTGCCCCCGTGCCGGCGGACAATCGCGTAGCTGATGTTCAGCCCCTGCCCCGTGCCCTTGCCGAGCGGCTTGGTGGTGAAAAAGAGCGTGAAGATCCGCGCCTTCGCTTCCTGGGGAATTCCCGCCTTGCCGTTGTCCTCCACTTCCACTATCACGCGGCCGTCCTTCCTGCGGGTTCTCAGGATGATCTCCCCTTTCCCTTCCAGGGCGTCCGCCGCGTTGTCGATCAGATTGGTCCAAACCTGGTTGAGCTCGCTGCCGTGGGCGGGAACACGGGGAAGATCGGGCGCGAACTCCCGGCGCACGGTGATGCCCGGCTGCAGCTTGTGCCTCAGGATGATCAAGGTGTTCTCCAACCCCTCGTGGATGTCCACCTCCTGGACGGGTCCCTGGTCGAGGTAGACGTAGTTTTTCAAAGCCTTGACGATCTCGGAAACCTGTCGCGCGCCGGCCCCGATCTCTTTCAGGAGCGTCTCCGTGACCCAGGCCGCGCAGATGAGCCTGATGACGTGTCTGAACTGGGGAGAAGGGTAGAGCCGCTGCAACTCCTCGAGGTCGGCCGTCCCGTATCCCATCCCTGCAAGGTCGGGGACGTCCGCGCCTGCGTCAGTGATCCCCCTCTGCGCGAGCCATTCCTCCAGGAGGTCCTGCCGGTCCCCCAGATCCACGGCCATCACGCTGTTCTGTTGGGAGGCTCCTGCGCGGACGGCTGCAATACGCCGCTCCAGGTCATCCACCCGGTCCGCGGCGATTCCCAGCCGGCTGATCTCGACGGACGCTCCTACGAGGTTTTCTGCGGCGTGTTTCAGGTGCTCGGCGCTTCGGAGCGCGGCCGCCGAAGGATTATTGAGCTCATGCGCCAGGCCGGCGGTCATGACTCCGAGCTGCGCCATCTTCTCGCTTTGCTGAAGAAGAGCCTGGGTCTCCCGCAGCCGTGCGGTCACCGTGGCCAGGAGAACCCTGGCAGCGGAGGGGCTCGAGCTGATGAGCTGGTCCATCTGCTCGCGTCCGATGGCAAGCAGCACGCAGTCCGTGAGGGCCCGGGCGCTTGCCATGCGAGGCGCCTGCTCGAGGATCGCCATTTCCCCGACCATCTCACCCTGCCGCCGCACGGCGAGGGGCACCTGACGGCCGTCGGAGAGCCGGGTGATCTCGATCTCTCCCTGCCTGATGAGATAGGCGGAGTCTCCGGCACTGCCCTCGGAAAAGAGCTCGGCGCCGGCCGCAAGCCTTACCTCATTCAACATGTTGCAGATCTTTTCCAGGTCCGCAGCCGAGAGCCCGGCAAAAAGGTGGATTCCTCGCAGGAATTCGCTCCTGCCCTCGCTGCCCGGGTCTCATACGGACTTGAGGTATTGATGGATCAGGGCGACGGCGATCGCGCCTTCTCCGACCGCGGAGCCGACCCTCTTGAGGGACATGTGCCGCACGTCCCCTGCCGCGAAGATTCCGGGGACGTTGGTTTCCAGCAGGTACGGGTCCCGCTTGAGATTCCAGCCCTTTGGCCGTTCTCCATCCGAACCGATGTCCCTGCCGGTCAATATGAATCCTGAAGAGTCCCGCTCGACAACCCCGCTGAGCATCTCAGTGTGGGCTGCCGCCCCAATGAAGACGAACATCGCTCCGACCGGGATCCTGCGCGTCGCACCGCCGTTCCTTTCCACGACGGTCACGGATTCAAGCCGCGACTCTCCGCTCACCTCGGTGACTTCGGCTGCCAGGAGCAGATGGATGTTCTCCGTCGCCTTGATCTGTTCGACGAGATAGGAAGACATGCCTTCTTCCAGCGTCGCTCCCCTGACCACGAGGAATACTGTCCGCGCATGGCGGGAAAGAAATATGGCTCCCTGCCCGGCGGAATTGGCTCCGCCGACCACCATCACATCCTGGCCCTTGTAGTTCAGCGCCTCACTCGTTGCCGCGCCGTAATAGATGCCGGCCCCCGTCAGCCGGTCCGCTCCCGGCAGGTCCAGCTTTCGGACGGATACCCCGGTGGCGATCAAAAGAGCGTGACAGCTTATTTCGGTGCCGTCCGCGAGGCGCGCGTAGCGATACGGATCCTCCACCCTCACCCCGACGACCTCTCCGCTCACGATCTCCACTCCGAAGCGTTTCGCCTGGATCGTGGCCCGCCGTGCCAGGTCGCCCCCGCTCAAGCCCCTGGGAAAACCAAGGTAGTTCTCGATAAGGGAGCTCGTGCCTGCCTGCCCGCCGGTGGCCTCCTTCTCGACGAGCACGGTCCGCAAACCCTCAGAGCCTGCATAGACCGCCGCGGCCAGGCCGGCAGGACCGCCGCCGCTGATGATCAAGTCATAGAAAGGCCGGGCCGCCGTGGTCTGGAGGCCGCTCTCTTTCGCCAGTTCCTGAGTGCCGGGATCTGAAAGAACACGGCCGTCGGGAAACAGGACGGCGGGAAGCCGCTGCTGCCCGTCGAGCGACCGCAAAAGCTGCCGCGCTTCCTCATCTTTCTCGACGTCCATCCAGAGGTAGGGAATCTGGTTGCGGGAGAGGAAATCCTTCACCGCGTGGCTCTTTGCCGACCAGGTGGTACCGAGGACCCTGATGCCTTCAAAGGGAGGACGGTGGGAGGCGGCCCAATCGCTGAGCAGATCTTCCAGGACGGGGAACAGCTCCTTTTCCGGAGGATCCCACGGCTTCATGAGATAGTGGTCGAGGCCCAGCTTGTTGATGCTCGTGATCGCGGCCTGGGTGTCGGCATAAGCGGTGAGCAGGACTCTTTTTGCGCCGGGGAAAATCTCGATGGCCTGGGCCAGGAACTCGGTGCCGCTCATTGCCGGCATCCGTTGATCGACCAGAAACAGCGCCAGCGACCCGCCGCGTCTCTTGAACTCCCGGGCCGCCTTCAACGCATCTTCTCCTGAAAGGGCTTTGGCGATGCGGTATTCCGATCCGAACCTGCCGCGAAGATCGCGTTCGACGGCGTTCAGGACCTGCGCTTCGTCGTCTACCGCGAAAATGATGGGTTTGGCCATCTTTCTGCGTACCCTGGTCGAAAATACCCACAGCCGGAGGCAACGTCCATCTCAACCGGCAGCGGATCAGTCCGCCGATGTGTGCTATAATTGGCTGGTTCTTCCAGCCTGGTTCTCACACGCAGAATGCAATGAAGACTTGTGGGAGCTGAAAATGAAGCAAGGGTTGGCAATAGGGTTTCTCGGGTTATTCATCCTTTCCTGCGCCGGCATGCAGCCGGCGGGTACCGGATCAGGCACCCTGCTGCCGGAGGAAAAGGTTCAGCTCGTCCGGGCAGCCTGCTTCGAAGTCGTCGCTGAAAAGTCCGCGCAGGATTCGTTGACATACGCCAAACCGCTGAATTGGGAGCTTCAGAGCTTTGCTGTCAGGAACGATCGATACATCCCGCTGGGAACCGCATTCGCCATCAGCGCCACTGAGCTTGTTACTGCAGCTCACGTGATGAGCCCGGGGTCCCAGATCTACAAGACCCGTTTCATCCGCGAAAAGCTGAAGGAAGGCGGGAAAACGGTCACCCATGTGTACGCAGTCGAAAACGTCAGCGCGTTCAGCGACAATCGCGACTATGTCGTGTTCACCGTCAAGGGCAAGACGTTCAACACCTGGCTCAAGATCGATCCTGGCGTTGATTTCAATACTCAGGTATTTACTGCCGGAGATGCGTACGGTGAAGGGATCGTTGTTCGCGAAGGCGTCCTTCTGGATGAGGTACCCGAACCGGAAAATGGCGCGTGGAACTATCTGAAAAGCTCGATCGCGACAAATCCCGGCAGCAGCGGCGGCCCTCTCCTGAACAAAAGTTGCGACGTCATCGGAATCGTGTTGTCCCGCAAGGACGATTTCTGCTATTCGCTCCCGATGAAGGAAATTCTCCCGGGAAAAGCGGCGATTCACAGGAAGCTCACGCTCCGCTTTCCGGTATTCAACATGCAAAAGTTGATGACATTGGAAACCGCCTGGGACCTTCCCCTCCCCTATGGCGAGCTCGCAGACAGGTACCTTGCTGCTTTGGACGAGTTCTACCGGGACGGAATGGACAAGCTTTTCGCGGAAAACAAAAGGGATATTTTTCCCGAGGGCCCCGATTCCGAGCAGGCGTTGTTCAAATACGTCGACACGGGCTTTCCGCAGATATTTCTACGAAATGCGACGAACGGCTCCTGGTTCCTGACGGATCTCAAGGTGGACACGATCAATATCGACAACAACGGTTCCGTCAGCTCGGCTGAGATCTACAAGGACGGACGCGTGTGGCTCCTCCGCCTCCACAGGCCCCGCGACACATCCGTCAGGGAACTCTGGGATAATCCCCAAAAGGCAATGGAGCTTGTGCTGAAGGGGATCAACATCACCCGGAAGCTCACCGAAAGCGACCAGGGCACGCGCGTGCTTTCTTTTGGCGCGCCGATTCAGAGCCTTCCGCTCGTCGACAGGTTCGGCCGCGTCTGGCAAATCAATATCTACCTTGTGGAATACTCCGATCAATTCGTGATGACGAGCGCCACCCCGACGCCCGAGGGCCTCTCCATGATCTATGCGGTCATTCCCTCCTCGAACAAGGACTCAGCGCTCTATGATATGAGAGAGATCACGGACTTCATGAACATTTCCTACAACGGTACCCTGGAAGAATGGGGCACATTCTTGAAACAGGAGGATTTCCGCTTTGGAGCGCTGAAGCACGTTTCGGTCTCCTACAGAGAAGGCGCCTTTGCCGATATCGACACGCCCAGCGTGTCCACGCGCGTTCGAGAAGGCATGATCGGGATCACGAAGGATTCCGAACTGTTTCTCGGCTGCAGCGTTTTCCTGAAAGACGGGAGACCGGTCTGGGACATCCGCAAGCTGGTTGTCGACATGGGAGCCGCCAGCCGCAATAACTTCTTTACCCTGTACCGCTGGCCGAAACCGACCGGCTCGCTGCCTGAGCAGATGAAGAATGAGTGGAAGAAAAAGATCCTCGGGCGCGGGCATCCCTATACCGGCAAGGTCTATGCGGAGAACGGCAGGATGAATGTGGGCATTCTTCATCCTGCCTTTGTCATCGATGACAAGGTCACAATAACAAAGGATTTTGCGTATACTCTTTTTGCCTCGAAGGAAGGGACGGTCTCCGAGGAGGATATGAAGAACTACATCGAGGACCTCGCCAGGGAAACGCGGATCAAAGACTGAACGCGCATATTGACGAAAACCTCGTCCTTCCCTATTCTCTTTCGCACTTGAAAGACGACAAAACTCAGATCGGCCGGGAACCTGCAAAGTTCAAATACTCGGCCACGTTGGGAAAAAAAGCGCTCCTGATCATCCTCTCCCGCGCTGATTTCGGGACTGCGTTCGTCATCGATCAACCCGCCCTCGTGCTGGGACGCCAGAAAGACTGTGACTGCGTCATCGATGACGCTCTCCTCAGCCGGCACCATTGCCGCGTGACCGTGGATGAGAAAGGCGACTACTGGCTTGAAGACCTGAGCTCGACCAACTCGACGTACCTCAACTCGCGGAAGCTCCAGGAAAAGGCACGCCTTCAATACGGGGACCGGATCATGATCGGAAACACCATCCTGCGCTTCTACCTGGAAGAGGAGAAGGAAGCGAAATAGGAAATGCGCCGCGGACACAGCACCCTCATCGTGGTGGGCGGCGGGGGCACGGGACTCGTCGAGCAATGGCGATGAGAAGCGCGGCGGATCCCCGCCTGGGCTACAGCCTTGCGGCGCTCAACATGGTGATCAGCGGCGTGGCCATCTACGTCAACAGCCTCGGTGTCAGGATGTTCAGTGATTCGACGCTCTACACCGCGTTGAAGAACTCCGTCGTCGGCATGGCCTTTCTGGTGCCTCTCGTATTCTCCGGCAGGAGCCGCGCGGCCTGGCGCCGGCTCGCAGCGCGCGAATGGCTGCTCCTGATCGTGGTCGCCCTGATCGGCGGAAGCGTCTCTTATGCCCTGTATTTTCGAGGCCTGCAGCTTACAACCCCCGTGACGGCCTCCCTGATCGATCATACCCAGTTCCTTTTCGTGGCCCTTTTCGCCGCCTTCTTCATCGGGGAGCGCTTCAGCCCCGCCGTCTGGGTGGCCCTCGGGACGCTGCTCGCGGGCCTGACCCTCGGCATCGGCGCCGGCACGGTGCGTCTGGATGCGGGAATGCCTTTTGTCGCGGCGGCCACGCTCCTCTTCGCCGCGGACTTCGTTCTCATGAAATACCTGCTGCGCTCCGTGTCGGCGCTGACCGTAATGACATTCAAGATGACCCTCGGTTCCCTGCTCCTTTTCCTCTTCGTCGCCGCGACGGGAAGGGCGGGGGCGATTGGACAGCTTTCCCTTCTGCAGTGGGGATTTGCGGGAATCACCGGCCTCATCCTGCTTGCCTTCAGCGTCACCTCGGTGCTCGGCCTTCGTCACGCTTCGGCCACCGCCACAACCGCCATCCCCGCGGGCTCCCCGATCATCACGACCGCGCTGGTCATCATCTCCCGGCACGTCGCAATCCCGCCCTGGCGCTGGCTGGGGCTTTCCCTCGCCCTGCTGGCTGTTCTCACGATATTCATCCTGGGGCGCCGCCAGGAGCAGAACCCGGTACGCCCTCCGCGCCGGAGGGAAGCGCCGTGATCTCAGGGCTTCTCCTTTT
Organism: uncultured Spirochaetota bacterium; assembly: GCA_963820435.1. Lineage (GTDB taxonomy): Bacteria > Spirochaetota > Spirochaetia > SZUA-6 > Fen-1364 > Fen-1364. The sequence continues at coordinate 118,325 of CAWGAC010000016.1, read as the reverse complement.
TTCCCGGTATGCCTTCCCGCCGAACCGTCTCGGCTATTGCGGGTCACCCGGGCATGAAGAGCTCTTCGGCTACCTCACCGAGGAACGCGTAGACCCGGGATTGAGGCAGCTCGCGCAGAAGTTCGAGGGAGCCTACCCCTACCTGAGATTGATCGCAGAGGCGAACGGGCAGCGCGATCCATTCGACCCGCGCGTCGTGGAAGCGTACTGGATCGGCAACGCTTTCCTGGAACGCGTCGGCGTATCGCCGTTGTATGAATCGCTTCGCGAACGCTTTCGCCCACGCATGGACGCGCGCTCGTTTTCGGCAATGACCGCCACGCTCACCGACGGCACGAAGCCCCATCACAACTTCCATGTTTTCGAGGTGTACCGCCGGGCCGGCCTCCTGCGCGACGAGCGGGCAACGATCGCCCTGGAGCGCATGGACCAGTGCCGGATAAGCTGGGGCCGGGTCACGTGTGTCGAGGGGGCGGAAGTGATCGTCGATCGATCCCCCCTGGTGCTGGCGGGCTCAAAGCTCGCCCTCGGACGACCTGTGCCCGTGAGGATCCTGCGCCAGATCGACGGCCGCGGGTACCTCGACGATTTCCGTCCGGGTGAGATAGTCTCGATCCACTGGAACTGGGCGTGCGACCGGCTGAGCGCTTCGGCTTTCCGCGCGCTCTCCCGTGCCACGCGGAGCGCCATCGCACATACCAACAGGACGCTCTAGAGAGGGGCTGAGGAGCACACGACTCTCCTGTCGCGCCCCTCAGTACCCTCCCTGGACTTTATGGGATCTCCTTTTATATGAAACGAATTATTCCACACTCCGGCGAAAAAAACGTCCGTACAAGCATACGTAATTGCGGGCAGGATCTTCAGGTGATAAACTATGGAAGGAAGCGAGAATGGCACGAGCTGCCCCCCTGCCATGGCTGAAAATGTGGGACTTCGTGAGCGCCTGCGGTCAACAAGCCGACCTTCATGGCCTGTTGAGCTGCGCGGTTCATCGGATCCCTGCCCTCATTCCGTGCGACCAGTCCGTCGCATGCAGAGCGGATGTAGTTTCATCCCGGGGAGACGCAGTGGTTTCCCTCGTGAACAATGGCGCTCCCGAGACGGCGCTTCGCGCGTACAGGGATCGCTACTTCTACGAGGATGTGGCGCGGCTGCGCACGAGCCCTTCGACGGAGTATTTCGAGGTTCATTGGAAGGACCGGGAGTTCGCGGAAAGCGAGTTTGCGTGCGACTTCATTCAGAAGCTCATGAGGATCGACATGTCGGCGGGGATTCCGGTACTGGACCCGGAGGGCAAGGGGGGAATCAGCCTCATTGTCACCCGCACGGGCGGGAAAAAGCTCAGTGCGACGGATGTGGCCATCCTGCTCGCCCTGCGCCGTCATCTGGTCAATTTCGTCAATCTTTTCAGGAGGCTCGAGACGCTCACCGCGGACCATTTCCTGGCAGCGGAGCTGGCCGCTGAGTGCGACCTTTTGAGCAAACGCGAGGCTGAGGTCGCTTCCCTGCTTTGCCGAAGGATTCGCCCGGAGGAGATCGCGACCATGCTCTTGATCAGCCCTCGCACCGCGGAAACGCATATCGGGCACATTTACACCAAGCTCAATGTGCGCAACCGCCGTGAGCTGTTGGGAAAACTCCTGGGAGACGCAGCGGAACGCCATTGAGCCGAAACGATTTTTTCAAACAACACTTGATTTTTTCTCATATTCCACGCAGAACTGGTGTTATGCGGAACGCACGGAGACTGCTGCTCCTGATTCTGCCTCTCATTCTCGCGGTCCCCCCTGGTTGGTCCGACGAGAGCCAGATCAGCGGAAAGTCGGTCGTCGTGTTTCCGCTTGCTCCCCTGGCAGGGGCGCAGAAAGACCGCCAGGCTTCCCTCAGCGAGGCGGTGGAGCAGGAATTCGGGGCAGTCGGATTTGCCCTCATTCCCCAGGATCAGTGGAATGGCGAAGCGGTCCGGCTCAAGATCCCTCCCCTGCGCATCCTGGAGGCGCAGCAGGCGCTGGCTATTGCGCGGAGCACGACCGCGGACATGGCGGTCATCGGCTCATATTCGATGGAAAATGACCGCATCCTCGTATCCGTGCAGTGCTACGACGTAGCTGACGGCACCCTGATTACGGGCTTTCTGCGCACGATGCGCTTCAACCTGGGCTTTTACAACCTGCTGCACAAGGAAATCGGGGACCTCGTGCAAAAAGTCATTTTCGTGACGGCACCGAAGCTCATCGGCATTCAGGAAAACGTGAGAGTGGATGCAATCACCTTCACATGCCCGCAGGATGGGCTGGAAGTAGTCGTAGAGGGCCAGAAAAGCGCAGGCCGCATTCAAGGCGGCTCGCTCGTCTTCAAGACCGGTGGGGTGAAAGCCGGGACCGTTCTTCGGCTCGAGAAACAACGGGAAGGATATCACACGGTCTGGCAGACAGTCCACGCGGCGCCCGAGGTTGTGCTGACACCCATTCCGAAAAAAGACACCTGGGCCACGGAAATCAACTGGACCACGGGTCAGCTTGAAGGAGCGGGAGCGACAATGCGCTGGTATCCGCTTCCCAACTGGATCATGGTCTGTTTTTCCGAATATCTCTTTGCCCAGATCCCGTTCGTCCACGGTGCAAGCTGGCCGCTGCACAGCGATTCCGAGCTGCTTGCCGGCCTCTACCTTTTCTGGCCGCCGGAATCAGCATTCAGGTTCGGAATATCCGCGGGTTTCGGCACGTACCTTACCTGGGTTCCCGCCACCTCTCTGCCGGTTTACACGGACGTCTACATCAACCTGCTGAACATCTGGGCGGAATATCGCATCTGGAACGTGACGTTTCTCTTAAGGATCCAGGGAAAAGTGGCCCTTGGTCTTGGCACGAATGTCCTGGGAGCCAATTTCATTTCCGGGGGACCGCTCTTCATACCCGTCACGCTCGGGGTGGTGCTGCCATGGCGATGAGAATCATCAGGACAATCGTTATCTGCGCAGTCGTACTCTTCCTCGGCTCCTGCCAGGTGTTCGAGTACATATTCGGATCGGTCTTTCCCACCACCCTGATGCTCGCGAAAGCCCAGGTGAACTGTCAAGGGGATCGGTTCGGGCTCCGGCAGCTCGTTCAATGTCCGGGTTGTGGAGTTGGGAGGCTACGGCTATGTCGTGGTCGAGGGCTCCCTGCCGACAAATGAGAGAGCTTTTTTCTTCTACGATTTAGACCTGAAGCTTAAGCGATCCCTTACCCTCCCCTCCACAGGAGGGAACGGCGTCATGGTCGATGCCGCCGGCCTCTCTATAAACGCAGGGGGCACAATGCTCGATCCCGCGAGCCTTGCAACCGTCGGGTCGGGCATTTCAGTCAGCTACAACGGCACCGCAGGGAATGACGGCTTCGTTGCAACCGGGCACAACATCACCGGCTTCAACATTCAAAATGGCTCCATCCTCAATTATTCGGTCGACGGTACCCTTCATTCACCGCTGCCGACGCTTTCCACCATGTCAAACCTTGGGATTGACGCTGTCCTGGACGATGGCGACCCCGCGGGCAACGCCATTATCGTGATCAGTCAGTCAGGGGGGGACAACCAGGACGATGCGACACGCTATTTCGTGACTATTCAGAAGCTTTATTTCTACGGCACCGTGCCGAGTTATCTTCTCGACTCGGCCCCGCACAGGGACAAACTGCAGCGAGACAGCCTCGGCTTTGCAGACGGAAGCATCATAGCCTATGACAGGGGCTCTTCCCGTTACGTCCGCATCAATCCTGCGACCGGCGCAATTCAAGACAGCCTCTACTCGGTCAACCCGCAAGATACCCGGTTCGCGTATCGTGTCTCGGGAGGCGAGTTTTACGGGTTCAACACGAAGAGTTGTGTCCTCACAAAATACGCGGCATGGTGGTAGGCCCTATGAATAAAATGTGCGCATCAGGGATTGCCATGGCCTGCCTTTTTCTCGCGGCGCAAATAAACCTTTTTGCCCAGGACCAGGCCGCTGATCAGAATGCGCCGCGGCGTATCCTCGTTGCCCTGGAAAAAACCTGGCTGCCCGGCTACTCGAGCGAAGACATGGCCATTCTCCAGCGATCCTTCCTCACCGCCATAAGCGGGGCGGAGGGGGGACCATCGCCCGTTGCGTATGGGCAATCAAAGGGGTTTCCCGGCTCGACGAAGGACCGCAACAAGGCGGCGAGGGACGCGGGTGCGGACTGCTGGCTCCTGGTGAAGATTTCCGGGTTCAAATTCGCTCCTTCAATTCGAGTTGTTTCGTACGACCTCATCTACGATACGACAACCCTCGACTTCAGCACGTCGCGCCATGAATCGTTTCCCATAATGAATATCTCCCGCGAGCGCTGGGATGACATCGTTCCGCTGGTGGCCAGGAAATATCCCGCGCTGGATCCCCTGGCCTATTCGCGCGGCCCTCCGGCGGCCACAACGGTCACGCTTCGTGCGCGTCCGGGGACGTTGATCACCGGTCTGTCCGCGAAGCCCCTCACCGCGGGTCCTGATGGCACGACTTCGGTCGAGCTTCCCTCGCCGGCTCCCTATTCGCTGCGCGCGACCCTGGTCGGCTATGTTCCAAGTGGGGTGTCTTTCTACCTGGACGGGCAGACGGAGATAGTTGTGGACCAGGTCAAGTCTCCCTGGCTGTACATCGACGCCGCTGTCCTTGACGGCTTTTTCCCCGGAGTTTCGGCCACCTACGCAATCCCAATTTTCCCTGGCTTTATTCGGGTGGGATTCACGACCTTCCGGGCCGGGATCGCAGTCAATCAGGATAAGTTGCTGGCAAGCCTTCCCCTGTCGCAATTCACGCTGCTCCTCGGATGGTATATAAGCCCGGAAGACAGCGCCTACCGGTTCTATGCGGGCGCCGGTCCCCTTCTCCGCGTCACGCTCCCTCCGGACGGTTCATTCACCATCGATCACCTGCTGCCCTGGGGCATTCAGCTTGTCGGGGGAATGGAGTTTGCTTTTGTTGGAAGATTTCACGCATTTGTCGAATACGCTCCGACCCTTTACTCCACTCCCGAGCCGGATGTGTTTAAAGCCTCCTTTGGCTCCAATAACGGATCCAACAACAGCACGCTCCCCTATATCAATTTTCCCCCTTCGTTTGCCCTCAACGCATTCGAGCTCCGTCTTGGGATACGGTGGATGCTATGAAGCTTCTTTCACTCCTTCTCCTCTCTCTTGCAATCGTCGCCTGCGCCCCTCCGTACAGCGCGGAGCTGAACTCCGCTGCTCCGCTTGCGCGCCAGATGACCCTCCTCGGCACACTTGGACCTGTGAACAGTCCCGAAGGCGACTCGACCACGTCGTCAATCAAGTTCCTGCCCACAAAGCCGCCCTCGACTGCCACGACTATCGCCCAGCTCAATGTCGGGTCAGGATTTCTCGTGTCCAGAACCCCGGGGCGCGAGAGCTTGAGCTTCGCAACTCAATCTAGCGGAAAAGTATCAAATATCGGCGCAAGCTTTTCGCTTGCGGGCGCCGATCCGAACTATCCGCTGTACGAGTACGACGTGATAGCAACGACAACCACGGCGAACATCATCGTGTTTCTGCTCAACGCCGCTTCAATAGGAAACAATACGTTCCAGTATTTTACGGCGACCCTCCCCAACGGCCCATTCCAGTCCACGCTCGGCCCGCAAAACATGAACACCATTTTTGGGAGCGTGCCTGTGATTGCGGCCCAGGTTTTTCCCCAGACAGCCGCAGCAGATACATTCAATTTCTTCGTCGTCAATGCAGGAATCTACCAGGAGGGCACGACGACATTCAGTGGGTCGGGATTTACGACGACTTCGCCCGGCACCGCGGTGCCTGGGCTTGGCGCGGCGGGGGCGGGGAACCGCCTTCTCTACTACCTGGCGTCCGGCCTGAGGTATGCGTCGTTCAACACGGCAGGGCAGTGGGTGTGCTATCAGTGGACTGCCACTCCGTCCCCCGTGCTGCTGGCGGGCATCAAGAATCGCATCGACGCTGTGCTCACCAGCGGGGATCTCATCTCAACGGAGGGAGGGACGCTGCGAATCTATGACTCAGGCGGCAACCAGATTACGTCCGTTCCACTCGGACCCCTGCAATTCTGCTACGAAGCGTGGGTCGGGACGACACCGTACGTGTTTTTCTCATTGACGCTGGGTTTCCCGCACAATAACTGGGCATTCCAGGTGTATGCCATCCCGACGTCCGAGCTGCGGAGGTTGAAGGGCTGAGGAGCGGAATACCGCGGCGCGATATGATCCGCATCGCGGTATCCCGCGGATCCGCGGAGTACCGCGATGCCCTACCGACTTGCCAGTCTCTGGTCCATTTCCTGCAGGAGCGCCTTCATGTCTTCGTCATTCTTGAATAGCTCGCGCTGCTGCTCAAGGAACTGGCGCCTCTGCGCTTGAGTGGTCTTCTGGGCGAAGTTGATCACGACCGAAATGGCGTCCTGAATCGCATCCGACCTGCCCGCGGACTGGAAGCCCAGATCATACTTCTTGACCCGGTCGGAAAGGCCCGGAAACACGTCCCTGATGGCCGCCGAGCGGAAGAAAGTGTCGAGGTACGGCTTGGTGTTCATCAGCGCCGCGTCTCCCTTCGACTTGAGCTTCGGATCCTTGAGCGCCGCGTCTTCCTTGCTGACATAGTCATTGTAGGATTTCTGCATCGCGTCGAACCGATCCTGCATTTCCTTGCGATGCTGCTCGGAAATCTGGCCATTGTTTACGAGAATTGCGGCCTTCTGCAAGTCCGCTTTCATCGAGTCGATCTGTCCCTGGAGCTTTGCGATGTCGTCTTTTGCCTTTGCGGCGGCGGCAGCCGCCGCATTGTCGTTCAAGCCCTTGGAGGCGGCCTGGATACCCTTCAACGCGTCCTTGGTCTGGGTGGCGTACGGATACTGGCCAAGCAGGTTCAGGTAACCGCCCAACGCATCGTCGAACCTGCCCTGTGAGCGCAGCGCGTCCGCCTGGGTGAGCAACGCCGCCGCCGAGTTCGACTGCGACTGGCTGAGCCTCTGGAAACCTTCCAGGTTTCCCGCTTGTTCTATGTTCGCAACGATTCTGTCGAGTCGGTCGGCGCTTGTCGGCAGGTAGACCAGGGCGGTGCGGTATGAAGCGGCCGCAAGGGTGAGGTTGCCCGCTTTGAATGCCGCATCGGCCTTGTCCAAAGCTTGTACAAGGCGCGCCTGCCGGGCCGCTTCGGCCTCCTTGTCACGGTTGACAAAATACGCATAGCTTGCGGCGATCTCCGGAATCGCCTCCAGCGCGTCCGCATACGCCTTTTCCGCTTCAGCGACCTTGCCCGCCTTGAGCATTTCCTGGGCGTCGCTGACGTTTTTCTTCAGCTCCGTGATCTCATTGGCCGCTTCCAGCAGGGAGGCGGTATCGTTTTTCGCCTTCTCGATCTGGGTTTCCACCAGGTTCGACAGGGAATCGATGACGAAAAGGTCCACATCATGCCGTTTGGCAAGCGCGGGGAGCATGGCCACATCGGGCCGGTTGACGAACTCTCTCAAGGACTGAAGATCCGCCAGAGCCTTTGTGTAGTCCCCTTTGGCGATTTCGTCACGGACCCCTGTGTACAACCCCACAAGCTGGCCGGTCACGAGGTCTTCCTTCTCACGCTGGGCAATGAGGGTGTTCAGCGCCTGCGTGGCCTGGGCGCTGGCGGACTCCAGGGATTGCGTCTTTTGAGCAAACTGCCCTTTCAGCTCCTGTTCCCTCTTCTGCGCGTCCGAGATTGCCTGCTGCCGTTCCGTGTTCGCCTTGGTGAGGTTGGCCGTAAACTCCTGCTGCATGGTCTTGAGATTCTGCTCCGCCTGGAGCCGCGCCGTCTCCGCTTCCTTCCGGTACGCCTCCATATCGCGCTGAAGCTGGGCGGCCCGCTGCGCCTCCGATTGCTGCATGCGCAGGGCAATGGCCTGCTTGGAGAGACCCTCCTTCTGCAGCCGCGCCTTCTCCGCCTCCAGCGCCAATGCCATCTGTGCCCGGAGCTCCTGCTCTTTCTGGCTGACCTTGCTGTCCATGTTGGACTGCAGGTCCTGGCGCTGCTTGTCGATATCGGCAAGCCGGCCCTGGATCGTATTGATCTCCTGGTTCTTTTCCAATATCTTGCCGTTCGCCTCGCGCCGCACCGCCTGGATGAGCTGGCCTTCAGCGGTGATGGTGCCCACGGCGCCGCGCACGATCTGCGACTCTCCGCGCTGGAACAGGAAGTAGAATGCCGACCCGCCGAGCCCGAGGGCGACGACCGCGGCGGCAATGACGAGCACGGGGAAGAGCACGCCGCGCTTGTTCGCCTTCACGATGAAGTCTTCAGGCGTCGTGACGATCCTGTTCTTCGTCACGACGTTCTCGATCTCCTGGAGGACGTCTTTCTGGTCTTCCTTGGAAATCCCGGCTTCGGAATCGAATTGTACGTCGCTCATCTCTATTTGCTCTTCATGACCTCGACCCCGTCCCAATCCTTGGCGGGCGGTTCCTTCTCATACAGCATGCATCGATCCCGAAGAAGCTTGCTTGCAAAGTCATTCGGGAGCATGCGGCCCACGTCCTCGAACTTGCGCGCGGCCATGCCGAAGCGCCGCCCGTAGTACTCCTCCATGGCGGCATTGTGCAAGTCCCAGGCCTCGCGCTCTTTCGGCCCCAACGCGAGCTTTGCAGAGTAGATTCTTCACGCGCTCTTTCTTTCCCTTGACGGCAACGTAGTCCAGGAGCCGGCAGGGAACCGAATCCTTCACTTTATCGTGCAGGGTCTCGGAAATGATGATGCGCTGGTGATACTGCTTGGTGAGCCCTTCCAGACGGGAAGCGAGGTTCACCATGTCCCCGATGACCGTGTAGTCCATCTTCTTCTCGGTCCCGATGTTCCCTACCGTCACCTCTCCGAAGTTTATCCCCACCCCGATCTGCCACTGCGGCTTGCCCGCCGCTTTCTGTCTCGCGTTGAAGTCGGCGAGCCCCGCATCCATCTCCAGCCCCGCCTTCACGGACTGAAGGGCGTCGTCCTCGTGTTTGACCGGGGCGCCGAAGAACGCCATGATCGCATCCCCGATGTACTTGTCAACGATTCCCTTCCGCGCCATGATGATATCCACCATGACGTTGAAGTAGCGATTGAGCGAATCCACCAGGTCGTCCGGCGCCATTCCCTCTGAAATCGTGGTGAAGCTCCTGATGTCGGAGAACAAGACTGAGAGCACACGGTTCTCTCCGACGAGCATGGAGTCGGGACTTCTCGAAGAAGCGGTCGATCACTTCCTTGGGCACGTATTTCTGGAAAATGTTCCGGATCTTCTGCTCGCGCTTCTGCGCCAGCACCGCCTTGAAGGCGTAGTTCTTGATCTGGCCGTACGCCTTCTCCAGCTCGCCGACCATGAGATTGAAGGTCTGCGCAAGACCCCCGATCTCATCCTTGTATTCCACGATGACCCGCTGGGAAAGGTCATTGGTCGCGATGATGTTCTTCATCGTGCCCGCCACGCGGGTCAGCGGCCGGGTGAGGTAGCCGGCAAAGAGCAGCATGAGCCCGACTGCCAGAAGGATGGCCGCCGCCGAGGATGATGGCGCTCCGCTGCGTGATCTCGTTCACCTGGTTGTAGAACGTGCCCCGCTCCTCCGTCACCATGAGGTACCAGCCGAACGGCTCGAACCAGAAGCCCTTTGTCACCCGGTCCTGCCCGCCGAGGCGCACGGTGTTCAACTCGGTGTTTTTTGCCGTGATCAGCTTCTGCAGCGCAGGCAGCTCGTCGGCCTGCGGCTTGATGTCCCCGGTGGCTCATGGCCACGTTGCCCGCCTTGTCGAGGGCGAGGATCACTTCAGTGGGGCTCCTGAGGATGCTTTGCGGCGTATCCCCGGACTGCGGCCTGGGTGGCGCCGATCATCTCGGGCTTGTCGGAGAGATTGTTCTCCACGAGGAGGCTCCACTGGCTCTGCGCCTGGTTCTCCAGCTCGTCCGCCTTGAAACCAAGAAAATCCTTCGCGATGCGGGTGATTCCGTTCGTGGCGGAGAAGAAGGACGAGATGCCTGTCAGGGTCAGGGTGGCGATGATGAGGGGCACCACGGTGAGAATGATTTTCAGTCGGATGCTCACCTCTATACTGTAGTCCGCTGAGGGCCACTTCGCAAGAGGTCAAGCCCCTAGCCGCTCCGAGGCTGCAGCCCCCTCCCCGGAGCGCTTCCGGGGCCGCCATCGACCCGTTCGTCGGCGCCCCGCCCTTTCCGGGGTTTGCAGCCGGGAGCCGGCCATGCTACATTGGGGACAAGGCCGAAATCACTCCGTGGCAGGCAACACCGACACGACAAATTTCCCCGCCGCCCGTTCATCGCCCGGCGAGTTGAACGAAGATGCCATCCTGACGACGCACAAGATCCTGGGCGCGTTCGGCCGGGACGCGCGCACGTTCGACATCCTTCGCGCCGATATTTTCGACTCCCGGCCGCTGATCGTCATCTCCGCCCTGCAGGCGCTCGGCGTCATCAAGGATCCCCGCAGCTTCGGCTGGATTTCGCGGCTTTTCAGCCATCCGGACCCTGAAATCGTCTGCGCGGCCATCCGCGTTTCGGGAAAAATCGCCGCCCCGGAGACGCTCCCGCTGCTGCTGAAGCTCTTCGCCACCCGGCGGGAGGAGCTCGTCCACCTGGAGCTGCTGCGGACACTGGCGGAGCTCTCCCCGGAGGCCCCGGAAGTGCATCAGCTCGCAGAAACCCTGTCCCGCTCGCAGACGATGCAGCCGGCGGTGCGCTCCGCCTGTCTCGAGGTGCTCCTGCAGCTGCGCGCGCGCAGGGGCGCCGAAGCCGCGCTCGCTCTTGCCGAGCAGGACCATGAAGCCGTCCAATACCTGTTCCAGTCCGCGGTCAGGGACGACAAGCTTGCCGTGGCGACGCTTGCCGCCTACCAATCGTCCCACACGCGTCTGTCGCCGCCCCTGCGCGCCGCGCTTGTCGCTCTTGCCGCGCCGCTCGCCTCCCCCGAGGCGCGCAGCATATTCTTCGAATCACTCGCCGACACGAGCGCCCCGCTTCGGCGGGAGTGCTACCGGCACATCGGGTCGCACGCCTCACAGGTCCTCCACTTCGACGAGCTGGGCGCCCTGCTCGCGGCGAACGTGGAGGCGGACGCCTCGCTGGAGGAGGAAGCGCTGCTGGCCGTGGACGCAATGGAGGCGGCGCTCCTCTCCGCCGCATCCCCTCCCCCGATGCCGCGTCTCACTGCCCTGCCGGACACGATCGCCCAGCTCTTCAAGGATCTGCGGGAACCGCGCGAAGGGGATATCGACACCTCTCACGAGACCGGCCAGCAGATTGCCAGCGCCCGGGAGTACATGGAGTTCTACTACGACGAGGAAATGAAAAAGGCATTTCTTCAGTCCATCAAGACGGGGGGCAGCTCCGTGGAGCGGCAGCGCTGCGCGCGGGCATTGAAGGAATCCGCCGTGAAGCTCGAGGGGAGCCACTTCGAAGGGTACCGCGTCCTGCGCGAGCTGCTGGACGACCCGACGCGATCGGGGATCGCCCTTTTCATCCGTCACCTCTCCCTCGCAAAGACCGACAAGCGACGCGTCCTCTGGAGACTCAAGCGCTGTCTTTCCCTGGTGAGGCTCGCGCGCCCGGCGGGGGCGAGAGACCTGCTCGACTCCCTGTTCCAGTGGGCCAGAGAGATGAAGCTGCATCGCCTTGCCGAGACCGCGCTCTTCGCCCTGCACACCGTGGATCCGCAGCCCGCGCTCGAGGCGTGCCGGCAGTGCATGACGCCTCCCGTGTCCAGCCGGATCCTCGCGATTGCCGCGATCGAGCTCGTGAAGGACAAGGAGCTCGGGGCAATGGAACCCACGCTCATCAACCTCCTTCACGAGAACGACCGCTACATCCGGCTCGCGCTGCTCGATGCCCTCTCCGCCGGCACGGTGCTGGGGGACGGCCTGCTGCGCGCCATCCTCCAGCTCTTCGTTCTGGAGACGGACAAGGAGGTGGTCTCCAAGCTCGCCGACCTGCTCGGATCGAAGGCGAACATGGCGATTTCCCTCGCCTTGATCGAAGTGTACGAGGGGCTGGATGAAGGCAAGAAGGTCCTCGCAATTTCCACGATCCATCGCATTGCGGAGCGGTCCCCTTCAGCCACCGGAAGCGTCGTCACGGAGTTCCTCTACCGCGTGCTTCGCAGCGGATCCTCGGCGGCAATCGCGCGTGTGCCCGCCGCCTTGTTCGCGCTGGGGGACGACTACGCCCCGCGCGTCCTTTCCGAGGTGCTCTCACGCCTGGCCTCCACGGACAGGATCACGCTGGTCAGGGACCTGCGAAACGACCTGCGGCCGTCGGTCATCGCCGCCATCTGGTCGCTGCTGAGAGAGAAGGACCCGCAGCTCCAGGAGACGCTGCGCTCGGTGCTCCCCGTCACAAACGACCCGCGCGCGCAGCAGCTCCTCGTGAGCATGGTCAGGATCCTGCGCACGACCCCCGGCGACATCGAGGCGGCGGACGTCGAGCCGGTGGACCAACCGGAAGTGCGTTTCTCCACGGAGAAGGACACCTACAAGTTCGAGCGGGAGCACGTGCGCGTGTGCGCCGTGCTTTTCTCCGATATCCAGGACTACTCGAGCAAGGCTGAGGAACTCTCCCCCCTGGAGATCACCTCCCTTTTGCAGGAATACGAAGGGATTCTCCTGCCGATCGTCGGCGCGCATGAGGGAGCGCTCGTCAAGAGGATGGGGGACGGCCACATTTTCCTGTTCTCCGAGCCCATGTCCGCCGTCCTCTCCGCAATCCGTGTGCAGAAGGCGCTGCGGAGATTCAACCGATTCCGCCCTGAGAAAATGAGAGTCATCGTGAGGATCGGGATCCACTGGGGAGAGGTCGTCGAGAAGGGGGGGGACGCGCTGGGCAATACGGTGAACATCGCGGCCCGTCTCCAGACCATGGCCCGGGGGGGATCGGTCTGCATCTCGCAGGAGCTGTTCGCGCGGGTGGCCGACTGGATCCATGCCAACGATCTCGGCATGGTCGGCATCAAGGGTCTGCGCGACCCCCTCAGGGCATGGGAGCCCACGGAAATCGCCCTCGGGCTGCCTCCGGAAAAAGATCCCTTGAAAAAAGGCCAGCGGCCGGGGACAGCAGCGACGCCGTCCCCCGTCCAGGTGACCATCGACGACGCGGCGCTGCAGGGCCTGTTCGACGGCTTCGGGCGGGAGTACCAAAGGCTGCGGGACGTGTGCCGTCGGGGAGCCCATTCGGCCCAGGAGGCCGCGCTCATCGACGAGGAGTTCGAAAGGAGCTGGCGCAGCCTTCAGCCCACATTCTCCCTGCTCGGAAAACGGCCGGGACAGGAGCCGGTGGACCGCTCCCCGGACAGAACCTGATCCCTCACGAGGCGCCCCTCGTGCGGCGCTGCGGTAGGAACCGTCTGCATCTGGGAGGATTCTACTATAGCCGGGGCCTCGGGAGTAGTCCGGCTCCTGCCACGATCTCGCGCACCTTCTGCTCCCATTCGACCGCCATGATGTGAATGCCCGCGACTCCCTCGATTGCGCGCAGTTCCTCGATGATCTCCCGGCAGATCGCCAGTCCTGTTTCCGCGGCCTTTCCCCCGGGGCGCGTCGCTCATGCGTTTTACGATCTGCTCCGGGATGCTGATCCCCGGCACGCTTTCCGCCATATAGCGGGCCATGCCCGCGGATTTCAGCGGCGTCACCCCCGCCAGGATGCCGCAGCGGGTGTGCAGCCCCAGGTCGCGAACGGCCTTCATCCACTCCGCAAAACGGGGCACGTCGAACACGCACTGCGTCTGCACATAGTCCGCGCCGGCTTCCACCTTCTTGGCAAGCCGAAGCGCGCGAAACTCGTACGGCTGGGCGAACGGGTTGGCCGCGACGCCGATGAACATCGGCACGCTGCCTGCGATCTCCTCGTCGCTGTCGAGGACCCTCTTCTCGTCCCGCAGGCGCTTCACCATGGCGACAAGCTGCACCGAGTCTATGTCGAAAACCTTTTTCGCGCCCGTCTGGTTTCCGAATCTCTGGTGGTCCCCCGAGAGACAGGTGAGGTTGCGGATGCCCAGCGCGGAGGCCCCGAATATATCGCTCTGCATGGCAATGCGGTTCCGGTCGCGGCAGACCATCTGCATCACCGGCTCGACACCCATCTGCACGAGCAGCGAGGAGACGGCAACGCTTGACATGCGGACGACCGCTGTCTGGTTGTCGGTGACGTTCACGGCATCCACGGCGCCCCGCAGGAGCTCCGCTTTCAGCCGCACCGGCTCGGTGTCGGCTCCCGCGGGAGGGCCCAGCTCCGCCGTGACGGCGAAGTGACCCGCCGCGAGGACCTTTTCCAGATTGCTCCCCGACCTCACGGCAGCCGCGCCTTATCCGCGGCCGCTCCTGGCGGCATTCTCGGCGGCCGCTCCCTCGCGCTCCTGGCGCGGTTGCGGCATTCCGGCGGGCTTCTTCGCGTACCTGCCTTCAAAGCCCCGCTGCACGAGCGTCCGGGGCCCTTTCTCCATCCAGTCCATGGGCGGCCGGATGACCATCATGCTTTCCACCCTTCCCTGCCCTTTCAGACGATCGTAGATGTCGTTCCACGCGCAGTGGATGCCGTCCCCCAGCTCGCAGGACCCGTCCTGCTGCGTGCCTCCGCAGGGGCCGTTCAGCGAGCCTTTGGAGCAGCGCGTCACCGGGCAGATCCCCCCTGTGTCGCCGAGCACGCACTGGCCGCAGGTCCGGCAGCGCTCCTCGTAGAGGCCCACGTCCAGGTCCGCGCCCAGGAACATCGTGTTGAGGGCCGGGAAAACCGGAACAGCGGCATACACGTCCGCCAACAGCCCCGCCCCCGCGCCGCAGGCCAGGGACAGCAGGCAGTCGCAGTTTTCCACCCTCTCTTCGATGTCTTCCAGAAACTCGCGGTTGCACTGGCGCTCCGTCACGAAGCACGCGTACTGCTGCGGCACCCGCGCGTTCCGCGCGCATTCGGCGAGCTCATCTGCAAGGGCAAGGACCTCACGCTGTCCGCCGGCGAGGCACACCGACGTGCATCCGCCGCAGCCGACAACCAGCACGCGCTCGAATCCCTTCACCATGCCGAATATCTCTTCCAATGGCTTTCGTGTCGCCTTTACCATGTCTTCCTCGCTTCCGCCCTCAGGCGTTCCTCTTCGCGTCATAGGTGCGCAGCACTCCCCGTTCCCTGCACGCGCCGCGCGCCGCGCTGATCAGGGAGGGAATGTTGATGCCGACGGGGCAGTAGCAGCGCATGCACAGCACGCACTTGTTCCACGCAAGCTCCCCGATCCGCGCGTATTCCGCTTCCGACAGTCTCCCTTTCTTCCGCCAGATCTTTCCGATGGAATTGATTGCCTTGTAGGAGGGGGTGCAGGTGGGATCGCCGCCGCTCTGCCGGTAAATGAAGCAGCTCTCCGCGCAGAGCGCGCAGTGCGCGCAGGCCTGCAGAGACAGCCTGATCAGCCCTTCTTTTTTCGCGACAATCCTGGCGATCCTCTCCCGGGTCCTCGCCTCCGTGGTCTTCCCTCTCATGTCTTTGCTACCACCTGCGGCCCGCCGTCTTCAACGAGTGCTCGGAGGCCGTGAAAAAACGCGAGAGTATCAGGTAGGGCATGTGGCCCAGCTTGGTGAAAGGAATGGCGGCAATCAGCGCCTCCCCGACGATCGTGTGCGCCATGAGAAGCGTGTGATAGTCGAGCCATCGGTGATGGGCGGCGTAGGCGGTGACGAATGGCGCCACCACGAGCAGAAGGATGATGTAGTCCCCCAGGGTGCTGAGGATCCTCACCCGCGGAACGAGAACCCTGCGCGCGAGGAAAAACCCGCCGATGAGGAGAAAGACCAGCGTCAGCAGGTCCAACAGTGCCGCCGGCAGGGAAGGCAGGCTCATCCCAAGAGCTCGGGAGAGAAGGTTGTTGTGCGCGGGAAGGAGCAGCGGAACCAGGAAGAGGAGCACATGGAACACGATGCTCACCCTTGCCATCACGGGGTGGGCGCCGAAAACGGTTCCCTTTTCCCATCTTCGGTAGCGTGAAAAAAGCCGGCCCAGCCAGGACTCCCCCGCGAAGAGAAACTCTCGATCTGCGGCCCCCGAACCGGGAGCGGTGAGCTGCACGCCGGCCGCCGGCACGCGCCGCCCAAGGCGCGTCAGGCGCATGAACTGAAGCACCCGCCACGCGCACCCGAGCACAAACAGGACCCATGCGAGGATGAATGCAGGCCCCATCAGAATGCCTGTGAAATC
The DNA here is from genome assembly GCA_963820435.1 of uncultured Spirochaetota bacterium. Classification (GTDB taxonomy): domain Bacteria; phylum Spirochaetota; class Spirochaetia; order SZUA-6; family Fen-1364; genus Fen-1364. The sequence goes on along the minus strand of CAWGAC010000016.1, from coordinate 102,091 downwards.
GAGCGCGGCCGGGCCGGTAGGAGATCGAGTCCTCGCTGCCGACGCCCCTGAGACAGCATCTGTGCCTGTGGCCCCGCTGGTGGCGTCAATGGAGGCGCCTGATGCATGGACCTCTGCCGCTTCCGTATGCGGCGCTGCGGCCTGCTGCGCCTGCGCGGGACATGCTCCCAGGAGCAGGGCGAGAGCTGCCGCGCGCATAACGATCGTAATGAATCGGGACGTCACAATCGGACTCCGGGCTTCTCGGTGTGTCAAGCGAATCCACGGAATACCGTGGCGCGGGAAGAGCAATTCCTGATATATCACAAAGATAACGGAATCACAATCCCCGCCGCGGTACCTGCTCCGCAGCCTCCTTGACCTGAGCGGGGCGATCCCGTATAGATAGGCACCACACAATGATGCGAATTCACGGAGTACCGTGATGCAGTCCCTCAACCACGAGACAAGGCGCCTGTATGTCCTCTTCCTTGCCGGCTTCGTGATTTTCGGGGTCCTTTTCACGATAATCGGCGCGGCGCTCCCCCAGATCATCCGCACTTTCCATTGGTCCTACACCCTCACCGGGGTGGTGCTGGCTGCAAACGCCATCGGCTACTTCCTCTCGACCTTCCTCTGCGGTTTTCTCGTGCAGAGGTTCTCCCCGGACCGTGCTGGTGTCCGGCCTGCTGCTTATCGCGCTCTGCATGCTCTTTTTCATGCGGTGGCATTCACCGTGGCTGAACCTTGTGCTGAATCTCATGATCGGGCTCGGCCAGGGCACAATCGAGGTGGTGACCAATCTCGAGGTCATCCACATGGAGCGGAAGGGCCAAAGCAGGCTCATGAACCTCATGCACGCGGCCTTCTCCGTGGGAGCAATCGTCGGACCGGCCGCCGTGGGTATTCTCATGAGCCTGGGCGTGCGGGGAACGGTCGTTTTCCTGGCGGCAGCCGGACCGATCGCCCTCATGGCGCTTCTATTCGGCACGGCCAGGTTCCCGCGGCTTGTCCAGGAGGACGAGCACGGCCAGAGACAGGGGCTCCGACTGCTGCGGAGCCCCATCCTGCTTCTCCTGACGCTCTTCCTGCTCCTGTACGTGGGCGCGGAGCTCGGGGTCTCCACGTGGGTTTCAGAGTATTTCGTGAAGGTGCTTGCCACCACCACTTCTACAGGCGCCTTTTCCGTTTCGCTCTTCTGGATGGGTCTTTTCACCGGCCGGCTCGGAGTCTCCCTGCTCTACCGAGGTACGCGTCAGGAATACCTGGTGCTGGGGCTCTCCCTCCTGGCCGCGGTCGCGCTGGGATTCGTTCTCCTGGTGAGCTCCACGGCCGCCGTGGCCGTGGGAGTCTTCCTTGCAGGGCTCGGACTGTCCGCGCTCTACCCGCTCGTCATGGCCATTGTCGGCCGCTACTTCAAGAGCGGGTTTGCCGTGGGCACCGTCGCGACCGGAGGCGGCCTGGGCTCATTCACGTTCCCGTTCCTCATGGCCGTCGTCTCTGAGAGCATCGGCCTGCGCGGAGGGTTCTGGTTCTATCTCGGCCTCACCCTTGTGCTCGTCGTGCTCTCCCTTGCAATTGTCGCCATGGTGAAACGCTCACCCGTGCCGCGCGCATGAGCTCATTTTCCTTGCTATTGAGAACGCCCACTTATATAGTGGATTTCTAGCATAGGAGGAACAGATGGAGGAAGGAACGGTCAGGACGTACGGCTACCGGTGGGTGATCCTGGCGGTGTTCATGTTCATCGCCGCGCTGAACCAGGGGCTCTGGATCACATTCGCCCCCATCACGAGCGACGCGATGAAATTCTACGCCGCCTCCGATATCGCGATCGGCCTCCTGTCCATGGTTTTCATGGTGGTCTACATCCTCCTGTTCCTTCCTGCCGCCTGGCTCATCGACACCTGGGGTTTCCGCAAGACCGTGTCCCTCGGCGCGATTCTTACCGCGGTGTTCGCCATGACCCGCGGCATTTTTGCGGACAATTTCGCCCTCGTCTTCGTCTCCCAGGTCGGCATCGCCATCGGCCAGCCCTTGATCCTCGGCGCCATCACGAAGCTCGGCGCCCGCTGGTTCCTGAGTGATGAACGGGCCACGGCCGCCGGGCTGGGCACCCTCGCCATCTACCTCGGAATCCTTGCGTCATTGATTCTGACCCCTCTCCTGATGGGCAGCTACGGAATGAAGGGGATGCTCCTGATGGCCGGGGCCTTGTCCTGCGCCGCGGCAATCCTGTTCATCCTTGTCGCCCGCGAGCATCCGCCGACGCCCCCCGGGCCTGCCGGTCACGACGAGAGAACGCTCATGTTCGACGGGCTGAAAAGCATGATCCGGCAGAAGGATTTCATCCTTCTGCTCGTCATTTTCTTCATCGGGCTCGGCATGTTCAATGGAATCACCACGTGGATCGAGGAGATCGTCGGGCCGCGCGGCTTTTCCACGGCCCAGGCCGGGCTTGCGGGCGGCCTGATGCTGATCGGCGGTGTCGTCGGCGCCGTCGTCATTCCGCTCGTCTCGGATTCCACGCGAAGGCGGAAGCCATTCATCATTCTCGCCCTCGTGGGGCTGATCCCCGGCCTGGCGGGTCTCACGTTCGCCACCACGTGGTGGCTGCTGGCGGTCTCCGCCCTGGTGTTCGGGATGTTCCTGCTGAGCGCGGGACCCATCGGGTTCCAGTACGGGGCGGAGATCACCCTTCCCGCGCCCGAGGGCACTTCGAACAGCATGCTGATCGTGATGGGTCAGGTCTCCGGCATCGTATTCATATTCGCGATGGATGCGCTCAAGTCCCCCAGCGGCTCGATGACCAGCTCCCTGGTGGCTCTCATCGTCCTGACGCTGGCGGCCGTTTGCCTCGCGCTGTTCCTGAAGGAATCGCCGATCCGGGACCGGGCGCGCTGAGCAGGCGCACCGGGGCCAGCGTGACCTGCATGCAGAGGTTCATGGCGGGAATCACCTCGGAAAAAGCCCCCATGATCGCCTGCACAAAATCGTAGCCCCCGGTGGCGCGCACTTCGGGCTCGGGCATTGGAAAGTAGAGCTGGAAACCGGCCCACCGGTCCCGGGGAGCCTTCCGCGCGGCCTGCCGGATCTGGACCGCCGACCTGTAGTTCGCGGCGGTGAATGAGGGCGCCCCCGGCCATCCCCAGATCCGGGCGACGAACCCTTCCCGCACTACCAGCCGATGGAGCTCGTCGTCCAGGGGCGTATGCGCCGCGCACTGCCCCATGAGCCTGTGCCAATCCCAGTCCTCCTGGAGGACCACTTCCCCTTTGCCCGAATCCGCGGGGTACCGCGATGCCGCTTCGGCGCCGCGCTCCACCTGGAGGCCGCACTGGAACACCCTTGCCGGGCGATCCTGTGAGATGAAGAGCTTCGCGCAGCCGAAATTCATGCCGCTCGAGAGGGGCTTGGCCTCCCGATCGGCGCGAGGCACCCAGCAGATCCACTGCCAATAGACGCCCCGGCCCCATCGGTCGGTCACGAAGCCGGTGCCGTACTCCTCTTCCAGTCGGAACTTGAGAATCCGGGTGATGCGCTCGTGCGGCTCGAGGTTGCCGACCCGGATGCCCTTGTCGAAGTCGATCCACTCGGTGCGAAAGGCCTCGCCGGTGGGTGCCTCGACGGCCGACCCATCCCCGCGCGCGAGAGGAAGCCAGTCCTTGCGTGTCGGTCGCCTTTTCATGGAGATTATTTTGCATGCCCGCGCATGGGCGTGTATAGTGGCGGATATGATCGAGGGACCGAGAGCTGTACATCCCGCCGAGCTGGACGCGGTAGTCAGCCTGGCGACTTCCATCTTTCGCCGCCCGGGCGACACCGACATGGGAGCGGCATTCCCCACGTTCTTCAACCCGGGCAACCTCGAGAATCTGCTGATCATGCTCGACGGGGGGAGGCCGGTGGCGCTGGCCGGGTGCGTCCTGCGCGATTTATCCCTCGCGGGAACCAAGATCAGGATGGGGCTCGTCGGTTCGGTGTGCACCCTCGAGGAGTACCGCGGGCAGGGAATGGCAGGCCGCATCGTGGAAGAAGTCGTTGCCCGCGCGATGACGCAGGGGGCCGTGGCCATCCTGGTCTCGGGAGGCCGCGGGCTGTACAAGCGCATGGGCTGCGTGGACGCGGGGCTTTGGCGGACCGCACGAGTGGAGAAATCCTGCGCCCTGCCCCGCCTGGCGTGCGACGCAGCCGAATGGACCGCGCAGGACATCCCCAAGATGCTCGAGTTGTATCAGGCCGAACCTGTCCGGTTCGAGCGCGGCGCGGAGGAGATGGGCACCCTTCTGGAGGCGCGTTCTCTCTACGCCCGTCCGGCGCGCACGTGGGTTTGCCGGGTCGGGGGAAAGCTTGCCGCCTACGTTTGCACCTCGGGGCCCGAACAGGGAAACGGAGAGGGTGTTCTGAAAGCGCTGGAATTTGCCGGGTCACGCTGCGCGCTCCTTGCGTCCCTGCCGGCAATTCTCGACGCCTCGCGCGCCGGGAGCGTGGAGATCGAGACATCGGCGGCGGATCTCGAGATGGAAACTCTCGCCAAAGCCTGGAACCTGCCGTTTGCGCCCCGCGGCTTCCACGGCACGGTGAAGATCGTCGACAGGCCGGGGTTTTTCAGCGCCATCGAGGGGCACCTCTCCCTCAGGCTGAGCCGGGCGGAGCGCGCGGCACTGGCCATCAATTGCGGCGCGGCCGTGACATTCCGGTACGAGGAGGCGGAGCTCTCGACAGCCGGCGACGCAGATCTCGCCGCACTCGTGTTCGGTTCGGTCGAGCATGCGCCGCCTGCCGCGAAGGACGGGACACTGCGGGAAATCCTTGCCCGGGTATTCCCCCTGCCGCTGCCGGGCTACGGTCTGAACTTCATCTAGGGGAGAAGCTTCTCCAGCCTCCGCACGCTGTCTGCCAGGCCGCCGATCCTGTTCCGGCGCACCCAGAGCCTGCGATACTCGGCTATTGCGAGGCGAAGCTCGTCATGGGCCCGGGCCATTGCCCGGCTGTCATCCAGCGTGCCCTCGAGGAGCGCCCGCGCGTGGTCGCATGCATGGTGAAGCAGGCGCACCGTGTTGGCGTATTCATCGAGGATGAGCGCGGCATCGGGCCGCTCCATCCGGGCTTCATGGAGCCCGGACGCGGACGCATCAACCCATTCCCGGGCCTCCGCGATTGCCGCCGCCGAGAGCGGCCGAGACTCGTTGGCGGGCCCGCGGCCGAGCATGACGGTGAAGAGCGCGCTCCCGTTGTGCTCCAGGGGACCCGCGCGCGTGTAGGTATTGCCCAGGTCCCGGACAAGCGTGCCCATGATGCCCGCATGGTCGCGAAAGACGTGCGCGTCGAGCTCGCGGCTGAAATCGCTTTCGCCGTTCGCGTCGAGGCACCAGGAAAGAGCCGCGCCCGCCGCGAAGCCGAGAAAGCTCACCGGCAGCGCCTGGACGTGGCCGTTGTCACCCCAGTCCGTGTTCAGAAAACCCGCGGCGCCATGGGCAAGGCCGGCGCGCGCGGCAGCGCGGATATTTGCCAGGCAATTGTCGGTCCGCCCGGCGAGGGAGTTCCAGGAAGAAGTGCCGGGGCAGACCCACCAGGGCACACCCGCGGCCCGGTACCGCATGCCGTGCTCCTCGAAAGGATGGTCCGCCTCGTAGCCCCACTCGAGGGCAATCGCGTCCCGCGGAAGCTCGGACACGAGGGCGGGATACTGCATGATGATGTCGCCCCAGTAAAGAAGGGTGTGCGCGTGAGCGGTTGTCAGCCGATGAATCTTCTGGAGAAACTCCAGGTACACGCGGCCCTTGCCCACCCGCTCGCAGAGCTCCCGGCTCCTCCCCATGCCCAGGTCGAATGTCTCGTCACATCCCGCGTTGAAAAGCGGGCTGGAAAAATGCGGCAGAAGCTCGGTATACAGTCCGTCCAGCAGCTCGAGGCACGCGGGGTTGGTGGGATCGAGGCCGTAGGGCTCGGTGCTGCTCTCCCCCCATGGCGAGTCGAACCCGTCAGGGCATTCGGCGAGGTCCCGGTAGCGGGCATGGGAGAGCCAGCGGTGCATGTGGCCGAAGGAGTTCTGATTGGGAACCAGCTCGATGAACCGCTCCCTGCAGTACGCGTCCAGGACCAGAATCTCTTCGCCCGTCATCGGGCTCGCCTCTGCCCAGACTTCCCGGTGCGCGGAATAGGCAAAAGTGTGCTCGGTGTAAAGTTCCAGGTGGTTGATCTTGAGGTCGGAGAAAAGGTCGACCAGGGAGAAGAGTGTTTCCATGGTCGGCACCTTGTCCCGGGAAATATCGAGCATGAGGCCCCGCACGGGAAAATCCGGCCAGTCGACGATCTCCCCGGCAGGTACGGCGCCCGAGGTTTGCCGGATGATCTGGCCAAGGGTGGTCACGGCGTAGAACAGGCCCGGCTCATCTGATGCGGTCACTTCAATGCCGGCAGCGGAGATCCTCAATCGGCAGCGTTCGGCCGCTGCGCCGGGCGCGATCGGCAATGGAGACGGCGGGCGCATCACCGCCTGCCCACTTTCCCGCGCCGATCTGCCACTCCATACCGAGCTTATCGCGCGCGATTTTCTGCACCCGGACAGCGGAAGGAAGCAGGGCCCGCGCGTCCCCCAGGAGAGCGATCCGCGCGCCCGAGAGGGCCCTGAAGAATCCGGCGGCAGGCCGAATTTCCCGGGGACGCGGGAGGTAGACCAGCTCCGCAAGCGATCCCATGGGAGGCCTAGCGGCCATAGGGCTGGCCGAGGACGAACGTGGACAGCCTGTCCGGCTCGACATACTTCCTGAAAGCGGCCTGTATCTCCGCCGCGGTCAGGCCTTCGTAAGCGCGCGCAACCTCGAACATCCGGTTGAGAGAGAGTCCCTCCTCGTTGTAGCCGATCCAGCTCTGGGCGATATCCGAAGCGGTCTGGTTGGAAAGCTCGATCTGGCGCAGGGACTGTCCCTTGGCAAGGTGGAGGTCCTGCTCCGACAGGGGCGCGTCCGCCATGGCCTTCACCAACTGTAGTGCAATCTGCCGCGCCTCCTTTACCTTGTCCGGGTAGGCGCCGAAGCTCAACGAGAATTGCGAGCGGGTGCGGCCGAATCCGGCGGAGTTCCCGACGCTGTAGACCAGGCCGCGCTTGACCCGCAGCTCGCGGTAGAGAGGACTGGCAAAGCTGTCCCCTCCGAGAAACTCGCTCCCCAGGCGCAGCGCGTGGTGGACAGGATCCGTGTACGTCAGAGGGAGAGTCTCCGACAAAACGACCTCGTTCTGCTCGCGCACGGCATCGTTTATGAACACCTCGGAAGGCGCCGAGGCGGAGACAGGCTGATAGTCCAGCACGGGTTTCGGGCCCGATTTCTTCCATGCGCCGAAGTATTTCTCGATGACCGCACGCGCCGTCTGTGGCTCTATCTTGCCCATCACGACAATCGTGGTCTGGTCGGGTCTCATCACCGCCTCATGATAGGCGCGCACCGAGTCCACGGTGAGCGACGAGATGGACTCGGGCGTCGGCCTCCGGAGTGAGGGATCGCCTGCGGGCACGAGTCCTTTCTGAATGGCGATGCGGAACTGGAAGACCGGGCTCTGTACATTGCCGGCAGCCTGCCTGCTCTGGATCGGCTGCTGACTTGCGAAGGCATCCGGCGGCAGGGCGGGGTTGAGCAGGTCGTTGCTCAGCAGCTCAACGCCCCGGGCAAAGTACTCGGGCAGCACGTTGAGGGAAAAAGAGGTGCCCGCCGAGTAGTCGGCGCCGATGGAATCCCACGCCGCTTCGAAATCGGCGCGGCTCATCCCTTTCGGGCCCCAGGCGAAAAGGGTGTTCATCATGTCCTCCACGCCTTCCTGTCCCGCGGGCGCCTGAAGGTTTTCGCTGGTATGGACGCTTCCGTAGAGGCTCACCGCGTCGGTGGACGAGAGGGGCTGAACGATGAGCCGCAGACCGTTGGACAGGTCGAAAACCGACGGGGAAAAGAGAGGCGTCGGATGGGGGAGCTTCGCGAGCGCCGCGTCAGCCCAGGCAGGCAGCTCGACCGGCCTGTCCGGTGTGGACGCGAACGATTCGGGAGCTCCGAACGCCTGGCCGCCCTTGAGTGCCTGGCCGCTGGGAGCGGGAACGAGCACGAGCGTGATGGCATGATCGAAGTCGAGCAGGCGCGCGGCGGCGGCGCTCACCGCGGAAGGATCGACCTTCTGGAGCATCGCCGCTTCCCTGTCGGGAGAATCCAGCCCCTTTACCGCGACGGCATCGGTCCAGGAATCTGCCAGCCCGGAAATTGAATTGCCCTGCAGAGCGTTTTCCAGCACGACGCGCCGGCGCTCCGCTTCAACGAGATCCGCCGGGATGCCGGCCATCGCCTGCTTGACGGCGCCTTTCAGCTCCTCTGCCAGCGCCTTCTCATCCCCTCCCCGTGGGAAAGCAGCCCACGCGGTGGCGTAGCCGGTGTCGGGGAACGTCTGCATCGAGAACCCCGCGTTGAGGGCCTTCCCCTCGTAGGCCAGCCCGGTGATCGCGCCGCGGGGAGAGTCCATCACGCGGGAGAGAATCTGCGCGGCCGGGTAGTCGGGAGCCCGGTAACCCGGCGCGCGGAAGATGTAGGCGATAAAGCCGTAGGGTTGGTCGGTCGTAGAGCTGAAGGTGTCCGATACGACCGGCTGGAGGGCGATCTCCTCCCGGGGCGGCACGGGCTTCCTGGGAATCGGCCCGTAGAGCTGTTTCACCTTTGCCAGCACCGCCTCAGGGTCCAGGTCGCCGACAAGAACCAGAAGCGCATTGTTGGGCGCGTACCAGCTCTCGTGAAAGCTCCTGAGCATGTCGGCCGTCGTCTGGTCGAATGACGACTTCGTGCCAAGACCGGTGTTCGAATAGGGCGTGCCCGCGAAGATGCGTTCCCGCGCCTTTTCCTGCAGGACATAAGACGGGCTGGAGTTGTCCCGCGCGACCTCCTGCTCGATCGCCCCGCGCTCCTTTTCCCACGCGGCCTGATCATTGTCGACGCCGGCAAGCCGGATTGCATCCATGCGCAGCGTCAGGTCCAGGTCATCCGCCGGCACGGTGTGATAGTACGTCGTGGTCGTGGAGGCGGTGAAAGCGTTCTGGTCGCCCCCGAGCTGCGCCGTGATTGCGGAAAGCTGGTCTCCCGACATTTCCCGGGAGCCGCGGAACATCATGTGCTCCTGCGCATGCGCCATGCCGGGAAATCCCGGCGGGGACTGGTTGGCCCCCGCAAAGAAGGTAAGCTGCTGCGCGACTACCGGCGCGAGGGAAGTCTTCACGAGGATGACGCGCAGTCCATTGTCGAGGGTGGCGCGGAGGACGCTGCTCCCTGCAGAGACGCCTGCGCCCGGCCGCATTGTTGCGCAGCCGTAAAGGAGCAGGGCGCCACCGGCAAGCGCCACAAGCAGGGGCCGGTAAAGTTTTGCGCGGTGGGCGCCACGCGCGCGGTCGCCGAACATGTGTATGGCCATGAGAAAAAATAGCATTCCGGGCCGCTGCCGACTACACGTACACGAAGGGAATCAGGTCCTCTTCGGTATGCTTGAGATCCGTGTCCGACCAGCGATCCCGCAGGGTGCGCGCCAGGCTCTCGGCTTCGGCCAGGTAGCGCGCAAACAGCACGCCGTGATCGCGCTCCTCCGCCCGGGCCGCGCGCGCTGCGCCGGACCGCGGCGCCAGCGCCTCCTCCAGTCCGAAAGCATCATGACGGGGAGCGAACGCGCCGTGCTGCCAGGATCCGCTGTGGATGTCGAAACGATAAAGGGGCAGAAAGTGCTTTCCCTGCTCCGCCACGAAAAGGATGGCGCGACAGATGAAATCCACCTCCTCGTCGGTATGAAGGAAGTGGAAGTTCACCCGGGCCCAGCCCGGCTTGAGACCGACGTTCCCGCCCATGATGGAGCGCCTCAGGTCCCGCGACTTCTTTGCGTCGATGTGGAGGATGCGGTGTCCGTAGGGCGCGGCGCACGAGCATCCCGCCCTGCTCTGGATCCCGAACAGGTCATTGAGGAGCCGGGTGACGAACCGCGGGTGCAGCCACGACGTCCCTACCCTCACGTTGAAGGAGAAGATCGGCAGCCTGTGCTCGGGTCCGACATTGCCCATGAGGTCGATGGCAGGGTGCCCGGAGAGGACGGCATGCACCTTGCGGACAAGCTCCCGTTCCCGCGCCGCAATAGGCTGCGCGCCCAGCTTCTCCTTCAGCTCCATGGCGAGCGCGGCCCGGAGAGTCTGAAGGATTCCCGGCGTGCCGGCTTTCTCCCTGACCTCGATGTCGGCGCTGTAGGCCTGGTCATCGAAGCTCACGAAGTCCACCGTGCCCCCGGCGCCCACCGTGGGGGGAAGATCGCCGCGGTAGATTCTGCGGTGAAATATGAGCACGCCGCTGCTCCCCGGACCCCCGAGGAGCTTGTGCGGGGAGAAATAGATCGCGTCGAAGCACGACTCCGGGTCGTGCCGCATGTCGATCGGCTCGTACGGCGCGAGCGCGGCGAAATCGAAAAAAGCAAGCGCGTCGTGGCGATGCAGGATCCGCGCGACCTCGTACACCGGTGTTTTCACGCCCGTGACGTTGGACGCTGCGGAGAAGGCGCCGATCTTGCGCCTGCCCGCGTACTCCTCGCGGGACACCTTGGCCCGCAGGTCATCGAGATCGAGCAGGCCCTCCGAAGTGAGCTCGACTTCGACGACCTCGGCGTAACACTCCCGCCAGGAGACTTCGTTGGAGTGGTGCTCATACGGGCCTACGAAAACCACGGGACGGGAGGCGCGGAACAGGGCGGCAAGGGTCTCATTCTGCTCTGCCGGAAGATGCGTGCTGAGCAGAGTCTTGAAGAAATCCCTGCCCGCCGGCGGGAGGTAGATGCCGAGGATCTGCTGGAGGTGGTGCACCGCCGCGGTGGCGCCGGCGCCGACGCAGACGATCATATGCGCGGGGCCCGCGTTCACGAGTCTCTTGATTGTCGCCTCGGCCTCGCGCAGACGCTCGGAGGTGAGGGCGCCCGTGGCATCGTCCTCCGTGTGCGTGTTGCCGTACAGCTCCAGCACGCCGCGCATGCAGTCTTCGATGAATGTCACCGCCCGGCCCGACGCGGTGTGGTCCGCATAGGTGACCCGCCTCCTGCCGAAAGGCGTATCGATCACGGCGTTTTCCCCAATGATGTTTTTTCGCGTGAAATCCCAGAAATCGGTCCTGGGCGCGGCCCCCTGCTCTTGCATATCCGTCTCCCCGTCCGTATGAATGTAGCATGAACAAGGTGGAAATGCGCGCGGCCATGAAGCGCTGCCTGCGAGGGATCGGCGCGGCGGACCTCGTGGAGCGAAGCGCGGCAATCGCGCAACGCCTCGCGCTCACTGAAGCCTGGGACCGGGCCGACTCGGTTCTGTGTTTTCTGTCCATGCCCCACGAGCTGGATACCGCAGCCGTGATCTCGGGAGCGCGCGCGGGGGGCAGGACCGTCGCCGTCCCCCGCATCGAGGAAAACGACATCCGCTTCGTCGTCATGCCGCCGGAAGCGGGCGCGCTCCCGCGCGATGCCTGGGGCATACCCGAACCGGATCCCGCGTGGCTGCCGCTGGACCTCGCGCGCGCGGCGCGCGTTCTCGTTGCCGTGCCCGGCCTCGCCTTCGACAGGCAGGGCAATCGGCTGGGCAGGGGCAAGGGCTACTACGACAGGTTCCTCTCAGCGGCCCGACGCACCGCGAAAAGCATCACCGCCCTCGGCGTCTGCCTTTCCGAACAGCTTGTGGATGCGGTTCCCCACGGTGAAAGGGACCAGCGCCTGGACGGAGCCGTCACGGAGAAGGAGACCATCCTCTTCACGGCTTGATTCGCACACAAGGCCAGATTACATTGCACATCGGGTGAGGGAGAGAAATACATGGGAATCATAAAATCGGCGCTCGAAATTGCGATGGAGAACTCCAAGGGGATAGAAGCAAGCAAGGAGCTGGTGGAGGCAAACCGGCTCCGGGACGAAGGGAAAAAGCTCGTGTCCAGAATGCTGGAGGACCCTTCGTTCGATTTCAAGGCGGCGCTCAAGGGCTATGACGCGCCCCAGGCCCGCACGGTGAGGGAGGGCCTTGTCCAGTCCCTTCTTGCCAACCTCGTTCTCCCGATCGACGAGTTCGCAATGAAAGACTTGAAGCGCATAGGGGAGGCCGTGTCCGCTTGCCGTCTCGGACGCGCGCAAGGTGACCATGATTTTCAGCCAGCTTGACGGCTTCTTCAAGGAATACCTGGGCGAGCGCAAGCGCCTGGTGGAGGCCGTGGAGCGCCAGTACGCGCCGAAACTGAAGAAAAAAGAAGAGGAGCTGTCCCGACAGATGGGCAGGCCGGTGAAGATCAACCCGGCGGCGGATCCCGAGTTCCAGTCGATGATCCGCCAGTACCTCTCCCAGCTCGACATGAAATACGGCGAAGTGCTGGACGGCGCCAAGGAAGAGATCAGGACGATTTTCGCGAAATCCGCATGAGATTCGTCGCCGACCTGCACGTGCACTCCCGGTATTCGCGGGCCACGAGCAGGGAGGCTGACCTTGCGGGCTACTACCGCTGGGCCAGGGTCAAGGGCATCGACGTCGTCGGCACCGGGGATTTCACCCACCCCGGGTGGCTCGCGGAGCTTCGAAGACCAGCTCGTGGAGAAGGACGGGCTCTACGCGCTCAGGGAACCGCCCGAGGGCTCGCCTCTCGGAGGGCGCTGTGCCGGCAGACCGCCCGGTGCGATTCATCCTGACCACGGAAATCAGCTCCATCTACAAGAAGCACGGGCAGGTGCGAAAGGTGCACAGCCTGATCGGCGTGCCCACCCTGGAAGACGCGCGCCGGCTGGGCGCGAAGCTCGCGGCCATCGGCAACATCGCCTCGGACGGCCGGCCCATCCTCGGCCTGGACCCGAAGGACCTGCTCTCCCTCCTGCTGGAGACTTCACCTGACGGCTTTCCTCATCCCCGCCCACATCTGGACGCCATGGTTCTCCCTCTTCGGCTCGAAGTCCGGCTTCGACCGCATCGAGGACTGCTTCGAGGAGCTCACCCCGCACATCTTCGCCCTGGAGACGGGCCTCTCCTCCGATCCGCTGATGAACTGGCGCTGGAGCGCCCTTGACCGCTACCGCCTGGTCTCGAACTCGGACGCGCACTCACCGGGCAACCTCGGCAGGGAGGCGAATCTCTTCGATACGGAGCCGAGCTGGCAGGGCCTGGTGCAGGCGCTGCGGACCGGTGAGGGTTTCCTCGGGACGTTCGAGTTCTATCCCGAGGAGGGAAAGTACCACTTCGACGGCCACCGCAAGTGCGGGGTCTGCATGGACCCGGACCAGACGCTGAAATCCGGCGGCATGTGTCCCGTGTGCGGCACGCCTGTCACCGTGGGCGTGCTCAACCGGGTGCTCACGCTCGCGGACCGGGCCGAGCCGGTGCGGCCCCGGACCGCTGAAGGGTTCCGCTACATCATTCCGCTCCCCGAGCTCCTCGCGGAGATAGCGGGCAGCGGGTCCGGCTCGAAGTCCGTGAGCGCCCTGTACGGGCGGATCATTACCGCATTCGGGAACGAATACGGATTCCTTCTCGACGCCCCGGTGGAAGACATCGCGCGCTCCCAGGGCGGCCTTCTGGCTGAGGCTGTGCGGCGCATGAGGGAGGGAAGAATCGATCCTCGGCCCGGCTATGACGGGGAGTTCGGTGTCATCCGGGTCTTCGACGATGCGGAATTGATCAGGCTCAGGGGACAGGATGAGCTTTTTCAGGGTGGACGCGCATCCTCCTCCCGGAAGACCCGCGCGGCTCTCCCCCCGCAGACGGCGCGCGCATCGCGGTATGCCGCGGCGGATTCCGCATCGCGGTATGCCGCGGATTCCGCATCGCGGTATGCCGCGGATTCCACAATCCTCGATGACGAGCAGCGCGCCGTCGTTGACAGCGAATCCCGGCGCAGCCTGGTCTTGGCAGGTCCGGGCACCGGCAAGACGCGGCTCCTGGCGGGCTGGATTGCCCGTCACGTGCGCGCAGGGGCCGTCGAGCCGGGCCGCGTCCTTGCGCTCACTTTTACGAACCGGGCTGCCGGGGAGCTCAAAGAGCGTCTTGCGCTCCTGCTGCCCGGTCAGGCTGAAAAAATCGCGGCAGCGACATTTCATTCTTTCTGCCTGTCGGTCCTCAGCGAGCGCGATCCCTCGCTCCTGACGGTCTATGCCCCTTCGCAGAGAGCCGAGCTGCTGGCAGCGCTGCTCCCGGCGGGCGAGACAGGCCGGGTGAAGACTCTTGCGGAACGCATGGAGCGGTGCTGGGAAGGGATGGAGGAGCCGGCAGCGGACCTGCGAATCGTGCTGGACAGGTACGAGGAGGAGCTGCGGCGCATCGGCGGCGCGGATCTTTCGTCCCTCGTGATGCGGCTGAGCGGGGTGCTGCGGGCCGACAGCGCGTTCCGCGCCGAGCTCTCCGCCCGATACAGTCTCATCGCCCTGGATGAGCTCCAGGACATCAACAGGCCCCAGTACGAGCTCCTGATGCAGCTTTGCCCCTCCGTGGAGTGGGTGCTGGGCATCGGGGATCCTGACCAGGCAATCTATGGTTTCCGCGGCTCGGACAGGGAGCTGTTTTTCCGCTTTGGCGAGCAGACTGCCGCGCGGACGTTTTACCTGACACGCAACTACCGGTCTGCCGGGGCCATCGTGGCCGCGGCCCACGCGTTGATTTCTCCGGCACACGCGCCCGGAGCTCCCGTTCTCACCGCGGTCCGGTCGGAGGGCTCGAAGCTGCGGCTGCTTTCCGCCGCGGACCCCCAGGAGGAAGGAAAGCTCATAGCCGATTCGATCAGCGACCTTGTCGGAGGCGTGGATTCCGTGTCCGTCGACGCGGCCAGGGAGCGCGAACCCCAAAATGTCGCGGAATACCGTGACCGCGGAAGCTACGCGTTCTCGGACATCGCGGTCCTTTTCCGCACGCGCGCCGTTCGAGACGCCCTTCTTCCCGCGCTGGCAGGCGCCGGGCTGCCTCTCACACTCGGCGCAAGCACCCCGCTCGCCGAGGAAGAGCCGTTCCGCTCGCTTGTCGCGGCGCTGAGACTGGTGGCCATGCCGGCGGATCCGGTATCACTGCGCATCCTCCGCGCTCACGCGGCCGGCACCCGCCGCGCCGCGTCGGTCGAGGACTGGCTCGCGCGGGGCGTCGCGCTTGCGCGGAAGGCCGGCACCGAAGGCGTCTGTGCTCTCATGGACGAGGCGCGGAGCAGCCTGGTGCGGTTCGACACGTCCCAGCCGGAAGTGGCGCTCGGAGAAGAAGTGCTCCGCGATTTCGCGGCGGAACACGGGACGGACCTCCCCGGGTTCCTCTCGCGTGTTTCTCTCTGCGCGCGTGAAAGCGAAAGGGCGCGGGCCGCGCAGAAGGTGGCTCTCCTGACGTTCCACGCGGCCAAGGGGCTCGAGTTCCCGGTTGTGTTCATTGCGGGCGCGGAGGAAGGAATCGCGCCGCTGTACTCAGCGGATTCTGCATCGCGGTACTCCGCGGATTTTGCGCCCCTTCCGGACGACCTTGAAGAAGAGCGCCGACTGTTCTATGTCGCGGTCACCCGGGCGCGTGACATCCTCTTCATCAGCCGCTGCGCCAGGCGCCGCGTGCATGGAAAGCTGCAGGACGCCTCGCCGAGCCGGTTCCTGTCTGAAATACCCGCGCGCTTCCGGGTGGACAAAACCCCGCGCCGGCCTCCCCGGGATCGGCAGCTCACCTTGTTCGGCTGAAATTTCCCCGCGCTACCCTGCGACGGCGGGCGGCCGCCGCCTGCGCGCAATCAGCTTCATCACCTCGAACCACGCGATGCTGAAGAGACCCGCGGCAAACGCTATGGCGAGATCCAGCGGGTGCATGATAGCGAAGTGGAAAAGGCGCTGCAGCGCCGGGACGTATACCACGAGAGCGAGGAAGCCAAGCGCGCCCCCAATGACCCAGAGGAGCGCGGGGTTGCGTACGGCAAATGAAGCCAGCACGCCGCGCTGCCAGCTGCGGTTGGTGAGGATGAGGCTGAGATTGGATACGATCAGCGTAATGAAGGCAAGCGTGCGGGCCTGGGCCACGCTCTCCCCGAGGGAGAGCGCCGCTGCGTAGACACGCGATCACCACTCCAAAAGCCACCAGCCCCTGGATCGCGCTGGTCACCAGGCTGCGCCTGCCGAAGAGCCGGTCCTTCGGGCTGCGCGGCATGCGCTTCATGATGTCCCGCTCCCCCGCTTCGGCCTCGAAGACGATCGAGCAGGCGGGATCGATGATCAGCTCGAGGAACACGATGTGCACGGGGAACAGGATCATCTCCTTCCAGTTCAGGATCACGGGCACGAGCGACGCAAGGGCGATGGGGATGTGCACGCTGATGATGTAGGCCATGGCCTTTTTCAGGTTGTCGAAGATCCGCCGTCCCATTCGCACCGCGGCCACGATGGAGGAGAAGTCGTCGTCCAGCAGCACGAGGGCGGATGCCTCGCGGGCCACGTCGGTGCCCCTTTCGCCCATGGCAACCCCGATGTGCGCGGACTTCAGCGCGGGCGCGTCGTTCACGCCGTCTCCGGTCATGGCCACCACTTCGCCGTTCGCCTTGAACGCGTCCACGATCAGAAGCTTCTGCTCCGGCACGACCCGCGCGAAGATGGTCGTCTCCCGCACCCGGTCGCGGAGCTCCTCGGGGGACATGCGCGCAAGCTCCTGTCCCGTGATCACGTTCTCCCCGCCCCGCATCCCGATCTGCCGGGCGATTTTCTGGGCCGTCACCGGGTAGTCCCCCGTGATCATCACGACCTTGATGCCCGCTTCGTCGCACTCGGCGACGGCCGCAGGCACCGTGGGCCGTATGGGATCTTCCAGGCCCATGAGGCCGATGAACTCGAAGACGAACTCGTGCTGCGCGTCGGGCAGCTCGGCTCTCGCCGAAAACCGGCCTTCGCCACCCCGATCACCCGCAGGCCCCGGTCCGCCAGCGTCGTGCACCTCGCGGGCCAGGGCCTCCGCGCGTCGCGGAGTCGAAATGGCAGAGATCGGCGATGGCCTCCGGCGCCCCCTTCGTGGCGACGACGTAGCCGGCCCCGGACACGGACTTCCACACGTGGGAGAGGGCGAGCAGGTCCCGCGACAGCGGGTACTGCTGCACCAGGGTCCAGCTGTCGATGGAGATGCTCCGTGTCGGTCAGGGTGAGCGGCACCGACCTCGTGGATCGCTTTCTCCATCGGGTCGAACGGGTCTTCCTGGCTGGCGAGGATGCCGAACTCCAGCAGCTCGTGGAAGCTCTCCGGAACGGCGCCCCTGCTCTCCGTCGAGATCGAGGGAGACGCCCGTCCGCGCGCAGCATGCGGATCTTCATCCTGTTCTGCGTGAGCGTGCCCGTCTTGTCCGCGCACAGCACCGTGGCCGCCCCGAGGGTCTCCACCGCCGCCATCCGGCGCGCGAGCACCCTGTTCTGGGAGATGCGCCATGCTCCGAGGGCGAGAAAGATCGTGAGCACGACGGGGAACTCTTCCGGCAGCACCGCCATTGCCAGGGTGATGCCGGAGAGGATCCCTTGCAGCCAGTTCCCGCGCGTGAGGCCGTACACAACGACCAGGACACGCGCAGAGCAGCGAGCGCGCCCGACGAAGATCGTGCCTTGACGATGGAGGCTGTTTCCTTCTGCAGAGGGGTCTGCTCCTGCTCGTACCGTCTGCAGAGCCTTCCCGATCCTCCCGATCTCCGAGTCCGCTCCGGTGGCCTTCACGACAGCCACCCCCTGGCCGTGCACGACCAGGGTGCCGGAGTAGACGAAGGGGGTGTCCTCTCCGCCCGGCCTCTGCAAAGCCGCCTCGGGATCGCCGGCGGACTTGCGCACGGCCGCCGATTCACCCGTCAGCAGCGACTCGTCGACCGAAAGATTGACGCCCCAGAGAAGGAGCGCATCCGCCGGCACCCGGTCCCCTTCGGAAAGAACGATGAGGTCCCCGCGCGCCACTTCCCTGCCCGGCGATCCTCCGCCGCTCGCCTTCGCGGATGACCAGGGCCCGGGGGCTGGAGAGGTCCCGAAGCGCCTCCAGGGTATTCTCCGTCTTCTGTTCCTGGTAGATGGTGATGCCCATGATCACCACGACGAACCCGAGAAGCATGATCGCCTCCTGGATGTCGCCGAGGACCAGATAGATGACGCCGCACGCAGAAGGAGAAGAAACATCGGCTCCTTGACCACCTCGAAGGCGATGGAAAAGATGCCGCGCTTCTTCGAGGAGGGCAGCTCGTTCGATCCCCTCTTTTGCGCAGGGCTTCCTCCGCCTGCGCTTCGGTCAGGCCCGTCAGTGTTTTGACCTGGTCTTCCGTCAAATGCCATGTCGGCGCACCGTAGGTCGATTCCGGCAGCGTGTCAACTCGCACGACGTTGACGTCACGGGTCGCGCGGACTATGCTCGGCGGTGCATGGACGACAGCGGCAGAGAGCCAGGACACAAGAACCTTCCTGAAGAGCCTCGGGTTCCCCGAGGTCAGGGTCCACCACTCGTTCAACCATTTCGACTTCTCACGGCCGTCGCGGCGCATCCTCGTGATCGGCTCCATGGGATCGGGCAAGACCGAGTTCTCCGCGCGGATCTGGCGCGACTCCGAGGTGGCGCGAAAGAAAACGGGGGCCGCCGCGCTCGGCACCCGCACCGACGGGGCCGACCGCCGGATCGTGTTCTTCATCCGCTCCGCGCTGGACGCCAAGAGGTTCCCCGACTACCCGCCGGATGCGCTGCCCTACCGCGGGGGTTACGTGCGCTGCGGGAAGAACATCGCCGAGATCGCAAGCTCCTTCGACCTGGAGCGCGTCATGGCGGAGAACCCCGAGGCGGGGACCTGGGTCATCGACGAGGCCTCCTTCTACGAGGAGCGGCTTGCCTACGTCGTGGAGAGCGCCTCCCGCGACCCGGGGGCTCACCTTCATCTTTCCCTCGCTCGTGCTGAACTTCCGCCGGGAGATCTTCAACACCACCGCGCGGCTTCTGCTGGACACGGCCACGGACGTGTTCCCCCTCACCGCCTACTGCGAGCACCCCGAGTGCCTCCAGGATTCCTTCTACACCTACCGCTACTACACGGTGGACGGACGGGAGTGCCCCGCGCTGTACTTCGATCCCCTGCTGGTGATCGGCGGAGACCGGGAGGTGCGACGACCCGCGGGAGCCGAACTACTGCACCCGCTGCGACGACCATCACTACCTGCCGGGCAAGGAGTACACCTTCCTCGTCCTCAAGCCGCTCGGCGAGCAGGCCTCCCGCGGGAGATGCCGCGCCCCTGCGGGAGGAGCTGGCCCTCATCAAGGACAACCTGGAGAAGTCCCGCCTGTACCGGCACTTCCGCGGCATGTACGAGGAGATCCGGATGAACTCCCTGCGCGTGTCCTGCATCGCGGAGAAGGCGCTCCTGTTCCTCTTCACCGAGCAGAACCTCGTGTCCGAACGACCTGTTCCTCCGTCTCGTGAAGGAGCTCCGGACTGGACCTCGACTACCTGCAGCGCCGCCTGTCCGACTGCCGGCGGGCCACCGTGCTGGAGAAACTGTGAAGAGGGCCTTCGGCTGCGGCGCGGCGGCCACGCTCTGCGCACTCATGCGTTCTTGCCGGGCTGCGCGGGCAAGCCGCCGGCCATCTCCCGCGTCTTCGCGCGCGTCATCTACGTGCACGACACGGACAGCGGCAAGAACTCCGAGACGCTCGGCGTCTTCCTCGTGGCGAGCGACCCGGACGGCATTGGAAAATCTCAGCGCGTTCTACGTGATCAATGACGATGCGGAGCTGTTCTGGAAGGTGGAAAGCGGCGCGTGGGCCACCTCGACCGCAGAGGGGGAGACCTGGATCGGCAGCACGTCTCTCTTCATGCCCGGGTCGACCAGGCTGCCCGGCAGGCCCCTACAGGGTCGTGCTGCAGGACGTGGGCGGGGACACCGTGGAAGACACTGTCACGATTCCCGCGCGCTCCGTCGGAGCGGCCGAAGCAACGTACCCCTCCTCGAGCGTGGCGGGAGGAATCATCAAGGTGTCGGGACCTTATGCCGCGTACGAGGTGTGGACATACAGCAACGACGGGAGGTTCGTCGCAGCGTTCCCGGCAGGAGGCAAATCCCCTCCCCTGGAAATAAGAACGGTCCTCAGTGCGTCGCCGGCCCTGACGGTGGGTTTCACCTACCGCGTGTTCGCCTGGGATGAAAAGGCCGGCTACGGGGTTCTCTCGGGCCCGTTCAACTCGGGAACCTTGTCCGCGCGGTAGCCGAGCGCATATACTCCCATTCATGGAGGCCCGCCGTACATTCTTGCCCTCGACCAGGGGACGACCAGCTCCCGCGCCATCGTCTTCGACCGCGCGGGACGCGCGCTCGCCCTGGCTCAGAAACCCTTCACGCAGAGCTACCCGCGCCCGGGCTGGGTGGAGCACGACCCGACTGGAGATCTGGTCCACGCAGCTCGCCGCCGCGCGCGAGGCCATTGCCCAGGCGCGCATCAGCCCTTCACGGATCGCCGGCATCGGGATCGCCAACCAGCGGGAGACGGCCGTGTTCTGGGACAGGAGCACGGGCGCCCCCCTCGGCCCCGCCATCGTCTGGCAGGACCGGCGCACGGCCGACATCTGCCGCACCCTTTCCGCCCGGGGGCTGGAGCGCATGATCGTTGAGACGCACGGGTCTTCTCCTCGATCCCTATTTCTCGGCGACGAAGATCATGTGGGCCCTGGAAAACATGCCGGGCATGCGGAAGAAGGCGCAGGCGGGGGACGTCTGCTTCGGCACGGTGGACTCGTGGCTCGTGCGCATGCTGACGGGAAGCCACCTCACCGATCCGTCGAACGCCTCGCGGACCCTCCTCTTCGACATCCACAAGGGCGCGTGGGACACGGAGATCCTTTCCGCCCTGGGAATCCCCGCGGTCGCTGCTGCCCGCGTCGTCCCTTCCTCCGCAGCTTCGGCCATGCGGCCGGCAGCCTTCTCGGCGCGGAGATCCCCGTGTGCGGCGTGCTGGGCGACCAGCAGGCCGCGCTCCTGGGCCAGGCGTGCCTGGAGCCGGGCGCGGTGAAGGTGACCTACGGGACGGGGTGCTTCTGCCTGCTGTCCACGGGCCGGCAGCCGTTGCGTCCCGCAACCGGCTTCTCACCACCGTCGCATGGGACCTGGGCGACGGCCTGGAGTACGCGCTGGAGGGCTCCGTGTTCATCGGCGGCGCGGTGGTGCAGTGGCTGCGCGACGAGCTGCGCATCCTCTCCTCCTCCGCGGAGTCCGACACCCTGGCCCGCTCGGTTCCCGACACCGGCGGGGTCTACTTCGTTCCCGCCTTCGTCGGGCATGGGGGCGCCGCACTGGGACCCCGAGGTGCGCGGGCGCGCTCTTCGGCATCACCCGCGGCACGCGGCAGGAGCACATCGTGCGCGCCGCCCTGGAGAGCATCGCCTACCAGACCCGTGACCTCGTGGAGGCCATGGAGAGAGACGCGGGCCGCGCAATCCAGTCGGTCCGCGTCGACGGCGGGGCCTCGGTGAACGCCTTCCTCATGCAGTTCCAGGCGGACATCCTCGGCATGCCGCTGGTCCGGCCGCGCAGCCCGGAGACCACGGCGCTGGGCGCCGCGTTCGCCGCGGGTCTGGCCGCGGGGGTGTGGAAGAACAGGGCCGAGCTTGCCGAGATCTGGCAGGCGGACACGATCTTCGAGCCGGCAATGGACGAGGCGGCCGCGCGGCGCCCTCATCGAAGGATGGAATGCGGCCGTTGCCGCCGCGCGATCGTTCGGCAGGCAGGGCGTGAGATTCAACATCTGTAGGGGATTGCAGACGCCCTGCGATTGCCGCCGATCGGAATCGAACCGATGACACACGGATTTTCAGTCCGTTGCTCTACCGTCTGAGCTACAGCGGCGATATCGGCACATACTATCGGCGGTCGGGAAAAAGTCAAGGGGCGTGTGGCCGACTGCGGGGGTCGCGTTGAGCGCCGCGCCGCGGCCACGTCACCGTGCCGGCGTGAAACTCGCCCCTTTCATGCTATCTTATCCTTATGCCTTCCCATTTCACCCACCTCCTCTTCGCGGAGGAAGCGCTCCGCGGCGCCCTCGGGGAGAAGGCGAATGAGATCCTCGACGCACACGGCAACCTGTTCCGGTTCGGCGCGCAGGGTCCCGATTTCTTCTACCACAACCAGCGGACCATGCCCACGGGGCTGCGCTACGGGGTGGCGCTGCATCGGCACGGGTACGGCACCTTCGTGGAGGCGATGGTGCGCGAAGCGCTCCGGCTTGTCCGCGGGCCACGGATCCGAGCTCTCCGCGTTCATCCTCGGATTCGCCACGCACGCTCCGCTGGACCGGCTGGCCCATCCCTTCATCGGGTACTTTGCCGGGTGGGACGACCCGAGGGACGAGCGCACGCGCAGGCTCTACCACGCACATCCCTTTCTGGAGCGGATCATCGACGTGCTCGTGCTGCGAGAAGCGGTTCGGAAAGTCCCCGGCCGAGTTCGACTTCCTCTCACTGGTGCGCTGCGGGAAAACGCTGCCCTACCCCGTCATCAAGGCCCTGGTAAAGGGCCTCAACGCCATGTATCCCTCATACAACTACAAGAGCCGCGACAGGCAGCGGATCGAGAACGCCTATCACGACACTATTTTCTTCTACAAGCTCACCAACCACCTCAATCCGGACCTGCTCCAGTCTGGCATTCAAGAAGGACCGCAAGGAGGGTTTCCGCGAAAAGCGCCTCGGGCTCATCCACCCCCGCGAGGTTCCCGCGGGCTACGATTTCCTCAACCTCGCGCACGCCACCTGGTGTCATCCCTGCGACGATACGGCCACCTACACGACGAGCTTTTTCGATCTGTACGAGGTTGCGCTTGCCGAGTGCACGGCCATGCTCAGGGAGCTCTCCGCCGTGCTTGCCGGACAATCGCCCGTGGATGAGCTGGGAGCCAGAATCGGCAACGCGAGCCTCGATACCGGGCGCGAGAGCTGCGTCCCGGTACACTCACACCCGCTTCCCCTTCCGGAGATTCTCGACGATATCTACAGGCAGCTGGAGCGGGAGACGGCCCGGTAGCGGCTCAGTTGCGTCCCGCCCCACCGGACTTCCTCAGCCGCGGCCGGTGAGAGGCAGGCGCGCCCCGTTGATTGTCGCGGCCTCATCAGTGCAGAGAAACACCATTGCTGCCGCGATCTCCTCCGCGGGGGTCGACTTTCCGTACGCTTTCTTTTGCTGTGCATCCCGTGTTTCGCGCTTGGCTCGGCCGACCTCGCCCTCCATGGCTATGGAATCCACTTCGATGAGATTGGCCGTGGCGCCCGTGCCCCGAAGCTCGTCCGCAAGGGCAAGCACCAGCGCATCGGAGGCTGCCTTGCCCATGGCGTACAAAGCGGTTTTGGCCGTCGGCGTCCGGGCCTTGGGGGAGGTGACCGCGATGAACCGGCCCGCACCCGCCGGTCTTGATAGGCCCCGCGAATGCGCGGGCAACGTTCAGGGTGGTACGCACGAGCATGTCGTTCAGCGAGCTCCAGTCAGCGGGGTCGAGCTCCGCAATGGACGTGCCGCCTTTGTAGCCGCCTACCAGGTGCAGGACGATGTCGATCCTGCCGAATCTCTTCTGGATCGCTTCCGCCCATTCTTTTGCAGCGGACGCGTCCAGGAGATCCACAGCCGTTGCCATGCGTCTTGCCGCCGGGACTTGAAGCAGATCGAGCGTCCTTGTGAGTCCTTCCATGCTCCGTCCCCCGACGCAGAGCGTTGCCCCGGCCTTGAAGAAGGCGCGCGCCACGGTCGGCCCCAGCCCACCGGCCGCCCCCGAGATTGCGACGATTTTCCCCTCCAACATGATTACCCCCGCGGAAAAGTATCAGCGTTTTCTCCCTGTCGGGCAAGCAGCGGCACGAACAGGGCTTCCAGTGGACAACGAACGGCAAAGATGCTTTCTTACACGCATGGACCTTTCATCGAGCGTGAAGCTGAACAATGGAGTCGATATCCCGTGGGTCGGGCTGGGCG
The DNA here is from genome assembly GCA_963820435.1 of uncultured Spirochaetota bacterium. Classification (GTDB taxonomy): domain Bacteria; phylum Spirochaetota; class Spirochaetia; order SZUA-6; family Fen-1364; genus Fen-1364. Next base: position 78,154 of record CAWGAC010000016.1, on the reverse strand, counting down.
TATTCAAATCCCCGCCGGGCAGGGAGACGGAACAGGCTGTGAGGTGGGCCCTGGAAATAGGCTACCGTCACATAGACACGGCCGCATATTACCAGAACGAGGCAGATGTCGGCCGGGCCCTGAAGGACAGTCGTGTTCCCCGGGAAACGGTGTTCGTCACCACCAAGGTGTGGAACCAGGACCAGGGGTTTCAGAGCACGCTGAAGGCATTCGACCGCAGCCGAAAGAACCTCGGCCTCGATGTCCTGGATCTGTATCTCATACACTGGCCCGTTGAGGGAAAGTTTCTGGAAACATGGAAAGCGCTGGAGAAAATCTACGCGGAGGGCAAGACGCGCGCGATCGGGGTGAGCAATTTCCTCGTTCATCACCTGGAGAGCGTCATGAAGTCCTCGTCAGTGGTGCCTGCGGTGAACCAGGTGGAGTTCCACCCCTTCCTTGTGCAGAAGGATCTCCTTGCCTTTGATGAGCGCGCGGGAGTGCGCCACGAGGCGTGGTCACCGCTGACAAGGGGACGCAGCCTGGACAATCCCGTCATCGCCGGGATCGCCGCAAAGTACGGAAAGACCGCTGCGCAGGTCATGCTGCGCTGGGACCTCCAGCTCGGAGTCGTCACCATTCCCAAGTCGATCCACCGGGAACGCATTCTTGAGAACAGCCGCATATTCGACTTCCAGCTCGCGCCGGCAGATGTCGAGCGGATCACCGCCCTCGACGCGGGAGCGCGTATCGGGCCGCATCCCGACCACGTGAGCTTCTACCGGTACCCAGAAGAGAAAGCAGCTTTGCCGGATCAACCGTGGGCAGGGAACATGCATGGTCACGGCACACGTAGGCCGCCGCCTTGCCGTTCAATGAGGCCAGCGGTTTCGTAAACGGAGCGATCCGGACGATCGGCGGCTCCGCATCGTCAGTTGGGCGAAGAATGAGGACCTTGCGCGGGATGAACCTTCGGCGTACCTCGCGCGCAATTGAGCGTGCATCGCTTCCGTCGGGGATTCCCGCGATGACGATCTCGAAGAAGGGCCCGGCCGCCATATCCATGGCGCAGAGGAAGAACGCATGTGAATACGCGTCTTCGGCGCCACGGCTCGGCGACAGGCGCATGATCGCTTCAGCCATGCGCTGATACTCGACGCTGCCGGTGATCCTGGCAAGCTTCAGCAGCACGAGAAGCGCCACCGAGTTCGCGGAGGGAATGACGCCGTCCGACAGTTGTTTGACGCGCCCCCCCGGGAGCGGGGGCGCATCCGCGGCGGTCTGAAAGAAGCCGCCCTCCTCCGCGTCCCAATGATGCGCAGTGAGACCCTGCATAACGTCGAGGGCCCGTGAAAGGAATCGCTCCTCGAAGCCCGCTTCGTACAGCTCGAGAAGACCCCATGCGAGGAATGCGTGGTCTTCGGCAAACGCGGTGATGGCTGTCTCTCCGTCGCGAAACCGGTGGCAGAGCCTGCCTTCCGGGCTCATGCGGTGCAGCACAAAATCCGCGGCCCTGCCCGCCGCCTCGACCAGCCGCGGATCGTCGAACGCGCCGCCCGCGCGGGCAAGAGCCGCGATCATGAGACCGTTCCAATCGGCCAGGACCTTGTCGTCCTTGAATGGCCGGATCCTTCCCTCCCGCGCGGCGAAAAGAGTCTCTTCCCGCCCGCCGGGAGCCGAGACGTCCGCGCTGTCCCTGTGCAGGATATTCTGCCCGGGCCGCAGCACGCCGTAGGTCTCGACAAACTGCCCAAGCTCGGCCTGGCCCAGCGTCGCGGCAGCCTCCCGTTCCGTCCAGGTGTAGAACTTCCCTTCCTCGCCCTCGCTGTCCGCGTCCTCCGCCGAGTAGAACGCTCCCTCCGGGGACGTCATGTCGCGAAGGACGTACGCGGCTATCTCCTCCGCGGTGCGCCGGTAGAAGTCTTTGCCAACAGCCTGCCAGGTCTCCGTGTACGCCAGCAGCAGGAGCGCCTGGTCGTAGAGCATCTTCTCGAAGTGGGGAACAAGCCAATGGGCGTCGGTCGAGTAGCGGTGAAATCCAAATCCTAACTGGTCAAATATGCCCCCGTTCCGCATCCCGGTGAGGCTCTGTTCGACCATGCGGAGCACTTCCGGATCCTTGCCGCGCTCCCATGCGCGGAGGAGCAGGGGGAACAAGACGGGCATGGGAAACTTGGGAGCGTCACCAAAGCCTCCGTTCTCCGAATCAAACATCCGGGAAAGCTGCCGGGCCGCCTGGCCCGCCGCTTCCGGGTCCGGGGCGCCGCCTGCGCCCGGACTTTCCCTCGCGCGATCTGCGAGCTCTCTCCCGACGGCTTCGGCCGAGGCGTCCACCTCCGCGCGTCTGGAGGCCCACAGCTCCGCGATTTCGGGAACCAGCTCCCGCATTCCCTTGCGGCCGTATGCATTGTCTTTCGGGATGTACGTGGCGGCAAAGAACGGCTTGCCTTCAGGGGTAAGGACCATGGTGAGCGGCCACCCCCCCGCTCCCGTGAGGAGCTGGCAGATCCTCATGAAATGCGCGTCGATATCCGGTCTCTCCTCGCGATCCACCTTGACGGATACGAATGTCGAGTTCATGAGCGCCGCGACGCTCTCATCCTCGAATGACTCGTGCTCCATCACGTGGCACCAATGGCAGGTGGAGTAGCCGATGGAGAGGAAAACGGGCTTGTCGTCGTCTTTCGCCCTGCGGAACGCCTCATCCCCCCACGCGTACCAGTCCACCGGATTCTCGGCGTGCTGGAGGAGGTAGGGGCTCTTCTCTTTTGCCAGGCGGTTCAGGCGCGTGCCCTCCGAAAGCAGTAAGAAGGTACCGCTCCGCGAGCGGAGCGGGCAAACCAGAGTGCAAAACAATTTCCGAGCCCGGCGATTAATTCAGGGGTGCCAATGCGTCATATTGGGTAAGAGCACACGCTCAACAACTCCGCGGACTACCGCGGAAGGGAGGATTTGATGAACAAGTTCATTGTTCTTTACAGCGGGGGAAAGGCCCCCACGACTCCCCAGGAAGGGGAAGCGTCCATGAAGGTCTGGAAGGCGTGGTTCGGCAAGCTCGGCGGATCGGTCGTCGAGCCGGGGAACCCATTCGGTGGATCCAAAACCGTGAGCTCCACCGGGATCCAGGACGGCTCGAGCGGCAACGTTTCCAATGGCTACAGCATCCTTCAGGCAAACGATCTTGCTGCCGCGGCCAGGCTCGTCAGGGACTGCCCGATAGTCGGGGAGGGCGGAAAGGTCCACGTATTCGACCTGATGGCAATGTAGGGGTCGTTCCAGAATAACGACTCAACGTCACTCAACGGCCACGCGGCCCTGCATCACGCGGGGCCGCGTGAATGCCGTCGATCCCACCCTCCCGGTCACGGTACCCCGTGACATTTCGTCGTCATCGTTGACCTGCCCCCGGTCCGGGGGTATCATACCGTTCATGCCAGGTCCCATCGACGAGTACCGCAAGGCGCAGAAAGCCGGCAAACCCCGGAGAGACCCCAGCGTCCGCGGCTTCATCAAGGAGACCAGCCGGGACACGGGCTACCGCAAGGCGGCCCAGTTCCTGATGCTCCTCGGCAAGGACGAGGCGGCGCGCGTGCTGCGGCACATGTCGGCGGAGGAGGTCGAGGGCATCACCCTGGAGATCGCGCGCACCCAGCACATCGAGGAGAAGGAAGCCTCCAAGATCCTCGAGGAGTTCGGCTACATCCGGGAAACCAAGGACCTCATCGCGCAGGGCGGCATCGAGAAGGCGCAGGAGATGCTCACCGCCTCCATCGGGGCCGAGAAGGCGGAGAAGATCCTCGCGAGGGTGCGCAAGGACATGGCGCCGCCGCCCTTCACCTTCCTGCAGGACATCGACGTGCACCAGGCCATCTCGCTTCGTGCAAAGAGGAATCGGTGCCGGTGGCGTCGCTGATCCTCGCCCACCTGGAGCCGAAGCTCGCGGCGCGGATCCTCCAGGCGCTCAGCCCGGAGGTGCAGCGCGAGGTCGTGCCGCGCATCGCGAAGATGCAGAAGGTGGACGCCGAGGTCATCCGCAAGGCGGAGGAGGTCGCTGCGCAGCAAGGTGCGCGAGCAGGGGCAGCCCGTCACCGAGGAAGTGGACGGCAAGGCCGCGCTCACCGAGATCCTGCGCTACATGGACCCGGGCAAGGAACAGGCCATCCTGGCCGACCTGGAGCCGAACATGGCCAACCAGATCCGGAAGAAGCTGTACACCATCGACGTCGTGTTCCAGCTCCCCGACAAGGACCTGCAGAAGGTCATGCGGGACTACGCGGACAAGGAGCTCGCCCTGGTGATGAAGGGGTGGAGGAGACAGGTGCGGCAGCGGCTCCTCTCATCGATCTCCGAGCGCAGGCGCGAGCTCATCCGGCTGGAGGAAGACGCGCTGGGCCAGGTGCGGAAAGTCGGACGTCGACCGCGCGCATCCAGGATTTCCTGGAATACATCCAGCTGCTCGAGCAGAAGGGCGAGTATCGTCATCCTGCGCGAGCGGGAAGAGTTCGTCTAGCCATGGACGGCGGAAGGCCGACTCTTAGGACCATACACCTCGAAGGAGCATCTCATGGATAAATCCACGGAGTACCGTGGCGCGCTGGTTTCGATTTCCGAGATCGGGAAGCATGTCGACAGCGAGGTCGAGATCCACGGCTGGCTGTACAACCTCAGGTCCAAGGGAAAGATCGCCTTCCTCCAGCTCCGTGACGGCACGGGCAGGATCCAGGGCGTGGCGGAGGAGACCGGGCTGCGGCGCCGAATGCTTCGCGGCGCATCGCCGGGCTGAAGATGGAAGCCTCGGTCAAGGTCCGGGGCAGAGTGCGCAGGGACGAGCGCGCGCCCTCCGGCTTCGAGCTCACCGTGACCGGCGTGGAGGTCGTGCAGAACCCCGCGGACGACTACCCATCTCCAAGAAGGAGCACGGCATCGACTTCCTCCTGGAGAACAGGCACCTGTGGCTGCGCTCCAGCCGGCCCAACGCCATCATGCGCGATCCGCGACCAGGCCATCACCTCGTTCCGCGCGTTCTTCCACGAGCGGGGCTTCCTCCTCATCGACACGCCCATCCTCACCGGCTCCATCGGAGAGAGCGCGGGGACCCTGTTCACCGTGCCCTACTTCGACCTGGGAGACGCGTACCTCGCCCAGACCGGCCAGCTCTACCTCGAGGCGGCCTGCATGGCCTACGGCAAGGTCTACAACTTCGGCCCCACCTTCCGCGCGGAGAAGTCCAAGACCCGCACGGCACCTCACCGAGTTCTGGATGCTGGAGGCCGAGGTGGCCTACGCGGACAACGAGGACAACATGCGCCTGCAGGAAGACATGGTGAGCAGGGTCGTCTCCGACGTGCTGGCCAACTGCGCCGCGGAGCTCGCGGCGCTGGAGCGCGACATCGAGCCGCTGAAGAAGGTGCACCCGCCCTTCATCCGCATGGACTACGGCGAGGCGGTGAAGACCCTCCAGGGCAAGGGGAGCGCCATCCAGTGGGGCGACGACCTGGGCGGCGAGGACGAGACGATCCTCACGAAGCTGCACGAGAAGCCGATCTTCGTCATGAACTACCCGAAAAAGGCCAAAGCCTTCTATATGAAGGAGAATCCCGCCAACCCGGAGACGGTCCTCTGCTCCGACCTGCTGGCCCCCGAGGGCTACGGGGAGATCATCGGCGGCTCGCAGCGCGAGGACATCCTGGAGAAGCTGCTCTCCCGCATCCACGAGGAGAAGCTGCCCGAGGACGACCTACGGCTGGTACCTCGACCTGCGCAAGTACGGCTCGGTGCCGCACTCGGGGTACGGCATCGGGCTGGAGCGCACGCTCGCCTGGATCTGCGGCAGCCAGCACATCAGGGAGTGCATCCCGTTCCCGAGGACGATATCGAGGATCTATCCGTAGCCACGGATGGCGAGGGGCGCCGAGTGCAGGGATGCACGGAAGGCGCCCCGTAGGGCGGCAGGCGGCTGCGAAGCAGACGCCGGGAGCCCGTAGCCACGGACGGCGTACTCGCCGAACGGGTACTCCCGTATGGCGAGGGGCGCCAAACGGCTGATCAGTTCGTCCAGACGGAAAGTCGGGCGAGAACCTTGTCCCTCAGGTCCGTGCAGCAGTTCCACCCGTGGCTTGCTTTGTCACAGCCTGGACCACCATCCAGCGAGTCGTGCCCGTCGCCGCCGATGAGCCAGTCGGTTCCCGCGCCGCCCAGGAGGGTGTCGTCACCGCCCTGGCCGAACAGCAGGTCGTCACCTTCCCCGCCCTGGATGACGTCATTGTCCGTCAGGCTCTTGCCGCAGCAATCATGGCAACCTTCACCGGTGGCCCTGCTGAGGTACAGTCCCCCGTCACAGTCGCCGAGATGGAACCAGCTGCTCGGGCCGCCATACCCCAGACCCATCTCGACCAGGTCCTCCAGCGCATCCCTGGCAGCGTCCCTCACGGAGTAGAAGGCGCACTTGCTGACCGCGGGGTCGACCGCCAGCACGGCAGCAGTAAAAGCTGCGGTGTCGCCGAAGATTACGTCATTGCCGGCGCCGCCATCCAGCATGTCGTTGCCCATAATCCAGGTGTCGGCCAGGTCCTTGCCGCATGCCCATCCGTCGCTGTCCCATCCATCACAGCCGTGGTCGTGATGGCAGAACGCCACGCTTGCGACCACCGTGAGCCTGGGCGCTATCAGGGTCCACCGGTCACCGACGATCACATCGTCTCCCGCGCCGCCCGTGATCGAGTCGTTCCCCGCGTAGATCTGGTCGATATGTCGCTCGAGGTTCAGCATGGTCTTCTTGCCACACTTCACCGACACCACTACTTCGCGCAGGTCAAGGGCCGCGTCGTCGATCTGGGCGAGCGCCCAGTCAAATGCCTGACCGAACCCTTCCATCTTGTCAATGAGGTAGCTCGAAATCCCTCACGAGCCCAAGGGGCACGGTGAAGGACGGCGAAAGAACCGCCATATCATCGCCAACCAGGAGGTCATTCCCTGTCCCGCCATCCAGCTCGTCACAGCCGATCTGATAGACCTGGTCCACGATCACATCCACGTGACTCACGCAGTGATGTTCAGTTGCCTCGTCGATAACATGATCGAGCCTGCAGATGAACTCGTTCAGCTTATCAGTTGCGCATGAGAAGTCCCGCAGTATGCGGCCGACGGAATCAAGGAAAGATTCGGTCACAGTCACAGTCGGCTCGAACACGAGCAGCGCGTCACCGACCAGCACATCATCCCCGTCCCCGCCGATGAGGCGGTCATTTCCGGCCACCAGGCCTGTGTAGTGCGCCACGTCAGTGACGATCGAAGCAAATGGCAGGAGCCAGGTGCCGTCAGTTCTGGCCAAGCGGTTCGCGTTTCCAAGATAGCCCCACGCGCCGCTTAGAATATTCGTTGCACGGCCTGGAATCACCGACACAACCGGGATTATCGTGGCGCCCAAATCCGTCATGACGATATTCGCAGGGACAACGTATCCTGCGCCGCCCGGAATCAGATGAAGGCCGTGGAGCACCTCGGGGAGCGCGTCGCCGGAAGTCATCCGCGTCACGTCGTCTCCGACCAGAAGGTCGTTGCCGGCGCCTCCGTCCAGGAGATCGTCTCCGGCTCCTCCGGCCAGCAGGTCGTTGCCGTCCCCGCCCGTCAGAGAGTCATTGCCCCTTCCGCCCAGAAGCGCATCGTCTCCTGCTCCGCCGTCCAGCGTGTCATTACCGTCGGGCAGCAGCTTAACGAGCAACAGGCAGGTCTGCCATTCCTTGTATCTGCATGAATCTTTCACAAGGTATGGCGTGCCATCAGCGTTGTAGGCGCCCATCAGGAGCACGAGGTCGGCATTCAAGAGATTCTCGAGCACGGCCGCGCTCAGGTCGCTGCAGTACATGCTCTCCGGGTAGTACACGCCGGTGATGATTCCGACATCGGTCAGCAGCACATCCTTGTGCCAGGAGCCGTTGGGATTCACCCTCGGAGAGCCGTCCGGGTTCCAAGCCCTGGAGATGACCCCGGTATCCCCTATTATGATGTCGTTTCCATCGTCTCCCGCGAGGCTGTCGTCTCCGAGCCCGCCAATCAGCTCGTCGTCACCCGCGCCGCCAATCAGCACGTCATTGCCGCGCTGGCCATAGAGGATGTCGTTTCCCGCTCCTCCGAGAATCGTGTCGTTGCCTGCCACCCCATCGACATCGTCGAAGAGCGTCACGTCGCGGATGACGTCGGCGAACGGCGCCGGGTACTTCTGCCAGATCCCGGCCTGGCCGCTCTCGGGGCGTCGGGAGATCATGCCATTGTCTCCCAGCACTACATCCGAGCCGTCACCGCCGTCTATGAAGTCATTCCCATCCGCGCCGAACCGGACATTATGGCCGCCGATGATGTCGTCGTCCCCCGCATCGCCATACAGCTGGTCGTCGCCCTGCTCGCCCATGATGAGGTCGTCGCCCGGGCCGCCGTGGATCACATCATTGCCGCCGCCGTCGTTTGCGCCTGTATAGGTGCACACGACGCTCCCGCCGGCATAGGCAGTGAACGCGAGACTCGAGCCAGACTGCAGGGAGCGGGTGAACAGTCCGCTGTCTCCCAGGACGATGTCATCTCCGGCCCCGGCAAAGATCATGTCGTTCGCGGTTCCGCCGAAGATTATGTCGTTCCCGCTGCCCGCGGTGATGAAGTCATCCCCGCCATACGTGGGATCCGTGCTCTCTATTCGGACGGCAACTCCGGCGTCGAGGATTACCAGGCCGTTGTCGCCGAGCACTACATTTTCGCCGTCACCCGCGTCGACCGTGTCGCTGCCGGACCCTGCCAGGATGATGTCGTCGCCTGCGTCTCCGGGCAATGATGTCATTTCCGCCCATAGAGGGGTTGGTGGTCTCTATTCTCACCAGCCTTCCATCAGCCCAGGTTGCAATGCCCTGGTCGCCGACGATGACATCATTTCCCTCTCCGCCCGATACCATGTCGTTTCCGAGCCCGGCGATGATTACGTCATCGCCGTCGTTGCCGGTTATCAGGTCGTTTCCGGAGCCGCTGGTAATGAAATCATCTCCGGCATCCCCCGTGATGATGAGGTCCGTCATCACCACCGCCGCGTAGATGACGTCATTGCCCGCCTCGCCGTGGATCACCAGGGAGAGAGGATCGGTTTCGGTGACCAGCACGTAGTCGCTGCCCTCGCCCGACCAAAGGGTCGTTGTGGTGCCGTTGCTGTCATTCGTTGACTGGATCTCGACGGAGTTGCCGCCAAAGCCCCCTTCGATGTTGATCCCGCCGCCGAAGGTCCCTCCCGTGGCCGTGTAGTTGATGGGGGCAGGCGAGAAACCAACAATTGAATTGCTGGTGATGATCACCGAATCGCCGCTTCCGTCCGCTTCGTCGCTCACGTTCAGGGTGTTGATTCCCGTGCCGCAATCTATGCTGAGCACGCCGAAGATATTGTCCAGGGTGCCGTTGTCAACGGGGGCATCGGAGGAGACATTCACCACATCGTCCCCTGCGTCTGTATACACATTGGTCAGCCCGCCGGTCCCGAGCACGTTCACCGTGTCATTGCCCAGGTTCGTGTGCAGAGTGGTCTCTCCGGCATGCGTATCGGCTATCGTAAAGGTGTCATTGCCCGTGCCCAGCCCGATGTTCAGGTATTCGAAGCCCAGGTAGTGGATCCCCGCCCCCATCCCCAGCCCTGTCAGGTCCGTGGAGGTCAGGTACCCCGTGTTGTCCGCCGCGTCTCCCGTGTCGTCCACGTTCAGCGTGTCCGTCCCGCCGTCAGCGTCCACCACAAGCTGCCCGACAATCCCGTTCACCGTCCCGCCGGTCGAAGGGGCAAGGCTTCCCACATTGACCGTGTCGTCACCGGCTCCCGCGCTCACCGTCGTGCAGGCCCCGATGGTCTGCACGTTCAGCGTGTCATTGCCCGTGCCCAGCCCGATGTTCAGGTATTCGAAGCCCAGGTAGTGGATCCCCGCCCCCATCCCCAGCCCTGTCAGGTCCGTGGAGGTCAGGTACCCCGTGTTGTCCGCCGCGTCTCCCGTGTCGTCCACGTTCAGCGTGTCCGTCCCGCCGTCAGCGTCCACCACAAGCTGCCCGACAATCCCGTTCACCGTCCCGCCGGTCGAAGGGGCAAGGCTTCCCACATTGACCGTGTCGTCACCAGACCCGCCGTTCACTGTCAAGGGCACGGAGATGGACCTGACGTCTATGCGGTCATTTCCATCCCCGCCGTCCACAAAGGCGGAGACATTCACGTCATTCACCGCAAGCACGTCATCCCCGGCCAGGAGATACAGGGAGTTCGCCTCGATGTCCGGAGTGGTGACTACGCTGCTCACGGCCTGGCCGTCGGGCTGCAGGGAGAATGTGGTCCAGCCTCCGCTCACCGAAACGCTTCCTGTGTCGGAAAGGTTGGTGCCCTTGAAGGTCAGGACATCGTTGCCGCCCGCGGCCTGCGTGACCACACCGTTCTGGACCAGCGAGTATTCGACGGCCTGCACCGTGGCCCCTTCCAGACCGCGAAGCTCGACCAGATACTCGTCGTCTCCTCCGACGCCGTTGAGCTTGGCCAGCCCATTCCACGGGGTGGCGCTCCAGACGGTTCCGTTGGCGGTGACCTGGCCGTTCGCCGCGCCTACCGCGAAAATATTCCGCCCCTGGCTCCCGACAAGCTGAACTTCGGAGAACACACCGGCAATGTCTTCCACCGTGGCGTTGGTGAAGCCGGCCAGAACCCGGCTCTCCCCGGTGCCCGAAAGCTGAGCGGTTCCTTCAATGAAGAGATTGCCGAAGACCCCGAAGTCTCCGTTGTACACCTCGATCAGCGTGTTGTACCCTTCCGAGTCCTGGAAGATATCCGTTCCGGCCTGGCCCGTCATTTTGTCGTTACCGGGTCCGCCGTTCAGCAGGTCGTTCTGCGCCCCCCCGCAGAGGACATCATCCCCCGCCTCGCCGTAGAACGCAATCTGCGCAAAGGGCGAATTGGTGACCGTTGCCGCGCAGAGAAGGTCGTTTCCCGCGCCTCCTCTTACGGTCAGGGTGTCTCCTCCCGCCGCGTTCACGGAGAGCAGGCTGTACACGGTATGGCCGGACCATGTCGCCCGTCAGGCTGTTCGGAGTGGCCGCGTCATCCGCAAGCTTGAAAACGTCGTCCTGATCGCTCAGTCGAAATCTCCACGCTGTCCGCGGCCGCGTCATTGCCCAGGTCCGCGCTCACGGTCGTGATTCCCGCCTGCCGGAGATTTCCGGAGAAGACGAACTGGTCGGCGCCGCCTTCACCGTTCATGATCAGGCTTTCGACATTCGACCCGATGAGATATGCGGCCTCCGTGCTGCCAGAATAGGAGCTCAGACGAACCTGGCTGGTCCCCTGGGCAGCGGCCCTGAATAAGTTGGCCCCTGAGCTTCCCAGCAGCTTGATCGTGTCCGTGCCCGGTACCGCCGTCAAAGGTCGCACCCTTGCCCAGGGAGGACAGGTACTCGATGAGCGTATCGTTTCCGCTGCCGCCCGTGATGACATCCCCCCCGCCGCGGCCCTGGAGGATGTCGTTGCCGTCACCTCCGTCCAGGATGTCGCTTCCCGCCCCTCCGACCAGCGTGTCGTTGCCCGCCTGGCCGTAGAGTGCCACTCCCACTCCGCCGGTGATCTCGGCCGTGAGCTGATCGTTTCCGTCGCCGCCGTAGAGGGTGCCACCCGAGACGCCGTTGCCCAGCGTGAGAACGTCATCGCCGGCGCCTCCGTTGAGCGTTGCGGACCCGGATCCCGAATAGTTCAGGTTGTCGTTGCCGGCTCCGCCGTAGATCGTGGCGCTCACCAGCACCCCGGGACTGACCACGAGGGTGTCATTGCCGTCTCCGAAATCCCCGGAGATCAAGGAAACACCGGTGTAGGTCTCCGAAACCCCGAACGCGGTGACGATCAGCGTTTCACTGCCGGCAGTCCCTGACACGTGGGCAATGGAATAGCTTTCATCCTGGTTCGTGGGCAGGACGTTGCGCAGGCCGGCCCGGGAGCCGACGTTCAAGGTCAGGAGGCCGCCCGAGAGAGACGCAAGGTTCGGGGGCGGGGGCGCGCTGTTGACGAGGCTGCCCGGGAGCTGGATGGTGGCAAGGTGGATGGTGAAGCTGAAGAGCTTCTCCACCCATTCCGTGCTGGGCACCTCGACGTCCACCCATTCGTCACAGGCGCCGAACCAGCTCGCTATCTCGCATCCGATCGATCCCAGGAAGTTTACTATGGCAGCGCCGATCTCTTCCGCGGCGTCCAGGGTCATCCGGACGATCTTGATGATCGTCTCGAGAACCACCCCTGTTCCCTGCACACTCAGGTCCAGGCTCACGGACTGGCCGAGGGTCCCTGTAGCGCTCAGGCTCACCGACACGCCGACCAGGTTTACGTCCGCGACTTTTGCGCTGAAGCTGCCGCCCGCGGCAAAGCGGAAATAGGAGCCATCGAAGGAAGCATCAAGCCAGATGTCTCCCTGGATGCCGGTGCTGGCCCCGTAGTAGGGAAGCCCGACGCCGCCGCCGAAATGCAGATCGAAGTGGCCCTGTGAGTTGATGAAGCCGTAGCCGTAGATGGTCATCATCCCGAACAGGCTCGCGCTCAGCCTGTTGCTCTGCGGGATCGAGATGGACCAGCCGCCATTGGAGACGGAGACGATGAGCCTGCCGCTGAGCTCGATAACCGAGAGCACATCCAACTTCGCCTGGACGTCCAGATAGAAGGAGTGGGCGGCTATGGAAACGTGGTTTCCATCCAAGTCCACGAAATACACGAACCCGTTCGGGCCGTAGAATCCATTAACGCTCGAGCCTGTTGTATTGATCTGCACCCTGCCCGGTGAAGTCGAAATCGAAGAGGGACAGGATGTTTGTCTTGAAGGAAATCTGGGCATCCAGCACGACGCCTGTGGAGAACACCCCGACATACGCCGTGGCGCTGAAGGAGAGCGGTCCGATGGTGAATGTTCCGTCGAAATAGAGCTGCAGGCCCGTCGAGTCGATGCTCACGAATCCCGTGGCCGTTGCGTCGCAGAAGTCGAGGAAGCTTGCGGTGCCCGTGAAGGATACCCGGAATCCGGGCTGGACCCCGTTCACGGCGGCGCCGGTCGTATTGATCTCGAAGGATGCGGCGGCGGTGAGACGGAACCCCGTGGTCTGCATGTTCCCGCTCACGGACAGGCTTCCGGCGATGCCTGCGCTCGTGATCTGCACGAATCCGGAAGCACTGACGCTCCCGAGGACTCCGAGGCTCAAAGAGGCGCTTGCGGAAAGCTCGAAGAAGTCCGTGCCCGCGGCCAGGCGGAAGTGACCCGCGAGCGTCCAGAAGCCGCCGAGGGTGAGGGTCGCATCGAAACGGGCAACGATGTACGCACCGGGGCTGGCCGTGGTCCCGTCAAGCAGCGGCGCTCCGCCGGCAACCGTGTAGCGCATGAGGCCGGAGCCGTCGGTGCTGGGCACGAGCCGATTCCTCGTCTGCTGGCTCAACAGCGGCAGGAATGCCGCCGGAATTGCCACGCTCTGGTCTGCGCCCGTCGTATTGAATATGACCCGCGCCGAGACATTTGCCGCGCTCATGACGGAAGAGAGACTCGAGCCGACCGCCATGCTGACATCGAAGTCACCGGCTATTCCGTCACCGTTGACGATCAGCACACCCAGGGCATGGAAGGTGAACGCCGCGATGCTCGGTCCGAACGCGAGGGAAGCGTCCGCGAACACCTCGAGTCCGGCCGGGCTGGCCGAGATGGAGAACACACCGGAGAGCGAAAGATTAGCCGCGGCCGGGAGGCTCACCGCGCCTGTCACGGCCAGGTAGGCGTAAGGTCCTGCCCGGAAGATTCACGGCCAGGTCGTTGATGGTGGAAACCGCCGCCTGGGTGGTATTGATCGAAAGGGTGAAGCTCCTCGTGAACTCGTAGGACGAGCCGGCGAGCGATCCGGCGCTCAGGTCGATTTTCGCCGCGATGCCCGCGCTGGTGACCAGGAGGGCGCCGCTCGCATCTATTGAGAGCACGGGCTGCCCCGCCACAACGGCGAGCAGGGTCGCGGTGGCGCTCACCGCCAGGCCGGACGGGGCGAGCGCAAGGACGAAGGACCCCTCCATGCGGAAGCCGCTCGCTCCCCCGATAATGAGCTGAAGCGCGGCCTTTGACCCCGTGACGGCAGGGTCCCCCCCGATTGTCAGCCGAACATACGGCCCGGCTGCAAGGTTCACGGTGACGCCGTTGATCTCCGTGACTGGCTGGCCGCCGGTGTTCAGCTCGAGGGTGAAATACCCCGTGAACGAGAAGCCTTGTGCCGCAGTGCTATTCGAGCTGCCTGTTCCAAGGGAGAGCTTCGCGGCGATGCCTTCCGGCGTGATCAGAAGGGCGCCGCTTGCATCCAGGGAGAACAGGGTGGCGCCTCCCAGCTTCACAAAGAGCGCCGCGCTGGCCGTCACCGCGAGCCCCGCGGGGCTCATCTCCAGGTCGAAGCTCCCTTCCATGCCGACGCTGTTGCCCCCGCTCGCGGAGAGGGCAAGGGTGGCAGTGGAGCCCGACACCGCCGGGTCTCCGCCGATGAGCACGCGCACGTACGGCCCGACAGCCAGGTTCACGGTGACGCCGTTGATCTGCGGGACCGCCTGGTCAGTGGTGTTCACCTGCAGAGTGAAGTATCCGGTGAATGTGAAGCCGGCGCCATTCAGCCCTGCCTGGCCTCCGGTGCCCAGCACGATCATGGCCGCGATTCCGTCCGCGCTCATCAGGAGGGCGCCGTCCGCCTGCATGGAGAAGAGATTGACCCCGCCCAGCTCCGCCGTCAGCGTGGAGGAGGCGGTCACCGCCACCTCCGTTGCGGTGGTGGTGAGCATGAAGTTCCCGACCATGGTGAAGCTCGTCCCGGGGGCCAGCCCGATGGCCAGGGTGCCTGAAACGCCGATCTGCACGTAGGGGCCTTCCGGAAGATTCAGAGTCGGCACCGCGGCGGGGCGCGTGTTGACCAGGAGCGTTGCGGTTCCCGACAGGCTGAAGCCGGGCCGGATTTCAACGTTCCCGCCTGGACCCCAAGCTGGAGGGCGCCGGCCACACCTGTTCGGTCGATCAGGAGGCTGCCGGTGGCATTGACCGAGCCCAGGTCCGCCAGGTCAACGCTCATGTCCACGCTCATGGCGAGCTCGTTGGGAGACAGGATAAGGAGGAGCGCGCCCTCCAAAGTGAAGGTGCCCAGCAGAGTCAGGGAGCCGCCGCCGAATATGACCGCGTATGGTCTTCCGACATTCATTGCAGTCGGAACCCAGTTCACGATGCTGTCTCCGAGGACAGGAGGACCGCTGGGAATCGTGATGGTGCGGCCGGGGCCTTCCAGCGAGATCACCGGACCGAATGGGTCTGCAGGGTTCGGTCCCGTTACCTCCGGTATTGCCGGATCCACAGTGGGGATCTGGTACTGGACATCCTGTCTCGTGGTATTCACCACGAGGAGGAACCGGGCGGCAAGCCCGACTCCGGGGATGGCGCTGGTCGAGTAGGTCAGGGTCAACCGGGCCGCGGCGCCCTGCGAGTTTACCACCAGCAGGCCGTTGAACGAGAACGACAGAAGCGGATCTACACCCGGGGCTCCAAGGGTCATTGACCCCTCTGCAAATATCCGCAGGCCCGTCGTGTCTATGTCGACGACCAGCACCGCGGTCATGGAGAAGAGGCCCGGGTCACTGGGAGAGCTGCCCGGAAGCTTGATGACGGCCTGGCCGTTTATCAGCAGGCCGAAGGACGAGGGCTTGAGATCCAGGAGATGATCGGTCGGCGTTGCCGGCGGAGTGGCCGGCAGGGTCAGCGTGATGGACTTTGACACAGTGGTCGTGTTCAAGGAGAAGAACACCAGCCCGGAGGCGAAGATCCCGGACTGCTCCATGCCGGAGAGATTTGCGGTCATGAGGAAGGCGCCCCAGATCTCCAGCGAGCTGCCCGAGACTTTCCGGACGTGCAGCTCTCCGGCCGCGCTGCCGATGTCTCCGAGATACGACACATTGACCAGGGCATTGGTCTTCATGACGAAGCCGGTGCTCGAGAAGGCCAGGCTCAGGCTGCCGCTGAACTTGACGGAGAGCTGGTCCAGCACGTTCATGCTGGCCGCGCCGGCAAGGAAGATCTCGAACTGGTCAGCCTGGTTTGTGGCTGTGACCTGGGTCCCGTCGGTGCGGCTGAAGAAGAAGTCCGCCCTTCCGTACACGCTGAATATAGGAGAGATTCCCGCTCCGGAGGGGAAATCCGACAGGAACAGTATGGTCACCTTCGCGCCGGTATTGACCGATCCGTCGATCACGGGGCTCAAATTGGCAAACAACCGGATGCCGAGGCTCAGGTTGTTGGCGAACACTGCCTGTCCGCTGATCAGGATCCTTCCCTGAGTGTCCAGGGCCAGGTCGATTTCAGCCTTGAAGACGTATTCGGAGGTGTACTGGCTGTACAGAGACGCACCGGCCCGGATGATCATGGGGAAAGCGAACACGTTCCAGAAATTGGGATCAGCGTCGCCATGCGCGCGGGCGGCGATGACCGCGACAATCTGAGTGCCGACCGCGTGCCGGAGATCGGCCTCCCACTGGGTGTCGGTTTTCGATTCGGGAGAGTCGAACTCGTCCCGCCGAAGCTGAAGCGCGTCCTCCGCGGTGCCCGTGTCGGGATCCGGAATGTCCGGCAGGGTCTGGTTGAAATCCACTCCGCCCCGCAGGTTGTTGATGGTCAAGCCTGAATTGGGCTCGAGGAGGATGCCGGTGGGCAGCATCACCGCCACGTAGACAGAGAGCGGCCCGAACTCGGACAGCCCGAGACTGAGCTTGAAGCCGGAAAGGCCTCCCATGGAGAACTCGCCCCGGATTCCGGCGTAGAATGCGCTGACGACGGCCCCCACTGCATCGGTGGTGGTTCCGATCCTCTTGTTGCTGCTGTCCACCTCGTAGCCTTCGCTGTCGAACCGGACAATGCCTGCCAGCAGGGTGGCGCTGATTGTGCCGCCGAAGAGGTCTCCCGACACGGACACCGAGACGCCGCCAATGGAGACGATCGGGAACTCGAGGTCTATGAGCTTCCCGACGTCGATCACGATGTTGGTCACCGATCCGCTGAGGGCCAGGGGCGCGCCCTTGAGCTGGCTCAGATTGACGGAGGCGGAGAAGGTCAGAACGAAATCCGACGGATTGCTCGTGATGTCAGGCCAGTTGATGGTCAGCGCGGAGATCTGGACGGGAAGCCAGCTCGGCCACTTCAGGCTCTGGGCCGCGTCCGCTGCGGCGGTGGCGAGCGAGAAACCGAAGCTCGCGCCCGAGAGAAGCTGGATCTTTCCGCTCGCGTCAAAGCCGAAGCTCGTCGGGGGAGAGGGATCCGAGCCGGTATCTCCGAGTGTGCCCTGGATCCCGTACGAGGGAAGTCCCGCGGTGATGCGCGAGAAGCCGAAGGCGAGCTGCCCGGGCCCGGGATTGGGATTGATCGAAACAGAGGAGGCAGAGGCCTCGAATACGGTGCCCAGAGTGAAGCTCACCGTGGAGGCGGCAAATGAAAGCTCCCCCTCGTGCCCGGGAGAGAGGTCCACTGTCACGACGATACCCGTGGCCGAGGCATTCACCGCCATGCCCGGGAAGAGCTGCGCGGAGCCCACGCTCACCGTCAGCGTGCCGTTGAACATTGCCCCTGTCCCGACCGTGTAGCCGAAATTGGTCGCCGTGATGCTCAGGTCAGAAACCGTCAGGACCGGCCCGATGCTCACCGATCCTGTGGAGCTGAGTGTGGCGCTCTCCACCGAGAACCCGGTGGAGGTGATGGTGAGTCCGGTGGCGGAACCGCTGAGCTGAGGGAAGCGCGGCGAGCTTACCGCGATGCTCCCGATGACCACCTGGAAAGGATCCAGGTTGAAGCTCACGGTTTGGGCGGTGAGCTTCAACAGGTCTCCGATCTGGAAGTCGGCGGTGGCCGCGCTCAGGCTCAGGGCCCCGGTGTTCAGCGTGTAGGAGCAGCTGAACCCGGTTATCGTGGACGTGAAGGCGTCATATCCAGGGAACATGCTGACCGAAGCCGCGCTCACGCTGAAAGTCCCCTGCAGGCCGCCGGTAGTGGAGTAAACGATATTGTCGAAGGTGATGGTGAAGGTCTGAATCGAGACGACCGAGGAGAGAGTCACCGAAGACTTGGTCACCGTTGCGTTGGTAAGGGAGAAGCCATTCGCCCGAATGGAGAGATTGTCCACTGTGATGGTGGTGTCATCCAGCGGAAGGATTGCGATGGAGAGGTTGTCGAGATTGACCAGCTCCTGGTTTGCCGCGCCGTTAGGAACGTAGCCAAGGGTAACGCCGGTGGCATCCGCCGTCAGCAGGGAGGGAATGTTCAGGCTGATCTTGTCCGCGGTCAGGCTGAAGGTTCCGCCCTGCGTCGTTGTGCCATTGAGGGAGTAGGTCCCGGTGAGCGCAATGCCGTTGGAGTTCGTGTCCGTGATGGTTGCGCTGAAGGCGTCTCCGATCTGGAAGGAGGCGCCGCTCGCGGTCAGGCTCATGGTGCCTGACCAGGTTCCGCTGGAATAGGTGAAATTGAAGGTCAGAGAAGGAGATTCGATGGCCAAAATCCCGCCGAGCTGGATATCTCCGGGACTGACCGTGTACGTGCCGGAGATGGTTCCGTTCTTGTACCCGTTCAGCACATTGTCGATGGTGGTGAGGATATTGGGAAGGTCACTTATCGGATCCGAGACCACCAGGCGCAGCTCGGTGGGGCCCTGCTCGAGCTTGAAGACCAGACCGTCCCCGATGATGAGACCGTTCACCGTATCAAAGGCGCCGGTGGCGGATCCGTAGGTCATGATTGTGAAGGAATCCCCGACCTGGGGTATGTAATTGTCGATGAGATCGATCTGGAGGGTGCCGCCGAGGGTCGCGGCGCCGGACACGTTCACCTGATCGTAGCCGTCATTGATGTTCGGGCTGCCCGGTCCCGGATTGAGCCCGCCGATCTGGACAAGCAGGCTGCCGGAGGGATCCAGCACCGTGTCTCCGGTGATATTCACGATCCCCGGTGAATTGCCCGGGCTGAGCGTGCCGAGGTTGAGCAGGTCTCCTTTCACAACGCCATTACCGGACAGTGTGTTCCCTGCGTTGATCACCAGGCCCTGCGGAGCCGTGACTGATTGTCCGGTAACGAGATGGATGTCCTGGGCGCCTGCGGGCGGAGGCTCTGAGCCGTGAAGCGTAGTAACAAGCTTTTCAGTTGTTGTCTGCTGATCCGGCGACTGGAAAGCGGAGGGCCCCGTGGGCAATTCCGTCCCGGCCGCGGTAAGGTTCTGCGCAACAGCTTCCGCCTGGATGACGATGCTGGTGGAGCCGGTCTCCACGGGCGCGGGAGACACGCTGTCCAGTTCCGCAGCCGGCGCCGCGGAGGTCTGTGATGTGCCCGATGACTGGGGATTCGCGCTCATCAGGTCCGGCAGATTTCCCTCCGGGGTGTACGCCGAACCGAGATGATCCGCGGCAGCGACCTGTTCTCCTGCCGCGAGCTCCTTCACCACCATGTCAGCACCAACGAGGCTCGGCGGGGCGACAACGGTGTCCACGATTCCATTTGCGGAAAGCAGGAGTCGGGGTTCGAGGGGTTCGAGCTGGAACTTCTTCTTATCGCTTCCCATTTTCATCACATCTTCAATTCAACTGGCACGGATATTAGACGATGAATTCTCTCCTGTCAATAAATTTCTTTCTTCCTTAATGTCCCCGCCGCCGAACAACCCGATGTTCAAGCTCTTTGCGCGCCGCTGCTCGCTTTCCGACCGCCGGTGCGCCAGTCTATTCCAGCGTCCCGAAGCTCAACCCGCAAAGAAGCGAAATATGCGGGTTCACGTAGCTGGGAAGCGGAACAAAAATAAAGGTGAGCGGGATAGTGAAGCCCGGGCAAGGAGAAATTCCATCCCACTTCGTAGACGAGTGCCAGGGCGAAGCGCGGGGCGCCGTCCGGCGCGGCGACCGTGATGTAGGGGCCGAGTCCGAACTCGAGCCCGAAGGGCAGCCGGTATCCGAGTGTCATATACGCGCTCGGAAGGGGCATGCCCTGGTCCAGGCCTCCAAGGAGGAGCGTCTGCTGGAAAGTGAGGTAGCTCCTCGTTCCCCCCAGCGGAAAGAGCTGCTGAGCCTGGATCCCCATTTCGCTGTAGACGGGGAAATAGTCCCTGCTCGAGTCATGCAGGAGCGATTGCACGTTGTCGTTGAACTCGCCCGGCTCCTGGACCACCGCGGATACCCCCAGTCGAGGGCCGAAGAACAGCAGGGTCCGCGGCGCCGCCTCCTGTGCCGCCAGACCGCGCGCCGCCGCGCAGAGCAGGACCAATGCCGCTGCCCGCACCATTGCCGATCCACTCATTGCAGGTCCTCCTGTTTGTGCCCGCCCCATCCCCTCGACGGAGGCGCGATATCCTTGTTTTCCCCCGCCGATCCGCTCACGACACGTCGCGCGGCGCGAAGGAAAGAGAATCATCCAGCCATGTGTCCATTCGAAGCACGGACCTCCGCCTCTCGAAGGCGTCCCGCTGGGCGGTCCGCTGGGCCCACGCCACCGCGCGGCGCGCCATCCACACGGAGCCCGGCACCGCCCGCTCGAGCTGCCCCCTGATTGCCGCGCGCGCCACTTCGGGCAGGAACCGGACCATGAGATCATCTTCCATGCTGACAAAGGAACGGGCGCTCCCGGGGTCGCCCTGCCGGGCGCAGCGCCCGAAGAGCTGCCGGTCGATCCTGTGGGATTCGTGGCATTCCGTCGCGATCACATGCAGCCCTCCCAGCCGGGTGACCCCTTCGGGGAGACGGATGTCGGTCCCCCTGCCGGCCATGTTGGTGGCGATGGTGACCGCGCCCCGATCTCCCGCGCGCGCCACGACGGCCGCCTCCTCCTTGTGACGCACGGCGTTGAGGACCTGGTGGGGCAGCCCGGCCCCGGTGAGCAGCGAAGAGAGGTGCTCGCTGGATTTCACGCTGCGGGTGCCCACGAGGACCGGCCGCCCGGTGGCGTGCAGGGAAAGGATCTCGGAAAGGACGGCCTGCCAGCGCTCGGCAGCCCGCGCGAATGCGATCTGGGGGAGCTCGATGCGCCGGCAGGGCTTGTTTTCCGGGATCCTCACCACGTTGAGCTGATAGATGTCCCAGAGCTCCTGCGCCGCCTCGCGCGCCGTGCCGGTCATGCCCGAGAGCCTTCCGAAGAAGCGGAAGAAGCGCTGGAAGCTGAGCCGGGCCAGGGTCTCGCTCGGCGGGGTCGCGGCAAGCCCTTCCTTCAGCTCGACGAGCTGGTGCAGCCCGCCGCGCCACTGCCGCATCGGCATCTGGCGGCCGGTGAACTCATCCACGATGACCACCTTTCCGTCGATGATCACGTACTCCCCGTCGTTTCTGAAGAACTCCCGCGCGGAGAGAGCCTGATGGACGAGCTCGAGGTTCCCGGCCGCGCCCCCGAAAGTGCCGGGCCGGGCGCGTATCCGGTCCACGATGCGCTCCCGCATCGAGTCGTCGAACTCGATCTCCTTCAGCCTGCGGTTCACCACGTAGTCCCTGCCCGGCTCCAGGCCCGTAGCAATGCCGTGCGCCGCCCCGCAGGCATCGACGAACAGCGTGTTCGGTCCCGCGCGGGAGATGATGAGGGGGGTGACCGCCTCGTCGATGAGAACGTTGTCCGCCTCGTCCACGATGGCCGTGTGGATGCCCCGCATCACCAGCCCTTCCTCGATCCGGGACCGCCTGCCCAGGAGCGAGGCGATCTGCCTGCGCTCCACCTTCTGCAAATCGCCGAGCCAGAGCCTGTCCCTGAGGAAATCCGCGACGATCTCCTTGCTCGTGG
Source organism: uncultured Spirochaetota bacterium (assembly GCA_963820435.1). GTDB lineage: Bacteria > Spirochaetota > Spirochaetia > SZUA-6 > Fen-1364 > Fen-1364. The sequence goes on along the minus strand of CAWGAC010000016.1, from coordinate 56,366 downwards.
TGTAGGTGACGTCGGAGGAATACCCGTTCCTGCGGCCGGGGGGATCCATCTCCCCGGTGACGAAGCCCACGCTCACCCCGCAGAATCGGTACAGGGTCCCCATCCAGGTGGCGTCACGTTCGGCAAGGTAGTCATTGACCGTGACGATATGACAGGGAAGCCCCCTCCAGCCGTGGAGCACCATGGCCAGGGCCGCGGTCAGCGTCTTTCCCTCGCCGGTGGCCATCTCCACGATGTAGCCCCGGTAGAGAGCAAGCGCGCCGGCGAGCTGCACCGTGTAGGGGCGCAGGCCCACCCGGCGCGCGGCAGCCTCGCGGATGCCGGCCAGGGCTTCGGGAATGAGAAGCTCATGGCCCCTGCGGCGCCTTCTGAAGACCTCCCGCAGCTCCTCCAGCCGGCTCGCAAGCCTGCCGTCGGTCTTTGCGCTCCACTCCGCGGCCTTCGCGTCGATGCGTCCCGCCTGCTCGAGGAGCTCGGATTCGCTTCCGATGCTGGTGATGGCCCCCGCGGCTGAGTGCAGCGGCGCGTCCAGCCCTGACAGGAGCGGCTCGGGTTTCACGATAGAGGTGCGGTAGTAATCCTTCGTCAGGATGCTCACAGCTGGTACCGCTCCTGGAAGAGCTGCTGCAGCCTGCGCACGCCCTGACGAAGGAGCGGCTCCGGCGGAAGCGTGAACTTCACCCGGCCGGATTGGCCGTGGAAAACGGCAAGCGAAGGGTCCTTCACGATCTCCAGGCGCACTTCATAGAAGGGTTGGGCGGCGCGCACGCCGCTGGGATCCATGAGGTTGGTCATCACCTCACCTCCCCCGCCCAGGCCGAGCGCGGCTGACGGCAGTGCGGTCCTTTCCATCGGAATCCGGACCGAGCCTACCGTCGGAATGGTCCGCTCGGATCGGCCCGCAATACGCACATCCGCGTCCCGGACCTCCCCGGAGAAGAGGCGGGAGACATCACGCTGGGACACCACGGCCGAGAAGGAAAAGGACTCATCGTCGACGATTTCGCCGACCGAAATGCCGCGGGGGATCCAGGAATCGACCAGCTCGTTCACGCGCGGCGCCACCCACACCCCGGGGATGCGGGCGGTCATGAGCAGCGCGGCCTGGTCGCCGTAGAGCCGGAAAAGCTGTTTGGTGATGGACTCGATCACGCCCTCCACCGGTTTGACGTCCGCGCGGCGCTCCTGCAGGGCGCGCATGCGCACGGCGTTGACCTCCGCCAGCTTGGCCTCCAGCTCCCGGATCCTGAACTCCAGCTCCCTGTTCTCCATGCGCAGGAGGCTGTCGCCGGCTTTCACCCTCGTCCCCGAGGCGGCGAGGACCTCCCGGATTTCCCCGCCGACCCGGCCGATGACGATCTCCGAATCCCGGGCCTTCAGGACGCCGGGGCTCTTGAAGCTGTTCGGGAACGGGCAGAAAAGGAGGAACGCCGCTATTGCGGCCGCGGCCCCCGCACACACGGACGCCGCGCGCAGGCGCTTCCGCGCCAGCTTCTGGTCCGTGGCAAGATAGCGCACGAGCTTCAGGAGCGGGACAATGACCCATGAGACCGCGCAGACAGCGGCCATGATGATGCCGGCAAGAAGGAAGCGGTCCGCGAGAAACAGGAGAATGCCGCCGAACACGACAAAGCGGTAGATCCCGCTCAGCACCCCGAAAAGCGTGAGCCAGAAGGCCTCCACCCGTGTGGCCGCGGGGCTGCGGGACTTCTTGTCGCCGAACGCGTAGCGCTCCACGAGGTGCCGGAGGTGCAGGGTGGCCTGGGTGTGGAGGTTGGGGATATCGAAGAGGTCGGAGAGGATGTAATAGCCGTCATAGCGCAGGAGCGGGTTGATGTTGAAGACCACCGTGGAAACCGAAGCGACGAAGATCATGTTGTACGCGAGGGAGTGCAGCACGCCGGGGCCGGTGTTCGCCCAGATCACCGCCGCGCACGCGGCTGCGAACACCTCGACGATCATGCCCGCCGCTCCCACGAGGATCCGCTTCCCCTTGCTTCGGAAGGCCCAGGCCGCCGTGGCGTCGATATAGGGGAGCGGGCTGAAGATGAGGAACATGACTCCCATGACGTGCACCTCGCCGCCGAATCTCCGCACGGCAAAGGCGTGGCCGAACTCGTGCATGGTCTTGATCAGCACGAGCCCCCCGTAGAGGAGGGGCAGGTTCGACGGGGAGAGGACGCCCTGGGTCTGCGAGCCGAGGGCGGCGGAATTGCCCACCACGGCCGCGATGCCCCAGGCAACCATGGCGATCCACGCGATGAGCCCCAGGGGGCTCATCAGCACCCGGACAAACGGCAGAAGGCGCTGCAGGAAGGTATCCGGGTCCAGCAGGGGGATGCGCACGAACATGATGTTCAGCAGCGTGGACCGGGTGATCTTCTGCCTGCGTTCCTTGTAGCGATCGAAGAGCTTCTCACTGTCCACCGGCAGCTCGTAGCGGAGAAGGTTGGCGTGGTAGAGCTGGGCCAGGAGCTGGATCACGTCCTCCTGGCCGGGAGCGTCGTCAGGGTCCCGCTCCATTGTCTCCCGCCAGACCTCCTCTACGGTGCGTCGGGCGCTGAGCCTCGCGATGAACTCATAGGCCTGCGGCCGCAGCCGGAAGAACTGCCCGGTGAACGGATCGGAGAGCACGTACCAGCGGGAGCCGCGGAAGAGCTGCCGCCGCACGCGCACCCCCGCGGAAAGGCTGATGCGCTGGTTGGCAATGCGGTACCAAGACTCGTGAAAGATCCGGCTTTCCTCGACCATCGCTGAGCGCCCTCTACCACCAGAGCCGCAGCCGCAGGAAATCGAGGGTCCGATGAGTGATGATCCAGAGCAGGCTCCGCTTGCCGACCCCCACCCGGGCGACCCCGCTCATTCCCGGCCTCCACCAGTCCCGGCGATCGCCGGTGAGGGCCGCCTTCACCACGAAAACGTTCTTCTTCTCCTTGGCCACCGCGACCGGCTCCACCCGGGTCACCTTGATGGCAAAACGCTCCTGCGGCCGGCTGGCAAGGGCCATTTCGCCCGAAAGCTCACCGGAGATCTCGTGGATGTCCGCCTCGTTCACTTCGAGCTCCGCGTACAGACGCTCCATGCGCCCGAGCTTCAGGAGCAGATCTCCCTGGCGAACGGGCGATCCGATCTTCTCGAAGAGGTCTCCCTCCACGATGACCCCGGCAAAGAGCGCGCGGATCACCGCCCGATCGATCTGGTAGCGGGCGAGCTCCAGCCTTGCCGCCGCCTGGTCCCTGAGGGCCGTCGTGATCCGCATGTCCGCGAGGGCGTTGGACCCCTGGGCCTTTTCGAACTCCCGCTCGTAGCGGGTCTTCTCCGCCACGAGCTCCGCCTCGCGCAGGAGCAGGTCCGTCCGGTCCAGGCTCACGCAGCTCCTGGCCGCCTGCCACCGCGTCTCCGACCCGGACCAGGACCTTTTCCAGATGGCCGTCGAAAGGAGCGGTGAGGTTGACCAGGTCATCGGTGCGCAGCACCGCCGAAGCCTTGACCCGGTAGTCGAACTGCCCGAAGAAGACCACCCCGAGGAGGGCCGCGACGAGGATCGCGATCACCTTTGCCCCCGTATGCTGGTAGCCCAGGAGAAGTGCCAGTTTCTCGCGGAGGCCGGCGGCCAGGCGCGCGCCGATCCAGCGGTCGGAGCGCTTCAGGTCGGCAAGACGCCGCGCGGACTGATCGCAGGAGAGCCTGAGAAGGCGCATCTCGGTCTCCGGGAAAGGGGAGGAGCTTCGCTCGCACGTGCACGCGCCCACCGGTTCCCCATCCACGCGCAGAGGCAGGGAGCACGCGTGAGCCACGTCGTAGGCCGCGGCGTATGTCTTGTGGTCCCGCTGGACGGGACCGCCCGGCTCGGAAGGGGGCAGAATGATCTCGGTGTTCTGGTCAATGGCCTCTTCCATGGCTGCTTCGAGGCGCTGTACCGCTTCCGTCTTCCGCTCGAACCGGTCTGCCCGGCTGGTGGATTGGAGGTGGATGTAACCTTTCTCCAGCCACCCCAGGCTCACCCGCTCGCAGCCGTGCCGGGAGGCCAGCTCGTTGCAGAAGGTCATGGCGGCGGAGAGGAACTTCTTCTCGGCGTTGATGAGGACCATGAGGTCCAGCACGCCGGCAAAATGCGCAACGCGCGTCCGGGCCTCTGCGGCCACGCGCGCAAGCTGGTAGCTTGCAGGGATGTCGGAGGCCAGCTGCACCCGGCGCATCCGCTCGACAGCCTCCGCGGGAGGCAGCCGGGCGGTAAAGAAGAGGCCGACACAGCCTTCATCCACCGTGTCGGTCTGGAGCCGGACCGCAAGCACCCCCCGCCCGTCGGACTCCGATCGGCTGGCTCCCGTGTCCAGGGCCGCGGCAGCGGTTCCCGAGACCTCGTTCAGCATCGTCTCCGCGATTCCCCCCGAAAGGAGAGCGTCCGGACAGACGGTCAGGATGCGCCAGCCCATTGCGGCGGATTTGACCCTCACCGCGATGATCCCGCTGTCCGCCTCGGAGGCGAAGACGAGAACGCCGAGGTATGTCCGCCAGAAGCGCGAGGGATCACCGTCGAAACGACGGAGTCTCTGCATTTCCTCGAGGGACTGGAGGTAGTTTCTCTCCCGGTCCGCGGCCTGCGCCTTGTCCATGCCCGGCACCTACCGCTCCGCGCCGACGGCGCCGGTGACGCCGGGGTGCACCCTGCCGTCCGGGTTGTCAAAGAGGAGCTTCACCTCGCGCAGCCCGCTCGACGCGTCGACGAGCGGCGAGACGAACTCCACGGTGCCCTGGACGGTGACCGGGCCGTCGGCCTCCTGGATCCTCAACGTGACCTGTCTGCCCGGCTTCATCTTCAGGCTCGGCGCCTGCTCCATGTGGACCACGAGCCGGCACTTTCGGGTGTCCACGATCCGGAACAGCGCCTGCTGCTGGCTGCAGCCCTCCCCCACCTCCAGGAGCTTCTGCACGATGACCCCGTCAAAGGGGGCGGTGATGAATTTCTTCTGAAGCTGCGCCTGTGCGAAGCGGTATTCGATGTCCTCCCGCGCCTCCGAGACGCGGAGGCGTTCGTGCTCGCCTTCCGCGAGGCGGAACTCCAGCTCCTTCTTTCGCAGATCATCGAGAGAGACCGATTTTGTCTCCTCCTGGAGCTTCCTGGTCCCCTCGAGGTCCAGGCGGAGCGTCTCCATGCGGCTCGTCGCCGCGTCCAGCTCCGCTTTGCTCTCCCATACGAGCTTCCGCCGCTCCACCTCCAGCGCTTCCAGCGCACTGTCCAGCTCGATCACGACCTCGCCGGCGTGGACGAACTGCCCCTCCTTGGCGTTGATCGCGACCACTGTTCCACTGACGGTGGCGCTCACTTTGGCGTCCTGGTAGGGTTCGACAATACCGCGTGACGTCCATGCCTGGGAGGAGGCCGAAAGGGCGCTGGACAAGAGGAAGATCGCCGGGAGGAACCACCGATACGACAAGCGTGGGAAAATCATTCGATTGCCCTTTTATGTCTGGTCGTTTTTGATGCTGGCGGATGAAGAGTAGCGGAAAACCGGCGAGAGCGCAACCTTGCGGTTTGGCATAGCCTGCCGAGGTGTACGATCCATGCGGACAACCCTTCCGTCCCGGGGCCGCTCCGTGATAGACTGCCCCGCAACAACCCGGTGGTACATGAATCGCAGAATGTTTCATTTGAGTCTTTTGGGTGCAGCATGTCTCATTCTGGCGCAGGCTCCTGCGGCTCGGGCCGACGAGACCGAGGGGGGGTCCCTGCCGGTTCGGCTCTCGGAAGCCGCGCTCGAGGCACTGCAGGCCAACCCGGCGGTAGGAGAGGCCCGCCTGCAATGGCTCATCCGCAAGAGCCAGGTGCAGGGAGCATGGGGCGACTTCGAGCCCGCTTTCGTGACCGGGCTCAGCCGGAGCCACCTGGACCGCTTGAATACCGCGGCAGAATCTCTCTCGATGTTCGGGCAGCCCGAGTACATGGAAACGAGGACGGAATACCAGGCGGCCGTCGAGGGCAAGTTCTTCAGCGGCGCGGGCTACCGGCTCGGCTACTCGATCTCCTCCACGGAGAGCGAATTCATCTCCGGACACGAGTATGAGTCCAACCTCGGCCTGAAAGTTGACCAGCCGCTTCTGAAGGGGATTGCCCGTTATGCGCCGCTCACTTCGGTCCGGCTCGCCCGAAATGAGGAGCTCATCGCGTTCCATACCTACCGCAAGCAGATGATCTCCGTGGTGGCGAGCGTGGAGTCTGCCTACTGGGACCTCGCCCTTGCCCAGGAGCTCCACCGGATCGCCGCGGATTCCGTGCGGATCGCGAATGAGATCGCCGTTGACGCCCGGCAGAGGGTGAGCGTCGGCAAAATGTCGGATCTCGATCTCTCCGAGGCGGAAATACAGCTCGCCATCCGCATCGCCGAGGAGGAATCAAGCCTGCTCGCCGTTTCGGAAGCGGCGGCCCAGCTGCGGCTCATCCTCGGGAGCGGCCGGATCGGCTCCACCGTGGACATCAGCGCGGCCGAGCCGCTGGAGTGGGAGACCCCGGAAGCCGGGCCCTCGAGGGATGAGACCGAGTCGAGGGTGCGCGAGGCGCTGCGGCTGCAGCCGGAGGTCCTGATCAGCCGGGGGGAGCTGGAGAAGTCGGGTATCCAGCTGGACTACCGGCTTGACCAGCGGCTTCCTGAGCTGAACGCGCACGCCAGCTACGGATTCCAGGGCCTGAGCAATTCCGTGAGCGGCTCCCTCCAGAGGCTCCAGAGCCAGGATTACCCCTCCTGGTCCCTGGGCCTGGAGCTCCGTCTTCCCCTCCTGGGGAACCTGCAGGGAGAAAGCATGCTCGAAGAGGCAAGGCTGAGGAAGGAGCTCGCGGTCCGCAAGGTGCAGGCAATGGAGCGCGACACCGCAATATCAACCGGGGCCCTGCTTCAGCGCATGCTCTCCTACGGACGGCAGGCGGAGAATGCGCACACCGTGTCCGGGTTCAAGAAGCGGCTCCTCGACGTGGAGCTCCTGCGCTTCGATACGGGAAAGAGCGACATCCGCCGGGTGTACGAGGTGGAACAGGCTCTTTCGGAGGCTCGCGTACGCGAGCTGCAAAGCTACGGCAGGCTCCGAAGGTCGTACGTGGACCTCGCCTCTGCGAGCGGGACCACCCTTCGGGACAAGGGCCTGGAGAGCATGGAGGGAGAGCGGATCATCCTGGCTCCCGTCCTCCTCGCTGATCTGCGGAGCCAGCCGACCGGCCAGGCCCCCGCACCGCGCTGAGAGCGCCGCAACAGGGCACTCACTTCCCTCGCCTTCCAGTTCCTTCTATATATTGAACGAGCGATGAGCGCTTCAACGGTATTATTCCCAGCTCCTGAAAGCCCATGCCGCACGCGACTTCAAGGCGGGAGCACGCATCGCCCGCGCCGCGCACGAGGAGTGTACGGAAGAGCACGGGAAAACCTGGTTCTGGCTGGCGTGCATGCACAGCCTTCTCGGAGACGCGGAAGCTGCCGTCTCCGCGCTGCGGGCGGGCCTTGACGAGGGGCAATGGTGGAGCCCGCGGAAGCTCGAGGATGACGGCGATCTCGAACCCATTCGAGGCACTGCCGACTTCGCGGTTGTGCGTGAAGAATGCGGCCGTCGGTTCCGCGCAGCGCAGGCGCTCTCCCGACCCCAGTGCCTGGTGCTGGCGCCTTCCACGGCCACGTGGGAGCCGCGGACCCTGGTGGTCATCCACCGGCGGGGCGACACGGCCGCCAGTTTCGTCGGGCATTGGAGGCAGCTCGTCGACCAGGGATGGACACTGATCGTTCCCCAGTCATCGCAGGTCTATGACAGCGCGGGCTTTTGCTGGGATGACGCAGAGCTGGCGCGCAGGGAGCTTCGCGGCCATCTGGATGAATGCCGGCGGAAGAGAGGCATCCAGATGGACGGAATGACAATTGCCGGGGCGTCCCAGGGCGGGAGGCTCGCGCTGGAGCTGGCGCACGAGGCAGGTCTCCCGTGGCTGTCCGTCATTCCGTCTTTCCCCGCGGGATACGACGTTTCCCCGCTCATTGCGGTCCCCGCGCACACGCGCGGGGCCTTCCTGCTCGGAGAGCACGACCCGGCCAACACCCGCTCACGTCCGGTCGTGTCCGCGCTGGAGTCGGGCGGTGTCCGTGTCATTGCGCGCACGATGAGGGAGATCGGACATGACCTTCCCGATGACTTCATTGCGCAGGCCGCCGAGGCATTGAAAGACCTCATGGACGAGTAGCGGCCGCCCCCGCACGGAGCGCCGCACCTGGAATCCGTGCGCGAGCTTGCAAAAGCATTCATTTCCGGTATACACCGATGGCACTGCCATGTACTAACTATTAAAAGAAACCACGCCCATAGAGAAGCCCAAGAAATCGACTTGACAGCCTTTCCCACTGTGGTACGCTATTTCTCAGATTGGGCAGGGCAGCCCACCATGCTTACATCTTGATTTAGAATAACCTTGCTTTTGGCTCGCTAGTTCGCCCCCACCCCAAAGTCATAAACAAAGGAGAAATCAAATGAGGAAATACATCTGCGTTCTCGCTATTCTGTCCGCTGCACTACTTTCACTGATACTTGTTGCATGTGCCCCTACTCCGCAAGCGACCGACCCCGCTTCTGTGACTAAGGCTTTGTTCAACGCCATCAATCAAGGGAAAGCAGAAGCAGCAGCGAACTGCTTCGCTGACGACGGTCAGCTAATATGGGCGTTCGGTCAACCCAAGGGAACCAAAAAGTTGCACGACTACATACAGAACACTCTGATCCCCATGAAGACGAAGCTAACGATCATAACGTTGACCGCTGATGGAGAGAATGCAACCGGCGTTTTTTCAATTTGGAATCGAGACACACAGTCGCAGTTCCCAAATGGCGCTCCTCCCCTAAAGCTGGACGCAGTCGTTCAAAGTGGAAAAATAAAGACTATGACGTGGTCCACCAACAAGTAGACAGGTGTTTAGCTCCTTCATTTAGCTTCCTTTCCAAAGGACGGGGAAACATAGTCGAGACGAAATCTAGATGAAAAAGAGATTAGTTCTCTTATTGACTTGTTTAAGGGCGTGGCTTCCGTGGATTGTCGAATAGCGAGGTCAAGAATGAAAAAGCTACTTTTTGCCTTTTTGGCTCTTGCGACGGTGATTGGACTATCAACTTGTGATCTTCTCAATACAAAAATTATCATATGGAATGCTACATCGCCACCAATCTATATCGACATTGATCTCGACGGAACAACTTGGAAATCGAATGTTACTCCTTATAATAACCCTAGTCCAGCTGCAGACGGAAATGTCAGTCCCGGTTATCACACACTTTCTGCATCAGTGCCTGGTGGTAGTGTAAGCAGCAATACAATTGATTTTACCATGAATAGCGGCGAACGTTTTGAAGTTGATGTCACTGGTGATAGTTCAATATTATTTGCAATTGGCACTGCTCACTAAAAAGAAGGAGTACAATCAAGGGGTATGTCTTCAGCGTCCCTTGTCAGTCTGCTTTGACTTCCATGCCAAATCACGTCCTTTGGTTCTGACTGGCTTTGCAAGTCTGCCTTCAGCCTGCTTGACTTTGCTCGTGATTCCACGTCTTTATAGACTCTGTAGGTGCTCCCTATGCCTTCAGCAAAGGCTATTCCGTCTTTCTTCTGTGCTGTAAGACTGTAGTTGTCTTTCTGTCCTACTGAACTGACGCGACAGTAGATGAAGATTATGTCAACTGATATGTACTGGGACAAGGATATCGAGACGATGGACCGGGAGTCCCTCGCACGGCTGCAGTGTGAGCGGCTCACGGCGACCCTCGAGCGTGCGCGGCAGGCGCCCTTCTACGCTGCGCTCTACGGAAAAAACGGCGTGCGCGGCCTTTCCTCGCCCCGCGAGCTTTCGCGCCTTCCATTTACGACCAAGGCCGACCTGCGCGAAGGGTTTCCCTACGGTTTTCTGGCGGTCCCGCTGGAGCGCATCGTGCGCCTGCACTCCTCCTCGGGAACCACGGGCAACCCCACGGTCATCTACCATACAGACAAGGATATCGAAACGTGGCGGGACCTCGTTGCGCGCTGCATGTACATGGCCGGCATGCGCAGCTCAGACGTTTTCCAGAACATGATGGGCTATGGCCTGTTCACCGGCGGGCTCGGTTTTCACTATGGCGCGGAAAAGCTCGGCGCAATGACGATCCCCATCGGCACAGGCACCAGCAAGCGCCAGATCTGGTTCATGCAGAATTTCAAGACCACCGCGATCCACATCCTGCCCAGCTACGCGCTGCGCCTGGCCACCCATGTCGAGGAGATGGGGCTGGATCCGCGCAGGGATTTCAGCCTCCGCATGGCATTCGTGGGCGCCGAGCCTCACACGGAGGAGACCCGGCAGCGGATCGAACAGACATGGAACATCCGCGCGTACAACTCTTACGGTCTTTCCGAGATGTGCGGTCCGGGTGTTGCCTTCGAATGCCCCGGGCAGTCCGGCATGCACATCTGGGAAGACCAGTTCGTCGTGGAGATCATCGACCCGGACAGCGGCAAGAACCTTCCGGACGGTGAGTGCGGAGAGCTGGTGCTCACCTCGATTGCCCGGGAAGGCACCCCCCTCGTGCGCTATCGCACGCGGGACCTGACGCGGATCATCCCGGGCCCATGCCCTTGCGGGCGCACGCACAGGCGAATCGACCGCATCCGGGGCCGGTCGGACGACATGCTCATCATCAACGGAGTGAACATCTTCCCCATGCAGATCGAGCAGACCCTGATGCGGCTGCCGGGCATCGGAAACAACTACCTCATCGAGATCCACGAGGAGAACTACATGGACCGGCTCCACGTGAGCGTCGAGCTGGCAGCGGACGCGTTCCAGGGAACGCTGTCCCAGCTTGAAGACCTGCAGGCGCGCGTGCTGGGCGCGCTGAAGGAAGAGACGGGCCTGACGCCCGTGGTGAGGCTCCTGGAAGCGGGCAGCCTGCCCGCCGCGGAGGGTAAGGCGGTGCGCGTGGTCGACAAGCGGAAGCTTTCCGGGCGGGGGTGCTGAAATGGCGTACCATCTGTCCGTGTTCGTGGTGAATGAGCCGGGGAAGCTGGAAAAGATCACCCGCGCGTTGACGGAGAAGGGCCTGAACATCCGCGCCATCTCCATGGCCAGCACGGGGGAGTTCGGCGTTGTGCGCGTGCTGGTGAACGACCCGGATCGAGGGCTGGAGGCGCTGAAAGAGGGCAGGTTCACGGTCACCCGGCGCAGGATCCTCGTGGCCCTGATCGACGACAGGCCCGGCGCGATGCACGAGCTGCTGGTGACACTCACATCGGCAAAGGTGAACGTGGAGGACTGCTACGGCTTCGTGATCGAGGAAGGAAAAAAGGCCGCCATCGTATTCGAGGTGGAAAAGTTCCCCGAGGCTGAAAAAGCGCTTGCCGGCACGGACGTCCACCTCATCTCCGACGCCGAGATCTACAGATTGTAGGAGGAGCCTGATGATCTGGAACACGGACTTCGAGTCCCTCGCCGGTGCCGCCATGACGCGCCTGCAGGGGGAAAGGCTGGGACGCCTCGTGGATGTCCTGTATCGAAGGGTCCCCTTTTACCAGAAGAAGATGGACGAGAGGGGCGTGAAGCCCCAGGACATCCAGGGTATCGACGACATCACCCGGCTCCCGTTCACCACCAAGGACGAGATGCGCGATGTGTATCCCTACGGGCTCCTCGCGGTGGGACTTCATGACATCGTGGAGATCCACACCTCCTCCGGCACGACGGGAAAGCCGGTGGTAGACGCGTACACGGCGGGCGACATCGACGTGTGGGCGGAGGCCATGGCGCGCACGCTCGCGGCGGGCGGGACCACCCGGCACGACATCGTGCAGAACGCCTACGGGTACGGCCTGTTCACCGGCGGGCTCGGCGTGCATTACGGCGCGCGCAGGATCGGCGCCACCGTGATCCCCATTTCGGGCGGCAACACAAAGCGCCAGCTCGCCATCCTGCGGGATTTCAAGTCCACGGTATTGACCTGCACCCCTTCCTACTCGCTTTACCTTGCCGAGGCGGCCCGGGAAGAAGGCCTGGACCTTGTCGAAGGTCGGGACTGAAGGCCGGGTTCTTCGGGGCCGAGCCGTGGAGCGAGAGCATGCGCACCGAGATCGAGCAGAAGCTGTGCCTGCTCGCCATCGACATCTACGGGCTCACGGAGATCATCGGCCCGGGGGTGGCCATGGAGTGCGAGCACCAGACGGGCCTGCACATCAACGAGGACCATTTCTACCCCGAGATCATCGATCCCGCCACGGGGAAGGTGCTCCCGGACGGCAAGAAGGGCGAGCTGGTGATCACCACCCTCACCAAGGAGGGCACGCCGGTGCTGCGCTACCGCACCCGGGACATCACCTACCTCGAGCGCGACGCCCTGCGCGCTGCGGCAGGACCACGGTGCGCATGCACCGGGTGCTGGGCCGCACCGACGACATGCTCATCATCCGCGGCGTGAACGTGTTCCCCTCCCAGATCGAGGAGGTTATACTGAAAGTCGAGGGCATCGGAGCCGCACTACCAGCTCGTTGTGGAGCGCCGCGACCAGCTTGACGAGCTGGAGGTGCAGGTGGAGATGAACGAGGGAGTGTTCTCCGACGAGATCAGGAACCTCGAGCGGATGGAGAGGCGCATCGAGGAGGACCTGTACGCGACCCTGAACATCCACACGCGGGTGCGGCTTGTGGAGCCGAAGAGCATCGCGCGCAGCGAGGGCAAGGCGAAGCGGATCATCGACAAGCGGCAGGTATAGGAGGGACACCATGAGCGTGAAGCAGATATCCGTCTTCCTGGAGAACAAGAAGGGAAGGCTGGCCGAGGTCACCCAGACCCTTTCACGGGAGAAAATCAATATCCGGGCCCTCTCCCTGGCGGACACGGCGGACTTCGGCGTGCTGCGCATCATCGTGAACAACCCTGAGCGATGCCTGACCGTGCTCAAGGCCAACAGCTTCGTCGCCCAGGTGACGGAGGTGATCGCCGTCGAGGTCGAGGACAAGCCGGGAGGGCTGGCCAGGATCCTCGAGGTGCTCGACCAGGACAATGTAAACGTGGAGTACATGTACGCATACGTGGAGAAGACCAGGGACAACGCCATCGTGATCTGCAAGATCGACGACCGGGAGCGCGCCCTGCAGGTGCTGGAAAAGAACGGCATCGCCACTGTGAGCGCGGAAGCGCTGAAGGCGCTGTAAGCCGATCGAATGACGATAAAAGCGATGGCCCCTCAATGAACTGGAACTCGCTTCCGCTGTCCGCGGCCGGTTCGCTCTCCGTGTCGGTCGTGGCGCTCTCTTTCGTGGCATTCGAGAGTCTTTTTTTCGTCAAGCAGCGGAAGCTTACGTCGAACGCGTGGGCGGCGCTTTTCTCCTTCTCCTCCGCGGGCTACGCCTTTTTCGTGTTCCTCCAGTTCATCGCGCCCCCGACCCCCCTCCAGCAGACGCTCGACAAGACGCAGTTCTCCTTCCTTGTCCTCATGGCGTACTCCATCTGCGGATATACCTTCTCTTTTCTCCAGATTCCGGGGCGATGGTATCACCGTATCGGCGGTCCCCTTTTTCTCGTCGTGCTGGGCGTCCTGTGGTTCACTGACCTCATCGTGAGCCGGCAGCTTGTCTTCCGATCCTTTCGGTGGGTCCCCCGACCGTACGTCGAATCTGCGCTGGGCCCCCTGGGCGCCCCGTTCATGACGCTCCTCGTGGCCGCTGCCCTGTTCTGCCTCTTCTTCTGGCTGTCGAAGAAAACGCGGGAAGAGTCCTACAGGCGTATCTTCGCCGCGGGGCTCTCCCTCTTCATTGTGCTGGCCATTCACGATGTGCTGGTATCCAATGGCGTGATGACGAGCGTGCAGTTCGTTCTGGAATATGGGTTCCTCTGCTTCGCGACTTCGATCCTCTATATTACGGCGCGCGAATACATCTGGTTCCAGAGCACGGCCGCTACGCTCGGGCGTCTCAACGAGGAGCTCGGCGCAATGGCCATCACCGACGGACTCACGAAGCTCGCCAACCGGCGCGGACTGGACGCACGCTTCGAACAGGAGTGCCGTTCCCTGGGCCCACAAAAACGGCAGAGGACGCCTTCGCAAGATCTCTCGTTCATTCTCTGCGACGTGGATTTCTTCAAGGAGTACAACGACACCTACGGCCACCAGGCGGGAGACCGCTGTCTTGTCGCCGTGGCGGACGCTCTTGCCCGCGGCGCGCGCCGACCCGCGGATCTCGTATCGCGCTTTGGCGGCGACGAGTTCGCAATGCTCCTTCCCGATACGTCATTGGAGGGCGCGTGCATGGTCGCCGAGGCGGTGCTCGCGGACCTGAGGGCGCTCAGGATCGAGAACGAGGGCTCCACGACGCATCGCTGGGTGACCATCAGCATGGGGATCACATCAGCGCGCGCAGATGAGGCCATCACCCCGGAACGGCTCGTTTCGCTCGCCGATCGCGCCCTGTACCGGGCGAAGACTCTCGGGAAAGACCGCGCGGAAACAAGCGAGGGGGGCACGGACCCATAGGCTCCGGTCCGTAGATCGCGCCTCTGCCGCGTTCTTGACAGGCGGCGGAAAATCGACTCTCATGTATAAATATTCAATTCCCGCATTTCCAAGGAGAAGGTCATGTCCAGGAATAAACTCGTCCTCTGTCTCGCTCTTGCAACGCTTCTGACAGCTTCCAGTTTTGCGGCTGACACAGGAGCCATCAGGATCGGCGCAATATTCGCGATCACGGGCCCTGCGGCCAACCTCGGCCTGCCTGAATCGAGAACCCTGCAGATGCTCGTCGACGACGCGAACGCGGCAGGCGGGATCGGCGGAAAAAAGATCGAGCTTTTCATGAAGGACTCGCAGGGCAACGCCGAAAAGGCCCTCTCCTTCGCCAAGCAGCTCGTCGAGGAACAGGAGGTCCTGGCGATCATCGGGCCCTCGACCAGCGGTGAGAGCATGAAGATCAAGAGCTACTGCGACGAGAATGAGACGATCCTCATTTCCTGCGCCGCCGCGGAGACAATCGTCAATCCCGTGGCCAAGTGGGTTTTCAAGACGCCCCAGATGGACAGCTTCGCCGCCCAGATGATCTTCACCACGATGAAGAAGCTGGGCATTACCCGGATCGGGGCCGTGGTGAGCAACTCGGGCTTCGGCCAGGGCGGCAAGGCGCAGCTTGAAAAGCTGGCGCCGGCCAATGGCATCGACCTGGCGATCACCGAGGTGTACGAGTCAACCGCAACCGACCTCACCGGCGTTCTCACCAAGATCAAGGCGCAGAACGTGCAGGCCGTGGTCAACTGGTCCAGTCGAGCCGGCCCAATCCCTCGTGCCGAAGAACATGAAGCAGATGGGTTTCGAGGTTCCCCTGTTCCAGAGCCACGGGTTCGGGAACATCAACTACGTGACGATGGCGGGAAAGGCCGCGGACGGCATCGTCTTCCCCTGCCGGCAGGCTCCTTGTTGCGGACGCGCTCCCCGCGGGACACCCGCAGAAGCAGCTTCTCGTCCGCCTACAAGAAGGAATACGAGACGATGTTCAAGGAAGACGTCAGCACGTTCGGCGGGCACGCCTATGATGCCTTTCTCCTGCTCACCGAGGCGGTAAAGCGCGCGGGGAGCGCGGATCGCGGCAAAGTCCGGGATGCCCTCGAAGGCCTGAAGGCGTCGCCGGCACGGCAGGGATCTTCAACTTCTCTCCCACGGACCACAACGGGCTCACGATGGATGCGTTCGAGATGCTCACCGTGAAGAACGGCGCGTTCGCCCTGTACAGGAAGTAGGCGCGCCGGGGCATGCGGGCCACGCAGCTCCTCCAGTATCTTCTGGCGGGGATCGCGACCGGGAGCGTGTACGCGGTCGTCGCCATCGGGTTCAACATCATCTACAACGCCACGGGGATCATCAACTTCGCCCAGGGCGAGTTCCTGATGCTCGGGGGAATGATCGCCATCTCCCTGGCCCCCGTCATGCCCCTCGCCCGCGGCCATCGCCGTGGCGGTGCTTGCCACCGGAGCTCGTCGGGGTCCTTTTGCAGATCGTGTTCCTCTCCTGGCTGAAAAATCCCGCCGTCCTGCGGATGATCATCATCACCATCGGTCTATCCATCCTCGTGCGGGAGGCCGGCCTGCACATCTGGGACGAAAAAGTGCACGCCCTGCCGTTCTTCTCCGGCGACGAGACCTCCTCACTGGCCGTGCTGGGCGCCCGCATCTCGCCCCAGGTGCTCTGGGTCCTGGTGATCTCGGCGTGCATGGTCGTCGGCCTCACGCTGTTCTTCCGCTCCACGCTGCTGGGCAAGGCCATGCGGGCCTGCGCGTCCAATCCAACGGCGGCCCGGCTCTGCGGCATCCGCGCCTCGACCGTGGTCACGCTTTCCTTCTTCCTCGCCGCCGCGATGGGCGCCCTGGCAGGCTGCGCCGTTTCCCCGCTGACGCAGACCCAGTACGACATGGGCACCTCCCTTGCGGTCAAGGGATTCACCTGCGCCGTGCTGGGGGGCCTGGGGAATGTGCCCGCCGCCGTGGCCGCCGGCCTGGTGGTAGGAGTGCTGGAGACGGCAAGCATCAGCGTTCTGCCGCTGGCGTACAAGGACGTGGTGGCGCTGGGGATCCTGCTCCTGATCCTGGTGCTCAAGCCGCAGGGCCTGTTCGCGCGCAGGCCGGTGGCGCAGGCCCGGGCCGGCGGCTGAAGGGCGCCGCGTGCGGATGTATCTCAGACGCTACTTCCCTGTCTTCTGTCTTCTCTTCCTCGTGATCCTCGTCCAGGTGGGACTTGCCGCGCTGAAGCTCGAGTTCTACATGACCCAGCTCACCATGTCCGCCTATTACACCCTGGTGGCGCTGGGCTTGTGCCTGCTCATGGGCTATGCCGGCCAGGTCTCCATGGGGCACGGGGGCTTCTTCGCCATCGGGGGGTACGCCGCGGCCGTGCTGGCAACGGTGGGCTTCGCCTCATGGGTTTCGCTGCCCGCGGCGATCCTCATCACGGGCCTCGTGGCGCTCCTGATCGGGATCCCCGTGCTGCGCCTGCGGGGACACTACCTCGCCATGGCCACCCTGGCGTTCGGCATTCATCGTGCTCCGCATCCTCCTCGGCACAAACCTCTTCGGCGAGGCGGACGGTCTTTCCGACATCCCGGCCTTCCGCCTGTTTGCCGGCCTGGCGATCACCGGCAGGAAGGCCCTGCGCGTGCAGAACTATTACATCGCGTGGGGCCTGGTCCTCGTCGGCCTCCTTGACCGGGATCAACCTCGTGCACTCGCGCGTGGGCCGGGCGCTGCGCGCCATTCACGGCAACGAGGATGCCGCCGCTGCCATGGGCGTGGATGTGGCGCGCTTCAAGCTGGCCACGTTCGTCCTCAGCGCGCTCTACGCCGGGGTGGGCGGCGCCTGCCTCGCGCACTTCAACGGCGGCATCGGTCCCGGTGAGGCGGGGGTGATGAAGTCCGTGCGCTACGTGGCGCTCGTGGCTGCCGGCGGCATGGGCAGCCTCTGGGGGACCCTTGCCGTTTCCACGGCGCTCACATTCCTCTCCCTGCGCGGAGCGTTCGGGGTCTACGATGACGCGGTGTTCGGCGCCATTCTCGTGGGGATCATGCTCTTCGCACCGGAGGGAGTGTTCAGTCTGCTGGCGCGGCGCAATCGCCCGGGGAACGCGCAGTGAGCCGCGCGCTGCTCGAAGTGAACAGCCTCCACCACTGGTTCGGCGGCCTGCACGTCATCGACGACGTGAGCTTTTCCTGCCGCGCGGGAATCGTGAAGGCCATCATCGGCCCCAACGGCGCGGGGAAGACCACCCTCTTCAATCTCATCGCGGGGAGCCTCGCACCCGCGTCGGGATCGATCCTGTTCGACGGACGCCCGACCGGCGGGCTGCCTCCCCACCAGATCGCCGCGCGCGGAATCTCCCGCACCTTCCAGGCCACGCGCCTTTTCCCCCGCATGACGCGTGCTGGAGAACGTCATGGTGGGCCGGCACGTCCGCACCCGGGCGAGGGTTCATGGCGAGCATGATCGGCCCCGCGCTCATGGGCCCGGGAGAGAAGCGCGCCCGGGAGGCGTGCCTGGCCGTGCTGGATGAGCTGGGAGCGGCCGATCTCGCGGGCCGTGACGCGGCGAGCCTTGCCTTTGGGCGGCAGCGAGTGGTGGAGATCGCCCGCGCCCTGGCGTCGGAGCCGCGCCTGCTGCTGCTGGACGAGCCGGCATGCGGCCTGAATCCCGCGGAGACCGAGGACATGGGAGCGCTGATCGGGAGGATCAGGGACCGGGGGATCACCGTGCTGATCGTCGAGCACGACATGTCCCTGGTCATGGGCATCTCCGACGAGGTGCTCGTGCTCAGCGCGGGCCGCAGGATCGCCGAGGGACGCCGCGGGACGTGCAGGCAGATCCGCAAGTCGTGGCCGTGTACCTGGGAGAGGCTGATGCTTAGGATACGGAACCTGCGCGCCGGCTACGACGGCCTGGAGGTCCTGCACGGCGTGTCGCTGCACGTGGATGCCGGCGAGATCGTGACCATCATCGGCGCGAACGGGGCAGGCAAGAGCACGCTGCTCAATGCCGTCGCGGGGATCGTCAGACCCTCTGCCGGCACCGCGCTATTCGCGTCGCGCGGACATCACCTTCCTGCCTGCCGAGGCTGTGGCCTCCCGGGGCTGCGTCCTTGTGCCGGAGGGCAGGCAGATCTTCGCCGACCTTTCCGTGCGGGAAAACCTGCTCCTGGGCGCTTACCTCAGGGCGCGGCGGGACGGACGCCGCAGGGTGGACAACGACATCGAGGAGATCTATGGGCTCTTCCCCGTCCTGGCGGAAAGGCACGCCCAGACCGCGGGCACGCTGTCCGGCGGCGAGCAGCAGATGCTCGCCCTTGGCCGCGCGCTCATGGCACAGCCCGGCCTCCTCATGCTGGACGAGCCGTCCATCGGTCTTGCCCCCCTCGTGGTGCGGGAAATCTTCACCGTGATCGCGGGGCTCCGCCGTCAGGGAACAACGGTGCTCCTGGTGGAGCAGAACGCGCGGGCGGCGCTGGCCATCGCGGACCGCGGATACGTGATGGAAACGGGCCGGATCATGGTGGAGGGCACCGCGGAGGAGCTGGCAGGCAATCACGACGTGCGCCGCGCATACCTGGGCAGGGAGTACCGCCGCATCGACGAGTGAAAGGACGCGAGGTGAGATGATCTGGAATGAAAAGTACGAGAAGCTGGACGGGGAAGCGCTGGCGCAGCTCCAGCTGGAGCGGCTGCAGGCAACGCTGAACCGCGCCGCTGCGCAATGTGGCGTTCTACCGGCAGGGGCTTTCAGGCAAGGGCGCGCGCGGGGATGATGTGCGCGCTCTCGCCGACCTGGCCGGGCTCCCCTTCACCACGAAGGAAGACCTCCGCAGGAGCTACCCATACGGCATGTTCGCGTTCCCCTGCGCGACATCGTGCGCATCCAGTCCACCTCCGGCACCACGGGAAGCCCCGTCGTGGTCGGCTATACGAGAAATGACATACGGATCTGGGCCGAGTGCGTGGCGCGCGTCCTTTCCGCGGGGGGCATGACCGAGCACGACGTGATCCAGGTGGCCTTCACCTACGGCCTGTTCACGGGCGGCCTGGGGTTCCACTACGGCGCGGAGAAGATCGGCGCCTCCGTGATCCCCGCCTCCACCGGAGCGCTGGAAAAGCAGGTTCTGATCATGAGGGACTTCAAGACCGACCGCCCTTGCCTGCACGCCCGGGTATGCAATCGCCATTGCCGCCACTCTGGCGGAGAAGGGAATCGATCCAGGAAAGCTTTCTCTGAAGGTAGGCTTTCTCGGCGCCGAGCCGTGGAGCGAGGGGCTGCGCGAGCAGATCGAGAGCTCCCTCCGCATCACCACCTTCGACAACTACGGGCTCACCGAAATCCTGGGCCCCGGGGTTTCCTTCGAGTGCGAGGCCCGGGCTGGGCTGCATGTCAATGAGGACCATTTCATCGTCGAGGCGGTGGACAGCCGCACCCTCTCCCCCGTGCCCCCCGGGGTGGAGGGGGAGCTGGTATTCACGACCATCACGAAGGAGGGCTTTCCCCTGATCCGCTACAGGACCGGGGACCTCGGCGTTCTTTCGACCGAGCCGTGCGTCTGCGGAAGAACATTCGAAGCGGATGTCACGCGTGCGCGGAAGGATCGACGACCTGATCATCATGGGGGCCTCGAAGGTCTTTCCCTCCCAGATCGAGCAGATCATATTGAGCGTGAGCGGCCTGCAGCCCCACTACGAGATAGTTGTGGACCGCCATGCGGGCATCGATACTCTCGAGGTGCGCGTGGAAATCTCCGAATCGATGCCGGCCCTGGATGAGATGAAATCCCTGGAAAAATTGAAGTGGCGTGTTGAAGCGGAGATAGATTCCCTCATCGGCGTCAAAGCGCGGGTGACCCTCGTGGAGCCCAGGACCATTGCGCGGCAGATCGAGGGCAAGACCCGGCGCGTGGTGGACAAGCGCCGGATGTAAGCGGCGCCCTCCATTCGCCGCGGCCGCGCTCCACCTTGGCGAGAATGAGACGCCCGGCGACGCCCCGCCGCACTGGACATTGTCACTCCCATATTAATGATTGGAACACCGAACCATTAATATGAACGATACAAAATCCAGGTTGCTACCATGGCTCAGGGAATTTTCCGGATGCTCGCGAACCATTTGACAAGAGGCGCTCCGCACGGTCAACTCGAGGGCGTGCCGGAGCTTCCTGACCTGCATTACATCGTCACTCACCTCGCGCGCAGGGTCGAGAACCGGCGCATCGACGAGATCGTCGTGAAGGAGCCGATCGTCATCCGCATGCTCCTGCCGGGCACGGGAGGCTTCACCGCGGCATTGCAGGGCAGGCGGATCGAAAGTCTGGCCCGTCACGGCCCGTTTCTGGCTTTTGGTCTGAGCAATCACGCCGAGCTCATTGTGCACTGCATGCTTGCCGGGCAGGCTTCAGATAGCCGCGGCCGGGGAGAAGCCGGTGCCCCACCAGTGCTTTTCCCTGCGCCTGGACAACGGGGAATGGCTGCGCTACGGCGACGACAAACGCATGGGCAAGGTCTACCTCACGGCCGCGGGCAGTCATGACTCGATCCCCGGCTACGGCGAACAGGGCGTGGACGTTCTGTCCGAGTCTTTCACCTTCGAAAAGTTCGAAGAGTTGATCGCAGGCCGCCGGCATCAGGCACGGGTGTTCCTGATGGATCAGACCGCCCTGAGCGCCATCGGGAATGCCTATGCGGACGAGATCCTGTTCGCAGCCGGCATTCACCCGAAAACCGCCTGCAGCAGCCTCTCCGCAGGGCAGCGCCGCGGTCTCTATGAGGCCATCCGGTCGGTAATCGCGTGGGGAATCGCCGAAGTGGAGAAAGCGGGGATGCCCATCGAGGTGAAGGTCCGGGACCATATGCGGGTCCGTGGAAGGAAGGACCAGCCCTGCCCTAATTGTAGAACCACAATAAGGCGTGTGGGAGTGCTGGGCTACGATTCGTTCTATTGCCCTTCCTGCCAGCCGGCAACGCGCAAACAGGCGATACCATGGTAGAGTCGAAGAGAAAGGATACGCAATGCCGCCGACAAAGATGAGCAAGAACCGTTCCCTCCTTCTGATCCTCCTGGCCTACCTGGCCGCGGCTGTTGCTGCGGCGGGGGTGAGTCGCCTGGCCGGTGAAGGCTCACCCGTGCTTGCCGCGGCGCTTGCGGACCTCGCGGCAACCGTCGTGGTTTTCGCTTTCAGCCTCGGGCTGGACAACTCCAGCGTCTACGACCCCTATTGGAGCGTCGCTCCATTTCCCATCGGGCTCTACTTGATGGTCCGGTTCTCCGCGGCGTCACGCCGCGGCAGCTTGTCCTCCTCGCGCTCGTCCTTTTCTGGGCGGTGCGCCTGACGGCAAACTGGCTGCGCCGCTGGCGCGGCCTTGCTGACGAGGATTGGCGCTATGCGGATTATCGACGCCTGGGTGCCGCATACTGGCCGGTGAGCTTCCTCGGGTTCCATCTTTTTCCCACGATCCTGGTCTTCCTCGGGTGCGTGTCTCTCGTTCCCGCTCTCTCGGAAGGCAGCCGGTCCGCCGGCGTGCTCGACCTGCTGGCCCTTGTTGTCACCGTGGCGGCAATAGGCATTGAAAGCACCGCGGACAAGCAGCTCCGGCGGTTCCTGGCATCGAAGAAAGCTCCCGGACAAATCCTGGACACCGGCCTGTGGGCGCTCTCCCGGCATCCCAACTATTTCGGCGAGGTGCTGTTCTGGTGGGGCGTGTACCTGTTCGGGCTGGCGGCGAATCCTGCCTGGTGGTGGACGATCATCGGGCCCATCGCCATTACCGGGCTGTTCCTGGGAGTGAGCGTGCCGATGATGGACAAGCGGATGCTCGCGGGGCACCCGGGGTACGCCGCTCACATGGACATACGATCGGGCCTGCTCCCGCTGCCGGCCCGGCGCCAGGCGTAGGCGGGGCTCGCGGAGGTCACCATGCAGCGAATAATCAATGATCCCAATCAGGTCGTGGAGGACATGCTCCAGGGATTCACGCTGGCGCACCCGAATCTTGTCACGGGGACGAAGAACCGCCGGGTCCTCAAGTACGTGCACGCGCCGGTCGCGGGAAAGGTGGGGATAGTCACCGGTGGAGGCTCGGGCCACAAACCCGCTTTCATTGGCTATGTCGGAAAGAACCTGGTGGATGCCGTGGCGGTGGGTGAAGTATTCAGCTCGCCGTCCGCTCAGGCTTTCTATGATGCCTTCAAGGCCGCCCACGCGGGCAAAGGCGTGGCCTGCCTCTACGGCAATTACGCCGGCGACAATATGAACGTCAAGATGGCAGTGCAGCTCGCCAAAGACGACGGGATTGAAGTCAAAACCGTTGTCGCCAACGATGACGTGCCTTCAGCCCCGAAGAGCGAGCGGGAAAAACGGCGCGGAGTGGCAGGCGAAGTGCTCATGTGGAAAGTCGGCGGCGCAAAGGCCGCGCGGGGCGCCGGTCTTGACGAGGTGATTGCCGCCGCCCGGAAGGCCATCGACAATACGCGCAGCATCGGCATCGGCCTTACGCCTTGCACCATCCCGGCGGTTGGAAAGCCCAACTTCACGATCGATGCCGGCAAGATGGAGGTGGGAATCGGCCATCACGGCGAGCCGGGAATCAGGGTTGATACCTTGAGGCCAGCGGCGGAAATGGCCGAAATGATGCTCGACGTGATTCTGCCCGACCTGCCCTTCTCATCCGGCGACGAAGTGGTGACCCTGGTCTCAGGTCTCGGGGCCACGCCGGTCATGGAGCTCTATATCCTCTATGCCGCCGTCGCCCGTTTGCTTGAGAAAAGCCGGATTGCCGTTTACAGGCAGTATGTGGGCAACTTCTTCACGTCGCTCGAAATGATGGGAGTGACCCTCACGCTGATGAAGCTCGACAACGAGCTGAAAGAGCTGGTGGACCTGGAGACGGAATCCATGGGTCTCACGCAATTCGGTCGGAAGACATGACGATGAAAAAGGGCTTTCAGAACCGGGACGGCCAGGGCATTGTCCTCCAGATGATAGGCACGATCCAGGAAAGCTTCGGCTTTCTGAGCGAGATCGACGGCGCCATCGGGGACGGTGACCACGGAGTCAACATGAACAAGGGGTTCACGCTCTGCAAGGAGCGTCTGGAAGCCGATCCGGGAGGCTTTGCCAAAGGGCTCCAGACCCTCGGACGCGTGCTCATGGCGGAGATCGGCGGCGCAATGGGGCCCCTGTACGGCAGCTTCTTCCTGGAAATGTCCCGGGCGGCAGGGGACCATGAAGTGATCGACATCGATGTCTTTCAGCAGATGCTCGAGCGAGGAACGAATGCGATCTCGTCCCTGGGAAACGCCAAGGTCGGTGACAAGACCATGATCGACGCGCTTGTTCCCGCCCTCGAGGCGTTCAAGGAGGAGGCGGCCTCGGGGAATGATTTTGCGCGTGCGCTCGCGGCCATGGCAACAGGAGCGGAGAAGGGGAAGGAATCGACCAGGAATCTCATTGCAAAGGTCGGACGCGCCAGCCGCCTCGGAGAACGGTCGCTTGGAAAGTTGGACGCGGGGGCCGCTTCGTGCGCGCTGCTGCTCGGGACCATGGCCCGCTCAATCACCTCCCTCCTTGCAGAGGGGTAAGCGCAGCCGGCCCGCCGCCCGCCGTTGTGCCTGGCCGCGCCACGGGGACAATGAGCTTCTCCGGCGTGATGTCCACTCCGTGCATGACGTGCGTTGAACAGATCGCTTGACTTTTGCTCAAGGGCCGGGTGTAATGGGCCATCATGAAACAGGCATCATGCAAAGGAGAGCACGAGGGGCATCTCTGCGTGCTCGCGGGCAGCGGAAAGTTCAAGGAGATCCAGGAGATGGCCCGCGCCCCCCGCTTCATCTGCTTCAACTGCGGCAGGGTTGCCGCCTGTGACTTTAATCTCTGCAATCCCATGGCAATCGACGAATAATGCTATAGGTCTACGGGCCGCCTTCCCCAAGCCGTCGCGTTGTGTTATACACGGACCGATGCCCGGCGCCGCTGACAGCCCATACGAGGATCTGCTCGAAGTCGACGGCCTGTCCAAGACCTTCAAGGGCCTGCACGCGGTGGACGGGTACCGGCTGCGGCTTCATCCCGGGGAAATCCTCGGCATCATAGGACCCAACGGAGCGGGCAAGTCCACCGTTTTCAACCTGCTCACGGGCCACATCAGCCCTTCGCAGGGGAGGATCCGGTTTCAAGGACGCGACATCACGGGGTTTCCGCCCGACCGCATTGCCAAGCTGGGAATCGGGCGCACCTTTCAGAATATCCGCCTCTTCTCCAGCATGACGGTGATGGAAAACGTGGCATGCGCGCGCCAGCTCCACGATCGGAGCCGCATGCTGCCGACGCTCCTCACCTGGCCTTCATTTCAGCGCGGCGAGGAGCGGCTGGCGCGGGAATCCCTCGATGAGCTGCGGCTGTTCGGCCTGGAAGATCGCGCGGGGGCCGTTGCCACCTCCCTTCCATACGGGGACCAGCGGCGTCTGGAGATCGTGCGCGCGCTCGCGCTGAAGCCGAAACTCCTCCTGCTGGACGAGCCCACCGCGGGCATGAACAGCATCGAGAGCACGTTTGTGCTCGACCTTATCCGCCGGATTCGGGACCAGTATCAGCTCACCATCATCCTGGTCGAGCACAATATGCCGCTCGTCATGCGCCTCTGCGAGCGCATCCAGGTGTTGAACTACGGCCAGATCATTGCCGAAGGGACCCCCGAAAAGGTCCGCGGTGATCCTAGGGTGATCGAATCCTACCTGGGACAGGTTGAGGAAGATGCTGAAGCTCGATAAGGTCGACCTCTCCTACGGGCACGTGCATGCGCTCAAAGGGATCAGCATCGAGGTCCGGGACGGCGAGCTCGTGACGCTCCTGGGAGCGAACGGCGCCGGAAAATCATCCATACTGATGGCCATCTCGGGAATCGTCCGGCCGCAGGCAGGCTCTCTCTCCTATGACGGCACCGACCTGGCGCGGGCAACATCCTTCGACATCGTCAATCTCGGGGTGATCCACTGCCCGGAGGGGCGCCGGATATTCGGCGCGCTCAGCGTGCAGGAAAACCTCCGGATGGGCGCGGTCCGCCGCAGGGACAAGCGGGATGCGCGCGTGGACATGGATTTCGTCTTTTCGCTCTTCCCCGTGCTGGGTCAGCGCAGGAATCAATCAGGGGCCACCTTGAGCGGCGGCGAACAGCAGATGCTGGCCATCGGCCGGGCGCTGATGGCGCAGCCGCGGCTTCTCATGCTGGACGAGCCGTCCCTCGGGCTTGCGCCGATCATGGTGAAGGCCATCTTCAAGGTCATCCGCGCGCTGCATCAGCGGGGTGTCACGATCCTGCTGGTGGAGCAGAACGTGCGTCAGGCGCTTGCCGTGGCGGATCGCGGCTATGTGCTGACCAGCGGAAGCGTGATGTTCGGAGGAACCGGGGAGGAGCTCAGGGCCAATCCCGAAATCGAAAAAGCGTATCTCAGCACGGCACCGGAGACGAAATCACAATGACGGGACCCGAGCTCATCCTGCAGCAGCTGATCAACGCGGTCAGCATTGGAAGCCTGTACGCCCTCATGGCCATCGGGCTTGCGATGGTGTTCGGGATATTGAGACTGATCAATTTCGCGCACGGTGACCTGATCATGGTCGGAAGCTACGTCGCGCTGCTGCTGATCGTCCTGGGACTCCCCTTTGTCATCGCGGCGGCGGCCGGGATCCTGGCGAGCACGCTCGCGG
Organism: uncultured Spirochaetota bacterium; assembly: GCA_963820435.1. Classification (GTDB taxonomy): domain Bacteria; phylum Spirochaetota; class Spirochaetia; order SZUA-6; family Fen-1364; genus Fen-1364. The sequence goes on along the minus strand of CAWGAC010000016.1, from coordinate 30,121 downwards.
GACTGCTCATGGAACGGCTGGCGTATCGGCCCATCCGCGGCGCCCACGAGATCGCGATGCTGCTCACCTCCTTTTCAGTGACGATCCTGCTGGAAAACCTGGCGATCATCCTGTTTCGCCCGACCTCCCGCCCCTTCCCCGCGCCGGCGGTCCTGCACGCCGTGATAGAAGCAGGCAAGCTTCGCCTGGCAAGCCTGGACCTGATTGCCATCGCGGTCGCCGCGATCCTGCTCCTTGCCCTCACCCTGTTCGTCACGCGCACCGAGGTCGGGATCTCGATGCGGGCGGCGGCGCAGGACCTTCTGGCGGCCCGGCTCATGGGGATCAACGTCAACAAGGTCATCGCGGCGGCGTTCGCCATCGGTTCTTTCATGGCGGGCGTGGTCGGCATTCTCTGGAGCGCGCGGGTCGGAAAAATCGATCCCCTGATGGGGTTCAACCCGGTCCTGAAAGCCTTTGTCGCGTCGGTCATCGGCGGCCTGGGCAGCCTCCCCGGCGCGGTGATCGGCGCATATGTTCTGGGGGGCCTGGAGATCCTCCTGCAGGGGCTCCTGCCCTCCGCGCTCACGCCCTACCGTGATGCGTTCGTATTCGTCATCCTGATCGCCCTGCTCCTGTTCCGGCCCAACGGGATCCTGGGCAGCACGGAAAAGGAGAAGATCTGATGCGGCCCGGGTCACCGGTGCTCCGTCTTGCACCCCCGGCGCTCCTGCTGGCGCTGCTTGCCCTGCTGCTTGCAGCGGCCGACCTTTTTGCCGGCGACTATGCGCAGCGGATCGTGATCGGCATCGGCATCAACATCATCCTGGTGGTGAGTCTCAATCTGTCCAGCGGATTCACGGGCGTATTCTCCCTCGGCCACACGGGGTTCATGGCAATCGGGGCGTATGCCGCGTCAGTATGCACGCTGCCCGTGGCTCTGAAGGCGGTCAACCTTCCCAGCCTGCCGGGATGGCTGTCACACTCAGCGCTGCCGTTTCTTCCGGCCACTCTGATCGGCGGAGCGCTGGCGATGTGCGTGGCGTTCGTGGTCGGGATATCCCTGATGAGGCTCAAGGGCGCCTACGTATCAGTGGCGACCCTCGGTTTCCTCGTGATCGTCCAGGTCATCCTGGTGAACTGGGACCAGGTGACCCGCGGGGCCCGGACCTTTGCCGGGGTGCCGCCCTACTCCAGCATCTGGAACGTCTGGATCTGGGCGGCGCTCAGCGTCTACCTTGTCTGGAGGATCGGCAGGTCCCCCTTCGGCCGGGACATGAAGGCGGCCCGTGACGATGAGATCGCCGCCCGCTCCCTCGGGGTGAGCGTCATCCGGTCACGGCTTCTGGCCTTCTGCTTCAGCGCCTTTCTCACCGGCGTTGCCGGCTCGCTGTGGGCGCATTTCATCACTTCCTTCTCTCCGAAGTCTTTCTTTTTCGTGCAGGCATTCACCGTCATCACCATGCTGGTCATCGGCGGCCTGGGCTCGGTAAGCGGATCCGTCATCGGGGTTTTCATCATCACGGTATTGTCGGAAGTCCTGCGCAATGCCGAGCGCGGCCTGGACGTCGGATCCGTTCATATACCGCCCATCTACGGAGCGAGCCAGGTCCTGATGGCGATCCTGTTCGTGTTGATCATCGTGTTCAAGCCGGCCGGCCTGATGGGCGGGCGGGAGATCGAGCTGGGAAGCTTCATCCGGCGGATCGTCCCGAGGGACTGGAAGAATGGCCCGAGTACGGGCAAGAATAGCCCCTGAAGGGGCTGGAATCTGTTCCGCAGGCCGTGACATACTCTGACCCACATTGAAGGAGGATCGTGTATGAGAACCAGACTGGCACTCGTGCTGGTGGTCGTCGCATCCCTGCTTGCAGTCGGCTGCGGGAGCAAAGGCGGAGGCAACACCATCAAGATCGGCATGATCTACAACATGACCGGCTCGCAGGCGTCTCTTGATGCGCCATCGGCAAACGGCGCCAAGCTTGCCGCCAAGGAAGTGAATGCGGCCGGCGGGGTGCTCGGCAAGAAGATCGAGCTCGCAGCGTTCGACGGCAAGTCGGATGCCGCCACGATTGCGAACTCCGCCACCCAGCTCACCCAGACCGACAAGGTCGTGGCGATGCTCGGATTCAGCGACAGCGACATGGTGATGGCCGCGGCGCCGACCGCCGCAAAAGCCGGCATCGTGTTCGTCACCTCGGGGGCAACCTCTCCCAAGCTGCCTGACCAGGTGCCCGACTATCTCTACCTGGCCTGCTTTGGCGACAATGTGCAGGCAGCCGCGGGGGCGGAATACGCCTTCGACACGATGAAGGCAAAGACCGTATACCTGCTCATCGACAAGGGCATGGAGTACACGCTCCTGCTCGGCAAGTACTTCAAGGATCGTTTCACCGAGCTGGGCGGCAAGGTCGTCCTGGAAGACAACTACCAGACCGGAGACAAGGACTACTCGGCGCAGATCACGAAGCTCAGGGGCCTGAAAGCGGCGCCCGACATGCTGTACATCGCGGCAGGCCCGGATGATGTCGGCACGATCGTCAAGCAGTTCCGTGACGCCGGGGTCAAGAAGCCGATCATGGGTGGTGACGGCTACGACACGCCGCTGCTCGTCCAGGTGGCGGGCGCGGGCGCCGAGGGCGTCTACTTCACCACGCACTCACTGATGGACGCAAGCCTCGGGACCGACGCGGTCAAGGCATTCATCGCCGCCTACCAGGCCGAATACAAGACGCCGCCGGAAAACGCTTTCGCGGGTCTCGGCTATGACACGGTGAAGCTGCTTGTGGACGCCATCAAGCGCGCCGGCTCCGCCGACCCAAAGGCCATCCGGGAAGCGCTGAACGACACAAAGGACCTGCCGGGAGTCACGGGGGCCATCACGTTCCAGCCGGGCAGCCGTATCCCGCAGAAGGGGGTTACGGTCATCCTGGTGAAGGACGGAAAGTTCACCCTTGCACAGGAAGTCGTGCCGCAGAAGGTACCGGCACCTTAAGACGTACAGGATTGGCGGGCCGCGCGGAGCGGCCCGCTGTTTTTACAGGGAGGTAAGCCGTGAAGAAGAACCCGCTGGAAATACAGCAGATCACGACGTTCGACTATAAAGCATCGCCCTTCGAAAAGGTCATCCTGCCGCTGGGATCCCTGGAAAGCCATGGGGGACACCTGCCTCTGGGCACGGATGCGCTGACCGCGCACCTGATCGCGCTGGACATTGCCGCCCGGGTGCCGAAGACCGCCGTGCTCCCGCCGCTGAATTACGGGGTGAGCGAGCACTACAAGGATTTTCCGTTCACCATCTCGGTGCAGTTCGAGACGGAGATAGCGTTCCTGAGAGACATCTTCGAGTCGATCCACCGGGAGGGAATCCGCAAGGTGTTCATCATGAACGGGCATGACGGCAACATCGCCCCGATCGAGGTGGCCGGCCGCTCGACAAAGGTGGCCCACCCGGAGATGAAGATCGTGTCACTGGACGCGTGGTGGATGATGATGGGTGACCTGCTGCCGCAGGGTTTTTTCGAAGTCTGGAAAGGACTCGGCCACGCCGGTGAAGGAGAAACCTCGATCTGCCTGGAGCTCTTCCCCGAGCTCTGCGACGTATCGAAAGCCGCCGGAGTGGTTCCGCACCTTCCGAAATACGTGGACGTGAAATGGCTCTTCAACGAGCTGACCCACACCGGGGCGAGCGGCGATCCTACAAAGGGGACGCCTGAAAAGGGAAAAAAGATGCGCGAGGCCCTGGTGGAGGCGGTGGTGAAAATCCTTTCCGACCTGGACAAGAAAGACTGGGACTACCGCTCCCCCGAGGTGGCGAGCAGGAAATAGGGGAAGCCCCGCGATAAGCTTTCTTGTCGGCATTCTGCGTAGTGGTGCTTTTTGTGGCCGTCCTGAGCGGCTGCGACTCCGGGGGGCGGCGGCGGAATTCTTGCTGCCGAAGTTGATTTGTCTCCGAACTAGTACTATGACCGCCACAGTTATCTGCCTTCAAAGCGGAGCCCCTGTGTAAGGGGCAACCGTGACGGTCAACGGCACCACGGTACCTCAGTTCTTCATAGGCAATGTAGGCAACGTCCCTGCAGTGTCGGTGGCGGGGCTCCGTGGCCATGCACTTCACCTATCAGGATATGAACGTCTCGAGGACGTCTGACGATGCCCGGCGCACCGACTGGTGTCACCCAGGGCGCAAACCAAAGTGTCGGCTCTCCCATTGTAATCAATTGGACTGCGCCCGTGTCAGGCGCAACCAATTATGCGGACATCGTTCCAAACAACACGGTGAGCGGAAAGCAATTCTCAGCCACTGTCTCAAGCGGCGTGACGACCTACGCGATCCCCGGCGGCACGCTCCTAAACAGCGGTACGGTAAATGTGCTAGTGGAGGCTTTGAACGAGACAACCAGCCTTGGTTCCTCAGTCTCGGCAGGCTCAATCTATGCAGTAGGGAACCAGGCAAGTTTCAACGTCACGACGGCGCCATAGCCCCTTTCCGCCGCCCCTGCCGGCCGCTCCCACCGGCAGGTTTGACAGCGGGAGGCGCATCCTCTACCATTATAGGAGGCCATGCGCTTCGCCCCCCTGGATCGTTACTTCACCGGTGTCTCCATTCCGGTCGCAGCGCTGCGAACCGCTGAAAGCTGCGGCGTGGGGGAGTTCGCAGACCTCCCGTCCCTGGGAAGCTGGTGCAGGGCCGCGGGTCTGGAAGTGATCCAGCTCCTCCCCGTCAACGACACCGGCGGCAACAGCTCCCCCTACAGCGCGATCTCCGCTTTTGCCCTGCATCCTCTGTATCTCCGACTGCAGGCGCTGCCCGGCGCGGGGAGTTTCAAGAGCCAGATCCAGGCATTTCGCGAAGAATCGACGGCTCGAGAGAATGCGGCGCGCGGGCGCTTCTCCTACCGAGATACCCTCGCATTCAAGCTCTCCATAGTCGAGCGCGTATAGGCGGAGAACAAATCAGCAATCCTCAAGGACCCGGGCTTCACCCGCTGGCGCGCCGACAACCCCTGGGTTGTACCTTACGCGGTGTTCACCGCTTTGAGGAAAGCCAGTCGGGAGGCGCCATGGTCTTCGTGGCCGACGCTGACCGACGCTGACTCCGCACAGATCTCCGCATGGTGGGATTCGCACTCCACGGAATGCCTGGTGCCGGCGTGGGTGCAGTTTCAACTGGAGACACAGCTTTCAGCCGCCTCGCGCGCGCTGGAAGCCATGGGCGTGTACCTCAAGGGCGATCTCCCCATTCTGATGAGCGTGGACAGCGCCGATGTGTGGGCGTACAGAAAGTACTTCGACCTCGGAGCGCTCGCAGGCGCGCCTCCGGACATGTTTTCACCGGACGGGCAGAACTGGGGCTTCCCCGTCTACAACTGGGACAATCTCGGAAAAGACGACTACCGGTGGTGGAAGGAGCGCCTGCGGCAGGCGGGCAAATTCTTCCATGCCTTCCGTATCGACCACGTTCTCGGTTTTTTCCGGATCTGGCGCATCCCCCGCGGAGAGGTCACCGGCCTCCTGGGAAGGTTCTCTCCCTCCGTCGGTCTTTCGCCTCAGGACATGCAGGAGCTTGGCTTCGATGCCGGGCGCCTTCGCTGGCTTTCTGTTCCTCACATGAGCGGTGCGGAGCTGAAAGCAGCCCTCGGTCCCGAGGCGCCGCGGGTGGCGGAGCTCTGGCTCCGGCGCGTCGGCACGGAGGACTTGTACAACCTCGCCCCGGAGATCGACAGCGAATCCGCGATTCACGCGCTCGCCGAGCCACCGGAAGTGAAAAGATTCCTTCTCTCCTGGCACGCGAACAGGGCCCTGCTTGGGGAAAGCGCCGGAGAGGACCCCGTGGGCGCGCGCTTCCCGTCCTGGTATATGGACAGGGCCAGGGGCTTCCAGAGCCTGTCTGAAGAAGAGAAGTCGAAGCTGCACGCGTTGATCGACAGGCGGCGGCGCGAATCTGAAGAGGTGTGGGAATCCCGGGGCCGTGAGCTTCTTGCCATACTCCGCGGGGGCACCGACATGCTGGTGTGCGCGGAGGACCTGGGCGATGTTCCCCGGTGCGTTCCCCGCGTGCTCGCGGAGCTCGGCATCCTGGGGCTGCGCATTGTGCGGTGGTCCCGGGAGTACGAGCAGGCGGGGCCGGGAGAGCCCGCAGCATTCATTGCCCCCGCGCGCTATCCGCCTCTCACGGTCTGCACGCCGTCCGTGCACGATACCTCGACGATTCGGGGCTGGTGGGAGGAGGACGCGGCCGAGCGCGAGCTGTTCTTCCGTTCACTCGGAGAGAAGGGCGCGTGTCCCGCCTCACATGACCGCTCGCCTGCTGGAGAAAATCGTGGCCTCCTGCTGCGGCGCGGGCAGCATCCTCTGCATGTTCCAGCTCCAGGATCTGCTCGACCTGGACGAGGCGCTGTGGGCGCGCGATCCCCGGGACGGCAGGATCAATGTCCCGGGCACGGTGACCGAGGAAAACTGGACGTGGCGCATGCCGCTGTCTCGGTCGAGGAGCTCGCGGCGCGCACGCGGCTTTCAGAGCGCATCCGTGCCCTGGCGGCAGGGCGCCGCGCCCGCCCCCTGAAGGGAACCGGCTGATGCCGGGGCCGACTTTCCACTTTCACGTGTCGCGCGCGGCGCGCGCCCGCTACGGCATTCCCGGGGACATTTCTTCGAGCACGGGCAACGTCGTCTCCCTCGACCTGCACGCCGCGCGGCTTTTCACGCAGCGCATGAACCAGGTGCGTCTTGCGGCGGGAGGGAAACCCGAGGAGTCACTTCGGGCCGGCGACATGAACGCCATGGGATTGATCGACGAAATCCTGCACTACGTGGCGGGTCTCTACCGCGCGCGCGTGGACAAGGCCGCCCTTTCAAAGGCCCTCTCCTTTGCCGAGGATCGGCTGGGCGCGCCCGCCGTGGACAAGGCGCTCGCGCGCTTTGTTTCAGAGTTCCCCCCGCCTGCTTTCGAAGCCGGCGGACAGTCGGCGGAGGAGTACCTGGCAGGGGAGGAATCAGGCACGCCCCGCCGGGAAATCGCGCTGGAAGAGATGCTCAGCATTTCCCTGGCAAACGCCAACCCCGCCTTCAGCCCCTTCTCCGAGCTCTTTGACCACGCGGATCTTGCCGCCGACACCTCGTACCCTTCCCTCATGGAGACTCTTGCGGAGTTCTTTCACGAGGAGCCCGTGTTCGGTCCCGACAATCAGCCCCTGGTCGAAATGCTCGCCAGCCCGATGCGCGCGGCCCCGCTGTCGCTCGCCGGGCAGCTCGAGTTCATCCGCACCCGCTGGGGCGCGCTCCTGGGAGACCTCCTGCTCCGCCTGCTCACCGGCATCGACCTGCTGCGGGAAGAGGAGAAGCTGCGGTTCGGCGCTTTCACGCCCGGACCGCCCGAAGTGTACGAATACGTGGGAATGACCGCGGAGATCGAGGCGTTCAGCTCGGATACCGAGTGGATGCCCCGCGCCGTGATGATCGCAAAGAACGCGCTCGTGTGGCTCGACCAGCTCTCACGGTTCCACGGCAGGGAGATACGGCGGCTGGACCAGGTCCCCGACGAGGAGCTGGACAGGCTGGCCCGGGCGGGATTCACGGCGCTCTGGCTTATCGGCGTCTGGGAAAGAAGCGCGGCGTCAAGGGAGATAAAGCGCAGGATGGGAAATCAGGACGCCGAAGCGTCCGCCTATTCGCTGTACGACTATATCGTGGCGAACGAGCTGGGAGGCCAGGACGCGCTGAACGCGCTGAAGTGGCGGGCCGGCCAGCGAGGCATCCGGCTGGCGAGCGACATGGTCCCCAACCACACGGGCGTGGACTCGCGCTGGATTGCCGAGCACCCGGACCGGTTTCTCGCCTGGCCCCACCCATGGCCGCCATTCCCCTCCTACTCATTCAATGGTCCCAACATCTCGCAGATCCCCGGCGTCGGGATCTATCTGGAGGACCACTACTGGGACAAGACGGACGCCGCGGTGGTCTTCAAGCGGGTCGATTTCGGGTCCGGGGACACGCGCCTGATCTATCATGGCAACGACGGCACGCACATGCCGTGGAACGACACGGCGCAGCTCAACTTTCTGAATCCCGACACGCGGGAAGCGGTGATCCAGACCATCCTGCACGTGGCGCGGATGTTCCCCATCATACGCTTCGACGCGGCAATGACACTCGCCAAGAAGCACTTCCAGCGGCTCTGGTTCCCCGAGCCGGGCAAGGGCGGAGATATCGCCTCCCGGGCAGGCAATGGCTTGAGCCGGCATGACTTCGACAGGGCGATGCCGGTCGAATTCTGGCGGGAGGTCGTGGACCGGGTTGCGCGGGAAGCGCCCGGCACGCTCCTGCTTGCCGAAGCGTTCTGGATGCTGGAAGGATTCTTCGTGCGCACGCTCGGCATGCACCGGGTCTACAACAGCGCGTTCATGCACATGCTGAAGGCGGAGGACAATGCCGGCTACCGCCAGACGATCCGCAACACCCTGGAATTCGATCCGGAGGTTCTCAAGAGGTTCGTGAACTTCATGAGCAACCCGGACGAGCAGACGGCCATCGACCAGTTCGGAGACGGCGACAAGTACTTCGGCGTGTGCACGCTCATGACAACCATGCCGGGCCTGCCCATGTTCGCGCACGGCCAGGTGGAGGGGATCCGGGAGAAATACGGCATGGAGTTCCGCCGGGCCTACTGGAATGAATTGCCGAACACGGGGCTGATTGCCCGGCACGAAAGGGAGATCTTCCCGCTCCTCAAGCGGCGCCACGTCTTCTCAGGGGTGGAGAGTTTTCTCCTGTACGATTTCTTCTCGGTCGAGGGTCACGTGAACGAGGACGTCTTTGCCTATTCCAACAGGAGCGGGGATGAGCGGGGCCTGGTGCTGTACAACAACAGATTCGCCGATGCCCGGGGCTGGATTCGCTCCTCCGCCGCATTTGCGCTGAAAACGGCGGAAGGAAAATCCCTCGTGCAGAGATGTCTTGGCGAGGGCCTTGCCCTGCCGAACGACCCCGGGGCGTACGCGATCTTCCGCGAGCACACCTCCGGCCTGCAGTACATCCGCAACTGCCGCGAGCTGTGGGAACGGGGCATGTACGCGGAGCTGGGCGCCTACAGGTGCCAGGTGTATCTCGATTTTTCCGTGGTCTTCGACGACGCGTACAAGCGATGGTCCGGCCTGGCGGCTGAGCTTTCCGGCAGGGGCGTCCCCAGCATCGATGACGCGCTGAGAGAGCGGGAGCTCAGGCCGGTGCGAAACCCGTTTGCCGCTCTGCTGGGTCTCGATGCGGGCAGGCTCGGACCCGGAAACGCTTCAGCGAAGCTTTGAGCAGTTCCTGCGTCCCGTGGCGCAGCGTGCGCAGGGCCGGGTGAACGAAAGGGAGAGCATGGCCGATTTCCAGGCCAGGCTGAAGCGGCTGGTCGGCCGCGTCGCCGGTCCGGGGGAGACGCCGCGGGCCGCGGGGCCCGGGTTCGCCCGCGCCTTCCTCTGGCCCTGGACCATCCTGCGGCCGCTCTGCGGCGCGGATCTGCTTGCTTCCCCCGTTGCTTCCTGGCTGCGCGAGTGGATGCTCGCGGCGATTCTCTCCGAGCACCTGGCGCGCGCGGGATGGGACGCGCAGTCAGCGGCCGCATTTCCGGCACTTTTCGATGTTGCCCTGCACGCGGAAAGCCTCGGAGAGAGGCCTCGCGCGGCAGCGGACGTCTCCCGTCGGCCCTGGGCCCGGCGCGCCGCCGCGCGAGGCAGGCCGGCGCGTAAGAAAGTTCAGGAGCAGTTTGCATGGCAGGAGCTTTTTGCAACCCCTGCCGCGGAGAGCTTCCTGCGCGTCCATCAGTTCGAAGACGTCCGTTGGTTCAGCAAGGAAGCGCTGGAATTGCTGCTCGCGTGTCTTGCGCTGGTTCAATCCATGGACAGTGAACGCCTGCTGGATATCAGCCCTCTCCTGGAGTCCGCCGAGAAGAGTGGATATCGCTGGAACGATTTCCTGACTTTGATCGACCCCGGGCGCGCATAGCAGACCGAAGCGCGCCGCACCGCGCCTCACCAATCACGCGGCGCGTCATAGCCGTTGCGCCGCGCGTATTCCTCCGCGCGATATACAAAGGCCTGGAGCCGGGTGTCGACGCTTGCCTCCTCCTGCCCGTCGTAGGCGATGTTGATCCACGGGAGTCCGTCATGGTCCTGGCTGAATCTCGGGGACACCGCCGAGATCAGCGTTCCCGGCAGACAGGTGAACGGCAGAATGTGCACGACCCCCGATATGCCCGTCATGCATTGACCGGCAACGCTGCCCATGGTGATCGCGGGCTCTCCGTCATAGTCCTTGTGGAGATACGGCATGCACAACTGGAGCATTTTTTCCACGGGGATGTCCCTGTGCATCTCGGCGCCGCCCTGTTCCGCAAGACGGACGAGCCTGTCTTCGATCACGCCCTGGAGGAGTCCCTGAAGCTTCGAACGTGCGAACCCCCACGGCCTGCCTTTGCGCCTGCTGTCGCGCGTGAACCGGTAGGTGGAATAGGTGACCCAGTCACGCACCGGGCTCATGAGTGTTTCCGCGCCGAGCTGCTCGAGCTTTTTCACCACGTCTCCGCTGCAGAACGGGTTGTCCCTCATGAAAATCTCCCCTGTCACCGAGATCACGGGCTTTCTCTTTGTTCGGTGTACCTCGACCCGGGAGAAATCGGCGCACGCATGCTTCAGCACCCGCCCGATGCCCCGGCCGCCCTGCTCGATGCACTCCACGACTCGCTCGAGCTGGCGCCGGTAGACCGCCTCTGCCTCGCCGTGACGCACTTCGTACACCCGGCGCTCCTGCAGCAGCTTGCGAAGAATATCCACGGCCACGATGCCCCGCCACACGGCGAGCCTGAACCTGATGCCGCTGCCCGCGGTCAGACCGGCGTATGAGTCCTCGTTGCTGGGGTGCACGATCTGGGCTTCCGTAAATCCGAGCCTGTCCAGGATGATCCGCTGAAGCTGGTTGTACTGGCCGAACCGGCACGGGCCGTTGTGATCCGGCATGAAGAAGCTGACCCGCGAGGGGTCAACTCCCGGCTCCTGAAGCTTGCGGAGAAAGCTCCCGGTGGTGCAGATCATCGGGAAGCATTCCCGGGAGGATGTGTGCCTCCTCCCGAGCTCTATGTCCCGCTCGTCCTGCGGCGGCAGAACCTCCGCTTTCATTCCACAGCAACGGCAGGCGGCGGCGAGGGCGTACGCGCCGTCGGCCATGTAGGGAAAATAAAGTGTCCGCGCGTGTGTGTCGGGGCGGCGAGGCCCGCGCACGCTGCGTTCCGGCAGTCGCGTGCCCGTGGATCCCGAGCCAGCCTCCTGCCTTCCCCTCACGCTGTCGAAGAAGGCCTCCAACCGGGTGACGAGCCCGGCGTCGGCGCTGTGCTCGTCCATCTCGAGCTGCAGGTAGGGCTTGCCCCGCAGCTCCTCGCGCACGTAGTGGGAAATGAACGAGTCCGGACCGCAGCGGAAGTTCCCGAGGTGAATCGCCTGCAGCCGCGCGTCGCGGCCCACGATTCGGGCCGCCTGCAGGATCCTGCGGCCGTTCGGCCAGTACATCGACGGATACTCGCCGAAGATGGCCTCCTCATCGAGGGGCAGGAAATCCGCGGGGATCGGGAGCACATCGAGGCTGATGAGCTTCTCCACGATGCGCAGGTTCAGCGCCGGGTCCCCGTAGTTGTAGGGCCTGCCGAGGATGACCGCGGCCGTCTTTCCCGCAGGCAGGGAAGCAAGTGCTTCCTTTCCGCGCGTGCGCAGCCGAGCCTCAAAATCCTTCTGCGCCCGCGCGGCCCTCGTGACTGCCCGCGAAACCTCGCGCGCCGTGACGCCGAACCTGTCCCCCATGAACCGGGCGAGCTCCGCGTTCAGGAGCCTTCGCGAGTAGCGGAAGTGGAGCGTGGGGACGAGGAGCTTGGAGAGATCATTCGCGTTCCTCAGCGCGCCTCTCACCATGAAAGGATATGTCTGGATCCATGGGCAATTGCAGTTGTTCGTCGGATTGCCTGGCTCGGCCTCCTCGTTCACAACAAATGGAAGGAAAATCCCATCCACGCCCTTCTCCAGCAGGTCGAGCACGTGCCCGTGCATCACCTCCACCGGGAAACAGGTCTCGGCGGCAAGCGTCTCGAGGGAACGCGAGATCAAGGCCTGGTCGGTCGGCCGCGAAAGCACCACCCGCATCCCGAGCTCGCTGAAAAACTCCCGCCAGAATGGGAAGCGCTGGTAGAATACCGACAGGGCCCGGGGCAGTCCGATCACTGCTCCGCCGGCTTCCTCTTCGCGCTTCGGAGCGGCCGAGGGATTGTCGTCGAATCCGTCGAGGAGCAGGCGCGTTCTCTCCTGAAAGAGATCAGGGATGTCTTTTCCCCTGTTCTTCCTCTCCGCAACCTCGTAGCGCTCGCACCGCCCGCCGTAGAAGAGGGGTTTCTCCTCACCCGCGATCCTCACCCTGCTGATTTCACACTGATTGGGACATGACTTGCAGGTGAACCTGTCCTGGGACCAGGACCGGGAGGCAATGGCGAAGCCCTTGAACCGGCTTACCCCGCCATTCATGGACTGGCGGGCGAGCATCGCGGCACCGATGGCGCCCGTCACGTCGAAATGGGGAGGCACCATGATGGGCCGGCCGACGACCTTCTCGAAAGCGGACCGCACGGCCTTGTTGTGCGCCACGCCGCCCTGGAAGAAAATCTTCTTCCCGATCGTCTTCTCCCCGACCACCTTCTGGAGATAGTTCTGCACGATCGAGTAGGCCAGCCCCGCGATGAGATTCTCCCTGGCTGCGCCCTTCTGCTGCCGGGTATTGAGATCCGACTCCATGAAAACCGTGCAGCGGTCTCCCATGCGCGCGGGGGCGCCCGCGGAAAGGGCCAGCGAGCCGAACTCACCGACAATCCTCACCCCGAGCTTCTCCGCCTGCTCCTCCAGGAACGAGCCGGTTCCCGCCGCGCAGACCTTGTTCATTTCGAAGTCCACCACCACGCCGTTCTCCACCGAAACGAACTTCGAATCCTGCCCTCCTATCTCGAAGATCGTGTCCACGGTGGGATCGATGGCGATGGCCGCGGTGGCCTGGGCGGTGATCTCGTTCACGATCCGGTCGGCGCCGACGAAGTCACCGGTGAGGTACCGGCCCGAGCCCGTGCTGCCCGCCGCCTTCACCTCGACCCTCGCCCCCACCTCGTCTCCGATCTCCTTCAGGCCCTTCTGGATTGCCTCGAGGGGTCTGCCTGCCGTGGGAAGGTACCGCCGGGCGATCACCCTGTTCCGCCCGTCGATGAGCACGACGTTCGTGCTGAGGGAGCCGACATCGACTCCGAGAAACACGGGCAGGCCGTATGCTTCCTCGGAAAGCGGAACGGCGTCGGTGAGGGAAGGCGCGCGCGGCGGCACGAGCGGGGCAAGGTGGTCCCCGTCGGGGCCGCCGGTGGCAAGATACCGATCCAGCTCGTCGAGGCCCTTGAAATCCCCGTGCCCGGCAGAGGGGCCGGGCCGCGACGTGAAACAGCGCGCCGATGGCTCCCATGGAGGCGTGGTGGTCGGGGATGATGAGCTCACCGTCGCCCAGGCCGAACAGCTCACGGAATGCCCTGACCATTCCGGCGTTCGCCGCCACGCCGCCCTGGAACACCACGGGTTTTTCGAGATCCCTGCCCCGGGCGAGGGTGCTCTTGACATTGCGCGCAACGGCGAAGCAGAGGCCCGCGATGATGTCGTGAATCGGCGTGGCAATCTGCTGGTGGTGGATCATGTCGCTCTTGGCGAACACGCTGCAGCGGCCGGCGATCCGCGGCGGGTCGCGGGACAGAAGCGCAAGACGGCCGAACTCCTCCACGATGGACACGTTGATCCGGCGCGCCTGCTGATCGAGAAACGACCCCGTGCCCGCCGCGCAGATGCTGTTCATGACGAAGTCGGAAAGCGCCGCTTCGCGAAGAAACATGAGCTTCGTGTCCTCGCCGCCCATTTCGATGATGGTCCGGGCCTGCGGATACAGGCGGCACACGGAGGCGGACTGGGCCACTATCTCGTTCACGAATGTGCCGCCGATGAGCCGGGCGGCAAGCGCCCCTCCCGTGCCGGTGAGGGCAACCTTTTCTATGGAGCCCCCGCCCCGCCGCGCAATGATGTCTGCAAGCCGGGTCCGCACGACGTGGAACGGCCTGCCGCTGCAATAGTCGTAGTGGTCCTCCAGGATGTTCCCGCCTGGATCCATGAGGACCGTGTTGATGGATATGGAGCCGATGTCGATGCCGAGGTCTGGCATTCGCCGGTGCCCCCTTCGCGCCGCGGTTCAACCACCGAAAGGTCGGTCAGTTCTCCAACACCTGCGACGTCCCCCGCGGCATCTTGAGCACTATGGCGATGCTTGCCGCGGCGGCAGGAATCCCGATCAGGAAAGCCCACTGATAGCCCAGTATAGTCCAAAGGATTCCGCCGAGAAAGGGCATGGCCACCGAAGCGACATGGTTGGCCGCCACGCCCATGCTCAGGGTCGGGCGATGCTCGCTGCGGGGCGCGATCTTGTTCACGTACGTGGTAAGACCAGTATTGAACACGAAGGTGGCGTTGTCGAGCACGTAGACCGTGTAGAGCACGTACTTGCCCCGAAGGAATGCGTAGCCGAGGAACAGCATCGTCACCAGGGCATAGTAGAAAACGAGCACCTTGCGCTCTCCTACCCGGTCGATCAGCTTCCCTATGCGCGGGGAAGCGAAGTAGCCGATGGTCTGGATGAGGGCGGCGAGCACGATGATGTCGAGGAGCCCCGCGTGGTGGACCTTCACGAGGAGGAACCCGCCGAAGGCTATCGCGATCTGCTTGCGCCAACCCTCGAGGAAGTTCAGCACGTAATAGCGGGCGTAGCGCCTGCGGATGACGAAGCTAGGGCCCGACGCCTTGATCCGACGCGGGATGCCGAGACAGGCAGCGGCGGCCAGGAGCGCGGCCGCGCCGGCAATCACGTACAACGGCCGGATCCTCACCCCGAGCAGGGTCAGGACGAACGCGATAACCAGCCCTGCCGCGGATCCCAGAGCGCCCGCTGCGCCGACCTGTCCCAGCCGGGCCCCTGCCCTGCCCGGTTCGGCGAGGGCGAGAGTCATGGAATTGGGAAGCGGGGTCCAGACGTGGAAACCCAGGCTCCACGTGACGCTCAGAAGCATCACGAACCTGTATGTGGGCGCCATGGAATAGGAGCCCATGCCCAGGGCAATCAGGACGAGGAAGAGTGAGGCGATGGCAGGCTCGGTGAGCCCCGCAATGAGGACGAAGATCCCCAGGGCCGCTATTCCGCAGCTTTCCCGCACCGCCTCCAGGAGGCCGGCCTGAAAGCCGCTGATCCCGATCTCCCCCACGAGGAAGTTGTTGTTGAGGGTGATCTGGAGCGTGAGCGCCACGCCGACGAACGCGGCGGCCAGGGCGACGAAAAAAAGCCCCCTGCGCCTGTCCGGGTCCGAGAGGGTGACACGGCCAGGGCTCGATTCGGGCATTTCCATGCCTAGTTCCGCAGTACCTTGATCCTTGGTTCCAGTATCTGCATCGTGACGGGGAAATCCTCCGCGTCCAGCCAGGTGATCTCGCCGTCGAGCTGCATGGGGATTCGTCCTTTGTAGTGGACATCCACTTTGTATGCGCGGTAGAAACTCACCTCGGGAAGCTCCCCATGCCTGCCCAGGTAGAAGAGCTTCTTGACGCGTATCTTCTTCAGCGCCCCCATCCTGCCCACCAGACACACGTTCTCCTTGCCCGGCAGGACCGGCAGATGGCCGCCGTAGGTCCGTGCGCCGCTGATTCCCACCACCACCATGGAGGGAACAAAGGAGGCGATCTTCGTTTCCCCGTTCTCATTGTGGATCGTGATGTCCATCGGCTGGGGATTCACCCTCTGTTCATAGAAGAGGGAACCGAAATCGACGAGGGACTTGTATGCGTCACCGGGGATGACGCGTTTGAACCGGTTGGTCAGACCGGCGATATAGGCGTCCAGCCCGATGCTCCCCACGTTGAAGGAATACTGCGGCTCGGCGGCTCCGGCCGTCACGAGGAGCGCGCCCGTTTTCTGGGTCCGCTGGGGGCCGAGGATCAGGTCGTACGCGCCCGCGAAGGTGTGCGCATCCGCGACATCGTTGCCCGTGCCCAGCGGCAGCCGCAGCAGCTTCAGCCTGTCCAGCAGTGAAGCATCCGCGTGCACCAGCGCCGAGCAGATCTCGTTGCTCGTCCCGTCACCCCCGCAGCCGATCAGGAGCCGTTCGATCCCCGAGACGGACTTCCCCTCCGTGTTCATGATCCCCTCGGTGATGAGACGCGCGTGCCCGGGGCGCTCGGTGAAGTGAACGGTGTTGATCTCCACCTTGCGGCGGGGATAGCTGCGGCGCAGGTCATCGAGCTTGCTCTCGAGCTCCTGGATCAGCTTCCGCACGGTGGCCTGGCTCTTGAAGAATCCCGCGTGCGGATTGACGATCACGTCCACGATGAGGGGCGCCTGCTCGAGTGAGCGGGAGAAATTCGTGAGCTCGGAAACGCCGTTGACGTACGTGGAAATCAGGTCCATGGACGCTCCTCTCTCTTCAGCTCTCGCCGCGCATGGTGGTGAGGATGCGGCGTGCCGCGAGCCCCCGGTGGGAAATCGAGTCCTTCACCTGGTCCGGAAGCTCGGCGATGGTCTTTTCGTGCCCCGGCACGATGAACAGGGGGTCATAGCCGAAGCCGTTTTCCCCTCGGGGTCCCTCCGCAATTCGGCCGTGGACGGTTTCCTGGACCGCCACAAACCGACTTTCGTCGAGGACGAGCACCAGGCAGCACACAAAGTACGCCGCGCGGTCCTGGATGCCCTCCATCCTGTCCAATAGATAGGCGTTGCGCCGGGGCGCGTCGAGGACCACGCCCCCTGCCCCTGACCCGTACCGGGAGGAAAAGATGCCCGGCTCCCCGCCCAGTGCCTGCACGCACAGCCCGGAATCGTCGGCCATCACGGGCCGTTTCGCCAGTGTGAAAGAGGGCCATGGCCTTGCCGTAGGCGTTTTCGAGAAAGGTGTCTCCGGTCTTCATCGAAATCGAACTCGATGCCCAGCTCGCGCGGCATCAGGACGCGTATGCCGGGAAACAGGCGCACGAACTCCTGGTGCTTGTGTGCATTGTTCGATGCGAGGAGAAACTCCGTTTCCATCATGCCTGCCTCGGGATGTCGGGATCATATACCGACGCGAGTTTCCTCTTCAACCAGTAGAGACCTGAATCCACGGTGCCCTTGGGCACCCCCAGCAACACGGGCGATCTCGAGATTGGTCGGCGCGAGCTTCACCCGTGCCATCCGGATCATGGCCGCGCGCATCCGCCGCCGGGCCTTTGCGAGCGAAGCCCGCAAGACAGCGGCACGCTCCGGCTCGACTTCTGACTGAAGCTCCGTTTCCAGGAGCCGGGACTGGGCAAACGCCCGGTTTCGCCGTGCGCGAAAGATTTCCAGCCTGAGCTCTCGTGGGGCACGCATTTCTCTGAGTAAGGCTGACAGGCCGAGAATTCGGTTCTCGATCGACCCCTGACACTGCCGCCAGCAGGGGGGCATTTTCGGGGCCGATCGTGCCGCGCGCACTTCATCGCCAGAAAAAGAAAGTTCCTTCTATCCGCCTCACTCTTGATGAGCGTCGCGATGTCCGCCGGAGGCACACGCTTTCGGCCACCGGTCGCGACCCGAGCTTTTCTCTCGTTTCCTGTGCCTCAGGATCCCCTGCGTCAAGCCGCAGCGAAACGTTCCACGATCTTTCCCCGCGCTTCCTGTCACGGGCAAAATTGCGAAGCTGCCAGTTGAGCACCGCTGAAAGGTAGGACTCGAAGGGCTTGCCCTGGTCGCGGAACCGATCCAGCAGCCGGATCAGGCGGGGATGGACGAAGACATAAAACTCGCCGCAGGCATCCTCGTCCCAGCCCATCTTCCGCTTCGGAAACTGGTACACCCTGGGGGCGAGCGCGTTGACTATGTCGTGCAGGCCTTCCCGGGTTTTCTGGTACAGAAGCACTTTTTCCGTGAGACTTTCCATTCTTTTCCTCCTGCGAAATGTTCGCGCGTGGAGGAAAGAG
Source organism: uncultured Spirochaetota bacterium (assembly GCA_963820435.1). Taxonomy (GTDB): domain Bacteria; phylum Spirochaetota; class Spirochaetia; order SZUA-6; family Fen-1364; genus Fen-1364. The sequence goes on along the minus strand of CAWGAC010000016.1, from coordinate 12,077 downwards.
CAAGACACGTGCCAGGAAGATGGACCCGGAAGGGTCTGCGGGCCCCCTCCCTTAACATTCATTTACAATGTTGCCAGCAGGGGTGAGAAAGTGTCGATCAAGGTTTTCTTCACGGTCTCCAGAGTGCCGGTGATGTCGAAGCCAGCCGCCTGGCGATGCCCGCCGCCCCCGAAGGAAGCGGCAATCGCGCCGACGTCCTGGGTTGAATTGGAACGAAGTCCCACGGAGAAGACGCCTTCCGTCTCCTCCTTGACCAGCGCGACAACCACGTTGCCCTTGATGGTCTGCAGCAGCCGGTACAGGTCGTCCTCTCCCCGCTGGACTTCGCCCAGGCGCTCCCGGTCCGCAATCGTCTGCCAGGTCAGAAGCAGCCGGTCGTCCCAGTGGCTTTCCACCCGCGCGAGCATTTCCGCCAGCAGCTTCCTGCCGGCAAGCGCGCGCTTCCCGTACACCATCATGTACACCTCGGCGGTCGACGTGCCGCTTTCCACCAGCCGCGCCACCGCGCGGAAGGTGTCCGCGCCGTTCTGACCGAGGTGCCGGAAGAAGCCGGTGTCCGTGCAAAGACCGAACAGCAGCAGCCTGCCGATCTCACTGTTCAGGGCCACGCCCATGTCTTCGAAGAGCTGGAGCACGAGCATGGTGGTGGAGGGAGCCGAGGGTTCCACGAAGCGCGCATTCCCGAAGATCTCCCCCGAGGAGTGATGGTCGATCACCAGGCAGGGAAGATCCTTCACCCGATCTCCAAGGGGCCCCGTGCGGTCCGGCGTGGAGCAATCCACGATTATTGCCGCAGATCCCGTCCGCCTCTCGTCGGGAATGCGCGCGGAAAACAGGTCGTTGAAGGACGAGATCTCCGGCCTGTCGAAAGGCCCGGCGGAATAAAGGCTCGCCGTTTTGCCCAGGGCTTCGAGCAGGGCAGAAATGGTGAGCTGCGAGGCGACGCAATCTCCATCCGGCTCCTTGTGGCCGAGCACGAGGAAAGAGGAATGCGAGGCGATGAACTGAGCGGCCTCCCGACAGTCGTACATGAGCCTACCCCAGGGTGAGGAGCGCGGTCTGGCGCTCTCCCCCGGTGACCTCGGGACGTCCGTCATGGATGCAGCAATCGATCTCGGTGCGCATTCCGAACTGTTCCAGGTAGATCCCGGGCTCGATCGAAAAGCAGGAGCCTTCGGTGATGACGCGTTCATCGGGAAACTCCACCGAGTCGAGGTTCACCCCGAACCCGTGCACCCGCGTCCCGATGGAATGCCCCGTCCTGTGCCGAATGCCTTTCTCAAAGCCGCGCCGGGCAAGGACCGCGCGGGCTGCGCGGTCGACATCCGCGCCCCGCACAGGCGCGCCCCCGGCAAAGCCGCGCTGCGAGAAGGGAGAGCGCCGCTTCCCGGGCCTCCAGAACAGCATCGAACACCTCTTTCTGGATGGGTGTCGGGGAGGGAGCGCACACACCGAGCCAGGAGATGTCCGCAAAGACGGCGCCGGGTGATTTTTCCCGCGCCCAGACGTCGAACTGCACGACGTCCCCCCTCTCGATCACCGCGCCGCCGCCTGAGACGCCGAAGTGAGGATCAGCGGTGTGACGGCCCGCGCCCGCCACAGGCTGCCCCTCGTATGCCAACCCGGCATCGGCGAGGCTTCGGGCTATCCAGTCGCGCACTTCGCCCTCGAGGACCGTCCGTCCTCCGTGCATGGCCGCAGCAAGTTTTGACCATGCCTCCTGGATTGCCGCGTACAATGCCCTCCCTGCCCGCTCGTGAGATTCCCTGCCCTGCTGGTCGATGGTCCCGAGATAGCGGGCCACAAGGCCTTCCGCGGAGACGAGCGACGCGCCGAGGGACTGGAGAAACATCGCGGTGCCGTGGTCGAGAAATGAGCCCACTGGTATGCCGGTAGAATAATCCGCCGCCACCTTCCCTTCCGCGGGCAGCACTTTCGCAACCGCCCGGGAGAACTCATCCCGCGTGGAATAGAGAATCGTGTCCCCGGGCACGTGATCGAGGATGGACGGCTCGATGACGTGGGCAATCTTCACCGGCGGGCTGTCGGGGAAAAGGATGCACACCCACGGCCTCGTGTTGGTGCGATCCGGCGGCACCTCCAGCACGAGCTCCGCGATCTCGTCCCTGTGGAACACATTGTAAAAAAGCCATGCGGCGAGGCCTTCCTCCCGGATGGCTTTTTGCGATTTCAGGATGTCAAGCATGCGGTGAGCCGGTGGGCTCAGAACTCCTTTGGCACTTCCTGGACATTGAACTGGGCGCTCAGGTCACCCGGCACGTTCAGGACGCCCCACGTCTGGGAGCGGAAATCGTTCAGAACATACAGGGTGATATGGTCGAATTCGCCGTCCACCCAGACGATTGTGCAGTACGGGAAGCCTTTCTCGTTGCCATATACGATATCCGCTTTTGAAAGCGCGCCCTTGTTGAACCAGGTCAGGGGCACGTAGATGTCCGCTACCTGGGAATTGCTGTTGAAAAACTGCAGCTTGTAGCCGAGATCGTGCACCCAGACTTTCAGGAGAGGGATGGTTTTTGCATAAGCATCCTTCGGGTAGGTGGTTTGAGCCTGCGAAAACGCGGGAAGGCTCGTCAGCAGAAACAGCCCTGCTGCGAATAGAATGACCGCCTTCTTCATCCGGAGCCTCCTGACACTGAGAGAATCCACTTCTCATATAATAGTGGTTTCACACGCCATTTCAAGGCTATTCTCAAGTGAGGGTGGCGAGCATCATCGCCTTGATCGTATGCTTGCGGTTCTCCGCCTCGTCCCAGACGCGCGACCTGGGCCCCTCGATCACCTCCACGGTGACTTCCTTGCCCTTCACGGCGGGCAGGCAGTGCAGAAATATGGCGTTTCGGTTGCCGGTCTTCTCCATCATTGCATCGTTGACCTGGTAGGGAGCAAGAAGGGCGATGCGCTCGGCGCTCTTCTCCTCCTCCCCCATCGAGACCCAGACGTCGGTGTAGACAGCGTCCGCGCCCTTCACGCCCGTTTCCACGTTGCTCGTGACAAGGACCTGCGCGCCTGTCTTTGCGCCCATTGCCCGCGCCCACTCCACGTGCTCCGGCGCCGGCGACAGTGACGCGGGTGCAACGATCGTGACGTGCACGCCCATCTGGGAGCAGCCGACAAGCAGGGTGTGGGCGACATTGTTCCTCCCATCGCCGACAAAAACGAGCTTCCTGCCCGCAAGGGAACCCAATGCCTCTTCCAGGGTCATGAGATCGGCAAGGACCTGGGTGGGGTGCCAGTCGTCCGTCAGCCCGTTGTACACGGGCACCCCCGCCCACTGCGCCAGCGTCTCCACGGTGGACTGCTTGAAGCCGCGGAACTGGATGGCGTCGAACATGCGGCCGAAGACCCGGGCCGTGTCCTCAACGGCCTCCTTCGTTCCCAGGTGGATGTCCGCCGTGGAGAGGAACACCGGGTGCCCGCCCTCCTCGCCGAATGCCGTCTCGAACGCGCAGCGCGTGCGCGTGGAGCGCTTCTCGAAAAGAAGGGCGAGGGTCATGCCCTTGAAACGCTCCTGGCGCTTGCCGTTCCTGCGCTCCTTCTTCACTCGGCGGGAGAGGTCCAGCACGTGTCGCACCTCCTCAGGCGTCCAGTCCTTGAGCGTGAGCAGGGATCTTCCCTTCAGGTCTACCGCCATTTCAGCCTCGCTTTCAGAATGTCCTCCAGATTCGGGGTGCCGATCTCCTGCAGCGCGTAGCGCACGCGGAGCATCGGCTTGTCGATCTTGATGATGCGCGTGAGATCCACCGGCGTGGCGACGATCACAAGGTCGCACGGCACGCGGCGGATCGTGTCTTCCAGATCGCGCACCTGCTCGTCTCCGTAGCCCACCGCGGGCAGCAGCGCGCCGATCCCCGGGTACTTGTCGAAGGTCGCCTTGATCTTGCCCGTGACGTACGGCCGGGGGTTGACGATCTCCCCGGCGCCGTGCTTTTTTGCTGCCACGGTGCCGGACCCGTAGCTCATCTCACCGTGGGTGAGAGTCGGCCCGTCCTCGACGACCAGCACGCGCTTGCCGCGGATCTCCCCTTCCCTGTCCACGAAAATCGGGGAAGCCGCATCCACCACCTGCGCGCGCGGATTCACCGCGAGGATGCTTGCGCGGACCTTCTCGATGCCCGCAGGGGTGGCGGTGTCCATCTTGTTGATCACGATGACGTGCGCCATGGCGAGGTTGATCCTGCCGGGGAAATAGGTAAGCTCGTGCCCGGGCCGATGGGGATCGACGACCGTGATATGCACGTCCGGCGCGTAGAACGGAAGGTCATTGTTGCCGCCGTCCCAGAGAATCGTGTCGCATTCCGATTCTGCCTGCCGGAGGATCGCGGCGTAGTCGACACCGGCGTAAACGACGAAACCCTCGTCGATGTGCGGCTCGTATTCCTCCATCTCCTCGATGGTGCATTTGTGCAGGCGCATGTCCTCCAGCGTGGCGAAACGCTGCACCTTCTGCTCGGAAAGATTGCCGTACGGCATCGGATGGCGGACGATCACTGGTTTCTTTCCAAGCTTTTTCAGAATCTGGGCCACCCGACGGGTGGTCTGGCTCTTGCCGCTTCCCGTGCGCACGGCGCAGACGGCCACGACCGGCACTTTGGACTTGATCATGGTCGGAGCGGCGCCGAGGAGCTTGAAGTCCGCGCCCAGGGCGACCACGCGTGACGCCTGCTCCATCACGTGCTGGTGGGAGACGTCGGAATAGGAGAAAATCGCCTCGTCGAATTTCTGCCGCTTGAAAAGCTGCTCCAGCTCGCTCTCGGGGACTATGGGTATCCCCTCCGGGTAGAGCGCGCCCGCCAGGTCGGGCGGATACCTGCGGTCAGCGATATCGGGGATCTGTGTCGCCGTGAAGGCGACAACGCGCACAGAGGCATCGTCGCGGAATACGCAGTTGAAGTTGTGAAAGTCGCGCCCGGCGGCGCCCATGATGACGACGTTTCTCCCTGCCATTATCGATCACCTTTCTGCCCCAGTATGGCGCTACTCTACCGGGGCGGCGATTCGATGGCAAGACTGATACCTCAGGCGCTTCACCTGCTCCCCGTCTGCGTGTCCTCGTGAATCGCCCGGCCCTCCCAGGAAAGGAACGAGCAGCGCCTGAAATCGCGGCTGAACAAGGCCACATCTGCATCATATCCCGGGAGAAGAGCGCCTTTTCGCGGGAAACCAAGGAGCCGTGCGGGATTCAGGGTGGCCATTGCGACCGCCGAGGCGACCGGCACATCGAGCTCGCGAATCAGCCTGGCGATGCAGTCAGGCACGAGACAGCGCGATCCCACCAGCACCCCCGTGTCCTCGTAGTACAGGCCGTTGCCTCTTTGGACGAGCGGCCTGCCGTAGAGCGTGTGCGCAGGCCCGGTGGTGCCGCCCCCGTGGCCCCCGCTTGCATCCTGCGGGGGCAGACCGGCAGGAGCCACGGCATCGGATATGACGACGATCCTCTCCCACGGACGCGCGCGGAGCGCGAGCCGTACCGCGGCATCGTGCACGTGTGTGCCGTCGCAGTTGAGCTCCGTGAAGACTTCCTTGTTCAGAAGCGCCCATTGTGCAAGACCCGGCTCCTTGTGGGAGATGCCGCTCATGCCGTTGAACAGGTGCGTGACGCTCAAGGGAGAAACCGCATCAAAGGGGCCCAGCGATTCGTATGACGCCGCGGAATGTCCAAGGGAAGGAAGTATGCCGAGACCCTGCAACCGATCCGCCAGCATGACCGCGCCGGAAAGCTCAGGCGCAAAAGTCATGATACGGATCTTCTCCCGGGAAAGCGAAATCATGCGTTCCAGGTACTCGATTGAAATCGGCCGGATCAGAGCCTCGTCTATCGCCCCCCGGCGGGTGTTCGCGACGAAGGGGCCCTCGACGTGGATGCCGAGCGCCCGGCTCCGAACGTCATCTGTTACGGAAAGCAGCGCGTCACCAAGGCTCGCCAGGTAGCTTTCATCCGCAACCGTGGTGGGCAGGAATGCCCCCACTCCCCTGCTCGCCAGAAATCCCCCCATTTCCCCCAGGGATTGCGGGCTCATGTTCTCCGTGCTCACGCCGCCGCAGCCGTGCACGTGCATCTCCCAGAGCGCGGGACACGCCAGGGCCCCCTCCGCCTGTATCCTCCTGCACCCCGGAGGAAGGTGGTGAGGCAGGTTGGCCGAGGCACCGGCATAAAGGATCTTCCCGTTCGCGGCAAGCACCGCTCCCGACCTTACCAACCGGTCGGGCAGCACGACATCGCAGTGCTCGAGCAGGAAAGGGCCGTCTTTGCTGGGCGGGATCACAGGCCCAATGTAAGGAAGAAAACGATCTGCGGAAAGGTGAGGATAGATGTCCGAGAAATCAGGGGACCCTAATGGAAAGTTGCCTGTACCGTCGCGTTGCCACTGCTCAATGTCACGGTGGTGGAGCTGTCATTAACGTTGGCAATAGAAGCCGTTCCGCTGGTCAACGTCCAGTTCACAAATGTGTAGCCGCCATCTGCCGTTGCAAAAATGGAGGTCCCAACTCCAGGTTCAACTTTCAGCGCTCCCGCTGGCGTTGTTGTGCAGCCAGGCGTGCTCGCTATTGTCAATGTGTAGGTTGTGGACCGATGAGGACTTGGACAGCCGCTCAAGACAATTGGAAGAAGAGCCAAGGCAATAAACAGGGTTATCCTCGAGCGCCCTTTATACATTTTATCGGCCCCCATCTACCGACTCCTATCACGCTTATGAGCCTAATGAGCAAGATTGCGGCACGCGTCGTCTTGGGCAGCGCTCTCAAGAAACTTGTCGGAGGCAACGATTCTTGACACTTCCAAAATGAATGGCTATAGTTCGCCATTCTCGCTGCGGTGGTGGAATTTGGTAGACACGCTATCGAGGGGGCTAGTGCCCGAAAGGGTGTGCTGGTTCAAGTCCAGTCCGCAGCAAAGGTAAGTTGGTATTTAGCAACAACTTATCAAAATAGTGCGCCTGCCAACTGTTAAACGCCTCGCCCAAATAGCTTCGTGCATCAGTCGACGCTTTGCTTCTTCAAGGACCAGTGTGTGCTCTCTTCTAGGAACTCTTCTCGCCGATCTTGGAGGTGATAGCGACGCCCCCGCATCAAGAAGAGCAGACTGCCATTGGCAGATCCTTGACAGTAAGGAGTCCTGGTTTTGCATGGACTACTCGTGGTATGGAGTTGACGACTGTGGCAGCTGTGCCAATATCGCCGTTGATCCCGCCATGAACCGTCGCGCGAAGGTCCGGAATGCCATATAGACATACTTCGTCATATGTCTCGCGAGCACCAAGATATGCAACAAACTCGAGAATAATCTGAATTTTGCCCTCCACAGATCCATAGCCCATTTGCCTGACTCCGGCTACTTGGCCTGGCTCAACTGTCAGGTATTGGCTTGAGGCCCTTGCCTCAGCGATGACAGGATCTATTTTTTCAGTTACTTCATCTAGCTGCCATCCCATTCCGCCGGCTATCATGCCGATGGACTCCTCTATCCCTACGTGACGTATTCTCCCACCATCCACCAGCGCTTGAAACTCCCGAACAGAACAGCCGGCGCCGATCTTCTTCTGAAAGGACAATCGCCTCAACGAGGCGTCTTGAACTCGCGCAACTTTCACAAGGTCTACCTTTTGGCAAACCCCGCTCATGAAAAGGGGCCAGGCATCCATGAGAAAGCCCGGGTTTATGCCAGTGGCAAGAACAGTGACGTTATGCTCAAGGGCTATACGGTTTATCCGATTGGACAGCTCGGGATGCTTTTTATAAGGAAAGGAGAGTTCTTCGCAAGTTGAGATTACATCGCAACCGGCCTCAACTATCTGCTGAAGTTGGTCGACAACGCGAATCAGTTGCGATGAGGTGCAGTGAAGCACGAGATCTGCAGAATTGAGACCAGCGACTGCTCCCAGATCATTTGATATGGAGACTCCGATCTTTTGATTCTGTCCGGCAAGCTCACCAAGGTCTTTTCCCACCTTGTCTTTCGCGGTATCGACAGCACCAATCAAAGTCAAGTACGACCTCTGCAAAGCGAGCTTTGCGACGCTGCACCCAATTGGCCCACAGCCGTACTGGATGACGTTGATTTTGTTCTTCAATGATGTTTCCCCCCTTTCTCTTGGTCAGACTCGCCCGGAAGTGCAAAAATCAGCCGCTTAGAATTCAGCGAATGCGCCTTCGGTTTTCATACGATGAAGTACTTTTTCGAACGCTTGTATTGTATCGTCAATTTTCTTGTCACCATGCTCTGCGGATACAGCAAAGAAATCTGCGGGCATCGGGCTATCGACCACGGACCCCCGAGGGCCTTAAAAAGGGGAGAAAAAAGTAGTTTGCATAAGTGCGGGATCCAGGTATTCCACCGATTTCCCTATCGTGAGCATCGCGTCCGTCCTGACTTCGACGGCGCAATGATCAAGGACGCGCCGATCGCGTTCGGTGCAGCCCCGCCGATTCCCTCTTCGCGCCGCGAACGTAGAGGAGTTCCTCAATCGTGACCCTCACGCAAGGCGGAATAGGCATGGGAAACCTTTCTCAAATATGAAGCTCATAAGGTGGAAGTATAGGAGGCATAGGCAGCGGCGTCCATCAGACAGTCAACCTCAGTTGGAGCAGAGAGCTTCACGCGTAACAGCCAGCCCTCGCCAAAGGGATCGGTGTTGACCAACTCTGGCTTCTTCTCCAGGGCCTCGTTTCGAGCGATCACGCGTCCCGAAACCGGTGCGAAGACTTCTTCTGTAGCCGTCATGGTCTCAATAAACAGGCATGCGACGCCCGCCTTCAGATCCTTGCCGGAAAGGGGCAGCTCGACCAAGACGACGTCGGACAGCCTATTCTGTGCGTAATCGCTGATACCGATCACCGCCTCGCCGCCTTCGATTCTTACCCATTCGTGGGTCTTCGAATAATAAACTTTCTGTTCAACCTTGTACTTCATGCCTTACCTTCCAATTCGGCGATGTATCGGCCTAGGGGGCCTGCCTCGGTGCGCGGCAGCGAAGCCCTTCACGATCCGCTCAAATGGTTCTCCGCGATCACAAGCACGTCCGAAGTCTCTCGCAAAGAGCCAGAGCCTCGGCGTGCGGCAGGCAGTACTGCATCTCCGTAAACTGTTCGCGGAAATGCGAAACCTTATCCCGCACATCTCGACCGTTCAGGATGACTTCCTCCATAAACCCGGCCAGCTGGGCGAAATCCTTCGGGCCCATACCGAACCGGGTCATCTCCTGGACTCCCATGCGCAGACAACTTGCAGCTGTGAAGCTTTCGTCGTCCGGAGCAGCCTGGTAGTTGACGATAATGTTGTTCGCTTCGAGGGCTTCTGCCACTGAGGGTCCCTTGCCGTATCCAACACGTATAATTACCTGATGAGTCTCAGTGTATCCCGCTCGTGGATCTCCTTCGACGGTTAATCCAGCATTCTTCAAGGCTTTGGCGAATGCCTTTGCATTCGTGATTACCGCCTTCTGGTATTCGGACTTAAAAGCGTTCATCTCGTACGCGGCCATCAGCAAGCCGACAAGAGTGCCAAGGTGGTGGTTACTGACACTCCCCGGGAAGACCCGCCTCACAATTGCGGCCCATAGAGCTTCCAGATCACTGCCGGTAGACATGTTGCTCGCAATAAGACCTCTTTGCGGCCCGAAGAAGGTCTTGTGGGTTGAGCCTGTCACAATGTCCACGCCTTCCATGAACGGTTGCTGGAAATCAGGCCCGAGCAGACCCAGAACATGTGCCGTGTCATACATGAGGATTGGTCGAGGGGCCATATTTGTAATCATTTTTGAGATCTCTGAAACCGGTTCCCGGTACAGGGTCATGCTCTTGCCTAGAATAATAAGCTCCGGCTTGTGAAGCCAGATCAGCTCTTCTGTACGAGGCAAATCTATATTGTAGGGGTTTTCCCGAAGCATGGGAAAAGGGATCACAGCCGGCCTATCCGTTGCAGGATCTATAGCGACGAAGGACCGAAGCGCGCCCATCGGTTGGGCACTTAGGTGTCCACCGCGACTAAGGTGATGATTCATCACCTTGCGGAGTCGGCGTGGCTCAGCTTTCCTGTCCATTCGGTTGAGATAGTCGACGAGGCCGCCAAAAACCGCTGTGTTGGCCATCTGGCCACTTATCGTCCTCAATTCAACCTCAGAGCAGCCGAGATAGGCAGTAAGCTCTGCCACTAACAGTTGCTCCAACTCCTCGATCATCCGCGTTCCCTGGTAGTAAAATATCTCCTTCTCCCCCAAGGACGCCATCGCACGGTGTTCGGCGTACCGGTGAGATGCGTCCGTAATGGATAGCCACGAAACGAGAGGGGAGACGGTTTGCTCTGAAGGGATAAGGTTTATTGTTTGCCGCTGTCGCCAGATTGTGTTCTGCACAGTCTTTTCTACAAGAAGCTCCGCCGCCATAGAAAGCCCTATTGCAGGGCCTCTCGTTGATTTGCATTTTGGCTTTACCAGAACCGGCCTAGCGTAAGGGGGTGCCGCGCTTGAGAGATGCCGCACCACGATCACGGCCTCAAGAGTGCGCTCGCTCTGCTTTATCTCCAGAGTCTGCCCCGCCTCAAGGGCGGCGTCGAGATATGCCAAGGCAATCGCCCGCATCCCCTTCTCTTCGGATGGAACTGCGAACAAACCTTGGCCTGTGAAATTCCAATAGGGAACCATGGTGCCACTGGTCACATGGCCGACAAGACGACTCCCGACAAAAACTTCATACCCCTGACGCGCTATTCCGGGGCCGGTCATGGCGACAGGAACTATGACTTTCCTCAGAGTGTCCGTTTGTCCGGAATGACAGCCCTTGTGCTCTGCCCTCCTCTTCAGTTCTTCCTTCTGCCTTAGCAGCGCAGCCCGTCCAATAAAATCGCCCTTTTCGGAGGAGAAGCTGACAGCCGTCACAGTCGAAGGGGCCGCGAGGATGGGGATGCCTTTCCCTTCTCTGTCTGTCCCAAGTTCGTGCCCAAAGAGGGGAAGGCCAGCCTCGAGGCGCAAAGTGTCCCGGGCGCCCAGCCCCACTGGAGCCACGCCTTGACTTGCGGCGAGGATCCTCTCCCAGACTAAGACCGCCCTCAGCGCCGGCAGAAACAGCTCGAAGCACAAAGGTTCCCCGGTGTAGCCCGTGCGGGAGACCGTCAAGGGAATGTTTTCTCCTTCGATGCGGCACTCCCGCAATCGGTTTCTCCAGGGATCTGGGAGAGCAATCAGCCCCTCTTCGAGAATAGACCCCAAGACACACTTGGCGGAAGGACCCTGCAGGGCGATCATCGCAAGCTCTTGACTAGCATCTTCGAGGCTGACCGCATCAAAGCGGGACTTCAGATTGTTGAGCCAAACCCAGTCCTTCTCTACGTTGGACGCGTTGACTACCAGGAGAAAGTTCGGTTCTTCCTCCGCGAGTCCATCATCCAGTCGGTACAAATAGGCATCATCCACAGCGCACCCGTTCTCGTCGGGAATCACCGTATATTGAGCCATTCCAGAATCGAGGCCGGCGCAATTATTCGTCAGCGCGTATTGAAGAAATCGTACAGCATCTTTGCCACGTATGGTGAAACGCCCCATGTGTGAGACATCAAAAAGTCCAGCGCTTCTGCGAGTTGCCAAGTGCTCCTGAAGAATCCCCGCTGCGTAAGCTACTGGCATATCCCAGCCGCCAAACTCTACCATTTGGCCGCCGTGATTCCGGTGCCAGGAGTTGAGGACCGTCCTCTTCAAGGAATCACTCATGGCTTTCGTCCTTTCAAGCGTCCACTATCCAGACATCGCCGGAAGCGAAGGAATTTACTGGGCTAGGAATCAGCTAATTATGATAGCTTAGCGCGTCGAATTGTCAACAAGAAACCTTTCATAAAAAGCCTTCATGAGAAGAGTCCCCGAGCATGTTGCCTAGTTGGCAGGATTTGTTGAGCTGGTGTGCCGCTGTTGGATTCGGCAGGGATGGCACACTCCCACTACACTTGCATTGAAACCGAGGCCTTGATCGGGACCACACTGGAGCTGATCGAGAGGCAACATGTCATGCCTTTCCTCGCCTTGGTGCCTTCATGACTCCGCTGCAGTATGTGACTGGACAATCTTCTT
>CAWGAC010000015.1:0-155943 GCA_963820435.1 uncultured Spirochaetota bacterium | reverse complement strand
TACGACTTCACCCCCCTCACCAGGCATACCTTCGGCAGCGCCCCCCTTGCGGTTAGGCAACTGACTTCGGGTACCCCCAACTCGGGTGGTGTGACGGGCGGTGTGTACAAGGCCCGGGAACGTATTCACCGCGCCATGCTGATGCGCGATTACTAGCGATTCCAACTTCATGGAGTCGGGTTTCAGACTCCAATCCGCACTGAGACCGGCTTTCTGCGATTTGCTTCACGTCGCCGTTTCGCTTCGCTTTGTACCGACCATTGTAGCACGTGTGTAGCCCAGGACATAAGGGCCATGATGACTTGACGTCATCCCCACCTTCCTCCGGTTTGTCACCGGCAGTTCCGTCCGAGTGCCCAGCATCAACCTGTTGGCAACAGACGGTAAGGGTTGCGCTCGTTGCGGGACTTAACCCAACATCTCACGACACGAGCTGACGACAGCCATGCAGCACCTGTGTGCGCGCCCCTTGCGGGGCTGCCCACTCTCGTGAACATTCACGCACATGTCAAGCCCTGGTAAGGTTCCTCGTGTACCATCGAATTAAACCACATGCTCCACCGCTTGTGCGGGCCCCCGTCAATTCCTTTGAGTTTCACCCTTGCGAGCATACTCCCCAGGCGGTGCACTTAACACGTTAGCTACGGCACAGAACACGTACGTGCCCCACGCCTAGTGCACATCGTTTACAGCGTGGACTACCAGGGTATCTAATCCTGTTTGCTCCCCACGCTTTCGCGCCTCAGCGTCAGTCCTCTGATAGAAGCTCGCCTTCGCCACCGGTGTTCTTCCAGATATCTACAGATTTCACCCCTACACCTGGAATTCCAGCTTCCCCTCAAGAACTCAAGCCCACCAGTTTCCAGCGCATATGCAGGGTTAAGCCCTGCGATTTCACACCAGACTTGATGAGCCGCCTACACGCCCTTTACGCCCAATAACTCCGAACAACGCTTGCCCCATACGTATTACCGCGGCTGCTGGCACGTAATTAGCCGGGGCTTATTCGTCGGCTAACGTCATCAGAGGGGCTTTCCACTCCCCTCCTTATTCTTCACCGACAAAAGGATTTTACAACCTTACGGCCTTCATCATCCACGCGGCGTCGCTCCGTCAGGGTTTCCCCCATTGCGGAAGATTCTTAGCTGCTGCCTCCCGTAGGAGTCTGGACCGTGTCTCAGTTCCAGTGTGGCCGTACACCCTCTCAGGCCGGCTATCCATCGTCGTCTTGGTGGGCCTTTACCCCGCCAACTAACTAATGGACCGCAGGCTCATCCCCAGACGGTGCAATTGCACCTTTCACCTCATGGCTTTACCCACAAGGCCTCATGCGGTATTACCCCGTGTTTCCACGGGCTATCCCCCATCCAGAGGTAGATCACCTACGTGTTACTCACCCGTTCGCCACTCTCGGCACCATATTGCTACAGTGCTTGCCGTCCGACTTGCATGCTTAAAACGCGCCGCCAGCGTTCGTTCTGAGCCAGGATCAAACTCTCCATGATATAGAACCTACCCTTGCGGGCAGGTTTTATACTTCGTTACACGCGCTTCCGACGCCTCGCTGACTTTGCGACGCCGTATCACGCGTTTTCGCCCCATCCCAGTTACCCAGAATGGCGACGGACCCGCTCACCTCATTCTCCCCTTCCCTTCACTGTCAAAGATCCCTCTCACGGTACCGTACGCACGTGGCAGCGGATCTCGTGGCATTCGCACTCTCACGGTACTCCGTGCAGGTCTTGGTGCGGCAGGCGTTTCGCAGAAACGCCGGGAGCACACTGCCGCGGCTTTACACGGCTTTACCCCAGAGACGGTACTTTCCCCCTCAGTTCGTGATCGGAGTTGAGTACTACCCTGGAGGCAAAGAGGGTTCTATACCTATTTCAAAAACCTGTCAATAGGCTCGAAAAGATTTCTCATACTCAGGCATGACCGAGGGAATTCATCGAGCACAGAAACCGTCGCAGCACGTAGTTTTCATGCCGCGGGGGCCGGAAATCCACAAAAATGCGGCTCCGGTGCACCCTCAACCTTGACTCCCCCCGGACCGTCACTACTATCTGGGCTGGGAGAATCGATGGAAAACAGCAAGATCAAGGATCCAGGGCTCGCACCGGTCGGGAAGATGCGGGTCGAGTGGGCGGAATCGAGGATGCCGGTCCTCATGGCGCTTCGGGAGAAGCACGGAAAGGCGCAAAGCCTGAAGGGAATGCGCGTGGCGGGATGCCTTCACGTCACCAAGGAGACCGCGGTGCTCGTGAAGACGCTCGTTGTCGCCGGCGCCGAAGTGTCCTGGTCGGGATGCAATCCGCTTTCCACCCAGGACGACGTGGCCGCCACCCTCGCCGCGGACGGTATCTCGATATACGCCTGGCACGGGCAGACGCGGGAGGAGTTCTACTGGGCAATCGACAAGACCCTGGAGTTCAAGCCGACTCTGACTCTGGACGATGGCGCAGACCTGATATTCCGCGTTCACAGCGCCCGTACGGATCTGGCGGCGGGCATCCTCGGCGGCACGGAGGAAACAACAACCGGCGTGCACCGGCTGCGCGCAATGGGAGAGGCAGGCAAGCTCCTCTACCCTGTCATCGCGGTGAACGACGCAGAGACGAAGTGGGATTTCGACAATGTGTACGGCACCGGCCAATCCTCGATTGACGGGATCCTCCGCGCCACCTCGCTCCTTCTGGCCGGCAAGACTTTCGTGGTAGCGGGCTACGGGCATTGCGGCCGCGGAGTTGCGGCACGCGCCAGGGGAATGGGTTCGCGCGTTATTGTGTGCGAGGTCGACCCCATCTGCGCGCTTCGCGCGATGATGGACGGCTTCGATGTCATGCCCATGGACGAGGCGGCGCGCATTGGCGACGTTTTCATCACCGCCACCGGCGTGAAAGACATCATCGTCAAGCGGCACTTCAAGCTCATCAAGGACGGCGCCGTGGTGTGCAACACGGGTCATTACGACTGCGAAATCAACATCCCCGACCTCGCATCGCTCGCCAGGTCGGTTCGGGAGGTCCGCCCGAACAATGAGGAGTACACGCTGGAGGACGGACGCAGGATCTACCTGCTGGCCAAGGGAAGGCTCGTCAACCTCGCGGCAGCCGAGGGTCACCCCTCCGAGGTCATGGACATGTCTTTTGCCAACCAGTTCATGTCGTTGATCCGTCTGGCCCGGGAGGGCAGGAAGATGGAAAAGAAGGTCTATGCCATCGACCGCTCACAGGACAAGGAAATTGCGACGGTGAAGCTCGCCACCATGGGCAGGAAAATCGACACGCTGACCCCTGCGCAGGTCGCCTATCTCACGGATTTTGCGAGCGGCACGTGACCTCGTATACCGTCTGCCGCACATGCGGCACGTACGTCACAACGGCGACCGCGATCAACCGCGCCTACTGCTCGGAGGAATGCACGCGCCTCTACGCCACCTGCGCCAACTGCGGAAAGGTTTTCCTCCGCGGCAAGGGGTTTGATGACGAGTATTGCACGCGCGCATGCACGGTGAAGTACCAGATACTACGAAAATACGGCCCGCAGCCGGTGACCGTCGTGACGGAGGTATAACGGATATGAAGCTGATCTTCCTCGGACCCCCAGGTGCCGGCAAGGGGACGCTCGCAGGCCTGATAAGCAAGGAGTACTCGATCCCGCAGATTTCCACGGGGGACATCTTCCGTGATGCCATCAAGCGTGAAACGGAGCTGGGCAAGAAGGTGAAGGAGATCGTCGGCAGAGGCGACCTGGTGCCCGACGAGCTTACCGTGAGCCTCGTTCGAGAACGCCTTGCCCAGCCGGATGCCCAAAAGGGCTACATCCTGGACGGATTTCCGCGCACCATCCCCCAGGCGGAGGCGCTGGGAACGTTCCAGAAGCTGGACGCGGTAGTGGACTTCGCCATCGACGACGCCCTGGTGATCGAGAGACTCTCGGGCCGGGAGATCTGCAAGAACTGCGGCGCAATCTACCACGTGAAAAACATGCCCTCGAAGGTGAAAGGTGTATGCGACAAGTGCGGCGGTCCGACATACACGCGGCCTGACGACTCTCTGGAATCCATCAAGAACAGGCTCGAGGTGTACCGGGAACAGACCGAGCCCCTCATTGCTTATTATGGAAAGAAAAACCTGCTTCGCAAGATCGATTCCTCGAAATCTCCCGAGGACACTCATGTGCAGATCCGCAAGGCGCTGAGCAAAATCGCCTGAACCTGCCGTTGCCGGGCTCTTCCCCGGCTATTTCGCTGCGGCGGGCGGGGTCTCCGGGAAAAGCTTGCGGTCCTTCAGTGCTGCTTCCACCTTGTCCCGTTCCAGCAATGCCGGTGAATCGAGGAGCGCTTTGATGGCCACCGGGTCGTGAAACCCGGCTTCGAGAGCTTTCGACAGGGCATCCAATCCCCTCTGCGGGTCTTCGATCACCGTGAGCAGGAGCCTCGTCTCCCCGAACCAGGCATCCGCCTGCTTCGCATCAAGAGCGATGATCCTGTCGAACGCCTCCAGCTCACGGGAGTATTTCTGCTGCCGCTCCGCGCCCGCGGCGGTCAGGTACCATCCGTCGACATCGTCGGGTTTCTTTTCAAGGTAGCGGGAGACCATTTCCCCCGAACCCGCGGGGTCATCCTGGGAAAGGAGGATGGAAGCCGTGGCAAAAAGGGCGTCCGTGTCCTCGGGGGAATTGGCCAGCAGCTTCCGCAGGCGCCCGAGCGCCTCATCTTTCCTGTCGAGCTTCCATAGAATAATCCCGCTGTTGTAGAGGGCATCCGGGTCAGCGGGGGAGAGCGTGATCACCGCGTCGAACTGTTCCAGAGCGTCACCGTCTCTGCCGGCCAAATGATAGTCCCATCCGAGGGTGGAGAGAATCAGCGTGTTCTGGGGATCCCTTAGCAGCAGCCGCTTGAGTATGGCCGCCGCGTCGTCGTAGCGTTTCATTTTCCCATACGCAAGGGCAAGGTTGAAGTCCGCCTTCACCAGGCTGGCGTCCAGGCGGAGCGCATTCTCGAACGCGGCGGCCGCCTTGTCGTACTGGCCGAGATCCGCGTACGCGTTGCCGATGTTGTAGTAGTCCGCGGCGACGCTGCGGGTGCGTGTATCGGTCACGCAGCCCGACAGGCCCAGCGCGATTGCAAGGAGCGCAAACGTGAGACGAAAAAACCTCGTCATGGCCCGACTATAAAACGAAAGCATTGACAAGTCCATGGACGCGCTATACGATAAGAGAAAGTATCAGAGCGAGATATCAGATTAGAAATGGCGCAAAATCCTGTACAGCGGAAAGCAGCCGGTACCTTGAGCAGAGAGGGGAAAATAACAGCCCTCCTGCTGCTCAAGAACTTCTACGATGAGGAGATATTTACGCTCCTGGTGAAGGAGTTCTACAACTCCGACATCGGGATCAGCGAAGCAGCCATACGTTCCTCGGGCGCGCTGGGCAACGAAATCGCGATTTCCCACCTCTACCAGATGGTCGAACGAGGAAAGAAGTCACAGCGTATCGCAGCCATCCAGTCCCTGACGGCCATTCGCGCGCCCTCGTCTGCGGGAATGCTCATCAAGTATTTCAACCATTTCCCGGAAGAAGACGTGCGCACGGAAATCCTGCGCGCCATCAACACGATCTCGCCGACCGCTCAGCTGGTGCAGGAGCTCAACAACTCGGTCTACGTCGACCCGAAGCAGAGCGAGGCGGTCAAATGCATCGCCGTCGAGGCGCTTGTCGAAGCGGAGAGGTACCCGTTCCTGAAAGAGACCCTCACCCGTGCGGCTCCGCAGGTACAGCAGGCCGCGTTCGTAAAGATGCTGCAGACGGGAAGCCAGGTGGTTCTTGATTTCAGCTCGGAGAAGTTCGATCCCGCGGTGATGGGCAGCTACCTGTGCCTGTACACGCTGAAGGCCAGAAATCCCCAGGCCAACTACGTACTGGAGCAGCTGCAAAAGGGACACCGGCAGACCATCTTGTCCTTCCTGCATTCCTTGTCAGAATTCCAGGGCCGACTCCGGTTCCCGGCACGGGTGTTCCGGCTCCTCCTGATCACACCGTACGTCGACGTGGAGACCGAAGCCGCAATCGGCGATTTTCTCAAGAAGATCGTCGCAGAGGTGAAAAGCGCTTCACCTCACCTGGTGAGCGAGTTCTCCGTCATTACTTCCGCGCACCTGGACACCGTGTTCGCCAAGATCAGGAAGAACTACATTTCGCTGAAGGGCATTCAGAAGAAGGAGGACCTTCTTGCCACCGTCCTCGCCACGCTTCTGGAAAGATACGCCACCCCCTCCGTTCTCGCGGAAGTGCAGGCTTTCTTCAAAGAGGACGGATACACCGGCAGGACCCCGCCGGTTGCCCAGATGCGCTCCCTGCTCGCGGCGGCGCCGAAAGAGGACCTGAACCGCCTGGACGCGTGCATTCCGCTCTTCACGCTGAGGGAGAAGAAGGACAAACAGGCGGTTCTCGCCCTGGTCTCCCGGGTGGACCTCAACCGGCCCTTTTTCCTGCGAAGACTGAACCGGCTCATTCGCATTGCCGGTGCTCTAGAGATCAAGACCACATCGAAGAAGATCCAGGAGATCCTCGACTTTGCGCGCGCCGAGCGCATCCAGTTCATTGAAGAGACATGCATCGTCTCCCTGTGTCAGCTGCTCACGCGCTCGATCATCGAGCTGTCACGGGAGTATTTCAAGGAACCGACGAAGAATCTCCGATCCCTGAACGGCTACATCCGTGGGGCGCGTTTCATCCCCGCGAAGATCCTCATCGCGCCGCTGATCCACATCGCCCAGCTTCCCGCCCTCAACCCCCAATCGCGCGCCCTGGTGGTCGAAACCCTGGAGAACATGGATCTCTCGGGGCTGCGCAAGGCATTGCCGCCGCTGTTGAAGGTGCTCGACATGCGCGATGTGGCGAGTGAGCTGAAGCTACGCATCGGCGACATCCTGGCCAGGAACGGCGACTCCACCGTCGGCCACCAGGCCCTCGATCTGACGGTCCACCAGTCCGCGGTCGGCCGGAGGGTCGCTGTGCGAATGCTCAAAGCCCTCGTCGCGCGCGGGGAAGGAGCGGCGGCTGAGAACGTGACCAACCGACTGTACCTGCTGCTGGAGGACCCGGACAGGGGAGTCAAAGTGGAGGCCGTCGTCGCGCTGCTGTCCATGAAAGACGATTACGCGGCGCAGATCGTGAGTGACTACATCAAGGCTGGCGATGTGGAGATGATCGCCGATATCCTGGGCGGCATTTCGAAGCCGCCTTCCCGGGAGACCTTCTCCCTCCTTCTGGACATGATCCGCCTGGACAGCCTGCCCGGTGCAGGAGGCGCTGCGCGCTCTTTTGCCCGAGCTGAGCCAGGGCAGCTTTGCGGAAGAGTTGCGGCAGGGACTGCTCGCCGTCTTGAGCGGGGTACCCAGGGAAACGGCGACGGCAGAGCCTGCTGCCGCCGCGTTGGAGACCCATCCGGCCCCGCAGACGGAGAGCATGCTGGGCCAGGCAAAGCTGGAATATAAGTTCAAGCGGGAAAACACGCAGGTCTCTGACCGTGTTCTTCGTCGACATCTATGGATCCACTGAGATTTCCTCGAAAATAGAGATGTCCTCCTACCTCAAGATGATCAAGGCCTTCGAGGACATCGTGATTTCGACGATCACCGCCAACAGGGGCACCATCGTAAAAAAGATGGGGGACGGAATACTGGCGCACTTCAAGCTTGCCCTGAACGCTACGGTTGCCGCGCTCACCGTGCAGCAGAAGATACGCGAGTACAGCGCCATGCGGGTTGAACAGGAGAAGTTCCAGGCGCGCATCGGCCTGAACACCGGCCCCGTGATCAGGAAGGACAAGGACATCTTCGGTGAAACGGTGAACGTGGCCTCGCGCATGCAGAGCGCAGCGACCCCCGGGGAAGTGCTCCTGACGGATGAAACATACAAGGAAATTCGCGACTACGTCCGCTGCACGCAGCTCGGAAGGATAGAAGCCAAGGGCATCAAGGACGGCGTTGTCGCTTACAAGCCCGAAGAGGTCCTTGTCGACATCGAAAAGATCTTGCACACGAGCGCCGGGGATCCCGGGGAGAAGGGTGCCCTGAAGGACGCATCTCTCGAGAAACTCAAGGAATCCATGTTCGTGCCCAACTTCCAGCTTCCGGGCGACAAGGGAGCGTCGGGAGAAGCCGCGGCACTTCTGAAAGGCATATTCTCAGAAATCTCCCGGTACGTCGAAGACATCGCCCCTGACTACCACGAAGAATACAATTTCAAGAAGTACCTCCAGGAGAGGTGGAACAAGCTCATGGAGAGCCTCTAGCAGCCCGTCGGCCTTCCGGCCATACGGGAGTACCCGTTCGGCGCGAACGCCGTCCCTGGCCTCGGCCGGCCTCGGCGTCCATGCCTACGCCCATTTGACGTTTTAGACGCGGAATGATATAGTGCGCGAAATCCCCTTTAAACGGGAAGGAGGTATATTGGCCGAGAAGGATCTCAGAATAAATGAGGGCATTCGGGTCCGCGAGGTGCGGTTGATCGACGCGGACGGGAATCAGAAGGGAATCGTGCCTACCTTCGAAGCGCTGCAGATGGCCCGGGAAGCGGGAGTCGACCTGGTGGAGATCGCTCCGCAGGCCCAGCCGCCGGTGTGCAAGATCCTCGATTACGGGAAATACAAGTTCGAGCTCGAAAAGAAGACCCGGGAGGCGAGGAAGCACCAGAAGCAGATCCGGATCAAGGAGATTCGGATGCAGCCGAAGATCGACGGACACGATCTGGATTTCAAAACCCGGCATGTCCGGGAGTTTCTCGACGAGGGCAACAAGGTCAAGGTCACGGTCCGTTTCCGCGGCCGCGAGCTGGCGCATACGGAGCTCGGCAAGGACGTCCTCGACAAGATCCTCGAGATGCTCGGCGACTCATTCGTTGTGGAAAAGCCCGCCCAGATGGAAGGGCGGACGATGTCGATATTGCTGAACCCAAAAGGAAGCAAGGCCAAGAAAGGATAGACGATGCCGAAAATGAAGACCAAGAAGGCCGCGGCCAAGCGGTACCACGTCACCGGGACGGGCAAGATCCGCTATAAGAAGCAGGGGCTGCGCCATATCCTCACCAAGAAGAACGCAAAGAGAAAGAGGCGGCTCCGCCTCCCCGCCATCCTCAGCTCAGTCGAGGAGAAGAGGGTGAAACAGCTCATGCCGTATGCGGGCAAATACTAGGCGCGGGAAAGCGAAAAGGAGATTCTGATCCATGCCGAGGTCTAAAAACGGGACGCGGAGGCGTGATCGCCGACACAAGATAATGAAGCTCGCCAAGGGGTACTGGGGCGGGAGAAGCAGGCTGTTCAAGACCGCCAAAGAAGCGGTCATGAAAGCCCTCGCCTCCTCGTACCGTGACAGGCGGCGCAGGAAGGGCGAGTTCCGCAGATTGTGGATTACCCGCATTTCGGCCGCCGTCCGCCAGGAGGGCATCACGTACTCCCAGTTCATTCACGGACTGGCCGAAGCCGAAGTGCATCTCAATCGAAAGGCCCTCTCTAACATGGCCATCGAGGACCCGACGGCCTTCAAGGCCGTTGTCGCCCGGGCCAAGGAAGCGCTGGCTGCCGGTGCACCGCCGACCGCCGCCAAAATGCCGCCTTCGGTGGCTGCGTCGGCCCCCAAAAAGCCGCGTTCGGCGGCTGCAAGGACTGCGGCAAAATGATCACCCTCGAGCAGATCAGGTTGCTGGACAGCAAGATCACTCGAGCCATCGAACTCATCCGGGTCCTCAAGGAAGAAAACGGCACACTCCGTAAGGGTCTGGAGTCCGCCCAGAAGCGGATGAAAGAGCTGGAGACGCTCGTCGACGGGTTCAAGACGGACCAGCGGGAGATCGAAACCGTGATCGTCCGCACTCTGCGCAACCTGGACGACCTGGAAGAAAGCGCCACGGCCGGGAAGAAGGGCGATCGCGCCGTGGCGAGCCCTTCCCCGGACGGAGCACCTGCGTCACGGGCTGCTGATGCAGGCTCCGCCCCCCTTTCCTCCGCCCCCGCAAGTCCCGCCACGAAGGAAGAGCTGGACATCTTCTAAACCGACCGGATCATGGAGAAACGTCAGCTCAGAATCGACGTGCTTGGAACCTCCTTCGTCATTCAATCCGATGAAAGCCCGGAGAATCTCGCGCGGCTTTCGTCGTACGTGAAAGCAAAGATAGAAGAAGTAAAGAGCCGATACAGCTTTGCAGATCCCCTCACCGTGGCCCTGCTCGCGGCGCTCAACATCGCCGACGAGATGTTCAAATCACGCGACGGCAGGGACACGGCGGGCCCCGCGGAAGAAATCACGACTGTCGCGGAACGGCTCATCAGCCGCATTGACGACCAGCTCCTGGAACACACTCCCTACGACGAGGATCCACACACGCCCTGAAATCCGCGGGGTACCGCGGCGCCCTGAAATCCGCGGGGTACCGCGGCGCTATTATCTCGCAAAGAACTCCCCGAGCACCGGCGCCAGAACCTCCGTGCTCACATCATGCCTTTGGCCTTCCAGTGTATGGAGCTGCGCGTGAGGTATCGCTTGGCTTAACGCTCGAGCCGTGTGATACATAAAGGGAAAACTCGCGCCGCCGTTCATCACCAACGTACGCGCGCTTACAAAGGCTGCCCGCTCAGTGGGCACCGATGCGTTTTTGCCCAGGATGGCAGTATGATCATAGGCGAGTGTAGGCGCTATGGCTTCGAGCATCGGCCACATCGGGGCATGACGCATGCCTTCAATCTGGGCGTCTGGCGTTCCCACATACTTCATGAACAACAGAAAACTACTTACTAGACCTCTCACCGCGCCCGACGCGCTTGCGCGTCATTTGGCGCGGTAGCCCTCCATGGCTACGGCCCGTAGCGGCATCCCTCTACGCCGACAATCCTCGAAGCCACGCGATTGGCAAGCCGGGCGCTTTGCAGGGGATCGGCGCCGGCGAGACGCGCGAACAGGAAGCCGGCGGCAAAAGCGTCACCCGCGCCCGTCGTATCCACGACGTGAACAGGCACTCCCGGCACCATCTCGCATTTTCCGTCCCAGCCGACAAGGCATCCCTTCTCTCCTGCCTTCATCACGACCAGCGGGGCGAGCGCGGATGCCTCCGATACACAGTCCTCATCACAGGCCGATCCCATGAGGATGGCCAGCTCGTCCCTGTTGCCGAACAAGATGTCCACGTTGCCCGGTATCCAGGAACGGAATTGATCGCCGAAACGGCGGACGGCGAAAGGATCGGCGAGGTCGAATGCGATCGAGATCCCGCGGCCACTCTCCCGGACAAAGGCGGCCGCCTTCTCCGCTGCCCGGCGCTGGTTGTCCGTATCCCAGAGGTAACCAGTGAGATACAGCATCCGCGACTCAGAAAGGCGCGCGAGGTCGAGATCGGCCGGCGCGAAGTCACGGCAGGCACCCAGGTATGTGTTCATTGTGCGTTCACCGTCCGGAGTCACCAGGATGACCGAGGTGCCCGTCGGGGTCGCCTTCCTCACGAGCGCGGCGCTGACCCCCTCCCTTTCCATCCCCGCCGCGAAGTCATCGCCGGTAGGATCATTTCCTATGGCACCGTTGAAAACAGGGGGGGCCGAGTCACCAGCCGAATCGCCCCGGGCGCCGAGGACGGATTCGGAGAGTTCACGACCCCCGGGCCCGCCGAGCCACGCGATTCCCCGCGCGGTGTTGGCCGCGCTTCCTCCCGGCATGGTGCGGAAAGAGCGGATCTCTTTCAGGAGCGCCGTGACCTCCGCATGCTCCACCAGGTGCATGGTTCCCGGTTGCTTCCCGAACCGGGATAAAAACCCGTAGTCGACGTGAGCGATAATGTCCATGAGGGGGTTCTCGACACCGTACAGCGAATACACCAGGCTCCTCCTCACCTGCTATGAATTGACACAGCCATTGGCAAGACGTATAGTCCGTTATACTAAGGAAGCTACACGCCGATGTCCATCATCACCAGCCAGCAGCTTATCCAATACTACGAGAAATACCGGGCAACTGAAGTCACATTCAACAAGCAGGTGATCACGGCCACCGGCCTGATGCCCGGCAACATGTACCTCAGGGTGCTCGACCGTCAATTGCCCTGCACCGTGTTCTCCAGCTCCCTGGCAAGCGCGCGCGTGATCGCCAATGTGAAGGCGAACTTTTTCCTGGACTTGAAGCGGCCGAATACCCGCCTCGCCCTGCGCTGGTGTTTCAAGCTGCCGGACAAGGCGGAGCCGATCACATTCTTCGTGCCATGCCGTGCCACGGGATTCACCCACTTCAATGTGCAGAAACCGGGTGTGCAGATGGTCACTCTCGAGTATACCCAAAGGCCACCCAATGATCTGATCGAGATCCTGGGCGGCCTCCTGGAGGCGAACTGGAACGCTCAGCAGCGAAGGGAGGAAAGGATCGCCATCACCCCTGAAAACATGAAAAAGCTCGGCATGGAGTCCCGAGACGCCCTCCTGCTCATCGGTGAGACCTCGCGTCCCTGCCTCCTCAGGGACCTGTCCTTCATCGGGGCCGAGGTGCTCACATCCAAGCTGACCGATTCCGACACCGGCAGGCCGGCAAGCCTCAAGATCGCAAAGGGGGAGCAGGCGACGGACATGACCATGCCGGGGACTATTACGCGCGTGGAGGAAGTGGGGGGGAGAAAAGACATCATTGCGGTGGCAATCGAGTATGCAGCGGATACACCCATAAGCTACAAGCTCCTGATAAACTCGTTCATCACTTCCTCCCGCAAGACGCCCAGGGAGGGGGACCCAGGGCTCGTACCAGGGAGGCCTGTCGAATCGAAATTCGAAGATTCGGCTTCCCCTCCGGACACCCGGCCGACGGAGCAGTTCCTGCCCAGCCCCCCCCATCCGAAACCGGGGCCCCACCCGCAAGGGGAATCTTCTCCGAATGGATAACGCAGCCAAGCTGGCGAACGTCGGCTACGTCTCCATCGCCCAGACCACCCAGAGACAAATCGGAGACTTCACACTGGACCCGAAGATCCTCCTCCCTGTCGAGCTGCCCGCGGGGGCGGCATCGATCAAGGCCGGCGAGCTGAGCTGGGAGGCCATAGTCGCGGGGACGCTCAAGGTGCTGGCGTGGGACCCGACGAACGCGTACGCCGACTACTACAGGCGATTCGTGCTCGCCGTGAAGCCGGACATCAGAGATGAGTTCACGCATATCGGAATCCTGAAGGCGCGCAATGGAGAATCGGAGGTCGCCATCGAGATATTCCGGGCGCTCGAGGGCCTGTTCCCCGACGATGCGGTCACCCACATGAACCTCGCACTGGCCTACGAGGAGCGCGCGCGGCAACTGGAGAAACGGGAAGAGGAAGCAAAGGCGGACGAGTACGTGGGTCTGGCCTTCGAGGCCTACAAGGCAGCCCTCGCCGCCGACCCGACGCAGCCGGCCCTCCATTACAACGTGGCCTACTTCTACCTGCATCAGCGATCGTTCGAGAAAGCCCGTGAACACCTCGAGGTGTTCGCAAAGACCGGAACGGATTCGACCCGCGTCACGGAGGCGCGTCGGCTCATCCGCGAAATCGACGAACAGGGACTCATGGACGGACTCTTCCAGAAAGCGTTCGACAGCATCCGCATGGGCAAGGAAACGGAAGGAATCACCCACATCGAGAAATTCCTCTCCTCACGGCCCGGCGTGCCCAACGCCTGGTTTCTGCTCGGATGGGCATATCGGAGGCTCGCGCGCTACGCGGAAGGCAAGGAAGCCTTCCTGAAGGCCCTCTCCCTGGGCGCGCCGCACGCCGACCTCCTGAACGAGCTGGCGATCTGCCTCATGGAGCTCGGGGAGCTCGCGGAAAGCAGCAAGAGGCTGCGCGAGGCGCTGGCGCTCGAGCCTGAAAATACCAAGGTAATTTCCAACCTGGGGATCGTCTCCCTCAAGTCGGGAAAGCGGGAAGAGGCCCTGGGGTTCTTCCGCACGGTGCTCGAGATCGAACCCCAGGACCGCATTGCCGCCCGCTACATAGAAAATCTTTCAAAAGATTCCTGAAAAAAGCCTAATCCTTAAACTTCCGCCTGTCGAAAAAAGGACTGAGGGTAACTCCGGTCAAAGCCCGGGGCTCATCCCCTTTCCCCGCTACTCTGTGTATCGGCGTGCCTGGAAGGCCGATCAAGGGAAATCGGAGGAGGGAACGAGCCGAAAATCCGCCTAACTGCGCGGGGTACCGCGGTCACGGTACTCCGTGGCATTTGTGCAAGATACGGCGGCGCGGAGGGAGACCGGAAGCCCAATGACCGTGCCGGTGGCACGGTACCGCCGTGGCGTGCCACGGAAATCCCACGTCGTGCAGGAGGCACGGCCATACACACACGCCCCGGGCATGGATGCCCGCGGCCAGATCGTTCAGGGAGGATGACATGATCATCAATCACAACATGAGCGCGATCTTCGCCGACCGCCAGCTCAAGCTCAACGACCTGCTCCTGACAAGAACATGGAGAAGCTCTCCTCGGGCAGCGGATCACCCGCGCGGGCGACGACGCCTCGGGCCTGGCCGTCTCGGAGAAGATGCGCTGCCAGATCCGCGGCCTGCGCCAGGCCAGCACCAACGCCTCCAACGGCATCTCCTTCATCCAGACCACGGAGGGCTACCTCCAGGAGAGCCAGGACATCATCCAGAGGCTGCGCGAGCTCTCGGTGCAGTCGGCCAACGGCATCTACACCGACGAGGACCGCATGCAGATCCAGGTGGAGGTCTCCGCCCTGGTCAACGAGGTGGACCGCATCGCCTCCCACGCGCAGTTCAACGGCATGAACATGCTCACGGGCCGCTTCGCGCGCCTGGCAGGGGCAGAACGTGGTCACCGCCTCCATGTGGCTGCAGATCGGGGCCAACATGGACCAGCGCACGCGGGTGTTCATCGGCACGATGACCGCCGAGGCGCTGGGCATCAGGAACATCGGCAGCAAGCAGATCATCTCCCTGTCCACCCCGGACGGGGCCAACCGCTCCATCGGGATGCTGGACTCGGCGCTGAAGGTGATCAACAAGCAGAGGGCCGACCTGGGCGCCTACCAGAACAGGCTGGAGTACGCGGTGAAGGGGCCTGGACGTCGGGGCGGAGAACCTGCAGGCGGCCGAGTCCCGGATCCGCGACGCGGACATGGCCACCGAGATGGTGGAGTACACCAAGAACGCCATCCTGACGCAGGCGGCCACGGCCATGCTCGCCCAGGCGAACACCAAGACAAGAACGGTCTTGCAGCTGCTCCAGTAGAGGAGTACATTGAAGGATAGTCCCACGTAGGCGCGCGGATTGGCGTGCGCCGTGGAAGGGGAACTTCACGCTGCGCGGGCCGTCCCGCGGACGGCGTTCGCGCCGAACGGGTATTCCCGTATCAGGTGGAAGTTTTCCGTTCTGGTCTTTGAAAAAGAACCCTCCTGACGTGTGTTGGGAAAAAGGAAGTCACGCCCCACGGGCCGCCGCATCTTGCGCATCTGGCGGAGTTGCGCGGCGGCAGGGGCTGATTTCCTTGTTGATCGGGGAAACGGGGAACGGTGGGAAGGCACGCGCGAGTCCTTCCCGTGAACAGTCCCGACAGCACACGGGGCAGGAACGCCGCGGGATGACCGCGGCGGGAATGCCGGAGGCACGGATGCCTCCCGACGAAGTCAAGGAGGGTCACATGATCATCAACCACAACATGAGCGCTCTGTTCGCGAACAGGCAGGTCAAGTTCAACGAGCTCGACCTGAACAAGGACATCGAGAAGCTGTCCACCGGGATGCGGATCAACAGGGGCGGCGACGACGCGTCCGGTCTGGCCGTGTCGGAGAAGCTCCGCTCGCAGATCCGCGGGCTCAACCAGGCGGGCAGGAACATCGAAAATGCGGTGTCCTTCATCCAGACCACCGAAGGCTATCTGGCAGAGACGCAGGATATCATGCACCGGCTCCGGGAGCTGGCTGTCCAGTCGGCAAACGGAATCTACACGAACGAAGACCGGGCGCAGATCCAGGTCGAGGTCTCCCAGCTGGTCGACGAGGTCAACAGGATCGCGTCCCATGCCCAGTTCAACGGAATGAACATGCTCACCGGTCGGTTCGCCAACCCCAGCGTGGGGCGGGGTCGGCGCCGGCTCAGATGTTCTTCCAGGTCGGGGCGAACATGGACCAGCGCAAGCAGGTGTTCATCGGCACCATGACGGCGGCGGCGCTGGGTATCGGGGGGATTTCGATCTCCACGCCCGACAAAGCCAACGCGGTCATCGGCACGGTGGACAACGCCCTGACGCAGGTTTCGAAGCAGCGCGCCGATCTCGGCGCCTACCAGAACCGCTTCGAGATGGCGGCCAAGGGGGTCGCGGTGGCGGCGGAGAACATGCAGGCCGCCGAATCGCTGATTCGCGATACAGACATTGCGGCACAAATGGTCGATTACACGAAGAACCAGATCCTGATGCAGTCCAGCACTGCGATGCTTGCACAGGCCAACCTGAAACCAAGGTCGGTCCTGCAGCTGCTCCAGTAGGCAAGACTGCACAGGTTCGCACCGTTCCCGACGGGAGAGGCTTCTGGACGTCGCTTCTTCCGAGTTGGCGATGGGGCGGGGAGGTCGCGCCCTCCCTCCCATCTTTTCACGCCGCGGAGTGCGGAGTACCGCTCTAGCGGAAGGCGCTCGCTTCCGCTCGCGGGTCCGTTAGTACCGCGCAACTGTTTTTGACAGGTTCCACAGAACTGCACCGGCGGTACGGAGCTCGCACAGAGTACTCGTGGAAGGGCTTGGCGGCGGAGCCGCCAAGAATCAACTCCCCGCGGATTCCAGGCACGACGGGAGGTTAAGTACACGGAGGTACTGCTATGGGTATGGAGATACCCGGAATTCTGAAAGGCGAGTCCCGTGCCGGATGTGCTCCTGAAGGAGGCGCGGGCGCTGCGGAGCGTCCAGCCCAGGCCTCAGCCGGAAGCAGCAGGCGGAAACGCAAAAGCTCTCTCGCCAGGAGATCGAAAACCAGGCAAAAGCGCTGGAAAGGACGTTTCTCGCCTTCAACCGCCGGGTTGTCCTGTCCGTGAACGAGCAGATCAACCAGGTCATCATCAAGGTGGTTGACGCTGAAACCGATAAGGTAATCAAGGAGATTCCCGCCGAGGAAATCCAGCGTCTGATCGCCAGGATCAAGGAGACGATCGGCCTTCTGGTCGACGAAAAGATCTGACGTGACGCCTCGGGAGGGGAACAACGGCCGCACAGATGTCTGACCTGTCCATCCCGGGCGTCACCGACAAGTACAACACCCAGAAAATCATCGACGCCCTGATGGCGGCCAAGAAAGAGCCCCTGACGCGCATGCAGAAGGAGCGCGACAGACGAGCAGCAGAAGAAAGCCGTCTGGCAGGACATCACTCGAAAAGCTGTCGGGACTGCGCGACACGGCGCGGCTGCTCTACGGGTTCCAGAACCCCTTCAACGAGAGGGTCGCCTCGTCTTCGGACGATCGGACACTGGTAGGCAACGGCGACCCGCCAGGCCGTGGAAGAAAGCAAGAAAATACTGGTGAAAAAGGTGGCCACGGCGGACCGGTTTCTGTCGCGGTCCCTTCCCCGGGATTTCACCGTCGAGCCGGGGCAGTACACCTTCAAGGTCGGAGACAAGCAGGTGTCGCTCTCCTGGAAGGGCGGATCGCTGCAGCGCATTTGCGGACGCACTGAACGCGCGCGGCGGCGACCTTCTCTCGGCGTCCGTTGTGAACGACACAAAGACCACCCAGGTGCTCCTCGTCGAGGGGAAGCTCACCGGCAGCACGAATCGCCTCTCCTTCCTCGACAAGGCGTCCGACCTGGCAGTCGCCACGGGCATGCTGCAGCGCACGCAGACCGGCACCCGGCAATTGACGTTCGATCAGAAAGCACTTGCGCAATGGACCAAGCCGCTCTCACCGGATGGCTACCAGGTGCAGGGCGGGATCCTTACGGTCAACCCCGGCGCCGAGCTGAAGATTCCCGTCAGCCCCGCAATCACGCTCAACAAGAACATGGTCCTCGAGCTCTCGGTGAAAGTGGAGAAGCTCCCCGAGGCGTCGGGGGTCGCGGCAACGCCTCCTCCCGGGCCTTCCGTTCCTTCGACGGGCGGCATTGATTTCAAAGGCGTGCACGTCGAAAGCGCCCCCTCCGAGACCCCGCTGCCGGAGTGGCAGCCCCCCAAGCTCCCCGAAAACATCACGGACCTGCAGAGCCTTTTCATGGAGGGGGACGGCAAGGTCATACCGCTGCCTCCCGTCCCGGACTCCGCGGAGTACCAGAAGATCCAGGTTCCCGTCGGGGAGATGGCCTCGACCCTGGACGCGCTGGATCTGCGCAACCGCAACACGTATCGCAGGCTCGACGTGAAGGACATCTCGATCTTCGACAAGACGCAGCGGGGGGACTACGTGCCCACGAACGCGCTGTCGGAATCCGGCGATGCCGTCATCGAGATGGACGGAATCGAAGTAAAGAGAGGGACGAACAATATCGACGATCTCATCCCGGGCGTCACTCTCACGCTGAAGGCCCCGAGCGACGCACCCGTGGAGCTTGCCGTGAAGCACGACGTGGAGGGCATCAAGAAGCAGGTCATGGGCCTCGTGGGTTCCTACAACCAGATCATCACCGACCTCGACGTGCTTACCCGCAAGGACGAATCGATCATCGAAAACGCCACCTACCTGACCGATGACGAGCGGAAAAAGGCCAGGGACAATCTCGGGCTGCTCTTCGGCGACCTTTCGCTCCAGCAGCTGAAGAGCTCGATGCAGAACATCATGATGAACCCCTACCCCACTTCGCTGGGCAGGGACCTGAGCCTCCTGGCGCAGATCGGCATCTCCACGGACACCCGCGCGCCGGGCGCAGGTGGCATCGACAAGACCCGATTGCGCGGCTACCTGGAGATCGACGAACAGAAGTTTACCGCCGAAGTGGAGAAACATGCCGAAGCGGTGCATCAACTCTTCGGGAACGACACAACGGGTGACCTCGTCGTGGACTCCGGAGCCGCCTTCAAGCTGGATACCCTCCTGACCCCTTATGTGACCATCGGCGGCATCATGCCCCAGCGGGCGACCACGCTCGATCAGCAGATCGCCGCCTCCGACAGGGATATTGCCAATTACAAGCGGAAACTCGATGATTACCAGGCGGAGCTGAAACGAAAGTACGGTGAGATGGGAGGCGCACTGGACAATCTTCAGAAAAGCTCTCAATCGATGCAGAACTTCAACAAGCAGAACGGCCAGTAAGAGGAGACCCCTTTGCGCCTGACGATCAACGGTGAACAGGTCAGCTACTCCCTCGAGAACGAACGCACCCTGGGGGAAGTGGTCCGGGGGATCCAGGCGTGGCTGGCCGATGCCGGCTTCCTCATTACGGGTATGCGCGCGACGGGAGCACCCGGAGCCGACGCGCAGGACCTGCTGCGGGCGCCCCCGGGGGAATGGGGCGGAACATCCGTGGGGTCGGTGCGGGAGCTGGAGGTGCAGGCAACTCATACAGGAGAGCTGAAACGGGAGCACTGGCGGACCGTCAACGCATGGCTGGGAATGCTCGCGGACGAGATCCGATCCATAGGAGAACACGGCCGTCCAGGGAGTGAGACGGACAGCCTGGAAAACCTGCTTGCCGACCTTCCAGAAACCATTGGGGGCCTTCGGACAAACCCCTTCCTGCCGCCGGGTTCCGACGCGCTGGACAGGTTCAACGCGCTTTTCAAGGGACACGCGGCGGCCGAGGCAGCGCCGCAGCCGGGCCAGGCGCGCGAGGCAGCGGCGGACGTAGCCGCGTGGCCCGCCGAACGGGCGCGTGCGGCAGTCGCTCTGATCGACGAGCTCCGCGCGGGGCTCCAGCAGCGCATCGCGGACGCCTCCCGGCCCGCGGAGGCGCTGGCTCGATGCGCGGCAAGGGTGCGAGACTCCCTGGCGCGGCTCCCGGAGGTGTCACTCCTTTTGCAGACAAGCCGTGACAAGGACGCCATGGACATCGTGATCGGGTTCGCCGACACCGTGCAGGCCCTGCTCGTGCTGGTGCCTTTCCTCGCCCCCGATCCCCAGCGCGGAAAGCTGCTTGTTGAGCTCACCCCCGTGCTCAAAGAGCTGGTTGCCGCGTTCGGCGCAAAAGACTCGGTGCTGATCGGAGACCTCCTGGAATACGAGATCGCCCCGCGCATGGAACGGCTCGCGCCGCTGCTGGAGAAGGCCTCATGATCCTGCTCCAGACGGGAGACCTGTACCGCCCCGCGAACCCTGACCCGACTATGATCCTCTACTTTGCGCTCGGCCTCGCCGCCGCCGTGGCGCTCCTCCTCGTTGCCTCCCTGATCAGCAGACGGCGCGTGCCGCGCACCGACGCGGAGCTCCAGCGTTACAACAGCGGGATTTTCCGGCGCACGGCCAAGTCGTTGGGCCTGCCGGAGCCGCATGTCGCCATGCTGGAGAATCTGGTGCGCCTGTGCAAGGTCAAGCAGCCGTTCCTCGTGTTCTCCAGCGCGAGCCTGCTCGATGACACGCTGAAGAAAGGGCTGTATTCCCTCGAGAGCACCCGGGACCTGACCGCGGAGGAGCGGGAAAAGCGCAGAGCGATCATCTTCCAGATCAAGCAGATCATCGAGGGCAACGCACGCAAAGGGGCCGTGCTGAGCTCCACCACTTTCTCCGGCCGGGTCAGAACCTGTCCGTCACCCCTGAAGGCGCGACGACTTTTTCAAGCAAGGTCATTTCGAACATGAAGGACTTCCTCACCGTGTCCGCCCCGGCCGCTCCCGCGGGAGCCTCCACGCGCTGGATGCGGGGAACGAAGCTTGCCGTGTACCTCTGGCGGGACAACGATGCAGGTTATTCCTTTGTTTCGAAGATCCTCGGCTATGACACGGTCAAGGGGGTTTCCAGCATCCTCATCCAGCATTCGAAGACGCTGCGCAGGGAGCAGCGCCGCAGGAGCAGGCGACGGGAGCTCATGCGGGCGTGCTTCTACTACCCCATCCGCATCGCGGAATCGGATCAGGGCCGCAAAGGGGACAGGAAAGCGATCGTGGAGCAGAACATGCGCACCCTCGGCACCGTTGTCGATCTCTCCGCCGGCGGCTGCGCCATCCAGAGCCTGAACCCATTCGACAAGGGCAAGCTTGTCATGATCGAGTTCGACATCGACAAGCAGGCGCCGATGCGCGCCTTCGGAAAAGTGATGCACGTGCATCGGCAGAAGACCCGCGGCGGCGTCATGCATGTCAAGTTCACGCGCGTGACACGGCAGCACCTGAACAGGATCAGCGAGTTCGTCTACGATTTCTCCCGTCCCACCACGCTGGGCCAGGTGCGCCAGCAGATGGACCGTTCGATCTCGGGCCGGCAGGACGCGAGCCCCCCCGCGCGTTGACCCCGCGCTTCTCATTTTGCACGACCTTTGATGATCGCACGCTTCATTTCGAGCGAGAATGAGCCCATTTTCGATCGGGCAAAATGAGAAGCGCTCCTGCCGAGTGAATATGAAAATTGCCGACATTGACCGAGGTTTGCCTTTCCACTACTCTCCAATCGTGAGCACGGACGGTCCCACGCACCATCACAGCGCAAGCCCCGAGGAGACGATCGCGTTGGGCGCGCGCATCGGTGCGCGTATTGCGGAAAACTGCGCTGACGGCGCTCTCGTGCTCCTGGTGGGACCGCTCGGCGCGGGCAAGACGGTCCTTGCAAAGGGAATTGCCCGCGGTCTCGGAATAGAGGAGCAGGTCATCAGCCCCACGTATACGATCGTCTCCGAGTACGGCTCGGGAAGCGTCCCCCTGCATCACGTCGACCTGTACAGGATCGAGGGGACGGAGCAGATGGAAAACCTCGGCCTTGAGGACATCGTCCGCGGAAACGGAATCGTCGTCGTGGAATGGGGAGAGAAGCTCGCGCCGAGCCTCGTCACCGCGGCAACGGACCGCGAGCCGCGCATCCGGGTGACCATCGCGCTCGCGCCGGACGGCGGCCGCGACATCACGGTGGAGGACATCCAGGGATGAATGTCCTGGCCATCGACACCGCCACCGAAACGCTCGCGCTTGCCGCAACCGGGGGCGACTCCTGGGCGTCGCTGTGCCTGCGCCGGGGGCTCCAGCACTCCTCCGCGCTGCTGCCCCTCGCCGAAAGCCTCCTCACGCAGCTGGGAATGAACGTGACGGACCTGGAGCTTCTGGTCTGCTCGCGCGGGCCGGGGTCCTTCACGGGCATCCGGATAGGCCTTGCCACCGCGATGGGCATCAGCCACGGCAGAGGGGTCCCGCTCCTGGGCGTGTCCACCCTGGATGCCATTGCGCGCCCGTGGGCGGCGTATGACGGCGATGTGTGCGCGGTCATCGACGCGCGCAAGGGAAAGTATTACGCCGCCCTGTTCCGCGCGGGCGCGCTTCAGGGTGCGTACAGGGACGTCTCCCCTGATGAGCTGGCGCGGCTTCTCGCCTCCGCCGACAAGCCGCTGCTGGCAGGTCCCGACGCGCCCAGGATCGGGGCGCTGCTCGGTGACGCCGGGCGGGGGGTTGCGCGCACGGACTTGTTCGATCCTCGCTCTCTCCTGCGCATCGGCGTGGAACAATTCGAGAAGAAGGGCGCGGATCTTTCATCGCTTCAGCCCTTGTATCTTCGCAAGAGCGAGGCAGAAATTGCGAGCGGTTTATGAGCACGCGTGACGAAAGTGGAATGCCGCCAGGAGCGGCGGGTCGTGATGCACCCATTGATGAACCTGCCGATGTGGAGCTCGTGGAGGAGACAGCCGCCATGAACGGCGAAACGGGGCGCGGATTGGACTCTCCCGAGTTCGACGCCTGGAAAAGCTCCTACCTCAACGAGCGTCTGCCCAGTCTCTTCCTGGACGGAAGCCTGAAGATCCTTCAGGCGAACGACACGTTCTGCGGAATGTTCGGCTGCGAGCCCCAGATGACGGGTGTGTACTTCACCCAGTTCTACGCCCCCTATTTCAACGAGAAGAGAAGCGCCGATCTCTTCCGCTCGGTCCTCTCCGCCGGCAAGGGGTTCATGTGGCGCGGCAGAGTGGAAAAAATCGCCAAGGACCAGCTGCTCAACGTGTCAAAGGTATGGATCATTCCCGTGCGCCAGGGCGCGGGGGCTCTGCCGCGCGCCTACAGCGCCGTCTGTCTGGACATCACCGAGGAACACCGGCAGCTTCTGCAGAGCACGTTTACAAGCCTGCTGGGGGCGGCGCGCCTGAAGGACAACGATACCGGAAACCACATCGAGCGGGTCAACAGGTATGCGCGCGCCCTCGCGGAAGACCTCGATGGCAGGCCGGAAGCACCGGAGGTGGACCACGAGTTCGTGGAAAGCATCGGCCTCGTGGCCGCGCTGCATGACGTGGGCAAGATCGGCACGCCGGACGACATTCTCAACAAGGCGGGACAGCTGGAAGCCTGGGAATGGGACGTCATGAAGCAGCACACCACAAACGGCGCATATATCCTTTCCACGTACCCCAACCCCATGGCCCGGGAGATCGCGCTTCGTCATCACGAGCGATGGGACGGCACCGGATACCCGCACGGCCTCAGCCAGGACCTCATCCCGCTCTCAGCCCGCATCGTCGCGATTGCCGATGTGTATGACGCCCTGCGGATGCGCCGCGCCTACAAGGACGCCTTTACGCACGAGCAGGTCCTGGAAAGCATGAGCGGCGAGCCAGGAACGCACTTCGATCCGTTCCTTATCACGCGCTTCATGACGATAGCGGAATCTTTCCGAACGATCTTCAGCGAGCTTGCGGATCCTTCTTAGGAAGAACGCCGCCGGGAGGGGCCGGTGGAATGCCGCCAGGAGCGGCGGGTGAAGCGCCGCCAGGAGCGGCCGGTTTTCCCGATGGCGGGTTCTTGCCCATGAGCCCCTGCAGGCTCGGCAGGGTCTGCGGCGCGGCGGAAGCGGCGGCGCGGTTTTCCTCCTGGATCGCCGCGTAGACCTCCCGGCGATACACCTTGACCTGGGACGGGCGCCTTGATGCCCAGCTTGACCTGGTCTCCCTTGATGTCGACCACGGAGATCTCCACCTGGTCGCCGATCATGATGCTCTCGCCGATGCGGCGGGCGAGGATCAGCATGAAGCGCCCTGCTTGGCCCGCGGCAAGCTCGTCCAGGATGACGTGCCGCACTCCCCATCGGGGGTTGCTGCTGATCGACTGCCGTCCCACGTGCGTGCGCCGGTTCAGGATGAGCGGGCCCTGGAGATTCGCCGTCATCCGGGAGGAGTTTTCCGGGATGGTGACGATGGCGAAGACGAGCATGTCCTCCCCGCTGCGCGACCCCGATCTCCTCCAGCTCCCCGGGTCCACGTCCGGGGTGTAGTCGGGCCGGAAGAACAGCGGGTCGATCAGGACAAAGGCCACCTCGACGCGCTCGACCGACTGCAGCCAGTAGAATGGCTGCTGGGTGGCGTCCAGCAGCACGAACTCGCGCAGATCCTCGAAGCCGAACAAGCCCCGGGCGAAGCTGATCCGCTGCCGTTCCGCGATCTCCATCTCTCCGTACGGCTTGGTGAGCACTTTCATGGCTTACCTCAGGAAGTCCAGCAGCTTGGGACGATTCAAGACGCGCGCCGTCGCCGAGAGCGCCGCCTCGTGGGTGAACTCCAGGGTCTTGAGCTGCGTGATGGCGTCCGCCATGTCCAGGTCGCGCTCCTGAGAGTCGAAACGCACCAGCTCGGGCTGCTGGAACGCGAGCCTCTTGGCCACGGTGTCCAGCCGGGAGTCCCGCGCCCCGATGTCGCCGAGCACGCCGGCAAGGTTCGTGATGGAATCCTCGATCCCGCGCAAGCCCGCGCCCCCCACCTTTTCCGTCGAGCCCTCGAACAGCGCGTTGCGAAGGTTGATCACCATGTCGAATATCGATCCGCCGAACACGCGTGCGCTTCGCGCGACGTTCAGCGGCGGACGGTCGCCGCCCGGCGCGAGGATCCCCAGGTCCTGCAGCACGGTGCCGCCGCCGAGTGTCCTCGGCCCAGATCTGGTGCGGAAGCGTCGTGCTCAGCACCAGGGCATTGCGTCACGGAGTCCAGGCGCGCGCGGACGGGCGCGTGCGCATCGTTGATCTTGGCCGCGATGGCCGACACAGTGTCACCGGGGGCGAGCCGGATCTCCGCCCCGTCGATGCGGATCGTGGAGTTCGCCTGCACGCGGTACTGGCTGGCGTCCACCGTGGAGTAGATCTGCTGCTGCTCGGCCCAGAAGGCGACGTTGCCCGGCAGGTTGATGTCCACCGAGGCGCCTTCCGAGATCTCCGCCGCGCCCCTGTCGATGTTGCCCAGGTAGTCCACGGAGACCACCATGTCCGCGCTCCCGCCGGGCACCCGGCCCATGGTCGTCCGGAAAGGGGTTGTCTTCGACAGCGGTTCCGGCGAACAGGGAATTGCCGCTCTGGTCCTTGGAGTTGGCGATGGTGAGCAGCTCTCCCAGGAGCTGGTCCACCTCTTCGCCGATGTAGCCCATCTGCGACTTGTCCACCGTGCCGTTCGCGCCCTGCACGGCGAGCTCCCGGACCCTCTGCAGGATGTCCATCGCGCTGCGCAGGTTGCCCTCCACGCTGGAGAGCGTGTTGCGCACGGACTCGATGTTCTTGCCGTAGCGGTCCGAGCCGCATGATCTCGGACTGGAAACGCGTGGAGCGGGAGGCGGCCAGCGGGTCGTCGCGCAGGTCCTTGATTTTCGACTGCGCGCCCACCTTGTTCGTCATCTGGTTCATGTCGAACTCGCGCAGCCGCGGTAGTAGCTGCTGTCCAGGTCGGTAGCTGTGAGCTGATCCTCTTCATACCCGTCCGTCCTTACACGCCCATCCTGTTGATGATGATGTTGAGCATCCCGTCGAAGGTCGACACGAAGCGCGCAATCGCCGCATAGCCGTTCTGGTAGGTGATCATCGTGGAAAGCTCTTCGTCGACGTTCACGCCGGAGATCGATTCGCGCATGTCCTTGAGGTCCTTCATCACGAGCTTCGTCGTGTCCAGGCTGCGGTTCGCCTCCTCGCCCTTCAGCCCGATGCCGGCCACCCGATCGGCGAAGTAGCTGTCGAACGTGGAGGTGACACCGACCATGACGGGCGTCGTGCGCAGCTGCGCGATGGCAAGGGCGGCCGTGCCGTCCCCGACGCCGTCCGATTTCCCATCGGCCCCGGAGGCGGCGGCGATGGACCCCGGGTTCTGGAGCGAGGCCGGGTTCACCTCGATCCAGCCCGCGGGGTGCGCAAGCGGCGCCACGGCGATACTGGGCACCCGTCCGCCTGGCGTAAGGGCCTGCACGGCGTCCGCGTGGCTCCACGTGTATGCCCCGGCAGGACCCGAGGCCTTGAGGATGCCGCTGTAACCGACGAGGAACTGGCCGGAGTCCTCCAGGCCCCTGATCACGAAATCGGGGTTCCGCGTGTCGGCCGCGGGAGTCGCCTTCAGGGAGAGCTTGCCCTCCGAGTTCAGGCGCGCAACCACCTCGGCGCCCGACAGGTTGATCCGGGTGATGAGGTCTTCCACCGTGTCGGTGGGGTGGTAGTCCACGGTGACCGCGCCGTCGGCTCCGGGAAGCGTGAGGGCGCCTTCGAGGCCTATCTGGTCCTTCGCCTTCAAGGCATTGGAGCCCGTGACGCGAAACACCCACGTGGAGTCGAAGACGCCGGTGCCCTTCGAATCGTAGTTGCCCGCGACATTGGTGATGAATGGCCGCTCCACGAAGAAGTCCACTCCCTTTTCACCGTTCAAGCCGAAGCCCTGCCGATGGACCTCGTTCACGAGGTCGGTGAAATTGAGCGCCAGGAGGTCGAGGCTCTGGATCTCCTGCCGCGCGTCGCCGTCGCGCACCTGCAGCAGAGAGGCGATCTTTCCGCCGCGGAGGCTGACCGCGCCGCGGGTATCCTCCCAGACGAGGTTTGAATATCCCTCGTTCGTCCTGTCCGCCTGGAGGGCAATCGGCTCGTGATGCAATCCCTGCACGAGATGCGTGCCGCCGGTGGTGACGACGAACTCACCTGCGGGATCGTTGGTCCGTATGGTGATGTCCACGAGGGATGGAAAGCTGGCCCACCAGCAGGTCTCTGCGGTCCAGGAGGTCATTGGGGTTGTCCCCGAGGGCCTGCGACTTGACGATCTGACCGTTGAGGTCGCGCGATCTGGCGGGTGAGCTCGTTCACCTGGGTGACGGTGCCACGAATATCGTCCTCCACCATGTCGCGCACTCCCTTGAGGCGCTGAAACCGGTCATGGATCCCGTCAACGAGTGACTTGCCCTTTTCCAGAACCGAGCGGCGTGATGCCATCTCGGTGGGATTGAGGGAGAGGTCCTGCCATGCGCCCCAGAACTGGTCCATCAGGGCGCGCACCGAGTGATCGGTGGGCTCGTTGTAGACCTGCTCCATCATGAGGATGTACTTGTCCCGGGAATCCCAGTAGCCCTGCACGTTCTGCTCGGAGACGATGCGCCCCTCGAGGAGCATGTCCTTGATGCCGCTCGATGCGCGTCACGTCCACGCCCTGCCCGATCTGCCCCGGCGTTTCCTCCCGATTGAGCTGCGGCTCGTACAGGGGCAGGGTGGCGT
This sequence comes from uncultured Spirochaetota bacterium, assembly GCA_963820435.1. Lineage (GTDB taxonomy): Bacteria > Spirochaetota > Spirochaetia > SZUA-6 > Fen-1364 > Fen-1364. The sequence continues at coordinate 128,389 of CAWGAC010000015.1, read as the reverse complement.
GCATCTCGACGCGCTGCCGGCTGTACCCCTCGATGGAGGCGTTGGACAGGTTATGGCCGATGGTCTGGAGCCCCTGGGTGGTGGCGACGAGCCCCCGCTTGCCGAGCTCTATGGGAGCGAAAGTGGATTGCACGGCGTCCTCCTACTGCGTGCGGTCGACGAGGAGCGCGCCGCTCACGCCGGTGGGCGTGCCCCGACGGGAGTAGATCTTGCCCTTGCGGTACGGGAATATCTGCTCGAGTATCCTGTTGAGCGCGTCCGCGAGCGTTTCCGCCGAGTAGCGCATCCTGCCCGTGGCGGTCTTCAGCCGCACGACGCTTACGCGCAGCCTGCGCCAGCCGTCCTCCAGCCCGGCCCGCGCCTCCTCGGGCAAGGCGGGCATGAGCGCCGAGAATGTCGTCTCCCGCGGCATCTGCATTGCGGCGCGCAGGAGCACGAAGGCTTCGTCGCGGGCGGAGTCCGCCTCCACGATTTCCTCCGCAGCGTGCTCGATGCCCTGGGCAAGAGCCAGGCCGGAGCTCCAGCTCTTCTCCTGGAAGCGACTCCCGCAGGCGCTCCACTTCGCGGCCCAGGCGGTCGAAAAGCTCCGTCTCCTGCTCCATGCGGACCTTCAGCGTCCGCCAAAGGACATTCGTCTGCTCATCCATCGCTTCGCTCCTCTTCCTTCCTTCAATGTCGGAAGAACTTTCCTTCCCATGAGCGCGGCAATCTGCTATCTTTGGCGGGGAGAGATTCATGACCACTGATCGGGACCTGATCATCATCGGCGGAGGCGGGGCAGGTCTGTCCGCGGCGCAGTACGGCGCCCGCGGAAACCTGCGGACGCTCGTCGCTGGAGGAGTTTTCCTCCGGGGGCCAGGCCCTGCTCATCGACGCGCTGGAGAACTACCCGGGATTCCCCGAGCCCGATCAATGGGTACGATTTCACGCAGAAAATGGAAGAGCAGGCAAGGAAGTTCGGGGCGGAGTTCCAGAACGCCACCGTCACCTCCCTGCGCAAGGAGAACGGCCATTTTGTCGTCGAAACGGACAGGGGACCGATGACCTCGGATACGGTCATCCTTGCAACGGGAGCGGCGCACAAAACCCTCGGCGTCCCGGGGGAGGCGGAGCTCGCCGGGCAAGGGCGTCTCCTACTGCGCCACCTGCGACGGCCCGTTCTTCAAGGGCAAGCGGATGCTCGTGGTCGGCGGCGGAGACGCGGCCTGCGACGAGGCCATGTACCTCGCCCACCTGGCCTGCGGCGTCCTCATGATCCACAGGAAAGACAAGTTCCGGGCCCAGAAATCGCTCGCCGCGCGCGTGCTCGCCAATCCGAAGATCGAGGTGCGGTTTTCCACCGAGCTGCGGAGGATCGAGGGATCTCCCAACGTGACCAGGGTGGTCCTGGTGGACAACAAATCAGGGCGGGAGTACGAGGAAGCGGTCGAGGCGGTCTTCATCTTCATCGGCTCGGATCCCAAGAGCGGGCTTGTCGAGCCGCTGGGCGTCGCGCGTGACGACGTGGGCTACGTGGAGACCAACCAGCGCATGGAGACCTCCTTGCCGGGGCTTTACGCGGTGGGGGACGTGCGCGCCACTCCGTTCCGGCAGCTCGTGGTGGCGGCCGGCGGAAGGCGCCATCGCCGCTCACGCAGCCGGGCAGTACATCGACGAGAAGAAGGGCGAGTGCACGTAGTGAGGGCTTGAGTGAAGTTTCGGCTGATTGTCCATCCCCGGATGGAGGGCAGGTTCGACATGGCCGTCGACGAGGCCCTTGCGGAGGCGGTGGGGGCCGGCGCAAGCCTCCCGGTCATCAGGCTGTACGGGTTCTCTCCCCCCACCCTCTCCCTGGGCAGGTTCCAGAAGATCAAGGGGAGGTATTCGCCCGCGCTGCTTGCGGAGGACGGCGTCACGCTCGTGCGCCGGCCCACGGGGGGCCACGCGGTGCTGCACGATTGCGAGCTTACCTACTCGGTCGCGCTTTCCAAGGAGGAAAGCGGAACCCTGATCGGGGGGGCCAGGAAAAGGGAGGTATATGAGTTTGTGGCGCGGGTGCTCCTTGCGGGGCTTGCCGAGCTCGGCGTCAAGGGAAAGATCAATGCGTCCCGGCACGGCGACCTTCACAATCCGGACTGCTTCGGTTCCGCGGGCGAGTACGAGATCACCGGGCGGGACGCGCGCAAGCTCATTGGCAGCGCCCAGATGACGACCCGCCGGGCCATTCTCCAGCATGGGTCCATCCCGCTCGAAAACCCGGGCAGACGCGTCCTGCGCTACATCAGGGTGGACGGAGCCGGTGGATTCGCGCGAGCCCACCTGCCTGAACGAGGAAACGGGCCGGAGCCTCGCCTTCGAGGAGGTGCGGGAGGCCTTTGCCCGGGCGTTTCAACGGAATCTCGACACGGAGGAGTCCGAGCTGCGCACGGAAGAGAAAGAAGCGGCGGATCGGATCCTGGCCGCGCGGTACGCGAGCGACTCATGGAATCTCGCATACTGAGGCATCGCGGTACGGGAGTGCGCGAGTACGCGCTCGGCCCGAAGGCCGTACCCGTTCGGCGAGTACGCGGTACTCCGCGGATTCTAGGGCGCCGATCTGCGGTCCTTGCCGTGATGATTCTCATCGCGGCACCGGCTCCCTTCGTCGCGGCGCTCAGCTTCAACGATCCCGGAGATCCGTCAGTTCTTGCCGCCCGGTTGGCGGATGAGATGACGAACGAGGAGCTCATGGGCCAGGTGTTCTTCCTCGGCTGGCAAGGGGTCGGCCCCTCCCCGGACATCCTGCGCTGGATCGGCAGCCGCGGGATCGGCGGGGTCAAGATCTTCCCCCGCAACGTCTCCGACCTTCCTTCCCTCGCGCGGGACATCGCGGAAATGCAGAGCCTTGCGGCAAAGAACCGGTTCGCCATCCCGCTTTTCGTCGCCACAGACCAGGAGGGCGGGTGGGTCCGGCAGATCAAGGACGAGACCTCCGTGTCGCCGGGCAATCTTGCGCTGGGAGCCTCCGGAGCGCCGGGGGACGCCTATCTCACCGGCTATTACCTCGGCAAGGAGCTGGCGGCGCTGGGCATCAACATGGATTTCGCGCCCACGGCGGACGTGTATTCGAACCCCGAGGCGAGCGTCATCGGCCCGCGCTCCTTCGGCTCCGATCCGTCTTCCACGGGCCTCTTCTCGGCCGCGTTCGCGAGCGGCATGAAGAGCGCGGGCGTCCTCTGCACGGCGAAACATTTTCCCGGACACGGCTCCGCCGATCAGGACTCGCACGGACACCTCCCCAAGATCGAGGTGAGCCTCGATCAGCTTCTCGAGCGCGACCTGATCCCCTACCGCATCCTCATCCGCGAGGGGATCCCTGCCGTGATGACGGGACATCTCGCTTTTCCCCGGATCCTGGGCAGCCTCACGCCCGCCTCCCTGTCCCCCTTCTTCCTCCAGAGCCTCTTGAGGGACAAGCTCGGGTTCCAGGGCCTTGTGATCACTGATGACATGGAAATGGAGGGCGTGCTTGCCGACGGCCTGGATACGCCCACCGCGTGCCTCCGCGCCTTGGAGGCGGGAAACGACATGGTGCTCGTTTCGCATACACCGGCGACCCAGGAGCTCACCTGGAAGGCGCTGATCGCGGCCGCCGGGTCGCGCAAGGCATTCCGCGCCGCCCTCAAGGAGTCCGTGACGCGCATCCTGGCCACCAAGCTGCGCTACTTCCGCGGACGCGACGCGCCCCTGAATCCGAACCCTTCGTCGGTCAAGACGCAGGTGCCAGCTCCCGGAGCCAGGGATTTCTTCGTGCAGGTGTCCGCCAGGGCCGTCACGCTCATCGCGGGAAAGAGGATCCCCTACCGACAGGCCCGGGGAGAAAAAGTCCTTCTCTGCGGACAATTCAACGAGTTTCTTTCCGAAGGCCTGCGCCGCTATCCGGGCGCCGATACCCTGCTCTTCCCCTTCAACCCGTTTTACGGCGCGCGGGCCCAGGACAAGTCCTCCGTGCGCGCGCGTGCCGCCGCGTATGATACCGTGATTTTTTGTCTCGCCAATTACAACAGCCTGGATGTGCTCCAGGAGCTCAAGGGCATGGGGAGGAAGGTCATCGTCATTTCCGCCCTCAGCCCCGTGTACCTCAGCGATGCGTCATGGGTCCAGACGGCAATCGCGGTGTACGGCGAGGGCCGCGATTCCTTCCGCGCGGGCTTCAGTGTGCTTGCGGGAGACTTCACGGCCACCGGTCTGCTCCCCGTGAGCTTTGCGGCGCAGGCCGTCAAATGAGCTGGCGGCCGGCGGGACGGAGAGACCTGCCCGCGATCCTCGAGTTCCTGCTGCGTGACGAAGCGCTCTGCGTCCCATTCACCTCGCGCCTGCTGGACGGCGCGCGCGGCTGCGAGGTGTACTTCAACGCCGATGCGCGGGGGAACGTCTTCGAGTGCGCCCTGTTCACGACTGCGGGCCTCCTGCTTCCCGTGCTGACGGGGGAGGACGCGGGCCATAACGGCCTCGCGGACGTGCTGCGCGGCCTGAGCCCGACCGTTCACTCCATCATGGGGGTCGGCAGGTGCGTCGGGGGGGTCGAGGCCCTGCTTCCCCTTCCGCCCACGACCCGCATCGAGTATTTTCTGATGACCCTGCCCCGCGCATCCCTGCGTCCCTTTCTCCCGCGGGACCACGAAGGCGTGGTGGTCAGAAAGGCGGACCCGTACGACGCGGAAGCACTCTTCCCCCTGCAGAAGGAGTACGAGCTGGAGGAGGTGGTGATCGATCCCACGCATTTCAACGACGCCCAATGCATGAAGCTGTTGAAACACAGCCTTCGGGACGAGCTGGTGTATGTCGCGGAGCTGGACGGGGTGCCCGTGGCAAAGGCGGCGACGAACGCGCGTGGATTCGGCGTCGATCAGATCGGCGGCGTCTACACGGTGCCCGAGAAACGAAGCAAAGGCCTGGGGGCCCGGGTGGTGGCAGAGCTCCTGGAGGCCGTGTTCATCGACAAGACGGCAGCCTGCCTGTTCGTGAAAAAGCGAAACCGGCCCGCAATAGCGCTTTATGACCGGCTCGGATTCGCGCCGGTGACCGACTACGTCATCAGCTATTATGGGATGTAAGGAGGACGGCGGCCAGACCTGCCGGAGGGGATGATGCCGGGCCCGATGCCGGCCCGTCAGCCCTTGATCGCGCCCGCGGCGACTCCCTTTGTGATCTGCTTCCTGAATATCAGGTAGAAAATCAGCAGCGGCAGCATGCCGATGGCCAGCGCGGCGAACTGCTTTCCATAGTCCGCCATCATCGTTCCCGAGAACCTGAGGATACCCAGGGGCAGCGATTGGAGGCTTGTCTTGGACACGAGGATATTGATGAGGGCAAACTCGTTCCACAGGCCGGTGATGTTCAGGATTGCGACCGTCGTCGCGATCGGGACCGACATGGGCAGGATGATTCCCCTGAAGATGGCGAAATAGCCCGCGCCGTCGATGCGCGCCGCTTCCACAAGGGCATCGGGGATGCTCTTGATGTACTCCGTGGCAAGATAGATGGCGACGGGCAGCCCGGATCCGATATAGATCAGAAGCACCCCCACGCGGCTGTTGTAGAAGAGGTGGAAGTCCGTGGATTTCATGAGATGGAGGAACTGGAAGAGATCTCCCAGGAGCTTGTCGAGCTGAGAGACCTCGATAAACAGCGGCACCATCAGCGACTGGATCGAGAGGAGAATGCCGATGACGAAGCTGCCGTAGATCGGGGCGGTCGCCTTTGACCTGATCTTGGCAAAGGCAAACGCGGCCAGGAGGGAGAACAGGATGATTCCCAGTGACGCGCCCAGGGTATAGATGACCGAGTTCCCTATGAGCTTGTCGAACTCGCCGATCCTCCATGCGCCGGGATAATTGACCGTGATCCACTCGTGGGGGAGACTCAGCTTGTTGAGGCGGTATTCCGCGTTCGACTTGAACGAGTTGACGAGGAGCCAGATGATGGGGGAGACCGTCATGAAGGCGAATACTCCCATCACAAGATAGGCGAGCACTTTTCCGAGCGCGCCCGCGATCCTGCCGTACGTCATTCTCGCCGCGTCTCTCATGACCTACTCCCTTCCCCCGTACCGCTTCTCCACGAGCTTGGTCAAGCCGATGAGGATGAAGCTGAATATGACGATCGAAAGGGCGATGGCGTTGGCCAGGGGATAGTGCGGCGCGCCGTGGAACGCATTCGTGTACATGTAGATTGAGAGGACCTCCGTCACTCGCGCGGGGCCTCCGCCGGTCATGGCCCAGATCAGCGCAAAGCTGTTCAAGGAGCCCGAGATGCAGAGAATCGCGGCATTCACGATGACCCCGGAAAGGCTGGGAAGCACAATGCGGCCCATCACCTGGCCTTCCGTTGCCCCGTCGATCCTCGCCGCCTCGACGATGGCCACGTCGATCTTCTGCATGTTGGCCAGGAAAAGGATCAGGTAAAGCCCCGTCCAGCACCACAGCGTCACGAACATGATGGGAATCATGGCCACGTCGGCCTTGCTGAGGAAATCCGGCGACCACTTGTGTGCGAGCAGGTTCACCATGTCGCTCCTGAACACCGCGAGCTGGCCGGGTGTATAAGCAACGATGATGTCCTTGAGCTCGGTGAACGGGTCATTGAATATCTGCAGCGCGACAGGATCGCTTATGTCGACGATCCGGTGCACGAATCCGTCCGTGACGTTGAAGCCCCCCGACGCGCGCAGGATCACATCAAGCTTGTGGGAGAAGGCATTGGCGTACCACTTGTTCATGACATCCGCGATGAGGCCGGAAGGAGCGAATATCATGTTCCACATGATGCCCAGGACGATGACGGAGATGATTGCCGGCATGTACAGCACGCCCTGCCAGAAATCACCGAATCTCACGATCCTGCGATAGATCAGGTATGCAAATACGAACCCGAGGGGGAGCTGCCCGAACACGGAGATGAGGACGATGTACACATTGTTTTTCAGCGCGAGCCAGAATTGGGGGTCCGCCACCAGCTTCGCGTACTGCTGAAACCCGGTGATCCTCCACCGCTCGCCTCCGAACATCTTCCCGCCATTGAAGTTGCTGAGCGAGAGGATGATGGAGATGGCGATGGGAAAAGCCATGACAAAGAGATAGAGAATGAAGGCAGGCAGCACCATTGCCCAGTAGGCCCGTCTCTCATCACGCCTGTAAGCAACCGTCCGCGCCATCCCGAGCCTCCGTGCCGAAAGCATCAAAAAAAGGTGTCCGGGCGGTGAGCCCGGACACCCGCTCTGCTCGGAACTTTACATCTTCGACTTCAGCCACGCATCCATTGCTTTCTGCATCTCGGCCGCAACCTGGGCAGGGGTCTTTGCCCCGAGGCCGATGGACTGCAGGCCGGCGTTGAGCACGTTGAACACGCTCGGATCCAGCACGCCGTCAATCACGTAGCAGGTCTTGGCGATTGAAGAATAGTACGTGGGCATCATGGTTGTGAAGGGCTCGAGCTTCTCGCTGGTGACGCCCTTGCGCGTCGGGATGAAGGCGCCCGTCTCGAGCTTCATCTGGGAGAACTCAGGACCGTAGTACCACTTGAGCAGGCGCACAGCGGCCTTTTCCTTGTCGGAGCCGGCGGGAATCGCTGCGGAGATGCCGAGGCCGACGCCCGCGATTGCGGATACGACGCCCGGATTCTTCTCTCCCGGTATGGCGGGGAAGTTGAGGAACGCGAAATCCGCGGCTTGCGCCTCCGGTGCGATCAACGCCTTGCCCGAGGCCTTGTCCGTCAGGTAGGCTCCCTGGCGCCAGTCGCCGTCGATGATGAAGGCGGCCTTGCCCGAAGCGAACAGACCGGGGCCGTCACCGTAGGGCTGCTGGATGTTGCTCCAGTTGATGACGCCGTCGGTGAACATGGTCTTGACGAATGTCAGGGCGGCGACAAAGGCGGGATCCGTGAATTTGACCTTGCCCGTATTGACCCTGTCGATCCAGGCGTCGCCGAGCATGCGTCCGACAACCGTGGAGAACAGGCACGACTGGGCCGGCCACTGGTCGCCATCCGGCAGGAGGATGGTCTGCACGTTCTTGACCCTGAGCTTGGGAACCATGGCCTTCAGAGCCGCATAGGTCTTGGGCAGCGGAATGCCGAGGTCCGACAAGAGCTTCTTGTTGGTGTACATGACCGTGGTGTAGGTGAAGCTCTGGGGGAGCTCCGCCAGCATCTTGGAGGACTGTGCATTCACGTTGAGAGCCGGCGCGACAAAGTTGGACAGGAAGTCCTTGCCCAGGAGGGGCGCAAGGTCCTTGACGAGCTTCTGCGAGTGCAGAAGCGCCGAGCTGTCGCGGGTGGTCGGCCACATGTACATGACATCCGGAAGCTGCCCGGCGGCGATGTAGGCGGACAGCTTCTGGTGGTAGGCCTGGCTGAACAGGATCTCCATCTGCAGGTCGATGTCCGGATTGTCATCTTTGAACTTCTGCCAATACGCCTGGTCCTCTTCATATCCCGCCTGCGTGGCGTCGATATAGTAGAGGAAATTGAGCGTTGTCTGCTGAGCGACGAGGCTCATGGGAATGATCAGCAGAACAAGCGCGAAGAACAGGAACTTCTTCATGGCGCAAACCTCCTTCAAGGATTCTTTCCCCCTCAACGAGGGGTTTTCTTTTTCATATCAGGCGCAGCGCAGGAGCCGCGCTGAACGAGCCGGGGAGGGATGATGACGGATCTATGCTCCGGCTCCCTGCCCGCCATGAGCTCGAAGAGCATCTGCACGGCCGCCGCGCCGATCTCATCTATCGGCTGCGCCACCGCGGTGATGCCCGGCGAAAGGTGGGGGAAAAACGGGTGATCGTCGAATGACACGATGGAAATGTCGCCCGGCACGCTCCTCCCCATTTGCGCGCACGCGTTGAGCGTGCCGATGACCAGGTCCCCGGCAGCGACGAAAATGGCGCTCACCGCAGGGAGCGAGAGCAGGATCTGCTGCGCACACCGCATCGCGTCCGTGGTGTCATAGGGACAGTGCACGACAAGGGGATCCGGAAGCCCCTTCTCCCGGTACACGTCGACGATGCCGCGTACCCTGTCGTGCACGTAGGGCAGCGCATCCGGTCCGGCCAGGACGGCGACATGGCTGTGGCCCTTGCCGGCCATATGCTCACCCGCCATCCGCGCGCCCAGCGCATTGTCCACATCGACGTAGTACGACGAGCTGTGGGGGCTCTTCCCCACCATGACGAACGGCAGGTTCTTCACGAGCAGCTCCGCGAGCTGCTTTTGTCCGAACTGCTCCGCCCCGATTATCGCACCGTCGATCCGGCGGCCCCTGAGGATGCTGCGGAATGCCGAGTCCACATCGTCCTCCGAGCTCGCCGTGGAGAGGAGCACATTGATGCCGTGCGCTGCCGCCTCCTGTGTGATCACGGTGAGGAACGCGGGCCAGAAGGTGCTTGTCAGGGTGTACTTGCCCGTATGCGGGATGACAAAACCCATGGTGTTCGTCCGCCTGGCCGCAAGACCTCTGGCGGAGGCGTCCGGGTGGAAATCCAGGGATTCGATGAGCTTCGAAACCCTGCGTCGCGTTTCTTCGCCGACCCCCGTCACGCCGTTTATGACCCGGGAAACAGTGCCTTTCGATACATGGGCCATTTCGGCGATGTCTTTTATCGTCATCAGTCCTTGCACGGCTCCTCGACAATAACGGTTTCGTTCTTTGCCCGAAGAAACAAAAATATCAAGCGAAACGCTAGTACTTTGCAGAGTGGCCGCAACCGTTCTCGCGTTGTAGCACGCGGCATTTGCATTGTCAAGAGAATTCTTTCCACCAGTTTTATTTGTTTCAATATAATGAGTTATATGATTGATGATATTGACGCGCCTTAAGAAAACGTTCTGAACCAGGCAATAATTGGCAATTGCACTATACCGGTATCTCAGATAACATGCATTTCCGGGTAAGGAGGAAAAAATGCGGTGCGGGCGTTTCGAAGATCCTGCAAGGGAATACGTGATTACAGATCCGTGTACGCCGACAAAATGGATCAATTACGTCGGGACCCTTGCGTTCGGCGGGTTTGTCGATCATACCGGCGGCGCCCTGCTCTGCAAGGGAGACCCGGCAACAAACCGCATCACGCGCTACATTTCCCTGCAGCCTGCCGGCGAGTTCAGGGGCACGACCCTGTTCCTGCGGGTTCGTGAAGCAGGCAACTGGAAAACTGTTTCGCCCTTCTTTGTGCCCGGCCTGGCCCGGCTGGATTCCTTCGAATGCCACGTGGGGCTGGGATATTCGCGGATTATCTCGGAGCTCAACGGGATTCGCACGGACGCCACGTTCTTCGTGCCCCTGGAGGACTCCCGCCTGATCGTAGACGTGCGGATCGCGAACATCGGGAAGCGCAGCCGCGAGGTGGATGCGATCCCCGTTGTGGAGTACTCGCACTTCGACGCACTCAAGCAGCTCACGAACGCTGACTGGGTCCCCCAGACAATGCAGAGCAGGTCACGCCTCTCGGAGAACGGCCGCAGGGTGCTTTTCCAGTACGCATTCATGATGCGGGACACGCAGGTGAACTTCCTCGCATCCAACCTCGCCTCCTCCTCCTTTGAAACGGACCGCAAATACTTTCTCGGCCGCAATGAATACGGGACGTGGGCCAGCCCGGGCAGCCTGGAAGAAGAGGAGCTCGGCTGCCACGAGGCCCTGCGCGGTGACAACATCGGCGCGCTCCTTCATCACCTGGGCGCGCTTGCGCCGGGCGAGGAGCGCCGCCTCATCGTTCAGCTCGGCCAGGCCGAAAGCATTGAATCAGCCATGGCGGGCATCGGTCCCTTCCAGGATGCCCGTGCCGTGGACCAGGCATTCGCGCGGCTCGGCGAATCCTGGCGGGCCCGGCTTTCCTGCATCCAGGTTGAAACCCCTGATCCGGCGACGAACCGGATGCTGAACATCCACAATCCCCGGCAATGCCACACGACATTTCAGTGGTCGCGCTACCTCTCCCTCTATCAAACCGGCTACGGCGCGCGGGGAATCGGGTTCCGCGACTCCTCACAGGACGTGATGGGAGTCCTGGCGAGCGTGCCGGAGGAGGCGAAGTCTCTCCTCCGCACTCTGCTCAGCGTCCAGAAGCGCGAGGGATTTGCCATGCACCAGCTCAACCCTGCCACGAGGGAAGGCAGCATGGGTGACGCCATGGAGCGTGACGACCGCCCGCACTACTACAGCGACGATCATCTGTGGAGCATTCTTGCCGTGGCAGAGCTGCTGAAAGAAACGGGTGATCGCTCATTCCTGGAAGAAGTCATTCCCTTTTACGACAAGGACAAGAGCGGCGTGCCCTTGGAAACCGCGACAGTTCTGGATCACATGCGACGGGGGATCGAGTTCACCCGATCGAACGTCGGGAAGCACGGCATCCCCCTCCTCGGGTTTGCGGACTGGAATGATACCATCAATCTTGCGACGGGCGCGGAATCCATGTTCACGGCGAACCTGTACGGCAAGGCGCTCCAGGAGCTGGCCGCAATGGCCCGATGGCGCGGGGAGCCCGCGGAGGCCGAGAGATGCGACGCCTGGCACGCGGAAATGAAACAGCGATTCCTCCAGCACGCGTGGGATGGACAGTGGTGGATAAGGTACATCGACTGGGACGGGACTCCGCTGGGCTCGCATGTGAACGAGAAAGGCCGGATCTACATCAACGGGCAATCGTGGCCGGTGCTCTCGGGGTTTGCCACCGAGGACCGGGCCCGCGCGTCAATGGAATCGCTGCGCAGGCTGCTCAACACGCGCAACGGGATAAAGATATCAACCCCCAGCTTCAACGGCTTCGATGCGCGAAAGGGAGGGATCAGCACCTATCCGCCCGGCGCCAAGGAGAACTCGGGCATTTTCCTTCATACCAACCCGTGGGTGATCATCGCCGAAACCATGCTGGGCAACGGGGACCGCGCATATGAGTACTACCGGCAGATAGATCCCAGCGAAAAAAACGACAGGATCGAGCAGTTCGAGTGCGAGCCCTACGTCTATCCCCAGAATATCCTCGGGGACGAGCACCCGATGTTCGGCCTCGCGCGGAACTCCTGGCTCTCAGGAACCGCCTCCTGGGTCTACCAGGCAGCGACCAAACACATCCTGGGCCTGCTGCCCACGTACGGCGGATTGACCGTGAGCCCCTGCATACCGTCGGCATGGGACGGCTTCAGCGCGGTACGGAAATACAGGGGCGCCGCATACCGGATCCAGGTAAGGAACCCTTCTCATATCTGCCGCGGCGTTGCATCGATGTCAGTGGACGGGCGGAAGATCGACGGAAACCTGCTCCCCTTGTTCGACGACGGGAGAACGCATTCCGTCGAGGCGACGCTCGGCTAATGCGCCGCCGCTGCGGCAGCCAGCTTTCTCAGCAGTCGTTCTCTCCTCTTCCCGATCTCCTGCCGGGTACGCGCATCCAGCGGGAGGTTCCAGGAGAGGAGGAGCTCCACCATTTCCAGGGCCTGATCAGGCCTCCTGACACGGTGCTCGAGGTGTTTGGCGAGCTCCACGGCGGCGAAAATGCTCCGGGAGCCCGAGGTCATGGATTCCCAGACGGCCACCGCCTTTTCCCAGTCGCGATGCCTCCTGTGGTGAAGGCTGAGCACAATGCCGGCCTCCGCGTTTCCCCGTCCGAACGCGTCCGCCAGCACTTTCGCACCGACAGCCGGTGACCGTCCGAGCAGCCAGCGGCCCAGGGCCCTTTCATCCACCTTCGCGGCCGAGACATCGCCGGAAAGAAACCTGCCAATGAGCGCATACATCCGGGCAAGGGACGTGATGTCCATGACATTGTGGTCGAACACCACCGGCAGCGTTCCCCGCCTCCCCGTGCGCAGGTACTCCAGCCAGATCAGGGGAATGTCCTCGCCTGCGACGTCGAGCCCGCGGATGAAACCGAGGATGTGCGATTCGATTGTTCTCAGGCTGCAGTCACCCGTCACCGTCTTCCAGAGCCTCCGCGCGTGATGGAGCAGATCCACCTGGGGGCCCGGCTCCCACTCGATGCGGTTCATGAGGAATCGGGTTCGGAGGAGATGGCTGTCGAAGGTCTTCCCATTGTAGGAGACGAATGCGCGGTAGGGCTTCAGGAGGCCGGCAACCGCGGCAAGGAAATCCGGCTCGCCGGGAAAATCCGAGAGAAAGAGCTGCTCCACCACAAGGTCCCTGCCCTCGCACCGCGCAGCGCCGAACAGGAAAATGACGCTCCCGGCGCCGCCGGAAAGGCCGGTTGTTTCCGTGTCGTAGAACACCAGCTCGTCTGCGGAGACGGCTTCCGGGGAGAAAGGCGCGGGCCACGCCTCCACGCCCAGGCCGGGAAAATCGAGCCTTCGCCTGTAGAGAAACTCCCCCGCCCTATCCCAACCGGGAAACGGTGAACCCTGCATGCCGCCCATCCGTCCTCAGGGCTCCATTGCGTCCGTCCAGGCCGCGAGGAACGCGCGCACGGCGGCCTTGGCGTTGATGCCGCCCTGTTCAGCGTCCGGAGCCCCGATGCAGGACGGACACCCGCTCTCGCACGGGCACCGCTCCACGACCTCCCGCGCGCCCCGGGCAATCCGGGGGAGGTCCTTCAGGAATCCCTCCGAGAGCCCGATCCCCCCGGGGTACTGGTCGTAGACGTAGAGACACGGGACTTTGAAGTGCGGATCCCTGACCCTCTCCGAGACTCCCAGGTCACGGGGATCGCAGAGCAGAAATACGGGGGCCACGGTGCGAAAGAGCACGCCCATTCTCTGAATCACGATGCCCTGCTCCGCATCCGGAAGCGCGCCGAAGCGCTTCCCCGGCAGGGTGGCGGCGTCGAACAGGAGCACGGCGGACCGGGTGTGCATCTCGTCCGCCGGCAGCGTGATGTCGCCGTAGCCCACGTTCTCGTTCGTGTGGTACTTCAGCTTCTTGAACTTGGTAGCCTGGGTCCGCACGAGGAGATCCCCCAGCACGGTGCGGATGCCCGCGGCGGTCCTCTCCTCGTCCTCGGTAAGGACCTTGATGTCCGTCTTGACGATGGAGTCGGTCCAGTAGTCCGTGTCCGCCGTTTCCACGAAACAGCGCCTGTTCTCGAGGTCGAGCTGCTTCACGGCGAACTGGTCACCAAGGTGGATGTAGATTGCATGGTCGAACACGAGCAGCTTGGCGGAGGGCAGGTCCATCTCCCCGATGACCTCGTCCCTCCCCCGGGTCGTGTCCACGATCACCACGTTCTCCGCGGTGGAAGTGCGCAGGGATACGTTCTCCGCCGGATAGGAGCGATCCGCCCAGTACCATTTGAGCCCCGCATGCCGGATGACCCCCTTCTCCGCAAGGGATTCCAGGAGCGCGGGGGTGTCTTCTCCAAAGGTCTCCCCTTCCTCGAAAGGCAGCTCGAAGAGGGCGCACTTGAGCTGGTCGGTCTGAATGAAGATATTGCCCGGATCGATGTAGCCGTTCTCCGGGGAGCGGGAGAAGAAGTACTCGGGATGCTGAATCACGAACTGGTCCGTGGGGGAGGAGGAGGCGACCAGGATCGAGAGAGACACGGCATTCCGCCGCCCCGCCCTCCCCGCCTGCTGCCATGAGGAGGAGATGGTACCGGGGAAGCCCGAGAGAATGGAAGCGTCCAGCCCGCCGATGTCTATGCCGAGCTCCAGCGCGTTCGTTGAAACCACTCCCTGGATGCTTCCGTCCCGCAGGCCTTTTTCAATGGCGCGCCGCTCGTTCGGCAGGTAGCCTCCCCGGTAGGACTGCACGGTGATGCCGTGATTGTCCGTATAGAAGTTCTTCAAGGAGTCCCTGATATACGTGGCGATGAGCTCGGTGCGCACGCGCGATCGGGCGAACACGATGGTCTTCACGCCCGCCTTGAGCAGCCGCGTGGCAATCCGCTGGCTCTCCAGCACCACGCTGCGCCTGATCCCCTGCACCCTGTCCACGAGCGGAGGATTGTAGAGCACGAAGTGGCGCTCTCCGGACGGGGAGCCGTTTTCGTCGATGAGGGTCACGTCCTGCTCCAGGATCTTCTGCGCCAGCTCGTGCGGATTGCCGATGGTTGCCGAGCAGCAGATGAACAGGGGCGCGGCGCCGTAGAAGCCGGCAATCCGCTTCACGCGGCGGATCACGCTCGTCATGTGCGAGCCGAATACCCCCCGGTACGAATGCATCTCGTCAATGACGACGAAACGAAGGTGCTTCAATGCCTTGATCCACTTCGGGTGGTTGGGAAGGATGCCGGTGTGGAGCATGTCGGGATTGGTGATGATGATCCTGCCCTCGTCCCGCGCGGAGATGCGGATGGAGCCCGGGGTGTCCCCGTCATAGGTGAAGACCTTGACCGGGATTTCCCCCCCCGCACCACCTCGTTGAGCTCCGACTGCTGGTCCTGGGAGAGAGCTTTTGTCGGGAACAGGTACAGTGCGCGGGCATCCGGGTCTTCCAGCAGCGCCTGGAGCACGGGAAGATTATAGGCGAGGGTTTTTCCAGATGCGGTGGGGCTGACGAGCACGACGCTCTTCCCCGCGCGCACCGCGTCCCAGGTGGCAAGCTGGTGGCTGTAGATCCTGCCGATGCCTCGGGCCAGCAGTGCCTGCCGTATGCGGCCGTCTACGGCAGGCGGGATATCGGCGTAGGAGCCCGCATGCGCCGGCACCACTTCCCAGTGAGTAACCCTTTGGCTGAACTCCGGGTCCCCGCGGAGCGACCCGATGATGTCGGTGAGCATCCCCCCTCCCCCGGGACCATAGTAACACGGGGGAGTCAGTCGGACAATCGCATCCGGCGACAATCAGCCGCGGGGAAGCCAGACGGTGAAGCGAGAGCCCGCGCCGGGCTTGCTCTCGATCTCGATCCGCCCCCCGCGCGCGGTGACGATGGAATGGGCAACGGCAAGGCTGAGCCCGACCCCCTGCACGAGCGCCTGGGGGGACTGGGGTGGCGCATGCTCACCCTTCTCAGTGAAGAATGGAGTGAAGAGGCTGCTGAGCTTTTCGGGCGCGATTCCGATCCCGGTGTCATCCACCCGGAGAAACACCTCGCCATCCTTGCTGCCGCTGCTGACCTGGACATGCCGCACCGCTTGTCCCAGGGTGGCATGCCACGCATTGACAAGGAGCGCTTCCACGACAAAGCCGAGCTGCTCGCCATTAATAAGAATGGCAACTCCGGATTCGAGATTCAGCTCGAGCGCGACCCCTTCCCTGTCCAGATCGGGTTGCACGGCGGGAAGGGCGGCCCGCACCGCATCCTCCAGCAGGAGGCGGGGCTCCTCCTTGGCCTGGTGAGTGGAAAGGGGCAGGAGCCGGGCAGTGATGAGCACCGACCTCTCCAGAGCGCTCCGTACCGAGCCCAGGTATTTCCTTGCCTTTTCCGACAAATCCGGCTCCGTTTCCAGGACCTGAAGGTAGCCCATCGCCACCGCGTTGATGTTGTTGAACTGATGGGCCACGCCGCCGGCGAGCGTTCCCAGCGCCGCCATCCGTTCCGCGCGCACAAGCCGTGCCTGCGCGCCCCGCATCTCGGTCACGTCGTTGCCGATCAGGATGGCGGTCGGCTCCTGGCCCGCAGCCCGCAGAGGCACCAGCGTGATGCGCCAGGCTTTTGTTCTTCCGGATACGGAAGGCAGAACTGTTTCAAAAGTGACGATGGTTCCCCGCAAGGCAACTCCGACATTGGCCGCGATTTCTCCAACATGGTCGGGCCCAATGAAGTTCTCGATCCTCCCGTCAGCAGAGCCGGCCGCGCCAATGCCGAGGCTTTCGCGTCCCGCGCGATTCGTGAAAGTGAATGCGCCCGCTGTGTCCACGATGCTGACCCAATTGGGGGAACCCTCGATCAGGCCGCGGTAAAGAGATTCCGAGCGCTCGACGCGCGCCTCGTCCAGGAGCGACATCTGGCCTACCGCGGAGAATAGCCCGATCACCAGCGTCGCGATCAGGATAGCCAGCAGCCCTGCCAGTCGGTACAGCAGGATCTCGGCAATCGACCCGAGGAGCACGACGGACCAGCCGGGAAGGGCGAGAAATGACCGTGAAGCCATGTAGGTCGATCCGGTCGACGATACGAGCTCCCCATCGACGGGCTTGGCGTCGAGGACAGGGGCGACCGAAATCAAGTCGAACTCGCGGGAGGAGATCACGGCGTTCATGGTCGCACGGGGCAACAGCCAGAGAATGCGGTACTTGAGATCCGGCCGGGTGCAGAAGAAGATGATCCCGTTCTCGTCTATGAGGAACGCACTCTGGTCGGGTCTGACCGTGGGGAAAAGTGACACCATGTCCTTCACGATCAGCGCGACACCGACGATGCCATGCGTCAGCTCCCACACGGGCGCGCTGGCATGGTAGTCGCGCGTATAAGTCGGGATATCGACGTTGAACGCGCGTCCAGCCCCACCCCTGATGGCATCCCTGAACCAGGAAGCTCCCGCGTGGGACGTTCTGATGAAAGAGTCGGGAGCGCCATCGGAGGATGCAATGACACTCCCTTTGGTATCAAGGAGATAGCATGTGCCCTGGATTGCGTGAGCATAGCGATTGAGGGCCTCCACGGCCTGAACCCGGGAAAAATCATCGCGCCGCGTGAGGAAGAGTCCGGATCGAGGGGAGCCTGACAGAATGAACACGTCCCGGTCGATCCCGCCGGTCTGTGCCACGATTGCGCCCCGGATGCCGTCGGCTTCAGTGTGGTACTCGGAGCGCAGCTGGTCGTAGGCGTACTGGCCGAGCCAGTGAGTGACGAATCCGCCAAGTACAAGCAAGAAAGGGAGGGCGAGAAATGAGCCGGAGATGACCAGGCGCGTCAGCGGGCGGCCATACCCGCGATTCAGCCGGGCAAAGGAGCGCCACTCGTGCATGGAGAGAGTGACCGCGAACGCGAGTGATACGAACACCCGCGGGACAACGGATGCATCCGCGAACGTGCCGTGGAAGAAAATCTCCCCCGCGGTCCCCAGGAGCAGCAGAAGCCCCAACGCGCCAAAGGTGCACGCATGGGCGACCAGCCACGGTCTTCGCCGGAGCCGAATGGCGGGGTCAGATAGCAGGAACCGAACCGCGAGCACGATACCCGGGATGCCCAGGAAAAGGCGCAAGGCCGTGGAGTACGGAGCGGCTCCGAGCAATAATCCCATGCCCGCACAGACGGCAACGATTGCCAGGCTCAGCACAACCATCCACAACTTTTGCCGAAGGCTTGCCGTGAGACTGGGTCCAAATGCAAAAAGGCTGCCGAATGACAGGGACTGCAGGAAGGATATCAGGAAGGCGCTCCACGGTCCGGCCGAGACAACGGGGGAAACCAGGATCCAGAAAACCGCCAGGCCCTGAAAGAGGAAGAAACTCAGGAATGAGAGCCAGCGACGCCCTCCTTCCTCCCTGTTCAGGACCGCGCATTCCAGCGCGCAGATAATGAATGCAAAGAGGGATACAAACGTGAGGAAATCACGCTGGGCCGCGATCAACTGCCCCATCAATTCATTCTATACCCGGATCGGACTGATAGGCGAGTCCCGTGATCGCCCTTGACCCCATGCACGGTGCGGCATACACTTTTCCGGGGGAACGTTACATGGCGAAAATCGTTGCAATCATACTTGGCGGCGGAAGAGGCCAACGATTGTACCCCCTCACCGCCAAGCGGGCAAAGCCGGCCGTGCCGTTCGGGGGTAAGTTCCGCCTGGTGGACATCCCCATCTCAAACTGCATCCACGCGGGGCTGAGGGAGATCTACATCCTCACCCAGTTCAATTCCGCCTCCCTGCATCGTCATATCAACAATACCTACAGGTTCGACACATTCAGCAAGGGCTTCGTCGAGGTCCTTGCCGCCGAGCAGACGCTGGAGTCGAGCGACTGGTACCAGGGCACGGCGGACGCCGTGCGGAAAAACTTCATACATTTCGCGGACCAGTCGCCCACGCACTACCTGATCCTCTCCGGTGATCAGCTCTACCGCATGGACCTGATGGATATGTTCCACTCACACGTCGAATCCGGATCCGATATCACGGTTGCGGCGGTTCCTGTCACGCGGGAGAAGGCGAGCGGCCTGGGCATCCTGAAGGTCGACGGCAGCTACCGGATAACGAAATTCATCGAGAAGCCGGCTCCGCAGGAGGACATTTCTGCGCTCGCCATTCCGCCGAGGATCAAGGCAAAAGAAGACCTGGATTTCGAGGGAGAAGGGTACCTCGCATCCATGGGCATCTACATTTTCTCCGCCGCCGCTATGAGAAAGGCCCTGGACAACACCCATACGGATTTCGGCTCCCAGATCATCCCCTCCTCCATTGACTCGATGAAGCTGGCGGCGTACGTCTTCGACGACTACTGGGAGGACATCGGAACGGTGCACAGCTTCTACGAGGCGAACATCAAGCTCGCCTCCATCAATCCCGACTTCAACCTCTACCTTGAAAACGCGCCCATCTTCTCCAACAGGCGTGACCTGGCGCCTTCCAAGATCAACTACAGCACCATCTCCACCTCCCTCGCGGCGGAAGGAAGCATCATCACCAACGCGAATATCGTCAATTCCATCGTCGGCATCCGCACGATCATCGAGAGCGGCGCGAACCTGGACGGCGTGGTCTGCATGGGCGCGGATTACTACGAGACGGCGGACGACAGGGAGCGGAACAGGGCGGACGGAAGGCCCAATGTCGGCATCGGCCAGAGCTGCATCATCAAGAGAGCCATCATCGACAAGAATGCCCGGATCGGAGAGAACTGCCGGCTGGGCATCGACTCCATCAGCCGTCCCGACGGGGACTTCGAGAATTACTCCGTCCGGGACGGGATCATCGTCATTCCGAAGGACTCGGTGCTCACACCCGGGACGGTGATCTGAGTCACTGCGCGCTCTCCTCAGCAAGCCCCCCCAGCTTCAGCGCCTGCATGCAGCGCTTTGTGTAGATCTCAAGAGGCCGGTCGATGATATCGGGATTCAGAATGCCCTGAAACCGGCTGAGAGCCTCCTGGAAATGGCCCGCGTGGAAGTCATACACTCCCCTCTCGAAGACTTCGCGGCTCGCCTTCTTACGCGCCTTCAGCTCTTCAGGATCCCCATCGAACACCTCGTAAACAGAGACGGCGTCCTCCTTGCCTTTCAGCTTCACCTTGTCCATGAAACGATAGTTGTACCGGTTGGGATCTTCCAGGTCGAACAGCACGTGGTTTGAAACCAGAAGCGACACTTCGTACACTTTCGTAAGGTCCTGCAGGCGCGAGGCGAGATTGACCGCGTCGGAGATCACCGTTCCCTGCATGAACCTCTCATGCCCGATGATGCCCAGCATGACCGAACCCGCGTGGATGCCTATTCCGATGCGCAGAGGGTCGTAGCCGAAGCCCTTGCGCTGCTGATTGTAGAGCGGGATGTGAGAGAGCATGGCAATAGCAGCGGAGAGCGCAGAGCCGGACCCCTTCGGAAACAACGCCATGATGGCATCCCCGATATATTTGTCGATGAATCCGCCGTTTTCCCAGATGAATGGATTCATTCTGCTCAGATAGGAATTGAGAAATGAGAAGTTCTGCTCCGGGGTCATCTTCTCCGACAGGGCGGTAAACGAACGAATGTCGGAGAACAGTATTGCCATGTCGAGCTGCACCTGGTCGCCCAGCTTCACGTCAACGATGTTGGTCTTTCCAAGTGCGCGGAGAAACTCCTGAGGAATGAAGCGGGCAAAGGCCTCCAGCGCGGCCTGGAGCTGCTCCCCCCTGCCCGCAAGCTCGGTCCGCAATGAAGCATGCCGGCGCTTCATCTCATCATTGTAGACTTTCAGGCGCGCAAGGGAGGATACCTTCGCGATCAGCATCGCGGACTCGACGGGCTTCGCGAGGAAGTCCACGGCACCCGCCTTGAGCCCGCGCACGCGATCCGCGCTCGTCGAAAGCCCGGTGACCATGATAATGGGAATACTGCTGGTTTCCTCATTGCCGCTGAGCGCCAGGGCCGCCTCGAAACCGTCCATCCCCGGCATGTGAACGTCCAGGAGGATGACGTCGGGCTTTATTTGCATGGCCAGAGCAATGCATTCAGGACCGCTGCGCGCGGGGAAAAACTCGTATCCTTGCTCCTTGAGGATCACGGAGAGCATCGACAAAATCGGCTCTTCATCGTCGGCCGCGAGAACGCGAATGGGGGCTCGTGAGTCGTTGTGCGCGCGCGTGGAGAAATGTTATCTCCTCCTTTCGGGCCTGGCAAGCATCTTCCAACCTTGAAAATGACGGCGTAATGGTGTTCAATGGCAGAGGAAAGGCCTTGACTCGAGGGGAGGGAGGGCGCCGTGGCAAAAACCATCCTGGTGATAGACGACGAAGAGATGATCCTCGATGCAATAAAAATTATCTTCGAGGACATGGGATATTCGGTACATACCACCTCCAACCCGACCGAAGGAACCGAGGAAGCCGTCAAGAACGACTATGACCTGATTCTGACCGACATCCGCATGCCGGTAAAAAACGGCGCGGAAATTGCCGAAGCAGTGCTGGCAAAAAAACCGAGCGCGCGCATCCTCGTCATCACGGCCTACCCCAACGATCCCCTCGTGCAGCGGGCAATGGCGGCGGGCGCCATCGGGCTGCTCAAAAAGCCTTTCGAGATTGCAAAGATACTCGATTTTCTGAAATAGGGCGCCGTGATGCCGAACGAGGAACGGATATTGGAGCACCTGATTCGCGGATCAGAGGACCTCATCCGCGACATCGAGATCCGGGGCGTCCCGTCGGCTGACGAGCCGGACATCCCTCCCCCCATGGCGTCTCAGGAGAAATCGGAGGAGCCTTCGTCCACGGACGGCACGGCGGTGATTGAAGTGTCGAAGGACGGCATGCTCGCTCATGCCACTCTCTACCCACCGACCGGAAACGGGGGACCGCTCACGATCGACGTGATGCGGGAGGCCATCAAAGGCAAGGGAGTCAATACCGGCATCGACTGGGAAGCCATCAAGGGAAGCGTCCTCACCTGCAATGAGGAAAGAATCGTGGTGAGCGAGGTGGTCGTGGCGCGAGGCAGAAGGCCCCGCGACGAAATCCCGCCTTATCTGGTGCTGTCCGAAGTTCTCGCTGAAAAGCCCAAGAAGGAGCAGCCGGAAGCGGCGCGCGTCAACTTCCGCGAGCTCTCCCTGTTCACCCTGGTAAAAAAGGGGGACGTCCTGGCCACCCTTGAGCCGAAGCAGGATGGCGCAATGGGGACCACGGTGCGCGGAACGGGAGTGGCGTTCCACAAGGAGCCCGTCCCCTATCCGAAGCCCGGCAGGAACACGCAGTGGGAGTCAGGGACTGTCATCGCACAATGCGACGGAAAGTTCCATCCCACCCCGGACAGCTTCTGGGTGGACGAGGTGCTCGAGGTTGCGGGAGACCTGGATCTGCGCACCGGCAACATCGACTTCCCCGGGGACGTGGTCATCAAGGGCGAGCTGCGGGACGGCTTTGTGGTGAAGGCGGGCAAATCAGTCCTCTGCATCGGCGCGATCGGCGCTGCCAGGGTCGAGTGCAAAGAAGACCTGGTCACTCAGTCGGGCGTATTGGGAAAGGAAACAGCGGTGCTCTCCGTCGGAGGCGCCATGGAAGCGAAGTTCATCGAAGGGTGCTCCCTTAGCGCGACGGGCCCGGTCCGCGTACGGACCAGTGTGATGAACTCAATGATCAACACGAAAGATCGTCTCGAAATGGGAGATCGGGGAATAATCATCGGCGGCGTGATCAGGGCGGCAAATGGTGTGTCCGCCGCGCAGATAGGCTCGGAGCGCGGTCCGCGGACCGAAATCCACTGCGGAATCGACTTCACCGTGGAACGGAAGCTCATCTGGATCAGGGACAAGAATATCGCGCTTGCGTTCAAGCTCAAGGAAATCGAGACGAGAATGAAGGCCAACCCGGGGACGAGGGCCGTCCTTGCGCCATTGCGTGATAGGATCAGAACCGCTCTCCATCAGCTGAATGAGAGCGCCCGCAAGCTGGTCACCACGCTGGACCGCAATGAGAGTGCCACTGTTTCGGTCAGGGGGAACGTGTTCCCGGGTACGTACATCGAGATATGCCACATCTCCCACTTCGTGACGAAGCCCAGGCGCATGGTCACTTTCCGCCTCGACAAGGCGAGCGGCAAAATCATCGAGACGAGCTGGGTAGCGCAATCAGGCGGCCGTTGAGCAGGCATTGAGCGACGACCAGTCGAACCCCATACGCGCGGAGGATTACGCCACCGCGCTCGAGCTTCTCGAGAGCGTCGCCCGCATCGACACGGAAGAGGAAGTCAGCGCAGGCATCGTGCGCCTTTTCACGAAGCTTTTCGACGCCGAAAGCGTCGCCTATGCCACGGTGGAGCGCGGGGTGCCCCGCCCGATCGTCCAATCCCCGGGTCCCGAGGGCGAAGCCGAGCTGGAGGAGATGCTGACATACCTGGACGGCGCCACGGAAATCGCGCTGCCCACCGCCTCCGGCACGGGATTCATCGCGGGCATCCAGCGTGAAGGTGAGCTCATGGGGATCGTCCGGGTGGGCCGGGTGTCGGCGGCCCCTGTCTCGCGCTGCATCGAGCTTGCGCGGGCAATCAGCGGAGTCTGCGGTCTGGCCGTCGACAATGCCCGGGCATACGCGCGCATCGCCGTGATGGACGCCGAAAGGGTGCGGGCCGTCAAGCTGGAGAGCCTGGGTCTCTTTGCCGGCGGCATGGCCCATGACTTCAACAATCTGCTGACCATCGTGGTGGGGCACGCGGACCTTCTCTCCCGGCATCCCGACGATCCCGAAGAGGTCCGGCTGGCGGCCGAGGCCATCCTCGGCTCGGCACGGCGCGCGGCGGGCATCGTGGAGAGGCTCGTGGCCGCGGCCGCGGCGCAGATGTTGAACCTGGAGGCGGCGGACCTCAACGCCATCGTCTCCCAGTCAGTCGGCGCGTTCCAGTCCATTCTCGGCGCGGAGATCGCGCTCCATCTCGACCTCTCCGGCCCGCCGGTGCCCGTGCGCGTCGACACGGTGCAGATGAAGACCGTCCTGGTCAACCTCGCAACCAACGCGCGCGATGCAATGCCGAATGGAGGCATCTTCACGGTGCGCACGGGCGCCGCGGCCGGCCGGGCCGTCCTCTCCTGCACCGACACGGGCAGGGGCATGGACGAGAAGACGAGAAAAAGGATCTTCGAGCCCTACTTCACGACGCGGGAGTTCGGCATGAGCGCCGGCTGGGGTCTGGCCGTCTGCAACGGAATCATCATGCAGCATGGCGGCGTGATCCGCGTGGCAAGCGCACCCGAAAAAGGCTCCACCTTCACCATCAGCCTTCCGCTTCCGGCTTCGGATTGACCTCTCGGCGCACCTTGTCCGCCCTTACCGTGGCGTTCTCGATGGCCAGCAGCTCCAGCTTGATGCTTCTCGCCGGGCTCCGGCGCTCCTGCACCGCGCGGACCTGGAACAGCGCGTTCAATCCTTCCATCCGCCTGTAGACGCGGCGCACGTGGTGAAGCTGCCAGTCGAGAAAATCCCCCATCTGCTCCTGGGTCTTTTCCTGGATCCGCCGTGATTCCGGGTTCGATTCATCCAGGGTCTCGGCGAGCATTCCCGCCACATCGCGCAGCTCCGCGGCGAATTTCAGGAAGTCGACGGATTCCATCCGCGGCTCGGAGGTCGGGGATCTCTTGACCTCGATTTCGTAAAACCGGTGCTCGATGGTGCCCAGGCTCTTTCGGAACCATCTTCGCATGCGCTGGAAAAAGGTGAGGCTGTGCCTTTCCAGGGCGCGCTCGTTGGTGATGAGCACCGCCTCCGCCCTGCTTATCTCCTCGTTCACCCTGCACAGCCCTCGGATGGCCTCGAGGAGCTCGGGGCGGCGATCCAGGGGAACCGGTGCCTGCGCTGCCGGCGCCTTCGGAATGGCAAGCGACGTCAAGAGCTTCTCCTGGCGCGCGGGAGCGTCTTCCGATGTCTCCTCTGCCAGGATCTCCTGCGCGAGCTCGGGGTGCCAGATCCCCTCCGGCAGGTTCTGGTCGAACGCGCGTTTGAAGGAGAGAAGCTCCTCCTCGGGATCCCCCCTTGCCGCCGGGCTGCCGGGCGCTTTGTGTGAGAGCACTTTTGCGCGCACGTCCGCTTTCCACGCCTCGCGATACCACGCTTCCAGCTCGGCAACCTGGGACCTGACCTGGGGCATCAGCTTCTCCACCTGGGAGTGAGATTCGCTGATGACGCGCGCGGACAAGGCGTCCGTGCTGATCCGCACCTTGGACGTCAGCCGCGCCAGGGCGCGCGTGGTATAGCTTCGCGATGCCTCCCCGTAGCCGTCCCAGTCCACGTAGAAGACAAGGGCGGACATGCTCTTGAGCGCCGGCAGGTCGGAGCCGGCAAGCGAGGTGGGAAACTTCAGCACGGCCAGCTCGAGCTGCCGACGGTATGCGGACACGCGGATGCTCAACTCATCCGCTTCCGATGCTTCGGGAATCCAGGTGTCCGGAGGGGTCAGGGCGCCCTTTGCATTTCCGTCATATTCATAAGGGTCCTCGCGCATCAGGCCCTTTTTGACCAGGGTCCCGATGATCGTCTCGAAAAGGGAGCGATAGGTGCGCAGCGCGTCCCGAAGCGGCAAAAGCCGCGTCGTCTCGAGCCAGCGGCCGCGCGCCACGAGAGCTGCTTCCAGCCGAGGCAGGAAATCTCCGGTTCCATCGCCCATAAACACGATTATACGACAGGAGACCGCTCATTGCTACGACACGAGCAATGCGAGCCTGTCCTTGAGGAACTCGGATTTCTCCCGCAGTCCGATGGGACCGGTCTTCAGGAGCAGGAAATTCGGCATCTTGGGATCGAGCGTCACGCGCCCGCCGCCCTCCCTCACCATGCGCACGATCTTGTCGATGGAGACTTTCGAGAGTCTCGAGAACTCCACGCGCAGGGTGCCTTTTTCCTCCTTGATGGAGGTAATGAAAAGCTTCCGGCAGATCACCCGGATCTCCGCCAGGGCCAGAACGCTGTGCACCTCATCGGGGATGGGTCCGAACCGGTCCTCGATCTCCTTGTAGACCCGGTCGAACTCCTCCTCGGTCGTGATCGCGGCAATCTTCTTGTACACATCCATCTTCTCCATGGCGTCGGGTATGTAGGAGTCGGGAATGAATCCGGAATACTCCAGGTCCATGAAGACCTCCGGCGCCTCGTCACGACTCTCACGGGAGAGGGCGGCCACCGCTTCGTCGAGCATCTTGAGATACAGGTCGTAGCCCACGGAAAGGATATAGCCGTGCTGCTCCCTGCCCAGGATGTTCCCCGCGCCGCGAATCTCAAGGTCCTTGAGGGCGATTTTGAACCCGGATCCGAGCTCCGTATGATCCGAGATGATGCGCAGGCGCTTCATCGAGAGCTCACTCAGCGCCCGGCGGTCGGGGTAGAAAAGGTACGCGTACGCGGTGATGCCGGCACGCCCTACCCTTCCGCGGAGCTGGTAGAGCTGGGAGACTCCCAGCATGTCCGCCCTGTCGATGATGAGGGTGTTCACATTCGGGATATCCAGGCCGTTCTCGATGATGGTGGTGGTGAGCAGCATCTGGCGCTCCCCGTGCACGAAGCTGCGCATCACCTCCTCGAGCTCGTCGTCTTCCATCTGGCCGTGCCCCACGGCAATCGAGACCTCCGGCACCAGCATCTGGAGGGAAAGATGGATGGCCTGGATCGATTCCACCCTGTTATGGAGATAGAAGATCTGGCCTCCCCGGTCTATTTCCTGCCGGATGGCCCGGGCCACGAGCTCTTCGTTGTACTCCATCACGTAGGTCTCTATGGGCAGACGGTTCTGCGGCGCCGTGTTGAGGATCGACATGTCGCGCACTTTCATCAGCGACATGTTGAGCGTGCGGGGGATGGGAGTGGCCGTCAGGGTGAGGCAGTCCACGGAGGTCTTGATCTGCTTGAGGCGTTCCTTGTGCTTGACCCCGAAGCGCTGCTCCTCGTCCACCACCAGCAGCCCCAGGTTCCTGAACTTCACGTCTTTCTGTATGAGCCGGTGAGTGCCAATAGCGATGTCGACCGTCCCCTCCGCGATCGCCGCAATTGCCGCCTTCAATTCCCTGGGCGAGCGGAACCGGGAGAGCATGACGATCTTCACGGGATAACGCGCGAACCGGTCCTGGAAGGTCTCGAAGTGCTGCTCCACGAGAATCGTGGTGGGAGCCAGCAGCGCGACCTGCTTGCCGCCCATCACCGCCTTGAATGCCGCCCGCAGCGCGATCTCCGTCTTGCCGTACCCCACGTCGCCGCAGACCAGACGATCCATCGGCGTGGGGTTTTCCATGTCCCGCTTCACGTCCTCGATGCACTTGAGCTGGTCCTCGGTTTCCTGGTAGGGGAACGCGGCCTCGAATTCGCTCTGCCAATCTGTGTCCGCGGCGAATGCGAACCCCGGATCCGCCTTGCGGCGGGAGTAGAGCTCCAGCAGCCCTTCTGCGAGCTCCTCGACGGCCTTTTTCGCCCTCTCCTTTCTGTGCTGCCAGCCCTTGCCCCCCAGGCTGTCGAGCCGCGGCTGTTTTCCTTCCTGCCCGATGTAGCGCTGGATGAGGTTGACCTGCTCGATGGGGATGAACAGCTTCTCCGACTCCGCATATTCCAGCGTGATGTAGTCCCGCTCATTGCCCGGCCGCGGAAATTCGCTCGATGCCGAGGAACGCCCCGATGCCGTAGTTGACGTGCACCACGAAATCCCCCGGCGTGAGCTCCACGAAGCTCTCTATGGCCGCGCTCTTCACCGCGCCCACCGAGCGCGGGATGCGTCTCTTGCGGCCGAAGATCTCCGCCTCCTGGATGGCCAGTATCTTCTGCTCGGGCAGGGCAAATCCCGCGGAGATGCTCTGCGGCAGAATCGTGACCTGCAGGTCCTTCAGTATGTGGCGCAGCCTGTCCGCCTGGACGTCGTACACGGCGAAAATGAAAACCGCGTACCCGTTCTTAAGGGATGACTCCACTTCCTCGCGGAAGAAAGTGAAATTGCCGAAAAACGATCGGGGACCGTCGGAGGTGAGGAGAAAAGTCGAAGCGGTATCAGAAGGGGCCGGGCCGGAGCCCGTCGGCAACGCCGGGAAATCCACTACGCGGCGCATGCGCTCCTGCACGCGCGCAAAGTCGAGGAGTATCTTCTGTGGCCCGGGGACCACCTGCTTGCGGGCGCGCGCCCTGCGGAACAACTCCAGGTGCTCCTTGCGCAGGGCAGACGCATGGAACGAAAGGCGGACGCCGTCCACCAGGAAGACGCGCGCCGAGTCCCCCAGGAAGTCCATCAGGGAGTACTGCTCGGGAAAGCACAACGGGTAGAAAAGCTCGGCGCCGCCGAGCTCCTGGTCATCCACGAGGGCCGACACCGTCTTCTCGACTTCCTGCTCCGAGAAACCCTGCGCACGCAGGCCCGCGCGCACCGCTTCTCCCATCCCGCTGTCGAGCAGGACTTCCCGGCAGGGTGTGATCTCCACCTTCTCCCGCGAGCCGGTCGAGCCCTGGTCCAGGGGATCGAAGCTGCGGATGCCCGTCACCTCGTCGAAGTCCAGGGTGATCCGCACTGCCTGGTCCTGACCGGGCAGGTACACGTCGATGACCTCGCCGCGTACGGCAAACTCCCCGTGTACGGTGACGGTGGGAACCCGCAGGTAGCCGGCGCGCGCCAGGCGATCCGCGGTCTGCGGGGGATCCAGGGTCTGTCCGCGGGCGATGGTGAAGATCTGCGCGGAGAGGTAGGCGGGATCAGGCACCGGCGTGAGAAGGGCGCGCAGGGGCGCGACAACCACGAGGGGCTCGCGGGCAAGGAGCCGGGAGAGGATGCGCACCCTGTCCCCGAAAAGGGAAACGAGCGGGCTCGCGCCCTCGTAGGGAGCGGTGCCCCACCAGGGAAAGAGAGCCGCGCGTCCCGAGCCGAACGCGTCAGTGTCCTGGACGATGCTCTCCGCTTCCCTCTCCGTGGGGGTCACCACGAGGGAGGGACCCTCCTCCCCCGCCTGGAGGAAATCCAGCACCAGGGACAGGTACGCGCCCTTCGGACCGGTCACCCGCACGGGCCCCGCGTCTTTCGCGATTGCGGAAGCGAGGGACTTGAATACGCGGGAGGTCGCGAAGTGCCTCTCCATCTGTTTTCGGAATAAGTTTGTCACGGATTCAACCGACTATAATAAGGGGAGAAGGAAGAAACCGTCGTGAGAAAGACTATCACCGCCGTCCTCGTGCTCTTTGCAGTCTCAAGCCCCTTCTGGGCGGCAAGCCAGGACACTCAAGCGTTCAGCATCAGGTTCTTCGATCAAAGGTGTATTTCCTGGGGGACGAGATCCAGGTCGAGGCGGTCATCACCAACACCGGCACGGACACGCTGCGGTTCAAGATGGCGGACAACCGTTTCTTCAACATGGATTTCGACGTCCGCACGACGCGGAACGTCGGCCTGGACCACGCCAAGCAGTTTACCATAGAGCGGAACTCGGATCAACCGGTGTTCTTCCGCGAGGTGAGCCTCGAACCGGGAGAAAAATACGGCATCGTTGTCGATCTCACCCAGTTCGCCGCGTTCACTTCTCCCGGTCAATACGTGCTGCAGGCCACGTTCTTTCCCGAGCTCTTCCGCGGCCCGGACTCCTCCTCCATGAAATCCAACCGGCTTTCCCTGAACGTGAAGCCGGCCGCGGCAAACGCCGAGGAAAAGGCGGTGATGCAGGCGGAGAACGGCGCCCTGCTGGCGCGCCAGCCTCTGCCGCCTGACGAGGTGGTGAGCGGAACGGTGTCCGCGCGTCAAAAGAGCCAGTGGGAACGATTCTTCCTTTACCTGGACCTGGAGTCCCTCATGCGGAAGAATCCGGAAAAAGACCGGATATTCCGCAATTCCACCGAGGCCCAGCAGCGTCAGATGGTGGACCAGTTCCGCCAGCAGCTCCGCCAGACGACCATCCAGCAGGATATCAGCGTGATTCCCACCTCCTTTGAGATCAAAAAAACCACCTATGACAGCTCCGAGGGGACGGTGGAGGTGCTGGAAAAGTTCAAGTACCCGGACTACACGGAGCTCAAGGCCTATACGTACCACTTGAAGAAGAGCGACCGGTTCTGGATAATTTACGATTACGAGATCAAAAACCTGGGTACGGAATAGATGAAAATGATCCTCGTGGCGGCGAAGGACGAGTTCATCACGTCCCTTCGCTACCACCTCAAGCCTCTGGGGTTCACCCTCGAGCACTTCGCAGACCCATTGCGCGTGATCGAAGAGCTGGACCAGATCAACCCGCAGGCCATCCTCTTTCACGCGGTGGATTTCCCCCGGCACTGGAAACCTCTCCTCCAGCTCGCCCGGCAGGACAGGCCTCGGGAGGAGCTGATTTTCCTGCTCATCGCCCCCCCGGATTTCCAGATCGAGGACGTGCAGAAGGCGGCGCACCTCGGCGTCAACGGAATACTGTCGGAGAACCTCGAGGACAAGAAAGAGCTCTATCGGCTGGAGGAGATCGTGCGCCGCTACCGTTCGGTGGAGGACAAGCGCAACTTCACCCGGCTGGTTCCACGGTCGCCTGACGAGCTCGGCTTCGCCTTCACGCATCCCCGCCGCATGTCCCTGGTCACCGGCCGCGTGCGGGAGATTTCCATCCAAGGCTCCAGCTTCCTGCCCACCCGGTCCACCGCCGTGGACGACCTGGCGGCAGGGAGCGAGATCAAGGATTGTTCGCTGAAGATCGAAGACCGCATCATTTCGGTGACCTGCAAGGTGACGCGCAACCGCGAAGAGCTTGGTTTTCAGTTCCTTACCTTCGAGGAGGGCGGGCATCGCGCGCTGCTGCGCTACATCCAGACGCGCGCGGAGCGGGAGCTCAAGAGCGCGACCACAGCTACGAAGTAGCCGTCCCTGTCTGCGCATCCACCAGTTTTATGAACTCCTCACGGTCAACGACTTCCTTGTCCAGGAGCAGCGCGGCCAGGGCCTCCACGGTGTCGCGCCTGCTCTCGATGATCTGCTTTGCCGTTGCGTGCGCTTTTTCCAGGAAGAGCTTCACTTCCTCGTCGATCTCCGATGCAATCCTCTCCGAATACTCTTTCTCCGTCGGGAAGTATGAATCACCCCTGAGGAAGGGGTTGCGCGGTCTTTCATAGGAGGAGAGCCCCATGCGGGAGCTCATCCCGTACTCCTTCACCATGGCGCGGGCGATGTCGGTGGCCTTGAACAGGTCGTTCTGGGCGCCGGTGGAGACGTCGTTGAAGAAGACTTCTTCCGCCACGCGTCCTCCCAGCAGCGAGGCGAGCTTTTCTTCAAGCTCGCGCTTTGTCACCAGGTACCTGTCTTCCGTGGGCAGCTGGATGGTGTAGCCGAGCGCCGCGATGCCGCGGGGCACGATGGAGATCTTCTGCACCGCATCCGCGCTGCCCAGGCTGTGTCCCACGATGGCATGGCCCGATTCATGGAACGCCACGATCTTCTTCTCATGCGGGCTGATGAGACGCTTCCTCTTCTCCAGCCCGGCCACCACCCGGTCGATTGCCTCGCTGAACTCGGCCGGCGTGACTTCGGTCTTCGACCGCCGGGCAGCCAGGAGCGCGGATTCGTTGACGATATTCGCCAGGTCCGCGCCGACGAACCCGGGCGTGCGCTGCGCAATGAGGTGGAGGTCCACGTCAAGCGACAGCTTCACGCCCTTCGCGTGCACCTTGAGAATGGCCTCCCGACCCTGCAGGTCCGGTCGATCCACCACCACCTGCCGGTCGAACCTGCCCGGGCGCAGCAGCGCCGGGTCAAGGATCTCGGGCCTGTTGGTGGCGCCCATGATGATCACGCCCTTTCGCGTGTCGAAGCCGTCCATCTCGGTGAGGAGCTGGTTCAAGGTCTGCTCGCGCTCATCGTAGCCGCCCATGGGGCTGTATCCCCGCGCCTTGCCCAGCGCATCCAGCTCATCGATGAAAATAATGCATGGCGCTTTGCCCGACGCCTGGGAAAAAAGGTCCCGCACGCGCGCCGCGCCGACGCCGACGAACATTTCCACGAACTCGGAGCCTGAGATGCTGAAAAACGGTACACCCGCCTCGCCGGCAACAGCCTTGGCCAGCAGTGTCTTCCCCGTTCCGGGCGCGCCCACGAGCAGTATGCCGCGCGGGATGCGGCCTCCCAGCATCTCGAACTTGCCGGGCGTCTTCAGGAACTCCACGACCTCCTGCAGCTCTTCCTTGGCCTCGTCAATGCCTGCCACGTCCGCGAAGGTGGTGCGCGTTGCGCCCGAGTCCGCCACCAGCTTGGCCTTGCTCTGCCCGATGCTCAACACACCGGGGCCCCCGGAGCCCATGCGCATCATGAAAAAGTTCCACAGGGCGAACATGATGGCGAGGGGCAGGATCCAGGAGACGATATTTCCCAGGAAGGACCCCTGGGTCTTCCCGCTGTATTTCACGCCCTTGTCCGCGAGCTGCTTCACGAGGTCCGGCTCGTCAACCCGCAGCGTGTGGAATGACATGGCCTGCCCGCCGGCCCCGGACATGACGCCCTGGATGTCCGAAGGGGAGACAACGACCTCCCGCACCTTGCCCGCGGCCAGCGCCGTCTTGAAGTCGCTGTAGGAGACATCGGTGGCCAGACCCGAGCCGAGGAACCACTGCAAGCCGAGTATGACGAGCAGCCCCACGACGACATAAAAAATGGAGAACTGTGTTTTTTTGTGCTGATCGGGATTCATTGCTTTCTTACCTCATCGCGGTATCCCGCGGATTTTGTCGCGAGACCCCAGGGACAGCCGGGTGCATGCGCGGCTGAAAGGAAGATGCCCGTCGCGCCATCAGCCCCGTGAACGACCGCAAAGCCCCTTGCCGCAAGCTCGGCAAGGAGGGCCGGCCTGCGTGCGCGGGAGTTCCAGCAGCCTGGACAGACCCCCGCAGCGGCCAGCCGCCCCGTCCGCCTGCTGCGCACCCGGATCAACCCGCGTCCCTCCTCGATAGCCTTTGCCCTGAGCATCATCGCGTCACCCAGTTCAATTTAATGAGGGATTTCCCCCAATACAAGCGAGCCCCCCAGGCAGGGATGCCGAGGCCGTGCGGGTGCACGGACGGCGTACTCGCCGAACGGGTACGGCCTTCGGGCCGAGCGCGTACTCGCGCACTCCCGTACGCACCAGAGCGCGGCCTCGCGTCATTGACACGGCCGTGCGCACCGGCCTATATAGAGTCACATGGGGAGGCGCGGGTGAAGGTTTTGTTCACGGGTATTCAGCCAACCGGCGATATTCATCTTGGCAACTACTTCGGGGCGGTGGCCAACTGGGTGCGCCTCCAGGGAGATTACACCTCGTACATTTCCGTGGTCGATCTTCACGCGGTGACCATCCCCTACGAGCCGGCGGAAATGCCGGGCAAGGTGCGGGAGCTCGCCACCACGCTGTACGCATGCGGCATCGACATGGAGCGCACGACTCTTTTTGTCCAGTCGGAAGTTCCCGGCCACGCGGATCTCACGTGGCTTTTCAACTCGATCACCCCGCTGGGAGAGCTGGAGCGCATGACCCAGTTCAAGGACAAGCGCGACCAGTTCCGCGCCACCGTGAACGTCGGCCTGCTTGACTACCCGGTTCTGCAGGCCGCCGACATCCTCCTGTACAAGGGAGAGGTCGTGCCCGTCGGTGAGGACCAGGTGCAGCACGTCGAGTTCACCCGTGAGGTGGCGCGCCATTTCAACTCGCGCTACGGGGACACGTTCCCCGAATGCCAGGCCCTCCTCACCTCCACGCCCCGGGTCATGGGTCTGGACGGGGACGCAAAGATGAGCAAGAGCAAGGGCAACACCATCGGCGTCCTGGAAACCCCCGAGCAGATCTGGGCCAAGGTGGCCCCTGCCAAGACGGACCCCGCGCGGGTGCGCAGGTCGGACCCCGGCACGCCGGAGAAATGCAACGATCTGGTCGTACCACCAGCTCGTCACGCCGGAGCCCGAGCTGAAGCTGATCCACGATGGCTGCACCACGGCGGGAATCGGCTGCATCGACTGCAAGAAGCGTTTTCACGCCAATCTCATGAAGACCCTCGACCCCATCCGCGCGCGCTACGCGGAGCTCGCCGGAGATCGCAGGGGCGAGGTGGAGGCCCGGCTGGAAGCCAATGCGGCCAGGTGCCGCGCGGTGGCCGCTGAAACCATGCTCGAAGTGAAAGGGAAGATGGGGTTGAAAAAGGTATGGAAAATCCAGAGCTGAAGCTTGAAGACCTGAAGGTCGACTCCCTCGGCGAGGCCAGACTCCCCTCGCCCACTGGGGCTCAACACCGAAGACGGAGACGAGACTGCCAACTACGTGCGGGACACGCAGTCCGTGCTCTTCGACCATCGACCGGGACGAGATCGTGGCGCAGGTGAAGGACGGCAGGGAGATCCCCGCCTTCGAGAGGGCGGGGCCGCGCCAGACGATCTTCTTCGACCCCGCCAGGGTCAAGGCCGCCATCGTCACCTGCGGCGGACTGTGCCCCGGCATCAACAACGTGATCCGCACGCTCGTCTTCGAGCTGCATTACCGCTACGGCGTGCGCTCCATCCTGGGCATCCGCTACGGCTACCGGGGCTTCATCCCGAAATACGGCTACGAGCCGCTGGCCCTCACTCCGGATCTCGTCAAGGACATCCATGAGAAAGGCGGGAGCATCCTCTCCTCCTCGCGCGGGCAGCAGGACGCGGGAGAGATCGTGGACTTCCTCCAGCGCAAGGGCATCTCGCTGCTCTTCACCATCGGCGGCGACGGGACGCTGCGCGGGGCGCTGGCAATCTACCAGGAAGTGAAGAAGCGCGGTCTGGCCATCTCCGTGATCGGCATCCCCAAGACCATCGACAACGACATCGCGTTCGTGGAGAGGACCTTCGGGCTGGAGACGGCGTTCTCCGTGGCCGCGGAATCCATCCGCAGCGCGCACACCGAGGCCATCGGCGCGCCGAACGGCATCGGGATCGTGAAGGTCATGGGCCGGATGTCCGGCTACATCGCCGCCAATGCCGCCCTTGCCCTCGAACGAGGTCAACTTCTGCCTGATCCCCGAGGTGCCCTTCGGACTGGAGGGGAGCTTCGGGCTGTTCGCCCTCGCTCGAGCAGCGGCTGCGCCAGCGGGACCACGCGGTGATCATCGTGGCGGAAGGCGCCGGCCAGGAGTTCGTGAAGGACACCGACGGGAAAGAAGGACGAGTCGGGCAATCCCGCGCTGGGCGACATCGGCGTGTTCCTCAAGGACTCGCATCAAGAAGTACTTCAAGGAGCACACCGACCTGTACGTGAACATCAAGTACATCGACCCCAGCTACATGGTGCGCTCGGTGCCGGCCAATGCCCATGACTCCATCTACTGCATCCAGCTCGCGCAGAACGCGGTGCACGCGGGAATGGCGGGAAAGACGGGGATCATCATCGGCCAGTGGAACGGCCAGTTCACGCACGTGCCCATCGCCCTTGCCACGTCGCGGCGCAAGGTGCTCTCCGCCGGAGGACCCGCTGTGGCTCTCCGTCCTGGAGGCCACGGGCAGCCCGTACAAGATCGGGTGATCCCGTATTGACCTTGCCCTCGGATCGCGCTTCGATTAGTATTCACTACTGGATCGTTGGTCCCGTGGAGTGATTTGCGGCAGCATTGCAACCACGTAAAAAAGTGCTAAAAAACCAGGAACCTCCGCAAGAGCCCGCCTGCGTTTTTTAGGCACCATCCAGTCAAGGGAGGTTGTGTCTTGACCCAGAGAAAAGATTTCATCTTCACGTCGGAGAGCGTCGGGGAAGGCCACCCGGACAAGATCTGCGACCAGATCTCCGACGCGGTGCTCGACGAGGCGCTGCGGCAGGATCCCACAGTCGCACGTGGCCTGCGAGAGCTTCACCACCACCGGTCTCGTGCTGGTGGGCGGGGAGATCACCACCACGGGATACATCGACCTGCCGCAGGTCGTGCGCGGCGTGCTCAAGTCCATCGGCTACACCGACCCCTCCTACGGCATCGACTACGAGTCCTGCTCCGTCATCTCCACGATCCAGAGGCAGTCCCCCGACATCGCCCAGGGGGTGAACGGCACGGGCCTGCACCACGAGATGGGCGCGGGGGACCAGGGCATGATGTTCGGCTACGCGTGCACCGAGACGCCCGAGCCTCATGCCCGGCGCCCATCAGCCTTGCGCACCGGATCATGCAGACCGCGGCCAAGGCGCGCAAGGAGGGCGACGCTCCCCTTCCTGCGCCCCGACGGCAAATGCCAGGTCTCCGTGCAGTACGTGGACGGAAAGCCCGCGCGCGTGGCCACCGTCGTGCTGTCCCACCAGCACTCGGAAGAGGTCACCTACAAGGAGCTCCAGGAAGCGCTGATCGAAACCATCATCAGGAAGGCCATTCCCGCCGAGCTCCTGGACAAGAATACCGTCTACCACATCAACCCCACCGGGCAGGTTCGTGATCGGCGGGCCCCACGGAGACACCGGCCTCACGGGCCGCAAGATCATCGTGGACACCTACGGCGGCATGTCGCGCCACGGGGGCGGCGCGTTCTCCGGCAAGGACCCCTCCAAGGTGGACAGGTCCGCCTCCTACATGGCCCGCTACGTGGCCAAGAACATCGTTGCCGCGGGATTGTGCGAAAGCTGCGAGGTGCAGATAGCCTACGCCATCGGCATCGCCAAGCCGGTGTCGCTGTTCGTTTCCACCTTCGGCACGGGCAAGGTCCCGGATGAGAAGATCGAGAAGGCGGTGTCCGAGGTCTTCGACCTGACTCCCCAGGGGATCATCCGCACCCTCGACCTGCTGCGGCCCATCTACCGGGAGACCTCGAACTATGGGCACTTCGGCCGGGAAGGGTTTACCTGGGAAAAAACGGACAAGGTGGAGGCCATCAAGGCCAAAATAGGGTAAGATGATGGGGGAGCAGGCAAGGCGCGAAGCCCTCTGGTGCGAGAGGAGGCCTGACGGCAGGATCGCCTGCCTGCTCTGCCCTCACGCGTGCGTGATCGCGGACGGCGGCCACGGCATATGCGGCGTGAGATTCAACCGGGCCGGCTCCATGGAAATCCCGCTGTACGGCAGGATCTCGTCCTTCGCCGTGGACCCGATCGAGAAAAAACCCCTCTACCATTTTCATCCCGGCTCACGCATCCTTTCGGTCGGTTTTGTCGGCTGCTCGTTCCACTGCAAGTTCTGCCAGAACTGGCACATCTCCCAGGGCACCAACGCAGAGACGCGCTATATGGGGCCCGGCGAGCTCGTCGAAGCAGCGCGCAGGGAAAACTCCTTCGGCATCGCCTATACCTATTCCGAGCCGCTCGTTCATGCGGAGTACCTCATGGACACGATGCGCCTGGCCCGGGAGGCGGGGCTGAAGAACGTGCTCGTTTCCAATGGCTACATCAGCCCCGGACCCGCCGATGAGCTGCTCGGCCTCGTGGACGCGGCCAACATCGACCTGAAGGCTTTCGATCCGGATTTCTACCGCACGGAGACCGGCGGCAAATTGGAGGAGGTCAAGCGCTTCATCAGCCAGGCGGCGGGGCTCATCCACCTGGAAATCACCACGCTGGTCATCCCCACAAAGAACGACACTATCGACCAGGTAGAGGGGATAGCCCGGTTCGTCGCATCGCTGGACCCGGGGATACCTTTCCACCTTTCGGCCTATCATCCGCAGTACCGCTACGAAATCGCGGCAACACCGGGCGCCACCCTGCGTAAGCTGGCCGAGGCGGCGAAGCGGCATCTGCAGTTCGTCTACATGGGCAACATCGGACCCGAGGAGACGACTACGCCGTGCCTGAAATGCGGCAGCACTCTTGTGCGGCGCGTCGGCTACAGCGTGCGCGTCGAAGGGATCACCGCGGGCGCGTGCGCCGCGTGCGGAGCCCCGGCGCCGATTGTGATGGGGGACTGAGCAGGCCGCCGCGCGTGTCCCCGCTGCCTGTCGCGCGGCTCGGCCGGGCCCTCTGCGCCGCCCCCAACGCACCGCCCGGGACCTGATACTTGACAATAGGCCGCT
Source organism: uncultured Spirochaetota bacterium (assembly GCA_963820435.1). Classification (GTDB taxonomy): domain Bacteria; phylum Spirochaetota; class Spirochaetia; order SZUA-6; family Fen-1364; genus Fen-1364. The sequence goes on along the minus strand of CAWGAC010000015.1, from coordinate 90,471 downwards.
TTTTTGCTTCTTTGTGATCACCTTCCCCTGTAGCTCAGTCGGTAGAGCGGGTGACTGTTAATCACTAGGTCGGCGGTTCGAGTCCGTCCGGGGGAGCGATAATTAATAGTCCGATAAGGACTTAGAGAGCGGTCACCTAAAGAGGACCGCTCTTTTCTTGTCTATTGACAGAGGAAGTGGCACAATTGCATGACGCGGCGCATACGGTGCGCCGGCCGCGCGGACTCATGCGGTGCGCGAACACGCTCATTCTCCGCATCCTCCGGGCCTATCTTGCCATGGGCAAAAGCGAGCAGACGAAGTTTTTGAGTGGGCATGGGTGTGGAAATATGCAGCAGGCCGCGAGATAGTCGCACCACGGCCCGCCACGCGAGCCTTCACGCCCTCTCATATGAGACTCACCTCATTCCACGTACCATCGCGGCAGCGGACTGCCCGATAGTACTGAGCTTGTACTCACGATTCCATCGGTTGACAGAGATCATGTCGAACCGCTTCGCTCCGACGTGCTGGATAAGCCGTTCCATGCTCGCCAGGCAGCTGACAAGGCCATTGCCTGTGCCGCCAGCCGCGGCAACCGCGATGACTGGCTTCCCTTGCAGCCGGCTTTTTTCCCCCGCCGTCGCCTCACAACGGCGCAACCGGTCGGTCAACGCCTTTGCGGACTCGCTCATCTCTCCCCAATAGACAGGTGTCACGAGCACGAGGGCGTCGCACTCAACGATGTCCTGGTGCGCCTTCTGAAACCCGTCCTCCACCTTGCAGCGATGCTCGTCCCTGCATGTCCCCCAACCATTATCGCATGCCTTGCACGTGCCGATGTCGGCGTCATTGATCCGGATTTCCGACGTTTGAGCTCCCTCCCTCTGTGCGCCCTCGATGGCGGCGCGGGCGCAGGCCGCAGTGAGCCCGTCTGTATTGGGGCTCGAGCTCAGCACGATGATTCTCATCCCCATCCTCCTCTTGCGGAATCTGGGGAAGTATACCATGGGCACGCTCTAACGGGATCCCCAGAGCGACGCAAAGCTGAAAGGCACAGATGCCAATGGGAAGCTCAACGAATCCGTCATCACGCGGCTTTTCGCAAAGCCTTTCGCTGAAGGTACTGAGTTAATACGCGGGGGAACGGTTTGCCGATGAGCGAACAATCGCCCGCGGCGTTGGCGTCGACGCGATAGTCGCTTGCAAGGCCGCCTGAGTATCTTTGAGCCGGGTACGAAGGGTGGATCCGACGCGGGCATTGAGCGAACAGGTGGCCGATCTCTATCGCGACGAGTCGCGAAGAGTCCTGGCCACGTTGATACGCCTTCTCGGCGACTTCGACACGGCCGAGGAGGCCCTCCAGGAGGCATTCCAGGCCGCCTTGGAGCAGTGGCCGCGCGACGGTGTGCCTCGGAGTCCCCGCGCCTGGCTCGTGTCGGTCGGCAGGTTCAAGGGAATCGACGCCCTTCGACGGCGTGGTCGCGACGGTGTCATGCTCGACGCGGCGGCCCGGGACTACAGTGAGCGTTCCGCGGATCCCGAGGCGTCGGACGACGAGACTATCCAGGACGATCAGCTTCGGCTCATCTTCACCTGTTGCCACCCCTTGCTGCCGCAAGATGCCCGGATTGCCCTCGCGCTCCGCGAGGTCTGTGGCCTCACCACCGAAGAGATCGCGCGCGCCTTTCTCGTCGCTCCGCAGGCCATGAAGAGACGCATCTCTCGTGCCAAGGAACGGATCCGCGCGGAGCGAATCCCCTACGAGATTCCTTCGCGTACCGAGCTTGGGAAACGCCTGGAGACCGTCCTCCAAGTCGTGTATCTCGTCTACAACGAGGGCTACGTCGCCACGGCGGAAGAGGCGCTCGTTCGGCGAGACATCGCCGAAGAGGCCCTCTCCTTGTGCCGCTTCCTCGTTGACCTTCTCCCCGAGCCGGAAGCGATCGGCCTGCTCGCGCTGATCCTCCTGCACGAGTCCCGTCGGACCGCGCGTACCGATGCCGACGGTGACGTGGTCCCGCTTGAACAGCAGGACAGGTTGCTCTGGGATCGGGAGCGGATCAGGGAGGGGGTCAGCCTCGTGGTCCGCGCCCTCCAGTCCGGACGGTTCGGGTCCTACACGCTCCAGGCAGCGATAGCTGCCGTCCATGCCGCGGCAGCGTCGGTGGAAGCGACGGACTGGGTCCAGATCGTTCGCCTCTACGACATGCTGCTGGAGAGGGCGCCCTCACCGGTCGTAGAGCTCAACAGAGGGATTGCCGTGGCTATGCGGGACAGGCCGGAAGCGGGACTGGTCCTTGTCGATGCACTGCTCGACCGAGGCGAGCTTGCGGACTACCTTCCCGCGCACGCAGCGCGCGCGGACCTCAATCGAAGGCTTGGGCGTTCGACGGAGGCGATGAGGTCCTATCGCCGTGCCCTCGAGCTCGCCCGGCAGGAACCGGAACGCCGTTACTTGAGAAGATGGATTGCCGAGATTTCCGGGTGAGTTTTCCGCGGATTGTCCCCTTTGGCGTCCTTGCCACGACTACATGGTGAAGTCACATGCGGCGAAGCAGCGTCCGGCGGGGAACTCCGGACGATTGCCGCTTCGTCGAAGGAGGAAATGGTATGCAGTTTCTCATTTACTCGGCCGAGTTCGAGGCCCCGCGGCAAGATGGAGCCGAAGCGATGGCGGAGATAGCCAAGTTCATGGAGGAGTCGACCGCGGCGGGGATCATCGTCGCCGCCGGAGGCCTCCCGCGCAAGAGCACACGGCTCCGGCTTTCCGGCGGGAAAGTATCGGTCACTGATGGCCCGTTCATCGAGGGGAAGGAGTTCATACCCGGCTTCGCCATCATTCAGGTCGACACGAAGGAGGATGCGATAGATTGGGTAACACGTCTGCGCAAGGTCTACGGCGACGGCGAGTCGCGCATCGCCCAGATATTCGGACCCGCCTGATCGTTGGCCGTCGAAGGCGGTCAGGGGCAATGCGTCCCGGCCGCTTTTGACAAGCCAAGCGCGCGCTCCTTGGGGACCGCCTCCCGACCGGCGGGACGCCGTCGCCGACTCGACCCTGCCGGAAGTATTTTCTTGTTGAAAGGGAGGCAGGATGAGCTACTGGCTGGCGAAAAGCGATCCCGATACCTATCGATGGCCCGAGCTCGTACGCGACGGCACGACGAGCTGGACCGGCGTACGCAATTACTGGCCGCGGTGGTGCGGCGACGCGGATACGTGTGGGTGCATGAGCCGCAGTTTCATGTTAAGGCATAAAAACAAGTACGAGGTAGCAGCTTTGGAGGGAATATGGGCGCGAGTGAACTGATCGACAAGCTCATTGCGGAGCTGCCTGACTGGCGCCGCAAGACGTTCGCCGACATCCGGCGGATCATCCGTGAGGCTGACCCCGAGATAGTCGAGGAGTGGAAATGGAGGGGCGCGCCCGTCTGGTCCCATGGCGGCATCGTCTGTGTTGCCAATGCCTTCAAAGATAAGGTGAAGCTGACCTTCTATCAAGGCGCGAGCGTGGCCGATCCTGATAAGCTGTACAACAACGGAGTTGCGGGCAAGCAATGGCGCACGATCGACTATTTCAAGGACGACAAGATCAGGGAACGCGAACTGAAGAATCTGGTGCGTTCTGCGGTGGACTTCAATCTGGCGAACATGAAGATGAAGTCAAATACACCGAGGAAAAAAGCGGCGAAGTAGGGAGTGGTGGACGGCACCGATCCCAAGTTCTTGATTCCCACCTCCGAGATTGCCAGGTCAGAATCCACGAAAGTCAGCACCTGGGCCAGGAATGCATACAGCCTTACGTAGTCGGTCAGCCGACCACGGAACTCCTCTTTCTCAAGACCAGAAAGCGACTTGAAGCGCGACACCACAGGGGCCAATGCGGCGTAGAGCTTGTCTTGTTTCGTGGCAGCGTTGAAGTAGAGGACCGCGAACTCATGAATGTCAGCGAGCGAGTACACCGGGAAAGCGTCCAACGAGGTCTGGGCCTCATAGAGGAGATTCGGAATTACATAACTTTTCCTATCCGTTTCTTTGGGCCGAGGAGGGAGCTGATCGGAAACCGCCCATTGCCCAGACTGGTTCGCACAATACGGGAATGAAACGAAAGGTATCTTTCCACCATGCTGTTGATCGCTAACTTCCATGTACGGCTTGGGAATGCGGGTATAGGATTCGCCCCAAGAGGAGGATCCCATGAAGAGAACCTTAGCCATAGCGTTAGCGGCGCTCGTCGCGGTCGCCGCCTTCGCGCAGTCCGCCAAGACGGTGACCCTTTCAATCATCGCCAACCAGGATTGGGTCACCAAGCCCTACATGAAGACAGCCTGGGCCAATTACGAAAAGGTCACCGGCAACAAACTCGACATCCAGGCATTGCCCATCGACAACTGGGAGACGGTCATGAAAACCCGCGCAGCGGCGGGCGAGCTGCCCGATATCGTCATGACCTTCGCCGGGCCGGTCCTCGACGCGATGCGTCCCGCCGACAACTTCTTCGACCTTTCCAACGAGCCCTTCGTGAAGGACCTGAAGCCCTTCGTCCTTCCGCAGGCCACCTACAAAGGCAAGATCTACGGCCTGCCACTCTGGGAGGGTTCCGTCTCCGGTACCCTTTACAACAAGGACATCTTCAGGAAGCTCAACATATCCACTCCGAAAACCCAGGCCGAGTTCTGGGCCGCCTGCGAGACAATCAAGAAAGCCGGCATCACGCCGATCTATCTTGCGTTCAAGGACATCTGGCCTGCCCTGCCCCAGTTCGGTCTCGACCCGATCGCCAGGAAGTACCCCGACTTCGTGGAAAGGCTCAATTCCAACAAGCTCAAGTTCGCCGATGTGCCCGAGATGACGAACCTCGTCGGCTTTTACAAGACCCTCGTCGACAAGGGCTATCTCGGTGCCGACTATGTCAGCAACACCTGGGACGGGCAGGCCAAGGCCCTCGGCGAAGGCACCTATGCCATGGCCCTTGCCTGGGACATGTACCTCTATTCCGACCTTGAGCCCCGGTACGCCGGCGCCGCGGCCCACATCGGCATCATGCCCTTCTTCATGGACGTGACCCCGCAGGGCTCGTATGAAGGCCCCAACGCCTGCATGAGCTTCGTCAACAAGAAGGGCAAGAACGCCAAGGAAGCCCTCGAGTTCATCCGCTTCCTGGCCAAGCCCGAGAACCTCAACCTCGCCTACAAGGACGTCTTTACCGAAAGCTACTTCAAGAGCGTGACCACCAACAAGGTCTCGCCCCAGGTGGCCGAAGCAAGGGCGTCCGTGGACAAACTCATCCTCTCCTCGGTGCAGGCGGGGATCGTGGGCTACAGCCAGGTGGAAAGCGTGAAGCCCATCCAGATGATGATGCTGGGCCAGCTCGGCGTGGCGGACACGATCAAGCAGATCGACGACATCAGGATCAAGGTCGCCAAGGCACGGGGACTCGCGGGATTCTAGCCACCGCTTGTGGAACAACACGAGGCCGGGGCCTGCCGATGGCAAAGCTCCGGCCTTTTCGTTTTCCGGCATTGACGTTTCGGCACTGACGATCCGCGAGGTATCTTTTTTCCATCCAGGCGGTCGAAAAGCTCCATTCACAGCACGAGGAACCGGCCCTACCATGACGACGTGAAGCAGGTCAACTCCTCTTACTTCAGAAAGGCCTATCCCCTCTGGATGACCATCCTGCCTTTTGGCATCTTCGTGGTGTTCCTGGTCCTGCCGTCGACGGCAGGCTTCACGCTCGCGTTCACGAACTGGAGCCCCTATGCGGAGACCCTCCGATTCACGGGCTTCGGGAGCTTCGCGGCGATGTTCACCGAGAAGGTCTATGGCGTGGCCCTCGCCAACACCCTCATCTTCGCGGTGGTCACCACCTTCGGCAAGGCCGGGCTCGGGCTTGTCCTCGCCCTTGCGCTCAACACCGCGATCCGCTCGCGCAACCTGCTCCGCACGGTCTACTTCTATCCCGCGGTCCTCTCGCCCCTGGTGGTCGGCCTCCTCTTCTCGGCGATCTTCGATGCCAAGGCGGGACTCGCCAACCAGCTCGTCGTGAGCCTCGGCCATACTCCCGTCTCCTGGCTGGGTGGACGGACGACGGCCCTCTTCGTCTTCAACTTCGGTGAAATCTGGCGGTCGACCGGCTACGCCATGGCCATCTTCCTCGCGGCCCTGAAGGGCATACCCGGCAGATTACCACGAGGCCGGCATGATCGACGGCGCCTCTGCCTGGAGGCGCTTCCGCAGCATCACCTTGCCCTTCCTGATGCCGGCCATCAATCTCGTGCTCCTCACGAGCATGCTGTTCGGGCTCAAGATCTTCGACCTGGTCTACATCCTCACCGGGGGCGGACCAGGCTACCAGACCGAGACGATCTCGACGCTCATCCTGAACCAATTCGGTCAGGACCTCTACGCACAGTCGACCGCCACCAACCTCGTCTTCACTCTCATCCTCGTGTCCTTTGCCTTCGCGTTCCAGGCCTACCAGCGCGCGACGGAGGTCGTGGCATGACCGCACACAACAGGGCAGAAGACAGGCTCAAGAGGTTGATCGGAGCGACCCTCCTCTGGCTCTGCGCGGTCGTCATCCTCCTCCCCCTCGCCGTGGTCCTTGTCACTTCCCTCAAGAGCCTCAAGGAGGCGGGCTCGCTCAACCTTTTCCTGCCAAGGGAGCTGCTCTTCGGCAACTACGTCACGGTCTTCGCGGAAGGCAAGATCGTCCGCGGCATATGGAACAGCCTCGTCGTGACGGCCACTGCCACGATGCTGATACTCCTCTCGGCTTCGGTGCTTGGCTTCATCCTGACGCGCCGCCGAACGCCAATGACAGTGTTCATGGAAAGGTGCATCACCCTTGGATTGGTGGCGCCCTTCACCGCGCTGCCGACCGTCATGCTTCTCAAGACCCTCGGCATCCTGGGCACCCGCGGCGCACTGGCCCTCGTCTACACGGCGATGTTCCTGCCCTTCACGACGATGATGCTCTCGGCCTTTGTGAAAACCCTGCCACGCGAGCTGGACGAGGCAGCCATCATCGATGGCTGCTCGGGCCCTGCGCTTTTCCAGAGGATCATCCTGCCCCTCCTCACGGCACCGCTCATGACGGCCTTTCTCCTCAATACAATGTGGGTATGGAACGACTTCATGATCCCCCTCTACCTCCTCAACTCCGCGGCGCGCTGGACCCTTCCCCTTTCGGTCTTCAGCTTCTTCGGCAAGTACAATCATTCATGGCAGTACATCTGCGCCAACATGGTCATTGTCTCCGCCCCGGTGACCGTCCTCTACCTCATCGGGCAGCGCTCGATCATCTCGGGCATGACCGCCGGCGCCGTGAAGGGCTGAAGGTGGTACAATAAGCCCGATGCTCGCCAAGCGGTTCACGAATCGGCTGCTGCTCGCCAACCTCGGAATCCTCCTCGCGCTCCTGGGCTGCGGCGGTCTGGCCCTGTCTTTCGTCCTCGGCGGCTTCCTTCGCGCTGACTTCCGGACTCAGCAGGGATATCGTGTCGACAAGATGGCGGAACAGCTGGACGGCGTCCTGGACCAGATGAATCGCCTGTCGATATCCATCCTCGCCTCGCGGCGGATCAGTGACATCATGCTCGGCATTCCCCGGGACGACAGGAACAATTACTTCCTGATCCATCCTGCCACCAGGTACGAGGTCCTCAACCTGCTCCTGTCCTACACCGCCCTCAAGCCACTCAAGGGCCGTATCTGCCTGGTCTCGGACAAGGGCGACCTCCTCGACCTCTCGAACCAGCAGGACGCGATGGCCTTCACGAAAGCCGAGCTCTCGCGCATCACGGCCACGAGGGAGGCGGCGCTGGGGGACGAGCCCAAGGCCCTCCTGCCGCCTGGACCTGAACCCTGGTCCAGCCGCCATGCGGCGGTCATCGCCCTCGTCCGGCGCCTGCAGGATGCGGAACAGCGCTATGGCTGGCTCGAGATCAACGAGCAGGTCGAGTCCCTCAGATGGATATGGGAGTCGCGCGGCAACGCCACGCCCGCGCGGATCGGCCTCTACGACATGGCCGGAACCCTGCTCTACGCCAACTTCAACGGGGCACCGAGCAGCGCCGCCGAGCTGGAGAACGGGCGGCGCCTGCCTTCCAGGAGCGATGGTTTTCATGGCCGACCTCGCCAACGCCGACTGGAGGCTCGCCTATTTCGCCGACTCCAAAGGCCACGAGCTGCTCACTGGCCAGACCATGGGAATCCTCGCCGCGATCCTGCTGGCCTCATTTGTCCTGATGGCGCTCTTTTCGTGGCTTGCGCTCACGCGCGTCACGAGGCCAGTGCGGAAGCTTACCGAAGAGGTTCGGGGCATCACGAGCCTGAACCAGGATTTCAGACCGCCCGACCTCCGCGCGCCCGAGGAAGTCGCGATCCTGACCGGCGCCTTCCAGGACCTCATCGTCTCCCTGCGCAGGGAGCACACGGCCCGGCTCCGGCTCCAGGGCCAGGAGATGAGCGCGAGAATGGCGGCCTTGCAGGCCCAGCTCAATCCGCACTTCGTGTTCAACACCCTCATCTGCATCGCGGCCTACGGCAAGAAGGGCGATGGCGCGAATGTGCAGCGGATGTGCAAGGATCTCACTGCCATGCTCCGGTATTCCCTTCAGAATTCGAATGAGCTGGCGACTATCGACCAGGAGCTCGACCAGGCGGAGGTCTATCTCGCCCTCATGGGCAAGCGCTACGCGCAGTACCTCGAGTATCGAGTCGATCGATGCCCGGAGGCATCCCGGATTCCTGTCCCGCGCCTGCTCCTCCAGCCCGTCATCGAGAACTGCTTCGTCCACGGCTTCGCCGATACCCCCGGGCCATGGCGCGTCGAGATCGGCTCGCGCCTGCAAGGAACCAATTGGGAAGTATCGGTGAAGGATTCCGGCGGGGGAATGGACACCGACCGTGTACGGCACCTTCTTGCCGAGTTCGAGGCGGCCCTGGCCGAGGAATCACCGAGCGTCTTCGACCGCGACTTCTCGCGCGGCAAGCTCGGCCTCCTCAGCACCTTCGCGCGCCTTCGTGCGCTCTACGGGGAACGGGCGGCCTTCTCGCTGGAAAGCACCGAAGGGACGGGCCTCCTCGTACGCATAGGGGGGCCGCATGGCCTCGCTTGAGGTGTTCATCGCCGAGGACGAGCCTCCCATCGCTGACATGATCGCGTCCATGGTGGACGAGTCGCCTGCCGGCTTCCGGACCGCTTTCGTCGCGCACGACGGCAAGACCATGCTCGACCGGCTGGCGACCAACAAGCCGGATCTCCTCCTCGCCGACATCAGGATGCCGGTCATGGGCGGCCTCGATCTCATCGAGGCGGCCCGGCGACTCCATCCCGACCTGCCCTGCGTCATCATCACGAGCCATCCCGACTTCGAATACGCCCGCGCCGCCCTCCGGGTGGGGGCCATGGACTACATCCTGAAAACCTGTCTGCCCGAGAGCCTCGACGAGGTCCTCCTCCGCGTGCGGCAATCGCTCGGGCTCGAAGGGCTCGCGGATCATGGGCCGGACGCCCGCCTCGACACCGGTGCGCGGCTCAAGGAGCACCTGGATCGGATCGTCCGCAGCCCGTTCGATCTCCGGGATGTCGCGAAAGCCTGGGGCTACAATCCCCTCTATCTGTCCCGGGCTTTCAAAGCTCTTCTCGGCGTCTCCCCCAAGCGCTACCACACGAAGGCCAAGATCGACCTCGTTATGGCAATGATGAGGAAGGATCGTCGGCTCCTCCTCAAGGAGGCCGCCTCCATCATTCATTTCGATGACGAGCTCTACCTGGCCAAGGTGTTCAGAAAAGAGACCGGTATGAGCTTTTCGGAATTCAGGCGGAAACTGGATGATGGAGGGTGATCGAATGCCCGAGGACCGCGGGACACGAACCGAATGGTTCATGAGGTCACGGTTCGGAATGTTCATCCATTGGGGGCTTTACGCGATCCCGGCCAAGGGCGAATGGATCCGGAGCCAGGCACGGATGACCGAAGAGGCGTACCGCGAGTATTTCGACTCTTTCGATCCCGTGGATTTCGACCCCCGGGAATGGGCTCGCCTCGCGAAGAAAGCCGGGATGAAATACGCGGTCTTCACGGCGAAGCACCACGACGGGTTCTGCCTCTTCGACAGCGCCCTCACCGATTACAAATCGACCGCCACGAAGGCTGGCCGCGACTTCGTCGCCGAATATGTCGAAGCCTTCCGCGCCGAGGGTCTTGAAGTCGGACTCTATTACTCGCTGATTGACTGGCATCACCCCGACTATCCGCACTACGGAGACCGTCATCATCCCCAGCGCGATGACGCCGCCTGGCAGGGTCACCATCACGACTTCGGCCGCTACCTCGACTATCTCCACGGCCAAGTCAAGGAATTATGCAGCAACTATGGCACACTCTCGGTCTTCTGGTTTGATTTCTCCTATGACGGGCTCTCCGGCGAGGCATGGCGCGCCACCGAGCTCGTGCGGATGGTCCGCTCCCTCCAGCCCTCGGTGATCATCGACAACCGCCTCGAGGCGTCCGGTGAGAGCCTCGGTTCGATCGCCGGAGGCGAGCCGGGGGAATACGCGGGCGACTTCGCCTCTCCCGAACAGATCATTCCACCCGAGGGCGTATGGGACGCGCGTGGCCGCCCGCTTCCCTGGGAGGCCTGCGTCACGATGAACAACCACTGGGGCTACACGGCCGCCGACCACGCCTGGAAGCCGCCCCGCCAACTCCTGCGCAAGCTCGTCGAATGCGTTTCCAAAGGTGGAAATCTTATCCTCAACGTTGGGCCGGACGCCCGTGGCCTGATCCCGCCCAAATCCACGCGCATCCTCGAGCACATCGGCTCTTGGCTCGCCACCAATGGAGCGAGCATCTATGGATGCGGCGCGAGCGGCTTTCCCAAGCCCGAGTGGGGATGTTTTACGAGGAAAGGCCAGAAGCTCTACGCTCACGTCTTTGAGCCGCCTATCGGATCCCTTGCCCTCCCCGGTCTCGGTGGCGGAAGGATCGCGCGCATGCGGCTCCTCAAGGACGGATCCGAGCTCCGCGAAAACGATGCCTGGAACACCAAGATCTTCCCGGATCACGCCTTCGTGAATTTCGCCGAACCGGCCGATTTCACCTTCCCTCTCCCCGATGAAGACGACACTGTCATCGAAATCGAACTCCAAGAGCTGTCACCACCGGATGAGTGAAAATGCTGGTGGAGGAAAAGAAGGTCAACTGTATCAACCCCCTTTATGGGCGCAGGCCCTTGCACTACCGCGCGACCGAAGGGATAGTCGTTCGGTGCCGATCGACCGCCGTTGCTGTCGGTTGCTCCGGGTAGACGGGAGCGGCTCGAACACCTCGCTAAACAGCTAGGAGAGTAGGTATCTCCTCGATCTGATGCTCGTAGCAGTAAGTTCGAAGCTCGTCCAATAGGGAGAGCGATAATTAATAGTCCGATAAGGACTGAGAGAGCGGTCACCTAAAGAGGACCGCTCTTTTTTTGTCTATTGACAGAGGAAGTGGCACAATTGCATGACGCGGCGCATACGGTGCGCCGGCCGCGCGGACTCATGCGGTGCGCGAACACGCTCATTCTCCGCATCCTCCGGGCCTATCTTGCCATGGGCAAAAGCGAGCGGACGAAGTTTTTGAGCGGGCAGGGCTGTGAAAATATGGAGGCCGCGAGATCGTTGCACCACGGCCCGCCACGCGAGCATTCACGCCCTCTCATATGAGACTCACCTCATTCCACGTACCATCGCGGCAGCGGACTGCGCGATAGTACTGAGCTTGTACTCACGATTCCATCGGTTGACAGAGATCATGTCGAACCGCTTCGCTCCGACGTGCTGGATCAGCCGTTCCATGCTCGCCAGGCAGCTAGACTTAGGAAAAGACCCCGCGCCATTGACAAGTGGGGAATAAGTTGGAAAATGCAGTTTCTGGAGAGATGGAACTCCGGCGAGAAGTACCGAACCCGCGGAAGGCGGTGTGCATTGAGCAGTAAGCATGGACCTCGCGCAATCTCACTCTTCACCGGAGCGGGGGGCTTGATCTTGGACTCGAGGCAGCTGGATTTGGGATTGCTATCTGCATCGAATCGAATGAAGACGCAAGGAATTCTCTCAGGTTAAATCGCCCAAATTGGAAGCTTGCCGAGCCGAAAGACATATTCACCATCGACCCTCGAGCGCTCTTGGAGCAATCTGGTCTACGGCCCGAAGAAGCAGCCTTACTTGTTGGTGGTCCGCCTTGCCAACCGTTCTCTAAGTCTACCTACTGGGCCAGCGGAGGAGCTCCGGGCATCAGCGACCCCAGAGCCGGCACGCTCACTGCGCTACTGAGAATCACCAACATCGCTTTGCCGCGAGCAATTCTCATAGAAAATGTGAGAGGACTCCTTTCTAGCACCGACCAGACTAGTTCAGGGCTAGACCTCCTTGATATCGGTTTGGAGCAAATCAACCGTCGGAATGGCACAAAATACCGACCGCAGGTCCTGCACTTGAATGCTGCGGACTTTGGAGTGCCCCAGATCCGGGAACGAATCTTTATCGTTGCAAGCATCGACGGAAAGCTAATCGATACGCCAAAACCTACTCACGGTGACGCTGAAGGACTCGAACCCTATCGGACTTCATGGGATGCAATCGGTCATCTTGATATTGACGAATGGCCCGAAGATCTTGAGGCGACAGGCAAGTGGGCGAAGTTGCTGCGCAGCATCCCAGAAGGCAAGAACTATCTCTGGCTCACACCCAAAGGAGGTGGCAAGCCACTGTTTGGTTGGAGAACTAAGTATTGGTCCTTTCTCCTCAAACTCTCAAAAAGGAAGCCATCGTGGACCATCCAAGCCAACCCTGGACCCGCCACAGGACCTTTCCACTGGAAGAGTCGGATGCTTTCGATTGAGGAGATTTTGCGACTCCAGACATTTCCTAATGACTACAAGATCGCTGGCGATAGACGGTCAGCCTATCGTCAAGTCGGCAATGCAGTGCCGTGCGCAATTGGTGAACTGCTTGGTCAAGAAATTCGAAGGCAGCTCCTTGGCGACCCTCCATCAAAGGATGCGCTCTCCCTCGTTCCACCGCGTCGTGACGGGTGCCCTTCAGCCTGCAGGTGCAAGCCTGTTGCTCGAGAATACCTGCGCTTGGTGGGATCTCATCCTGACCATCCGGGCCCCGGTCTCGGGCCAAGAAGAAAGAAGTTGGCTGCGGATGCAATAGCGGCCCAAAAGAGAAGAGCTGTTTCATAACGTCCGAAAGGAGCACGAAGTGGTTTTGATCCGGCCTGAGGTGGCAATGTACGCGGCGTTTGCACGTCTTAACTACAGACCGTGGTATGCGCTTGCGGAATTCGTCGATAATTCTCTACAAAGTGCCATGGCAAACAGTGCGGCGCTTAAGGCGCTCGAGGGCGATGATTACCGCCTCGTGGTTTCTATCGACACTTCGGAGACTCTTGTCGAGGTGCGGGACAACGCAGCTGGCATCAGCATGAGGGACTATGCACGCGCCTTCCTTCCCGCGTCTCCTCCCTCTGATACGTCTGGCTTGTCCGAATTTGGCCTTGGCATGAAAGCAGCGGCAAGCTGGTTTGCCCGGACCTGGGAGGTGCGCACCAAAGCCCTTGGTGAACGACTGGAAAGAACCATTACCTTCGATGTTCCGCACATTGTAAGAACGAATTGCGAGAAGCTCGAGCCAGTTGAAAAGCCCGCACCTACCGCCGAACACTATACAACTCTCACGCTGCGCGACCTGCAGGTTTTGCCGAAAGGCCGTACTCTGGGAAAAATCCACGATCATCTCGGCAGCATTTACCGTGTATTTATCCGAGACGGGCTTCTGCAGCTCAAGCTCAATGGTGAGATTCTTACCTACTCCGAGCCTACGTTTCTTGTCGCTCCTTATCACTCGACACCGACGACCCCTCCAAAGTCATGGCGAAAGGAGATCAATCTCGACCTGGGCGACGGCCACCGAGTAACCGGATGGGCAGGAATCCTCACCCGAGCTAGCGTGACCAACGCAGGATTCGCGATCTTCCGTCGCCGTCGTCTTGTTCAAGGAAGCTATGGCGAGGCGTACCGCCCCGAGAAAATCTTCGGAAAGGCCAACAAGTTCATTTACCAGAGACTGATCGGCGAACTGGAAGTCGAAGGATTCACGGTAAGCCACACAAAGGATGGCATACAGTGGGAAGACTGGGAAGAAGACATCCTTAACTGGCTAAGGACTGAACTGAACGCGGCACCCTTGCCGCTGCTGGATCAGGCAGCCAACTATAGGGCGCGGGCGTCCGCAATTCCGGACCGCGACGTCGCGAGCGAAGCAGCAAGGGACACAAGTCAAGCAATCGCCCAGCACTTGCCGCCAATCATCGACGCGCAGCTCCAAGAGGAACCTGACGAACAACCGCTGGAACCAGCTCCAGCCCGTGGTAGCGACGGCCAGGAGCGGGACCGTTGAGCTTGAGTTGGAGCATGCCCATAGGAAATGGCAGATGGAAATCGAATTGGTATCCGAACTTGGCCGTGAAGCTTGGTACGAGATCGCAGAGTTTGCGAGAGCCGATGACGCAACTCGAGTCCAAATACGCGTTAACCTTGCTCACCCGTTCATGGTTCGATTCGTATCACCCGATGGTGACGAGATAATACCATTCACTCGTCTAGCAGCGGGCCTTGCAATAGCCGAGCTGACAGCGCGGGAGGTTGGGGTGCGCCAGGCCGGGACAATTCGAACGAACCTTAATCAAATCCTAAGGTCCGCACTATCTGGACCGCTGCAGAGAGGCGAGGCAGAAAATGTCTGACGACGGAGGAGAGGTCGTTGAAGTCATCCCTGAAGACGAAGGGAACGGCAGGACATGGCAACCAGCGGTCGGCTATGTAGCGTCAAGGTTACGTGACTATTTTCTGGCACAACATATTCTGCCAACGGCGGAAAGCGCGGATCGCGTAATAGGCGAAGCAAACAATATTCTTTCACAGTGTGTATCCCCAACCGCGCCGGCGAGATCTCGCGCCGGCTTGGTGTGTGGCTATGTGCAGAGCGGAAAGACCGCTTCGATGACTGCTGTGTCAGCCCTCGCAAGAGACAACGGGTTTCGGATTGTCATCCTAATAGGCGGGGTCACAACGATCCTCGTTTCGCAGAACCGGGATCGACTTGAGACCCAGCTGCGAGCTTCCGCCGCAGAATGGTCTTGGCTAATGGTTACCAACCCTCACATTCGTCGAGACTTCCACGAGATTGAAGCGCTTGTTCAAGAGTGGCGTAGCGAACATTATACCGACCAGGACCGTCGCACGCTCTTTATCAGTGTAATGAAGAACCATTCGCATCTGAGGAATCTCGCACAATTGCTGTCCAGTCTCGATTTGACGGAAATCCCGGCGATTATTTTCGACGACGAGGCAGACCAAGCTAGCCTAAACACCCGGCCAAACGACCCTAACCCAAGCACCACCTACACTACTATCGGCACACTTCGACAGGCGTTACCCCATCATACCTATCTTCAATACACTGCTACGCCGCAGGCTCCGTTGCTTATCACCCGCATTGACTCTCTATCAGCAGATTTCGCTGAACTTGTCACCCCTGGAGAAGGTTACATTGGTGGTGCGGATTTCTTTGTACCGGCCAACGCCCATGCGTCGGCTATCCCGCACGCTGAGGTTTACGCCGATGGAGCCCTGCCAATCGAGCCTCCGCCCAGCCTAATGCAGGCGATGCAGGTGTTCTTTGTGGGGGTCGCCGCCGGGCGGCTAGGGGTCATGAGGACTCACCGATCGATGCTCGTCCATCCCTCAAAGTCCACCGCTACGCACCGTCACTACTACGACTGGGTCAACAACATCAAGAGCGCCTGGCATTCGGTGTTGCTGAGTGGCGACTCCGATGACCGACGAGAGCTTATCAATGAATTCCATGCGGCTTACGTGGACTTGGCTCGAACCTGCGCAGAGCTTCCTTCGTTTGAGGACTTACAGCCTAAGCTTCCCGTAGCGATAAATCAAACTGCGGTAACGCTAGTAAACTCAGTCGACGGCAGGGAAGTACCTTGGCAGAATGGATACTCCCACATCCTGGTGGGCGGGGAGAAGCTTGGGCGAGGATACACTGTAAAGGGCCTGACGGTTACGTACATGCCGAGAACGCCAGGAGGGTGGACAGCAGATACAATCCAGCAGCGCGCTCGCTTTTTCGGTTACCACAGCGAGTACTTTGGCTATTGCCGTGTCTACCTGCACCCAGACGTCAGGGAGGTCTACGTAGCCTACGTGACGCACGAACAGGACATGAGGCAAAGGCTTTCGGAGCACCGCGGACGCCCACTAAGGGAGTGGCGCCGGCTGTTCTATCTTGACCAGCATCTTGCGCCTACGCGCAGGAATGTACTCTCCAGTCCATATGATCGGCCGCATCTCCATGACGGATGGTTTGCACCGCGTGCGCCGCATGTCTCGCCCCGCGACGGTCGCGCCAATAACGCGTTGGTACGGCGACTCGAGCATCTGACATTCAGGCCGCATGCCATTTACGCACAGCATCTTGTAGCTGTGGTCTACCTACGCGACGTGTTCGAGCAGATACTTGTCCCTCTTTCCTACCTTGATCGGGAAGATGCGCTTGGCTTGTGCGTCGTCAATTGCAGCCTAAAGACCGTGCTGGAACACGATGACGCTACAAGATGCGAAGTCTACCTTATGGACAATTGGCGGCAAAGAGTACGCACTTTGACAAACGGCGTAATACCTCAGCTTTTCCAAGGACGTTCTAGTGCTGGAGCTGAGTCGTATCCAGGCGATCGTGCTTTTGCTGACGCAAACCTGACGACTATCCAGATCCACATGCTGCGTATTGTGGAAGGCAGTCATGCGTTCGAAAACGTGCCAGCCCTTGCGGTAAAGCTACGCTATCAAGAGGACATCCTGGTGCACGATGAGTAGCGGAATCGAAGATCTGCTAGCGGCCTACGAAGCGCTGCATGACCTAACAGGCGAAGGCGATATTTACTCAGCTCAGCCAATACATGGGAGACCGAGCTATAAGGTGGCGAAAGATCCGAATGGCAATGCCGCGCTGCTGATCTCCCTAGCCAATGCAGAGAGCGAACGCACAACCCCTCCTGTTGAGCTGCGGAACCTCTCATTCCGACCTCGTTGTGCGTGCAAGGTGACTTCAGGGGGACGACCAGAGACGATAGAAACGCTTGCCGTTCTGAAATGCAGCACAGAAGATATAACGCTCCGTGAGTACTTTCTCCGAGCGCTTTCAGGCACATTAGCAGCTCTGCCGCCAAGCAGCCCAACAGAGACTGATGTTGCCGCGGCAGTCTCAAAGCTCGTGAGGCTTTAGGTGTTTGGAGGAGCCTCCACAAGCTTCGATACAGGGTCTATGGTGCGAACTCTTTTTGATCGCTCATGCACCGGCCGTGCACTTGGCTGCAAAGGCGTGGCATAAAGAACCGAGGGAGTTATATGACTTTTCATTCGGAGAACAGCGAGTAGAGGTAAAATCAACAACCACCTCACACAGAGTCCATGAGTTTCTCCTGGAGCAACTGCTCCCTCCCGTAGGAACCAGAGTTGTCGTTGCATCTTTCATGATTCAGGAGAGCACTTCGGGACTTTCCGTTCGAGACTTGTGGGAAAACATAGAGTCAAGTGCAGACTTTCCGGCTGAACTCCGTGAACGCTTCTCGCGCGTAATCTCTCTTAGCTTAGGGCGTGATTGGCGAGAAGCACACCAAATTGCTTTTGATCCAGTATCTGCTCTCAGGCAAATGCATCTGTATGAGGCCTCTGTAGTACCAAAGGTCGATCGATCATACCCGCCTGAGGTAACCGATGTTAGGTTCAAATGCGACCTCTCCACGGTGACACCCATCGCTCGTAGTAAGGTTGCGAAGCAAGGCCAGCTCTTCAACGGAATGTTTGGCTAGGGCATGCAACACACAGCGCGGTTCGATGGCCTTCGTCCAAGTTCCCGTAGAGCGTCCGCGGCAGCTGAGGGAGCGAGCCGCAAAGCAGGTACTCGGCCAGAGGTGACTCTTGGTCGTGCTCTGTGGCACCGGGGCATTCGGTATCGAAAAAACCGGAAAGATCTCCCCGGCATACCCGATCTTGTATTCCCAGCTGCACGGCTCGTTGTGTTCATAGACGGTGACTTCTGGCACGGCAAAAGCTGGGAGAAGCGGAAAGCCAAGTTGATGAAGGGACACAACCCCGAATACTGGATCAACAAGATCCAGCAAAACAAGGCTCGAGATTCAAAGCAAAACCGCCAGTTGCGTTCGATGGGATGGACGGTTTTGCGAATATGGGAATCGGAGATCTACAGCCGCATGACGGACGTGATACGGCTGGTGGAAAATAGTCTGCGCACTGGTAAGCTTTCGTCCAGGCGCGGGGTCTTTTCCTAAGTCTTGGGTTTTCCCGAACCCCACCCCCCAGGTCTGAGACATGCGGCGTCCTTGCCGCATGTCTCAGACTTTCTTCAGACGTTCTCGGTCAGCCGAACAAAGTATTAGGATCTAGGGGATTAGTGTCGCGGTCATAGAATTAATCCCTCATCGAAGCAAAACAGGCCTACTTCACTGCAATCTGCATCCGGTAGCTTAGGTACATCGGGCGCGGTGATTCGCCAAGGGCGCGGTGCACTCCGGCCCGAAAGCTATGTAGATCAAGTTCAGTTTCATTCACGCCCGCTTTGAGTAGTTCTTGAAGTTGGCTCTGGCTGAGCGCGATAGCAATAAAGTGCTCCGCGTCGCACTGCTCAACGCTATGGAAGACGATCTCCTTCGAGAACTGAAAGAGGCCCGAGGCGCGAATGTCGTCGAGATGCTTTTCCCTATGCCACTTGCGGCTTTCCGATTGAATGGCCCGCTCTGAAGCGATTTTTTCAGCGCGCTCTAGGAACAACCTGTAGAGCATCTCGGACTCCCTGCCAATTGAAGGAGGCCAATCGCAGTCAAACGCTGCGAACACACCGCCATGCACGAGTACTCGGTGGAACTCAGCGAGCGATGCATTTGGCTCCATCCAGTGAAAAGACTGAGAGCATGTGACAATATCCGTTGAGGAATCACCGAAGGGAAGATGAGTCGAATCCCCCTGAATGAAACGCACCTCATTTGTTTCCAATTTCCGTGCCTTCTCAGTTGCAAGCGCCAGCATGTCGGTGCTCGGATCTACACCTGTCACACCGGCGCATCGCCCCTGCCAGATCAGAGTGGAAAGTCCGGTCCCACACCCCACGTCAACAACGATTGGCCCGTTTGAGCCTCGACGCTCTGCCAGACTCGAGGTAGGCCTGGAGGAGGTCCGTGATCAACACGGGAGTGGTAGGGCGCGCCATGTCGTAGAGTACGGCGAAGCCCGAGAAGCGCTCAGCGTTTGCGCAAACCACATTGGCGAGACTAGGATCAGGAAGCTTTGTTTCCCGCATAATGTCCGTAATACAGTTTTTTCGAAAGGTCGAAGAACAGCGGACGCTCTGCCCAGTTTCCCGTCCTTTCTTCGAGAGCCCAGCGAAAGCAACCTATGTTGTCCCCATCACGTGCCACAGGTTGGTCCCATGTCCCTCATTGCCGTCCGTGTTCTGTTGCCCTTATAAGGGTGCCTTCATGGGCCCGAAGACCTTTTCGCACCAAGTGGCCACTCGCAATAGCGCGCACTCTTCGAACGGTTTTCCCACTATTTGCAGGCCGTGAGGCAAGCGTTCAGGACTCAAGAGAGTCGGCAGAGTTATGTTGGGAAAACCGAAAAGGGTCCAGATGCTCTGGAAGGTTGCGTCACCGGTGCCCTCGGCGATAGGCCCCGGGAGAGTGGACACAGCCGGGGCGATGATTCCATCTAGGCTACTCATCATTTCTAACATCTCGATGCGCAGCCTCCTCCGCAATCTCGCCGCATGCAAATAAGCTACGGCAGGTAGCAGCTGCCCAACCTCAAGTCGGGCACGCAATCCGGTCTCATAGTGCTCAGGCAGGTCACGAAGCTGTTCAGCATGGACTTCCGCCTGTTCGCACTCGATTAGCAGAAAGTGCACAGCTAGAAGCAGTTCCATGGAAACAGGCAGCCTCACCTCCTGCACCTCCGCGCCAGCAGAAACCAGCTGTCGCGATGCATCCTCTGCTCCACCGCGAACCGACGTATCCGCGCGTTCCATCAGATCTATCAGCAAGCCAAATCGCGGCGCGATGCCATTGGCGTTTGCTGCTCCAACGAAGTCTTCCGACGTTTGTATAGCAGAGAAAGGATCCCGTGGGTCATGACGAGCCAAAGCCTGCAAAATCAGCGCCGCATCGCCTATCGAGCGAACAAAGATCCCAAGATGGTCAAGGCTCCAGCTCGCCGGCAACAATCCGTAGCGACTGAGCCTTCCGAAGGTCGGCTTTAGACCAACCACGCCGCAGAAAGCTGCAGGCCGCAAAGTTGACCCACCGTACTGAGTTCCTATGGCCGCTGGCACCTGCCGCGCCGCTACGGCAGCAGCCGAACCACTAGATGATCCGCCAGGAGTCAAATCGAGGTTCCAAGGGTTCCTAGTCTTGGGCGAGGCTACACCACTCGCGAACTGGACGGTGACTGTCTTGCCTAGGATAATGGCGCCAGCTTCTCGCAAGTGCTGTACAACACCTGAGTCCTCGCCGACTGCTATTCCCCGGTAGGGCTGGAAGTTGGCCGAGGTTGGAAGTCCTCTGACGTGAAACACGTCCTTTATCCCGACCGGCAAGCCGAACAGTAATTGTCTGGACCGTCGCCTACCGCGTTGCATTTCCAACTCATGAGCTGTAGCAAGCGCCGCTTCGGCGTCTAATACCTCCCAAGCCTTGACCTGAGGCTCGGTAACCTCAATTCGCTCAATCATTGCGCGCACCATATCTGAAGGAGAAACCTCGCCCCGGCGCATCTTCTGGACGGCATCCGTGCATGTCATGTTATATAATTCCATGTCTCATCGCTTCCAGTCAGCGATGCTCTGCAGTGTTGATAGATCTGGCTCCTCCGAGAGGGGCATCAAATGTACCTGCATCAGGTTCCAAAGAGCATCAGCAGCCGCCTTGAGTGATGAGTCTAGGGCTTCGAGTTGTTCGATCCCCCAAGTTTCTTTGGCCTCCCGTACAAGAGCAGAATAGACTTCCTCTTTGCTCATATCAGTGTTCCAGCGCATCGCTTGAATGCTCCTTCCCCGCCGCTGCGGTCTGCTTATGCGTCGCTGTTTCATGATTCTGAAGCACCATAAGAATAACTCATACAGTTTACGATTCAAGCTAGTCCGAGATCAAATCTGCATCCCGAGTGCCAAACCTTCCTCCGACTTGGTTGTCTGGCAAAGCATCCCATATGAGATTGGCATTGCTTGCTCAACGACTATTAGGAGCCTAAGAAATCTTCTGGACTTTCAACTAAAGTGAAGATTTCATGGCCAGATTCTGTTACAAGAACATCTTCCTCTAATCTTACAGTTTGCGGCAGGCCGGGGTGTGCAGCCAGTGTCTCCACGGCGAAATACATGTTCGGCTCAATCACTACAGGATGTGTCAATGAAAAGGCCCTTGAAACCCACATCCCTTCATGGGTCGTTAAGCCAACACTATGTGCAAACTGTTCGAGAGTTACGCTCTTATACTTGTCATCATCAAACTCCGGCAAGCACTTCGCAACGTCTGCCGTTGTAGCGCCAGGTTTCAAGGCGTCTATAGCTTTGTGCAATGACTCATGACACTCCTTGAACAAATCTTTTTCTTGCGCAGTAGGTTTTGACGCGACTTTCCAGGTCCTAATCATGTCGCAGCAGTACCCTCCTGGTCCCGCGGCTCCTAGATCGCATATCACTAAATCTCCCTGTCTGATTACTTTGTCGGTGTGCCATCTTCTGTACGGGCTGGTGTTCCCACCTGATGCAATAATAGGGTCTGGGACAAAATCGAATCCTTTACCCCAAAGATATCCACTCGCTTTGCCGACTAACTCAGCCTCGCTTACTCCAGGTACGGACCATTCATGCATCAGTTTCCACAGCGCGACATCACCATGAGCAGCAGAAAGCTTAAGGCATTCAATCTCATCGCTTGTCTTGATTACGCGTGCCCGCGAAATGGCAGACCAGCCACTCACAACGTTCAACCGAAGCTTCTTCATCATTTCATAAGTCAACAAGTCAACTCGATCCACACCAATTCGCTTATCTCTGACGCCTTCTTCGCTTAGAATGTCGATAATTGTTTGGACCATGTTCTTACATTTCTCTTCTTCTTCCCCCTCGGTCCACTGCCAAGATACCGCAGGGCGTATTCTACCTTGTAGCCACGGGGCGTCCATCTTGGCACATTCGATATCGGTACCAACTGTCTCAAAGAGCACTGGCAACGCCTTGTCACAGACAACAGCATATCTAGTGAAATTCTCACACTTCCAGACTCCCTGCCACGTTCCTGTCGCATAGCGAATATTGTGGCCTTGAAAGAGAACTAGTGCACCAAAGTCATTCATTTCCATTTGCTTATGCAATTTCGCTAGTCGTTCTTTCCGCATACGTTCAAAATTAACCCGCTCTTCCCAGTCGGTAGCAGTTGTGCTAAAAACTCTTCTTGGTTGATATTCATGTCTTCCTTGAATGTACGTGTTCATTTGTCTTACTCCTCTCTGGTCCAAACTATCCGATTAAGGTAGCGTTGTTCCTTGCTCCTTTGCAAAGCCGACTGGAGCTACTGCTACAATTCGTATTGGCTTCTGTTTGTTTGGCACCTCCTTCTTCTTAGCAACCCACATGCCAGGATTCCGTCCGTCAGATCACTGTTGTTTTTCCTTTCAAAGCGCATACGGCCTAGTATGCAATTATCACCGGCGATCTCCAAAAGATTGATGAAGATCACCAAGGTGATAAAAGTTTTTTGCTAGTAGGAGATTCTGGGCGATTGAAGTAGTTGTCCCAATCCTCCTCAAGATCTTTTAGTATACTGAATTAGTCTTTATTGTATACCAAGGCTATTGGCTATGTCAATAGGTCCTGTTACAGAGGCTTTTGCGCTGTGGCCCATTCAGGTTGAGCTGGGTCGCCCCGGTGACTACCCGTGACGCGACGACTGGTGCCAGGAACTCTCATGCGGAGCCGGCGGGCCTGGCGGCGGAAGGCACCGAGGGCATCAATGGACCTTCTTGCAGTGATCGCGGGGGTCAAGAGCCGGCCCTCGGACACAGCTCTCCCTCGGCCTTCCTTATCATCGCCCGTGCTACCGGGCCGTTAGGCGACGGCCTTCAGAAGGCTGCGCATCGTCTCGGTTTGGTTGGCCTTGATCCGCCCCACCGCCATGGCCAGCATCACAACCAGCGCCAGGCAGCAGCGGGTGTACATCTTCGTCAGTCCCCGAATCGTGTGCTTCTCGAAGCCGAAGCTGGTATCCAGGCGGCTGTTGACCCGCTCCACGGCGGTGCGTTTGTCATAGCAGCGCTCCCACTTCAGGCTGCTTCGGGGCAGCGGCGTGAACACACGGCGATCCTCCTCCAGAGGAATCCGCACCGCCTTGCCGACTGGACAGCGATCCAGCCCCTCGCAGATGTAGCCATAGTGCTGAGCCGGACAACGATACTTCACGGTCATGCGATCCCGCTCAAAGCCCCCATAAGCCATCTGGCGCTGCGTGCCGCTCTTCAGACACACGCAACTCACCGTCCCACGGTAGTCATAGACCACGTTCTCAAATCCCGTGATGAGCCAGCTGGCTTCGCCATCTTTGCGACAATTGCGAATATCGATGATCGGCAACATCTGCCAGTCGTCCCACACCTCGCGGATAAGCTTGGTATCATCGTAGGCCCGATCAGCTGCCAACTCCTGGCAGCGCTGCACCACCTCGGGATGCCGCTCTCCCAATCCGTCGATCAGCCGGTGAGCTTCGATTACTTCGCTCGCATTCGCCCGCGTCACCGAAAAGCTGACCGGTAAACTCGTGGTGGCTGTCGACCAACAAATGGATCGAGTAGCCAAACCATTTCTTTATCGTCTGCCAGGGGGTCCCATCTTTGTGGGTACCGCTGTACTCATGCACCTCCCACTCCCCATCGGTGTCACGTCGATGATCGGGATGCTCCTTGTCATGGGGCTTCTCAGACTTGCCCCGCGCAAAGCTCGGCAACGCCTTCCCATCCACAGCCAGGCTCACCCCGTAGTCGGGCAGTAGCTCCGTCAGCCGGTCGACGAGGGTGTCGAACATCTGCTGCATCAGCTCTCGATGGGCCATCACCTGCGCCAGAAAACGCGAGAACACCCAGGAGTTTGGGACCGCCTCCAGCCCTTTGACCAGTTCGAAGCCACAGACCTGCCGCAGCTGAGCGTTGCGTCTCAGTTCCCGCAGCAGCGCCTCCACCGTCGGATGCTGGAAGACCACCCCCGAGACCAGCGAGTTCCACATCGGGCGGATCGGGTAATCGTCGCGTCCCCGATCCCGTGCCTGCTCCAGCTTCCTCATCAACGGCTCGTCGGGGAGGCTGTTCAGCACCAGCTGCAGCCGCTTCAGATCGCCCAGTGCCTCGATCTGGTCCCACCCGAAAAGCGTCTTCTGTGATATACTTGCCATCGCGCCCCTCCCAGGTCTTGTGCACGGTGTTGGTGACAACTCATCGTAGCACGAATAGTGACCTCGAGGGGCTTCCTTTTCTGAAAATGGGGTCAATTCCCTGGGAAAACGGCCATTTGCTGTCGGATCAAGCGAAAAGCCCGAGCTGTCCGGGGTAATCGAAATCCGGCCTCACTCCAAATCATTGCCGCAATGGAAATTAACGGCTACGCTAATGGCTCTTACATTAGGGATTGATTTTGTCGCGGTCGATCCTCTCTTCCTTTGCATTCGCAGACCCAAAGAGGCGATACCATAAAGCGAGTCGCAATACAGAATTCTTGAACGTTACAATGCAGGGTTTTGCTTTAGCGCACTTCTTTTCGTGGTTACTCCCTCTTTGCTCTAGTAAGCCCACTTGCTTCCGGTGTCGGCCTAACTGCGCTCATGGCCGACCGGGCAAACAAAAAATCCATTTCTTAGCTATTGACAGGGAAGTAGTTCTGTGTATACTGGTAGGCCTGTTACGGTATACAATCGGGAGAGCAAATGCTACAGTAGTCTGTAATTGGGCCTTCAAAGAGCAAGAAGCGAGAGTCGTCGAAGAAGTTATCTAGCGACTTATAAGTTTCGGGGCAGCGATTGTTTTCGAGAGAGACATGGAAGGGCCACGAACTAGGTTAATTGGTACGACCGTTCGGAACCTAAAGATAGATTAAGGAAGATAAAATTCTAGGAAAGGAGGTCTTTGTCCTGGCAAACAACTAATCAATAGCACGAAGAAGTGAAAGGAGGTGGAGTGAAAAGATCGTTGAGACGCAGTGTGGGCTTGTTGAAACAAGAACTTAGTCCTTCAAGAATGGTCTTGGTCATCTCTCCTCAGGTCAGAAATGTTGGACCGAGACCAATTCCAAAATTCGCTTAAGGAGGCGCAGATGAAAAGGCTTGTATGCTTTCTGACCACGGGTGTTTTGATTTTCACTATTGCAGCCAGCGTATCCAGCGCGCAGAGTATGCCTGGCAAGTCTAGCAAACCGATGAAGGATTGGAAGATTGCCGTAGTACCGAAGGACGCAACTGTACCGTGGTTTATCCGTATGGGAGTCGGCGTGGCCCAATTCGCAAAGGAAACCGGGATAAATGCTTTTCAAAAGGGCCCTGCAAAACTCGATGCAGCAATGCAAGTCCAGGTTGTTCAAGATCTCATAGCTCAAGGAGTTGATGCGCTAGCAGTTGTACCGGTCGAGCCGGCGGCCCTCGAACCCGTCCTCGCGCAGGCTCTAGAGAAAGGGATCGTTGTGGTAACCCATGAAGCGTCCACCCAGGAAAGCACGTTGTACGATATCGAAGCATTCAACAATTCTGACTACGGCGCCTTTATCATGGATAATCTTGCTAAGGCCATGAACTACGCAGGAACCTATACTACCATGGTCGCTCACGTCACAAACGCATCGCACAACGAATGGGCTGATGGGGCCATCGCTCGACAGAAGGCCAAATACCCCAATATGTCCCTTCTCACTGCTCGGCCACGTGTCGAATCTCAAGGAAACCTTGAACGTGGATATGAAGTGGCCAAGGAGCTTTTCAAGACGTTTCCTCGGCTGAAGGGGATAGTTGGTACGGCCTCAGGCGACGCTCCTGGAACGGCCCGTGCTATTGAGGAGCTCGGCCTGAAAGGCAAAGCTTTTGTTGTTGGCACCGGACTTGCCTCTCAGTGTGCTCCATTCCTCAATAGCGGAACGCTCACAGCTGTTACGCTATGGGACCCCAAGGACGCTGGCTATGCGTTGTGCGCACTCGCCGTAAAGATTCTAAAGGGGGAGAAGATTAGCGACGGAGTCGATTTAGGAGTCAAAGGCTACAAGTCTATGAAGTTTGCACCCGAATCGAAAAAAGTCCTCCTTGGCTCTGGATGGGTTGTGATCACCAAGGAAAATCTCGGTCAGTTTGACTTCTAGTCTGGTGAGCTCTGCGGACGCGGCTGCTACCGCTTCTGGCCGCGTCCTTTCTCTCCTTGGGAGTGCGGATTATTTTTGTGGCGAGACTATCTAGGAGGAAAGGAAATCGCCAATGCCCGAGTACATATTGCGCGTCAATGGTGTCAAAAAATCATTTTCGGGGGTTCAGGCTCTCAAGGAAGTTAATCTCGAAGTCAGGATTGGCGAGATCCACTGCCTCGCAGGGGAAAATGGTTCCGGCAAGTCGACTCTCATCAAGATAGTCTCAGGTTTTTACGAGGCCGATCAAGGCACTTTTGAGTTGGGTGGAGAGATCTTCACGAGAATCAGCCCGAAGGATGCTATTCACCGAGGACTGCAGGTAATCTACCAGGACTTCTCCGTCTTTCCTAACCTAACTGTCCGCGAGAACCTCGCTCTCAATATGGAGCTTTCGGCCAGACGCAAGATCGTGAGTCACGCGCGAATGCGCTCTATCGCTGAGCAAGCTATTTCCAGAATCGGGTACAACGTGGACCTTGACGAGCGAGTCGAAAACCTGACCGTGGCCGACCGACAGCTCATAGCGATTTGTCGTGCACTCCTTTATGATGCGAAACTTATCATCATGGACGAGCCGACGAGTGCGCTTACAAAGAAGGAAGTTCGCTCTCTCTTTTCCGTCAGCAAAAGCTTGCAGCAGCAGGGGATTTCAATACTTTTTGTTTCACACAAGCTTGACGAGGTTTTCGAAATTTCTGATCGTTTTACTATCATAAGAAACGGTGTGAACGTCGTAACTGGGAACACTTCTGATCTCGACCGAACAACCTTCGCCCACTACATGACAGGACGCAATTTTCAGGATGAATCCTATAAGCGCAAGGATCTAGGGGAGAAACCAGTGATCAGCGTGCGCAACCTTTCGCTGAGGAACGGCTATGCGCAATGCTCATTCGACTTATTCCCAGGGGAGATTCTGGGCATCACGGGG
Source organism: uncultured Spirochaetota bacterium (assembly GCA_963820435.1). Taxonomy (GTDB): domain Bacteria; phylum Spirochaetota; class Spirochaetia; order SZUA-6; family Fen-1364; genus Fen-1364. The sequence goes on along the minus strand of CAWGAC010000015.1, from coordinate 62,995 downwards.
TTGCTTGGTTCAGGGCGGACAGAACTTGTACAGACTCTGTTCGGCATCTACCATGCGGACAGTGGATCCATTGAGGTAAGGGGGAGGCCTGTTCGGGGCGGAAATGTTGGAGAGGCCGTCAAGCGGGGAATCGGTTACGTGCCGGCCGACCGTCTGACCGAAGGTCTTTTCTTGCCGCAGTCTATCGTCCGAAACATCATAGTCTCAAAGCTTGAACGGCTATCGACCGCTTTTGGGTTTCTTCGGCACAGAGCCATCGCTGATGAGGTCAAGTTACAGGTAAGCAAGTTTTCGATAATGACGAGCGACTCAGCCCTTCCTGTCCAGACCCTATCGGGGGGTAATCAGCAGAAGGTGGTGCTTGCCCGCTGGCTGGCGAATGATCTGTCCGTCCTAGTCCTCAACGGACCTACTGCAGGTGTCGATATAGGGTCCAAATATGACATACACGGGCTTCTCCGTAGGCTCGCTGCGGACGGTCTAGCGATCATCCTGATATCCGATGACCTGCCTGAGATACTCGCCTGTACGAGCCGCATCATAGTCATGAGGGACGGAATTATCGTGAAGGAGCTAGATCCAGCTGCAACTACTGAAGCACAGCTTATCGAGCTTTCGACAGGCGCCGCTTAGGGAGACGATGGGATGATTACTCTGAATAGACTCTTTCGACGGTCCGAACCTTACGTTCTCGGAGCAATATTGCTCCTTAGCGTACTAATCGAAGCACGTTCAGGCCAATTCTATACGGGGAACAATCTAGTCGACCTTACTAGGTCTATGGTCGTGCCAGCCATCCTCGCCGTGGGCGCCCAGATGGTCATTGTGTCAGGTGGTATCGATGTCTCTTTCACGGCCGTTGCGTCTCTCTCGATGTATATTGCCAGCTCCTTGCTTCTTAATATCAACTATTCCGGAAGCGTGATCCTAGCTTATGCAATGGCTGCGGTCTTTGGTTGTCTACTTGGATCGCTCAATGCCGTTCTAATTGCGCTTTTCAGATTTCCGACCTTTGTAGTCACCCTTGGGACATCAAGCGTGTTCGTAGGCCTAATGTTGGGCCCTTTTGCCGCCCATGAGTCCATGGTTCCGCCGGCCATGCTGGCGCATGGCGAAGCACACCTTTTTTCGGCGTACAACACCCAGCTCGGAATAAAGTCAGATATGCCGGTGCAGGTTTTCATCCTTCTTGGAGTGCTTGTTCTGGTGTTTCTGATAATGCGTTACACTATGGTTGGTCGAGGGATATACGCGGTTGGAGGGGACGAGGCGTCCGCCCGTCGTGCGGGGTTCAACGTCGTTGGCGTCAAGGTATTCATATACTGTTTTGTCGGAGCAATTGCAGGCATCGCTGGCATCGCGCGTGCTTCGATGATGCAAGGCTGTCGTCCGATAGATCTTCTTGGAACGGAGCTTACTGTAATCGCAGCCGTCGTGCTTGGCGGCACGCGGGTTACAGGTGGCCTCGGAACCCTCACGGGAACCATGCTTGGCGTCGCGCTCATGACCATTATGGCGAACAGTCTAATTCTGATAGGTGTATCGACGTATTGGACGAGTATATTCACCGGCACAATTATCGTTGTCGGATCTGGTGTAACAGCGTTGCAGGTCAACAGATCGCAGCGCGGCTTGGCCTCAGCCCAGCGCAAGCGATGAGGGGAAAACGGATATGGCCAGAACCGACAAGAAACCGGTACAACGAGGGATAGCTCTAAAAGACCGAAACGTGCTCAGGCTCTCGATTATGCTTCTCGCAATCCTTGCAGTTATGGGCGCAATTAGGCCGGGTATATTCCTTCGGCCAGCTAACTTCAACTCTATGATGCGTCAATTCCCCGACTATGGAATCATGGCAATTGGAGTCAGTCTAACAATTATTACCGGCGGGATCGACTTGGCAGTTGTTGGAACCGCGAATCTATCCTCCATCGTTGCGGCCAAGCTCCTGATTGGATTCCTTGCCCGGGGGGCTCCCGCCAGCCAAGTCATTCCGATTCTTGTTGCAGCAGTTCTTGCTTCCCTGCTCACTGGAGCAGTCTGCGGTGCCCTTTCGGGAATATCAATCGCGAAATTGAGGATCCCACCGATACTAGCGACTCTGGGCGCACAGCAAATCTACACTGGCATTGCTATTGTTATTACAGAGGGAAAGCCGCAGAGCCGCTTGCCATTACTCTATTCAAAGATTGGCAACGCTGAACTCCTTCATTACTTTCCTTTGCCTGTTTTTATTTTTGCGGCAGTCACAATATTGATTGGGCTCATTCTTGCCCGAACTCGCTTCGGAACCCAAGCATATATGATAGGTACAAACCCGAGAGCTGCTTACTTCGCAGGTCTCAAAATCAAATCTATTATCCTTCGTACCTATATGATTTCAGGAACTCTTTCTGCCGTTGCAGGGCTCATAATGATGGCCCGTGTGAACTCGGCGAAGGCGGATTATGGGGCACCGTATACACTTCAATGCATTCTTATAGCCGTCCTTGGTGGCATCGATCCTGGAGGGGGGTTTGGCAAGATCTGGGGTGTCGCACTTGCCGTATTGATTTTGCAATTCCTATCCTCAGGAATCAATATGTTCGAGCAAGTGGACGTTACTTATCGCGATCTAATCTGGGGGGCGGTCCTTATTTTGGCGCTCATGTTTACATGGATCTTTCAACGGCGGTCACTGAGGAAATCGCATGACTGATAGCACGTTGGAAATCAAGGAACAACCCGAAGCCTGTTGGGCCGGCAAGCCTAAGGTGCTGTTGTTGACTCCCTAAGCTTGAAGGGAAATTGCATAGGAATTTCCGGCTATCATGATGACGAGAAAGACAGAAGGGTAAAGAAGCATGGCTATCTTTGAAGAGATTTCTAAATTTGTCTTTAATCTCAAGTTTAAGGAGCTACCGAATTCCGTTGTCGAACATGCAAAGCTATGCATAGCAGACTGTGTGGCAGTTACAATTGCTGGCTTAGAGACCACTGTATCAGAGCTGATTGGCTCTTACATAAGAGAAGAGGGAAGTTACCCTCGTGCTACAGTAGTTGGAAGAGATTGGAAAACCTCTGCAGTCAATGCAGCTCTTGTCAACGGAACAACCGCGCATGCTCTTGATTATGATGACTATAATTCAACGTCAGACGGTTCAATGGCTCATCCCACGGCTGTCATATGGCCTTCGGTGCTTGCGGTGGGTGAGTCAAACGGTGCTAACGGCCAGCTAGCTATCTTGGCTTATGTAGCAGGGACTGAAGTCGAAGGGAAAATCGGTTCTGGTGTTAATCCTGCTCTCTATCAAAAAGGCTGGCATTCAACGAGCGTCTTAGGCGTAATCAGTTCTGCTATAGCGGCGGGGAAGGTAATGGGACTTCCTATTGATGCTCTAACACGCGGATGTGGCATAGCCGCGTCCATGGCAAGCGGCTTGCGGTGCAATTTTGGAACTATGACTAAGCCATTTCACGCTGGTCATGCAGCAAGCGCTGGCGTTCTGGCAGCGATACTGGCGAAACGCGGAATGACGGCAGAGCCAAAGACCGTCGAAGCAGAAGCCGGATTCTGTCGAACATTTGTCGGAGACAAAGGATTTGATTTGGGAAAGATGACAAATTCGCTTTCTGATCCCTGGGACTTGATTGATCCTGGGGTACATGTGAAACGACATGCGTGCAACGCTGGTGCACATCCCGCCATCGACGCCATGCTAATACTGAGAGCCATGCACCGGATTGTCCCTCAAGAGGTTCGAGAGATCCGTATTGGACTGACTCCCATGACCAAGAAGGAACTGATCCATAATGATCCTGGCACACCTTTGGAGGCAAAATTCAGCATTCAGTATTGTGTAGCTATGGCACTCTTGGAAGGGAAGGTGGGAATTGATCAGTTCACAGCTGAGCAATTAAGTCGATCAGATGTTAAAGAGCTAATTGGTAAAACTAAAGCAGACATCCACCCAGACCTTAGTGCATCGGGATATCATGAAGATCCAAAAGCAATAGTCGAAGTTTTTCTTAAGAATGGCCGAAAACTTGCTCAAAGAGTCGATGTACCTAAAGGACATGCAGGCAATCCGCTTACCAAGGCAGAGATGGAAGAGAAGTTTATTGAATGTGCGGGACGCAAGTGGTCGAAAGAGAGAATAAAGAACCTGCTCCGAGAGATATTTAAGCTAGAGCAACTTACAAGCTTGGACGAATTAGCTCGAAAATTGGGCGCATAGCGGAAAACAAATATTCGAGGGGAGTCTTATGAGCACCGACCTATTTGAAACTGCAATAGTCAAGATAGAACCGAATGAGATATTGATTCGAGGATATCCAATTGAGCAATTGATTGGAAAACTTGGCTACGCAGGGATGGTTCTGCTAGAGATATTAGGAGAATTGCCCAATCGCTGGCAAGCTAGACTCTTAGAGGCAATACTAGTTGCAGGATGCGATCATAGTTTTTATGCACCGTCGATCGGTGTAGCAAGAATCGCCGCGACATGTGGCATTACTTCAAATTCCTGTATAGCCACTGGAATGAATGTTCTTGGAGACATTCACGGAGGTGCTGGAGAGCAGACAATGAAGATACTTTATAGCATAGCTCAAGCCTCGCTAGATAAACAAGTGGATCCAGTGCAGGGTGCAATTGAGTATGTAAGACAAGAGATTGATAAGCATGCTTATATACCTGGGTTTGGCCATGGACAACATACCAAAGACCCCAGGGTGGTCAAGCTCTTAGAAATGGCGAACCTGGCGAAGCTTGATGGTGCGATTTGTGGCCAATATATAGAAATGGCAATAGCTATGGAAAGGGAGCTATCCGAGCTGAAACGGCACAGAATACCAATCAATATTGATGGAATATCCGGAGCAATTCAATGCGAGATAGGGCTACCGTCAGAAGTTGCTAAGGGACTCTTTTGCCTCTCTCGAGGAATAGGTCTGGTAGCGCACGTCTATGAGGAACAAAAGGGCGGCGCTCGACTAAAAAGCGTGGTGTCACACGATGCAAGGATAAAATACACTGGAGTCGCTAGGCGAGATTACCTGGGGGAGACATACTAAGTGTTCTCGGAAGGAGGGAGGTACAATGCCCAGACTCTACGAATACGAAGGCAAGAAACTGTTAGCTGGCGCTGTTCTAGTCGCCGCCGGCGAGGTCGTTGAGAGTCCGGATGAAGCCGTGACAGCCGCCGAGAGAACTGGCTATCCGGTAATGGTGAAGGCGCAATTGCTTGCAGGGAAAAGGGGGAAATCGGGCTTGATCAAGTCTGCATCTAATGCGCATGAGGTTAGGATGGCCGTGGATGACCTGTTGGGACGGTCAGAGAAGGGTGTCACCGTTGAACGTGTAATGATTACAAAGCGCATCGAGATAGACAAAGAGATGTATGTTGGTATCATGGTTGATGCGTCAAGAAAGCAGCCGGTTGTCATTTTCTCAAAAGAAGGAGGAATGGACATTGAATATTTAGCTAACGCAAAAAAAGTAGGAATAGGACTGTTGTACGTGGATGTATTAAGGGGATTAGAGGACTTTCAGGCTAGGGAATTTCTTCGGAAGCAGGGTATTAAAGGAAGGGACCTTGTCGGTCTTGGGAGCTTGCTAGCAAAACTATACGCTATCTTTCGTCATTTTGATTGCAAATTGCTCGAAATCAATCCTTTGGCTAAAACGCCAGAGGGTGATTACTACGCTATAGATGCGCGAATTGACATTGATGACGATGCAGTGGCCAGGCATCCTGAGTTTCCTTTTTCGATGCATGAAGACGTCGGAGTCAGGCCTCCAACGGCTCTGGAGTTAGCCGCAAACCTCATAGATGAAAATGATTTTCGCGGCAGTGCCCATTTCGTTCAAACAGACCCACAACTCAACTACATAAGGAGCATCAAGGCCATCCCGATTGGCTTCGATGGAATAGGTACCGGAGCATCTCTGACCCAGATGGATGAATTGGTCCCCTTGGGCTACTATCCAGTAAATTTCTGCGATACGTCTGGAAATCCGCCTGCGTCAAAGCTTTATCGGGTGACAAAAGTAATATTCTCCCAGAGGGAAATTGAAGGCTACCTGCTAACTTGCTGCGTGTCTAGTCAATTGCTTGAGAATACCGCTCGAGGAATAATAAAGGCACTTAAGGAACTGTATCCGGAAACGCAAGGACTACCGAATATACCCTCAGTTTTCATGTTTATGGGAGCCTTTGCTGATGAGGCAGTTGAAGAGTTTAGACTATCTGGCATAGATAAGTCACCTTGGGTATCGGTGCTTGCTGGGGACTGTACGGCAAAAGATGCCGCAGTGGAATTTGATCGTTGCTATAAGACATGGCATAAAATGAGTGCCGGGAATGACATGAATAAGACAACAAAGACATTCGTGAAAGAAGAACCAGATCGTCAGGAGTCAGAAAGGTTGGAGTTCCGTACATTTTCTGGGGGAACTGTCAGAATAGATTTGACAAAGTGCAAGGAATGTGAAGAAAAGCCTTGCATAAGGGTGGATGAAAGATACGGAAAGGTGTTGGTTGCCTCAAACAAGGTGATAGCTCTTGCAAAGGACAGAGACGCTATCAGAAGAGGAGCATGCACAGAATGCCTTGGGTGTGAGTTTATTTGTCAAAGAGAAGGAAAGAAGGCTATACGAATTGAATTTACCACACCGGAACTTGACGAATACCTATCCAAGGCTGATTACTTGCCAGTATACAGGAGATAGACAATATGGCAATACTGGTAAACGAACATACGAGGGTATTGGTCCAAGGCATTACAGGCACGGCGGGGCGTCGCCTAACAAGACTGATGTTAGATATGGGAAGTAATGTAGTTGCCGGGGTTACACCTGGGAAAGCCGGAGAGATAGAGGCAGGCCTCCCAGTGTTCGATACCGTTTTCCAGGCTAAGGAAGTCTTCCCTGAGCTCGATACCACGTTTATTTGTACACCTCCAAGTTCAGCAAGGACCTCTTGTTTTGAAGCGATTGCTGCTGGCCTCAAACTACTGGTTCTTCACACTGAAAGGGTACCACTGCACGATGTTCTAGACATAGTTAGTTACGCAAAAGAATCAGGCGTTCAAGTAGTTGGGCCAAATACTATCGGAGTGCTTAGTCCCGGCAAGTGTCTTGTGGGAAGCCAGGGCGGAACAGCTGAATATGCTCGAAAGGTATTCCTTCAGGGTCCGTGCGGCGTTATCTCAAGGAGCGGAGGACAAACAACAACTTTGTGCTACTATCTAGCTCGCAACGGAATTGGGGCTTCCACGGTTGTTTCTACGGGCGGTGATGCTGTTGTAGGCACGTCCGTTGCAGAGTTGTTGCAGCTATTTGAGAAAGATCAAGAAACGGAACTTGTTGTTGCATTTGGCGAAATTGGGACATCTGCGGAAGAAGATGCAGCGTCTATGATTATCGAAAAAAAGTTCACTAAGCCGCTAATCATATACGTGGCGGGGCGGTTCGCTCTGCCAGAGATGAGATTCGGTCACGCTGGTGCCATCATTACCCGCGGCGAGGGAACTGCAGATGCGAAGCGAAAACTGTTAAGAGACGCTGGTGCTATTGTTGTAGATAGTCTGAGCGACATTGGGATCCGAACCTCTAAGAGTCTTGCGAAACTCAGGGGCAAGAGCTTGTTGTAGTTGAATAATTACTAAGGGGGAAGTAGGTTGTGGGGAAAACGATTAGCGAAAAGATCCTAAGCGCCCATTGCCGGGAGAACCTTCGTGCAGGTGAGATAGGAATCGCAGACGTGGACTTTGCCTATGGGCATGATGGAACCGGGCCCCTTGCTTACAAAGCATTCTCAGAGGTTGGAGGGGATCATGTTTTCGACGGCACACGAATTGCGCTTGTGATTGACCACACGGTGCCAAGCTGCAACGAAGAGGTGGCAAATTACCAGAAGCTTACGAGAGTTTTTGCATCGAAATACGGTACATTTCTCTATAATGACGGGTCTGGTATCTGCCACTGGGTTATTCCTGAACACGGTCATATCCTTCCGGGGGCCCTAGTAATCGGAGCCGACTCTCACACATGCACGCTAGGCAGCTGTCAATGCCTTTGCAACTGGTGTGGGATCGTCCGAATTCGCTTCTGTAATGCTTACAGGGCAAATATGGCTTCGAGTGCCAGGGACAATCAAAATCGAGATCGTCGGGAATTTTGAGAAACATGTATCAGCCAAAGATTTTGTACTTTTTTTGGCCGGGCGGCTTGGGGCAAGCGGTGCCAACTACAAGGCACTTGAATTCTGTGGAGAAGGTATTGGAGATATCTCAATTGAGGGACGCTTCACTATCTCTAATATGGCAGTTGAGATGGGCGCTAAAGCTGGGATATTTCCTACAGACGATCAAACCAAGAAATGGCTTGCGAGAAGAACGGATCAAGTAATAAGCGAAGTGCAAGCGGATGAGGACGCAGCATACGAAAAGATGCTACGATTTGAGCTTGACAAGATCACGCCAATGGTCTCAATGCCTCATGCAGTCGGTAACGTTGCGCCGGTCAAGGAATTGAGAGGTAAGGAGATTCAATTCGTATTTATCGGCGCATGCACAAATGGTGGCATTGAGAGTCTACGAGCAGCGGCCGAAATAGTGAAAAGCAGACATATTTCGTCAAGAGTCAGGATGGTAATTCAACCATGTTCTAGAGAGACCTTCGTAATGGCAGCAAATGAAGGCGTTCTCGGTATTCTAGCAGACGCGGGGGCTCTGATAAATCCACCTGGTTGTGGGCCATGTTGTGGTCAAGGTGGAGGAATTCCGTGTGATGGGGAAAACGTTGTTTCGACAGCAAATAGAAACTTTAAGGGTCGTATGGGCAATAAGAGTGCCTCAATCTATCTTGCATCACCAGAGACCGCGGCCGCATCAGCGATAGCTGGATACTTAGTTGACCCCCGAGCTCTCATATGATTCGAGGCAAATAACAATGAAGCTAGAAGGAAGGGCTTTTAAATTTGGTGATGACATCAATACTGACTATATTATTCCCGCTAAGCGATTAACGAGCGTGACAGTTATGAAGGAAGTGGTATGCTATTTAATGGAAGATCTAGATCCGGAGTTTGTTCGGAAGATAAGACCAGGGGACATGATGGTTGCAGGAGAGAACTTCGGATGTGGATCTTCGCGGGAAGCTGCGCCCTGGATAATTAAGGAAGCTGGAATCGGAGCTGTTGTTGCAAAATCCTTTGCGCGAATATTCTACAGGAATGCCATAAATATTGGTCTACCCGTAGTGTGCGCCGATACCGACATGATTCAGGACGGTGATCAACTGTTGATTGATCTAGAAGCAGGCAAGATAAAAGATATAGAGAAGGGAAGCTTTCTAAAGTGTGAAGAAATGCCGCCTATCATGATTAAAATGCTCGATGAAGGCGGAATTGTGCCTTTTCTTAGGAAATATGGGGGCCTGCGAGAAGATCATTGGAGAGCAGTACGTTGATCAATCAGGGACACAGAGCAATTAAAGTAGCAATCGTTAGAGGCGGGAGTAGCAAAGCGATAGTACTACTTCGGAACGAGCTACCGCGAGACGATAAAGTTCGGGACGAAGTTGTTCTATCGCTATTTGGCAGCCCAGACGTAAGACAGATTGATGGTCTTGGTGGAGCGCAGAATCTTACTAGCAAGCTTGCGATTATTGGCCCGCCAACAAGGTCTAATACAGATGTAGACTACCTTTTTGGACAAGTTCAAATCACGAAAGCAGTCATAGATTACAACGCTAACTGTGGAAACATATCCAGTGCGATTGGGCCTATTGCCATTTACTATGGCCTCGTTGATGTAGTCGAGCCCATTACAACTGTAAGAATCCACCAAATCAACACGGGAACAATCATCATAGCAAGAATCCCAATCCTTGATGGACATGTTGCACTGAGCGGTCATTATTCGGTTGACGGAGTGCCTGGCTCAGCGGCAAGAATTGACCTCGACTTTTCTAATTCCGCCGGCGCAATTCTTAAAAAAGGGCTACTGCCTTCTGGAAAAGCGAAGGAAATTCTATTTGTTCCTGGTATTGGACACTTAAATGTTTCAATTGTCGATGCAGCAAATTTGGTTGTGTTTATCTTTTCTGAAGAAATCGGATTAACCGGCAAAGAAGATCTTTTTCAACTTGAGAACAATAGGGCATTAATCGACAAACTAGAACAAATTCGGGGCACGGCAGCTGAGTACACAGGCTTACTCAAAGATTGGAGAGCAGTAGATTTTGAAACATCCTCAAACCCATATATAGCCATTGTTAAGAAGCCGAACACCTACAGACTTTATACGACGGGTAAGGACCTAGATGGAGCAGACTACGATCTACATGCCAGGCTTTTTGCGAACAAACTTTTTCATCGCGCCTATCCAGGTACGGGAACAGTCGCAACGGGAGTGGCAGCCAGTATTCCCGGGACAATTGTCAATGAGTTGGTCGCGGCCGAAACTGACCCCTTGAGGATAGGCCACCCGGCTGGCATAATCGAAATTAGTGCCCGTGTGGAACAAGAGCGGGGAGATTTCAGGATTACCAGGGCATCTTTTGGTCGAACCGCTCGCATTCTTCTTGATGGATATGCTTTTCTTAGGCCTGATGTAGCTTCATGGTAGACCATTCCATGCTTGCGTCCGTAGGACAGAACAGGTTGTGATGATGAAGAAAACTGTCTGGCGAAGAAAGCGGCCACGCAGTGCGTTGCTCATTACCGATTCAAATGCAAACCTAGAGGTGCACGAGAGTATTTCGGCGAAAGGATCGAAACTGTCGGAAGGGAGATTTCGTCAGGCGAGCGTGGAAATATATACGAGAATAAAGCAGATGATCATCGATTGGGAACTGAAACCTAACGAGCAATTGGTTGAGCAGGTTCTTGCAAAACGGTTCTCCGCAAGTCGTACGCCTATCCGGGAAGCGCTCCAACGTCTAGCCCAAGATGGTTTTGTAAAAATTCTCCCACGCCGAGGTGCACGCGTCTCTCAATTATCAATAAATGATATTCAGGATATTTTTCAGATCCGTGAGGCTCTGGAAGGAATGGCAGCAAGAATAGCAGCCAGCAATCTAAGTGATACAGACCTCAAGAATATGATGTCGTACGTTCTGAAGTGTCGAGATAATCCAGAAAGGGACGAGGGGGCAAGAAATTCATGATTTAATTGAAAAGGGCAGTAGGAACGACCGGCTCATGATGATGATAAATACATATAGAGACCAAATAAATCGTATACACCACCTGGTGATCCGTCTTCCGGATCGGCTGAAGCGATCTGCTGGAGAGCATCTGGCTATCTGTGAGGCTCTTCAAAAGCGTGATGCGGAGGCTGCCGAAATTGAGATGCGAAAACATATCTCTAACTTGAGACTAGAGTTAACAAACATGCTCCTTAACCTAAAGTGGGATAACACATAGCTGCCTCTTAACAGGACGCATCGCCGGGGGTTCCTTGGGCATCAATCGTCGGAATGAGGAACAGATTCATCCAAGGATACTTTGACGTTGATTCAGATATCGTATGGAAGACAGTAGTACCTCCTCGATCGGGTTGCTCGTAGAAGTAAGTTCTGATATGAAGTGACCTGTCAAGCCCGCCCTGTTTTTTTCTTTCTTATTTCCTCCTCCTTGGGTGGGGCATTTCGAGCAAAGGTCGAAGCGGCTTTCGACGACGGTTGATCACTCTGATATTCGCGGATCGAGCATGACTGCCCGCCTGCATAATCGTGATCCGTCGGGAGCTGCCTCTGACTAAGAACGCGGGTCCGGTCGGTATCGACCTGTCGCATAGAACTTGCGAGGATTCTCCTTTCCGCGTGCCGTGCGACCTTTGCCCGCAATACCCAACCATCATAGCTTCCTTGACGCCCCTGGCGTACCTTCCTATGCCGCGCCTTTTGCCCTCTGCGCCTGAGCGCGCTCCACGCTCACCCCGATGGCCCAGATGAAGCCCAGCATCTCGCGGGCCACCGCAGTCACCACTTCCTGCTTCGTCTTGCCTTTGCGCAGCAGGTGCACATAGCGACTATGCAGGCGGTGACGTGCCTTCGATGCAATCTCCTGTACTTCCGCACTCAGGCCTTCCTGGCGTTTGCGCATCGCGAGGCTGAGCACTGGTTTGTAGCGTTGCGACCACGCCGCTTCCACTATGACGCGCCGCAAATGGGCGTTGCCGGTCTTGGTAATCCCTCCGCGGCGAGTCTTGCCCCCGCTGGAGTGCTCGCTGGATACCGCCCCGCTGTATCCCATGAGCTGGCGCGGGTGCTCAAACCGTGTCAGCGTGCCCAATTCGGCCACGATCGTTACCGCCCCCACCTTCGCCACCCCGCGGAGTGCCTGCAGTGCTTGGATGAGCTCACGCATACTCTCAGGGGCTTGCTCGACTGCCTCGTCGATCGCCTTCTCCAGCCGGGCAATTCGTACGCCAGCATGCTCCACCTCGTTCAGGTAGTCCTCCAGTGTCATCTGTTGGGGACGCTGATCGAACCTCACCTCCCGTTTGATCCACTCAAGGTAGTTCTGCGTCCAGGCGCGCATTTGCTGCGGTGGGCGTTTCCCGTGTCGCAGAAGATACTTCCCCAGCCGATGGCGAGCCCGTAGCTGGTCTTGCTTGGCCGCCTCCCGTGCGCGCACCAGGTCGCGCAGTGCCTCGTGTGCTGCATCGGGCACCCACACCGGCGTCAGCTCCCCGGCCCGAAAGCTGGAAGCCAACCGCTCGGCATCCCGCCTGTCGGTCTTCACCCGATCCCCTGCCTTGGTTGGCACCAGCGTGGGGGCTATCACCACACAGGGGATCCCCAGCTTCGTCAGTTGCCAGTACAGCGTGTAGCCCGTCGGTCCGGCCTCGTAGCAAGCCGCCCACGCGCCTCCCTCGTTGAGTTTCTTGACAAGCTTTCGAACGCTCTCTTCCCGATTGGGGATGGTCCCCAGATCGCGGACTGCCTCTTCCTTTTCGGCCATCGCCGCCGCGATTGTCTCTGCATGGACATCCAACCCTACAAAACGCCGTACTCCTGTGATAGCCTTCTTCATGACCGCCTCCTTCGCATGTAGCTCTGCGCTACTTTCACCCGATCGCAGCGCAACCTACGATACTACGATCGGGGCGGTCACTTCATTATGACTAACCCGCATTTCTCACACTCGCGCACTTGTCAGTGTCCGGTCGTGAGGTGTTGACGCCGCAATTGATCCACCTCACATGAAAGCGGGTTGCGGGTTTCCTCGAAGCCCTGTACGCGCGAAAAAAGGTCACGGTTCAGGCATCGAGTGATTTCGGGATCAACACGGGTGGTTTTCGGGCAGACCTGTCCCAGAAAGCTTCCTCTTGCCGTGAGAAGCAGATTGGCCGAAGTCAACGCCGCAAATGATACGCGCGCTGCAGATTTATCAAAACCGATCCGAAAAGGTCTTGATCGGGATATACGCTGGCCATGCTGAAGGTGACTCGACGTACGCTCAGCCTCACGTGTGCCCCGATCTTCAACAACTTTAAGCGAATGCTCGCACACGTCGCCTCGGCCATTCGCGTTCCGCGAAGCCCGACACTGCGAAGTTCGTTGAGAATCATGTAGGCCAGGGAGGAGAACCACAAGCGCAGCTGGTTGGCCCTCATAGTCGCAGAGCTGGTCCTGTCGGCAAACAGATACAACTGTTGCTCCTTGATGTGGTTCTCCATCTCCCCGCGGGCGCAGTACACCTTCTCGTAGAGCTCTTGTCCCTCGTACTCCTGCGGGACGAAGTTGGTTACGACGAATCGTGGATTCTCTCCTTTGTCCAGGTATTCCGCCTTGGCCACAACACGTCGGCCGCGCGACCAGCTGCTTCGCGTTCGATAAGAGAACTGAATGTAGCGTCTGGCCGCACGACCCGAGTAGGCCCAGTCGCGTCGTGCCTTTTTCATCGTAGGGGTGATTCGCTTCAAAAGACGCCTGTTTTTGGCCATTCCGAACAGATATTTGACTCCGTTCGCCTCGCACCAGCTCATCAGCGCATCTCGGCAGAAGCCGCTGTCGGCTCGAATCAGGATCTTCACCAAAGGCCATTTGTGACGGATCAGCTTCACCAGGCGCTGTAAAACCTCCAGGGATCCGTCGCTGGCGTCGATGTCGGCTTTCCTCAGTTGCGCCCACAGAAGTTGATCGCCGCAAAACACGTACAGCGGCAGATAACAGTAGCAATCGTAGTAACCGTGAAAGAATCTGCCTTCCTGCTTACCGTGCAGAGGGTCGTCGGTGGCGTCAAAGTCCAGGATCAATAGCCGGGGAGGCTTCTTCGTCGTGCGGAGAAAGGCCCCTACGAAGTACTCCTCCAGCTCGTTCATCTCAGCGACGATTTTCTTGTACCGCGGCCGATCGCTCAGGAGGCTACCGGCGGTTTCCAGGCGGTTGAGCGTGCTCTTGCCCGCCAAAGGCTTGCCGCGATCTCGCTCGTTCCTTCGGGCCTTGCCTTCCAGATCCTGCTTGCCACAAAGAAGAGCCAGCAGGGGATCGGCGCGAAGCAGATCATGATCGTTGAGATCTTCGTTTCCGAAACACAATCCATAGGTCCGCTGAGAGAGCAATTCGTAGACGCTGTGCTCGATGAACTTGGGGTTACGCAAATCCGTGAAGCACTGCGAGAACCTTTGAATGAACCGCCGGCCTTCCTCGATTTCACGCAAGAGAAGACCGCCGGAGTCTGAGGTGATGTGACCGCCATCGAAAGAACTACCGACGGAGCGACCATTGAAGGCTTGAAAGCTGAATTGGTTCGAGCTACAGTGTATTTGCATCGATCGGCCTCTCCGTTCTTGGGTAAAGCGTTTGTAGCAAAACACTTATACTCGAACAGGAGGCCCTTTTCTAGACTACGTGTGAGAAGTCCGGGCTAAGCTTGTTCAATTAGGGGGAGCAGCATTGAACAGGCAGCTTCAACAGAGGCTGCCTTTTTTGTTTCTTGGGAGAAGCGCCCTCACGAAAGAAATAGGCCCGCGCACCCGGAGTATCCGGCCAGCAAGAACCGGGTTGCTTCCTTCCGCCGTATTTGCTTCCTTGATCACAAGAGGGAAAGCAGATGAGCAATTGGCTCGAGATGAATCCATCTACATTCGTTCTGGCACGGGGTGAGCTCGCCTCGCTCCGGCTCAGGGGCAGGGCGTACCGCATTTCCTGCGTGACTGGCAGGCTATGGGTGACCGCAAGCGGGCGTCGGGAGGACTCCGTGCTGGCCCCCGGGGAGAAGGTGACCTTCACGGAACGAGGCAGGATAGTCGTCGAGGCTCTTCGGACGGCGACAGTGCGCCTCGAGGTCCAGACGGCAGCGCGGGCAAATGCGCACGCGCTGTTCCCCCTGCGGCGGTTGCCGGCAGAGCTTTTCCCGTAGGGTCATGGCCGAGCCGCGTTTCAGACCGGGACGTAGAAGAAAAAGCCGGTCCTCTGATAGCTTGGCTCTGAAAAGGAGGGAGATCTGTAATGCAGGAAACGCCGCAGCAATACACCCAGAGAATCCTCGGCTACCTCGAGGGAAAGAAGCCGATGGAAATCCTGGCCGCCACTCCGCGGCAGATTGCCCGGCTGGTCAAGGGTGTCTCGAGGAAGAAACTGTCGCAGCGCACCGCCCCGGACAAGTGGTCAGTCACGGAGATCCTGGCTCACCTGGCCGACTCCGAGCTTGTATACGGATTTCGCATTCGCATCATCCTTGAAGCCAGCGGCACGCCCATCCAGGGCACCGACCAGGACGCGTGGGCAATGTTCTCCGACTATGCGAAGCACGATCCGGTGCTCTCCCTGGAAGCCTTCCGCATCACCCGGGAGCGGTTGGTGCGCCTGCTGAAAAGCCTGCCCCGGGAGAGCTGGGATTTCTACGGAATGCACTCCGAGCGCGGAAAGGAGACCGTCACGCGCGTGGTGGAAATGCTGGCGGGACATGACGTCAACCACATGAAGCAGATCAAGGAGAGACTCTCGAAAAAGTGAGCCTCGCGCGGGGTCTGCGTGAGGCTCTCGAACGCAGTTGCGCCCCTAGTCTACCGGCTCGAGAACGATATCGAACACGCCGCTCGCGGTTCCCTTGCCCGGGAAGCATTCCGTCTGGATAGGCAGAAAGGCGTCCGCGGCGACGTTCATGTGAATGTGCGGCGGGGGGCCGCCGGAAGAGGCGGGGAACGGACTCTGGAACCGGTACCGGCCGTTCTTGTCCGCGACCACTGTTCCTCGGAGCTTGTCCGTGTACCCGTTGGGGCCTGCCAGCCAGAACTCGACCGTTGCGCCCGCAATGGGCAGGCAATCACCGGACTCGCGCACGGTACCTGTGAGAACGAATCCAGAACCCACGCTGGCGCGCTTCGGGGCAGTGGGAGCGTAGGACAGGTCCAGAACGCTCCCCGGGGTTGGCTTGCATTGGGCCGCAACCGGGCCGGCCGCCAGAACGACAAGGACTACACACAGAAAAAGTGCACGCTGCACGGTGAAACCTCCCATCCTTGATACGGCGCTCTGCAGTCTTCAATATACTCAACGCGAATGCCGGCGGCACCGCGGGGATCATGTTATTCGCCAGACCTTCTCAAGTACGCCGTGAGCCTTGAGCTCTCTGCCTGGCGCAGGCGCACGTTCACGCTCAGCCTTTCCAGCATCTGGGCCACGGCCATGTCACCCTGGGGCACCAGTGTCCGCGCAAAGAACTGCTCGACCTCGGCAGCGAGCTCAGGGATGTCCAGCGCAGAGCACCCCTCGATCATGCGCACTGTGCCTGATGCGGGGAACCTTCTCAATATCTTTTCCCAGTTTTCACGGATGGCATCCCATGCTGCCCTGCCGGCATGCTCAGTCACAAGGTAGGCGCCGAGGATGTAGGGAGCATCATCCGTCTTCACCTCGTTCAGCATCATTTCGATTGCCGCGCCGAACAGCTCGCGCTTGCGGAACTCGCCCAGGGCTCGCAGGAAGCGCAGCTTCTCCTGGTCTGTGGCGGCGCCGCGGGAAAGGGCGAGGAACTCGTCGAAGCGCGCCTTGCCCCCTGTGTACGCAAGGGTCGAGACGAGCGCCGGAACGACATTGGGGTCAACCGAGCCCCGATCCATCTTCCAGGAGGCAAAGAGCCCCACTGCTTCCGACTGCACCTCCGCGTCCTCCCCCACCGTGCCGAGCAGCGCGGCTAGAGAACCGCGCAGCTCCCGAGCGGCTGTTGACTCATCCGCCTTCGAGGCCCAGCCCAGGTCTCTGAACACCGGCCTGACCAGATCGCGGATGAGCTTCTTGAACGCGGCCCGGTCCTCACCGGATGTAATGCTGTGGAGTGCCTGGAGCGACCCTCCTATGATGCTCCAGACACTCGGGTCCTTTTCCCCGGAAAGCATCCGCACAAGGTCCAGGTACGCGTCGGAGCCCAGCTTCTGCGCGCGCACGAACGCCCATGAGTCGTTGACGAGGTTGAAGCGCTCGATCACCTCCAGTCTTTCGAATGGCGCGGAAAGGAGGCGTGACAGCAGCTCTGGCGCGTAGCGCACACGGTAGAAGCCCGAGCCGCCCGCGTTTGCGGCCACGTAGCGGAACCCTTTCTGCAGAGGGACTTCCTGCTCCCTCTCGGAGAAAATGCGCTTCTCCAGGCGGACGGCTCCGTCCTCGTCGGCGTAGCGCAGCTGGAGCGGAATCGGCCAGAGCTGCCCGGCGTGGCTCTCCCTGCCCAGGAAGGCAAACCGCTCCTGGGAGAGCTTGATGAATCCCTGTTTGTGTGATGGAGATACGGTCACAACCGGGTGGCCATCCGTGAGAAACCAGGCGTCCATGATCTGCCGCACGGGAACATCGAGGCCGGCCTGCCTGACGCCTTCCTCGAGGGCATCCCACAGGTCGGCGACCTCTGCGTTGC
Source organism: uncultured Spirochaetota bacterium (assembly GCA_963820435.1). Taxonomy (GTDB): domain Bacteria; phylum Spirochaetota; class Spirochaetia; order SZUA-6; family Fen-1364; genus Fen-1364. Next base: position 45,146 of record CAWGAC010000015.1, on the reverse strand, counting down.
CGTGGCTGTAGCGCGTCAGGTAGAGGTGCGCGCCGCCATAGAAGGGAGCGGCGCCGGTGAACTGGTGGAGCTGGAACTCGAGGCTCCCACCCTTCTCATACGTGATCTTGTCGAATCGCTGTTCCACCTCATCGGGGTGTCCCACGGGCGCCCAGCAGGGGTGTGTGCTGTTGAGCGAGTCCAGGGCAAATGCCGCCGCGCGGTGCAGCCCGAAGGAGTTGAAGATGCGCCATTCCGGCTGGAAGTCCGCCATGACGAGATAGGCGAATATGGTGGCGTTGGACTCGTTGAGCGGAAGGCCGTCCCACCAGGCCATGGTGACGAGATTGCCGAACCACATGTGCGCCAGCTCATGGAAGACAACCTCGGCAACGCGCTGCAGCTCTGCGACAGTCGCGTGCGGCTCGTCCACGAGGAGCGCCGTGGCGCGGTACGTGATGAGCCCGGTGTTCTCCATGGCCCCCGAGCGGAACTCGGGGATAGCGATCATGTCGATCTTGTCCCCGCCGAAGTAGGGAACGCCGAGCGTGCGCTCGTACCATTCCACTCCATATGCGGCACACTTCAAGGCGTAGCCTTTGAGCGCGTTCCTCCCCGGCACTGACCAGATGCGAAGCTCTTTGCCGTTGGCCCACGCGGGCTCGGAGCTTTCAAACTCCCCCGCGCACCACGCAAGCAGATACGTGGACATCCGGGGAGTCGGCGCAAATGCGATGGTCTTCCTTCCGTTCTCCACCGTCTCCGCCGTTACGCGCATATTGGAGAGCACCGCCAGCTGTGTGTCGATGACGAACGTGACGGCATAGGTAGCCTTGGCCGCCGGCTCATCCCAGCAGGGAAAAGCGCGGCGTGCGTGGGTTGCTTCGAATTGCGTCGTGGCCACCCAGTGGTCCGTCTTGTTGTCATCGGTCCACTTGCTCCTGTAGAAGCCCTCGAGGCTTTGCTGCACCAGGCTGCCCTCATATTCGGCAGTGAGCTTCCAAACGCCTTTCTCAAGCGTTCCGTCGAAGGAGAACTCGGCGGTCTGGGTTTTTTCATCGAGCGCGGCGGCGCTTGCGAATTGTTCCTCGCGTGCCTCTCCCGTCACAGGGTCGACAAAGCTCACCCTTGCCTGCGTCATGACGGCGTCACGGCGCCCCCCACGGCTGTGGACCACCTGCGCCCTTGTGATCTTCAGCCCGAGGGAGTGCAGCGTGATGCGGTCCACCGGCTGGCGCACCTCCACATCCACGACAACGCGACCGCTGAAGCGGAATGAGCCGAAATCCGGCCTCACCAGGACGTCGTAGTGACGGGGCACCACGCTCTTGGGAAGCTGATATTGGGATGCTTCATTACGCTCATTCATCTGCAACTGCCTTTCTGCAAACGCCATCGTATCTAATATGGAACATCGAGCGAAACTCGGCCACTGAACGGTCAACGCGGTCACGCCGTTGCGGGAACCCATAAAAAGGGCTACAAACGTGAACGCAGGAGAATGTATATGGAGAAATCGATCATTATCGTCGGCGCGGGTATTGCCGGGCTTTCGACCGGGTGCTATGCAGGGATGAACGGCTACAAGTCAACCATCTTTGAGATGCACGACAAGCCGGGCGGGCTGTGTACGGCCTGGAAGCGCAAGGGCTATACCTGGGACATCAGCATGCACATGCTCTATGGTTCCAAAGGCGGTGCATTCCATTCGATGTGGCGGGAGCTGGGCGCGCTGCAGGGTACTCAGTTCGTCTATCACGACCGGATAACGTACATCGAAAGTGGTGAAAAAAAGCTCGACGTGCGCGTGGAACCGGGCGCACTCGAAAAGCAGATGCTGGCTCTGTCGCCGGCCGACGCTGGGTTGGTCCGGGAGTTTGTCAATATCTACTGCGGACCTGGCATGATGGGCGCGGCCTCATTGAAACCGTCCGAGTTGAGCGGCCCGCTCGATGGGCTCAGGATGATGTTCGCCATCCTGCCGCTGACAGGGAAGTTCCGCAAGTACGGCGGGTTGACCGTGAAGGAGTTTGCCGCGAGATTCCAGAATCCGTTCCTTCGCAGTGCGGTCCGGTTCATGATCGACTCCCCTGGGTGGCCGATGGTTGATTATCCTCTCCTCGGATTGTCGGGGTTCCTGCGAGCCTCAGTGGCGGGAGCCGGCGTCCCGATCGGCGGGTCGCAGCAGGTAATCTACAAGATTGCCGAGCGCTATGGCATATTGGGCGGCGAAGTCCGGTACCGGACCCGGGTCAAGGAGCTTGTCATCGAGAACAATCGTGCCGTTGGCGTGCGTCTTGAGGACGGCAGCGAGCAGCGGGCCGACCTTGTTGTCTGGGCCGCAGACGGACATACCGTGATTTTCGACATCCTCGGTGGGCGCTATATCAACGACGACATTCGCGCGATGTACGAGAAGTGGATTCCGGTGAAACCGCTGGTCCATGTCTGCATCGGCCTCAACCGTGACATGTCGAAGATCCCGAACCGTATCATCTTCGAGATTGAGAAGCCCATAAGCATTGCGGGCGAAGAATACAAGTGGCTGTGCTTTCTGCATCACTCGTTCGACCCGACCATGGCCCCTGCCGGAAAGTCCGCCGTGGAGGTCTGGTTCGCCACGAAGTATGACTGCTGGCAGGAGCTCTCCAAGGACCGCGCGCGCTATGAGGCCGAGAAGAAACGAATCGCGGACGCCACAATTGCCGAGCTGGATAAGCGCTGGCCCGGGTTTGCGTCCCAGGTGGAGGTCGTGGATGTGCCGACGCCGGCTACGTATTATCGTTACACAGGCAACTGGCAAGGTTCGCCGGACGGTTGGTATATCACCGCGCGGAACATGAGGCGGAGTCCTCTTCGCGTGCTGCCCGGCCTGGCGAATTTCCAGATGGTTGGTCAGTGGACCGCGCCATTTACCGGCACGGTCATGGCCGCGCTGTCCGGGAGGCAGGCTATCCAGTTGCTCTGTCGGCAGGACAAAAAGCGGTTCATGACGACGGTACCATAGGAACGATTCGGCTCGTCACCGCTCGTCGAACACTAGAAAAGCGGCCTGGACAGACTGATGGCCACTAGGTCGGCGGTTCGAGTCCGCCCGGGGGAGCAGGATCGGACAGGCAGTCGGCACGGAGTCGGCTGCATGTTTTTTCATACAGGCAGGCTCGCGATCTTCGCCGCCGCCGCCGCCGCGATTGAAGCATCCCCGTGGCTTTGCGGGGGAGATCGTTATTGCCGACAACGGCCAGGCCCAATACGGCGCAGTCGGAGGGGGAGGAAGCCTGGACTGGAAATCCAACAACGCGGTGGACAGGACCCAGTCCATGCAAAAGGTGGCGGACAGCTGCTCCGTCAGGTACAAGGTCTCAACAGCGCTGTGGGATCGCATCACTACGACCCAGGTCGCGGAGTACTCGGAAGGCGATGCGAGGAGCGGATACGTCGTGGAATCTTCGCCGTCGCCGCGGACGGGCATCATCGTTTCATACCCGGCGGCTCCGCTCTGGCCTGGCACAGGAACCTGATCTTCGCCCCCTTTTGCCAGGATCCTTCATAGTACGACCCCTCGGTAAAGGCCTCAGTCCATTTCCGGTACGATTCGGCTCAAGCATCGTTTTCCACAACTTTTCTTCTGGAGAATTGATTTTGATGGCAAAGCGCAGCTTCTTCACCTGTACCTCCTGGCGCCGACCACCTTCTGGAAAACACTGACGATGCTCCAGAAAGCCAAAGGGGCTGGCGCGGCAATCCACGCCAACACGCCGCGTTGCCTCGCAGATTGCCGATCTCCGCGCCGGCAGCACCGGCTGCGATGGCGCTCGTTTCGCGAAAGGTTTTTTCCTCCTCGAATATTGACCGCATATGCATTACCATTGAGACGGGCAGGATCGAGCCGGTTTCCAGCATCTCCCCTGGTCCGGTAACTGCACTTGCGGAACCGCCGGAAAAGCGGATATCCTTCCCTGACAGGAGGGCTCACTTGTCGAAAGGGTGTACAGCGTATCCTTTCGAACAGGGCACGGCGATCAGGCGCGCCATACCGCTCATCGCCTTCCTGCTGACCCTCGTCGCGGTAACGGGCTGGTCGCAGGAGCTTGACAGGGACGAGCTCAACACGACCGCAGGCCGTGCTTTTGCTTTTGCGAACTTCACGGGACCGCAACCGGTGGTGGAGACTGCCGCGCGGATCAAGGGGATCGGGGTAGTCCTGGGGCGTACCCTGCGCGCCGGCAGCGGCCGTGGGAGCTACTTCGGGAAGTACGACGTGATCCGGGCTTTCGACCCGGCCCAGACGAGCCTGCTGAGCGCGGATATCATCGTCTTCGGCGCGGACGCGCGCGTCGACCACATCAGGAATGTGCGAAGGATCATCGCGGGATACCTCGAGACTGCTTTCAGCTACAGCACGGCGCAGGCGAACAGGCTGGCCGAGCTCGTGACGAACTACAACGCCGTCTACCGGGGGAATATCGCGACGCTCTCACGCATATACACCTCGCAGGTCATGTCGCACCTGAGCGCCGAGAACGCGGGATTGGCCCTCGGCTACGCAGATTGGCCGGGCAAGACTCGGCTCGTGATCCCGCTCAGGCGGGCAGCCGGCAGTCAGGCAGGGACTGCCCCCGCGCCGGGTGCAGGCACTGCAGCGCCAAGTCCGGCACCTGCCGGCGCGAGACCCGGCACTACTACCCCGAGTCCGGCCCCCGCGGGCACAGGACCAAGTGCCACGGCCCCGAGTCCGGCCCCCGCGGGCGCAGGAACAGGGCCTGGCGCCACGGCCCCGAGTCCGGCCCCCGCCGCCGGCGGGAGTCGGGCGGGCGCCCCGGCCCCCAGTGGCACCACCACGCAGTCAGGTGGATCGGATGCCGTCTCCTCAGCCGAGGGGGCACCCACTGCAGCGCCTTCTGCTCAGCCCGCATCCGTTCCCGGGGAAGGTGGCCCTGTCGGCGGAACGCTCCCGGGCAGGGGCCCGAGTTGGCTGATCCTCGTGGCGGTGCTCCTCATAGCGGCGGTCGTTCTCCTTGCGATCGTGGGCGCCTGGGTCCTGCGCAGTGGACTGCGGCCCTCGCTGGTCAGGGGTCTGTTCCTGTCCGCCCGCGAGGGACACCCACTCGTGGAAATGATCGTGACCACTCAGAACCGGCACATCGGCTTCCGGAATGTTCACTACCTGCGGCCTGGCTCCTCCGCCGCAGTAGGAGGAGGCCGGTCGACATTCCTTGTGTATTTTGTCCCCGTCCCCTCGAGGATAGCCTACCTCACCTACGATGGACAAAGCTACACATTTGTGCCTGTAAGGAGTGACCTGTTCGCCGATCTCACGGGTCCCGTTCCTGATTGCCTGGGTAAGGAGATCCCGGCGAGATCGCCCCGGGGCTATCTGTTCACGATCGTCTTCCGCAGGTTCCTCCCTCCACTGGAAGAGATAAACCGATTGATGCGCTCCATCCGGACGCCAACGCCGAAGGGACTTCCTCCTGCGGCTACTGGCCTTTCCAAGCCCCCCGCTGGATCGCCGCCATAGGGATAGATGTCCCTGCCGCCGGCGCGCCGTCCACGATCGCGTGGTCGAAGGAGACGGTCAGACAGCAGTAGGTTCTAAGCTCGTCCAGAACGCTCAGCCTCGCTTTCCCCGTACCATCCTCAGGAAGTTGAAGGAGATGCCCTCGAGGGTAAAAAGATCGAATCTTTCTCCCCTGCGTTGGATGATGAGAAGGGATTGCTCGTGCCTGTCGCCGACCGGCACGACCATCCTGCCGTTCGCTGTCGAGAGCTGCTCTGGCAGGTGCCACACCTCTCTCACATGGGGAATCGAAGCCGCCACGATGATTGCTCTAAATGGCGATTTCTCGGCAAGGCCTTCCCGTCCGTTGCCGTAGTACAGCGTGATCGGCTCCCTGTGGGGAAAGAGCCTTCTAAAGGTGCGAGAGCGCCGCAGGGAATCCTCTCTGCAGTGCGAATAGGTGAGCCTGTTTTCCATCTTATAGCCAAGCCTGACGAGTACCCTGTCCGCGGTTTCCACCGCCGGGCCATCGATCTCGATTGTGAAAACCTTCACCCCCATCTCGGCAAGCACGGCGGCCTGGTAACCAGTACCGGTTCCGATCTCGAGAAGCCTGTCGCCCCTGGCAACTCCGGTTTGGAAGATCACTTGCGCAATAACCGAAGGGGCGGATGTCGTCAGGTCTCCGCAGGTAGGCAGGGCGTTGTCCGTATATGCAAGAGCCTTGTAGCCCTGGTTCACGAAAAAGTGCCTGGGCACGTTCCGAATTGCGGAGAGGATTTCAAGATTCCTGTAGCCTTCCGGGAAGTTCTGAAACACGAGATCTTCCAGGAGACTAATCGACATAGGTAGTCCCTCACGGGCTTTCCCTGTCACACCACCGTGCGTACGGGTCCGTACACGGCGGTTCGGCGAGAAATCACGTTCACGTTGCAAGCGTCGGGAGACCGAGAGAATCGAAGAAAGTGTTGGGCAACGCATGCTGCACTCCAGGGCTATGGCTCAGCCGCCACGGCCCATGCGCGCTTCCTGCCGTCTGCGCGGCCAAGGCTTCTTTGACTCCCCTACTTCTAAGTTCCCTGAAGCGGACCTTCCCGCGCTTCCATTGCTTCCAGAGGAGGCAGCGCAGGCGCCTTCTGGTCCATCCTTCCAAGTCCTTGAGTATGCTGGGGGTCTCGCAGAATCCGAAGTAGTTGCGCCACCCAAGCATGTAGGGGCGAAGCTCTCCGATCATCCGCTCGATGCTGATTCCGCGTGTTCGCCGTGTCAGCTCTCGAATCCGCTCCTTGAAACGGCGGATGGTTTGGGGCGCAATGCACCTCTTCACCGATTCACCACATACAAAGCTGAATCCGAGAAACTTTCGATCCTTTGGCTGCGCTACTGCGCTCTTCGTCTCGTTCACCTTGAGCCTGAGCTTGCGAATGAGGAATCGCTTCACGCCTTCCATCACCCGTCGCCCCGCCCGTTCGCTTCTGACGTAGATATTGCAATCATCTGCGTAGCGGACGAAGCGGTGTCCACGTTGCTCAAGCTCGCGGTCCAATTCGTCAAGCAACAGATTGGAGAGAAGCGGCGAAAGGGGTCCACCTTGCGGCGTTCCTTCATCCGTCGGTCCCACAAGCCCGTTTTCCATTACTCCCGAGTTCAGGAACCCTCGAATCAGCTTTAGCATGCGCTTGTCGCTGATCCTTCTGGCTGCGCGACTCATCAGCACGTCGTGGTTCACGCGGTCGAAGAATTTTCCAAATCAAGGTCTACGACCCAATCGTAGCCCTGTTGGATATATTCCTGCGCCTTCTCCACCGCCTGATGCGCCGATCGCCCTGGTCTGAACCCGTAGCTGCATTCGCTGAATGTGGGGTCCCATCGCTTTTGCAGTACCTGCAGTACCGCCTGCTGCACGAATCGATCTACCACTGTCGGGATACCGAGCTTTCTCATGCCTCCTCCCGATTTCGGTATCTCAACCCTCCTCACAGGCTGTGGCCGATAGGTCCCTGACAAAAGCTGCGCTTTCAATCGCGGCCAATTCTCCCGCAAGTAGTCTGGCAGTTCTTTCACCGTCATTCCATCAACTCCTGCCGCCCCTGCGTTAGCCTTCACGCGTCTCAGTGCTTCCTTCAGATTCTCCTTCTCGCATGCCTCCTCTACGAGCTTGTCCGTGTTCGCTTGGCTTTCCGTACTGAGTTTCGCCGTCGTGGATTCGGTCCCTTCACCAGGTGGCCTTGGGGCTTCACTCCTCGCGTCACCTTCGAAGGCCAGCTCAAGCTGGATTTTCTGCCGCTTCTCCACTTCGAGTCTCTCCTCCGTACTCGCCTTCCCACCGTTCGGGCCTTCGGGTCAACGACCCTACTATGCCCTCTGCTGACTTCTGACCGACGGTCAGGACTCCTCACGAAGCCCTCAGTCCACATCTTGGGACATCGGTCAGATCTCCTGGGGTAAGCTCGACCGCCTTCAGCGCACAACCGCCGGATCTACAGCCCGAGTCCTTGATGGATATGGGCTTATTGGTTGGTTGCCCCTTCGCCCTACTCGGTCTGCCTCATATCCGGTTTCTGTTCGTCGGCTCGCGCTTTTGCTCCACGCTTCCTTCGGACCTCCTCTCGCGGGGAAGCCCTTGCGCTTCGCTAAACCTTCACCTCCACCAGGTTGGTTGGGGGACTTCCACCCCTCAGCTGTCGAACATGCCCAGCACACAACCACCACCGTCTAAAGTCGGTGGGTTTGCGCTCGTCGGCTAAAGCCGACTGGGGCTGCGGTACTCATTTGTTTGATAACGCCAATTATTGTGAAGTTTCACTTGCTCCGGTCGCAGCCCCTTCATGCGTATATGCTGCCCATGCAATACCGATGGTATTTTGGATTCTGCGACAATCAATACGCTTGCGGCAGAGTTGGACCTTCCGTTTCAATCAAAAGCCTCAAGTGCCGCAAGCCTGCTGAAGCCTTCGCCTAAAGGCGAGGGGTTTTCTCCCCGTCAGGGGACTGATATTCTCCTTGAAATATCGTAAGTCTTCTTCGGGAAGAACGTGCTCCCAGGACATGACCAGCTGCTCCTCAGCGGCATCCCTCATTCGGTACGGCTTGTACAAGATGCCAGGCGGATGCTTCGCGAACCATGCGTAGTACGAACAGAGCGCCATTCGCTGCACGGACCCTGGCCGGTTCTGATTGTACCATGCCGGCACTGCTGGCCGACTCTCCAAGCCAATTGCGGACTTGGGTGTTCTTCACTTGACAGATCACTCTGCCCATAGCATAGACTGTCGATGCCCTTTTATTCTGATAGCTTTTGTCGGCGATTATCGACAATTCCCTTGACCCTGAACGACAAGGAGAATTGACAATGAGCGAAGAAGTCGAGATCAGGGCCGTCACCGCTCGCCGCGAACTGAGAGCCTTTGTCAAAATCCCCTGGCGAATCTACAAGGGCGACCATAACTGGGTTCCGCCCCTGATTTCCGAACGTCTCAAATACCTCGATCCGACAAAGGGCATCTTCTATAGACAGGCAGATGTCGCCCTCTTTCTGGCCAGACGAGGGAGGGAGTGCCTCGGCACGATTGCTGCCTTTGTCGATCATCCGCGGATCACGCACATCAATCGATCGGAGGGCGGTTTCGGCTTTTTCGAGGTCGTCGATTCGTACGAGACTGCACGCCTGCTGCTGGATACCTGCCGGGAATGGCTCCGTGCGCGCGGCATGACATCCATGCGAGGGCCGACCAACTTTGGCGACAACGACTGTCCCGGTGTGTTGGTGGACGGCGCCGACTATCCCCCCGCCATGCTGGAAGCCCATACGCCTGCCTACTACAGAAACTTTCTGGAGCGATATGGAATGCAGAAGGAAAATGACCTCTTTGCCTGGCGAGTCACCTTCGACGAGGTCGGCGGCAAAATGGAAGGCGCCCCATCGGACTTTACCCGGGTTGCCGACGCAGCCAGACGTGTCGGCAATACCACGGTCCGAACGATAAGGCTCGATGACTGGGATCATGAGGTATCCATCTTCCGTACTCTCTTCAATACGACAATGGAACAGATCCCGGACGCTGTCCCGCTCAGTGAAGAGGAATTCAGGCGTTTCGCCGAAGAGATGCGGCCGTTCTTGGACCCGGACCTTGCGCTCGTCGCAGAAATAGAAGGCAGGGCGGTCGGATTCTGCCTGCTCATCCCTGACATGAACCGTGTTCTCAAGCGGCTCAACGGCAGGCTCTTCCCCTTCAACTGGCTGAGGATCAGGCGCTACATCCGCGAGATTGACGTCGTTTCATTCAAGCTGATGGGAGTCCTGGAAGAGTTTCGCCGAAGGGGCATCGACGCCCTGCTCTCCGTGGAGGCGCTGAGATCGGCCAGGAGAAAGGGCTACAAGTGGCTCGACGGCTCTCTGACATCGGAGATGAATCCCACGATCAATCTCATCGCGAAGAGCCGGGGCGCGGAGCTGTACAAGCGGTACCGCCTCTACCGAATGGATCTGTGAGGGAAGCGCCATGATCAATATCCAGATGACCATGACCGACGCGATCACGCACGTCGCCGGCAGCCGACCTGATCAGGAAGTATTCGTCTGCGGATCGACCCGACTCACGAACAGGATGCTGCTCGAGCGGATCGATTCATTGGCTATGGGGCTTGCAGGGCTTGGAATCGGGAAGGGTGACAAGGTTGTCGCGCTTCTGCCTCCGGGACCGGAATTCGTCTGTCTTTTCTTCGCAGTTTCCAGACTCGGCGCCATCATTGTGCCCCTCAACACCCAGTTGCGGGAGCGCGCGCTTGTCGACATCATGAGCGACGCGAGGCCTCTCGCGATCGTGACAGATAGGGATGTCGGAGACGAAGTAATAAGACAGGCATCCGGTCTGCGACACGTGATTCTCGCGGGCGAGGGAGGAAGTGGGCTGTCGCTCGCCAGCCTCATGCGGGACGTCGGGCCTCCTCTCCCTTCTGTCGCCAGTGCGCCCACGGAGCTTCTTGCTCTGATGTACACATCGGGAACCACGGGAAAGCCAAAGGCAACCATGCACACGCACCGCAGCCTGATTGCCCCCGCGGTGGCCACTCTCAAGGTTCGAGAGCTGTGGTCGCGGCCGTCCAGCCTCCGGACGCTCGTTGAAGTCGCCAGGGCCGTTGCCCGGTATCGCGCCCGGCTGCTGCGCTCAATCGGTCGGCCTCAGACGCTCCTTTCCACGATGGGGTGGCACACCATCACCGGCCTGCACGTCATGCTGCAGGGAGTCCTGATGGGCGATCGGCTGGTTGCCATGCCCCACTTCCACCCTCACGAAGCGTTGGAGCTTGTGCAGCGCGAGCGCGTGACGGTGCTCGTGGCCGTGCCAATGGCGTATCAGGCGATGATGGCGCTCGAGGATCTGGATCAGTTCGATACCTCATCCCTCCTCGTGTGCGGGACAGGAGCCGCGCCCTGCTCGCCCTCTCTGGCGCGTGAAATCCAGCAAAGGTTCAAATGCGCCGTGTACATCGGGTTCGGCATGACGGAAGCGGCAGGCGGGATCGCGTGCGGCAGCCTCGCTGATTCCGATGAGCAGCAGGCCGAGACCGTTGGACGGCCGATGCCCGGGATCGACGTCAGAATCGTGGACGAGCAAAGACGAGACCTCCCCGCCGGGGAGGTGGGAGAACTGGCGGTCCACGGGGACGGCGTGATGCTGGGCTACTATCAGGCTCCCGAGCTGACAGCAGAGGTGATCGACGAGAGCGGCTGGCTCTACACGGGCGACCTTGCCACAATCGATGGGAAGGGCTATCTGCACATCGTTGGCCGCAAGAAGGACGTCATCATCCGTGGCGGACAGAACATCTATCCAGCGGAAATCGAGAGTTTCCTGGATTCGCACCCCATGGTAGAAGAGGCCGCGGTGGTGGGCGTGCCGTCGGCTGTGGGAGGGGAGAGCGTCTGGGCATTCCTTCGGCTGAAGGAAGACGCGCGAATGACGACCCAGGAGGTACTCGACTACTGTCGGGGCGCGTTGGAACCCTACAAGATTCCCAGCCGCGTGCGATTTCTGCGCGAGTTCCCGCAGGCCGAGCTGGGCAAATCGCAGAAGTTCATGCTCCGCGCATTGGCGGTGCATGAGCTGAAAGGAGGCGCGGCGTGAAAGAACCTCCCACGCCCATCCCGTTCGAGCAGTTTCGTCATCTGGTGGCCCAGGAACTGCACGTGGACGAAAGCCTTGTCGTGCCAGAAGCCTCCTTTGTCGAGGACCTGTTTACAGATTCGATCCGGCTGGTGGAGCTGATGCTCATCCTTGGAGAGAAAGGGATCGCGATCCCATTCGAGGAGGCCTGGAACGTGAGGACAGTCGGGGACGCATACCGACTCTACAGCAGTCACGCAGGCCTCGACGCCTCGACTGCTTCTTCCGCTCCCTCACCGGCATCTTCTCACGTGCCGGCATTATCTCTTGACATGAGCCACGCGTCCGCGTCCCACAGGGATACTTCGGCGCTTCGGCCCTGGTAGCACAACGCTGCCGCGTACCCCTCGCCGACCGGCAGATCCTGAAGCTGCCACGGTCCGGCGTTCGAATCTGTCGAGGGCATGCGACGAAGCCGTGCAGGCTCGCGGGGATTCGCTGTCACGAGGACTTCCAATGCAAGCTCCGCGATGCTTCCCCCCAGCGCTTTTATTGAGGACTCTTTCCGCGTCCAACAGGCATAGAATCCGTCGATCCTCTCCGCTTCCGGCAAAGCGCCGATCTCCTCCCGCTCCACGAACGAGAAAAGCCTTTGGCTTATCTCGTCCAAAGCAGCCGTCGGACGGGTTTGCTCGACATCGACTCCGAGCCGTCGTTCCTTCGAGAGGGCAACGAGCGCCACGTCGCCCGAGTGGGACAGATTGAACTCAATGCCCGTCCGGCGAAAAGACGCGTCGAGATGCAGCTTCCCACGCTCCCCCTTCACGAACCGAATCGCTTCAGGGGCTGTGCCTCCGAATCGTCCGAGGAGAACTCGAAGAAAGCCGCGGCAAAGACGAAACGATGTCTTTTTCATTTCGAGGAAGGAACCTTCCGCTCTTCTTTTTTCCTCCGAAGAGAGGAACTCCTCAAAGAGCCGGATGAGCCGGGGGCCCTGATCCAGCGATAACCGCCAGACATGGACCTCCGATTCCAAGAGCGCAGCGGGGCCGGATCCACTCTGCCAATGACAATCGATGTCTCGCATAACCGTGGAAGGAGCGGCCGCCTCCTACCTCTCTCCTTTCTCCACAAGCACGACGACACTCCTGGCACTTACGAAATACTCGAAAGCGTTCCCTTGGCCGCGCGGAAGTCGAAAGCCTTCGATCAGTAAGTCCTCTCCCGAATGGAGATTCGTGTCAACGAGCCTGAACAGCCCTTGCCCGCTCCAAGCGGCGGCCCCGGAAGGGTTCATTGGCCAGTTGTTACGCGTCATCGGCCGTTTCGTGCCTCCGCCGGGGCTCGCGCTGTGCTATACTGTGCGCTCTTGTCTCCCGTAATATGACGGAGGGCAACATGAAGACGCCCGCTTTCTTTTTCATCACCGCACTGGTCGACTTGTCCATGAGCGCGTGCGTTCTCACCGGCGGCACGACCGCGACAACTCGAAACAGTGACCTGGTGACTCTCGAAAACAGCGCGCTCAGCATGACTATCAGAAAATCGCCGGCACCGCATATCTTTCGGCTCGTCCACAAGGCCACCGGGACTGCGCTCATTTCCGAGCCGTCCGAGCGCTCGCTCTTTGCCGTCATGCTGGCGAGACAGGACGGGCAGGACTACGTGGACAGCGCGCTTGCGCGGAGGACCTCGCTGGATGTCATCCCCACTGCCGCGGGCAGCGAGGTCGTCCTCACGTACTCGGACTTTCCGAATCTCGATCTGTCCGCCCGCGTGAGGGGGACATTCTCGAACAGCGAACCCCTGACCCATTGGACCATAGAGGTGCAGAACCGCAGCGGCAGGAAGATCGAGCGCGTGCGATTTCCTCTCCTCAGGGCACTCCCCGGCATTGGCGGCGATGATGACGATTTCCTGGTCCTTCCGATGGCTCCCGGCACTCTGATCAGAAAGCCGTGGAAGAGTTGGCCCGTTGACTATGGTTTGTGGCCGAGCTACCCCGGCGTTCTCTCCGCGCAGTTCGTGACTTACCAGGACGCGTCAGCAGGGATCTATCTGGCAAGCCAGGACTCGACGGGATATCAGAAGCTCTTGGCGATCTGGAAGAAGGAAGACGGGTTCGGGATCTGCCACGATTTCTTCCTCCCCGCGGACACCGGCGTGCGCTGGAGGAGTCCTTATCCCGTATCGATCGGCGTCACCCAGGGAAGCTGGCAGGATTCGGCGGACATCTACAAGGCGTGGGCAGTCACGCAGCCCTGGTGCCAAAGAACGCTCGCCCGGCGCGACGACGTACCCGATTGGGTGCGAAAAGGGCCCCTCGTCTACATCTGTTCCGTGCGGACGTATGACGGGAAAGGAAACCAATCAGGTTCGTACTATCCCCGGCTGCTGCAGACCCTTCGTCTTCTCAAAAGCCAGACAGGCGGTCCCATCGTTGCCATGCTCGCAGACTGGGAGAATCACCGCAGATTTACGGCCGGGGATTCCTTCCCCGTCTTTGATGAAAAGAACGCGCTGAAAACCATCCCGCAGATCACGGCGGAGGGATTCCGTCCCTTCTTCTATCTCTCCGGGCTCAACTATACTTTTGAGAACAAGGGGGCCAGCCCTTCGAGGATTCCGGTTCCTGACGCGTATCTCCCCCATTTCGTCGTGGACGCAACAACCCGCGCACCAAAGGTTTTCTCGTTCGAAGAGACGTTCTTCTCTTCGCCGTGGCGGAGGGACTCGTATGCCTTCTGCGTCGGCAGCCCGGTCTCACGGTTGTTCTTCCGAAAGATGATCGACGAGTCCTCCTCGAAGCTCGGCGTGTCCGTTCTTCAGATGGACCAGACGCCAAGCGGCGCGGGAGAGCCCTGCTTCTCGGGCCAGCACGATCATGTGCCGGGCATCGGTCTCTATCAGACCCAGGGCTTTCATGCCCTTCTGAAGGATATGCGGGAGTACACGGAGCAGCAGTGGTATCGCGGCTCTCCCGGCGCGGTGGGAATCCCTCTGTTCACGTACCTCTATCATGAGTTCGCTCTCGCGTATGGCGGCGACACCCTCCGCATTGGCCCCCGGGAGACTGCCAGTATTCCATGGCATGTCCGCGGCCACGCCGTCAACCTCGTCACGGGCAAGACTCCTGCGGCAGCGACATGGCTCTTCCCGGACCAGTTGCTCAACGCGGACCCCCGACCGATCCGGATGATACGAAATCACCTCCAGTTGCTGCGCGCCGGGGCCGACCGCTATCTCATGGAAGGAAGGATGCTCCACCCGTTTGAGATCAGCGCCCCGACGTTGACCTACCGGTTCATGCTGTATGACTTCGGCGCGCCCTTTTCTCTTGATTTCACCGAATCCTCCGTCCTCACCAGCTCCTGGCAGGCGCCGGACGGGGGCGTGGGGCACGTGTTCGTGAACCTCGCCCAAACGAAGCAGGAGCTCGAAGTGGACCTCGACACGCGAAACGCGCCGGCGTGGGATCTCTGCGACGCGTTTCTCAATCGTTCGGAGGGAGGGGATCGCTTTACGCCGCTGTGGAAAAGCGTTGCGCTGCCGCGCAAATTTGCTACTGTTCTTGCGCCGGAGGAGATCCTTTTCGTCGAGTTGCGCCCTGCAGGACGATAGGGGTCGGCGGAACATCTACAAGCCAAAGCTGCAAGTCCGCACACCAGGTGACCGAGAGATCGCCCAAATGGCCGTTCGAGAACAGCGGCGCGGCCTCTGCCTCCTGGGCGCTCCATTGGGGCAGTCCGGCGGAGTCCTATGACAACTTCACCGTGCCCCCGCCCAGTGAGACGATGATATCGAACGCTTCTTTCTCCAGCGGCATGATGGAAAGGCGCCCCTCCCGGACCAGATGTATATTCCGGAGCGCGGGTTCAGCCTTGATCCTCGCCAACGTCACCGGGCTCTTCAGCGTCCACGCCGGAGCCACGTCGACTGCCGACCAGATTTCTTCTTCCGACGTCCTGTCAGGGTAAGGTTCGGACAGGATCTTCATGGCAGCCACTACGCTTTTCTCTTCGCCCGAGTGATAGAAGAGGACCAGGTCGCCCGGCTTCATGTCACGGAGGTAATTGCGGGCCTTGTAGTTTCGCACGCCGTCCCAGGTGGTCTTCCCGTCGCGCACGAGGTCGGACCACCCGTAGGTGTCGGGATCGCTCTTGGCAAGCCAATAGCTCATGCGGCCTCCTCAATCTGCAGACCAATGGATCATAACAGGATAACCTCTCGCAATCGCCCGCACAATCGACTTCGGGGTCAACACCTGAAACATGCCGCGGCGGGGCTTCGGGATACTCCGGCCATATCCGCCCGGTTCCCAGTGTATGAGCCGCTGCTCCCGCACAAGGTACGGGACGCCTTCATTCTCTGCCACCAGCACGCCGGGAGGCAATTCGGACACCGTCTGCCTTGGCATACCCTAAATATGACAAATCAAAAGTCGGACGGCACCAGGGGCAATGTCGATTTGTACATGTCCTGAATGCGGCTCTGCTCCAGCGGCAGGGCCCTTTCCCATCGTGTGCTGACGACCAGGCGCCTCTCTAGTACATTCTGGAAATGACTCGCAAAGGTCTCCTGCTGTTCGCCTCCATGTGCGTGATCTGGGGAATCCCGTATTTCCTGATCCGCGTCGCAGTGGGCGAGATCTCACCCGTCACGCTCGTCTTTGCCCGCACCGGAATCGGCGCGCTTATCCTGATGCCGATCGTGATCGCCCGAGGCGGCCTGCGGGGACTCGGCAGAAAATGGGTTCCCATACTTGCATTTGCGGCCGTCGAGATCGGCGGGCCCTGGTTCTGTCTTTCGAGCGCTGAGCAGCGCATCTCGAGCTCGCTGGCCGGACTCCTGGTCTCCTGCGTTCCGTTGGTCGGGATCGTGGTCGCGCCGCTCTTCGGAAACCGGGAAAGGATAGGACCCGTGGGTATCGGCGGTCTGGCTTTGGGATTGGTCGGGGTCGCGGCCATCGTCGGTCTCGATCTTCACGCCTCCGACCCTGCCTCGCTCGTGGAGATGGCGCTGGTGGCGGTCGGCTATGCCATCGGACCCGCGATTCTCGGACGCTACCTGAAGGGCGTTCCCTCGGTAAGCGTGATCGGCATTTCGCTTGCGGCGTGTGCGGTGGCCTATGCGCCGCTGGCTGCAGCGCAGTGGCCGCATGCTTTGCCTGGCACAGGAGTGCTCGTATCGGTCGGCGTGCTGGCGGTCGTCTGCACCGCCATCGCATTCCTGCTGTTTTTCGCGCTGATAGAAGAAATCGGACCAGTGCGCGCCACAGTCATCACATACATCAACCCGGCCGTGGCAGCACTCGCCGGAGTCGCGATCCTGCACGAGACGTTCACGGTCGGAATGGGAGTCGGTTTCGTTCTTGTTTTGGCCGGTTCTGTCCTGGCGACCCGCCGTCGGGAGCCTTCGCGCGGCAGGGCTTAAGAACCGATGGAGCCGACCCTCTCGTTTCGATCCCCTCAGGATTTCCGTGCCTGGCTGGTGGGACACCACGACCAGGAGGAGGGGGCATGGATAGAGTTCTACAAGGACGGCCGGCCCGCCATGACCTTCGCGGAGGCCCTGGAGGAGGCCTTCTGCTTCGGTTGGGTAGACTCCCTGCTCAACAGAATTGACGAGACCCGGTATCGCCTGAAGTTCTCGAAGCGAAGAAGGAAGAGCAAATGGTCCGCCAGGAACAGGGAGATTGCGGAACAGCTCATCGCAGCAGGCCGGATGACTCCCTGGGGGCAAGCCGCCATAGAGGAGGCCAAGGCCAACGGGGCATGGGAGGCTGTGGATCCGCGGCCGCTCTTCGAGGATACCAAGGGTTTTCTCCGGGTGCTGGGGAACAACAGGGATGCCTCCCGGCAGTACGCGGCCTTTACAGATTCCCTGAAACGACACTACGCCGGCTACTACTTCTCCGCAAAGCAGCACGCGACCCGGCAAAAAAGACTGAACATAATCCTGGAAGCCATGAAAACCAAAAAACGAATTGTGGGGTACTAACGAGCAATCTATCTCCTGGCTGTAATGATTACCGTGACGGCATCTCCCTTTGCAGCTGTGATCATGAGGGTCTGCTCCACCTCCTTCCTGGAACAGGCGCCGCTCGAGAGCTCCACGTCGAATCCCCTGGGGTAATGATATCGAGGCACGTAGATTTCCGTCGGCGCCGAGATTTTTTCATCGGGTATGAAGCTGTAGATGAAACGCCTTTTCCTGATGTTGAAACTCATGGATAAAGGCACGCCCGCCGTTCGCATTGCATAGGGTCTGCAGAATCCTGCAATGGCCCGGCCGCCGGAATTGACATCAGTCGGATCATCCTGCTGATCGCGGGAAAAAATGGAATTGTCCTCCCCATTCCAGTTGTCGCCGTGGAGATTGCTGTTGTCGGCGGCATAGTTCCAGATTGTTCCTCCCACCAGGTTCGCATCCAGCGCGTTATAGTATGCGTCCAATGCCTGGATGTGTTTTTTGTAGTTGCCCGTCCGATAGGCCCTACGGTCATCCAGTTTATACATGAGCCCGAACTCCCCTATCATGGTGGGTCCGCCGCACATGCTGTCTCTGCTGAAATCCCGTATGTGCCGTATTTGATCTCGAAAGGATCTGGCCACATTTCTCCTGCCTATCACCAGCTTTTCCCTGTAGACGTCAGCGCAATACCAGGGACTGAACCTGTTCCTGTATACCATAAGCACGTCGTACCAATGACTGGCGTTCACGAGATCCGGCACCTCCCGCGGGGCGAAGCGTGGGAATTCCTTCCCCGGGATTGCTTCAATGAAGATGAAGGCTCCAGGGCTTACCGTCCGGATTTCCCGGGCAATGCGCGTGATGAACGGTTTCAGGTAGTCGTTTACGAAACTTACCTTCCGTCCGTTCACGCGTGAGAAATAATCATGCTTGAGAATTCGCGGGATCCCCTCTTCATCGCCCCATACGCCGTGTTCCTTCCATACGCAGTCATACCCATCTTTCCACAGGCGGTGAGCTTCCGGATTGACGCGCACGCGGTTCAACCTTCTGGATCCCGTGATTTTCAGCTCGTAGCGGTAGACATCCCGGGGGTAGCCGCAGGCCGAGGCCATTGAATCCAATGGACTGAGGGCAGCCTCTCCGATGAACCGGTACTCTCGGGTTGTGACCAGGTCGGAAAACTCGATATATCCGCACTGCGGCTCGTTGAGGCTGCCGAACCCCACAACGTTGGGAAGCCCCTTCAATCTCTCGGCTACTCTTTTTATCGCGTTTATGTAATGCCGCTGCAGGAATTCCTGTACCGGCTCGCCGTCGATGGTGCGCCGGGGTGCGAAGTCATTGCCGCCGAAAAACAGCGTGAACATCGTACAGGTGCCGAATCGGTAGTTGTTGCTGTCCCATACCATGTGAGGATAGGGATCGCCGTGAATATTGTGGACAAAGGCCGCGCCGACCTCGTGCATTTTGCTGATGTCCATCCCGACGAGCTCGAATGCACCATGCGGGTGCGCCATCCCCTCCGGTCCACCTGCTCCAGACGTCCTGATGGGGATCGATGAACACCTGGATTCCATGGGCCTCCGCCTTCTCCAACACGGCGTGCACATAGTCGAGATACTCCTCATCGTAAATCCCCGGACCCTCATGCTCTATGGCCTCCCATGTCACGAGGAAGCGTTCGAAGCCGAACCCCCATTCCTTCAGCCGTCGGAAATGTTCGTCGGCTTCTGCCAGAGGGAAGGGACGACCGACGAATGAGACGTCCTTGTAGTCGAAAAAGCCTTCCCTCTTCCAGGAGGCGCCGTCGGGACGATACGGAGTTTTGCAGTTTCCCCCAAGGTTGACGCCGCGCAGGTTGAGCGTGCGGCCTTCTTCATCCTTGAACCACTGACCTTCGATATGCACGGCCACTTCCTTCCTCAGATCACATTTGGGAGCGAGACGGCGAAACCGAGCCCTTTATACCGCACGGCCGCCAGGCAGTCAATTCAACTGCTATCGACGTCAGGCCTGCGCTGCCGGGGGGGCGAGCCCCCCTGCTCCCGCAGGCTCACCCCTTCGGCTCGTAGCACAGGTAGACATTCCCATTTCCGAAGGCACGCGTCTTTGTCAGCTTCAGCTTCAGCTTCCCTTTGATGCCTTCGAACATCGTCCTTCCGTCGCCAAGGACGACGGGAACCACGACGACCTGGTATTCATCGATCAGGCCCTCATGGGCCAGTTGCGAAACAATGCTGCCGCTTCCCATGATCACCATGTCCTTCCCGGGCCCTTTCTTCATCTTTCGCACTTCCGCAGCCAGGTCGCCTTTCACCAACTTCGTGTTGCTCCACGACGCCTTGTCCATTGTTCTTGAAAACACAACCTTCGGCAGACTATTCATCCCCTTGGCCACGACAGGATCATTCTCCATCGCGAGCGGGGTAGGCCAATAGCTTGCCATGAGCTCATAGGTGATCCTGCCGAACAACAGCTCGCCCCCGGCACTGGCATTGCCTTCGACGAATGCATCGAACTCCGGGTCCTTGTTGTGGGCCCAGCTCATGTCGCCGGTCATGTCTACAAAGTAGCCATCCACGCTTATCGAATTGAAAACGATCAGTTTCCGCACGTCTCTTCTCCTTTCCGCCTCTCAGGGCCCTCATACTTCAGCGCGCATGAACCGACCTGACACCCGCCAGCGGCATGACGACCTTGAATGTCGACCCCACCCCTGTCGTGCTTTGCACGTCGATCCTGCCGCCGTACTCGGAGACCGTGGAGCTGCTGATGGCGAGGCTGAGACCCACCCCTTTCAGCTTCGCCTGGGGTGAGCCGGGCGGCGCCCATTCGCCCTTCGCGGAGAAGAACGGGGAGAAGATCCGCGGCATGTCCTCCTCCGGAATGCCGCAGCCGGAATCCTCCACCTCGAAATACGCTGTATCCTTCGTGCATCCCGTTGTCACTCTCAGCATCCGCACGGGCCGATCCAGGAGCGAATCCAAAGCGTTGCCGATCAGGCTTGAGAGCACGAATTTCAGACGCCCTTCGTCGCCCTCGACTCGTGTCGCGGCCAGGTTGAGCACGAGCAGAACTTCTTCGTCCTTGATCCTCTTCTCATTGAGTGTGACCAGGCTTCGCGCCAGTACATCAAGCGGGAAGATCGTGGAGACGCCGGCCGGTTCGGTCAGGGCCAGGAGACGATCGGTGATGTCCACCGCCTTCTGCACGCCTGCAGATGCCGCCTTCACGAAGGTGGCGAGCCGCGTCGGCAGGCTTTTTTCGGACCTCAGCACGGCGAGATAGCCCATGACTGCCGTGTTGATGTTGTTGAACTGGTGAGCGACTCCTCCGGCAAGAGTGGCGAGGCTCTCCAGCCGCTGGGCCCGGTTGAGCTGCGCCTGGAACGACTTCTGCTCCGTGATGTCCCCTCCTACGGCCGCCGTCCCCACGATCCTGCCCTCCCCATCGCGGATTGGGGAAAGCGTGAGGGAAATGTTGACCCTTGAGCCGTCCTTGCGCAACCGGATCGTCTCAAAATGTGAGATCTCCTCTCCGCGCTTGAGCCGATCCCCTAAGGTCCGCGTCTCGTCTCCGAGCTCGGGAGGGATCAGTATTGAGATTGACGCTCCGATGATTTCCTCAGCTGAGTACCCGTAGAGACGTTCGGCCCCCCTGTTCCACGCGGTGATCCTGCGGTCCAGGTCCATAGCCACGATGGCATCGCCCGAGGAATCCACGAGCGCTGCCAGCTGCTGGTTTTTCGCCTCAAGCTGTTTTCGCTCGGTAATATCGTGCGAAATTCCGAAAGTCCCCACGATAGCGCCCGCCGAGTCCCGGAGCGGCATCTTCGTCGTAATCACCCAGGTATCGGGCCGGTCGGGGAACGTCAGCCTCTCCTCGATGTTCATAATGGGCAATCCCGTGCGGATGATCTGCTGCTCGTCCGCAAGCGCCTTTTCCGCATGGTCAGCCGCAAAGAAATCCTCATCCGTCTTGCCGATCTGCCGCGACTGATCCTCGAGGCCAAGCGCCAGTGCCTGGGACCGGCTCACGCGGATGAATCTACTGAGCCTGTCCTTGAAGTATATTCGATCCGGAAGATTGTCCATCAACATGTTGAAAAGGGATCGCTCCCAGGCAAGTTCCTGCTCCATTCGGCGGCGGTCCGTGATGTCGATGCCGAACGAGAGGGTTCCCGTTACGCAGCCGCCCTCCAGGATCTGGCTGTTGTTCCACGAGATATATCGCTTTACGCCCGCCTTCGTGATGATGGGGTTTTCGAAGACGCCGATATCCCCTTGTTTTGCGAGCCTTTCGAATTTTTCCCGCACACCCGGATACTGTTCGTTCGGGACGAACGTCTCGAACCAGCTGCGGTTCATAATCTCGGCGCGCGCGTATCCAGTGATCTCTTCTGCTGCCTTGTTGAAGATCGTCACACGTCCTTCGAGATCGAGCCCCAGGACCATCACGTTCGCCGTGTTGATCAGGTTCTCTGCGAACTCCTTCGCCCTCCGCAGCTCGGCTTCCACCTTCTTTCTCTCAGTGACGTCCCGACCGATTCCCACCAGCCCGATGACGCCGCCGTCCTGGTCGCGGAGGGGGAACTTCACCGTTTCGAAATATCGAATCTCATTGTCGAAGTCCGAGGGTTCCTCCCTGACCTGAATGGTCTGTCCCGAGAGGACCGCCAGGTCGTCCTTTTCCCAGCCTGCAATCCCTTTTTCCGCATTCCCTTTCACCAGGTCAGCACTCCAACCGTTCTCGATGTCGGTTTTTCCGTACAAGTCTTTCGGCTCTTTTCCGATGGTGTGCGCAAGGCCCGTATCGCAAAGAACCATCCGCATTGAGGTGTCTTTGACGAAAAAAGTATCCGGGGAAGAATCGATGATGCTGTGAAGGATGATCGCGCTGAGACGCTCCCGCTCCTCGGCTTCCTTTCGCGCGGTGATGTCGATAAGGCTGACAAGCATCGAAGGGTGGGCGGCCCCGGGTTGGGGAATATGGGACTTGACGATCACTGAAATGCGCTTGCCGGCGCGAGTTGTCACCGTGGACTCTGCCTCGACATCTTCCTTCCCCTCGGCTATCGCAAGGATCATGGCCTTGATCGCGACCCGAAAATCTGTGTCCAAGAAGTACGACAGCGGACCGAGAAGCTGCCCCTTCCTTTCCGCCTCGCACAGCCGAAGCGTTGCCCGGTTCACATCGGTCACCTCGATCAGTTCCACCGCTTCCCGCAGGAACTCAGGGTGCGCTTCAAGGTACGCACGGAAATCGGTGACTCCTGCGGCAGACAATTCCCCCAACCGCAGTCGAAGCTTTGTAATGTCTTCTTCCCACATGGACACCGCGGAATGCTCGAAGATGTCGCGGTATTTTTCGTCCTCGTGGCGTGACGTGCGCGAGGATTTCTTCACCATGATTCTCCTTCCGAAGCCTGAATCCGGCAATATTTTATCACGCCGCGACAATCCGCTACATCTGCCAACGGCGGCAAGGTTTGGGAGCATGGAGCATGTCACGGTAAATGGCGCAGGCCTTGTGCCTGATGTCGCCAGGCGAAACATGGCCGTACAGCGGGGTGCCCGACAACAGTTGATGAAAACAAGTACGTTTTCGGCAACGCGAACCTGATCACCCTGGCCTCCCTCATCATGATGCTTGGCTTGCGGCGGGCATGAGGCTCTCCACTAACTACGTCATGCCCTGGGCCATTGTCGTGCCCCTCCCGCTGAATTTTCTTGACCTGTCCCGCTTTTTAGGATATGTTTGCAACATCAGAATTATCTGATTTATCCGTAAATGATGAACGGAGGTCATATGGACGGCAACGAGCATACGCCGGCCCGCTGCTGAGCGTGATGGGCAAGGGAGGAGATAAGGTGGCACGGAAGCGGGAAGTGAAGAGTGCGGGGTGCTGCAGCGTCGAGGCAGTGGTCACCGTGGACGCGCGGGGGCAGATCGTGCTCCCCAAGGAGCTTCGGGATCAAGCGGGAATTTCCGCGGGAGACAAGCTTGCGGTCGTGAGCATGATGAGCGGAGGCAGAGTGTGCTGCCTCTCTCTCATGAAAGTGCAGGAGCTGGCCGGCACGGTGAGAGAAATTCTCGGCCCCGTGGCGCGCGAGCTCGCAGGAGAGGAGAAATCCAGTGGATAACGATGTCAGGTCCGAAGTCAGCAAGAGGTACGCGCAGACGGCAAAGCTGCCGGTGAGCTCGGGCTGCGGGTGCGGGTGCGGCCCGCAGGGCGCGGTCAGCGTGGCAAGCGAGCAGCTCGGCTACGACAGGGAAGAGCTCTCGTCGATCCCGAGGGAAGCCGACATGGGATTGGGCTGCGGCAACCCCACCGCCATTGCGGATCTGCGCCCCGGTGAGACCGTCCTGGACCTTGGATCAGGCGGGGGGATCGATTGCTTCCTCGCGGCGGGCAAAGTCGGTCCCACCGGGAAAGTAATCGGTGTCGATATGACTCGGGAAATGATCGACAGGGCCCGAAAAGCTGCGGGCAAAAGTCAGCGCGCCAATGTGGAGTTCCGGCTGGGCGAGATCGAAAACCTTCCGGTCCAGGACGGCGAAGCGGACGTCATCATCTCAAACTGCGTGATCAACCTTTCCCCGGACAAGGGGCGAGTCTTCCGGGAAGCTTTCCGGGCGCTGAAGCCGGGCGGACGGCTCATGGTATCCGATATCGTTCTGAGCGGAGAGCTCCCCGAGAAGGCCCGCTCAAGCATGGCGCTCTGGGCGAGCTGCGTTTCAGGAGCGATCCTGGAAAAGGACTACCTCGGGCTCCTGAGAGAGGCCGGGTTCGAGAATGCCAGCATAGTGAGCCGCAAGAGCGCTGCTGAGCTGATCGACCCCGAGCAGACCGCTGCCCTGCGAAGCCAGGTTCCCGACCTTTCGGCAAAGGAGGCGGAGAGGATCGCCGGCCTTATTCAGAGCGTGAGTGTGAAGGCCTTCAAGAGACAGTAGCCCCGGCGGCCGGGCATGGCCAACCAGCCTGACCGCCCGGCCGTTCCTTTGCCCCTGGCTCAGGCCGGCTCCTGCAATACCGACAGGAAGTTCCCCGCGGGATCCTTGAACCAGGCTATGTCAGGGCCTTGATTGCTGGAAATGCCGCGCGCAATGCCTTTCTTGTCGGTTTTCAGGCCATTGTCGTAGTGCTCAAACCGCACACCTCGACTTGTCAGCTCATCCACCGCTTTGTCAATGTTCTCAACAACGAAGTTCAAGATGGTGAACGTAGCTGCCTGGTGGTTGTCCTTTGGATACACAAACACCGTGGCACCGCCGGGCAAATGAAGCCTCAACCCCATGGGTTGATCGTCCACTTTCAGCCCTAGTATCCCGGTATAAAAGTCCTTGGCTTTTGCCAGGTCATCAACCGAAAAGCCGCTGAAAGCCGCTCTTGCTTTGAACATAACTACTCCTTGCCGCCCTGCTGCTGCTCATATGCATTTTGAAGGCCCTTGATGTCGAGTTTGACCATCTTGAGCATGGCTTCCATGACCCTTTTTGACCGGGCAGGATCGGCGTCGCTCATCAACTTGCCCATAATGGAGGGGACAATCTGCCAGGACACTCCGTACCTGTCCCTGACCCAGCCGCACTGAAGCTCTTCTCCGCCATCGGAGAGCTTCTCCCACAGCCGGTCTATTTCTTCCTGCGTCTTGCAGTTCACGAACATTGAAAAACCCTGCGCAAAGGAGAAATACGGGCCGCCGTCCATCGCCATGAACTGGTGGCCGTCAAGCTGGAACGCCGCGTGCAGCAGCGCGCCCTTCGGTATCGGACCCTGCCCTTCGCTGCGCATGATTCTCGTGATCCGCGAGTTCTTGAAAAGGGAGACGTAAAAGCTCACCGCCTCCTCGCCACGATCTTTGAACGTCAGGAACGTGGTGACCTTCTGCGGCTGCACGCTGCCTGCCGTCCTGCCGTTCTGACGCGCCGCCGCCCGTGCGGGCTTTTTCGCGGTCTTTGCTGCATTGGCCATATGACCCTCCTCGATGAGTCTAAAAATACTGTCGAAAACCGCCTTCGGGGGGGTGTAAATCCGACAATTCAAGTGGTTGATTGCGACACGAAAGGTTCAGTAACTTCTTTGAGATGAAGCACATATCCATACTTGTTCCCCGGGGGGCGGCAGCCTTGAGCTGCATTGAAGGCTCCTTCATCATGTTCACCAAGGCGAATGATTTCCTGGCAAGCAGGGGACGACAACCTTTGTTCAAGGTTCAGCTTGTGGGTCTCAGCAGCGAGCCGCAGGTCTACGACCGCCTTTTCTCAGTCCGTCCCGATGCGACCATCGCCGAGGTCCACAGAACAGATCTGATCGTCATCCCCGCCGTGAACGGCGACAGGGCTGAAGTCATCGAGAGCAACAGGGGGTTTCTGCCCTGGATTGTGCGGCAGTACAAGGGCGGCGCGGAAGTGGCCAGTCTTTGCGTGGGCGCATTTCTGCTTGCCGCCACGGGATTGCTGAAGGGCAGGAAGTGCGCGACCCACTGGCTGGCCGCGAACGACTTCAGAAAATTGTTTCCGGACGTGAGCCTTGTTTCCGACAAAATCATCACGGACGAGGGCGGGATCTATTCGAGCGGAGGGGCCCTTTCCTTCTGGAACCTGCTCCTCTACCTCGTAGAAAAATACACGGACCGCGCCGTGGCCATATTCGCCTCAAAGTTCTACGAGATCGAGATGGATCGGGACAGCCAGTCCTCCTTCCTGATCTTCAACGGCCAAAGAGACCATCAGGATGCCGCGGTGAAAAAGGTGCAGGAGTTCATCGAAAGCAACTACCACAACAAGAAGCGGGTCAGGATCGAAGCGGCCAAGAGGAGCCTGGAGACGAGCAGGAAAAACATCAACGAAGTCATGTATGAGGCAGGCTACTCCGACACCAAGGCGTTCAGGACGATTTTCAGCAGAATCGCGGGCATGTCCCCCATGGACTACCGGCACAGGTACAACAAGGAGGCTGCCCTGGCTTGAGCGCGAGCGGGACGGCCGACAAAGCCTGCCGCGCTGGCCGATCCCCAGGCACTTTCGTACCTTTAGGGAATGCCAGATATCCAGACGGAAAAAACCATCTACGGTGCGGAGAAGCTCACCGGCTGATCTCGCGGTCCCCGAAGGGAGAGGACCCTACCCTGCCCTCGTCGTGATCCACGAGTGGTGGGGGCTGAATGACCAGATCCGGGCGGTAACCGCTGACCTTGCCAAGGCGGGGTATGCGGCTCTTGCGGTCGATCTCTTCCGGGGGACGGTGGCAGCGAGCCCCGATGAAGCGAGGAAGCTCGCCATGGGCCTCGATTGGTCACGGGCCATCTCCGATCTTCATGAGGCCTTTCAATTCCTGTCAAGCAGACCCTACGTGAAGAAGGGAAAAGTGGGGAGCGTCGGCTGGTGCCTGGGGGGCGGGTACTCGCTTGGCCTGGCGCTTTCCGAGCCGGGTCTTGCTGCCTGCGTGGTGTACTACGGCAGGCTCGAAAACGACATCGCGAAGCTTGCAAAGATCAAGAGCCCTGTGCTCGGCTTCTTCGGCCAGGATGACGCAAGCATTCCCGTGGCCGCGGTGAACGCGTTCGAGGCTGCCATGAAGCAGGCCGGCCGCCAGATCGACGTGCACATCTACCCGGGAGCCGGACATGCGTTCGCCAATCCCACGCGCACGGATGCGTACAGGCCCGAGGCAACGAAGGACTCGTGGGGCAGGATGATGAAGTTCCTCGCATCGACCCTGGCCTGAACGCCGCCGCGTCACCTTTGACCCTTGTCCCAGAGCGGGACCCTCGGTAGGCTGTCCGTGCACAGGTGCCCGCGCGGGCACGGGAGGCAACGAGCATGGACAGATGGCCTTTGAAGCTTGCGGCACTTGCATTGACCCTGACGGTCCTGGCGGGCTGCAGCGGCGCAAAGGGAGCGGCTGCGCCGCAAAAGCCCGGCCTCATGCAGGCGCGTGCGGCTTCGGGCGACGAACGGGAAACGAACAAGGAGGCCCCCGCGCCTGCGGCCGGCAAGACGGCAGCAACGGAGGCCCTGCAGCCGGGTCTTCCCGCGGCGCGTATGGTGATCAAGACTGCGTCGCTCTCCGTGCGGGTGAAGGACGTTGACGCGGCTTTCGCGCGTGCCATGCAGCTCACGGAGGCCAGCGGCGGATACGTCCAGTCCAGCACGCAGTCCGTGGAAGGCGGCCAGCGGGCGGACCTGACGCTGCGCGTCCCCCCGGATGGATTTCTGCCGCTCATCAGCTCCCTGGAGGCCCTGGGCACGCAGGAGAGCAAGAGCCTCGGCGGCCAGGACGTGACGGAAGAGTACTACGACCTCGACGCGGAGCTGCAGAACAAGGTCCAGGTCCGCGGAAGGCTCTTTCAGCTCCTGGACAGAGCCTCCAAGGTAACGGACGCGATCCAGGTGGAGGAACAACTGGAGCGCGTGGGCGCGGACGTCAACAGGATCAAGGGACGGATGAAATACCTGCAGACAATGGTCGGGCTGGCCACCGTCAATCTCAGCATCTACTCGGAAGCGCGTCCCGCGGCGGAGGAGTTCATCAACTGGAGCATGATCGGCCACGGCTTTGTCACAGCCGCCCGGGTGCTCGTGCGCGCCTTCTTCTTCATTCTCCAGGCCCTCGTGGTGCTGATACCGCTTGGCGTTCTGGGCGGAGGGATTGCCTGGGGAGTGGCAGCGGTGCTGCGCGCGCGGCGGAAGAGCTAGCGCAGATGCCGCAGTGACAGCTCGGTACGGCCGATGAGGATGGTGTCATCAGGGTGCAGGCGCAGGTACTTTCCGAGGGGCACACGCTTGGAGTTCACGAAGGTGGCGTTCGTGCTGTCCAGGTCCTCGATGAAGTATTCGTTCTTCAGCTTCTGGATTACCGCGTGATGCCGGGAGGCCAGGGGGTCATCAAGCACGATGGTATTGTCCTCATCCCTCCCCACTGTGATCCGGCTGGTGATGGGGATGCTCCTGCCCTGAAAGACGAGAACCATGGGGCCGGGCTTGTGCACCTTGGAAAGGCGCTTGCCTACCACACTTTCCGAGAAGATCGTCTCGTTGGGATTATCGTCATTTTTCGACACCCGGCGCCTCTCCTTGTGGAGCACCCGACAAACTCACCCGCTCGCGGACTTCACGAGAGAGTGTAGCCTGCAAGCGGGTGGTTTTCAAGACTCTGTTCGACGAGGCGATCAACTTCATCTGGCAGGCGGAGCTGAGTCCCATCGAGCAGCAGCATGATCGGCCGAACAAAAGGGTCTATTCGATCACAGAATCCGGAAGGGCCAGATTCATGGAATGGCTGACCGCAGTGCCCGAGCAGTTCCTCGTGCCCAAGCGCGACGAGTTCATGCTTCGATTCTTCTTCGGCTCCCTTGCAGGCGATGATGTCATGAGACGATCGCTCGAACAGATGCTCCTGCATGTCCGAAAGGCCAGAGAAGCGCTTCTTGAGCCGATGCGCATTGCCGCCCGTCACCCCGGAGATGCGCTCATGGCCAGGGCGGATCGCGCGTGCCGGGAAGATCGTTATTGCGGCTTCATCAAGAAGAGAGCGCTCATGACATACGAGACCATGATCCGCTGGGCCGAAGAATGCCTTGCGGAATTGAAGTAAGGAGAGCCCTGGACATGGAGACGACGATTTTCTATTACACGGCGACCGGCAACTCGCTCACGATTGCCCGGTCTCTTGCATGGGAGCTGGGAAACACGGCGCTCGTGCCAATAGCAAGGTACAGGCGGACCCGCGCCGCGCCCGCGACCCCGCGGGTGGGGATAGTGTTTCCCATCCATGCATGGGGACCGCCGCGCACGGTGGAGGAGTTCATCGAGAACCTCGACCTGCAAGGGGTCCGCTACACCTTTGCCATTGCTTCATGCGGCGGCACCGCAGCGGGAACGCTCCCCCGGCTTCAAAAGACCCTCCGTCAAAAGGGAGGTGACCTTCATGCGGCATTCGTCGTCCGGTCCCCCGGCTACATGGATCTCGGCGGCAAGCAGCCCCCCATCATCAATCTGGTTCGGCGATTGTCCGGGCGGCTGTTCCCGACGGACAGCGAACGTCTGCCGGAGATCATCGAGACGGTGCGGAGCGAGAAGCATTGTCGGATCGAACGAAACGCGCTTCCCGGCGCTCTCCTCGGCAGCTTCTTCCACGGCATGGCAGCGCCCCAGCTCGCGAAGCTCGACGCCGCCTACCGCCTCGCCGAGACCTGTGCCGGTTGCGGGACCTGCAGCCGCGTCTGCCCGCGCGGCAACGTTGTGCTCGAGAACGGGAAGCCCGCATGGCACCATGACTGCGACAACTGCGGCGCATGCGCCACCTGGTGCCCCGAGCATGCAATTGGCTTCGAGGGCGTCCCGACCGCCCCGCGCCGCCACAATCCCGAGGTGATAGCCGCGGACCTCATGTGGGGAAAGACCTCCTGAGGCCGGCACCGCAAATGGGCGTCAACCACCCCGCGCAACCAGGAAGACATGCGATTGAAAAGGCTGGAGGTCAACGGTGAAGCGTTCGGGATTCTCCACGTTGACGCGCTCTCCGGTGAGCAGGTCCTGGAAGGAGCGGCGCCCAGCAAGATCCAGATGCACGTCGAGCTTCGCGGCTGAGAAGTTAATGACCGTCAATATCGTCTGGTCCCCCTCCCACGCGCGGAGATATGCGGCAACCCGATCGTCGGAGCAATTGACAGGAGTAAATGATCCCGTACGCAGCGCAGGAGAGCCGGCCCGGATGCGAGACAGGGCCGTGTACGCCGCTCTGTACGCCGCCGCATCCGGGTTTCCATTCCAGTCCATGGCAGGCACCCAGAATCCGATCTGAGGTATCTTGTTCCCGACCTCCTGCCCGCTATAGATCATCGGGATCCCCTCAATCGTGAAAAGGAAAGTCGCAAAAGCAATCGACCCTTTCAGCCCGAGCCTGGAGGCAACGGTGTAGCTCAAATCATGACCCTCGAGATATCTCAGGCGAAGACTTCCCGGGGGATAGAGGTCACTCTCCTCCGCCAGCCGCCGAACGGCCCGTCCCGCGGAATGAGGGTCGGCAAGCAGGGCCGCAATGGTGTCGATAAACTGGAAATCGTACGTGACGTCGAAAGCTTTCTCCATGTCGAAGGGCTGAGCATCCTCTGCGATCAGAATTGCATCCGGCTTGAGGCGCTGGATCGCTGCCCTTACATTCTGGAACATTTCACGCGGCGAGGCGGCAACATAGTCGCAGCGATACCCGTCCACGTCGAACTGCTCGATGCAGTATTGCGCAAATTGGACGAAATACTCCTGAACGTCGGCGCGATTCGTGTCCAGCCCGTAGAGCTCCGCCATCCAACTGACGTAGAGAGTGTTCGACGGGTTCAGGATGAACCATTCGGGATGCTCGCGAACCAGCCTCGATTTCTTTGGCACTCCAATCGTGCCCGCCAGATCCAGGATGACCTTCATCCTGCGCTGATGGGCCTCGGCCACCAGGTCCTTGAGCTCCTGCTCGCTTCCATATTTGCGAAATACCGCATAGTGGTCGGTGATCGCATACCCGCCCTGGTCCTCCCAGACCGGGAGGAGATAGAGCACCGTCACCCCGAGATCCTGCAGGGCGGGCAGCTTTGAAAGAATCCCCTGAAACGCGCGGCCATTGCCGAATTGCGAGAATACCCATGGCGCCAATTCGTAAACGACGGCATCCTTCAGCCAGTCCGGGGAGGCCACCTTCTGGAAGGGCGAGGCCACAAGCGAGACGGAGTCGAAGTACACCGTTCCGACGACGCTGGCAAAGGCAAGGTTGACTTTCACGTATGAGGTGCCGTCAGGCGTCCTGAAGCTGAGCTCCCGCCTTGTCCAATCATGCGTCATGAATACGCTGCTCGATTCGTAGTAGTGCCCGTTGGCAGGCAGGCTTTGCCTGTTCACGTCAAGGAAATCGACATAGGCGCAAGCCTGGGGGTGATCCATGGTGTAGGAAACCTGGGGCCGGGCATCCTTTGTCCTTATCCAGAAGCTGAGCCTGTACGTTGTGTGGGCCCTTGCGGGGATGCTCTGAATCCATACGGCAAGGTTGCGTTGATCCGCGTTCGTATATTCTATCGCCACGCAATTCGATCCTGAATGCGCAAAGCCCGGGTCGACCACGGTGCGGAAAACGGCTCCGTCGAGCTTCTGCCAGTTTTCCCAGCCCAGTGGGCGTCCGCCCGGCTGCGTGGCTTCGAAATCGGGATTGACGATCAGGTTGACCTCTCCCGCGCCTCTCTCGAGACCGGCACACCCGACGAGCAGAAAGCAGAGAGCGCCGATTGAGATGCAGAGAGGGACGCGCAAGAAACCCTGCCCGCAATTACGCATACTTTTTGCCCCCTGCACAAAGAGGATGGCAATTATATCATGTGGCTGGCGCGATCTCGATGGATCCAGCGGGGGTGCCTATTCTTCCAAGCCGGGATTGAAGTGGGGCTCGATGTATTGGTTGCGCCGGTCTGCCATGACCGATCCATTCAAGCTGTTGAATGGCGTGCCGAGGACAGGTGTTCATGCAGCGCATGCACTGCTCACACGCCGCGGACCATTCAGGTTTTTCCTTCTCGCGCGCATTCCCACAAGGACCAGGGCCTTGAGAGCTCAGCCGTCAAGTACCTCCCTGACTTTTTCAGCCAGCACCCTGAGAGAGAACGGCTTGGCGATGAATCTCACCCCTTCCTCGAGCACACCCCGGTGCGCAATGATGTCCGCCGTGTAGCCTGACATGTACAGACACTTCAGCCCCGGGCGCAATGCACCCAACCGCTCGGCAAGCTGCCGCCCGTTCATCTGCGGCATCACGACGTCTGTGATCAAAAGCTGGATCGGCCCTGCCTGTTCCTCACTGCGGCGCATCGCCTCCTCCGGTGATTTCGCAGCGAGCACCGTATACCCCAGATCCTCCAGACACTCCCGAGCCAGCTCAAGTATTGCCGCCTCGTCTTCCACCACGAGCACCGTCTCCGTTCCCCCCGAGGAGCCGCTGCCTCGACTGGCACCCTCTCGTCCGCGCCTGCACCTTCGGCCCGGGGCAGGTATACCTTGAAGGTGGTCCCTTCTCCCGGCTCGCTGTACACATTTATGAACCCGTTGTTCTGCTTGACGATGCCGTAGATCGTGGCAAGCCCCAGCCCCGTGCCTTTCCCCGGCGCCTTGGTTGTGAAGAAAGGTTCGAAAATATGCGAAAGCGTCTCCCTGTCCATGCCGCCGCCATCGTCACTCACGGCGAGCAGCACGTACTCTCCGGGAATGAAGCCCGGATTGGTGGCGCAGTACTCCTTGTCAAAGGTGACTTTCTCCGTTCCGACGGTCAGCTTGCCCACGCCGCCGATGGCATCGCGAGCGTTCACCGCGAGATTGGCCAGTATCTGGTCGAGCTGGGCGGGATCTATCTTCACCTTCCACAGCTCGTGCCCCGGCATCCACGCAAAATCGATGTCCTCTCCGATCAGCCGCTGGATCATTTTCTGCGCGCTCGCCACCGCTTCGTTCAGATCCAGAATCTTCGGGCTTACCGTCTGCTTGCGCGCAAAGGCAAGAAGCTGCCCGGTGATCTCGGCGGACCGCTGGGCCGCCCGCCGAATCTCCATCAGGTACTTGTGCAGCGGCTGCCCGGCATCCACCTTTGCCAGAGACATCTCCACGTACGTGATGATCACCTGCAGCATGTTGTTGAAGTCGTGCGCCACCCCGCCCGCAAGCTGCCCCACGGTCTCCATCTTCTGCGCCTGGCGCAGCCGATCCTCCAGCAGGCGCTGTGCGCTGATGTCGCGCGCGACCCCCACGTAGCTCACGATCCGGCCGCCGGCGTCGCACACCGGCGAAATCGTCGTCTCCTCGGTGTAGAGCCTCCCGTCCTTGCGCTTGTTGACCACAGTTCCCTGCCAGGTCTTGCCCGAGGAGATGGTCTGCCACAGCTCCTGGTAGAACGCCTGGTCCTGCTCGCCGCTTCTGAGGAAACGTGGATTGCGGCCGAGCGCCTCCTTGCGGCTGTAGCCGGTCACCGTTTCGAAGGCCGGGTTCACGTACTGGATAATCCACTCGGGGTCGGTGACAAATACCATTTCCCCTACCTGCTCGATGGCTGTCATCAGCCGTTCGCGCTCGGCCTCACCCTGCTTGCGCTTGGTAATATCGGTGATGATTGTCTGAACTGCCGGTTTTCCTTTGTAGGGTAAAGGCGCTGATATGACTTCCACGTTGATGGGGGTCCCATCCAACTTCAGAAAAACATCCTCGGCAGGATAAAGACCTGTTTCCCCTGCCATCATTCGTCTCATCCGAGACTGAGCCGCCTCCAATCCGTCCGGGTGAATGAACTCCGTGACGGGCTTGCCGGCGAACAGCCCTTCGGAATCTGAGCCGAGCAGGCGTGCTCCTGCCGGATTGATGAAAGCAATTTTCCCTTCCGAGTAAACGGCGATCCCCACCGGGGCGTGCTCAAGCAGTCTCTCTATACCGCTGCTCGCTTTCGCGCAGGTTCTCCTCCGCCGAGACGACTTCTTCCAGGTCCGTGAGCACAAGGCAAAAAACCGGCGCCGCCTCAACATTTTGCAGCAGCGTTGCCGACATATACACCGGCACCAGGAGTCCGTCGCTGGTTTTCAGGCGGATCTTCCGGCGGGGAGACTCCGTGCCTGCTTGTGCGAGGATGGCGCGTGAAGGCCTCGTGGTCTTCGGGCGACAGATGGTCCCGCATGGCGGTGCCCAGAACTTGAACGAGCGGCCGCCGCAATGTTTTCGCCAGAGCGGCGTTGCAGCTCAGGATGTCACCGTCAGCCGACACGGTGGCCGTGCCTTCGCTTATCGTCTCAATGAACTGCCGATAAATGCGATCGCCCTGGCCCAGGAGATGAACTTTTTCTCCCTGGTCGCCGGCAAGGACCAGCGCATCCACCTCACCGCCCCTGATGGCGCGCAAGGTTTCTTCTGCCTCGGCCAGCCGGGTTCGGAGGTCTTCCAGCTCCGCCGCAAGCACAGGGTCCGGGGATCCGCTTGTCATGGTGCAATCCCTCCCGTCAGTTCTTTGGACGCAGGTCCAGCCCCACCAGAACGCGCTCGGTGTTGGAAAGATCGCCGATGATCCGGCGCACCGGCGGCGGCAGCCTCCGCACAAGAGTGGGGATGGCCAGAATCTGGTCATCCTTGGCCAGGCGCGGATTCTTCAGCAGGTCAATCACTTCGATGCTGTAATGACCCTTCAGGCGTTCTTCGCAGAGACGCTTCAGGTTGTCGAATGCAATCGACGATCTGGGCGTCTGACCCGCCACATAGAGCCGCAGCGTCCACTGCTCATCCGGTTTCGCCTTTGATGCTTTTGAAGCGTTCCCCCTTGGCTCGGTTTTCATCATGAACCTCCGGACTTGCTCTTCATCGTTTTTCTTGCTTTCACAGCATCGGCCTGCCGCTGCTTGGCCATCTGAACGCGGTCATCCGTAAGCACTGTGGCCCGCTCTTCATCCTGCGCGACGGCTCTCAGTGCTTTTATCTGCTCGATTTCAAACTCCGCCCGCAGCGCGGCAATCTGCGCCTCCATGGCCACCCGTTTGTGCTCCAGCTCGCGCTTCTTGCCCCCCGCCTCCTGCTCCCGCACAACTGCCTGGGCCTGTTCGTGCGCCTGCTGGACCAGGAGCGCGCTGCCGGTGAGGAGGAACCCCGATGGCCCGAGATACACATCCCGCAGCTCCACCCCGTGATTGGTGAGCCGGAATTCACGGATCTGGTTCGAGTGGGCCATGCCGCGCGACTTGAGCAGGTGCAGGACGCGGTTTCGCTCCGCGCCGCTTTCGATTTCCCGCAGCAGCAGCCACGTATCCATCAGCGATGACAACCGGGTGTCGTTGGCTTCCACGAAGGTGTCACCCGTGGTGAGGCTTGTGAAGAGCGAGGTGATCTGCCGCATTTTGAAAAGGTCTATCAGCCGCATCAGCATCGCCTTGATCTCGACTTCACTGCCGATCGTGGTGAAGTTGCTGATCGAGTCCATGATGACGCTCCGGGGGTTGAACTCCTTCACCAGTTTATGCATGGCCAACAAGTGCATCTCCAGGCCGAATATCGTCGGAGGAACCGCCTGCAGGCGCAGCATTCCGCTCTGCACCGCCGGCGCGAGGTCGAGCCCGATGGAGCGCATGTTGCGGATGATCTGGCTGGGCGATTCCTCATAGGCGAGCCACAGGCACCGCTCGCCGCCTGCGGCTGTTGCCTGGGCGAAATGCGCCGCCAGACTCGTCTTGCCCGTGCCCGCCGAGCCGGATACCAGCACGCTGCCGCCCCGATAATAGCCCCGGCCGGTCAGCATCGCATCCAGGCGCGGAATGCCGGAGGAAACGCGCTCGGTGCCTGCCTGGTATGTCAGCCCCATTGACGTGATGGGCAGGATGGAGATGCCGGTTTCGTCGATCAGGAACGGGAATTCATTCGTGCCGTGGCTGGAGCCGCGATACTTGACGACCCGCACCCGCCGAGTGAACATCTGCGCTGTCACCCGGTGGTCCAGCAGGATCACGCAATCAGCCACGTATTCGTCCAGCCCGGTACGGGTCAAGCTGCCCTGGCCCTGCTCAGCAGTGATGACGGAGGTTACGCCCTTGGTCTTCAGCCAGCGGAACAGGCGGCGCAGCTCGTCGCGCAGGATGACCGTGTTGGTCAGCGCGGAGAAGAGCACGTCCACGCTGTCCAGCACAACGCGCTGGGCGCCGATGCTGTCAATTGCATGCTCCAGTCGGATGAACAATCCTTCAAGGTTATATTCACCCGTCTCCTGGGTTTCGGTGCGCTCGATATTGACAAAGTCGATGGCCAGTTTCTTCTGCGCGACCAGCGCTTTGAGATCATGACCGAGTGAGGCGAAATTCTGCGACAGTTCTTCGCTCTGTTCTTCGAAGGCAACAAAGACCCCCGGCTCTTTGAACTCCTTCACGCCGCGCAAGAGGAATTCCATGGCCAGGAGTGTCTTTCCGCTTCCGGCGCCGCCGCACAACAACGTGGACCGCCCTTTGGGCAAGCCGCCGTCGGTGAGCTCATCCAGGCCCTGAATGCCCGTGGGAACCTTACGCAAGACAGGAGTCCGAGAGGTTTTGCGTGATAGCGTTCTTGTCTTATTCAGGCTGTTCGCTTTCATTAGCCTTTCTCCTTCGAGACCGCAAGCGGCGATGACCTTGATCGAGGGGGTGGCGGGGCTCTGGTCAACGGTGAGCCACCAAATGTTGGTGTCCCCCTCCAGAGGCAATCGCACGAAATGCTTCTTCTTCAACAATTTATCACTGAATGACATGCAAACATAGGAAAATATTCATACGGGGATAGGTGGAAAGAATATGGTGCGGGGACTGCCCTGATTGATTCGCCCCGACTTCCTCGGTATACTGCAATAATGAGCACAACACGTATTCTGGGTGTGATTTTGTTGATTGGAGGCGTGGTTCTGATTATCATCGGGATCACTGCATCACACTCCCTGGCCGACAATCTGAGCAGGTTTTTCAGCGGGCGTCTCACGGAGCACACAATGTGGTACATCTTCGGCGGCATCGCATCAGCGGTAGTTGGATTGGCTCTCACGCTGCGGAGCAGGTAGAAGAAAAACTCTCGATCGGCACCTCAGCAACCCCCATGGCACATACGCCGCACACCGATCAACCTCACTCTGCTATCCTGCAGGGCATTGCCCAGAGGGCGATGTGGGAAAGAGGCTTGCTCCCCGACTTTTCGGCCGCGGCACTTGCCGAGCTTGACAAGATTCGGTCACTCGAAGGCCTGAAGAGTGAATCGGCGGGAGATCCGGCCGCGATTCGTGACTTGACGGACCTCGCGTGGGCGTCCATTGACAATGATGACTCCCGCGACCTGGATCAGCTCACAGTCGCGGAGGCCCTGCCCGGGGACAAAGTCAAGATTTACGTGGCCGTGGCTGACGTGGACGCGCTGGTCAGGAACGGTTCGGCCATTGACGAGCACGCGCGCCACAACACGACTTCGGTGTATACGGCGGCCAGGATCTTCCCGATGCTGCCTGAAAAACTTTCTACAGACCTCACATCCCTGAGCTTCGATGCGGAGCGCCCGGCCGTTGTCGTGGAGATGGTGATCGGCCCTGATGGCTCCTTGCAGGGCTCGGATATCTATCGGGCCCGGGTCCGCAATCATGCGAAGCTCGCATATGACGGCGTGGCAGCCTGGTTGGATGGGAACGGCGCTGTCCCCGCGGGGATTGCGGCCGTCAAAGGACTGGCGGAGAATCTCCGCATGCAGGACCGGATTGCCCAGAAACTGAAGAGTCTGCGCCACGTGCACGGCGCGCTGAGCCTGGAGACCATCGAGGCGAAGCCGGTTTTTGACGGCGACCAGATTCTGAGACTCGAGGTAGAACAGAAAAACCGCGCCAAGGAGATCATCGAGGACTTTATGATCGCGGCCAACGGCGTGACCGCCCGCTATCTTGCGGCTCGGAAATCCCCTTCAATCCGGCGTGTCGTGCGCACGCCCAAACGCTGGGACCGTATTGTCGAGGTTGCCAGGGACCATGGAGCCAGGCTGCCGGACAAGCCGGATTCGGCGGCGCTCGATGCATTTCTCGTCAAGGAGAAAGCAGCCGATCCGCTGCGCTTCCCCGACCTCTCCCTTGTGGTGATCAAGCTCCTGGGAGCCGGCGAATACGTGGCGGAAAACCCCGGCGAGACGGCCCCGGGACACTTTGGTCTCGCGGTCAAGGACTATGCCCATTCCACCGCCCCGAATCGCCGCTACGCCGACCTGATCACGCAGCGCCTGTTGAAGGCCGCGATTGCCGGCCGGGCTGCACCGTATGCCTATGCTGAATTGGCGATGCTGGCCGCACACTGCACCGAAGAAGAGGATGCCGCCAACAAGGTCGAACGGCAGGTCGGCAAGTCCGCGGCTGCGCTCCTTCTTGAGTCGAAAATCGGCGAACAGTTCGACGCCATCGTCACGGGTGCTTCCGAGAAGGGCACCTGGGCAAGGCTGCTCACCATCCCCGTTGACGGCAGGGTTGTGCGCGGGTTCGAAGGTGTCGATGTCGGCGACCGGATTCGCGTACAACTGACCGCCGTGGACGTTGAGCGGGGATACATTGATTTCAGGAAGGTCGGTTCATGAAGCCGCTGATGAAGCACATTCATCATGCCCAGCCCTCGGCGGCCAGGGCATCGTGCAGCTCGTCCGGATGATGCCGACACCGGTACTCGATCCGGCTCGACTCGGCATGCGCTCTGTTGTAGGGCCATCCCGTCGACATTCGGTTTCTCTCGTGCAGCTCGTGCAGGAGGATGTATCCCCGCTCCTGCTCGACGATGGCATCGTCGATCCAGACCTCTTCGCTGGGCACGAACTCGTACACCTTGTCGTGCCCCCCCTCGGTGAAGTCGATGTCGAAAGTGCTCCGCACAAGACGGCCGTTCACGATCCAGACGGTGACGGCGTTCTCAAGTCTTTTCCACAGCTTCTCGTGCATTGATTTTCCCGCGGGCAGAACGGCTCCGCTCCCGGTGGCTTTCCGGACATCCCCGGCCCGTCTCCTTTCCTTCCGTTCCTGCCTGTCCGCTTCGACGATGGCCTCCGCGTAGGGCCGTCCCGCTTTCATCAGCCTGTGCTCGACGAGCAGGTGGTCGATAAAAAACTGCCTTTCATCGTGCTCGGCTTCCTGGTCCAGCCACAGCTCGTTCTCAGGAATATAGGGAAATCGAAAATGCTGGCCGAAGTTGGTGAACTCTTCGTCGATATGGCCGCGGATATAGCTGCCGTCCACGATCCAGATCCTGAAATTGCCACGCTCTTCCACCATGGCAATATGGGGTAACGTCGAGGGCCACCCCGGAACAGGATTCCCACCAACCAGCACTACGACAAGAGCGACGTGGGCCTTGCCCGGCTCAAGCTGCACTACGGCGAGTCGATCCCGCCGGGCGAGATCGAAGACGTATTGGCTCCGCGTGCCGCCGATCCACCGCCGCGAGCCGGTGAGCATGGGCTACATTGCGCACGCCTTCCGCGACGTGCTTGCCCGGCGAGGCCGTCCCGCCGTTCTCCGACGACGCGGTCGCGGCCCTGAAGCCGCCGCCCCGCCGCGGCCGAGGAGCAGCGTTCGCGCGACTACTGGGACGCGTTCTTCGCCAAGGCCGCGCAGTTCGACCTGCCCGATCAGATCCTGAACGACATCTATCTCTCGCGGCTGGCCACGCGGGCGATCCTCGACGTCAACATCAGCGACGAGTTCGTCGTACAACACGTGCAGCCCGTTCTTCTACTTCGACCACGCCTACCGCGACCAGGCGTACGTGGTCTACGCGCTCGATCTGGCCGGGCTGCACGACCGCGCGGAACGGCTGCTGCGCGTCTACTGCAAGGACGTGAAGGACGTGCCCAAGGGCCCGATCGCCTTCGACGGCAAGCCGCTGCAACTGGGCATGCTGCGACAACGGCCTGTGGAACACGCGGCCCGGCCAATGGGACACCCAGGGCCAGAACATCTGGGCGCTGGTGCAGCACTACAAGCTCAGCGGCGATCGCGCGTGGCTCGAGACAGACGGCCTATCCGTACATCCGCCGCGGGGCGCATGTGGCTGGTCAACTCGCGGCACAAGCACATGGCGGAAGTGAAGGATCCCGAACGATCCGCGCTACGGCCTCCTCGAGCCGGGCGCCATGGAGGTGCATGGAGGTCGGCAAGGGCATGCACATGTACTATCTGAACGCTTTCGCGCATCCTTGGGCTGCGCGAAGCGGCCGACGCGGCCGAGGCCGCTCGGGCGCGGAGGACGACGCCCGGCTTTTCGCGGCCGAAGTGCCAGGATCTGAAGCAGTGCCTGCACCGGTCGTTCGCGCAGACGTTCAAGCGGACGGGCCTCTACGAGGGGCACCTCTGGTTCGGCGTCGAGCCGGAGGGGGTGGGGATGTACGGCTTCTGGGCCCACAACTGCCTGCTGTGGCCCTGCCGCTGCATCGACCCGCACGACCCGATGCTCGACGGCCACCTGGCGGCGCATGGAGCGCATGAGCAACCAGTGGGGCGGCGGGATGCACTCGGAAGGGCCAGGGGGCTTCTGGCCGTACATCGGCGTGGACCGGGCGGTGAGCCACATCCTCCGCGGCGAGCCCGACCGGGCGCTGGACTACTTCTGCGCCTACACCGACACGGCCGGCGGCACGCTCAGTTGGGGCGAAGGCTACGCCAACCTCATCGCCGGCGGCGACCAGCCGCACTTCTGGGCCGACGCGCAGTGGGTCAACCTCTTCCGCCAGCTGTTCGCCTTTGAGGACGGCTCGTCGCTGTGGCTCACGCCCGCCCTGTTCCGCCGCTGGCACGCCGGTGATTCCCGCGTGAGACCTCCGTCACGGGGCTGCCGACGCACTTCGGCACGCTCGACCTGCGAATTCGCCCCCCAGCGCGATCGGCAGACGATCCGCTACACGGTCCGTCTTATCGCCCCAGAACGACCAGGGGCGAGGAGCTGGAAAGGATCGTCCTCTATCCGCGGATCCGGGCGGCCGGGCCATCCGCCGCGTGACCCTCGACGGTCAACCGCTCGCGTCGTTCAGCCGCGATGCCGTCGTCATCGCCAGGCCACAACGCGGTCCATCGATGCAGTTGCTCGTCGAGGCCCACATCGTGGTGAGCGGGTGTCGCGAAGTGCCAGTCGCGAACAACAGCAAGCACAGGAACTTATACCGTGAATGCCAGCCAGAACCAGGAGGTCAACCATGACTCGTAATCGCCGAGAATTCTTGAAAGAGAGCGCGAGCCATTGGCGTTGGAGCTCTATGCACGCAGATCCTGCCGGGCGCGCTGCAACCGGCGCCTGGGCGCGCCAGGGAACTCCCGCCACGCGGGAAGCCGTATGCCCCAAGTCGGCGCCCCCGGCCAAGACGCTCTGGGCCGTGCGGATCCAGGACCTGGACAAGGACTCCGAGGAGCGGCTGCCGCTGTCGTGCCTCCAGGGCCTGGTCAACCGGGAGCAGCCGCAGATCTTCCTTGCCTATGACCGTTTTGACGAACAATGGCTCGACTGGCTGCGCGAGCGGGGCGACGTGAAAGAGGTCCGCTGGGTCGGGCCGAAGGAACTCTATGAGAAGTTCCTCCCGCGTCGTGAAAGGCCTGGTGGTCACCGATCCGGACCTGCCCGCCAGCGTCAACGTGGCGACGATGCTCGCCGCGGTCGAAGGCTGGCTGCCCGTCACTCCGCCGCCTGTGCAAGGAGTTCGGCAGCGCTGAAAGTGGCGATGGACCTTCGCGGAAGATGGAAGAAGAACATCGAGGCCTACCGCTGGTTCTACGCGACCTACGGCTCGCGGATGTCCCGTCGGGCCTGTGCCAATTACGATCCCGGCCAGTTCGAGCTCCGCGACTACTTCGTGGAGTTCAAGATCCCGCTGGTCTGGGTCTCGCATCCCAAGGATGCCGAGCGCAGCCCGGCGGCCTCGTCGGCCGAAGAAGCGCAATTTGCCCGCGACCTGTTCCAGGAGTCTTCCCGCGAACATCCCGTGCCTGGGCTGGTGGGACCACGGGCAGGCCGGCGAAGAGGGCTGCGGCGAGAACGGGCCGTATTCGGGCATGGACCTGGCCAGCCAATATGCCAAGTTCCAGGTCTGCTCGGCATTTGACGGCTATGCCCGCGGCGTGGGCAACCTGTCGGTCCATTCGGGCACGTCGGCGACCTTCCGCCAGAAGACGCGTCGCCGCCGCCGCCGCTGGCCGACAAGGTCTACTACACCTTCACCCGCACCGACGGCGACGGGCCGAATTTCTGGCGGCAGGTCTATCGCGATCTGTGGGACCAGCCGGACCATGGCAAGGTGCCCGTGGGCTGGCAGCTCGGGCCGACGGCCGAGGACTTGATCCCGGACATCCTCGACTACTTCTACAGGCACGCCTCGCCCAACGACGTCTTCGTCAATGCCCTGACCGGCATCGGATACATCCGCGAGGCGTACTACCTGGAGAGGCTGCCGAAGTCCGAGCAGGAGGCCGCGTGGAACGCAGTACATGGAGCTTTCGCGGCGCTACTTCAAGCTCTTGGATCTCTCGCTCTTGACCACCTTCGAGGCGTTCGAACAAATGCCGCCGGAGACCTTGGCGCGTTTCACGACGTTGCCGGGCATCAAGGCCATTTACCGCAACTACTCCCGCTTCGGGAGCACCACGGCGGAGAACGCGGCGACCGAGAC
The DNA here is from genome assembly GCA_963820435.1 of uncultured Spirochaetota bacterium. Taxonomy (GTDB): domain Bacteria; phylum Spirochaetota; class Spirochaetia; order SZUA-6; family Fen-1364; genus Fen-1364. The sequence goes on along the minus strand of CAWGAC010000015.1, from coordinate 2,408 downwards.
TCAACGGCGTGCCGCTCTTCCGCGCGGTGATCGACGGCGGCTCCGCTCGCCACGCCGGAGAACATCCGTGCCGTCGCAGCGTCGCCCAGCAAATCCGCCAGTTCACGCCGGCGCCAGCGTCCCGCGTTTCTTCATGTGTCGCTGACGAACTGGATGGTGGACATGCGCGTGCTCGTGGAAATCGAAAAGGCGCTCGGGCCGGATTATGTCGCGGTGCGTGCCGACCAACTCCCCGCCCTTTACATGGAAGCCAAGGAGAGACGGTAGCCCGATTTCGCGGCGATCTCGCGCGAGAGCTGTGAAACCTGTCATGCCGATGATCGCCGACCAGCGGGGCCATTGCTGCAACGGATGAAGACAGACCTCCCAACCTTCAAGATGTCCGTCGCCGACGCCGCCCTTCACTCACTGAAAGTGACGACGGCAATCTCGTAGACGCCAATCTGCGGCACGTTGAAGTGAACGCGGTCGCCGTGTTGATCGTACCGCACCGACTTGTCCTCCTTATGTTCCGGACTGGCGAGTGCCACTGCGGTGGCGTGCTTTCCGGCGGGAAGCGCACTGTCACGGCCACGTCGCGAAACGCAAGTCCCTCGCGGTAGTTCACCAGGTGCACGAGCCGACGTTCGGGTGCTCGGTCAGTTCGACGCAGAGTCCGCCAAGCGACGGCATCGCCTCTTCGGCAACAAACAGAGGTCCTTTCGCCTGGCGACGACTTCGGCTGGATCCCGAGCAGAACATAGGCCCCGCGCTTGCCTTCAAAGAGCCGCAGCTTGCCGGGCCCGAAATCCTGGTAGTAGATATCCATCCCTTGGCCGATCTGCACAATCGTGCTTTCCAGACCGCCCTCGCAGTAGAACTGCCAGCCTGGCTGTGGATCGAGCCATGATTCGGAGAATCCTTTCTTCGCGAAGGCCACATAGATGCGCACCGGCACCCGCGCCTCCAGCCGCAGCGCCGAATCGCTCTTCGCCTTTTCCACGGCGGCGGCGATCCTCGGCAGCCCCAAGAGTTCCTGCGGTACCTTGCGGAAAACGTAATCACGGTCGCCATAGATGCGCTTCCCGATTGCTAGCCGCGGCACTGCCGATCCGTTGGCGGGCCATTGGCCCGGACCGCCAGCGAAAAGTCGCCGCCGCATGCCTGCCGGACCGCGCGCACAGGATCGGCGAATTCATCGGCACGGACCACGACCGCAGCCGGAAGGTCGTCCAGCGCCGGTCGCGGCCGAGGTCTGAGCCACTCGTCGTGCGTGGCTGCCGGCCCGACGATGCAGAGCTCGCCCCCCGCGCCCGACGTAGCGGCGGATCTGCTCGATCTGCCGATCGGACATCGCCGCGCAGCCGGCCAGTACCAGCACGCGGTAGCGGCTCAGCTCGCCAAGTGCCGGTCGTAGATGATCTGGAAGCGGACGCCGCTTTCGATCAAGGCCTGTTCCACGCGGGAAGTTATCTGAGCGTACTTCGCGTCGGCGAAGACCTGGGAGGGGAAGCTGCGCAGCACGGCGACGTCGGCCACGACCTCGGCCCCGCGCAACAGATCGCGGCGCTGGTGGAAGAAACGGATGAAGGGATGCAGCTCGGGCGACATCGGCCGCTTGACTGCCGGGCCGCTCGACGATCCGGCCGTATTCGAACCAGCAGACGCACCCCAGGCAGTCGAGGATTGAAGGCCATCGATTCGGCCATTTCCAGCGGCGTGGTGATATAGGCGAAGACCATGTTGTTCATGCCGCCGGCCGACCTTGTAGGTGCGGATCCGCGGTGACAAGCTGTCCGTTGCGGAACCCGCTGCTGCCGGCTTTCGTCCCAGAACGCCTCGCCGCCGGCAAGCAGGCGGCCGTGGTCGAGCGGCGGGTGGATGCGGCCCCCCACGCCCCCGGGTTGAATTCCACGAGGACGTCCTTGCGCAGCGAGCGGGCATATCGGCTCATGATCGTGATAGGACTGGGCCAGCGCCTGGCAAGAGAAATCCTCCCACGCCCGCCGGATGAGTTCCGGGGCCCCGGCCCGCGGCGGCTGGATTGCATCCAGTTCGCCGAACTTCATTTCGGCAAGCTGTTCAGGCGTGAACGTCGAGCGGAGGTACTCGCGGAAGAGACTCGCGGAGCAGGCGTCGTAGCCCGGGCCGACGGAGTAGTTGTCGAAATGGATCAAGTCGGCCCGGATGTTCTCGACGGCGAATCGGACGATCTGCTGGCAATAGGCCCGGGCATCCGGGTGGTTACGGTTCCAATAGTAACGGAACGTCTGCGGGCCCGTAGGGGATCGGTTTGCCGTCGGCCGACAAGGACGAGCCAGTCCTTGGCCTGCGGCATCTCCTGGAAGAAGCGGTCCCAGAAGAGCGTGCCGCTGGAGGATATACGCCCACGCGCAGGCCCGCCTCGCGGTACCGCTTGGCGAACGCGT
>CAWGAC010000014.1:0-44361 GCA_963820435.1 uncultured Spirochaetota bacterium | reverse complement strand
TAACGTTAACCAGGCTCCGGTTCTCGCTTCTATAGGCAACAAGACGGTTAACGAAGGGCAATCACTCACCTTCACCATCTCAGCCACCGACCCTGATGGCGATAGCCTGAGCTACTCCGCCTCCAACCTGCCCTCTGGCGCTACATTCACCCCGGCTACCCAAACCTTCTCCTGGACTCCTGCCTCCGGTCAGGCGGGCAACTACCCTAATGTTCACTTCGACGTAAGCGCTGGTTCTCTGAGTGACGCAGAAGATATCACAATCATCGTTAGTACGACCACAATCATAACCTCTTCACCGCCATCCAGTGATACCACTGGCGCAGGCGGTGGAGGCGGAGGTGGGGGGGAGGGTGGGGGCGGAGGTGTTGTTGGTAACACCAGATATACCTATGTATCTCAAATTACCACCGTCAATGGTAAATTCATAGAAGACGTTACAGCTCCGTCTGTAGATGACAGATTTCAAGCTGGTGTATCCAAGAATAGCATCGGTTTGAATAAGAATGGTCAGCGCCTATCCAGCATATCCGTAACAGATGGGATGGCATTCCCGCCCCTCCCCCCGTATTGTGTGATGGTGGGGTATGCTTATGACATCGGTCCCAACGGCAGTACCTTTGATCCGGCGCTGGAACTCACCTTCAATTACGATGCTACGGAAGTTCCTCAAGGCGTCGTAGAGAAGAACCTGGTAGTCGGCACTTATGACACGGCCGCCGGACAGTGGGTCAACTTGAAGAGCTCTGTTGATGCGGATAATCACATAATCAGCGCCAAGGTCAATCACTTTTCTTACTTTGCTGTTCTGGCCTACGTTCGACCTGCCAATTTCGGCGTAGCTAACCTGACCGTAGCTCCAGAAGAAATCCAACTGGGAAAAGGTATAGACATAAAGGTCAACATCTGCAATGCTGGCGACCTTACCGGTGACTATGAAGCCAGTCTCAAATTGGATAATATCGCAGTGCAAACCAAAAAGCTTACCCTCAATGGTGGTGACAGCCAGACAGTGATTTTCAATATTAACCCGGACATTGCCGGGGAACACCAGGCTAGTATTGGAGACCTTCTCACTTCCTTCGCTGTCGAAGCACCACAGTCTCCTGCCAACTGCACCGCTAGTGGGCTCACTATCACTCCGGGTGAAATAAATCTGGGAGAGAACGTCAACATAAGTATCCTTGTCACCAATTCTGGTGACCTTCCTGGCAGCTACCAGGCAACCCTCCATATAAACGACGTTACGGCTGAAACAAAGGACGTTACCCTCGGCGGCGGGGAAAGGCAGATGGTAAGCTTCAACTTTACTCCGGAAGCTGTCGGAACATACCAGGTGGACATCGGGGGTCTGGCGGGGACATTTGAGGTCAAAGCGCCTCCTGTGGAGATAGCATCACCGTCCCAGCTTGAAATAAGCTCTTTCAGCATTACCCCCAGCTATGATGGGGCGACAGGTAAACTTATCTCAGCCAAAATAGTCTACCAGATGAACCAGCCGAGTGCATCCTTCCCCGATGCTAAGCTTATGCTTAACGTGTCTCGCGATGGTCAACCCCTGGAGACGGTTCCTCTCCTCACCTTGAGCCAGCTGCAAACAGATGGTAAGACCGGCAGCCTGGGCTTCATACCAGCCTCGGGGTGGACAACCGGCGAATACACATTCCAGGCATTCCTCGATAAAGGCAACGGTTCTGTACAAAACACACCGGCGGCCCAACTCACGGTCACTCCCGAATCGATAACAAGGGCGGTAAGTTGGAGTACTCTGGGCATAATAATCGGTATTGCGTTACTCGCAATCGCCGCTGTCGTAGTCTTCGTTCTGTACCGCAGGCGAGACATGTTAAGAGATTATATTGATTGAGCATGGATGGTTCTGACTTAAGGCGGAGGAAGACTGATACCAGGCCTTCTATGCGTAGACGGCTGAGGTTCGCTACCATTGTCCTGGTAAGCCAGATGCTGCTAATAGCCCTGGGTTTAGCCTGGCTGGTCCACATGGCTATCATCAAGCTTAGCGGGTCTATCTACTTTGTCGAGAACAATCCATTCATCTTGTGGGCGGAAATCGGCGCCACCGTTCTTATAAACGTATTTGCCATCGGGGTCCTGGTCATCCAAATACAAAGGCTGGGCGAAAGACGAACCGAAGACTACCGGGGCAAGGACAGACGCGGCTAGAAGTATCTTGAGGTTACCCATCAGTTCATATTGCACGGCGGGAGAGGCTCTACCAACCTCTAATTTCAGAGATTTCCCTTTTTAGCTCCTTATTTTTTAACCTTTTCTACATATATTCCACTATGTTCTCTGGATTAGTGATTACGGGTCTGCTGCGCTACTTCCTACTTTCTCCTCGCTTTACCAACGTTGGCTCAGGTTTATACCAAATTCTTACAAATACTGAGCTACCTTCTAACATAGGGACACTAAAATTAAAAAGGCAAGTAGTTATGTAAACGAAAAAGATACGCCACAAGCAATTATTTGCATCAATATTAAATGATGGAAAACAAACTATCCATACGCCGGCGATTGACATTCTCTACGTCCATTCTGATAAGTCAGATGCTCTTAACAGCCTTGGCCATAGCCTGGGTAATTCATATGGTCATTATTGCGATATATGGATCGGTTTACTTTGTCGAGAACAATCGTTTTGTGTTATGGGCAGAAATTACCGCCTCGGCTCTTATAGCCGTATTTGCCATCTTCATACTCACTACCCAATTCCAGAGGCTAAGCGAAAGGCGGAGAAGTGATAGACGAGGCTAATAACCGTTAGAGCTCCAAGAAATTGATATTAAAACAAAATACTCAGGAATTGCCTTATTCCTGAGCTATCAATTGCTTATATACCCCGAGATATCTCTGCTTCATCACCGGCCAGTGGTATTTACGATAGAATTCCTGGCCAGAGCGTCCTAAAGCCGACCTTTTCTCCGGGTTATGATATAGCTCCAGAATCCGGGCGGCCAGTTCCTCGGCATTGCCTGGCTGGGAAATACGAGATACAACTTTCGTCGAATAAGGCTTTAAAGCTGGGCTGGGCACTGGCTATCGTAGCTTTACCAAGAGCGAAGTATTCGAAGATTTTATTGGGCGCACCAACGTCTTCGATCATGGGCGCCAAACCGATATGGGCCCTCTGGCTATATAGGCCGGGACATTTTCGTAAGGGATGAATCCGGTAAAATTCAAATACCTCGTCCACTCCCAGCTCTCTGGCCAACTGTTCCAAATCCGGACGGTGTTCTCCCTCTCCAATGATATCTATCTTAAGCTCAGGAATATCTTTGAGAAGTAAGGGAACAGCCTTGATCAGAGTTTGTATCCCGTACCTTTTCACAATTGTGCTGACAAGTACCAGGTGGAAATGCTGACCATCCTCGGCAGCAGAAGCTCGGTTCAATGTTAAAGATAGTATCATCGGGAACATTGAGGACGATGGTAATCTTCTTATCCGGAATACCCATTCTCCACCGCCTTTTTGTGCAGAGGCCGTCGGACACTATGACGCTGTTTGCATAGCCTGCACTGATTTTCGCTATCAAGACGCAGAAGCCTAGTAAATATATGATTTGTTCCTATCTTGAAATTTGAGGCGAACAATTCGCGGTGTATTTTCGAACATATAGAAAATGACCTTGCTACCCAGCAGCCGGGGGAACAGCGTGACGAAGACTAGGAAATCAGGCATAGTCTGAACCTCTATCACATCATATCGCTTCTTGAGGGAAAGCTGCGCCAGCTTAAGAGAAGCCAGGATAAAGAAGGCAGCATAATCGAAGAGGTACCAGAATACATTCTCCACGGTGGTAAGAAAAATAGACGCGGTGGACATTTATCCCTTTTATCGTCTCGAATCTCTTCTCTCCCGGGGAACCAACGCAGATAACATCTACCTTGTACCCTTCTTTGGACCAGAGTACCGGCACTTCTTCTCAGGTTCCTCTGCTTAGCGTAGATTTTCTGCCTTACAATGCAGACTCTTTTCATAATTTCAGCGTCTTTCTGCTGTGCCGACCGCTAGCTTATCCCTTAGATACCATTGCACAAATAGGGATATGCCTTCTTCTATCGTTACCTCAGGCTGGTAGCCCAATTGGTCTTGGCCTTGGAGATTTCGGCAAAGGTAACCGGCATATCCCCTGGCTGCATCGGTAATCTTTTGATCTTGGCTTTTTTACCCAATAGCCTCTTCAATCAGGTGAATTAAATAATCAAGGAGCACTGGACGGGAATCACCCAGGTTGAAGATTTCAAACCCCTGGCTATGCGAAGTCAGAGCTTTGTGTATGCCATCGACAATGTCAGTAACATATGTATAATCTCTCTTTGAGGTTCCATCACCGAAGACGGTTATCTCCTCACCCGAGTTAATCATCTTGGTGAACACGTGGATAGCCATCTCCGGCCTCTGGCGAGGGCCGTAGACGGTGAATAGTCTGAGTACAGCTACTGGGAGGTTGTAGAGCTGACTGTAGGTGCGGCAATAAAGCTCCGCCGCCGCCTTGGAGGCGCCATATGGTGAGGCGGGACGTTCCACTCTATCAGTCTCGTTGAAGGGTACTTTACTATTTGTGCCATAGACGCATGAAGAAGAGGCGAAGACGAACCGTTTCACATTATGCGTTCGGCTTGCCTCTAGTAGATTTATGGTTCCTCTGATATTCACGTCCTCGTAGAGGATGGGCTGCTTTAGTGAAGGCCGGACGCCCCCTCGCCCAGCCAAATGGGCTACCAGGCTGATATCGTGCTCGGTAAAAAGGCGCTTAAGCAGTTCGCTATCCCGGATATCCCCCTCGACCATGCAGAATTCCTTATTGTCCTTGAGGGAATGCGATATTGTCCCGCTTTATTTCGGGCGGGTAGAAATCATCAAAATTATCCAGCCCCAGCACTGGGTAACCGAGATTAAGCAGTGTCTCCGCCACATTAGACCCGATAAAGCCGGCGCCCCGGTAACCAATACTACTTCTTTCAAGCCTCTTCCTCCGTTTTCTGGGTGGGGGCAGATGATGTCATTCCTTTGGCAATCCATCTGTGGTTCAAGAATATCCAGAGCACCGCCAATACCGATATCATTAAGGGATTTCGGCCTCTCGTCCTTTCAGGCACCACGGGCGTTGGTATCGAAGGATCCCCCGCGGCCAGGAAATCGGTAGTTCCTGTTGATTGGGCATTCTTCCGATCATGGAGCTTAGTTGTTCGTCAAGTCGGCCAGTTTCGAATTCAGATTTTGTACTTTGGCCTGGGCGACCCGGTAGTCCAGTTCCGACTGTAATTACTGTCAGTTGCCTGGCTCTCCAGAATGGCGAGTTCCTTTCTGGCCTCAGATAAAGCAGTGCTGGTCCTATTAAACGCCGCTTGAGTGTCCTGTAGGCTCCCCCGCATTCTTTTTCACGGTCTAAGGCGGTCAGCCTCTGTGCCAAGGCAGACATTTCAGCGTTTAGTGCCGACACCTTGTTCTGGGCAAGCTGGTAGTTAAGGTCCGTACCGGATTGATTATTAACCGTTTGGCCCTTCAGGTTGGCGATTTCCTGCTTGCCTCAGCCAGATCATTACTGGCCTTTCGACCCTTTTCAGCATGTCTGTATAGTCCGAACCGCCGGTTGTACCATTCGCGATCATCTCAACCAGTCCAACTACATGCGTCGTATTACCTTCGCTATCTACCTGCGTGTAACCGTTTAACAATTTGTTGAGTCGCTATCGAGCCCGTTTACTTTGGCATTAACAATAGTGTAATTGGGTTACATCGCTTATCGCTGTCGGGGTCTGGGCTTAACTCCAGTGCTTAGCGGCTGTTCAGCTTGAGCGAGAGCAGTGTTGATGTTAATTGCTTGCTGGAGCGTTTGAATGTACTCTCTATGGTTTCGCTTCTCCTCTTTCGACTTCCCCTGGGCAATAGAAGCAGCCACACAGTTGACTGGCTTGTTAATTGGAGTTCCAGTGCACTGATTTTGGCACTGAGGACCATATAGGACGGATCATTGTGGATATCGCTGGCGGCGCTTTCCAGTCCGAGCTCGCTCAATTCCTTCTGGGCTTCAGATAAAGAAGCTTTAGTGTTATCTATCTCTTTCAATGTATTTTCATAGTCTTGTTGTTGCACAGCACGCTGTTCACTAGCTAGTAATCTTCAAATGACTTTGGCACGAATCCTGAGGAATAAAGCCTCTTGTGGGTTCGTCGCAGTTACCGCCACCTTTATCTTCGGAATATCACTATCGTCATTATATTTAATACTTAACATTTTACTCAGCTCATCAGCTGTGTGAGAGTATTGAGGTGCCTGGTTGGACACTTCTTGGCTGAGAAACTTCATAAAAGGCATACTCTTCGCTTTGATAATGTAAAATTGACCTTTCCCCTTGAGCTGATTCAATTCGAATAAGAAGAACCAGGTTTACAAATTCCTGGATACTGCAATCACTTTGAAATAAGTAGTTTGGGGTCGCTTGGTGAATCCTAGAAGGGTTGGCTGGCCCGGAAGTGATGCGGCAATTGAATTAATAGACGAACTGATCTTAGGACTCACATACCAGTAACCCAGTCCCAGCCCAGCGCCAACGACCAGACCAATAATCATGTACCAATAGCTCGCTTGCAGAGGAGTGGGACCATTGCGACCACTTGCTTTCGCATTTCCTTATCCCCTAGAGCCACCACCTGAGCCTTCTTCGCTTCTTCGGCCTCATACTGCACCTTCTCCTTAGCTGCTTCAGCTTCCTTCTTTGCCTTCTCCTTCTGAGCTTTCTTCGCTTGTTTCCTCGCCTTGGCATCTGCAAATAGAGTCTTCTTCGCTTCTTCGCCCTCCTGCTGCGCCTTCGCAGCCACCTCGGCTTCCTGCCGGGCCTTCTCTTTAGCGGCTGCTTCCGCTTCTTTCTTCGCCATGGCAGCCAGTTGCCTGGGCCTTCTTCGCTTCCTCGGCTTCCTGCCTGGCCTTCTCTTTGGCAGCTGCCTCGGCTTCTTTCTTCGCCATGGCAGCCGTTAGCCTGTACCTTCTTCGCTTCCTCAGCTTCCTGCCTGGCTTTCTCTTTAACAGCTACCTCGGCCTCTTTCTTCGCCATGGCAGCCAGTCACCTGCGCTTTCTTCGCTTCCTCAGCTTCCTGCCGAGCTTTCTCTTTAGCAGCTGCCTCTGCTTCTTTCTTCGCCACTGGCAGCCAGTTCCTGAGCCTTCTTCGCTTCCTCGGCTTCTTGCCGCGCCTTCGCACGAGCTATCTCAGCTTCCTGCCGAATTTCTCTTTAACGGCTGCTTCTGCTTCTTTCTTCGCCATGGCAGCCAGTTCCTGAGCTCTTCTTCGCTTCCTCGGCTTCCTGCCGGGCTTTCTCTTTGCAGCTGCCTCAGCTTCTTTCTTCGCCATGGCAGCCAGTTCCTGAGCCTTCTTCGCTTCCTCGGCTTCCTGCCGGGCCTTCTCTTTAACGGCTGCTTCCGCTTCTTTCTTCGCCATGGCAGCCAGCTCCTGAGCCTTCTTCGCTTCCTCGGCTTCCTGCCGGCTTTCTCTTTAACGGCTGCTTCTGCTTCTTTCTTCGCCCTGGCAGCCAGTTCCTGAGCCTTCTTCGCTTCCTCGGCTTCCTGCCGCGCCTTCGCACGAGCCATCTCAGCTTCCTGCCGCCTTCTCTTTTACGGCTGCCTCTGCTTCTTTCTTCGCCATGGCAGCCATCTCCTGAACCTTCTTCGCTTCCTCGGCTTCCTGCCGCGCTTTCTCTTTACGAGCTACCTCAGCTCTTTCTTGCCTGGCAGCCATCTCCTGAGCCTTCTTCGCTTCCTCAGCTTCTTGCTGCTCTTCTTTCGGCTGCTTCCGCTTCTTTCTTCGCCCTGGCAGCCAGTCTCCTGAGCCTTCTTCGCTTCCTCAGCCTCTTGCCGCGCCTTCTCTTTTTCGGCTTTCTCTAATTCTTTTTTCGCCCTGGCAATAGCCACTTCAACCTTCCTCGCTGCCTCTGCTTCCTGCCGCGCCTTCTCTTTAGCAACTCTATCCGCTTCCTTTTTCGCCTTGGCAGTAGCCTCTCGAGCCTTCCTATATGCCTCTGCTTCCTGCCGCGCCTTCTTCTTTAGCGACTGCTTCGGCTTCTTTTTTGGCCCTGGACGCAGCCTCCTTAGCCTTTTTCGCTTGCATGGCCTCTCGCTTTGGTCTCAGCCGGTCTGCCTCCGCTGCTTTTTCCATCATTGTCAAACGTAACGTACGATCACCACTAATAGACATCGAGATTACCTCCTGCCCTACCTATTACTTTCATCCATTTATTCCGGTTTAGGGCGAATCCTATGATTTACCGACCAACCACTACGTTAATTCTGGACTCCTCGAATTCGCGAACGCATTCGCAGATATAATCAACTTCCTCCTTGCCTAATTCAGGATATATAGGTAGGGATATTATTTCTCGGGTTATTTTCTCGGTGACCGGTAAAGAGAAATCCTCTCCGCCGTATTCGCGCCAGGCATCCTGTAAATGCACCGGCACAGGGTAATGCATGCCGGTACCTATACCTTTACTTTCCAGCCATGCCCGAAGCTGTTCACGGTTCGAGGTTCTCACTACATAGAGATGGTAGACGTGCTTGGCCCATGGCATCTCCTGGGGTTTTGTTATTTGCGCGGGAAGGCCCACATTGTAGGCCTGGGCAATATTCCGTCTCTTTTCCGTCCACTCATCCAGGTGAGGTAGTTTCACCTTCAGTACAGCTGCCTGAATTTCGTCGAGGCGGCCATTCACACCCATCAGGGAATGATAATATTTGGCGTTCTGACCGTGGTCCCGCATCATTCGGCACATCTTGGCTATCTCCGGGTCGGAGGTAGTAATTATGCCGCCTTCACCATAGCCCCCCAGGTTCTTGGTGAAATAGAAGCTGAAGCAACCGATGTCTCCCAGCGAACCGGTCCGGCGTCCCTGGTATTCAGCCCCAGTGGGCCTGACAGGCATCTTCGATAACCTTGAGCTTGTAAGTCTTTGCCAGTTCGAGAATCGGGCCCATATTGGCCGGGTGGCCGTAGAGGTGCACAGGAAGGATGGCTTTGGTCCGGTTGGTGATCATCTTTTCGATTTGGGAAGGGTCCATGTTATAGGTCTCGGCATCAATATCGACAAACACCGGCCGCGCTCCTGCCAGGATGATAGCCTCAACTGTGGCGATGAAAGTATGAGAAACGGTGATAACCTCATCTCCCGGGCCAATCCCGCAGGCGCGGAGGGCTACATGCAGGGCGTCTGTACCAGATCCTACGCCGATACCGAACTCGGTACCGCAATAGGCCGCAAATTTGGACTCGACGGTCTGCACATTCTTGCCCAGAAATAGCTGCATCCCGTCCAGGACCTGGCCTATCTCAGCCAGTACCTCTTCTTTTATGCCCTGATACTGTTCTTTGAGGTCAACTAATGGTATATGCATCTTCTACACTCCTTACGAAATGACTATATGGTTTATCCCTGAGACCGGTGGTGCAAATGATGTCCTCTATCTTGCCAACAACCCTGTGCCGGGTTACCGTAAGCAACCATCCCGTCTCGGGATGTCTTTGGTGACTACGCTTCCGGCACCGATGACGGCGTGTTCCCCAATGACGACACGGGGAGTATACAAGACGTTGATGCCTATCTGGGCCCCTCGTTTGATATGTGGGCCTCGCATGCATTCCAGGGCATCGGGGCAGCCCGGATGAATGTCATTAGCCAGGGTTACGCCGGGGCCTAGAAAGACATCATCTTCGATGACGGTAAACTGGGCAACATAGACTTTGTTGTGAATCTTGACGTTATTACCTATGTGACAACCGTAGTCGATAGTAGAATTATTCCAGATACGGAAATAGTCTCCGATGCTGTTTTCCTCTCTGATAACCACATTGTGGCCGGTCTCCAGATTGCAGCCAATGCGGCTGCCCCCGTAGATGACAGTGCCGCTGCGGACATGAGCCCCGGGGCCAATATTCAGAACGAGATGTCCGCCTCGGGCCGGCAGGTAACCTAGGACAGCACCAGCTTCAATGATAGCCCCATCCCCCAGTATCACTGTCTGATCATTGCATTTCAGTCCAACCTGAGATTGTATCTCTTCTTCCATATAATTAATCCCTTTCAACTAGCTATTACCAGCCTGGTTTTGCCAAAGGCCATAGTCGTCCAGGTCCAGTTTCTCCCTTCGTCCGCCGTTCGCCAGGGACCTGTTGGCAGCTTCCAGAATGCTGGTTACTTTAAGCCCTGACCAGCCATCGCTCCTTGGCTTGGTGCCTTCGGTGATACATTTGATAAAGTGGCTGCACTCCTGTTTAAGAGGTTCAGCACTGGAGATAAATGGAATGACGACATCACCATAGCGATAATTGGGCGGCCAGCCAGAGAACTTATTGTTGCCATTACCATTGCCGTCATGAGCAATGAGTGAGTCCCTTATCGTAGATATGTATCTTTTCTGTTTCTGAAACGTCATCATAGACGGCCATCTTCTGGCTGCCGACGATGGTAATCTGCCGGATCTTGCGCGGGTGAAGCCAGCTCACGTGGATATGGCCCATAGTCCCGTTGCCGAATATGATTTCCAGGTAAGCGACATCATAAACGCTGTCATCTATGTGGTGGGCACCCCGTGCGCTGACGGCGACCGGATCCTCGTTCAGCACCGCCAGCATGATGCTGATATCGTGGGGAGCCAGGTCCCAGAGCACGTTAACATCGGGACGGAACAGGCCGAGGTTGAGCCGGTCGGCATCAATACCATAAATATCCCCCAGCTCACCACTGTTTACCAGTTTCTTTGAGGAAATCCACGGCAGGATGGTATTCATAGGTATGCCCCACCATGAGTACCATTTTTCGCTTCTCCGCCAGTTCAATAAGCTCCAAAGCCTCCCGGCTGGTGGTGGTCATTGGCTTTTCGATCAGGACGTGCTTATCATGGAGCAGCGCCTCTTTAGCCAGCCGATAGTGTGTATTGACGGGTGTGGCGATTACGATGGCATCCACATTGTTCTGGAGAATGTCCTTGAAATTCGATGTGGTGTTCTAAATAGGGATATTGAGTTCGAACCTGCTGGAGCTTGTTATCATCAAGGTCACAAACTGTAGTCAGATTTACCCCCGCTAGCTCCTGGCAGACCCTGATATGCTTCGGCCCCCAGTAACCACAACCCACGACAGCCAATATTAACCATGTTGTTCCTCCTTACGTTCCTAATCAGCTACCGTCTCTCTTGATAATAGTGACCACGGTCAATAACAAAATCTTGGCATCCAAAATCAATGACTGCCTCTTTATATAGTCAATATCCAGCCGTACCATTCCCTCAAAGGGAAGGCTTTTTCGCCCACACACCTGCCACAAGCCAGTAATACCCGGTTTGGCGCCAAGTCTTTTCCGGTGCCAATCTTTATACATCGCCACTGCAAAAGGAATATCCGGCCTGGGGCCAACAAGAGACATCTCTCCTTTTAAGACATTGAAAAGCTGCGGTAGCTCGTCCAGATTCGTTTTGCGCAATATATTTCCAAGTTTGGTGACCCTCGAGTCGTTGGTGACTTTGTACACTGGTTTTCCGTCTGGCCCTGTTCTATATGGCGCATTTTCCATAACGTACTTGGCGATGTATTCCTTATACACACTATCATTGTTGTTTTTATACATCGTCCGGAACTTATAGGCTACGAATTTGCGCCCATTTTCTCCTATCTGGTCCCGGCGGAATATGGCGCTTCCCGGTGAATCGAGGCGTATTCCTATAGCAATTAATTTCGGTATAACTCCCCGCCCCATGAGAATAGGAGGTGCGTGCGAATCGGATGCCCCACGGATCGACGTACTCATTCTCCTGGGACATGTAGAAGGAGCTCACCATCCCGACGCTGGACATCAGCAGGTCGTGCCCGGCTTCCACCCTCATGGCGAACGGGTCCTCGACCCCCGTCAGCCGAATCAGCTCAGCCTCGACCTTGGGGGTCATCCACAGGTCTGTGGGGACCCGGTCAGGCTCCTCATGGGCAAGGGCGGTGAGAACGCGCTCCCGAGGCACCATGGCCGGAGTATACGGATGGCGGGACGGATGTCAATTTGTATGCCGTTGTTTTGACACGGTTCCTGTTCCATGGGATGATCGACCCACCTGAAAGGGAGGAGATGCGCGTGAGTGAGAGAATCGGAATCGGGATCATCGGTGCTGGATTCATGGGCATGCTCCATGCGCGGGCCTTGTCGCAGCTGCCCGATGCGCGTGTCATCGGGGTGAGCGACCCCGCCATCAAGGAAAATCCGAGGCTTCCCGGCCTGCGCGAGCCCCTCGAGGTGTTTCCCGATCACGGGAAGCTTCTTGCGAGGAACGACATCCAGGCCGTGGTCATCGCGAGCCCCGAGACGCTTCACCGCGACGCTGTTGTCGATGCGGCGAGGGCCGGGAAAGCATATCCTCCTGGAGAAGCCTATCGCCACCACACTCGAAGATGCGGATGCCATCATCGGCGAGGCTGCCCGGCGGAACGTGAAGCTGATGATGGCCCATATCCTCCGCTATGACGTACGCTACGCCCAGATCAAGGCGGCCGTCGACGAGGGTGTCATCGGCAGACCTATGGTCTGTTACGCCCGGCGGAACGCTCCCATTGCCGAGGCGCGGCGCCTCGGAGGCCGGGTGGAAGTGGAAGAGTACATCTCCGTCCACGATATCGACCAGATCTTCTGGTTCTTCAATGACAAGGCGGTCAAGGTGAGCGCCGAGATCGCCGAGGGACCGGTCAAGAAGGAGCTGGGAGTCCACGATTTCATCTGGATCACGATCAGATTCCAGAACGGCGGATTGGCTGTGGTGGAGACGGGCTGGGGGCTCGCGGAGGCAATGGCGAAATTGGCGTCGGCCCTCGCACGCTGGGGCGGATTCGGCGACGTGTGCCTGGAGCTGATCGGAGAGAAGGGCTCACTCTATCTGGACTACCGCCCCATGACGCTGGTCGGCGTTGACGAGGAAGGCTGGAAGTTTCCCGAAACTCTGCACTGGCCGCAGATGCACGGCGAGGTCGTGGGCGACGTGCTGGAGGAGGACCGCTACTTCCTGCGCGTCCTGCAGGGAGGAGCGGGCGGTGATCTCGACCGGCGAGGACGGCCGAAAGGCGCTCGAGGTGGTCCTGCCGCGCAACGCTCCTGGCGGGAAGGCAGGACGATCACACTCTGAAGGGGAAGATGCCGCGCGCGCCCGAAGACGAAGCGCGCGCGGTGATCATGTGTGAGCATCACTCTACTCGTCCTCCATCTTCCTCGTCGAACTCCTTTACCAGCACGGGCGTCACCCAGCCCTCGGGGGCGCGGGCATCGGTGTCCTCCACGATCTGGACGTCCAGAGGGTGCGTCAGCTTCTGGTGCAGCAGCTCCAGCTCCCCGAAGTTCTCGTCCGGGGTCGATCCGCAGGGGCAGGAGCGCCATCTCCTCGTAGTACATGTTGCCCGCGGTCACCGGCACCAGCCGGGCCGGTTGTTGGTGGCGAACGTGTACACAAGGGGCCGGCACGTAGTAGACCCACTTGCCCCACTGCAGGTACCAGTAGCGGTTGAAGACTTCGCCAGCCCGCCGTCCGCGCGGAAATCCGCGAGGCTTGCACTGTCACCATGCCCAGGCCGTACCTGCCCTTGCGGCTGAAGAGGCAGGCCCAGGGTGTATCCGCCGGGAGCACCTTGCCGTGCTTCGGGTGGCGGGGGCCGTCCGTGATGGTCATCGTACCCACGCTCCCGTCCGGTTTCCCCAGGCGAACTCGTCCACCAGCTTGCGGTCCAGCACGATCTCCCCGTTTCGCAGGGCCTTTGCCGCGATGTCCTTACGCACCTCCAGCCGTGTCGACAAGAAGATCCACGGCGTGCGGGCGTAGAACCGGTACGTGACTGCCATGTAGGACTCTTCCTTGTAGGGCTCCACGTGGCCGCTGCGGCTGCGTGGATACGAATACCGGCCCCGCCAGGTGCGAATGCTGCGGCGGCGGGTCCCAGTCCGATGCGTGCAGCCAGGGCTTGGGCGGCGCAGTAGAAGCAGGGGTTCCATTGCAGCGCGCCGTTCGTCTCCAGGTGGTGGTAGAACCTGGCATTCACCCCCATCTTCATCTGGATCTCGTCGATGGCGCCGCTCTTCGGGGACAGGACCACCGTGTAGATAGGGGTTGTCGATCGTGAGCCCCAGCGCCTCGTCCGCTCACGGACAGCTCCACTCGCGTAGACGCGGGGCTTTCGCCTTGGGGTTGCCGTAGAAGGCGAGGTAGACGCGGGCAGAGTCGGCGGGCACGTCGGCGAAGAAGGCGAGCTGGAATGTGGTGCGGGCTGGTACTCGTCCCCGACCTGCAGCCCTTCCGCCGTGAAGCGGCGCACCTCGTGGACCTGGCAGGGAACCTCGCGATGCACGCCGGACAGCGGGATCCACGGCCACCACGCGCAGCTCTCGTTCAGGGTCCTGGACGCGGTCCGCAGTAGACCGCCAGGTTCGTATGGACCGGCTCGTCGTCCGGTCGATGCCCGCCGTCTCCCGGCAGACGAAGCCGGCATAGTACTTCCAGGCGGGATCCCAGTACCCGCCGTAAGCGGGCGCCGCGATCCTCGCCGTGAGGGCCAGCGGCTGCGTCCCTGTCGGGCCATCCGCGGCGACCTCGACCGACGACTCCTCGCCGGCCTTCCAATCCCAGCGCAGGACCAGCTCGCTGTGGCCTCCGCCTTCCAGCTCGGAGTCCTTCATGAAACGGCTGTTGTGATAGGGTGCGAAGTCCCGCACCCGCACGCCGTTTACCTTCACCAGCTTGATCTGGTAGCGGGCGGTCCCCTCGATCGTGAACATCAGGCGGATGTGGTAGTAGGGGTGCTGCGGGGTGGGGAAGCCGCAGTTCGCACGTACCAGGTCATGCGGTTTTTTCTTTGTCGTCATCGTCAATCCTCCTCGCACAGATATTTCGCGGGGCTCTCGCCCGAATCACATTTTGTCGTCAAAAAAGGCTAGTATTTGCTTGCTCCGAGGATGATGTTCTCCACGACGAACTTCCAGACGATGATCACAAGGATCAGCGTCGGTATCAGGGTGAGCAACACACCCGCCATGAGCAGTCCCCAGGCCATGTCGGGATTGGTGGACAGCGAGGCCATGACCACCGAGATTGTGCGCGATTTGATCGTTCCCCCCAGAACCTGGGCGTAGAGGAACTCCGAGTAGGACAGCATGAAGGCGAACAGCCCGGTGGCCACGATGCTGGAGGCTGACATCGGGAGGGTGATCTTGCGGAAGATCTGCACGGGACTGGCCCCGTCCACCCGGGCCGACTCCTCGATCTCGATGGGGATCTTGCGGAAGAACAGCGACAGGATCAGCACGGAGAACGGAAGGGTCAGCAGGCTGTGCACCAGGATGATGGCGAGCAGGGTGTCCAGCAGGCCCGCAGCCTGCACGATGAGGTAGAAGGGGACCACCAGCGCCGCCGCGGGGATCAGCCGGCACATGATGATGCCCATGAAGGTGCCCTGCTTGCCGCGGAAGTTCATGCGGGCGAAGGCGTACGCGGACATGCTCGCGAACAGTACGTTGACGGCCATCACCGACACGGCGATGACGGCGCTGTTGAGCATGGCCCGGGGGATCTGCCGCGCCTCCTCGCTGATCATGGCCCGATTGGAGCCGCTCCTCGTGGAGGTCGTGGGGAGGGTGCCGAAGAAGATGTAATTGTAGTTCTCGAGACTCGGCTTTTCGGAGAACCACCTGGGCGGAGAAGAGAGAAGCGCGGACTCCGGGATGACGCCGCCGAGGGCGGTCAGGATGAGGGGACCCGCGCTGAAGAGAAAGACAACCGCGGCAACGACGTAGATGAAGATCTTCCTGGCCATTGCCCTACTCCTCATCGAGGGTCATGCCGCTGGGGATCGCCTTGAGGATGAGCATGATCAGCCCGAGGGTGATCAGCGCGACGATGACGCCCAGGGCCGCTCCCCGGCCGAAGTTGAGCTGGCTGAAGGATTCCGCCCAGATGAAGTACGACAGCAGGGTGGTTGCGCCGCCGGGGCCGCCGCCGGTCATCGAGTAGGTCACATCGTAGGTGGTCAGGCCCATGATGAGCTCGTAGATGAACGCGACGCCCATCATGCCTGCTACTTGAGGAAGAGTGACATGAAGCAGCCGTCTGAGGGGCCCGGCGCCGTCGACCTCGGCTGCTTCGTACAGCTCCTTATTGATGGTGGTCAGGGCCGCCATGAGCAGGACGCTTGCGAAGGGGACCTGTGTCCAGATGTGCGCGACCATGGTCGAGAACTTCGCGAGGATCCTGTTGTCCAGCCACTCGATGCCCCTGGTCAGGATGTGCAGCTTGATGAGGAGGGTGTTGAGGATCCCCCATTGCTCCTGGAAAACCCAGTACCACAGGATACCGGAGATGGCGCCGGGAATGGCCCAGGGGAGCAGGACCACGGCGCGGAGGATCCCGCGGCCGACAAAATGGGTCAGCAAAAGCCGCCCCACGCCCAGCGAGACGATGACGATAAGAGGGGCAGTAATGGCCATGAAGATCAGCGTGTTCACCAGGGCTTCGCGGAAGTAGACGCTGGTAAACACCTGGGCGTAGTTCTTCAACCCTACGAAGGGCTGTAGGGGAAGCACAAGGATGATCTGGAAGAGGCTGTTGTAGATCGCGTATCCGAAGGGAAACACGGTGAAGGTGATGACGATGAGGAGTACCGGGAACAGCCACTGGATGGGATACCGGGAAAAGTCTCTGCCGCGCACCGCATGCTCCTTTGGAAGGTCTCGAGGGAGTGCCGCGAGAAAACGGGCACCGGGGGAAAGACCCTCGGATGCCCGTCAGTCGTGAACGTGTTCCGTCGATCTCAGCTCTACTGGCCCATCAGCTTTTTGTAGTTGTTCCACTCCGTGGCGCCCTGGTCCATGACTTCCTGCACAGTGGCGTCGCCGTTGATCGCCTTGGCCACCAGCGGGCGGAAGAACTGGCTCCACATTCCCTTCCACTCGGTTTGCACATCGTTCTTCGCCAGCTTGGCCTGATTCTTGAACTTCGCCATGTCGATCCAGCCGCCCCACGCGGCCTTGACATCCGGATCGTCGAACAGCGGAAGAGCGGCGAATCCGAGCCCTTTCTCCACGGCCCAGCGCTTTGCCACCTTGTAGTCGCCACCGCCGAATGCCTCGATGAACTTCCAGGCGGCGTTTCTGCGGGCCGGATCCTTGGCGGCCTGCGCCGTCATGCAATAAAACTTCGCGAACCCGAGAGCCCCGTGGGCGGCGCCGGGCATCTCGACCATGTCGAACTGGCCTGCCAGCGCGGAGGGCGCGCGGTTCATCTCCGCGAGCACGTAGTTGTACAGCACGGTGTAGACGTGCTGGCCCGTGTTCATTCCGATGGCCACCTTGGATTCATGAGGGTAATACGCGATGTACCCCTTCTTCTTCGCATCCTGCAGCCACTGCAGCTGCTTGAACGCCTCGGATTTCGGGTCGTTGAACACTGGGTTGAGCTTCGCGTCGAACATCGTCCCGCCGCGGCCGTAGACCTGGGAGACGTAAGCCGACCAGAAGTTGGGCAGCGTGGCGTCGTACTCGTAGGCGAAGGGTTTCTCGATCCCGGCGCCCGAGGCCTTTTCCATGCCCGACCACACGTCGTCCCATGTCTTTGGAGCGGCGACGCCGAAGTCCTTCAGCAGCTTCTTGTTGTACTGGAAGGTGATGAGGTCGGCGTAGTAGGACAGCCCGTACACCTTCCCGTTGTACGTCATGTCGGCAAGGGCGTAGCCGGCCGTCTTGGCTTTGTACTGCTTCGACGGCGGGGTAAGTAGTCTTCGAGGGGCGCGACCCAGCCGGCAGCGGCGAACTCGGGCAGCCAGTCTTCGCCGTTGTACATGATGTCCGTCTTCGTCTTGCCCTTGAACCGCAGGACCATCGTGTCGTGGTAGGTGTTCCACGAGTAGTCTGTGAGCGTTCACCTTGATGTTCGGGTTGGCCGCCTCGAACTGGGAGATGTTGTCCTGGATCGTCTCCAGCGAGTAGTTCCAGACCACGAACTCCAGGGTCACCTTTTGCGCAAAGGCAAGCCCGGGCATCAGCAGCAGAAGTACGAGGCCCAGTCCCAATAGCGATTTCTTCATAGGTACCCCCCTGTTTCCAAGATTGAGACACGATTCAAACCACGTTGAATCAGCTCCGGATCCTATACCATCCGCCTGTCGGCCGCAACCTTTTTTTCCTCCCCCGGCGGCATTTTGGGCCCTTTTCACCGAAATTCGCTCTCCCACCGCCGCGGCGTTGACACTGAAGGGCCTCGGGGGCATGATTATTAACCTCTTATGTTAATAATTGCCTTCAGAATCCATCCTGGTCCATGAGCGAGCTCAGCCGGCTGGTCGCTGCGCTCCTCAGGGGTGATCTCGGCGTGCCTTCTGCTCTCCTCCCGCGAATTTCCCGCCTCGAAGCGTTGTTTCGTTCGCGTTTCACGGGGCAGGCAGATTCCAAAGTCTTTCTGGGCTTTGTCCCCGGCCGTATCGAGATACTGGGAAAGCACACGGATTATGCGGGCGGCCACAGCATTGTCTGCGCGATCAACAAGGGATTTCTCTTCCTGGCCGGCCCCAACGAACTCGGCCGCATCCGGATGGCCGAGGACTCGAATGAGTTCGAGGATCTGGACTTCACTTTGGAACCGTCTCTCCGGCCGGCCGCGGGGAGCTGGGCCAACTATCCGAATGACCATGGCACGGAGGCTCGCGGCGAACTTCAGTGGGGACCGCAGAATGACGGGGGCGGACATCGCTTTTTCAAGCGACATGCCCGTGGGGAGCGGGATGAGCGGCTCTTCCGCTCTCATGATGATGACGTTCTGCGCGATATCCTGGACAAACCAGCTGCATGAGACGGATACATTCACGCGCACCATACGGGATGGCATTGACCTTGCCATGTACATGGCATCCTGTGAGAACGGGCAAACATTCAGGGAGCTCAAAGGCGACATGGGTGTCGGCACATTCGGGGGATCGGAGGACCATACAGCAATCCTCAACTGCCGGGCAGGTCGGCTCTCGTTGTTCAGCTACGCCCCGACGATCTTCAAGGCGGAGATGCAATGGCCGGGAGAATGGTCCCTGGTGGTCGCGTTTTCCGGCATAAGGGCCGAGAAAACCGGGCAGGCTCTCGAGAAGTACAATCTTGCAGCGCGGAGAGCGGCCCTGGCGGTTGAAGCTTACAATCGTCAATTCGGCACCGCCCTGCGGAACCTCGGCGAAATCGTCGGACACAACCGTGACAGACCGGACGCCCGGCTGTTGCAGAATATCGAGCGGAGCGACCCGGAGCACACGCACCTGGATCTTGCCGGCCGTGTCCGCCACTTCCTTCTCGAAGAAGGGAGGTACATTCCAGGTGCTATCAGGGGGCTCCTCCGGCGTGACGCAGAGGTCTTCGGCGCAGCCCTCACCTCCTCCCATCGGGCCTCCAAGAGGTATCTCTGGAACATCGCGCCTGAGATTGACCACCTGCAGCATTCCGCCGTCTCCCTTGGAGTTTCAGGCGCAACTGGATTCGGAGCCGGTTTCGGCGGAAGCATAGTCGCGGTGCTTCCGGAGCCCGCGCCGAGCGTTTCACGCAGCAATGGGAAGAGGCATATGCGCGCAGGTACCCGAAAGCGGCCAGAGAGGCACGCTTCTTCAGGACGGCGCCCGGACCGGGGCATAATGCTGTGGGAAATGGAAGGGGAGAAAAGTCTCGTGGAGGAGATGTTCGATCGGTAGCCACCTCACTCACGAGGCTGCGCTTCCGCCTCGGTCAGCTCGGGCCGGAGGAGGGAGTGATCGATCATGTCGGCGATGTCCTGCACGGATATTCCCATAGAGCGCTCCTTCCGCAATTCGAATGTCACTGAACTGCACGGAATACCGTGCAAGCTACCGTGACCGCGATCACGTGCCCCGCTGCGCGGAGAGGAGACCCTCCACTTCCCCCATTGCCTGCACAAGCCTTTTTCTCTGTGCCGGCGCGAGGGGTGCGAGCAGACCGACGATCTGGGCCGACGCCTTCTCCTCGAGCCGCGACAGGAATGTGTGACCCTTCCGTGTCAGCTCCAGGAGGCGCATGCGGCCGTCCCGCGCGTGCGCGGAGCGCGAGAGGAGGCCCGCGCGCTCAAGGCGGGAAAGAATGCGGCTCATGTATCCGCGGTCCACCGACAGGCGCGCGAGGAGGTCCTCCGCGCGGCTGCGCGGGTTCCGCTCGAGCTCCCAGAGGATGCGGGCCTCCGTGAGGGAGACGGGACTTGCCAGCAGCTTCTCGTCCAGCAGGCCCAGCAGACGGGTATAGA
The DNA here is from genome assembly GCA_963820435.1 of uncultured Spirochaetota bacterium. Classification (GTDB taxonomy): domain Bacteria; phylum Spirochaetota; class Spirochaetia; order SZUA-6; family Fen-1364; genus Fen-1364. The sequence goes on along the minus strand of CAWGAC010000014.1, from coordinate 24,054 downwards.
ACCGGTTGAATCTCCGGACCGCCGCGACCTGCGCGCCGCCGTACCGGGCGGATTCTGCCCGCCTGCGCGCCGCCGTACGGGGCGGATTCTGCACGTGCCATGGGGAGAGGCTTGCACAATTTGTTGACAAAGTCAACAGATTCCCGTATCATCCCCGCATGGAGAACGGGAGACTGCCGTCACGGTGCTCCGTGACACTTGGGGGTTTACTCGCCTCTGCCGGCGTCACGCTGCGCCACGAGCCCCGCGGGGACATTGGCGAGCTGGTCCGGCTGCACGGGGTCCTGTACGCGAAGGAACACGGCTACGGCCCGGCATTCGAGGCGTACGTGGCAAAAACCTTTTCCGACTACGCGTGGCCGCTCGGAGATCGTGAGAGGCTCTGGATGCTCGAGAAGGAAGGCTCCCTCCTCGGTTCCATCGCCATCGTCCAGGCCTCCCCGAGGGAGGCGCAGCTTCGCTGGCTGCTTCTCGATCCCCGGATCAGGGGGCGCGGACTCGGCGGAGCACTGGTGACGGAGGCGGTGGAATTCAGCCGCGCGTGCGGCTATGAAAAGGTGATCCTCTGGACAGAGGGCTCCCTCGCCACTGCCACCGCTCTCTACAGGAAGGCGGGATTCATCCTGACCCAGCGCAAACCGGGCTTCATCTGGGGCGCGGCGCGCGTCGAGGAGCGTTACGAGCTGCGCGTGTCATGAAGAAGGTCCGGGCAGGTGCTCTCCTTGTCCCTGGCCTTCCTGCACGCGCGTACCCTTGCGGCCATGGAGGAGGCGATGATCGAACTCGACGTCAAGGCCGTTGCGCGCATGACCCGGCTTTTTGCCCAGCCGATGCGCGCCGCAGGGTTCGGCCGGATACTTCTGACCGCCTCGGTCGGCGCCTATTCACCCTCGCCCCTCTACGCGGTCTACTGCGCCTGCAAGGCCTTTGTGCTGAGCTACGGCGTGGCCATACGGCATGAGCTCAGAGGCACGGGAGTATCCGTGAGCGTTCTTTCCCCCGGCGTGGTCAGAACCGAGTTCCACCGCGTGGCAGGACACGAACAGAACCGATTCAAGGAAAGGACGGGAATGGACGCCGTGCCTGTTGCGCGGGCGGCCGTCAGGGGCCTGCTGCGCGGCAAGGCCGAAATCGTTCCAGGATTCGTCAACAAGACGCTCGCGTTCACCACGCGCCTGGCTCCGCGGCCCATGCAGGCGGCCATGGCAGGCGGTCTCATGAGTTGAGGCTTGCCCGTGGCCGCGGCGGGACCGGGCGACTGCTCAAGGCCCGGTGGCGGTGAACCATCGTGGCGGCGTGATACCGTTTCTCTTGTAGAAAAACCCAAGCCTCTTCCGGTTTTTCGTCCAGCCGGACGCGGGCAGAGTCCCTTTCTTGAGCAGGCCGAGGAAATGGAGGGCATTGCCGCCCAGGAAGTCCGCAATTTCGCTCGACGTGAAAAGCCCGTTCCGCTTCAGGAGCGCGAGATACTCGCGCGTGAAATTTTCATACCCGACGACCCTGGTGATGACATGCCAGTCTATCCCAAAGAGGAGCTTCTTCTGGACCACGCCGGGATAATCCCGCAGAATCAGACGATAGTCGTTCAGAAAACCTGCCGCCTTCCTGGGGGTGAACACCTCGTGGTGCGCAACGTCGGTGTACACAAAGGGGTAGTCTCTCACCATCTCGCAGATCTGCTTCACCCATGGAGGGTTGCCATCTGTCCCGGCGGCGGTGTAACGCTCAGCGTCGCACCAACCGAAGTGTGCAAGGTTCAGATGAAGGGTTGGATGCATTCGAAGCACCGCGTGCCAGAATCCCGGACTTCCAAAATCGTAGCTTGCCCTCCAATAGGACTCGATCCCGTCCGCCACGCAATGCGCGGTGAGGGGGACTTCTTCCCGCTCGCAATACGTGTAAAGCTCATCCAGCACGCCGTCGATCTCGCGTCCCGTGATGGCGGCGTATCGTTCCATTCCGATTCTCTTGAATAGATTCCGCCTCTGCGTGTCGACCGCCGAATTTCCCATTGGCCTGTATCCGAGGGAATTGTAGACTTTCACGCCCATGAAGCCCTTGTTGGAGATAGCGTCCTTCACGAGCGCCAGTGAGCCGTCTCTTTCGCGGCCCCCATCCGGGCTCGCCATCTTCTTCCGGTAGGCGAGCTCACGTATGGGGTCGAAGGGCACGAACGGGTGGACCCTCCCCTCGGATTGAAGCACCACGTAGCGATACACATCGTCTATTTGACGTACGAGAGGGGTATCCACTGTGTTCTTGAACCAGTATTCATAATCGATCATGAGAGTGACAAAGAGATCGATCCTGTCCTTCTTGAAAGTTCCGCGCAAGCGGTCCGCAACATCATCAACGTCAGGCAACGCCAGGATTTCCGCCCAAGTCCGGTAGTTTTCCCTCCCGACCATGCTCGCAAACCCGATCAAGAGCCTGCAGCAGGGACCGAACTTGCCGTGTCGCTGGGTCCTTCGAATGCATCTGGCAAGGAGCGTCGGCAAACGGAGGATCCGCGCGATGCGAGCCGCAAAGCCCTGGTACCTCCTGGAATAGAGATAGCCCTCCACCGGGATATCCCTGCCCCGAAAGATGTGCTCGTGGACGTCTATGATCGGTTTCACGATAGACCTCCCGGACTTTTTCAAGCTCAACTATGGCGGGTAATCAGGCAACTCTATGCCCGCCCGGCCGGCTCAGTTTGAAGGGGTCGTGCCGTTTTCCCGGGCCCGAAGCTCCCACACCTGGGTCTTGGGATTGCGTGTCATCGAGTCGAAGCCCACGTCAAGGACACGGCCGCTCTCGCTTTGAAAGCGCACCCGGCGGGCAAGGACGTTCATTTCCGTGACCCTGAACTCCTCCCCTTCGAACTGGACCCTCGTCCCCATCGTGGGAAGCGTCTGGCGCGCTTCGCGGTAGACGTCGAACTCATAGGAGAGGCAGCAGAGGAGGCGGCCGCAGGGTCCCGAGATCTTCATGGAGTTCAGCGTGAGGTTCTGCTCCTTGGCCATCTTGATGGAAACGGGCCGCAGCTTGTCGGTGATGGCATTGCAGCACAGGGCCCTGCCGCAGATGCCCACGCCGCCCACAACCCGCGCCTCGTCCCTGACGCCGATCTGGCGGAGCTCGATGCGCATCTTGAACACCGCCACCAGGTCCTTCACCAGCTCCCGAAAATCGACGCGGCTCTCCGCGGTGAAGAAGAACAGGATCTTCTGCTCATCCAGCAGGTAGTGGGCGCTCACCAGCTTCATGTCCAGGCCGTGATGCGCGATCTTCTCCCGGCATACCTCGAAGGCGCGCTCCTGCTTCATGTCGTTCTCTTCCACGCGCGCAAGGTCCGCGTGGCTTGCGATGCGCACGAGCGTGCGCATCTCTCCCCCTGCCCCGGGCGCTTCCGTTTCCTTCCCGAGAACCTTGCCCAGCTCATTCCCGTAGCGCGTCGAGATCACCACGGTATCCCCGACCGCGGGCTGCAGGGTTGCCGGGGCGTCGCAATACTCGGTGGCGCTCGAATACAGGACCTTCACCCGCCAGACGGCCCGGCCCTCCGCGGGAATGGGGGGCTCTGCGGATTGCTCCTGCCGCGGCTGGGGCATGCCCGGCCGCTGGGGGGCTGCCGTGGCGGGCCCCGCGGCGGCGAAGGCCGCGCGTTCGGCCGCTTCGTCCTGGGTGGCGAGGTCGGTCTCGGGGTCGTCCTTCATGATATCGTCGTCATCGCTCATGCGTCATTCTCCTCTTTGCCGGCGGCTCAGGAAACGAGGTTGACCAGGAGGCCATTGATCTCGTCGATCTGGGCCAGGATGGCAAGCTGCTCCTTCTGAGCGGCCAGCACCGAGGCAGCAAGAGCCTCCAGTTTTTCGTCGATCACCTTCACCAGGGTGAAGCGCTTGCGCTTCATTATGTTCGCCCCCGAGGTGGTCTCCTCCGTTACCATGCTGTGCTGCACCGCATACTTGATGAACGCCCTGACTTTTTGCCGATAGTCCCTGATCGCTTCCATGGTGATCGATTTCTTCAATCGATCACCGGAAGAGAAGACCGCATCCAGCAGGTCCTCGACGCCGCGACGATGCCCGGCGTCTGAAAGATCCGCGGGCAGGGGCTCCCCCTCCTCCGCCGCCGACTCCACGAGCTGGGAAAAAGTTTTCCGCTGAGCCTTCTCTTTCTTGCCCGTTTTCTTCTTATCCGGAACGGGATATTGGAAGGTCTCGCCGAGGGAATCGATGCGCGACATCGAAGAGGAGACGTCAGTGCTTCTGGCCCTGGAGCGCGACTGCCTCCGCAGGGAGCGGCGCGGCCGCTATTTTCTGGCCGTTGGCCCGCGCGTGGCCATTGTCCGCGGGCGGGGGTGCCGTGATCCTGCAGGAGCCGTTGAAGATCACCCCCTCCTCCACGATCAGGCGGGGAGTGGTGATATTGCCCAGAACGAGCCCGGTGGACAGTATGATGACTTTTTCCGTGGAGACGATCTCCCCGCGCACCACGCCGCCCACGACCACCGTGCCGGCGTTCAGCGTGCACTCCGCCCTGCCGTTCTTGCCCACGAGGACCTTGCCCTTTGTGCGGATGATCCCGGTGAAATCGCCATCTATGCGGAGGAGGCCGTTCAGATCGAACTCACCCTTGAACTTCGTGCCTTCCCCGATGATCGAGTTTATGAAGGCATCGTCGGTCACATGGGTATCGCTCAATCGCTGCTCCTTCCCCCCACCGACATCACGGCCAGGTCCGAGCTCATGGAAAGGAAGGTCATGGGGTCCAGGTAGCTCGAACCGAGACGCACCTCGTAGTGCAGGTGCGGTCCGGTGGAGAGTCCCGTGCTCCCGACGTAGCCGATGATATCGCCGCGTCTCACCATGTCTCCCTTGTGCTTGCCGGCAAAGGCGCTCAGGTGAGCATAGCGCGTGTAGAACCCGTATTTGTGCTGGATGGTCACGAAGTTGCCCAGGTCGTCGGAATAGCGCGTCTCCACGATCTGGCCGTCCGCGGTGGTCACCACGGGCGTGCCCATGCCCCACGCGATATCCACTCCCGTATGCATGTACCCCAGGTGGGTGAAGGGGTGGATGGTCCACCCGAAGCGTGTGGTGATGTTTCCGTGGGCTCCCTTCAGGGGCCACAGGGTGGGGGTTTCGGCCAGAAGGGATTTATAGGTGGACAGGATCTTGCTTATCTCGTCGAGGGGCGCCTTGGAGTTGTCAAGAAGACTGGTGAGACTTTTCAGGTCGCTCAGCTCCTTGTTTTCCGTGGACGGGTCCTCCGGGGCCAGGAAGTTCGCGGCCACCCCGCTGGTGCTCGTCTCAGCCACCGCGTCCTGATTTCCGATGGCTGCCATGACGCTGTCGATGGAGGTCTTGAAGTGCTTGCCCGCCGCCCGGATTGCGGCGATCTCATCCTTCAGGCTGGTCAGCGTTGCCTGGTCGGCAATCTGTTCCTGCGTGAGCTTGACGTTCTGCCCGTTTGTATAGGTAAAGCTTGTGGCGAGAAAGAAGAAGCCCACCAGGATGATGCCAAGCGTGAAGCTGACGAATATGAGGGTGAAAAACGAGATCTGAAAATTGAAAATTTTCTTTTCCGAATGGGGGATGAGCATGACGGTGAACCGCTGCTTCCCCTTGACCATGACGTACCTGAAAAAGTTGCCTATGGAAACCCAGATACGCCGAAACCAGGACCCTACCCTGTCGGCGATCTCTTTCTCGACCTTCTTGTACTGGGTGACAGGCAAGTCGTCTTCCTTCCATCTATCCGGGATGGTCTTATCCAAATAGTATATGAAATTCCGAGAAACGTTACCATAGCGAAGTTGTTTTGTCAAATAGAGGCAATGCGAACGACGCCGGAGGACGGCTGAACAGTCGCGCGGCAGTCAGATCAGCCGCCGATCAAAAAAGGGTTTGACTTGTCCCTCTCAATCATGGTAGACTTTTGTCAAATCGAGAGATGAGAGACGAACTCTTTCGAAATCTATTCCCGACGGAGCTCTATGCGCTATTTCGATACGCACGCACACATCGGCCTCATCACGGAAGATCCGATCGATCAGCTGATCATCGTGCAGGAAGCCCGTCAGGAGGGGGTTCAGCACCTCGTCACCGTCTCCAATAACCTCGTCGATTTCGCCCAGCTCTATGAGAACCTGAAGACGGAAAACCAGATCTACCACAGCATCGGCATCTCCCCCTCTTCGGTGGTCCAGCCCGGAGATGACTGGGACGCCAAGATCGAAGATGGTACACGGCTGGAGCGTGTCGTGGCAATCGGGGAAATCGGTCTCGACTATTATCGGAAGTTCGGTGACCGCGATTCGCAGGTAGAGCTCTTCATCCGGCAGTTGGAGCTCGCGGAGAAGCTCAACCTCCCGGTGATAATCCACAACCGGGACGCAGGGTCCGACGTGCTGGAAATTCTCCGCGAGCGCTTGCCGCGCCGGGGCGGGATACTCCACTGCTACTCCGAAGACTACGAATACGCGAAAAAAGCCCTTGATCTGAACCTCTGGATATCATTCGCCGGCAACGTCACCTATCGCAATGCGAGGAACCTCCAGGACACGGCAAAGAAGATCCCGGCGGAGAGGATGCTCATCGAAAGCGAAGCCCCTTTCATGGTGCCCGCAGTTCACCGCGGCAAGCGAAACAAGCCCTCGTACATCAACGAGACGGCCTCCTTCATCGCCCAGTTGCGGGAAGTCCCGGTGGAGGACCTGACCGAAACGCTGTACGCAAACAGCCTCAGGATCTTTGGGCTCTCTTAAGACCGTCCTCTATCATCCTGTCCACATCTCCTCCCTGCAGAGCGGTGCGCCGCGCGTTTCTTTGACCGTGCCGGGCAATGTGTGGCTCGCGCCGATGGCCGGCTACACGGACGCCGCCTTTCGATCGGTGTGTGCCCGCCATGGCGCCTCACTCTGCTTTGCCGAGATGGTCTCCGCCGACGCGCTCTCCCGTGACAACGGGACGACATTCCGCCTGCTCGCACGAGCGCCCCAGGAGTCGCTCATCGGCTACCAGATTTTCGCTTCAAGCGCCGCCGCGGCGGGTGCGGCCGTGAAGCGGATTGCGCCGCGCGCTCCCGCCCTCATCGACCTGAACTGCGGCTGCTCGGTCCCCAAGGTGCTCAAGGCCGGCTGCGGCGCCGTGCTATTGAGCAGTCCGCCGCTCATCGGGGCGATGGTCGCGGCCATGCAAGCGGAGACTGACATCCCCATCTCGGTGAAGCTGCGCTCCGGCCGTGACTCCTCCTCGCTCAATTTCCTCGACTGCGCCGAGGCGGCATGGAGCTCAGGCGCTTCGCTGGTGACCCTGCATCCCCGCACGCGCGCGCAGGGCTTCTCCGGCAAGTCGGAGTGGGATCATATACGGCGGCTGAAAGAGGCCTGCCCCGTGCCGGTGTTCGGCTCGGGTGATCTCTTCACGGCGGCAGATTGCGCGTCCATGCTCGAGAGGACCGGTTGCGACGGCGTGATGCTCGCGCGCGGCTGCCTTGGCAATCCATTCCTTTTCAGGGAAGCGGAGGCGCTGCTCTCCGGCCGGGAGGACGCGCCTGCAATCGACGAAAGGGTGAAGCTGGAGACGGCCATGGAACATCTTCGGATGCTCGCCCTCGCTGCCGGTGAGCAGAAGGCATGCCGCGACATGAGGAAACATTTCGTCGCCTATACAAAGGGAATGCCCGGGGGCTCCCTGCTCAGGCAGAGCGTGGTCACCGCCGAAACCATTGCGGAATACCAGGACATCGTCGAAAGCTATTTGCGCGACTGACCCCACCGCGCGGCTGGATCACCCACCCTGCTTGCGGCGCTCTTCCCACCAGAGGATCCTTTTTGCGACCGTCTTCTCGAACCCGAACTCCGAGGGCACGTAGTATTTCCTGCCCTTGAGCCGGGGAGGGAAGTATTCCTGGCTCACGACCCGACCCGCGTGATCGTGCGGGTAGAGGTACCCGTCCCCGTAGCCGGCTTTCTTCATGAGCGAGGTGACGGGGTTTCGCAGATACAGCGGCACGGGATCAGCGCTGAACTCGTGCGCATCCTCCCGGGCCTTTGTGTAGGCCGCATAGATCTCGTTGCTCTTCGGCGCGGTTGCCAGGTACACGACGGTCTGGGCCAGCGCGAGGTCCCCCTCCGGCATTCCGAGGAAGTGGACCGCCTCCTGGGCGGCCAGAGCGACCACGAGCGCCTGCGGATCCGCCATGCCGACGTCCTCCGAAGCGATGCGCAAGAGCCTCCGCGCGATGTACAGGGGATCCTCCCCGCCTTCGAGCATGCGCGCGAGCCAGTATAACGAGGCATCGGGATCGGATCCTCTGACGCTCTTGTGCAGGGCGGAGATCAGGTTGTAGTGACCTTCGCCGTCCCGGTCGTAGTCGGGGAGACGTCCCTGGAAGACCGCTTCCAGGCGCTCCCGGGTCAGGACGATCTTGCCGTCAGGTCCCGCTTCCCCGGCCGCGGATTCCACGAGCATTTCCAGCGTGTTCAAGGCGGTGCGGCAGTCCCCCTGCACATAGCGCGCGATGATCTCCAGAACCTCCGGCGCGTATTCGACCGCGCGGCCGCCGTATCCCCGTTCGTTGTCCGCAAGCGCGCGGCGCATTACTTCGCGGATCTCCTCCTCATCCAGGGTATCCAGAATGAAGACGCGCGAGCGGGACAGGAGAGGGGAGACGATCGAAAAGGAAGGGTTCAAAGTGGTCGTGCCGATCAAGGTGATCACACCCTTTTCCACGTACGGAAGGAAAGCATCCTGCTGGGCCTTGTTGAACCTGTGGATCTCATCGATGAAGACAAGGTTCTTCCCGGTGGTCTCGGACTCGAGCTTCACGAACAGGTCTTTCAGCTCGCGAATGCCCGACACAACGGCGGAAAAAAAGTGAAACGCGTACTGGAACTGATTGGCGATGATGCGCGCAAGGGAGCTCTTGCCGCAGCCCGGGGGGCCCCAGAATATGAGGGATGGCAGGTGCCCCGAATCCAGGACCAGGCGCAGTGCCTTGCCCGGGCCGAGGATGCGGGTCTGGCCGACGAACTCCTCCAGGGAGCGCGGCCGCATGCGCTCCGCCAGGGGCTCCCGTGATGACTGCGGAACGACCGGGGCATCCATCCTCCCGAGGGTACCACCGGCTCGCCCGGGGGTCAACGCGGCCGCGAATGTCACTGAGTACAGTGACCGCGGTACCTTGCACGGTATTCCGTGCAGTTGTGGCATCTGAATCGCGTAAACGCCCTCGAATGGCGCGGATTGACGCGCGTGGCGCTTTCGTGTTTCATTCCGGCGTGGTAGACGGCGGCCACTCCCTTCGGCATCACTGCGGCATCGTGGGGATCTCCTCGCGTGAAGAAGTCAACATGCCCGAGCTTCTCTTTTACGGCCTTTTCTCCCTGCAGCATCGCGGGCAGGAAAGCGCGGGTCTGGCCTATCGCGGGCAGGGAAAGATCAAGTCTTACCGAAGCGTCGGGATGGTGAGCACGGCCCTTTCCCATTACCTGTCGGAGAGCCACCCCTCGAGGCTGGGGATCGGGCACGTGCGCTACTCCACCCATGGCACCAACAAGCTCGAGAACGCGCAGCCGATCGTCGTCTCCTGCAGCAAGGGCGAGATCTCCCTTGCCCACAACGGCAATATCTCGAACTCCGAGCTTCTCCAGCAGCGCCTTATTTCGGAAGGCTCCATCTTCCAGAGCACCACCGACACCGAGCTCCTCCTGCACATGATTGCCCGGTCACGACAGTCGAGCTTCCGTGACGCTCTCGTGGAATGCCTCGGCCTCATCGAGGGGGCCTATTGCTTTCTCCTGATGCACGAGGACAAGCTGTACGCCGTGCGCGATCCTTACGGCTTCCGTCCCCTGGTCATGGGCAGCAGGGACGGCCAGGTGATGTTCGCCTCGGAGACATGCGCGCTCGCCATGTTCCAGGCAGGCGATATCCGGGAAGTCGAGCCGGGGGAAATGGTGACGGTGGAAGGAACGCGGATCACCTCGGAGCGGCTGCCCGCGCCGCGGGAGCCCGCGCACCCCCGGAGCCCGGGCACGCAACAGAATCCGCCAACTGCGCGGAGTACCGTGCAAGGTACGGGAGTACCCGTTCGGGGAATACCCCGTACGGCGGTGCAGCCGCGGCGGGCCCACTGCATCTTCGAGCTGATCTACTTCGCGCGGCCGGACTCCGAAGTCTTCGGACGGACCGTGCACATGGCGCGGAAGAAGATGGGAGAAATGCTCGCCCGCTCCGATTCGGTGGCAGCGGACATCGTGATTGCAGTGCCTGACTCCGGGACCAGCGCGGCGCTGGGGTACTCCCACGCATCGGGGATCCCCCTGGAGCAGGGTCTGACGCGAAATCACTATATGGGCCGCACTTTCATCCAGCCGACTCCTGCCATGAGGGAAGCGGGTGTGCGCATGAAGCTGCACCCCGTGCGGGAGGCGATTGCGGGCAAACGCGTCATCGTGATCGATGACTCCCTCGTGCGCGGCACGACCTCGCGGCAGATCGTGAAGCTCCTGCGGGAAGCGGGGGCACGGGAAGTCCATCTCCGCCTGTGCTCTCCGCCGGTGCGCTATCCCTGTTTCTACGGAATCGACATCCCGACCCATGAAGAGCTGATTTCCAACCGGCTGGATCCTGACGGGATTGCCCGTGAAATCGAGGCCGACTCCGTGCGGTTTCTCTCCCTGGAATCCCTGCGGCAGTGCGTGCCCAATCCTGAAGATTTCTGCCATGCATGCTTCAGCGGCGAGTATCCCACACCTGTGCGGGACGCACCGGTAAGCAAAAAGTGCTAGTGACGGGCGGGGCAGCCGCGACGTCAACGAGGAAGCCTGACCATGAAAACATATAGTGAAGCGGGAGTGGATATCGACCGGGGTGACCGGTTCGTCGACTTCATCAAGAGCATTCGCTCGAAGGCCGTGGGCACGGGAATCGGCGGGTTCTCCGCCGCCCTTCCCCTGGACAGCCTCGGGTTCAAACGGCCGGTCCTGATGACCACCACGGACGGCACGGGCACCAAGCTTCTGGTGGCAAGGAAGCTGGCAAAGTACGACACGATCGGCATCGACCTCGTCGCCATGAATGTGAACGATCTCATCGTGTGCGGCGCACAACCGATTGTATTCCTCGACTACATCGCGTGCGGACGGATCGATGAGACCCGCCTGCACGACGTCATGCGGGGCATCGTCCGGGGGTGCGAGATCGCGGGGTGCAGCCTCGGAGGCGGGGAAACCGCTGAGATGCCTGATTTGTACAAGGAAGACGACTTCGACCTGGCCGGCTTTGCCGTCGGCATCGCCGAACAGGAGGCTGTGCTTCCCCTCAAAGAAGAGATTCGGGCCGGAGACCTTGTGCTCGGTCTGCGCTCCTCGGGAATCCACTCCAACGGGCTCTCGCTGGCGCGCAAGGTGATTCCGGAGTCGGATTCGGCCGCCTGGGAGGAGATGCTGACGCCGACACTCATCTACACCCGGGAAATGGGGATTCTCATTGAGTCGCGTCAGGTCCTTGCCGCGGCTCATATCACGGGAGGCGGGCTGTATGGCAACCTTCAGCGGGTCATCCCTGACACCCTCACGCCGCGCTTCACATTCGATTGGAAGGTGCCTCCCCTCTTTGGAAAGATCCAGTCCCTCGGCGGCATCTCCGACCAGGAAATGCGGTCTGTTTTCAACCTGGGCATCGGCATCGCGATGATCGCGCATCCCGGCGCAAAGGACGGGCTTGTGCACATGGCGGGACGCTCGGGATTCGAGCTGCTGGAAATCGGAGTCCTCGAATAATGGCCCGGTTGGCCGTCTTCGCCTCGGGCAGGGGCAGCAACTTCATCGCAATCGCGGGAGCCCTCGCCATGGCCAAGAGACATGCGATAGAGTTCGTGCTCTGTGACGTAAAAGGCGCCCCTGTTCTCGACCGCGCGCAGGAGCTCGGCATCCCTGTCGTTCCCGTGAGCTACCGGGGGGTGACCCGCGAGGCAGTGGAGAAAAAGATCGTCAGGCACCTGGAGAGGCGTCGCGTTGACCTCGTCGCCCTGGCAGGCTACATGAAGCTCCTCACCCCCTGGTTCATACACGCCTTCAAGGGACCGGTGATCAACCTCCATCCCAGTCTCCTGCCGAAATATCCGGGTGCCCATGCAATCGAGGAGAGCTACAGATCAGGGGACAAGGAGTTGGGCATCAGCGTCATGCGCATCGATGAAGGCGTGGATACCGGCCCGGTCCTGCTGCAAAAATCGTTCGTGCGCACGGGCGCCGAAAGCCTGGAGGAGATCGAGGCGGGCATTCACAAGCTCGAGCATGAGTGGTTCCCCCGGGTGCTGATCGGATTGCTGGACGACATTGACGGCCGGACAACTCCGGGGAGGACGCCGTGAGAGTGCTTGTTCTAGGGTCGGGCGGCCGCGAGCACGCGCTTGCGTGGAAGCTTTCGACGAGCAGCCGCGTGCGGGAGGTATTCGTGGCGCCCGGGAATGCCGGGACCGCGGACGTCGGCACCAACCTCCCCGCGGTGGATCCTCTGGCGTTCGACACGGTGAGGGAAGCGGTCCGCGCGCATCGGGTGGACTGCGTATTCATAGGTCCTGAGACGCCGCTGGCGGAGGGAGTCGTGGATTTCCTCGCCGCCCAGGGCGTTTCGGCCATTGGCCCGAACAGGAGCGCGGCGCGGCTCGAATCAAGCAAGGCATTCTCCAAGGCTTTCCTGGTCAGAAACGGGCTCCCCACCGCGGAGGCGGTCGAGTTCACGGACGCCGAGAAGTTCGAAAAGTACGTGAAGGCCCATGCGGGCAGGCGGCTCGTCGTGAAGAAGAGCGGCCTCGCCGCGGGGAAGGGCGTGCTCGAATCGACGGACAGCAATGAGAGGGCGGCGTTCGGAAGGTCGATTCTCGCGCATGACACCCTCCTCGTGGAGGAGTTCCTCGAAGGGTGGGAGGTATCCGTCTTCGGCCTCAGCGACGGCAGGGATTTCCTCGTTCTCCCTCCCTGCACCGATTTCAAGAAAGCCCACGACGGAGATACCGGCCCCAACACCGGCGGCATGGGCTCGATCTGCCCGGTGCCGTGGGTGAACGAAACTCTCATGGAGCGTCTCATGAGGGAGATCGTTCACCCCACGTATGCGGCGCTTGCCCGGGAAGGGCTTGGGTATGCGGGTGTCCTTTACTTCGGGCTCATGATAACGGCGCAGGGTCCAAAGGTGCTGGAGTTCAACGTGCGATTCGGAGATCCGGAGACGCAGGTGCTCATGCCCATGCTGGGCATGGACCTGGGTGAGCTGGTGGAATCGATGGCCGCGGGATCTCTGGGACGCCTTGCCGGCGCGGCAGGGACTGTGAACGCTCCGGGGAGGCCGGGCGCGGCCCTGGGCGTTGTCGTTGCCAGCCGTGGATATCCTGAGAGCACTGAAAAAGGCGCGCTCGTCGAGCCCATTCCCCAACTGCCCGGGCAGCAATCGCTCATTTTCCATGCCTCCACGTGCCGCGACCCCGGTGGAATGGTCCGCACCGGAGGAGGCAGGTGCTTCACCGCAGTCGGGCTGGGTGTCGACCTCGGCGCCGCCGCGGTGAACGCGTACAAGGCTGCCGAAAAGATCCACTTTGACGGAGGATGGTTCAGGGGCGACATCGGCAGCAAGTTTTTGGAGGCGCGGCCATGAAAGACGTCCTCTTTCTGATCGGCTCGGAGTCGGACGCGCAGGCCGTGGAGCCGGGGACCAGTCTGCTCGCGGAAAAGGGAATGAGCTTCGAGCTGAAGGTGCTTTCCGCGCACCGCAATCTCGAAGAGCTCGTCTCGTTCCTCAGGCAGGAAGAGGCGAATTACAGGATAGTGATCGCCGCTGCCGGTCTTTCAGCCGCGCTCCCGGGCGTCGTTGCGTCCCTCGTGAAGCTGCCGGTGATCGGCATTCCGCTGGTTGCCGGATCCCTGTCCGGGATCGATGCCCTCCTGTCCATCCTCCAGCTCCCCCGCGGGGTGCCGGTTGCGACAATGGGCATCGGGAAACAGGGAGTTCTCAACGCGGTGCTCCTCGCCGAAAGGATGCTCCGCATGCCACGGGGTTGAGCTCTCAGGCGCCCTGGCGCCGCATCAGGAGAACCGCCACCCTGTCGATGAGCCACCCGAACCCGAGCTCGACCCATGGAATGGCTCCGAATCTTCTCGGCACATACACCGCGCGCCGCGGCCTCCTGAGCAGACCGAGGATGGCATTCGCAACGGCTTCGGGGCGAATGGGGAATCTTCCCACCGGGATCGAGCGGCCCTGGGAGAGCCGGAACACCGTCTGGTAGAACTCGGTCAGAACCGGACCCGGCCTGACCGCGCTCACGTGGACGCCGCTTCCCCGCAGCTCGCGGTGCAGGGCGGTTGTCAGAGTGTCCACGAAGGACTTCGTGGCGGAGTAAAGGGCCGCCCACGGGCTGGGGAATCCTCCCACGATGGAGCTGACATTGATCACATGACCATGCCCCCTGCCGCGCATGAGGGGGAGAAAGAGCACGATGAGCTGTGCGAGCGCCGCGTTGTTCACCTGGACCATCTGCAGCGCGGTTTCCGACGGCATGTCCGATGCGTACCCGTACCAGCCGAAGCCGGCATTGTTCACAAGCACATCGATCCCTTCCCCCGTCTCGATCACGCGATCGTAGACAGCGCGCGCACCCTCGGGCCTTGCGAGGTCGACTGCCAGGACATCCGCCTGCCCTCCCGTGGACCTGATATCCTCGGCCAGGCGCGTCAGCCTCTCCTCGCTGCGGGCGACCAGGAGCACGCGATATCCCTTTCGGGCGAGCATGCGCGCCACCAGAGCGCCGATGCCGCGGGAAGCACCGGTGACGACCGCGATCCGGGCCCGCGCGGGTGATTCCCTCGCCGGCGCTGCGGCGCGTTCCCGATTGGGTTCGGGGTTTGCTGCCAGCCAGTGGACGGTGTCCCTCACCGTTTCGCTGAATGGCCGCGGCTGGTAGCCGAGCTCCCGCCGCGCTTTCTCACCGGAGATGAATGAATTGCTCGCCAGCGTTTCAAGCGCATAGCGGGTGAAACTGACGGGCTTCTTCCACAGCTTTGCGTGCCATGTGGCAAGCGTCGCTCCCACGAGGGCAAACGGGAAGGGGACCAGAAGATTCAGACCGGTGCGGGCCGTCAGGTTCCGCACCATGCTGATGAGCTCCGCCACGGACACGCGCGCGCCGCGAATGATGTAGGTCTCCCCGCGCCTGCCCCTGCTCGCCGCGAGGATCATAGCGCTTGCAACGTCACGCACGTCGACAAAGTCGAAGTGGCCGTTTATCACCACGTGCACTCCCGGCTTCATCCACTTTCGAATCTGGGCGTTCATCGGCGAGCCGCCATGATGATAGTAGGGACCAATGATGCCCGTCGGGCAGATCAGCACGGCGTCCAGCCCCTTCTCGACTTCGGCAAGAACGGCCAAGGAAGCCTCCGCCTTCGTCTGATCGTATTCGCCGGCGGCATTGTGGGGATCGAAAGGGATGCGCTCGTCGACAGGCGTCCGCCGGGGCGGTCTGCCGAGCGCGTGAATGGAGCTGACATACACCAATCTGCGCACGCCGCTCTCCCGCGCCACGCGCGCCACGTGCGATGTGCCCACCACATTGACCTGCCGCATCAGGGCGTTCCTGCCCGGCATGATCGAAATGATGCCGGCAAGATGATAGACGATATCCACGCCCGCCATCGCACTGCGAAGCGACTCGCGGTCGAGGACGTTTCCCCTTACGACGTGCAGCGGAAGCCCGTTGAGGCCGGAAATGTCATCTTCGGGAAGCACGAACACCCGGACCTTTTCGCCGTTTTCCAGAAGCTCCCTCACGAGAGCGCCCCCCACGTGCCCGGCTGCGCCGGTGACCAGAACCATGTTTCTACCTCCCGGATGACAATCCCGTGATCAGGAGCTGGAGCGCGTCACGCATGACGAGATCCCACTTTGCCCCGCCTGGATCCAGCACCCCCTGCACCACGACTCCAACGGCCAGCGCAACGAGCGCCTGCCCCCCGGCCTGGGCGTCGATCCGGCGCAGCGAACCCTCGTCGATACCGGTCTGAATGATCTTTGCAAAGAAATCCCGGTAGCGCCTGTAGGGCGCGATGAGCTCCTTCCACACGGCGGGGTCCCTGCGCGCCTGCTGCCAGAACTCGAGAAAGAGCGGGAGCCTGCCGTCCGCCGCGGCAAAGACGCCCCGCATCTCCGCGGCCATGGCAAGGAGCCCTTCGGGCACACTGGAGGAAGCACTCATGGCCTTGCCCATTTCCTTATCGAGGCCCTGCAGCCATTCCTGCAACAGCTCCAGGAATACGGCCTGCTTGCTGGGAAAGTGATGGTAAAAGGCCCCCTTGCTTACTCTGGAGGTTTCACAAATCTCGGCGACTCCCGTCGCATCGTAGCCCTTGTCCGCGAACAGTCTGAGAGCTGACTGAATGATCCTGCCGCGAGTCTCTTCACTCCGTGTCTGCATATCCGCCTTTCAAGAACAATACCGACCGGTCGGTATGAATATAGAGCAGTCAAAGGTCTTTGTAAAGCAGCATCGTTCGAGAGATTTGCGGCTATTTTCCGGCCAGGTGAGGAAACCCCTGCTGCCTGCGGGCTTCGAACAGAAGTATCCCGGCAGCGACCGATACGTTGAACGAATCAACATGGCCGGCAGCAGGGATGCTGACCAGGAAGTCGCATTTCTCCCTGATGAGCCTGTGCATGCCCGTGCCTTCGCTGCCCATCACGATGCAGACCTTGCCTTTGAGATCGAGCTTGTCCGTGGTCTCGCCGGAAGCGTCGGCGCCGAATATCCAGAACCCGTTCTCCTTCAGCAGCTCGAGGGCGGAAGCGAGGTTCGGGACAACGGCGAGCGGGACATACTCGCTCGCGCCGGAGGAGACCTTGTTCACCGTCTGGCTCTCCTGCGCCGACCGCCGGGACGGGATTATGACCAGCTCTGATTGGAACTGGTCGGCGGAGCGGAGGATCGCCCCGAGATTCTGGGGATCGGTGATGCCATCCAGGACCAGCACGAGAGCCTTCTCTCCGGTCAAAGCTTTCAGGTGATGCTTCAGGCTGCTTTTCTGCGAAGAGGGGGCCCTCTCCAGCACCAGAAGTGCGCCGCGATGGGCATCAGATCCGCACAGACGGGTGAGCTCCCCGTCCTCCACCTCGGAGACGGGCACGCCCTTCTTCTCGGCAAGCGCGCGGATCTGGCTGAGCCGCGAGTTCTCCCGTGACAGGAAGAGCGTGCCGCCCCCGACCCCTTTGCGCAGTGTCTCTTCGATGGAATGAAACCCGAATATGTGCTCAGCCAATGGTCATTTCCCCCCGAAGTCCCGCACCAGGTAAGGTTTTCCGTTCTCGTCCAGGCGTTCATACCTCTGCACGTATGTGCCGTCCAGGAGGTACACAATGAGATCGATCTTGCCGTTGAAGTGAGTGTCGAGCTCCACGCGCTGCAGGACCCCTTCCTTGTAGTAATAGAAAGTGTCCATTTTCCCGTCCAGGTTGGAGTCCAACTCCTCCCGGGAGACCCTTCCTTTGGCGTCATAGTATACCCTGTAATCGACGACTCCGTCTCCATTCCTGTCGAGCTCCACGGTCCCATTGGGGGCGCCCTGGGGAAGGAGCGGCGCGGGGGCAGGGGGCGCCGCCGGGCTCCCGGGGGCGGCTTTGTCCAATGCGGACAAGCCGGCCGCGGCAAGAAGGCACAGAAGAACAAGGGGGATGGCTTTTGTCATGCTTCCCCATCGACACCGAGGCTCTTAATATTGAAACGGACGGCTATTCCTTTCGGAAAACCAGAATGTTTTGATGTATGAGGGACGGGATGTAGGAGTACTGGTAGCCATAGAGGTGCAGCTTTTTCGACACATCGTACCAGACGATGTTCGCCTTCCAGGCCAGCCGGGGGATGGAGGAAAGAGCCGCGGCAAGCTCCGCTGAAAGACAGTGGTAGCGATTCTCGCGATACATGTCCCCGATGAACGTCACCAGGTAGCCGTTCTGCTTGAGCAGATCGGAGGCCAGCGCGAAAATTTCGCGCATCCGCTCCAGCCATTCAGCCTTGGAAGCATACGGGGCACCGTGGAAAGGCGACAGCTTGCTTGCCCGGGCAGGCCGCGCCCGCTCTCCTACCCTTTTGAAGGTCCCGCGCGACCTTGCCGCCGTATCCATCTTCCAGTAAGGCACGTCCGTGAGGATGCAGTCGAAGCACCGACCCGCCAGGCCGCGCAGCACGTCCCGCGCGTCCCCCTCCCGAGTCTCCTGCGGGGAAATCCCCTCCCGTTCGCACACCTCGCGATAGATCTCGATCCATTCAGGGTTGAGCTCCACGCCGAGAGCCTTTCGGCCGCAGAGCGCGGCGCCCAGCAGGACCCCGCCGACGCCCATGAACGGATCGAGCACGCTCTGGCCCGCCTTGGTGAATGCGCGCAGAAGGTCCGCGCAGAGCTCCGGCGGCTTCTGGCCGCCGTGACGGCTGCGGAGCGCGTGCTGCATGTTGGGAGGATAGGGCTTGGTGATCACCGATCGAGTCCAGAACACCCATTCCCGGCCGGTGAGATCGTTGACCCTGTTGTCTTCGGAGTAGAAGCCGCGTGACTCTCCGTTCGCGTCGAGAAGCTCCTTCTTGCTGCGCCGCACGCCGCCCTACCGTTCCGTCACCAGGTGAAACAGGTACTCAATGACGCTGCGCCGCACCGAGACGCCGGCGCCGTTTCCGAAGACAGGATAGGGGATTTCCATCACCCGGGTTTCTCCTCTGGACGAGAGGATGGCGAGGATCTCCTCCCGGGAGAGGATGCCTTCAGAGCTGTACGAGAGAAAAACATGCGCCGCGCGTGTTCCCGCCACGAGCTGCCGGAGAGCCTCGGCCGCGTGCGACCTCTGCGAAAAAGGACTCCGCAGCTTGGACCTGTCGAACTTTCGCGTCTTGCCGAATAAGGGCGGCTTCTCCCACCGGGCAAGGTTTTCCAGCACATGGTAGTTGTCGCAGTACTGCCTCCCGTTGTAGGGGGGATCGTAGTAGGCCACATCCGCCGTCATGAGGGGCGCGAGCCTCAGCATGTCACCTTCGATTACCTCGAGGTCGAAGCCGGGTATGGGCGTGAGCGGCCGGAGGACAAACGGCGTCCCGACTCTCTCGTCCACGAGGTGCTTTCCGCCGATCCTGTTGTCCGCTCCGATGTTCTTGAGAAACGCATCGTACTGGCCGAGGGTGTTCGCGACCCTGTCCGCGGCAAGCAGGAAGCTGGAAAGCAGCGCATCATGCTCCCTTGCGGTGATTTCTCCGTTTGCATGACCGCGCGCGATCTCCTCCCGAATCGCGTCCATGCGGCCGCAATTCAAAGCGGTGAAGTACGTGCCCCCGTAGCTCGCCGATATGTAGCCTGACAAGGACGGAAGCGCATTGAGCCGCTCGATCAGGGCGGGAATCCGCGGGCCCGGCTCCAGGGAGCCGCGCAGAATGACGCAGTTTGATCTCAGCATGTCCACGGCCGTGACGTGCATCGCCCCTCTGGCTGCCATGGCCAGCCCCACCGCCCCGGTGCCGCAGAACCCGTCAACGAATGAGCGGGGAGCACCCACACTGCTCCAGATGCTGTCCGCGATCCAATGCCTCAGGAGTCTTTTGGAGCCGAGATACTTGCGGGTGTAGGGGAGAAGGGGCGCTTCAGCCCTTTCGCGAATCGTCGATGCGCTCAATGAGCTCGTTGACCCTTTCCGCGAGATCAGGAAACGCGTCCCGCTTGCGCGTGCGCACCCGCACTCCCTTCTCGCCCGCCAGGACCCGATCGATGTCGATTTCGATCCTGTAGACCGGTCCGGCTATCCTGTGTGTGGCCAGAATTCCCAAAACGATGAAAAGGACCATGATTGCCAGATCGTTGAGCAGCAAAGGGGGGAGAATCACCAGAAGGAGCTCGGGACGTGCCGTGCCGCCTGCCGCGTGCGCCAGCAGGTAATAGAGCGTCGTGCCGGCGGCGAAAACGAGCAGGCCGGCCAGGACGATCGTCAGGGAAATGGCGATTGTGCCATATTGGAATCGGCCGTCGATAACCTTGATCCGTCGAGGGTTCCTCGTGCCTTCCATGAAACCGCCTCAGCCTTCGTAGGTGCGCGCGCGCGTTTCACCGAGGAGCACGTCACGCGCACCCATGGCGAGCGCCTCAAGCTCGTTCTCACCGGGGAATTGAAGAACCGGGGCGAGGAATGAGACGCGCAGGGAGATCTCCCGAACGACGCGCGGTGAGAATGCCAGGCCGCCGGTGAGAACGATTGCGTCGAGCCTGCCGCTGGTGAAGGCGGCAAGCGCGGCGATGGATTTCGCGATCTGGTAGCAGAGCGCGCGAATCAGCTCGTCACTCAGCCGCGCGTCGAGCTCTCCGTTTCCTTCCGCGGAGCGCTCGATGAGCGTGAACTCGTTGGTGCCGAGGTAAGCGACAAGCCCCCCCTTCCCCGTCAGCATGAGCTGGAGTGCCTGCGGGTCGTGCTGGTGGGACAGGATCCAGCGCATCCAGTCCCCCGCGGGCACCGTGCCTGCCCGCTCGATGGCAAAAGGTCCTTCCCCGTCCAGGGCGTTGTTCACGTCCACCACCCTGCCATTGACGTGCATGCCGATGGAGGTGCCCCCGCCCATGTGGGCGACGATCATCGAGCATTCCGCGTAGGACTTGCCGATGCTGCGGGCGGCCTTTCTTGCCGTGGCCTTCTGGTTCAGGGCATGGAAAATGGACCGACGGGGGATTTCCGGAATTCCCGAGTAGCGGGCCAGCGGATCCAGCTCGTCCACCACGACAGGATCCACGATGAATGCCCGGACGCCGATTTCGGAGGCGAGAGAATCCGCAAGAAGCGCCCCCAGATTCGAAGCGTGAATCCCGTATTTGCAGGAAGCGAGATCGGATTTCATGCGTTCGTTGACTTCGTACACTCCGCCTTCCAGGGGCTTGAGCAGTCCGCCTCTGCCGACAACGGCCGAAATGTCGGCGAATGGTATCCCCGCTTCCCTGATTCCCTCACGGACTGCCGTGCTTCTCATGTCCAGTTGATCGGTGATTCTGCGGTGCCGGGCGAGGTCCTCCGACCTGTGATTGACGCCTTTCTTCCACACCTCCGTGGTGTCATTGTAGATGGCGCACTTGGTGGAGGTGGACCCGGGATTGATGGCAAGAATCGTAAAGCTCATCCACGGCAATACTACCAGCGGGAAGGAGCAGGTTTCAAGGCGGGCGAGCGGCGTCCGGTGCCTCAGAAGTAAATCGAGACGAGAGGGCGGTGATGAATTCTGTCCATCCGAGTGTTATATTTTTAGGCAAAAGAGACAGTTACGCCCGGTAACGGGTATCGAGGAGGAGATCAGATGAAGAAGCTATTGGTGCCGCTTGCGGTGGCAGCGCTTCTGGCGCTGGCTGTCCCTGCGGCTTTCGCGGAGTGGGAGCTGGGAATCGGACTCACCCCGGGGCAGGTAGCCGGCAATACGGATCCGAACGCCGATCCGCTCCTGAACTTTCACGTCGCCTACAGCTGGAATATCCTGTACGCTTCGTGGGATTCATATGCAATGCCTGACTACTGGGTTTACCAGAACACCACATATGTCGACCCGAGCTCGGGATATATTGTCACGGGTGTCCTGGCCCCTGGATTCCTGAACCTGTTCGATGTCGGCCTGAAGATCGCGCTCCGACCTTTCATCGGCTATGCGGAGTTCGGAACCAACTACCTGTACGTGCGCGGCGGCCAGAGCTATGGCAGAGTGGGCGTGAACTTCCGGGTGGGAGCCGGGGTGAAGTTCGGCTTCTGGGGGATCAACCTCTCGGGAACCCAGGTGTTCGCGACCTTCACCGACCTCGGCGCCGCATTCCACCAGATCGGACACGGTGACTGGAGTTATCTCACCGGCGGCATGGTCCCCACGCTGAACTTTGTAATCTACTTTTAACGGAGGCAAGCAGATGAAGATCAAGAAACTATTGCCCCTGGTTCTGCTTGCGGTGGCTGCCGTCCTGATGCTCTCGAGCTGCGATGCGATGCTGGACGCTATTTTCCCGACGAACCAGATTATCGTCGACGTAGCGGTGGATGCCCTGACTCACACGGATTATGCCAGCTCACCGGTCACTGTCGTGCTGAGCGGTCCATCGCCCGCAACCGCATCCAAGCACTTCGACGGCTACGACATCTTAACAACTACGCGCACTATACCTTCAGTTTCACGGGTTTGAAGGACGGGCTTTATGCAATAGATGCTTACTATTATGGAGTCACCACCGGTACCTGGCTTGTCGGCCCTACATACATATCAATGCCCGATCACAGCCCATTCAATCCGGACAGCTCGGGCCGCTCGGCAACCGTATCGATGCCGATAAACCTAGCACATTCTTCGTTGAGAACGGAACAGCGCCCCCGCCCGGGGGCGCTTTTGTTATCCATCCGCCGGGTCGGCGGCCTGTGGATCCTCGTCAGCGAGCGGAAATACCAGCCTGAAAATGCTCCCCCCTCGACAGGCTCGTATTCAAGGCTGCCTTCATTCTGAAGGGCGAGGCTCCTGGAGATGGAAAGCCCGAGGCCCGTGCTTCCGGTGCGCGTGAACGATGGGGTGAAGAGCCTGTGCGCGGCATCGGCAGGGACCCCGCCTGCCCTGTCTTTCACCTCGAGCACCGCCAGCTCCTCCTGCCGACGAGCAGCAACGGAAATCACCCATTTGTCATCCGTCGGACCCGCACGGTAGATTTCCGCTGCGTTTCGCACCAGGTTCAGCAGCACCTGCTCCACCTCGGCTCTGCGGCACTGAAACCGGACACCTGGAGCCAGATCAGCCTCGATCAGGATTCCCTCACCGCGAAAGGCCGCTCTGAGCATCCGGAAGAATCCCGCCAGGTCCCGGGCTGCGTCGATGACTCGCGGCTTCTCTCTCCCGTCCCGGGAGATGTTTTCAAGCAAGCCGATAGTCGCGTCCCGTCCGGCCTCGGCATGCTGCAGGAGCAGACGGAAACATTCGTCCTTGCGCCCCGCGTCACCCTGCCTCAGCCCGTACTCCGCCGTGGTCCTGACGTGGGAAAGCACGTTCTTGAACTCGTGCGCGGCGCCCACAGCCAGCAGGCCGGAGGTGACCAGACGATTCTGCCTCGCCAGCGCGTTCTCCTTTTCCAGGAGCCTCGCGAAGACCTCGTGCGTGAGTCGGTCCCTGGACTCCAGTCCGACCAGGCTGCCCTTCCAGCCTGCCTGCAGCGGGTATCCCTCGTGGAAAATGAGCAGGCCTGTGCAGGACGCCACGAGAAGAGCCGGTATGGATTGAATAAACGGCAGAGGGGCTTGCAGCAGGCCCGACACCAGGCTGCCGGTTCCCGCCGCAAGCCAGATGCAGCAGGACAGAAAGGTGATCAAGGCGAGGCTCGAGCGCGACGCGCGCCAAAGCCTGAAAAGTGCCCGCATTGCGAGCCCGCAAAGGAGAGCCATTCCGAATGCGCGAAAAGCGACATAGGGGACGCTGTTGCGATAGCCAAGGAGCCCGGCAAGGAGCAGCGCCAGCAGGAAACCTGCGCTGACGCTGCTCCGCCACGCGAGGTTCCCTCGCCCGATCGCCGTGAGCAGAAAAGCGCCTCCCGCCCAGAGAGGAAGCACGAGAAAAAGGTCCCGGAGAAGAGTGCCGGATGGAGTGACCAGCCACAGCGCAAGGAAAAAGTGAAAAGCGGCGAGCATGAGCGGTTCGACATGACGGATGCAGGAACCGGTACGAACGAGGAGGAGGGCTGCCTGGGCGACAAAAAGGGTGACTGCCGCGATCGAGAGAAAGTCTACATTTTGCATGCTCGAATCGTAGCGCGCCCTTGCAGCGGTGTCGAGAGCGAGTCCTGCGGGCAGCGCCGCGGACAAAAAAAGCGGGAAAGGAAAAAAGGAGGGGAAAACCCTTTCCCGCCGGAAACAACGTCTACTATTAATCGTTCGGGATGGAATCCGTCCTCTCAGTCATCGCGCCGTAGTCGGACATGGCTCCCCGAGGAAATCTGCCGCGGTCCATCGTGCGCCGGGTTTCAATCCCCATCCCCGGCCGCATCGC
>CAWGAC010000013.1:0-117560 GCA_963820435.1 uncultured Spirochaetota bacterium | reverse complement strand
CTGGAGGTGGTCAAAGAGCGTCTTGGCCTCCAGCCTGGGTTCAGCTCCAAGAACGGCCAGATCTCCGACCAGACCTCCTGGAATGGATCCTCGCGTGTCCTCCAGGTGTTTTCCTCCGACATTTCGCTCGACAGCCGCTCTCTGCTGAAGTATTTGCGTGCCGTCTTCTTGTCCATCCCGGCCTTCGCCGCGTGAAGGGCGAGTCTTTCGTCGTCGCGCATCAGCTTTCTCAGCCTCCTCGCTTGGTTGTCTCTGACCATCCCGGTATGCCCCCCTAAGGACATCTTGGACGATCATGACCCCCTCGGAGAATCGGAAATTCTAATTGTCATTACGCGCGAATTCTAATTGTCGCTTAACATTCTTTGATTTCTATGTTTATCTAATTTTTAAAAAGCATTTCAAGAAAGCAATAAATAGCAAAAAGCGCGTTGTTCTGTGCAGAAAATAATAAACAGTCGCCCTGACCCCGAAAATGGAAGGTTTACATTCTTGCGCCTATCCATCAAGAACCAGGGCGACTGCTAATTTAGGTCATTTAGCAAAACGTACAACTACTAATTTACACTACCGACAGTAGCGCCTGCGCCATATGTAATCACACCTACACCGCTGTGAACTGAGCCAAGAATACGGCTGCCGGCTCCAAGAGTAACAGCACCAGTAACATACACATCGCCAGCAATTATGCTATTAGCACCACTTGTAAAATCAGCGCCAACTGTCACATTGCCACTGACAACACTATTCGCACCACTTGTAAAAGCAGCTTTGGCAGAAACCGATCCTTTAATCTTCGCGCTATCGCCACTTGTAAAAGCAGCACCAGCAGTCACATTACCGGTTACAGAGCAACCCGCACCAAGAGTAACAGCAGCAACAGCGGTCACATAACCATTGATAGTACTACTAGCTCCTGCTGTAAATGCAGCGGTAGAATTAATACTGCCGATAGTAGCACCAGCAGCTAACGTTGCAACATTCGTAGCCTCTTGGGCTGCCACCGCTACAACGCTAAAAGCTGTCAGAATTAACGCAACTGCCAATCCTTTAAATAACCTGCTCATATAATATCTCCTTTTGCAATCCGTAGAACCAACATTCCCGGCAATGCCGGAAATTTACCAAAAAACCACTTCGCTATGCATGGCATATTATGCTTTTATATTTCTCCTTTCTTCGCCTTTCATTATTTAACGCTTCCAACAGTAGAGCCTGCTCCAAAAGTGATCACGCCGGTACCGCTGTGAACCGAGCCAACAACTTTGCTGCCGGCACCGAGAGTGATATCACCAGTAACGTATACGTTCCCGGAGATAACGCTATTGGCACCACTTGTAAAATCAGCGCCAACTGTCACGTTTCCACCGATGGCACTATTGGCACCGCTTGTAAAAGCGCCGCCCGCAGAAACCGATCCTCTGACCTTCGCGCCGTCGCCACTTGTAAAAGCAGCACCTGCGCTCACATTGCCAGTTACAGAGCAACCAGCTCCAAGAGTAACAGCAGCAGTGGCGTTCACATAGCCATTGACAGTACTATTTGCTCCGGCAGTAAACGCAGCGGTAGAACTGATATTGCCGATAGAAGCACCAGCAGCTAACGTTGCAACATTAGTAGCCGCCTCTTGAGCTGCTACCGATACAACACTAAAAGCTGTCAGAATTAATGTAATTAGTAATCCTTTAAATAATTTCATATAATTTCTCCTTTGAAAATTGTAGAACCAACATTCCCGGCAACGCCGGAAATCTTGCAGAAACCACCTTGCTACACGTCACAATCCTGTTTTCATATTTCTCCTTTCTTTGCTTCTTTACTTTCTATGTTTGAATTATCATTTAAAAGCATTTCAAGAAAGTAAATGTCTTGCATTATTTTTTTACACTACCAACAGTAGCGCCTGCGCCATATGTAATCACACCTGTACCGCTGTGAACCGAGCCAAGAATACGGCTGCCGGCTCCAAGAGTAACAGCACCAGTAACATATACATTGCCACCGATAATACTATTCGCACCACTTGTAAAAGCAGCGCCCACTGTGACATTGCCACCGATAATACTATTCGCACCACCTGTAAAAGCAGCTTTAGCAGAAACCGATCCTTTAATTGTACAGCTATCGCCGCTTGTAAAAGCAGCGCCTGCGGTCACATTGCCGGTTACAGTGCAATAAGCGCCAAGAGTAACTGCAGCAGCAGCGGTCACAAAACCATTGATATTACTATTAGCTCCGGCAGTAAACGCAGCGGTAGAACTGATATTGCCGATAGAACCACCAGCAGCTAACGTTGCAACATTAGTAGCCGCCTCTTGAGCTGTTACCGATACAACACTAAAAGCTGTCAGAATTAATGTAATTAATAATCATGTAAATAATTTTCTCATTCATTAATATAGCATTCATGAGTCGAGGCATTCAGTCCGGTAGCGTACATATGGAAAGCAAGGAAAAGCGGGCGCTGAAGAGCCTGCCGGGAAGTCGCTGGGACCCGGTGAGTTAGGGCGAGCCCAAAGTGTCGGATACCTTTCATGTGCGTTTTGAGAAGGCTTGCTACTCGGTGCCCTCCAAGTTCATTGGATCTTCAAGTGGTGAATGATAGGCCGAATGACGATTTTCCATTTCGCGCTTTCCATCCAGTAGCTCCATTTCTTGAAGGGTGCCGAGACTTCATACCTTCCTGCACGCCGACCACGATGGTGAAGGTCGGCAGGACCATCGGCGTAGGGGAGAGGGCGGGGGTCAGAAGGTCATTTCTTTTCCCCCTGGCGCTCCGCGTAGAGCTCCTCGACACGCTGCTGCAGCCAGTCGGTCGCCTGCTGAGGAGTCATCGAGCCCTCGACCACGCTGCTGACCGCTTGGGGAACTAAGAGCCTTCCTTCCATGTCGCCGATGACGCTCCGCTGCACGGGCCCCATCTGCGGAGCGAACGCCCAGCGCTGCATGGTGTTGTAGCCATTGACGACGGCGTCGATGACCTCCGAGGGATAGCGCTTGAAGATGTCATTTTTCGACCAGGCATCCACCGCGGTCGTACGCACCGGGATCTTGCCGTTCGGCGAAAGGAAGAGAATGTCTATGTAGTCCTGGCCGGTGAGCATATGCTTCAGGAGACGGACCGCGCCGTCCACTTGCGTTCCCTTGAAGATGGTCATGACCACCAGTTCCCCGTAACTCGCGCTTCCGCCGCGCTTGCCGGTCATCATCGGCGCAAAACCAGTGAGGGTCCCCAAGTCCTTCACCGTCGGCTCGATGCCATTTTGCAGCCCCACCAGGTCATCCATGACGTAGGTCGAGTACCAGAGCATCGCGGACTGGCCCGTGATGTAGAACTCCCTGGCCTGCTTCCAATAGTTCGGTCCGGGCGCCGCGTACTTCTGGAGACTCGTGTAGAAAGTGAGCGCCTCCAGCATTTCCGGAGAGTTCATGGCGACCTTCCCAGCCTTGTCAAAGGGGTATGCGCCGTTTGACATCGCTATTTGCTCGAATACTTGCGCACCGTAGTTCTGCCCGGGATCCGTGCCCAACGTTAGGGCGTACCGGAACCCGTCCCTGCCTTTCAGCGCTTCTGCCGCCTTCTGGATATCGTCCCAGGAAATCGGGGGAGCCAGATTGAGCTTTTTAAACTCATCCGCGCGATACCAGAGCGCCTGGATCCATCCATCAAAGGGAATAGCGGCATATCTGCCATCCGGGGTGCGCACAAGGTCAAGCACGCCCTTCGGGAACGTGGCCTCCCCCAGCTCCTTGATGACCCGTGTGGCAGCGTCAACGTCGAGAATCCCGTCCGCGAGGTAGGGTGCGACACGTTCGACCCCGACCCGCGCGATCTCGGGAAGGCGGTTTGCTCCGCGCGCAGCGGCCGTGAGCAGCGCGGTGATCGCTTCGTCGATCGGGACAATGCGGACATCCACGTCGGGATTCGCGCTCATGAAATGATCCGCCACTTTTTCATAAGCCTGTATTCGGTATTCCTCATTGTCCGTGCTCCAAAGCTCCACCACGGTTTTTTTCGTCGCTTCCCGCATGGGCGAGGCCCCGGCGGACCCTGCAATGAGAGAGAAAACAACCGCCATGCTCAAGGCAATCCAAAGGGACTTCTCTCTTTTCATTTCTCGTCTCCTCTCTTGTATGTGATAGGCATTTTGAATTGCGTGTCTCGACCGTTTCTGCATCTTGTCACATCCTTCCGCAGTTGGCCGATGCGTAAGCGGCCCTCAAATCGTTTTGGCAAAAAGTCGACAAAAACTGCTGTCCTCCGGTGGAGTCGCGAATGATCAATTGCGGCGCGCGGATGACCTGCAATTCCTCCAGCGGCTCCCCGATGATGCATGCAACCAACATATCCACCAACCGCTTGGCGGTATCATAGATGGGATGCTGCAGCCTCGTCAAAGGCGGCTGCGCGTGTTCCGCGTACACGCCCGGCCCTCCTCCTCCCTGGCGGGTCAGGTCCCCCTCGACGACGAGGGATTCCTCGAAGGAGATTCCCGCGGATGCAAGGCCATTGCGGTAGCCCGCGAAGCGCTCGGCTTGCAGCGTGATCTCCGGTGGCGCACCGATGTAAGGAATACGGCGGAGTCCCCGCTGTACCAGGTGGCCGACGAGCTCCTCGAAACCAGAGCGGGAGTCCACCTCGATGTACGGGTACTTTCCACACGTGAGGGTACGGCCGTGCGCGACAAATGGGACATGCGCCGTCACGAGATGTGCCACGCGCCAGTCGCGCAGGCGCAGCCGGCTCAAGACAATGCCGTCTACTAAACGACTTCGGATCCAGCGTGTGTAATTGCGTTTTTCAATGACGCTGTCCGCTGCCGTGGTCGAGACCCGGAGGTCGAAGTCGCGCGTGGCGGCGCCATCACCCGGGCCCACACTGAATTCGGAAAAAGACGAGTCCGCGAAGTGACCTGCGGACGCTGGGAGGACGTAGCCCATCACCTCGGAACGGTTGCGTCGCATCTGGCGCGCCGCGCGGCTGGGTACGTACTCCATCGCTCGGGCTGCGCGGAGAACGCGCGCGCGCGTCGTTGTCGCCACATCGTCGTACCCGTCGAGCGCGCGTGAGCCCGTCGTGATCGAGAGCTTCAGTCGCTTGGCGACATCCCGCAATTGTACCGGGATGATCTTCCAAATCGTTTTGGAAAACATCGTAAGAATTGGATGCCTCCAGACAGAAGTCAAGCACGATTTTTTTCGAATACCGCGACACCCCTCGTATCGACCCTGCTCGCCCGGCCCTGTCTCGTAGGGTTGGAACGCCTGAGCGGTCTGAGCCTCCGTCGCGGCTTCAGCTCTTCCTCGATCCTGCGGTACAGCGCGGAGCTGCCGCCCGTGAGTCCCTTGGAGCACAAATCGGCAAGAATTCGACTGACGCGTAAGTGCTTCACAAGGTAGCCTTCGGTCGCGAACTGCACCCAGGGCTCGATTTCTGGATTGATCAGCTTGGCCCACTCGTACTGCGGAGCGCGATCGCTCGCCAAGGCACCCTTGACCGAGTTTCGCGAGATCCCGAGCAGTCCTGCTATGGCCCTGGAACCAAGCGGGATTAAACAGACATTCTTGTTCTCTGCGGGATGGACGATCATAGCGAGGAGGGTTTCAGTGGTATAAATGCCAATCTCCATGGTGAGCTGCGTGATGCCAATGTGATCTTGTGATGTGGGGGAAAAAGGCCTGGCAACGACCTACTCAGATCCTGAGGCTGGGTTGGCAGGCTAACGTCCGAAGACAGACAATCTGGTAAATGCTGAAGCATTTTGGGCCACGGCTGTAGGGCTCCGGGGCAAATAAAAAAGCCTGGCAACGACCTACTCTCCCACCGTCAAGCGGCAGTACCATCAGCGCGGCAGGGCTTAACTTCCGTGTTCGGGATGGGAACGGGTGGTTCCCCTGCGCCATAGTCACCAGGCAAAATACACACTAGGGATTGAACGTGCTCTCGGCGCTTCTAGCGAAGCGCCTGCCGCACGAATGCCACGGAAATACCGTGGCCGGGGGTGAACGATTGAGTCCGTACGGCCTTGTGGGCCGCGCGTATGTTCTTCTGGGCTCTCGCCGTTTCGCGCCTTCGGCGCTCCAACGGCTGCCGCCCTGCGCGCATGCTTCGCGTATCTTCTGCCCTCTCGGCGCTTCGCTCCTGCGAGCTCCAGCGCTGCCGGGCTCGCACACGTGTACGTGTGCTCGGGAACGAAGAAAAATATGGTCAAGCCTCACGGTAAATTAGTACTGGTCAGCTTAATGCGTTGCCGCACGTATACTTCCAGCCTATCAACCTGGTTATCTCCCAGGTACCTTCAGGGGGATTTGCTCCCCAGGGTTGCCTCATCTTGAGGTGGGTTTCCCACTTAGATGCTTTCAGCGGTTATCCCTTCCGAACTTGGCTACCCAGCGCCTACCCTTGGCAGGATAACTGGCACACCAGAGGTTCGTCCATTCCGGTCCTCTCGTACTAGGAACAGCTCCTCTCAAGCAACCAACGCCCATGGCAGATAGGGACCGAACTGTCTCGCGACGTTCTGAACCCAGCTCACGTACCGCTTTAATTGGCGAACAGCCAAACCCTTGGGACCTGCTCCAGCCCCAGGATGCGATGAGCCGACATCGAGGTGCCAAACCTTGCCGTCGATGTGAACTCTTGGGCAAGATCAGCCTGTTATCCCCGGAGTACCTTTTCCCGACATAGGCTCATCCACCCACCACCACCAGATCAGGGAGACCCCTGGCCTGCTCGTCGCACAGTCAGGCTCCCCGGGGTGGAGTAGTGGGTGAGAGAAAGAGCTGGGCGTGCCCCGCCCGAGGCAATTCATCCTCGGCTCTCGTGGCGCGGTCCTGACCGCTCTCGGGCGGGTCGCGTGCTGCGGGGGTTCCATCCTCGCTACGCTCGGACCGCTTCGCGCCCCTCCGCCCGCTCACGCGTTTGCGGTCGGCCGCCGCACTTGATCACCGTGAGTCCTATGCCTAGACCGGGAGCTTGGAAAAGCCTGATGACGCCTGCGGTTTTTCTCTCAGGATGTGCAGGCCGTTGCGGTTTCTGCCGCCCGAAGTCAGGGCAGCTATGTCCAGCGAGGAGTCAACACTCTCCAACAAGTGTTTCGGGATCACTTCGCCCGGTTCGCGGCGGAATACGATTCACGCTACGCGAAGGACCTGGGCAATTTCCGCCTCGAACGCATCTCCCGGGTGGCGACCCGCTTCCTCACCTGCGGCGACTACCGCCAGGGGGTGGCTCGCATCCGATGCGTGAACCCCGAATGCCGTCACGAGTACTTCCGTCCCTTCTCCTGCAAGGGCTTCTTCCTCTGCCCATCATGCAGCCAGAAACGGACACTCCTGTTCGCCGAGTACCTCGATGAGCAGTTGCTCCTTGCCCTCCCCCACCGGGAGTTTGTCTTCACCCCTTGGTCGGGCCACTGCACCGACCTGCCCAAGGCCCTCAGGGTCTTCCTGCGCCATGACCAGCACCTATTCGCCGATCTTGCACGGCTGATTTTCAAGCTTGTCGCGGAGTTCTACACTACCGCGGCTGGCAAGCCCATCTCCACCGCCGCGGTGGTCGCCCATCAGCCCTTCGGAGACTCGCTTCGGTTCAACCCGCACTTCCACGCCCTCATCCTTGAGGGCGGATTCGATTCCTCCGGGCAGTTCTCCCACCTCCCCATCCACGATACCGCGGCCCTTGCCGAGTGCCTGCGCCGGCGCATCGTTGGCCTCTTCCTGAAGCTGGGCCTCGTCACGCAGCCGTTCGCCGAGACCCTCCTGTGCTGGAGACATTCAGGGTTCTCCGTCGACAACTCGGTGCGTCTTGATGGCGGCGATCACAAAGCCCGACAAGCCCTCGCTCAATACATTTCCCGGACTCCCTTGTCGCTGCAGAAGCTCACCTATGACCAGCCCGGTGGCAAGGTCCTCTACCACACCAGCTACAACCCATGGTTCAAACAAAACACCACGCTCTGGGGCGCCACGGACTTCATCGCCGCTCTCACGCAGTTGGTTCCGCCCTGGAGCGTACGCACTATCCATTACTATGGCTTGTACTCCTCTCGATCAAAGGCGCGGTGGCAGCACTTGCCCCTGGCCAGCCGCTCCTTCGCCTCGGCTACCTTCCATAGTACTTGCAGGGTCAGCTCCATGCAGACGCGACTGGCTGCCGAGATGCTCATCTCCTTCAGTAGCTCAAGCCCGCTCTCCGGCGCGAACAGCCGGCACTTCAGCTCCCTCTTCAGCTCCACCCCGTTCTCCACCAAGATCGCCTGGGCGTTGTTCTTGTGCGTCGCGATCTGGCGGTTCAGCAGGCAATACTGCGCGAACAACCTCCGCAGTTCCCGCACCATCCCTGTCGGCTTGTGTACCGTCGGGATACCGAACTCCCCCGTGACCACGTGCACCCACAGCGCCTTCGCCAGGTTGCGCGCATCCTGCCTGTCCGTCTTGTTCCACGAGTCCTTGATGATGCGAAACTTCCGCGGATCCATCACGAAGCACCTCGCCCCCTTCGCCTCAATCTGATCCGCCCACCAGAACGATCCCGTCGAAGCCTCCAGGACCACCGCGTCCGTTGGTCCCAGACCTTCCACGTACTTCCCAAACTCCCGGCAGGCGCCCAGAAACTGCACCTCCTCCCCCTGGCGATTCAGCACGCTGATCGTCGAGAAAAGCTTGTGCCGATCGATCCCATGTACCCTCTCGATCATTCTCTCCTCCTCCTTATTGCCATGGGAGAGCGAGGAGGATAGGATCCCTTGGTGGTTGTGCGTTGCGTCCATTCCACTATTCGTGGTCCCATAGGGGCACACATGTTGATGGTACAAACGCGGGAGGTGGCCTGACCAAACCTATCACCGTGGTCGCTCAGCGCCACAGAAAATCGACAGGCCATCTCCTGCCCTCTCCCCCTCAGCTTTCCCGGGTCGGGGTTGAGAACAGCGTACGACCATCCCCCGCTCATCGCAACGCGCAACCTCATCGGCAACCCTCCCGGCGCCGACGGTCATCATAACAACCTATCATTCATTCAGATCAATATCGCCATCGCCAGCCAGCCGAAGACGGCCAGCGGGTAGAAACAGGCCATGTTGAAAAACCGCAGCGCCTCGTCGGGCGTCTGGCGGCGGAGCCAGCGCGAGATCGGCAGGAGGAGCAGCACGATGCCGCTGGCCGCGGCGCCGGCCAGGTAGAACACGACGTGCGGCAGCGGAGCCACCACCGGAAAGAGCAGGCTGAGGATCACGATGGCGGAGACGAAGCCGAAGGAAATCCACGAGGCGTTCTTTCGGCCGTAGCGCACGGGGACCGTCTTGATTCCGAGGTGCCGGTCTTCCTCGAGGTCGCTCCAGTCGTTGGGAATGTTCCTGCCGCCGATTTCCCACGCGAAGGCCCAGGCGAAAAACACGATGACCATGCCGATGCGGGGTGCAGGGGTCACCGCCCAGACGCCTGCGAGCCCGCCCACGCCCACCATGAGCCGGAGAGCAGCCCCTTCCAATGCGTCACGCGGAGCAGCTTGCAGTAGGCGGCCTCGAGGATGAACGCACCCAGGAGAAGGGCGGCGCACGCGGGCCGCAGGAGGAAGGCGAGGACCAGCGAGAGCAGGCCCCAGGAGCTCACCCACGCGATTCCCGCACCGTAGCTCAGGCTGTCCTGGGCAAGAGGGTGACGCTGTCCCATGGAATCGAGATCGAAGGTTGCGTGGTCGAACCGGTACTTCGCCATTTTCTCGCGGTCCACCTTCACGTCGATCACGTCGTTGAGCGCGAAGACCGAGGTGTAGCCCGCGAAGCCGGCAACGAGTCCCATGATGATCGTGCGGGCCGATGGCGGGCCGCCGACGAGCACGGAGGCAAGCGCGCCGCCGACAGCCGGATGCGCCACGTCGAGAACCGAATGCGTCATCCGCGAGAGTCCGAAGAACTGCTTGATTCCAATGGTGGAACGCACCTGCGCGTCAGCCATGCGTACTGTCCTCCTACTCTTTCTCCACGGGGAGCATCCGCGCCACCGGCTGCCTGGTTCCGTCCCGTGCAGCGACGGCCGCCCGCCGCGCGCGGAACATCCCGTACCGGCACAGCCCCTTCCCGAAAGCCAGGCGCATCAGGAGGAACGTGGGGACTTCCCGCATGGACTTGATGAAGCCACGGAACCCGAAGCGAAGAAGCCCTTCGGGCCGGAGAAAACCCTGCCATATCGACGCAATCCAGGACGGCAGCGTTTCCCTGGTCCAGTCTCCGGTCTCCACGCGCCCATCCACCAGCCCCGTTGCCTCGAGCAGCTCGGAGAAGCCTTCGATGCTCGAAAAGGCCGGGTGCGACCACTGGTCCAGCAGCTGCCGCATGACGGGTCGTTCCCATCCGTGCAGGGGCACGGTGCGATCGTCCCTTTGATTCCAATCGGCAACAACCAGCAGCCCGCCGGGCTTGAGCACCCGCATCAGCTCCTTCGCGAACACCGCCTTGTCGGGCATGTGGGGTCCAGCTTCGACAGACCAGACGACATCGAAGCTTGCGTCGGGGAACGAAAGGGCCATGGCGTCATTAGCGAGGAAGCGCACCGGCAGACCCGGCGGAGTCAGCTCCTGCGCACGCTTGATCTGGCTCGGGCTGATGGTGATGCCGGTCACCGCGCATCCGTAGTCCCGGGCAAGGATCCTACTGCTGCCGCCGATTCCGCAGCCCACGTCCAGGACGGTCGTCCCTCGACTGTAACAGTCGAGACCTCCCCAGCGCACCATTTCGTGGACAAAATCTTCCTTTGCCGCAAGGAAATCCCTGCGCCTCGGCGGGGAGCCGTAGTGACCCAGGTGGATGTGCTCGCCCCAGTAGAACTCCAGGATCCCATCGTTCGTCCACTGGTCATAGGAGCGGGCCACCGTGCCGGAGGATTTATAGCGGCGGGCGGTGGCGAGGTAGAGGACGATGCCGATGACAACGAGCCCCGCGAGGATGCAGATGACGAGAGGGACCACGCTCACGACGTCGCCGCCTCGATCACTGCCGGGCGTCCTTCACGGTCGTCATGGTCTCCATTCTACTGCCGGCGGGCGTCACGTCAAGGCTCGCGGATTTCCAATTCACCCGCGGACGCGGTATCTTCCTACGGGGAGGACGGATGGACGATCGATCGCTCAAGGATCGTGCAGCACAACCTGAACATGGGCTCCGGCTCGGAAAGCGCTATCTCCCCGTGTCCGCCCTTGATGCAGAGCGCCGCACGATGGTGGTGAAGGATCTCTTCTCGTCCGCTTCACCGACATACGACCAGCTGAACCACCTGCTGAGCTTCCGCCGCGACGTGGCGTGGAGACGGGACACCGTCAGGCGGATGCGGTTCTTCTCCACGCACGCCTTCCTGGACATCGCCACAGGGACCGGTGACCTGGCCATCGAGGCTGCCCTGCGGCATCCCGACGTGACCGTCACCGGCGTGGACTTCGTCGAGGAGATGCTGGTGGTCGGGCGGCAGAAGGTGGAGGCGCGCGGTCTCGACGGCCATGTCCGCCTGGAGTGGGGCGACGCACTCTCGCTGCCCTTCGGCCCGGCGGCCTTCGACGTGAGCGCGATGGCCTTCGGAATGCGCAACATCCCCGACAACCTGCGCGCTCTGCAGGAGATGGCCCGGGTCACCGTGCCGGGCGGCCAGGTCATGGTGCTCGAGTTCACCTTCGCGCCCGCGCGCGGGTTGCGCTGGCTGTATGGCTTTTATCTAAGGAAGATTCTTCCCCGTTTCGCCAGGCTCGTCGTCCGGGACACCTCGGCCTATCACTACCTGGCGGACTCCATCCTCGCGTACCCGCAGCCGGATGCCTTCGATTCCCTCATGACAAGGGCAGGCCTTGTCAACGTCCAGCATTTCGGCATGACGTTCGGCACTGTGTACCTGCACATCGGGTACACGCCGGGGGGCCAGCCCGGGATTCGCTGACGGCACGTGTGAAGCGGCATCACCTTGCCTGCAGCCCCGCCAGGGCCGCCACGTTGATGACCTGTTCGATCACGTTCAGCTCGCACGGCCGGGCGGACCCGGCTCGGCCGGTCGCCGAGCGTTCCCAGCAGTGAACGGTACTTCTGCATGACATCCTACGTGTGCCGCAGCCAGTTGTCGATGAGGCCGGTGGATGACCGACAGGCAGTTCAGGTCCGTGTGAACGACGATGTTGGCCACATTGCGATGGACAAAGAGCTTTCCCGGCTGCAGCCCAACGATCTCGTTTGCGGGAACACGGCTGTCCGAGCATCCGATCCACAGGTAGTGCGGCTTCTGTGTCCGGGACAGAGTCGAAAAGAAGTCGGGGTCCCGGGCACTGATCGTCGCGGCCCAACCAAACAAAAAAGCCTGGCAACGATCTACTCTCCCACCGTCAAGCGGCAGTACCATCGGCGAAGCAAGGCGTTGACTTCCGTGTTGGGCGTGAGCCTCCTGATAAAGCAAGAGCCGCCCATTGTTGGACGGCTCCGCGCTCCTTCGCCGAGGCTACCGGAGGTGTTTCCAGTACAATGTATCGCACGTACAGCCTCAACCGTCAAGCTCAAACCTCCTAGGACCCTGGCCATCCGCCGGCCTGTTCGGCTGTTGTCAGCCTGATGAAGGCGGCGCCCTTCTCGAGACTGTCGCCCTCACACGTCCAGCCCGGCGCCGTTCTTGCGCAGCCACTCCTTGCGACCTCGATAGTCCGAGACTATCTTATCCACCTCATTCCAGAACGCGTCTGTGTGGTCCCGGTGAGTGGAAGTGGCACAATTCATGGACGACGATGTAGTCAATGATGGTGGTCGGCGCCATCATGCACTTCCAGTGGAAGTCAAGGGCACCCGTGGGAGAGCATGAGGCCCAGCGGTTTCCCAATTCCCTGACTTCAACAGCGGACGGCATCACGCCTACCTTAGGCGCATAGTAGTCGACCCGGCCTCGAATATGTTCGAGACCTCGAGAGATGTAGTAGTTCCGAAATGCCTCTTTTGCCGCTTCAATCTCCCCGTGCTCTACCAGGGCTCGTCGGAGGATGAAGCGTTCATTCTCCAGCCGAAGCGGCTCTGCCTGCTCCCCTACCAGCAGAAGGCGGTAAGCCCGTCCCAGGTAGAGAAAACCCTCTCCATTCTTGTACTCGCGAAGCACTCGGGTAGCATTCACGTCTCGCCATTCGGCAAGGCTCTGGAAGATCCAGAACTGCTTTGACCGGACGATGGAATCTATCAACTTGTCATCCGCCCATTCGGGCGCGCGTACAAGCACGCTGCCATCCCGCTCTATGATGATGTCCGCCGTGGAACGACCGCTGCGGATCACTTCGTAGTTGACCTGGTTCGTCTCCCCGTCCTTCACTTCAACAGCTCCTCGTTCCGCTTCTCCGCGAGCCTCACGATCTCCACGGCTATCCGTTCATGCCTGGCATTCAACTCGGGAATGTCAGCGAGCAGGATCTCCGTGTCGATATCCCCGCGGAGCCGCTTCACCTCAACCGGCTTCTTCCAGAAATCCAGAACACCGATTGTGTCCTGCAGGATACACACTATCAATGACATCAGCCTTTTCAACGGCGCTTGCGCTTCTGATGGAACCGGCCCGCCGTCGTAGGCCAGCTCAAGGACGTAGTCGTAGAAGGTAGTTGCTTCCCTGGTGAGACCCTCGACAGTCTCTGTTCGGCCCTGCAGCGCTTCCTTGCGGAGCTGCTCATACCCTTCGGCCAGCACCTCCCAGTTGTCGTGGTGATCCTGGATGAGCTTTTCCAGCTTCTCGCTGAGACGCTTGTAGAAGGCGGGGTCCTCATCGAAGTGGATGGTGCAGTGCTTGCGGATGGCGTGTTCCATCTCGCTCGCCTTGGCCTCGGCGCTCGCCCAGCGCGTGCTTCTGCACGTTGGCAACGAAATCGTCGGAGAGAAGCTCGATGGGCGGAATCTTCGGATTGATGCCCAGGCTGATAAGGTGCTCGTTGATCAGTGCCTTCACCTTCTTGCCGGCGTCGCCGAAATCCATCGATTCGTCCTTGTAGCGCTCCTTCGCCATCTGCAGGAGATAGCCGAAGCGCGCCGCCGGACCGCGATAGGCATGGCCGGCCGCATCGGGAAGGATGAGATTCAGGCTCTGCAGGAACTTCTTGAGGTAGACCTCGAAATCCGCCCGCTGCCTGATATCCTTCAGCACGGCCAGGGCTGCATGCACTACAGCTACATCCTCAGCGGCGTCCTGAGAGCCTGCCTGTGACGAAGCCCTCGATCTCGTTCGACCCCCGCGGACCTGAAGTGCTGCAACAGCCGCTGGTAGCGCTCTTCCAGGATCGGCAGTTCGCTCTGGATGCTCTTGAGGCCCTCGCCGATGTCCTGCCGCATCCTCCTGGGCGTAGATCGACAGCGCACGCGTGAGGTGGTTGGCCAGCCCGATGTAGTCCACGATGAAGCCGCGCTCCTTGCCTTCCGCCACGCGGTTGACCCGTGCGATTGCCTGCAGCAGGTTGTGCTCCTGGAGCTTCTTGTCGATGTACATCACCTGCTCCACCGGCGCATCGAAGCCGGTCAGCAGCATGTCGCAGACGATCAGGAAGGCGATGCCGGTGAGCGTCTTGTCCGGGTCGTCCATGTCGAAGGGCTTGCAGAAGTTCTCGACCGCGTTCCAGCGCCTGGCTTCCTTGCGCGCCTGCGGTGAACGACGCAGGCTCGTTCGTCGGCTCGGAGGAGATGACCACCGCGGCCTTCAGGAACTCGATGCTTCCTGATCAACTCCGGATCGGGCTGGCCCTTGGCCTTCTCTCGGTTCATGCGCTCGCGCAGCGCCTGCCGTATGGCCTTCTGGTAGCGAACGGCAGCCAGCTTGGAGTGGCATACCACCTGCGCCTTGAACCCCTCGGGCAGGATGTTGTCGATGTAGTGATCCACCAGATCGCGGGCGATGGCGGCGATGCGCTTCTCCGCCTCCAGGATGTCGCCGGTCGCGCCGTACTTCTTCTTGATCGCGAGCAGCTCCTCATCGCTGCGGTCTTGAAAGAGGTCTTCGAATTTCGTGTCGAATCCGTGCTTGTCCTTGAGCGCCGTGTCGGCCGTTCGGCCTTCATAGAGGATCTGCAGTGTCGTGCCGTCATGCACCGCGTCCATCAGCTTGTACGTATCGATGTATTCGCCGAAGCGCTTCACCGTGCGCTTGTCGCCATGCTGCTCGGTGATGAGCGGAGTGCCCGTGAAGGCAATGCGCGTCGCGTTCGGAAATGCCTCGAAGAGGTTGTCGCCCAGGTCCGAGCTCTGCGTGCGGTGGGCCTCGTCGATCATGAGGATGATCCGGTCCGACGGGTTGACCACTCCGAAGGTCTTGCCCGACGGCAGCGCGTGCTTCTTCTTGGAAGCCGAGAAGAGCGCGCGGGCAAGAGAATCGGGCAGAGGCCTCCGCGCGCTCCATGAACTTGTGGACCATCACCATGTTCACGTCGGAGGCGCCGGTGGCAAGATGCTCACGAAGCGCCGTGTGGATCTCGATCACATTGACCTTGCCGCCGATGAGCCGGGCCGTTGCAGCGAGCTGCTTCTCCAGGTCGACGCGGTCGTTGACCAGCAGGATCTTGAAATCCTGCAGGTCCTCCGAGGCCCGCATCATGCGCGCCACGAAGACCATGGTCAGCGATTTGCCCGAGCCCTGCGTGTGCCACACCACGCCGGAGCGCGATTCCGGAGTCTTGCCCGCCCGCAGCCGCTCGATGATCTTGCGCGCCGCGCGATACTGCTGGTAGCGGCAGACCACCTTGATCCGCTTCCCCGAATCCGTGTCCATGAAGACCGTGCAGGTGCGCAGCACGTCCAGCAGCGTCGCAGGGGCCAGAAGTCCCTGGATCAGCCTCTCCTGCTCGCGCTCGACGCCAAGCGGCGGCACATAGCTACGATTGCTCTCCAGCCAGATGTCCTTCCAGGAGGAGAAGTGCTCATGCCCCGCGGAGATGGTGCCGAACTCCGCCTTCTCTCCGCAGGTGCGGACCAGCAGCAGGTTGGTGTAGAACAGCCGGGGCTCGCCTTCCCGCAGGCCCGCCCGATGCGTGTCCTCCCGTCCATTGCGATAGCGCATGAGCTGCTCGAACGCGGCATGCATCGGATTGGCCGTGTTCTGGTCGCCGATCTTGGCTTCCACCACGACAAGCGGCATGCCGTTCACGAACAGAACGATGTCCGGAATGATGAAGCTCTTCACGCAGCCCGGCGTGTCGATGCGGAACTGGTTGATGGCGTGAAACTGGTTGCGCTCAGGATGGACAAAGTCGATAAGGCTGACCACCGGATCCGCTTCGCGCGTGATCTCGTTGACATCCACCTGCGCCTTGAAGAAAAGCCCCTGCACCGCCTCGTTGGCCTCCAGCAGCCGGTGGTGGGGCTGGCGCAGGATCTGGTCCCGCAGATCTTCGAGTTGTCGGTCCGTAAGCCACGGCTTGCCGTCCTCCGTCAGATTGATGGACCGCACGGCGCTGCGGAATACCTCAGGCAGGATGCATTCCCTGAAGCTGGAGCGGAGACTCGCCGCAGGCTCCGAGGGAATGATCCCCTGGCCCTGGTCGATGACTTTCCACCCCAGACCTCCAAGCTGGTCGAGGAAGGGTTTCTCGACGTACAGGTACTCACTCACGACTTGTTTCCTTCAAACAGCGACCTCATCTTTCCCAGGGTCTGCACGGGCACCGCCTCCACCCGATCAGCGATAGCGTATCGCTTTGTCCCGGGGTAGAGAACAGCCACCTGAGCGAGCCCTACGTCCTCCATGGCGATGCGAATTGACGGCGTCATGCGAGGTGCATCTGTCCGCTTGCATTCCACGCCAAGCAGCTTGCGTCCCTTGCGGAGGATAAGGTCGATCTCCGCTCCCTGATGGGTGGACCAGAAGAACGCCTCATCGTATGGCTGGGAGACCATGATCTGCTCGATGACAAACCCTTCCCAGGATGCCCCCACCTTTGGATGGCTGAGGAGTTCCTTCTGGGTGCCGATGCCCAGGAGCTGGTGCAGGAGCCCTGTGTCCCGGACATACACCTTGGGCGCCTTCACCTGGCGCTTGCTGATGTTGGCATGGTAGGGATGAAGCTGGCGAATGACAAAGGCGTCCGTCAACAGGTCAAGGTGACGGCGCGCAGTGGACTCGCTCACGCCCATGGCTCTGGCAGGTTCCGCGGCGTTCCATGTCTGACCGTGATAGTGTGCCAGCATTGTCCAAAACCGCAAAAGGGCGACCGCGGGGACTCGGACTCCCCACTGCGGGAAATCTCGCTCCAGCAGCGCTTGGATGAAGTTCTTGCGCCATGCCTTGCTATCGGTATCATTTCTGGCCAAGTAAGAAACTGGCAGCCCTCCCCGAAGCCATAGCCTATCCTCTACGTTGACACCCAGCTCCTGCAGGGAAAAGCCGCCAATGGCAACGACCTCCATCCTCCCGGCAAGGCTTTCCGATGTCTGTCGCGAGAGATCCCCGGAGGCGCTTCCGAGGATCAGGAATCGGGCGGAAGCATCCCGTCGGTCAGCCAGTACCCGAAGGATGGGAAACAGGTCCGGCCGTCGCTGCACTTCGTCAATCACGACCAAGCCCCTCAGCGGCTTGAGCGCCGTCATTGGCTCGGTCAGTCGTTCCAGATCCGCCGGGTCCTCAAGATCGAAGAAGTTGACCGATGTCTCGCTAAGTAGTTGGCGCGCCAGCGTGGTTTTCCCGCACTGGCGCGGCCCTGTCAGGACCACCACCCGACTGCGCGATAGAGCCTTCTTCAGAGTAGCAAGCAGTTGACTGCGCTCGACCATCACTGGATAGGATACCATGAAAATCGAGCAGCGCAAGAGGGGATTTCATGATGGGTCGCCGGAACGCCGTGCAGACGTCAGGTCGCGGCGGCCGCCCTCTTCAGCATGGATTCAGGAATCCGCACGCGGCCGGTGAGGAGGTCGTGCATGAGGCCGGACTTGGTTGCGCTGCATGATTTCAAGACAGCACGTTCTTTCCTTACGAGCGAGCTCAGTGCGCTGAGTTGGCGACCTATCATTTCTTGTTCGTCGGAATATGGACGAACAATCGATTGTTGAATGACGTCGCCTACATTCACGTGTGGCGATGTCGTCGCACCTAGCCCCGAGGCCACCCTCCGATAGAAACTCGGCGCGTTCATAGCCCACAGCATGAAGTCTGGGTCAGTGCCTCGACTGGGTCGAAGAAGCATAACGCGCTGCCCTAGACAGACTCTCTCTTCACCAACTGGTGAGGCAATTCCAAGCCGCTCCCCTTCCCTCGAGTAAATGATGTCACCGACGGCCGGGACAAGACGTGCCACTCTGTCGAGATACGTTTTCTCGCTCACCCTTAGAGCGCCGTCGATAAGCAGTTCGCCTGGAATCATGTCGGCCGTCCTGATGCAAGGTATTCCATGTTCGACGTACGCGGGAGTGGAGTGTGGGCAGTCAGCAACTTGGCTACATAGCTCCCTTAGGCGGACAACTTCCCACTCCTTGGGAATCCACCCGAGCGGCGACTCCTTGTAGAGTCGGGGGGCCTCGTGGCGCGGGGGGCGCAGCTCGCCATTCGGCAGGATCCCTCGAGCGAAAACGTCGTGCATCATTCCGGCCTTGACCTGCTGCATCTTCGCAATGAGAGTCTCGCTTTGCTCGATGGCTTCATCCAATGAAGCGAGCACTTGCGCTATGCAGCTCTGTTCTTGGCGACCAGAGGGTATGTTTAGCCAAACTGCGCTTGCGAATTGGCTGTTCAGGCCGGGTTGCGCAGATCCGGTGATTCTTCGCCCGATATCGGTTTGTGTTTCCGGCAGAAGGAGATAGTAATACAGCAGCCTTTGGTCAATAACGCCGGAATTGGACCTTAAAATGAACAGGTGCTCGTTGATTGCCGCTTTTTCGTATCGCCCGTCATAAAGCCCGACCTTGCCCGTCTGCGCACCATCCTTGTTTATCAGAACGTCGGCTGCCTGTAGCCTGCCCTTTGGCAAAAGAGAAAAAAAGCGTTCTGGGATACGCCTAATCGTTTCATAGCTCACGCCGCCACTAGTGCGGATATTCTCGCCTCCCAAACTTGGAACGCCTTCAACAACAGCGCCGACGCCGCCTACTGGTCGGCTTCCTGAGATCAAAGTTCCGGCAAGATCGCGAATTGAGCGACGAATCCAATCACTCATACCCCAACTCCCTTAGGAAGCCCTTCAGCTTCTCTGCCGCCTCGTCCCGCTTTTTCTCGATCTCCTCAGCGGTCACCGCGTACTTCGAGTGAAGGTTATCTAGAGCGGCGATGCACGCACGTTGATCGGCCTTGAGATACGACTCATAGGTCTGGACCAGAAGGTATTGCATGCGCTCGACAATGATCGCCCGGGCTTCCTCCTTGCCAATCTTCTCCCGGGCGGCTGCAACGAGATCATCCTCCTTTTTCTCAATTGTACGCAGGTCTGCCTTGAGCTGCCTGGTCTCGTCTTCAAGCGCCTTGTGTCGGCAAAGCTTTGCCTCGATTGCTACGGCCTCCGCTTCGAGCTTGTGCCAGTCGCCCCTGCCAGGGTCGCGCTTGGCCATCCGCATTTCCCCGCGGAGCTCCTTGAGATTGGCCTTCAACTCCTTGACCTCATTGCCGGGAAGGACGCCGGTGTCATCACTGTCCTCGTAGTCCTCATCGTCTGCCGCACTGAAAATGGAGCTTAGCTCAGCAAGTCGTGTGCGCTTGGCTTCCATGTCGGCAAGCACCTCGGGGAATTGGCTTTCAATGATAACGCTGTCGGGTATAAGCTCGGGTCCCCACCCGCTTGCCGCGATGGACTTCAAATCTGCTTTTAGCTCGTCCATATAGCGCGCGAAAGCTCCGCGAATCTGATGCCCGGTGAGAAGCGTGGTGTTCTGAAACGCTTTGTCGATGGAGGCAATCAGGTCGCGCCTTAGCGCATAGACGTTGCCCTTCTTGCCGTCCATCGGCGCAAGGGCCTCGATCTCCGGCAAATGTCTCTTCCACCACGCATCGAGCGTTGTGAAAAAGCGGGCATGGGCGGCAGTGATGCTTGTATCATCGTTCACAATCAAGGCAAGCGCCCGACGATCAGTCACCTCAGGAGAGAAGTCGAGGTAGGTCGTCGTACCTTTGCGATCATGGAAACATCGCCGTCGCAAATCGGGATAGTTGCTCCAGAAATGACCGAGTGAATCGACTTCCGACTTCGGCACGCCGCCATGGAGATGGGCGCGCACATCGTGCGGTTCGGGCGGGGGTGCGTTGTCCACGTATCGCCGGATGTTGCAGTTGAAGTCTTCCGCCTCGATCTCCGCCATGGGGACGCGACGGGCGTATCCCGGTATCTCGTCAGACTTCCCACCCGCGAGGGTACGGTAGGCATGAACGATGCGAGAGATATCCTCCGCCCGCAGGAAGTTCTGTGCCTTGTCCTCGCCGTAGTCCCGGTCGGCGTTGATGAACACGATGTGCCTGCCGCGTCTGATGCGTCCTTCTTGTTCATCACCAGGATGCAGGCCGGGATGCCGGTGCCATAGAACA
Source organism: uncultured Spirochaetota bacterium (assembly GCA_963820435.1). GTDB lineage: Bacteria > Spirochaetota > Spirochaetia > SZUA-6 > Fen-1364 > Fen-1364. The sequence continues at coordinate 97,079 of CAWGAC010000013.1, read as the reverse complement.
GGCCGGCGGGCAGGCCGATCACCGCCTCCAGCCAGCCCTGCTCGATGAAGTGCCGCCGGGCTTCCCGTTCCTCGCCGCCGCGGAAAAGCACGCCGTGCGGCATGACGGTGGCCATACGTGCCGTCGGCCTTCAGCACGGCCAGCATGTGCTGGACGAACATCAGGTCGGCCTTCTTGCCCTTCTCCGGCATCCATACCGCGAAGCGCCCCGGATACTCGATGTCCTTCCTGATGTAGTTCTGGCTGAACGGCGGATTGGCCAGGACCCGGTCGTATCGCGTGAAGCTCGCCCTTGCCGTCCTTGTGCTGCGGCTTGCGAAGCGTGTCCTCCTGCCGGATGTCGGCGTCGTTGATGCCGTGCAGGAGCATGTTCATCTTGCAGATGGACCAGGTTGTTCCGATGCTGTCCTGGCCGAAGAGCGAGAGGTCGCGCGGATCTCCGCCGCACTCAATGCATGTAGTCCCGGCTCTGGATCAGCATGCCGCCGGACCCGCAGGTGGGATCGTAGACGCTCATGCCGTGCTGCGGCTCGACGATTTCCACCATGGTTCGCACAACGGCGGCGGGGGTGTAGAACTCGCCCGCCTTCTTGCCTGCGGAATCGGCAAAGAACTTGATCAGGTATTCGTAGGCCGCGCCCAGCAGATCGGGGAACTCGAAGTTCTCGTCCCTGCAGGGGGATCTTTTCGAAGTTCTGGACGAAGTTCGACAAGGTGTCGTCGTCCAAGCGTCCTCTGGCCGATCTTCCTGTTGAAGTTGATGTGCTTGAGCACGTCCTGCAGCGTGTCGGCGTTGGCATCCTCGAGCGCTTCGAGGGCCTTGTTGAGCTTCGATCCGACATTTGTCTTGACGTGCCGGATCCTGGCCCAGCGCGCATCCTCGGGGACGAAGAAGGTATACATGTCAGATTGTTCGATCTGCTTGGCGATTCTGGCAGGTCGCCATGCCCTTTGGCGTGCAGCTTCTTCTTGAGCTGCTCCGCTCCTGATCGAAGAGGTCGGACAGCCTCTTCAGGAAGAGCATGCCGAAGATGTACTCCTTGTACTCCGAGGCATCCATGTTGCCGCGCAGGTCGTCGCAGGCGCGAAAGAGGAGGTTGGAGAGCTGGCTTAGTGTCAACTTCGACATTTATATAGCGGCCCCTGCTCGGTTGGTTTGACTGACATTTGAGGCCTTACAGTATACCGCAGGAGCTTGATCGGCAACCGGAGGAGTGGGGCCCGGGCAAAAAAAAGCCTGGCAACGACCTACTCTCCCACCCGTTGCGCTCTCGCGGTTTGCGGAGCAAACCGCGAAAGTGGTCAAGCGGCAGTAGCATCGGCAAAGCAAGGCGTTGACTTCCGTGTTGGGCGTGCCCCGACGGAGGGAATTCATTTGCCATTGAAAGACCTCGTTTGAATCCGCCCTCGGGCCGGTGGCGTGCTTTGCTCCAAGTCCTCGGCGAACGATCGTTTCCGCTGGCGAACGTAGTTTGTTTTCGCGCTTCCCTAGCCTGTCACGGCGCCTGTGGGCTTTCAGCGTCGCCCGCTCACGCATTAAGTTTCGGTCGCCTGCGGCGCACCGCTGTATGACGAGTATAGGCGTGACGCATATCGCGCCGTTCTGATATGGAGGCGGGCGATTCCGCCGACTCGGGCGCCTCCATACTGAGGGCCCTCGATTGCATCTTGTGTTGCAGAGAGGCGCATTTGCTAGCGACCTGCTCTCCGACCGTCAAGTGACAGTACAATCGAGGTAGCAAGGGCATGAGACAATAAGCCTGCCACAGAGCCTCCGGTCCTTTGGCAGCAGAAGCGGAGGAGCTTCTCCAAGGATCCGTGCTTTCGCAAACCATTCCCGGGTCGATGCCAACAACGATAAATCTTGCGATTTCACTATCTCCGTGCTATTCTGCTTCAGGTCAAAGTATTTCCCTCCTGGGGGCCATTCGATGGAATACCAATATGAGAATCTCGGTCCAGAACGGTTCCAGGAACTTTGCCAAGCCATGCTATTGAAGGATTTTCCCGATATGCAGTGCTTCCCGGTGGCTCAGCCAGATGGTGGGAGGGATGCACTAGGCATATCTGACAAGAAAGCCAGGGGACGAATTCTACTTGTTCCAGGTAAAATATATTCGCAAGCTTCAAGACCAACCTGAACCTCACAAATGGCTCACCGAAATTTTGGAAGAAGAGGCTCCAAAGGTCGCCAATCTTATTCCAAAGGGGGCCAAGCGATACTATATTCTGACCAATGTTCCGGGGACGTCGCATCTTGAAACAGGATCCATCGACAAAGTTGATGCGATATTCAGAAAGAAAATACCAATAGAAGCCTTTTGTTTATGGCGTGATGACCTCAACCGAAGACTGGACTCGCAATTCGACCTAAAGTGGGCGTACCCCGAACTGCTCAAAGGATCAGATATCCTAAGGGCGATTCTAGAACAAGGCACTTCTCCGACAAACTTCCCTCGCCTATCTACTGTCCTGAGAGCCTTCCTCTCAGATCAATTCGAAAATGATAAGCATGTGCGGTTCAAGCAAGTTGATATCCAGAACGACTTGCTTGACCTATTTGTCGACGTACCCATAAATCTGTTTGGCCTTCAGCACGGGCACAGGCTTAGTAGAACTGAGAATCAGATTCTAGGCCGGATAGCTCAAGAACTCATGGAGGAAGAGGAGGTCGAGTCCGAATTTGAAGCAGAGGCAACCGTCGGAGCTGCGGCGTTCTTACTTCATCCGCTGGTTGCGCAACACTTCCCCTGGATAGTCCTAGAGGGCGCTCCGGGGCAGGGAAAGTCAACCGTTGTGCAGTACGTTTGTCAGGTCTATCGCAGCAAGGTGTTGTCTCAACCGCCAACGCAGAGCCTCTATCCTCAGCACGCTCTGCCAAATGCACGCATCCCAGTTAAGGTCGACCTGCGCGATCTGTCTCTCTGGTTGAGTCGCCGCGATCCTTTTTCCGCCGACAATGCCGAAATTCCTGCTGAAAAGTTCGAGAGATCCTTAGAGGGATTCTTGTCAGCTGTGATCGCGCACCATTCGGGAGAGGCGCCCTTTGGGGTGGCCGACCTTCAAGAATGCGCTAGATGCCTATCGCTCCTACTAGTCTTCGATGGTCTAGATGAAGTCGCAGATCTCTCAAAACGTCGCGTAGTCGTCGAGGAAATCTCCAAGGGCCTCAACAGACTCGCATCGTTCGCAGCGTCTGTTCAGGTGGTGATCACGAGTCGTCCTACGGCATTCGTTGGCTCTCCGTCGTTCTCTCAGGCGAAATTCTGCTACATCGATCTATCTTCAATCTCCAAGAGGGTAATCTCGGAGTACGCCGAGAAGTGGATCCGGGCCAAGAAGCTCGACGCGAAAGACGCTAGTGCGGTTCACAAAATACTGAAGGAAAAAGTTGATCTGCCCCATTTGCGGAGCTCGCCAGAAATGCAATGCAACTGACGATACTCCTCAGCTTGATCCACACGCGCGGCAGCTCTTTGCCTGACAAACGAACCTCACTTTACGACAACTACATTGAGCTTTTTTTAACCGCGAATCCGAGAAGAGCACCGTCGTCAGAGACCATCGGGATTTGCTGGTTGATATTCACGGGCACATCGCATGGGTGTTACATTCACAAGCAGAGACAGCTGGCAACGGCGGTCGAATTGCTGCCGACCAGCTAAGGGATCTTGTTGTAGCATATCTGAAGAGAGAAGAACACGACCCAACTCTGGCTGATCAATTGTTCTCAGGGATGGTCGAGAGAATCGTCGCCCTCGTTTCGCGAGTGCAGGGTACCTTCGAATTTGAAGTACAGCCCCTAAGAGAGTACTTCACTGCGCGCTACTTGTATCACACCGCGCCATACTCACCGCCCGGGGCAGAGAAGCGCGGAACAAGACCCGATAGATTTGACGCTCTCGCATACAACCCGTACTGGCTCAATGTAACAAGGTTCTTCGCGGGTTGTTTTAGCAAAGGTGAGCTACCGGCGCTCGCTGATCGTCTCGAGGAGATGACCTCTGATAAGACTTTCTCGCATTCTCGCGAACCATATGTATTGGCCGGAACATTGATGTCAGATTGGGTATTTGCGCAGCATCCCAGGTCGATGCACAAGGTCGTCTCCATGCTCCTAAGTGATCTTGGCATCCGGTCAATGATGTCGGACAGGAGAATGCATCGACGGAGGCGAGAAGCATTCCATCTACCACGACAAAGCGGAAGGGAGCAGTTGATCGAGCGATGCTTTCTTCTGCTTCTATCATTGCCGCCATATGACAGAGCTATGGCGTACCTGGAACTCGCAGACGCCAATGCATCAAGAGACGAAATGTCAGAATTCCTGTTGAAAAAGATGTGGCCAACCATCGGCAACAGAACTTCCTGCCTAACCACGTGGGGGACATATGCGCTTCGCGTGGGTGTTCTACCCTCGCTGTCCGACGAAGACATCCGGTGCTACCTTCAGAGTGATGGGAAGCTAACAAATGGCCGGATCGAACTCATATTGAGGGCAGGTCGCGACTCCTTTTTCAGCTCATCAGAGGCTCTCTTCCAGTCTACGATGCAAAAAATACTTGATCTCGAAGTTCATTGTCGGGGATCTTCGAAAGGAAGCAGTATTTTTGAATCGGTCTCTCAAGCATTGAATGCGACAATGTTCGCAATTGCGGCGAAGGAAAAGCATCCGGTTTCGCTGAGGAGCCTTCTTCAGGATCGTCTCTCTGACGGAGATAAGTATCTCTCTATGGACACGCTCGAGCAACTTCCTGAGTTTCCGATCGTTGCTAAATGTCTGGCGCTCGTCAAGCACGTTTCACCTCTTCTGGATCTCTCTGCTAGAGAATGGGCTACTGACCTCACATCATGGATCTCGATAACTAGCAAGGCGCTTGAGCTCTTTGGGCCGAAGCTTTCCGTCTTTGCGATGGCCAACATCGCGGCCGGGATAGCCGGTACGACAACTTGGGACACAAAGGATGTTAGTCTGGTGGATGATAGCATTCCAGTCTGTGTAAGAAGTCGAGTTGCAAGAACTAGGTCCGGAAGCGCATCCTGGTGGACAGCACAGTTTGAAAGCATGGAGAACGATTCAGATGTTTTCTTTGTGATGCTTTGCTGTCTGACGTGGACAGGACCCGCAACTCTTGCCAAGCTTGTTCCGATCCTCGACCAAACGCTTGCAAAGCTTTCCGATACGCGCTGGTCAACCTTGTTTTCGACTTATAGCAACGCAGTTCATTGCAAGCTAAGCGGTTCCAGTAACGAGATAGCGTTTGACCTGGCTTCGTTCCCCAAGACCCTCAGTCCACGAACGGTGCTATCCATTGCCACTCGTAGCAACGAGGCAAATCGGCATTCCTTGTTTCTTAGGTACCTTTTGGAATACCAAGGAACTGACCAAGCTATGCTGAACTTTTGTCTCAGCACCTCCCTAGACTTATTGTTCGTTGACTCTCGTCATACCCAGAAGATCTTGCGGTCAATTGCTGCATCCTACAAGAAGGGTGGGGCTGCATTTTACAGATTCAGAAATGTATCCTACATGCATAAGGAGGAGGGGGGGCTTAGTGAGGCGCATGCACGTGCGATTCTCGATCACGCACAGGAATATCCGCTGGACTTAGTTTCAGTTGCGGAGGCGAGCATGAGCAAGCACATGCCGAGGTCAATCGTCCCGGTCGGCAAGATCGCGAAGGAGCAGGAATGGTTCTAGTTCCTGAAAGCGATCAGGCCCTTTTCCTACGCTTCAGATCGCATTACATAAATTGGACTTTAGCCCAGCCTAGAGAGCAACCCTGAAAGCCAGCGCCCGCGCTTCGACGATCCACGAAATTGAGGAGCACGGTTAGGAACACGTATAGGGGGGTCTTCCGGCAACTTTTCACTTGGGAGAAAAGCGCAATTTCCCGGCCGCCGCTGACACTTGGCTGCGGGGAGGACAACAATGCTTTGGACAAATAAAAAAGCCTGGCAACGACCTACTCTCCCACCGTCAAGCGGCAGTACCATCGGCGCGGCAGGGCTTAACTTCCGTGTTCGGGATGGGAACGGGTGGTTCCCCTGCGCCATAGTCACCAGGCAATAATACACACTTAGGGATCGAACGTGCTCTCGGCACTTCTGCGAAGTGCCTGCCGCACGAATGCCACGGACTACCGTGACGTGGGTGAACGAATCAGTCCGTACGGCCTTGTGGGCCGCGCGTATGTTCTTCTGGGCTCTCGCCGTTTCGCGCCTTCGGCGCTCCAACGGCTGCCGCCCTCGTGCGCCCAGAGGGCGCACTACGGAACGAAGAAAAATATGGTCAAGCCTCACGGTAAATTAGTACTGGTCAGCTTAATGCGTTGCCGCACGTATACTTCCAGCCTATCAACCTGGTTATCTCCCAGGTACCTTCAGGGGGATTTGCTCCCCAGGGTTGCCTCATCTTGAGGTGGGTTTCCCACTTAGATGCTTTCAGCGGTTATCCCTTCCGAACTTGGCTACCCAGCGCCTACCCTTGGCAGGATAACTGGTACACCAGAGGTTCGTCCATTCCGGTCCTCTCGTACTAGGAACAGCTCCTCTCAAGCAACCAACGCCCATGGCAGATAGGGACCGAACTGTCTCGCGACGTTCTGAACCCAGCTCACGTACCGCTTTAATTGGCGAACAGCCAAACCCTTGGGACCTGCTCCAGCCCCAGGATGCGATGAGCCGACATCGAGGTGCCAAACCTTGCCGTCGATGTGAACTCTTGGGCAAGATCAGCCTGTTATCCCCGGAGTACCTTTTATCCGTTAAGTGACGGCGCTTCCACTCACCACCGCCAGATCACTAAGACCCGCTTTCGCGCCTGCTCGACATGTACGTCTCACAGTCAGGCTCCCTTATGCCTTTACACTCGTACGCTGATTTCCAACCAGCGTGAGGAAACCTTCGCGCACCTCCGTTACCTTTTAGGAGGCGACCGCCCCAGTCAAACCGCCCGCCTGACACTGTCCACCACCGGGCTTCACCAGTGGAGTTAGAAACCTAACCTATCAAGGGTGGTATTTCACCAACGGCTCCGGCGAAGCTGACGCCCCGCCCTCACAGCCTCCCACCTATCCTACACATGAGAAGTCAAGTCCCCATGCCAGGTTACAGTAAAGGTTCACAGGGTCTTTCCGTCTAACCATGGGTAATCGGCACCTTCCCCGATACTACAATTTCACCGAGCTCCACATCGAGACAGCGCCCAACTCGTTACACCTTTCGTGCAGGTCGGAACTTACCCGACAAGGAATTTCGCTACCTTAGGACCGTTATAGTTACGGCCGCCGTTTACTGGGGCTTCAATTCAGAGCTTCGCCTTGCGGCTAACCCCTCCTCTTAACCTTCCAGCACCGGGCAGGTGTCAGTCCCTATACATCTCTTTGGAGATTCGCAGAGACCTGTGTTTTTGTTAAACAGTCGTTTGGGCCCTTTCACTGCAACCCCCCACAAACGGGTTGCCCCATCCGCGGGTGGCCACACTTCTCCCGAAGTTACGTGTGTAGATTGCCGAGTTCCTTGATGCGGAATCACTCGAGCGCCTGAGAATACTCTTCTCGCCCACCTGTGTCGGTTTCCAGTACGGTCCCCAACGATTACACCTTAGAGATTATTTTTTAGCGCCTTGACGCCGCCCGCTTCGCCTCGCTCCCGCTACGCTCGCCTTAAGAGCTTACCTCAGGTGGCGGATTTCCCTGCCACCCTCGAAGGCTTGCTCCTTGGACGGGAACAACCGTTGTCCCGCCGGGTATTGCCTCACGCGTCATCCCTTCGAAATCGTCAGAGGTACGGGAATATGAACCCGTTTCCCATCGACTACGCCTTTCGGCCTCGCCTTAGGGGCCGACTAACCCTGGGCAGATTACCTTTACCCAGGAAACCTTAGGCTTTCGGCGGACAGGTTTTTCACCTGTCTTTTCGTTACTCATACCGGCATCCTCCCTTCCGCCACCTCCAGGGCCCCTCACGGATTGCCCCTTCTTCGGCATACGGAATGCTCCCCTACCCCATGCGCCGTATCCGGCGCACAGCCGTGACTTCGGTTTCGAGCTTAAGCCTCGGTGTATTATCAGCGCACGACGACTCGACCAGTGAGCTGTTACGCACTCTTTCAAGGCATGGCTGCTTCTAAGCCAACCTCCTGGCTGTCTGGGCAGTCGCACTTCCTTTTCCACTTAGCTCGACTTCTGAGACCTTAGTCAACGGTCTGGGCTGTTCCCCTCTCGACCACGAACTTTATTGCCCGCAGTCTCACTCCCGCGCACCATGTCACGGCATTCGGAGTTTGGTTGGGTTTGGTAGCCCGTAAAGACCCCTAGTCCATCCAGTGCTCTACCTCCGTGACACTCAACGCGAGGCTAACCCTAAAGCTATTTCGGGGAGTACCAGCTATCTCTGAGTTTGTTTAGCCTTTCACTCCTATCCACAGCTCATCAGTGCCCTTTTCAACGGACTACCGTTCGGCCCTCCACGCTGTGTTACCAGCGCTTCAGCCTGGCCATGGATAGATCACTCAGCTTCGGGTCTACTACATGCAACTCTGTCGCCCATTTAAGACTCGGTTTCCCTGCGGCTCCGGCATTTCAATGCCTTAACCTCGCTGCACATAGTAACTCGCCGGTTCATTATGCAATAGGCACACCATCAGGCAACTTGCGTCACCCTTTGATCGCTTGTAGGTTCACGGTTTCAGATTCTCTTTCACTCCCCTCTCGGGGTCCTTTTCACCTTTCCCTCACGGTACTTCTGCACTATCGGTAGCTACTTGCGTATTCAGCCTTGGAAGGTGGTCCTCCCAGATTCCCGCAGGGTTTCTCGAGCCCCACGGTACTCAGGTACCCGCCCCACGAAGCCTGACCCATTTCGCCTACGGGACTTTCACCCCCTTTGGTCGCCCTTCCCAGTGGCGTTCGGCTATGAATCAGGTTTTTGACTTCGCGACCCCCCGTGAAAGGAGTCAAGACAGGCCCTGCAACCCCACCCACACAACGGTTCACGCCTATCACGTGTGAATGGTTTAGGCTCTTCCCCGTTCGCTCGCCGCTACTTGGGGAATCTCTGATTTGATTTCTTTTCCTTCAGGTACTGAGATGGTTCAGTTCCCTGAGTGTCCCTTCCATAAGCTATGTATTCACTCATGGATGACGCGTAGTCTAACGCGTCGGGTTACCCCATTCGGCTATCCGCGGATCTCGGGATGTGTGCTCCTCCCCGCGGCTTCTCGCAGCTTACCACGGCCTTCTTCGTACAGTAGCTCCTAGGCATCCACCATGAACCCTTTCTCGCTTGACCATATTTTCCATCGTTCCCTTGCACGGTATTCCCGTGCGTTTTCTCCGCGGCTTCGCCTCTCAGGCCAGCTCCACCACGGACTCTCTTTCACGCATACGTACGTTTGGTGCCATCCAACGCACGCCGCGTTTCGTTCACCCTTCCCTAGATTGTCAAAGATCACGGCCACAGTACGCGATTACGCGTTCCGCGCGAACGCGGTACTCTGTGGCATTTGTCACACCGTATGCGGTGTGATTATCGGCTGCGGAACGCCGCAGCGATTCGCCGACTCTGGAGGTATGGGGACTTGAACCCCAGACCTATGGCTTGCAAAGCCACCGCTCTAGCCACTGAGCTATACCCCCAGGCTTGGCCGCCGCTCCATCGCGCAACATTCCCGTCAGTATTGACTCGGCGGGTTTGTGCTGTGTGACGGGATACGGCATATACAGAAAAGGGAGGAGAGTTTGAGAGAGAGCGAGCTATCTGCACCTCGCTCTCGGCGTTTCGGCCCTTCGGGCCTCCAACGCCTGCCGCTCGGTGCAGTTCGCCGCGCGCCGAAGCGCGCGGCTGTTCTCTTAGAAAGGAGGTGATCCAGCCGCACCTTCCGGTACGGCTACCTTGTTACGACTTCACCCCCCTCACCAGGCATACCTTCGGCAGCGCCCCCCTTGCGGTTAGGCAACTGACTTCGGGTACCCCCAACTCGGGTGGTGTGACGGGCGGTGTGTACAAGGCCCGGGAACGTATTCACCGCGCCATGCTGATGCGCGATTACTAGCGATTCCAACTTCATGGAGTCGGGTTTCAGACTCCAATCCGCACTGAGACCGGCTTTTTGCGATTTGCTTGACGTCGCCGTTTCGCTTCGCTCTGTACCGACCATTGTAGCACGTGTGTAGCCCAGGACATAAGGGCCATGATGACTTGACGTCATCCCCACCTTCCTCCGGTTTGTCACCGGCAGTTCCGTCCGAGTGCCCAGCACAACCTGTTGGCAACAGACGGTAAGGGTTGCGCTCGTTGCGGGACTTAACCCAACATCTCACGACACGAGCTGACGACAGCCATGCAGCACCTGTGTGCGCGCCCCTTGCGGGGCTGCCCACTCTCGTGAACATTCACGCACATGTCAAGCCCTGGTAAGGTTCCTCGTGTACCATCGAATTAAACCACATGCTCCACCGCTTGTGCGGGCCCCCGTCAATTCCTTTGAGTTTCACCCTTGCGAGCATACTCCCCAGGCGGTGCACTTAACACGTTAGCTACGGCACAGAGCACGTACGTGCCCCACGCCTAGTGCACATCGTTTACAGCGTGGACTACCAGGGTATCTAATCCTGTTTGCTCCCCACGCTTTCGCGCCTCAGCGTCAGTCCTCTGATAGAAGCTCGCCTTCGCCACCGGTGTTCTTCCAGATATCTACAGATTTCACCCCTACACCTGGAATTCCAGCTTCCCCTCAAGAACTCAAGCCCACCAGTTTCCAGCGCATATGCAAGGTTAGGCCTTGCGATTTCACACCAGACTTCATGAGCCGCCTACACGCCCTTTACGCCCAATAACTCCGAACAACGCTTGCCCCATACGTATTACCGCGGCTGCTGGCACGTAATTAGCCGGGGCTTATTCGTCGGCTAACGTCATCAGAGAGGCTTTCCACTCCCCTCCTTATTCTTCACCGACAAAAGGATTTTACAACCTTACGGCCTTCATCATCCACGCGGCGTCGCTCCGTCAGGGTTTCCCCCATTGCGGAAGATTCTTAGCTGCTGCCTCCCGTAGGAGTCTGGACCGTGTCTCAGTTCCAGTGTGGCCGTACACCCTCTCAGGCCGGCTATCCATCGGAGTCTTGGTGGGCCTTTACCCCGCCAACTAACTAATGGACCGCAGGCTCATCCCCAGACGGTGCAATTGCACCTTTCACCTCAAGGCTTTACCCTCAAGGCCTCATGCGGTATTACCCCGTGTTTCCACGGGCTATCCCCCATCCAGAGGTAGATCACCTACGTGTTACTCACCCGTTCGCCACTCTCGGCACCATATTGCTACAGTGCTTGCCGTCCGACTTGCATGCTTAAAACGCGCCGCCAGCGTTCGTTCTGAGCCAGGATCAAACTCTCCATGATATAGAACCTACCCTTGCGGGCAGGTTTTATACTTCGTTACACGCGCTTCCGACGCCTCGCTGACTTTGCGACGCCGTATCACGCGTTTTCGCCCCCATCCCGGTTACCCAGAATGGCGACGGACCCGCTCACCTCATTCTCCCCTTCCCTTCACTGTCAAAGATCCCTCTCACGGTATTCCGTGAGGTTTTGGTGCGGCAGGCGTTTCGCAGAAACGCCGGGAGCACACGGCCACAGTACTCTGTGGCATTCGCACTCTCACGGTACTCCGTGAGGTTTTGGTGCGGCAGGCGTTTCGCAGAAACGCCGGGAGCACACGGCCACAGTACTCTGTGGCATTCGCACTCTCACGGTATTCCGTGAGGTCTTGGTGCGGCAGGCGTTTCGCAGAAACGCCGGAGCACACTGCCGCGGCTTTACACGGCTTTACCCCAGAGACGGTACTCCCCCCCTCGGATTTGTTGTCAGAGGAGAGAGTGCCGCGGATCAACCGCGGCCGAAGTACTACCCTGGAGGCGAACTTCAATATAACTTCAGGTGAACAATCATGTCAACTAGATTTCGCGAAAATTCTTCAGAAAGAAAGCTGCATAATCGGCCAAAGACCACAGCGCCACCAACGCGGCCAGAACGAAGAGCAGGAGGGCGATTCCTTGAATGATGGGCATGTAGTCCAGGAACAGACCGAGTTTCTTTGCCGAAAACACAGCAATGCCGGCGCCACCCGCGAACGCATAGATCCAGGCCTTAAGCTTCCCGCTTAAGCGGGCAGGCATCAAAACCTGCGAATTCGAAACCATCACTCTGATATAGGCAACCGCAATATCCCGGTAAATGAGGATGAGCAATATCCAGAGGGGCAGAATTCCTGTTCCGGCAAAAGCGACGAAATACGTGAGCCTGCTCAAGGCATCGGCGAACGGGTCGAGAACCTTCCCTATGTCGGATTCCTGATTGCGGCTGCGAGCGAAATGGCCATCCAGCAGGTCCGAAAACTCGATAAGGAGAAAAGCAGCCCAGACTCCGACGAGCAGAGGCGCCCCATGGGCATCAGCCAGCTCGAAAAACAGGAAAAAAAGGGGCGCAATGGCGATCCTCCCCCAGGTAAGGATCATGGGCAAAGTCATGGGTGCATCTTATAGTGCGCGTGGATTTCGTCAACGCCTTGTTCAGCTCGCAGCTCTCACTTGACAGGGGCATGCCGGATGCCTAGATTCCCCGTGATGCCAGCCAAGGGAACTCTCGAAAAAAGCATTACACTGCATGGCGCACTCTTCTTCCTCGTCCAGGGCGCGATCCTCGTCGCAGTATCGCTGGCATATCGAATGGGGTGGCAGCGTCCGGGGCTCTTTTTCGCTATTTCAGCAGGCTATCACGCGGGCCTTACTGCTCTGCTTCTCCATCGAAAAGCGGATTTTCACCTCGAAGGAACACCTGCCCCGCTTGTGCGGGTAAACCTCTCGAATACCCTTACTTTGGGCCGTCTCAGCGCCATCCCCACCATACTGTTCCTGATCATACAGGCGTCCTCCTACCCCATCATGCCTGTCCTCCTTCCTCTTATGGTCCTCGTATTCGCCACGGACACGCTGGACGGAATGGTGGCCCGCAGAAGGCATGAAATTACTTACGTTGGCAGGTACCTGGATTCGTCCAGCGACTACCTCATGATCATCACGGTTTCGATCATTTTCTTCTATTATGATCTGATTCCGCTCTGGTTCTTCATCCTTGTCTCGTGCCGGTTCGTGTTTTTCGCACTCGGCATGGTCGCGCTTGCCCTCCGGGAAGGGAAGCCCGAGCCCCTTTCCACCTTCCTTGGCAAGGCGTCCATCTTTGCTCTGATGGTGCTGTACGTGATGGAGATCGCAGGGCTCTTCGGTGTACCCTGGATCGGCAATGACCTGGTCGTCAGGATCGTGGAGTATGCCGTGGCGCTCATCGTCGCTGTCTCCATGGTGGACAAGGCGATATTCCTGAGGCGCAGGTTCCAGGAAGCCGCGCACAGACAGGAGCGGATCCCGCCTGCCAGCGGATCAGCCTGATTTCGGCACGACCTGGACCCCCCCGTCGTTCTGGACCATGATGCCGTAGGTGGCAAACTCCGCTGCTCTCTTGCTCGGCATTTCGATCTGGACAGTCTTCACGCCAGGGATCCGGGCCTCATTCTGCTCGAAAAGCGCCCACAACTGCTCGGATATGCCCGATGGGCGCGGAAATCGAAAGTCCGTGTTGCCCTGGCGAAGATTCATGTCGAATGATGTCATCCCCTCGAACCGGTACCAGGTCCGCGCTCCCAGGAAAACGAGCAGATCGTCGAAAATCACGACCTTGACTATGGGAGCGAAATAGGCGCCGTCCATGGTCAGGAGAGCCGGTTCCCCGGTCCGCGGCGAGACCTCCAGTCTCATCGAAGAGCTTGCAACGCTGATGACACGGACCGATGCGATCTCGGTCTCCCCGGTGAAAGCGCGAATGCTCTGGAAAAAAAGGCCCAGTAAAACGGCCGAAGCGACAAGAAGGACCAGGACGGGAATGCCGAGCGCTTTCCTGAAGCGCAGCGCGCCAAAGGTGACCACCGCTGCAATACCCGCAGCCCAGGCCAGGCGGATATCGACGATCTTGGATGGCCCGGGGATAAATACCCCGAGGAGGGCCACAACAATGGCAATGGAGAACAGCACGCAGGCGACAACCCATTTGCGCGTACGCGCCCGGTCAGGATCCTTGCGGCGTCTCGTGGGCATCGATGCGCGCGCAGCAGCCGCCCCGACGAACAGACCGGCGAGGATCACCCATGGAAGCGGGCTGGAAGCTACGGTACGGAGTATCGACAAGGCATTCATGTGTCCCTCCCCGCATTCTCAATGGTATGTATATGCGCTCCCGCCGATGAACTCACGGAGGAGCGAGCGGTCGGGGACGACGCTTTCGTCTTCGACTGCCGGCACCTGGTCGAGCAGAGACTTCACCCTGACGGCTCTCTCGTGCGCATCCTGCGTGTCCGGATCTGCCGCGAACTGCTCGATGAGCGGCGCAAGGTGCTGCTCCACCCTCCCTTTCATGATCGGAAGCTCATAGGACAAAAAGCTGTTGACTAGGGCGTGCGCCCTGCGCAGCTCGGGCACGATATAGCGGAGCTCGGCACGGCGCACCAGGTGCCAGTGCCGAATCGTGGCGCGCGGCGAATAGTTCCTGAACTGCATGTCGCGCACGATCCTGCGCAGCATACGGATGTCCGCCCAGCGGATATAACGGCCGTCATCAGCCTTGATCTGGGAGAGGGTTTCCACGTACAGGCGGAACTTCATCCCCTCCGGCACGCTGCGGGTCATGTCAGGGAACAGTCCGTGAAGCGAGTCGATGAGCAACACCTGATCCGGGGCAAGTCGGACCGTTCCGGAGTCCCCCGTCCTCCTGCCCGTCTTGAAATCGTACCGGGGCACGACGACGCCGGCGCCGCCGACCAGCGCCTGGAGGTGCTTGTCAATGAGAGCCAGGTCGAGGGCCTGCGGCGTCTCGAAGTCATAATCATCCGCGCCGATCTTCGGGTGCACATCGAGGTCGTAGAAGTAGTTGTCCACTGTGAGCGGCACGGTTGTGATCCCGGCCGCCGCGAGCTTCTCTTTCACCTTGATCGTAGTGGTCGATTTCCCTGATGACGAGGGCCCGGCGATAATGACGATTTTCAGCTCATCCCGTCTGGCAAGTATCTTCTCCGCCGCCGCGTCCAGCTCGCTTTCATAGAAATCATCGGCCGCCGCGACGAGATCCATATACCTTCCCGAGTCGATCTGCCGGGAAAGCTGTGCAAGGGTGACGCAGGCGTGGTCCGTGGCCCATGAGAGCGCTTCCCACAGCTTGCGGTAGGGGATGTTCTCTTCCGAGTAGGTGAGGCTGGCCTTTCCCTCGCGCTTGAGCGCATGCTCGTAGCGATACAGAATGTAGGCCTTTGCCGTACGTGCATGGCCGCGCTCGATCAGGGCCTTCTCCACGAGATCCTGGATCTCCTCCACTGTCGGCCAGCTTCCCCGGCCCTGGCGGGCTTCGAGCATGGCAAGTACATCAGCAGTGACAAGCTCGGCCTCTGCCTTGTCCCTGCCCCCGCAGGCTACCGCCGCCCTGTACACGGCCGAGGTGATCTTCTTCTTCTGGAACGGGACAGCCCTCCCGTCCCGCTTGATGATCATTGCGATCATGGATCAGTCCAGCGTCTTGGGCCTCACTTCGACCTCGATCATCGCCAGGAACTCTTCCAAGGGAATGAGATTCTTCTGCTCGCCGCTCCGGGTGCGCAGGGACACGCTCCTTCCCGTCTGCTCCTTTTCCCCCAGGATGATCATGAACGGGACCTTCTGGTTCTGCGCGTTTCGAATCTTGGCGTTCATGCGATCATCGCCCTTGTCCAGCTCGGCCCGCACGCCGCGCGCGCGAAGCAGCTTTACTACCTCTTCGCCGTAGCCGGCGAATGCCGCGCTGACGGGAATGGCCACTGCCTGCACAGGGGCAAGCCAGGGCGGGAATGCGCCGCCGAAGTGCTCTATCAGGACGCCGAAGAATCGCTCCATTGAACCCAGCAGCGCACGGTGGACCATGAAGGGCCGCTTCTGCGTGTTGTCAGCGGCGACATAGGTGAGCCCGAAACGCTCCGGCTCGTTCCAGTCGAACTGGATGGTGGTCATCTGCCACTCACGCCCCAGGGCATCCTTGATCTTGAGGTCGATCTTGGGACCGTAAAAGGCTCCCCCGCCCTCGTCGATCACGACGTCGAGGTTTTCCTTCTCCGCCGCCCGCTTCAATATGGCGATCGCCTTGTCCCACGTTTCGTCGTCGCCGATCCCGTCGGCCGGCTTGGTGGCGAGGTATGCCTTGACGTCATTGAACCCGAATGCCTTCCAGATCTTCAGGGAGAAGCGAAGGACTTCGAGGATCTCGTCGTCGATCTGTTCCGGGGTGCAGATGATGTGCGCGTCGTCCTGCGTGAACCCGCGGACGCGCAGGAGGCCGTGCATGACGCCGGACTTCTCATAGCGGTACACGGTGCCCAGCTCGGCCCAGCGCAGCGGCAGGTCACGATAGGATCGCTGCCGGTTCTTGTAGATCATCAGGTGAAACGGACAGTTCATCGGCTTGAGGAAGTAGTCCACGTCATCGATGGACAGCGGAGCATACATGTTCTGCTTGTAGAACCCGAGGTGGCCCGATGTCTCCCACAGCCAGGACTTGCCGATATGCGGCGTGTAGAGAAGCTCATAGCCGTTCTTCAGGTGCTCCGCGCGCCAGAAGTCCTCGATTGCCAGCCGGACCCGGGCACCCTTTGGATGCCAGTAGATGAGACCCGCCCCGGCTTCCTCGTGGATGGAGTACAGGTCGAGCTCTTTTCCGAGCCGCCGGTGGTCCCTCTTCTCGATCTCCTGCAGCTTCTTCAGGTAGCCCTCGAGATCCGCCTTGGATCCCCACGCCGTGCCGTAGATCCGCTGGAGCATCTTGTTTTTCTCATCCCCACGCCAGTATGCCCCTGCGATGGAGGTCAGCTTGAAGGCCTCGGGGGGCAGCTCGCGCGTGCTGGACACGTGCGGGCCGCGGCAAAGATCAGTGAAAGTATCCTGCGTGTAGGTGGAGATTTCCTCACCCTCGGGAAGCTCGTCGATGAGCTCCAGCTTGTAAGGCTGGTCCTTGAACAGCTTGCGCGCGTCGGCGCGGCTGATCGCCTTTCGGGTGAACGTGTGTTCCCCCGCCACAATGGCCCGCATCTTCTCTTCGATCGCGGCAAGGTCCTCGGTGCTGAGCGAACGAGGGAGCTCGAAATCGTAATAGAAACCCTCCGCGATTGCCGGGCCGATGGCGAGCTTCGCCCCCGGGAACATCTGGAGCACCGCCTCCGCCATGACGTGCGAGAACGAGTGCCGGATTTCCAGGAGCCGGGACTCTTGTGCGTTTTCCATTTCAAACCTCCATACGACAAAGCCCCTCTCGGCTGCTTCGTCCCGGTATTGGACGCGGCAATCCGCCGCGCTTCCAAGGACGAAAAGCCGAAAGGGGCTCTCCGCGGTTCCACCTTGATTCGCCGCCCTTGCACGGTATTCCGTGCAGTTGGGGAGGCGCTCTTTCCTGTGCTCTCTGACGAGGAGCCGTCGTCGGCGCCTACTGAACGGCGCGGGGCCACCGTCTTTCGGGCCGAAGCTCAGGAGTGGTTTTCAACGATTCACGGACGGTCGCCTCTCACTCCGGGCCCATGCCCGGGGCGACCTCTCTTTGTCCGGAGCTCTTCGCCTACTCTTCTCCGTCGCAGCCTTTCTGAAAGTATCCAGATAAACTGCATCGCCTGTCAAGGCCCATAGCCACGGATGGCGAGGGCCGACGAGCACATGGACGCGTAGGGCGGCAGGCGTTTGCAGTGCAAACGCCGAGAGCCTGCGAAAGGAGGCCCGGGCGCGCAAGATTGACATCGTTCCGGCAGGGGGGCTACATTGTATGGTAGAAATGAAGCGCATCGACATCTACACGATCGATATCGGCGGTGGGCATATCGCCCCTGCCGTGGCGCTCAAGGAACAATTCGACATCCTGGGCTACAAGGACCTCGATGTCCGTGTCGTGAACCTGGGCATTGCACTGGGTGCGAGCTTCCTCCGATACCTGTACAAGTTCTACTGGAACAATGCGCTTCGCTACCCTCCGCTCATCAATGCCTTCTATCGGGGCGCGGACAATCCTTTCATGATCAAAATCATCGATAGAATCCTCGGCATTACAATCCTGCCGAAGTTTGTCCGCTACCTGGAGCGGGAGCGTCCCGACCTCGTTGTGTCCACCTATTTCACCTTCACGCACTACCTCGAGCTGTTGAAGCAGGTGGGACAGCTCGATGCGGTCTCCGTTGTGCTTAATCCCGAGCCATTCGACTCGCACTACATCTGGTTCTCACCCGTCTTCGACTGGAGCATGGTTTTCTCCCGCAAATCGCGTGACGAGATCATAGAAAAGGGAATCTGGGCTCGCAAGGTGAAAGTGTTTCAGTTTCCCATCAAGCCCAGCTTCTCTCCCCACAGGGAGTCCCGCACGGTGCTTCGACGGCGGCTGGAGCTTGCGCAGAAGCCATTCACCGTCCTTTTCTTTTTCGGCGCGGAAGGTGTGGGCCCGGTCAAGAAGATCCTGGCCACTCTCATACAAAGAGGTCTCGCCATCCAGGCAGTTGTCATCTGTGGCCGCAACGAGCGGCTGCGGACCGATATCGAGGCCCTGGCGAAAGGCGCCACGGGTGCGCTGCAGATCAACGTAAGGGGCTATGTCACAAACGTCGCGGAATATATAAGCGCTGCCGATGTCGTCGTAGGGAAGTCAGGGCCCAACCAGGTGTTCGAGACCCTCGTGCAGGGGCGACCCCTCATCATCTCCAGCTTCCTCGCCAATGAGAAAGAGACGACAAGCTGGGTCATCGGCAACAAGCTCGGATGGCTCACGCGCACCCCGGCGCACCTGGCGACTCTCCTGGCAAAGCTGGCGGCAAATCCGACGATCCTGGAGAGCTACCAGCAGAATATCCGCAGGATGAATCTGCGTTCCGGGCGCCGGAAATATGCGATTTCCTGTACGGGCTCGTGAAGAATACCAGCAGGCGGAAGAAGCAAACGGTCGGCGATGCCTTGCGCCGATTCAGGGACGCCGTGGTGGCCGAGGGGGAAGCAATCTCACGGCGTATCGACGCCTCAGAGGGGATCCAGCGATTGAAACGCGCGGCGAGCTCACGCCGGGTATAGCCGCCGTAGACAGGGATGTCGAGGGCGGCCGAGGCCAGGGACGGACGAAAGCAGCCCCCCTACTTCCAGTCCCGGATTCTCTTCTCCAAAGCACCGGCAGTGATGCCGAGGTGCTCCACGACCTTCTGGTACGGCCCTGACTCGCCGAACCTGTCGATGCCCACGACGAGCGTGTCATCGTCGAACGGCCCCTTCCAGCCCTGTGTCACGCCCGCTTCGAAAACGACCTTTCTCGACCCTGCCGGCACAAGCGACAAGCGGAACCGGGCAGGCTGGGCGGTGTAGAGCTCGCGGGAGATCATGGATACCACGCGCACTTTGCGGTCCGAAAGCGCGGTGGCAGCCTGCAACGCGGCGGAGACCTCGGAGCCTGTTGCGATGATGACGACATCGGGTGCTCCGTCGCAGTCCCTGGCGATGTACGCTCCCTGCCGGATGGTTTTCCGCCACTCGGAATCAGCCTTGGCATACACGACGATTCCCTGCCTAGTGAGAGCGAGCGCGGTCGGACCATCCTTCCGCTCGAACGCCATTCGCCATGCCATCTCGGTTTCCTCGGCGTCGCCGGGGCGCAGGAGAAGCAGGTTGGGAATGACACGCAGCGCGGCAAGGTGTTCCACCGGCTCATGCGTGGGTCCGTCCTCACCCACGAAGACCGAGTCATGAGTGAAAATGTAAATGACGGGCAGCTTCGATAGCGCGGCCAGGCGGATGGACGGGCGCATGTAATCGGAAAAGACCATGAAAGTGGCGCAGAAGGGACGGAGCCCGCCGTGGTAAGCGATGCCGTTGCATATGCCGCCCATGCCGTGCTCGCGGATCCCGAAGTGGAAGTTTCTCCCCTGCGGGTTCGCCCTGCTGAAATCTCCCATGTCCTTGAGGTTGGTGTTGTTGGAAGGGGCGAGATCTGCGGAACCGCCAATGAGGTTCGGCACGCCCTTCGCGATGGCATTCAACACCTGGCCGCTGGCTGCGCGGGTCTGGACGCTGTCCCCCGGCTTGAAAGCCGGCATGGCGATTGCGGAAAGATCGTAGCCCCCGCCGAAGTACTTCTCCCAGTCCTTCGCGAGATCGGGATTTTCTTTCTTCCATGATTCGAGTGTCTTTTTCCACTGCTCGTATTGAGTCTTCCAGCCGGGCTTTTTGTCCTTGAAATATGCCTCGGCCTCCGGGAAGACGTAGAACTGGCAGCCATCAGGCACGCCGATCGCCTTCTTTGCGCCCGCCGCCTCTTCAGGCCCGAGGGGCTCGCCGTGTGCTTTGGCTGTTCCCGCGCGCGTGGGAGCGCCCTTCCCGATCACGGAGGTAAGCTGGATGATCGTGGGCCTGTCAGGGGATTTCTTCGCCTGCGCCACCATGGCCGCAATTCCTTCGACGTCATACATGCTGCCCGACAGGGTGAGCCAGCCATAGCCCTCGTACCGCTTGAGCACGTTTTCCGAGAAGGCCAGCCCGGTCGAGCCCTCTATGGTGATGCTGTTGGAATCATAAAAGACGATGAGCTTGCCCAGCCCCAGGTGGCCGGCGAGGGATGCAGCCTCTGATGCCACGCCTTCCATCATATCGCCGTCGCTTGCCAGGACGTAGGTGAAGTGGTCGATCACGGCACGCGTCGACGTGTTGAACCTCGACGCAAGCATGCGCTCGGCAATTGCCATGCCCACTGCATTTGAAAGCCCCTGTCCCAGCGGCCCGCCTGTGGCCTCAACGCCCGGTGTCATCCCCCATTCGGGGTGTCCCGGAGTGCGGGAGCCGAGCTGGCGGAAGCTCTTGATATCATCGAGGGCGAGCTCGTATCCGGAGAGGTGCAGGAGCGAGTACAGCAGCATGCAGCCGTGTCCGGCCGAGAGCACGAACCTGTCCCTGTTGATCCAGTGGGGGTCCCCCGGCCAGTGGTTGAGCAGCTCGCCATAGACGAGCGCGCCCAGCTCCGCGCACCCCATCGGCAGGCCCGGATGGCCTGATTTGGCTTTCTCCACGGCGTCGATGGCCAGGGAACGGACGCTGTTTGCGACAGCGGAGAGCGCGCTCAGATTCATACCTTCCTCCATGTGACCCGTGCCCCGGTAGTGTCGATGCTGACAAGGGCGTAGCTTCCGTTCTTGAACGGCCCGATATTCACGCAGTGCGCCCGGCCGAGCGTGTCCTCTCCCGCGGACTCGTGGATATGCCCGCAGATGCAGAGGTCCACGGCTCCGGCAAGGAGAAACTCCCGCACCGCCTCGGATCCCACGTGCAGGCCGGTGAAGCTTCGGTCGAGCTTTGTGCCCCGGGGAGGCGAATGGGACACGAGCACCTTGTAAGGGGCCTGCGCGATGCCGGGCAGCCCTGAGGCGAGAACCTTCCCGGCCTCGAGCTCAGTTATTTCCCACGGGGTGCCAAAGGGAGAAGGAGTTCCGCCTCCCAGGCCCATGAATCCAACGCCTTCGCGTACGATTCCACGGCCGTGGATGTTGATTCCCTTTTCATCGAGACAGCGCCGCGCGCCGTCCCGGTCCATGTTTCCCCCCACGGCAACAAGGGGGATTCCAGGCGCGAGCAGGGGGGCGAGTATTGCTTCCGCCTCTGCATAGCCCCCCAGGTGGGTAAGGTCCCCTGCAACGACAACCAGGTCCACGCCGGGCGCATCGCGGAGAAGCACATCCTTCAGCCCCGCGCCCTCTCCATGGATGTCAGAAAGGCAGAGGAGCTTCATGACGGTCTAGTGGTGCCGCCTCCTGCGCTTCTTGTTCTTGCGAGATCCCGACTGCCCGGGGAACGACATGACATTTCCCGGAGCGCGCTGCGCCTGTTGTGCCGCAACCGGCTGCGGCGCAGCCGGTTGCGCCGCGGGCACCTGCTGCCCGGCGGGCACCGGCATCGGTTGTCCGGCGTCTGGTGACGGGGCCCCGGGGACTGTACCGGAAAGGCCGACAGGCTCGGGGACGAGCCCTTCCGGCTCGCCTTCATCATCGCCTTCGACCTCGGCCTCCACCTCAACGGCATCCATCTCCGCCGTCTTCTGCTGCAGGGGTTCGGCCGCGCTCCCGATGCCGTATTTGTCCATCTCCCGCTTCTTGTGCCGCCTGTCCATCATCTTGGTCCACTCGAGAACGATGAACGAGGAGATGAACGTTGAATAGGTTCCCTCGACGATACCCACGATCATGTTGAGGGAGAAGTTTTTCAGCGATCCGCTCGTGAGAAGGAACAGCGCAATCACAGTGAGCAGGGTAGCGCCGGAAGTGATAAATGTCCGGCTCAGGGTCTGGGTGACGCTCGTGTCCAGGATGGACCGCAGGGGAGTGCCCCGCATCAGGTTCTTGTTTTCACGCACCCGGTCGAAGATGACGATTGTGTCATTAATCGAGTAGCCGAGGATGGTCAAGACTGCCGCGATGGTTGCGGCGTCTATTTCCACCCTGAACACCGCGTCAAAGGACAGCATGACGAGCGCGTCATGCATGATGCCGATTATTGCCGCCACCGCGTAAATGGGCGGATGGAACCGGAACATCATGTAGACGAGGATCAGGGCCACTGCGATCAACACCAGCCAGATGGCCTGCGTGCCGAGGCTCTGGGCCACGCGGCGGCCGATGAAGTTCGTGCTCTTCAGGATGACCTGGCCGACCCCGTATTTCGACTCCAGCACCTTCCGCAAGTTGTTTTCCGTGGTGGTCTGGAAGGTCGGGTCCTCGGTCTTGGCCTCGAGGCGCGTGATGAACTCCTGGTTGACCGGAGCACCTACGACCTGGAGCTCGGCCTGTCCCATTGGCGCGAGGGTCGCGCGCATGTCGGGCAGGTCCGTCTGGACGCCACGGCCCGGTCCCGGTGAAAGGTTGATATATGCGGGCTTGCCCGCGATGTCTTGCGGCCTGGTCAGCGGCAGAAGCTCGGTGGGGACCGCGTCCATGTTCCCCACCTGCTCCACAGCGAGGCCGGGGACTTTGCTGACTGCGGCCGTGAGATCACGGACGCTGGCGAAGCTGGAGTATCGGAAGGGGAAGGCCTTCTTCGAACCGTCCTTTGCGCTCGTGATTGTGATAATTATGTCACCCGCGGAGGTGAGGGCTTCCTCACCCGCGGGGATCGAGATCTCCGCCTTGTCGGGCCCGTTGTACTGGACCGTAAAGCTTGCCGGCGCCACCTGGAATTGAAGCGCGATACCCGCTTTGAAGTCGACACCGAGGTTGAACCCGTGATTGACGATGTATCCCACCGCGCCGATGAGGACGAGGAGCAGGGAGAAGGCAAAGAAAAAATAGCGCGCCCTCGAGAACTGGATGACTCTCTTCATGCGATCCTACTCCAGGTGACCCAGATCTTCTTGACCTTGAGCACCTCCACGTTGAAGTCGAAAATAAGCCGGGAAACGAAGACCGCGGAGAACAGGGTCGCAACGTTGCCGACCGCGAGGGTCACCGCGAAGCCCTGAATGCTGCCCTTTGCGAGCTGCGTCAGTACCAATGCCGCGATAATCGTGGTGATATTCGAGTCCGCGATTGCCAGGAACGCACGCTCGAATCCGGATTTCACCACGGCCTGCGTCGTCTTGCCCAGCCGCATCTCCTCCTTCATCCTCTCGAAAATAAGCACACTGGCATCCACAGCCATGCCGACGTTGAGCACGAGGCCCGCGATTGCGGCCAGTGTGAGGGTGAAGCCGAATACGGAAAGGATGGACACGATGAGGTAGAGGTTGAGGATATTGGCCAGGATGGCGTTCAGACCTGCTCGACGGTAATACGCCAGCATGAACGCAAATACCAGAGTGAGCCCGAGAGCGCTCGCCTTGAGGCCCTGGCCAATCGCGTCCTGTCCCAGGGACGCGCCGATCTGCTGCTGGCTGATGATCTCCAGCGGCACGGGCAGGGAGCCCGTACGAAGAGTGAGCGCAAGGTCGGCGGCTTCCTCCGCCTTGAACCCGCTGACACTCACCTGGTCGCGGATGGGTTCCCTGATGGTGGCCTCCGCCTTGACCTTGTTGTCCAGTGCGACCGCCAGAACCTTTCCCACGTTGGCGCTGGTGAGCTTATAGAACGTTTCCCCGCCCTGGGGGGTGAGATTGAATATGACCGTCGGCTGGCCCGTGACCGGGTCCCGCGCAACCTGAGCCCCTCGTATCTCCGCTCCATTCAACCCTACCTCTTCCTTGATGACAGTGAAGCCTATCATCTGGTCCAGGCCGTAGGAGTCCTTGTCGAACTTGCCGCGCAGAGCGTCGCCCTTGGGGATCACGCTGAGCACTCCCGTGTCCTTGATATTCCCCGCAGCGTCCAGGAGCACGCCGGGGTTTGCCGCCGCGTACTCTTTGACTTTCTGCAGGGCGTCCGTGTCCGCGATATGAAACGTGAGCGACCCCTTGCCCATGATGAACCTGTTGACAGTCTCAGGGTCAGACGTACCGGGGATCTCGACGATGATCTTGTCGTTTCCCTGCGTGCGGATGGACGGATCGGTGAGTCCGAACTGGTCGATCTTGTTCCGCAATACCTCCAGCGTTGTCTTCATCTTGTCGTCACGCTGCGTGCCGGAGAGCGTTGTCTGGTTGGTCTTCTCGAAAGCGGCATAATCGACCTGGATGGTGACGTACATGCCGCCGCGAAGGTCCAGACCGAGCTGCATGGTCTGGTTTTTCAGGTCCTTGAGCGCGAACATCTGGGTCCGGTACCAGGTCTCCGCATCAGTCACGATATCCGCGCGGCTCGAGTATGCCTGCAGGACGTCCTGCACCTTCCACGCGGAGGGGGTGCTCCTGTTCGCTGTCTTGTAGCGCGCGCTGGCCTTGGGGACCAGGAAGGAGTATTCAACAGGCAGGGGATCGGCCGCGTTCATGGCCACGAGCTTCTTGATGGCCTCGTCCGCCCGTTCCCGCGCGTACACCTTTATCTGGTTGCGCGAGCTTTCCGCCACGTCCTTGTCGATCTGCGGCGTCAGGAAATACCACCGGATCGAGGGCCACACGAAGTAAAAGCCGACCGCTATGACGGCAAGAATGATGAGGAATCGGTACCGCTTTTTCATGAAATCTATTGCTCCTTGGAATCTCCCGATTCACCCTTGCGTTCGAGGACCTGGGCGACGGCGCTCTTGGAGAACTTGAGCTTCACGTTGTCGTCGACTTTGAGAACCACCGCGTCTTCCTTCACCGATTCCACGGAGCCGTGCAAACCGCCGATCGTGACCACCCTGTCGCCCTTCGTGATGCTCTGCAGCATCTTCTTCGCGTCCTTCTGCTTCTTATTCTGCGGACGGATCACGAGAAAGTAGAAAACGACGATGATGAGGCCGAAGGTCACGAGCATGGTGACGAGCTGCGTGCCGCCTCCCCCGCCCGCCGCCCCGCCCCCGCCGGCGCCGTCCGGCATACCGAGCAACTGGGGGAGTAGATTGGATATTGCTGTCATATGGTGTCCTTAAAATGAAGATAAATAACCGCGCAACCATAGCATGAAGCCGGAGCGAGCGTCAACAGGAGCGCCGCCTTGCCGTCTACGTCCGTTTCTTGATCCTGAGTATCCGGGAAACGACTCGCAGCCGGCGCGAAAAAACAGTCTCGACGCGCGAAGAGGCGTCCCGGACCTCGCGCATGCGCTCGATCAGGTATTCCAGGGCTGCTCCCGTCTTCTCGATCTCGGCAAGGGGCATATCCGCCAGGTCGGCATCCGTTGCGCCCAGGTCGGGGCCGGCCAGCCGCAGGATGTTGCCGATCTCCGCAAGGGTATAGTTGAACGCCTGCAGGTCCTTGATGAAGGTGAGCAGCACCACGTCGCCGGGCCGGTAGAGGCGGAAGCCTCCCTCGGTGCGCCGATGGGGCGCAATCAGCCCCTTTTCTTCCCAGAACTTGATCGTCCGGACGTTGATTCCGCTCTTCTCGGCAAGCTCGCCGATGGTGAGAAAATCACTGCGCGAGGCGTACCGTCCCTTGTCGTCTTTTATGGGAAGCCCGACGCTTCGCTTGATCTTCTGGATTTCGGGAAGCGCGTAGCCCAGGGAGCAGAACTTCTTGATCAGCTCCCCTTCCTCGATGGCCGACTCGGGGAACAGGTCCCCGCGGCCAGAAAGAGGGGCAAGAAGCTCGTTTTCCGTCCACTCTTCCAGCTCGCGCGGGGTAAGCCTCAGGCGCTGGAGGAGCTCTTCACGGGTCAGCTCCACGACGGCCCCTTCAGACGAGCTTGACCTTCTTCACGCCTTCGGGAACCCCGAAAACGCTGAATATCCTCTTCAGCTCCTCCACCGACCCCACGGGGGTCCGCACACCCTTGTTGAAAAGCGCGAGCACCTCTTCGAGCTCCTGGGGGCTGCCGCTGAAGATGGCGGAGCTGAGCGCCTGCTTGAAGAATCCCGCTTCGGCCAGCTCGCGGGTCGAACGCGAGCCGTACCTTCGGAGCAGCCTGCCGTCAATGATCGCGGTGCTGCCTTCGAAACCGATGCAGAAGATGAAGTCCTGCCGGCGCATGCGGCAATCCTGACAGATAGGCCCTGGTTGTGCAAGCAACCGATTTTACGGGGCAGCGAAGGTGAAGCCCGAATCCGTAATAGTGAGCATCTTTCTTGCTTTCTCCGTTGCGTAGATTTTGTGGTCGGCGCTGACGAGGAGTGCATCGACGCCAAGGGTGTTCGCAAGAGCCAGGCCCCGAGACGGGCCCAGGCAGAAAAGAGTCGTGGCAATGCCGTCCGCATCGATCGACGAGCCGGAGATCACCGTGACGGCGACAAGGCCATTGTCGACGGGATAACCCGTGCGCGTATCCATGATGTGGTGGTATCGTTTTCCGTTCTGGATGAAAAAATGCTCGTACACTCCGGACGTGACAACCGATTTGTCGATGACCCCGATGGTGCCGAACGAGCTCCCGCGCTCGCTGTCGGGGTTCTGGAGGCCGATCCGCCAGGGGCTCCCGTCGATTTTCGAGCCCATGGCGAAAATATTGCCGCCCAGGTCGATCATGGCGGACTTCACGCCGCGCGATGCAAGGATGCGGACGGTCTCATCCGCCGCGAATCCCTTCAGGACCGCGCCCGCGTCGAGCTTCATGCCTGGACGCCTCAGGTAGATCGTTTTCGCTGAGTCGTCCATCACCACGTCGCGCCAGTTCACGAGACTGCGGGCCCGGGCGATGTCCGCCGGTGCGGGAATGTGACCCTCCTCAGTGTTCATGCTCCACACTTTCATGAGGGGCCCGACGGTCGGGTCGAAAAGGCCATCGGAAAGCGCGGAAAGCCGGAGCGCCTTCTTGATGACGAAGAACACATCATCGGTGACGCGCACGGCTGTCCGGCCGGCGGCGGCGCTGACCGCGTCCAGCTCGCTTTCGGGAATATTCACGCTCAGGCGATCGTTGATCTGGTGCAGCCTGTCGAATACCGCATCGAGGTTTGCCTGTTCCGCGTGGTCGAAGAGAGTTACCGTGCAGCTTGTCCAGAGAACGAAATCGGTCCGGGAGAGCGGGGTCTCCAGGCCGCTGCAGGTCCCTGCGGCAAGCAGAAATGCAATTGCGGATGCAGACACAAGCAGGCGCGTGTTCTTCATTTGAATGGCCCCCATGGAATGGCCCCCATTGAAAAAGCCGCCCCGCGTCGGTCTTCCCGAATCGCGGGGCGGCCCATTTTCAAACGTCTGCGTTCGGGGCGAGAATCCGCGGGGTACTGGACGCCCACAGCGGACGGAGTCCGCTCCGAGCGGCCAGAGCGGTACTCCGCACCGCGGCGCCCTGAATCCGCGGAGTACCGCGGCGCCCTGAATCCGCGGAGTACCGCGGCGCCTTAGTCCATTCCCCCCATGCCGCCCATTCCTCCCATACCACCCATGCCGCCGCCACCGCCGCCCGGCATGGCCGAATCCTTCTTCTCGGGGATGTCGGTGATGATGCATTCAGTGGTAAGGAGCATCCCTGCGATCGATGCCGCGTTCTGCAGGGCGGAGCGGGTGACCTTGGCCGGGTCGATGATCCCCGCCTTTACCATGTCGGTCCACTCCATGGCCTGGGCGTCGAAGCCCATGCCCTTCTTTTCGTTCTTTGCCCGGTCCACGATGATCGATCCGTCCATGCCGGCGTTCTGCGCGATCTGGCGCAGGGGCTCCTCCAGCGCGCGCTTCACGATGTTGAACCCGACCTTCACTTCCTGGGTGAAGGCGGACACGTCGACCTTCTCGAGCGCCTTGGCGGCCTGCACAAGTGTGACTCCGCCGCCCGGCACGATCCCTTCCTCGATGGCCGCGCGGGTGGCAGACAGGGCGTCCTCGACCCGGTGCTTCTTCTCCTTGAGCTCGACCTCGGTGGCCGCGCCCACGTTGATGACGGCAACGCCGCCCGCCAGCTTGGCGAGCCGTTCCTGGAGTTTCTCACGGTCGTAGTCCGAGGTTGTCTCGTCGATCTGGACCTTGATCTGGGCGATCCGGTCCTTGATGTCTTTCTGCTTGCCGCCGCCCTCGATGATCGTGGTGTTCTCCTTGTCCACTTTCACCTGCTTGGCGCGCCCGAGCTGGCTGATCTCGACGTTCTCCAGCTTCAGGCCCAGCTCTTCGGCGATCACCTGGCCGCCGGTAAGGATCGCAATGTCTTCCAGCATGGCCTTCCTGCGGTCACCGAAGCCGGGGGCCTTGACCGCGCACGCGGAAAGAGTGCCCCGGAGGTTGTTGACAACGAGGGTGGCCAGGGCCTCTCCCTCAACTTCCTCGCAGATCACGAGCAGAGGTTTGCCGCTCTGCGCGATTTTCTCCAGCATGGGAAGCAGGTCCTTCATGCCCGAGATCTTCTTGTCGTGGATGAGGATGTACGGATTCTCGAGAACCGCAACCTGGGTGTCGCGGTTGGTGACGAAGTAGGCCGAGATGAACCCCCGGTCGAACTGCATTCCTTCCACCACCTCGAGGTTGGTGTCCATGCTCTTGGATTCCTCGACGGTGATGACGCCGTCCTTGCCGACCTTTTCCATTGCGTCCGCAATGAGGTTTCCGATTTCGTGGTCATTGTTGGCCGAAATGGCCGCCACCTGGGAGATCTCGTCCTTTTCCTTGATGTCCTTCGAGTTCTTCTTGATGTCCTCCACCGCGATGGCCACCGCCTGGGCGATTCCCCGCTTGATATCCATGGGGTTGATCCCGGCGGCAACGGACTTCAGACCTTCCTTGATCATGGAGTACGCCAGAACCGTCGCCGTTGTGGTCCCATCGCCCGCCACGTCGTTCGTCTTCGTGGCCACTTCCTTCAGGAGCTGGGCGCCCATGTTCTCCAGCGGGTCCTCCAGCTCGATCTCCTTTGCGATGGTGACGCCGTCATTGGTGACGGTCGGTGCGCCGAATTTCTTGTCCAGCACGACGTTCCTGCCCTTCGGACCCAGGGTCACTTTGACCGCCGTGGACATTTTCTCTACGCCCCGCAGGAGTTTCTGTCGAGCATCCTCGTCGAAACGGAGTTGTTTGGCCATTTCTCTTCCCTTTCCTTCTCTCAGAGTTAAGTTTCTTCACGCGCGAATATATTTGAGCGTGTCTGTCGCTTTTGCTGCTAAGATACAGAAAGAGTCAGAATTCATCAAGTGGTATTTTTGCGATTCGGCGAGGTTGCGCTTCTGGCCTTGCTCTGATACAAAAGAAAGGATGAAGAGACGGAATGGCAGGCGGGTGTGCCTGGGATTCCAGTGGGACGCCGGATCCTGGGACGACGCCCCCCTCTGGTGCGACTATCTCTTCACCAGGCTCGACAAGCAAAGGGTGCACTGGAACCTTCCTGCCTTTCCCCCGGACGGGCCGGTGCGCAAGCGCGCCTCCCTTGCGAAGTCCCTTCATGACCGTATCGAGCGGAGCGGAGACGCGCGTCGCCTCCATGGGATTTTCGGGAGCCTGCCATCCCCTTCTCAATCTCGACGAGCTGGAGAAAGAGCTCTCGTGGGGTCTTAAGAACCCATGGGGAACAGGACTCACCGATGTGTTGAATCTCCGCACCCACGTCCTCATTCCCCGGGTGCCCGATCTGGTGCGCCCGGGTGCGCTGAAGCTGTACGCGGACCGGGGGTTCACCCTCGTCGGCATCAGTCACGCCCCCACCCGCGCATTGGGCGCCTGCAGCGACGGGTTTTTCCACGCCATCCGGCTGAGCGTGGCGGCCACCAGCCCTGCGGACCCTGACTACCGCACCGTGCGCCGGCTCATCGCCTCCTCGGCAGACATTTTTGTGCTGCTCGATCTCTCGGGGCTTGCCAAGACGGGCCCGCTGGAGCAGGTGACGGAGGAGCTCATCAGCCCTCTTCTGGGGTCCGACAGCTTTGCGTTCTCCCTTATCGCTGAATCATCCGCTTCATCGTCTCCCGCTTCGACTTCCCGCCCTTCCCCGTGCGCGGATTGGTCGCTCTTCCCCGCCTCGGTCCTTCGCGCCAGGCTGAAAGCAACGGCGGGGCTCGCGAAGAGGAAGAGGAAAAAGACGGAAGAGTACCAGGACCTTCTCTCCACGCTCGCCCGGGCGGATGTGCCGGCGGGGGAGGCGGAGGCCGTGGAGGAGCAATCCCCCAATCGCCTGCGGCTGGTCGCGCACATGCTGGGGGACGTGGCACTGGCGGGCAGTGATTTCGACGTCAAGCTGTCAGGCGGCAGGTTCTGCGGCATCACGCGGCGCGGAAGCTGGCTCCTGCCCCCCCGGACGGCCCTCTCGTACCTCAGGATGCAGGGCAGGACAACACTCTTTCGGACCCTGAGCTCCTTTTCCTTCGAGGGAGAAAACGGCACCGGACTGCGGGAGGAGCTCGGCATCGAAGGGGAGGACGGGACCGCCCTCAGCATCGAGTACATGTTCTGCAATGACTCCCCCCTGCTTTCGGTCACGGCGGAGATCAACTACCCGCGTCTTGCCGCCGGGCGCATTGTGGAGGAGTACGCTCCTCTTGCCATCACGCTTGCCGCGCTGCCGAAGGGAGGAACCATCACCCTGCAGGCAACCGCTCCGGACGAAAGCGCGGCCACCATCACTTTGGCGGAGAAAAGCGGATGGGTCCTCCTCCCGGGCGCCGCCCACAGAATCGCGCGCGCGGACGGCGGATTCATCCACCTGCAATTCTCTGCACGCGACGGAAAGCGATGGGGAATCCCCTTCTTCCGGGTCGTGAAGGCGCGCGGCGGGCGGTTCCTGGAGATGAATCCATTCGGCAGCTACGCGCCCGTGCCCGCCGCCGTGCTGGGCGGAAAGCGGGAGACCTTTTCTCTGCTCCTCGGACTGGATGACGCCTGACGATGCCCGGCATCGACTTCTTCGACGTCGATCACACTCTTACACGGCGATCCTCCGGCACGAGGTTCGTGGGGCTTGCGATGCGCAGGAAAGTGCTCCCCCTGCGGCTCCTCCTCGTGGTGCCGTGGTACTCGCTGACGTACAAGCTGGGCCTGTTCAGGATAAGAGATTACGAGGAGGGATTCCCCTATCTTCGTGGAATCCCGCACTCGACGCTGGAAAAGATCGCGCAGGACAGCTTCGAGGGCTGGCTGAAAGGGGATCTGTTCGAAGAAGCCGTGATACTCGTTCGACAACGGCGCGCCGAGGGACGGCGCGTGATACTCGCCACGTCCTCCCTCGACTTCATCGTCGCGCCCCTTGCCGCGCACCTGCGCGTGGACGGGATCCTCGCCACAACCCTGCAATTCGAGGATGGGGTCTGCACGGGGCGGATCGCCGGCACGCCCATGTTCCGGAGGGAAAAGAAGAACCGGGTGCTCGCGTACCTTGCCTCTGAAGGAGTGGCCGCCTCGGAATGCTCCTTCTACTCGGACAGCATCTACGACCTCCCCCTCCTCGAGGAGGTCGGCCGGCCGGTGGCCGTGAATCCGGACTTCAGATTGCGCCGCATCGCGCGCCGCCGCGGCTGGCCGATCGTCAATCTGTCCTGAGCTCACCCTGCTCGATGCACTGAAGACTGCCGTCCCCAAGCCGAAGAACCAGCCTGCCCTGCTCGTCCACGTCGCTCAGAATCCCCGATGCTCGCCGACCCGATCCCAGGAGATCCACGCTCACCTGCTTCCCGCGCGCGTAAAGCCGCGCCTGCAGCTTCTCCCGCCACCCGGGGTCGGTCAGCGCATCCTTCAGCCGGGCCAGAAGGGCGGCGAGCAGCGCAAGACGCGCCACCACGCGGCCGCTCGCCTGAAGGAGGGAGCACGCGGATCCGGCGAGCTCGGGCGGAAACGCGGTTTGCGTGAGATTCACACCGAGCCCTATGAGACCAACGTCGCCATGGGCTTCGCACAGGAGGCCGGCGAATTTCCGCCCGTCGAACACCAGGTCGTTGGGCCATTTGATCCGCGGCGCGATGCCGGCCGCTTCCTCCACGGCGAGCGCCGCGGCCACCCCCGCGCGCAGGGATAGCTGCTGGAGGGGGAAAACGGTTTCCAGAAGGTTCACCACCACTGTTGCGAGCAGGCTCTCTCCGGGCGCGGAGCTCCAGACACGGCCCGGCACCCTCCCTCTCCCCTTCTCCTGGTAACTCGCGACCACGACGGTGCCGCTCGGGCAGCCCGCCCGCGCGAGCTCACGCGCGTCATCCATGGTCGAAGAGGTGCGTTCGACCATGCGGATCGGTGCTCCGTTCCACGGATTGATGATGCCCGGGCTTGTCTCCATGCGGCCAATTATGTACCATTTTCTGCCATGCAGGAGAACCCGCTGCTCGCGGGGCTGGGGCTGCCCCGGGAGCCGCAGCCGTTGACATTGGTGATATTCGGCGCCAGCGGCGATCTCACCCGACGCAAGCTCATTCCCGCCCTCTTCTCCCTGTACATCAAGGGGGCAATTACCGGGGTCAGGATCGTCGGTTTTGCTCGCCGGGAGTGGGACACGACGACCTTTCGCGCGCTCGTGCGGAAGATGCTGGATGCGGAAGATTCACCCGGTGCGGATGCGGAGTTGAAGGACTCGTTCGCGCAGGGGGTCGGATTCATCCGCTCCTCATTCGAATCCTCCGAAGGCTATGCGGAAATAGAGGAGAAGTACCCCGATCCCGCCAACAGGATCTTCTACCTGGCGGCGCCTCCGGACGCCTACCAGGTCATTCTCGAGCGCGTTGGGGCGGCGGGCCTGGCTGACCAGTCCCGCGGCTTCTCCCGTATCATTGTAGAGAAACCGCTGGGGCGTGACCTGCAGAGCGCGCGGGCGCTCAATGAGCGCATCTCCCAGACCTTCCCCGAGGACCAGATCTACCGTATCGACCACTATCTGGGCAAGGAAACGGTGCAGAATATCATGCTGATGCGGTTCGGCAACGGCATCTTCGAGCCTGTCTGGAACAAACGCTATGTGGACCACGTGCAGATCACCATGGCGGAGACGATCGGCGTCGGGACCCGGGGCCGTTACTACGAGAGCGCGGGCGCCCTCCGCGACATGATGCAGAACCACATGCTGCAGCTTCTCTCACTCGTGGCAATGGAGCCGCCGGTTGACCTCGATCCCGACAGCATCCACGATGAAAAGGTGAAAGTGCTGAAATCCATTGTGCCCATCACCGGCGGGCTCGTGCGCACGGAGACGGTGCGGGGCCAGTATGAGCGGGGCATCATGGACGGCGAGGAGGCTCTTTCCTACAGGGAAGAGGAGGGAGTCGATCCGGACTCGCACACCGAGACATTCGCCGCCTTGCGCGTCTCCCTGCAATCCTGGCGCTGGGCAGGGGTGCCGTTTCTTCTTCGGACGGGCAAGATGCTGTCGCGGCGCACCACGGAGATTTCCATTCATTTCAAGCAGCCCCCGCTGCTGCTCTTCGCGGACCGGGACCCTGCCGGCACGCCGCCCAACGTCCTGACCTTCCGCATCCAGCCGCAGGAGGGAATCACCATGGGATTCAATTCCAAGATCCCGGGGCCGACAACGGAAATGCGGACGGTGAACATGGATTTTTCATACGGGTCGGCGTTCGGAGACGACCTTCCCGACGCATATGAAAGGCTGCTGCTCGACGCCATGCTGGGGGATTCGACGCTCTACATGCGGAATGACGAGGTGGATTCCGCATGGGGATTCATCACTGAAATCCTCCAGGGATGGGAGCACACCACGGAGCCCGCCCTCTGCATGTACCGCGCGGGAAGCTCGGGGCCGGAGGCCGCGGCGCGGCTCCTGGGCTCCCCGGAAAGGAAGTGGAGAAGACTGTGAGCGCCCTTTTGAACCCGCGCGTCATCGAGCAGGAAATCGCCAGGATCCGGGAGAAGGAATCCAATCCCTACTCGTCGGGAACCAAGACGAATCTTTTCACCCTCGTCATTTTCAGGCAGGAGGGAGCCATACCTCCGGGGGAACCCGACCCGGCGGAAACTGCTCTGCAGTACATGCTGGGCAAGCGCCCCGCGCGCATCATCACCATTACCAAGGCGCGCCGCGCCCCGCGGACCGAGGTGTGGGTAAGCGGTCGCTGTTTTCCCGACAAGAGGAACCGCGGGGTATGTTTCGAGGAGGTGCGCATCGAGAGCGGGGACGACGCCGTGGGCCTGGATCCCGGCGCATGGGCCCCCCTGCTCATACGCGACCTGCCGGTTTTCGCCTGGATTCCCGACGGCCTGGGCGCGGACGAGGGGACGTGGGAAGGCGCCCTCCTGAAGGCCGCGGGTCTCATCGACAAGCTGCTCGTCGACTCCGGGCGTCTCGGAGAATTGTCCGCCCTGTGGGAGCTGAGGCAGAGAACCGCAGGCGCTTTCCTGCTCTCCGATTTCTCCTGGAGGCGCAGCCGGGTGCTTCGCGAACAGACCGCGCGCGCGTTCGACCCCCCTGCCATGCGGCCGTTCCTCGCCTCTGTCCAGAGCGTGCGCCTGTACGGAGGATCGGAATTCGAGGCGTCTCTCTTCTTTCTCTGGCTTCGGGTGAGGTTGGGAAGGGAGATCCTCGTGGATCATGCCGCGGCGGGCGCTCTTGCGGAAGGATTTCGCGTCACATTCAAGCTCACCGGGGCGCCGGATCTCGACATCGGCTGCACGAAAGGCGGGTGTCTGTCCCGCGGCGAGGAGAAGGGCGCGTACAGATTCCCCACCGATGGCGAGATCCTCCTGGAGGAAGTGGACACCCTTTCGCGGGACCCGGTTTTCGTGGAGGTGCTCGCCCATGCGGGACGCCCCGACGCCTGACCGGGAGGGCGCGTTTCCTCCTCCTCTCCCCCAGACGCTTGTCGTGGAAGATGCGCGTGCTCTTGCCGAGCAGGCGAGCAGTCTCCTGCTTTCAACGATTGAAGACTCCCTGACCGCCCGGGGGCACGCACGCATCATCCTGGCAGGCGGCGACACGCCAAGGGAAACATATGCGCTCGTGGGAGAGGGTCTGCGCACGCGAAAAGTCCCCGTGGAGAGGCTTGCGTGGTTCTTCGGGGACGAGCGTTGGGTGAACCGAAGCCACCCGCGGTCGAATGAGGGCATGGCACGCGAGATGCTTCTGGGCCGGATCGGCGCCCCGGAGGTAACCATTCACTCGTGGGATGCGGGATGGGGAAATCCGGTGGAGTGCGCCCGGCTGTACGGCCGGCGCGTCAGGGAGCTGATGGGCAGCCCCGCGGACGCCCCCGACCTTCTCATCCTCGGGCTCGGCGCAGACGGGCACACCGCCTCCCTCTTCCCGGGCGCCACCGCGCACCTGCCCGGCGGCGCGCGCGTTCCCGTCTCTCCTGATATGCCCGGGGAGGCGGCCGCGGTGCAGGGAATCGCGGAGCGCGGCTGGCGGTTGACCCTGTGCCCGGTTTTCCTTAGAACTTCCCGATGCGTTGTTTTCCTGGCCGCCGGGGCGGACAAGGCACCGGCCCTGCGGCGGGCCCGGTCGGGCGAGAGCGCGACCCCTGCCGCCTGGATCAGGGGCGCGGCCACGTGGTTCGTCGCAACGCGAGAGGCATTGGGCACCGAGGAACCGGGATACGGGAGGGAAATCCTGCATGCGTGAGAGCACGGGGGACACACACATAGACGCACGGCTGTCCGAGTTCGTGCGCGGCTTGTATTTCGAGATACAGACGATCGAGGGCGTCCAGCCGCTGGAAATCTGGAACGGGATACGCGAGATCTTCGATCC
Organism: uncultured Spirochaetota bacterium; assembly: GCA_963820435.1. Classification (GTDB taxonomy): domain Bacteria; phylum Spirochaetota; class Spirochaetia; order SZUA-6; family Fen-1364; genus Fen-1364. The sequence goes on along the minus strand of CAWGAC010000013.1, from coordinate 60,914 downwards.
CTATGAGAAAACGGCTCTCATCAAGAACCTCTACAAGATCGTCTTCCCCCTGGTGAACGAGCGATGCTTCGGGTGGCCGTTCGTGGAACACTCCCGGCTCGCGCGGGAGACGGTCGCGATGATCATCGATTGGTTCTCCACCGATCCCGAGGCGCGGCTCTTCGCGCGCTTCCCCCACCCGCCCACGGGTGACGCTGATCAGAAGGCGTTGTACCGAACGGTCAAAGATAAAGCCGCCGCCATTATCACGGGCCTCCATCCCCTCGATCGCGGGGGCAAAGACGCGCACGTGGACTCGCAGACGCTTTCCCAGGGAGTGTTTCCCGGAGGGCTGTTCGATTTCAGGGAAATGCGCATCGTGGACAACGAGCTCCCTTTCATAATCTTCACCGACAAGGAGTATCGGGTCATCCACGGCCTGGCCATCGTGTACCTGTGGCTCATCGACCTGGACAGCATCTTTCTGGGGACTCTCGAGAAGCAGAAGGTCGACGCGGCGATCATCGAGGAGTACCGGCAGTTCGCGCGGAAAGTGCAGAAGGAGAATCCGCTCACGCTGCACGGCCGCAAGGTCGAAGCGAAGGAGCTGACCGCGCACATATTGGAGCTGCTCAAGCGGGAGGATTACCTGGACCTTTTCGAAGACGTCTACCGCTGGTTCGAGCAGGCAAAGGCCAGGTTCGGCACGTAGGCTGCGGCGCAAAAGCTGCCAGGCTCGGCACAGTGAGGGCCGCAGTTGCCCTGCGGCCCCTGTGCGCGTTCTCCCGGCGGATCAGCCGACCTTCGGGAGGTCTTTTTCCGCTTTCAATATTTCCTTTTCAGGATACTCATAGTCTTCCAGCTTGCCCGCAAGGTACTGCTCATACGCGTACATGTCGAAGTGGCCGTGACCGGAGAGGTTGAAAAGGATCACCTTCTTTTCCCCCGTCTCCTTGCACTTCTTCGCCACGCGGATGACAGATGCGATTGCATGCGCGGACTCCGGTGCGGGGATTATCCCTTCGGTGCGCGCGAAAAGCACCGCTGCTTCGAATGTCTCCTTCTGCCGCAGGGCCTCGGCCCGGATCAGGCCTTTGCTGTTCAGCAGGGACACGATTGGCGCCGCGCCGTGATAGCGAAGCCCTCCCGCGTGCACGGAGGGCGGGATGAACCCGTGGCCCAGCGTGTACATCTTGGCGAGCGGAATCAGCTTCCCCGCGTCCCCGAAATCATAGGCATAAATGCCCTTGCTGAGAGACGGGCAGGCAAGGGGTTCCGAGGCGACGAACTCGATATTCCGCTTTCCGGAGATCTTGTCTTCCATGAAAGGGATGGCGATGCCGCCGAAGTTGCTCCCGCCGCCGTGGCACGCGATCACCACGTCCGGCATGAGACCGAGGTCCTCCAGGACGGCGCGCGCCTCCAGGCCGATCACCGTCTGGTGCATGAGCACGTGGTTGAGCACCGAGCCCAGCGAGTATTTCACGGTTCCGCCGGACGTTGCGGCCACCTCCACCGCCTCGCTGATCGCGATGCCGAGGGATCCCGGAGAGTTGCGCTTGTCTTCGAGCATCTTTTTCCCGATCTGCGTATCCTTGGAAGGGCTGGCGTGCACCTTTGCGCCGTAGGTTTCCATCATGATCTTCCGATAGGGTTTCTGCTCGAATGAGGCACGGACCATGAAGACATTGATATCGAGATTGAAATGCGCGCCGGCGAACGCAAGGGCGCTCCCCCATTGCCCCGCCCCGGTTTCGGTAACGAGCTTTTTCACGCCTTCCTTTTTGTTATAGTAGGCTTGCGCGATGGCCGTGTTCGGCTTGTGGCTGCCCGTGGGCGTTACGCTTTCGTTCTTGAAGAAGATCAGGGCCGGGGTTCCCAGGGCCTCTTCCAGGAACTTTGCCCTGATGAGCGGGGTCGGCCGGAAGAGGGAATACACCTTGAGCACCTCGTCCGGGATGGCGATTTCCCGCTGCTGCGAGACCTCCTGCTCGAGGAGGCCCATGGGAAACAGGGGCACGAATGCTTCCAATGGCACCGGCTTTCCGTCCGCGGGACTGAGCATGGGCGGCACGGGCTCGGGCAGCGACGGCTGTATGTTCAGCCATTTCCTGGGGATCTCCCTTGTGGGGAGGTGGAAGATTTTGTCATCGGTCATGCGCGACTCCTTTCGAACTGATCTGGCGTCCACCCCGACGGGGCGGGAAATAAAAACCCGGGCCATCGCCCGGGTTTTCCGCGAATAAAAAACCGCGGGCAGTTTCTCTCTCAAGGGGGAGGGAAACCGCCTGCGGTCTGCTGGTATATTGTCACACCCTAGGCAGACCTGGGTTTCCTCCCCGGGGTCCACCACCACCAGGACTGCTGCATGCGCACGCTCATGTGAAGACCGGTACTCATCTTATGCATATATATACGGTATCCGGGCCTTCTGTCAACAACAAAAATCAGAAGTCCACGAGCTCCACCTCGAAAACAAGAAAGGCGTTCGGCGGGATGACCCCGGGGTAACCCCGCTCGCCGTAGGCGAGCTCGGGCGGGATCACCAACCGCCGCTTCTCCCCGCGCTTCATCATGAGGAGAGCTTCGGTCCAGCCCTTGATGACCCTGTCCACCTGGAAGGTCACCGGCGACCCTCGTGATTCCGTGCTGTCGAACACCCGTCCATCGAGGAGCAATCCCTTGTACTTCACGCTGACTGTGGCCCCGGCAGCGGGACTGGCCCCGGAACCCTTTGCCAGCACCTCGTACATGAGCCCGGATTTGGTGGTGGTCAGCTTTGGCCACTGCTTCTTGATGATTGCCAGGGCCGCCACCCGGTCCTTCTTTTTCTTGTCCTCCACGGCGGACCGGGCCCCTGCCACCATGGTATCGAAGCTCTGCTGCGTCACCACAAAAGCGCCCGCTGCCGCGCCCACCCGCAGGATGCGCACGCTGATCATGTGGTCCCCGGGCTTTATGGCGGTGACCACGTCCATACCCTGCACGACATGGCCGAACACGTTGTATCCGCCGTCCAGCCAGGGGGCCGGCTCCATTGTGATGTAGAACTGGCTGCCATTAGTGTCGGGACCTGAGTTCGCCATGGCAAGAACGCCGGGGGCATCGTGCTTGAGATCCGCGCGGACCTCATTCGGGAACTCGTACGCCGGGGCCGCCGCTTCCGTCTCCCTTCGGGTCGCCGCCCTGGATCACGAAGCCCTTGTCCACCCTGTGGAAGGTGAGGCCGTCATAGAACTTCCTTCCCGACGCCCCGTTCGTCTTCAGGATGCCCTCCGCGAGGCCGATGAAGTTGGCCACGGTCATGGGGGACTTTTCGAACTCGAGCGAGCAGGTGATGGTTCCCCGTTCGGTCTTTATCTCGGCATACAGCCCGTCCGCAGGGGCCTTGACCTGGGCAACGGCTGGGAACGCGGCGAGGAATGAAAGAACGACGACAACAGCGGATCTGCGCACAGTAGCCTCCACATACACCGTACTCGGTGTGTTCGCGCCCGACACTGAGTACAGCGGCCACCGTACCTTGCACGGTACCCCGTGCAGTTAGGTGGCATTCGTGTCAGGCGCGGAATGACACTGAGTACAGTGTCAGGCCCCGACTGTCAAGTCTCGACCTCCACCTCCAGCGGGTCGTCGGGCGATCTGACGATTTTCCATTCCTGCTTTTCTGGATCCGCGATTTTCGAGAGGGGCATCTTGATGTATCTCCCCTGCCCTTCCACTGCCACGGAGCCGTCCTCCAGGAGGATTTCGCCGGTGCCTTCGAAGAAGCGCGACCCCTCCTTCACGATCCGGCCCACGACCCGCACAGGGCTGTCGATGGGCACCGGCTTCTTGAATCGCATCGTGAACTCCACGGTCACCCCCCAGACCTCGCCCTGGGTCCTGTTCAGGATGGCCCTGCCGATGGTCTCGTCCAGGACCGTGGCGCTGATCCCTCCGTGCAGCCGGCCGGGATAGCTCTGGTGCTCATCCCGCGCCCTGAAAACGGCCATGAGATCCCCGCCCTCCAGCTCATAGAAGGATGCGCGGAGGCCCGAGGGATTCTTCAGGCCGCAGACGAAACACATCCTGGAGTTCTGCTGTTTTCCCGTCACCTTGCGTTTCATAGTAGCGTGCTCCCCAGTACGATTTGAGATGCCTCGAAATAGGAAGGCCCGAGCCCGCGCAGCACTTCCGCCACGTCGCGCTCGTCGCCCTCTATGCCCAGGGCCGCGAAGTTCTTGTCCCCGCGCGCTCCCAGCTGCAGGTCGACCACGTTCACGCCCCGGGAGGCGAGCGCGGAAAGCAGGACGAGCACGACGCCCGGCCGGTTTGCGTGGACGGCGACCACCATATGCCGCGAGACCGGGATCGGCAGCCAGACGCCGTCAACTTCAAGCAGGTAGGCGGGGGCGGGCTTGAGGGGCGGCAGGCGCATGCGGACGTCGGTGTCGATGCGCAGGAACCGGTCCGCCGCCGTGCCCAGCACGAACTCCACCGCTTCCCGGATGTGTTCTCGAGGCCCGCCCAGGGTGAGGTACGCCGTGGCCGTGCCATCCTGAAGGGAGTTCAGCCACGCGGTCTCGACGTTGATCTCTTCCGAGGCAAGCGTGTTGAGGAGGATGGCGAGGGTTCCCGGAAGGTCCCGGTGATGGGAGAAGAGGCAGACGATTTCCCCGCCTTCGTAGGCCGGCATCGAATCGGTGATCGTCACCGATCGTTCCTCCTTGCGCACCCGGAGGGCGTGGAACGACCCGAGAGAAGAGGATTCGGGGAACTCCTTCTGCAGGGACCTGAATTTCCGCCGCCGAACGAGAGGTGCGGAATCTCCAATCGCTTCTCACGCGCAAATCGATGGTTCAGCATTTCCATGCCGAGGTTGAGGACGTGATACGGACCCTCGCTCCCCGCCTGCAGCGAGCGCTTTTCGGGAATGCCCCGGGAGAACGAGACGTAATAGCGGTACCCCGCCTTGCGCACCGCCTCGAGACCCGCCGCATAGTCCCGTCCAAGATCATCGGGATTGTGGGTGTCCCCGCCAATCGCCACCGGGATGCCCAGCGCGCGCGCCCGGCGAAGGATCTCGGGGTGCGGATAAATGCCCACCCCTTTGCGGATGCCCGAAAGGTTCACGTCCAGGGCGAGGTTTCGCTCGGCGATCATCTCCAGCAGGGTGGAAAGCCTGCGCGCCGTCTCGTCGCCGGCCGCGTCCAGGTCGGTGAGGCACGCCGGCAGCGGGGCGAAGAGCTTGGGCAGATCGAGGTGGCCGACAACGGAGATCATCTGCCAGCTCGCGTCCACCATCTCGATGCAGCTCGTCGAAATAGGCCGCCCAGAAAGGCTCCACGCCTCCCCGCTCCTCGATCAGCAGGCGCGTGTCCTCGGCAGAGCCGTCGTACGGGATGCCATTCGGGGCGAAATGGACCGAGGATACGACAAAGTCCACACCGTGTGCCTGGAACAGCTTCGCCCGGTTCCACTGCATGCCCAGTCCGGTCCCCAGCCATTCCAGCTCCACCCCGCAGCGGACCTGGATCCGGCCGGCAAACCTTTCGCGCAGGCCCCTCATCCGGGCGGCGAAATCGAAATAGGAGGCGTCTCCGCGGATGAACTTCACCGTCGGTGGCGCGCTCGCTCGCGTAGCGGAACCGGGTGAGCCGGGGGGTGTGGATGATGAACGTAAGGGACGGGAAGCCCAGCCGGATGGCCCGCTCCACCACGGCGTCCAGGTCGTCTATGCCGTGTTTGACGTGGTCGGCGCCGGTGCCCACGTGAATGCCGTGGGTCTCCCAGATGAACGGCTGCGCGTGCATGCGGGCCAGTATAGCGAATTACCGGCGCGTCGGCCAACTTGAAAGCGGCCCCGGTTTATTCTATCTTCGAAGCATGGACAGCCGCGAGGTGATGAACAGGATCGGGGCCATCATCGAGGCCCACGGGACAGGCTTGCTCGCCACGGTGGACCAGGACGGCACCCCTCACCTGCGCTGGCTCACGCCGACCCTCCTTCGGGAACGGGCCGGGCGCCATCTACGCCATCACGGCGCCCCGGTTCGCCAAGGTCGTGCAGGTACGCAAGCACCCGCGGGTGGAATGGATGTTCCAGACGCCGACGCTGGACGAGATCGATCAGCATCCGGGGCGCGATCAACGTCGTGGAGAACCCCTCGCTGCGGGCGGAGGTCCTCGAGATGCTCGGTCCCCGGCTGCGCACCTTCTGGAAGCTCGCGCACGACGCGCGTGACCTGGTCGTCCTGGAAACAGTCGTAGAAGAGGCGACGCACTTCCTGCCGATGCAGGGCAGGAAGGAAGTCGTCCGTTTCTGAGGGAAGGAGCGCGGATGGGCGACCAGAAGAGGGAGCGCGCGTCGACGCGCGCTTGGAAAAAGATCTCCTCGGGAAGATGCTCCTCATCCGGCGGTTCGAGGAGAAGGCCGCGCAGATGTACGGCCTGAAAAAAATCGGCGGTTTCTGCCACCTCTACATCGGGCAGGAGGCGGCCGGCGGTGGGCGCCATCGCCGCTATCGACCTTGCGCGTGACTACACGGTGGGCGCCTATCGTGACCACGGCTACGCGCTGGCCTGCGGCATGGATCCCCGGGGGCTCATGGCCGAGCTCTTCGGCAAGGCCACGGGAGGCTCCAAGGGCAAGGGCGGCTCCATGCATTTCTTCGATGCCGGCAGGCACATGTTCGGCGGCAACGGAATCGTCGGCGCGCAGATCCCGGTGGCCACCGGCGTGGCCCTGAAGTGCCGCTACCGCAAGGACGGCGGGCGTGGTGCTGTGCTGGTTCGGCGACGGCGCCATCCACCAGGGCTCCTTCCACGAGAGCCTCAACATGGCAAAGATCTGGAACCTTCCCATCATCTACATCTGCGAGAACAACCAGTACGGCATGGGGACCGACTTCCGGCGCGTCTCCTCGGTCACGGACTTCGTTGTCATGGGACACTCCTACGGCATCCCGGGAAAGCAGGTGAACGGGATGGACGTCGATGGAAGTGTACCGGGAGGTCGAGGAGGCCGCGGCGCGGGTGCGAACCGAGTCCACGCCCATGTTCCTGGAGATCAAGACCTACAGGTACCGCGGCCATTCCATGAGCGACCCGGCCAAGTACAGGACCCCCGAGGAGCTGGAATCGTACAAGAAGCAGGATCCCCATCCTGATCCTGAAATCCCGGATGGAGGAGTCCGGCACTCTCAGCCGAGGACCAGTACGCGGCCATGGACGCGGAGTGCAAGGCGTTGTGCGACGATGCGGTGAAGTTCGCGGAGGAAAGCCCCGAGCCCGAGCCCTCCGCCCTCTACGAGGACGTGCTCGCGTGAGTCTCATCACTTTCCGGGAAGCGCTTCGGGCAGCCCTTGACGAGGAGATGGCGCGCGACGACGCCGTCATCCTCATGGGGGAAGAGGTCGGCCAGTACAACGGCGCCTACAAGGTCAGCCAGGGGCTTCTGGAAAAGTACGGCCCCGAGCGCGTCATCGACACGCCCATCTCCGAGGAAGGATTCACGGGAATCGGCATCGGCGCCGCAATGGCGGGTCTGCGCCCCATCGTGGAGTGGATGACCCTCAACTTCTCCCTGCAGGCCGTCGACCAGATCATCAGCAACGCGGCCAAGATGCGTTACATGTCCGGGGGCCAGTTCAGCGTGCCCGATGGTATTCCGCGGACCCAATGGCCCGGCGGAATATCTGGGCGCGCAGCATTCCCAGGCCCTGCAATCCATCTACGCGCATTTTCCCGGCCTGAAGGTGGTCGCGCCCTCCACCCCGGCGGACGGCAAAGGCCTGCTCAAGTCCTCCATCAGGGACGACAACCCCGTGCTGTTCCTCGAATCGGAGATGATGTACGGGGTCGAAGGGCGAGGTGCCGGACGGCGAGCACCTCGTGCCCCTGGGCGTCGCGGAAGTGAAGCGACCCGGGCAAGGACGTGACCGTGGTCAGCTTCTCCAAGCCGGTGCGCATGGTTCTGGAAGCGGCGGAGACGCTCGCCGGCGCAGGGAATCGAGGTCGAGGTGGTGGACCTGCGCACCATACGGCCCCTTGACGAGAAAACGATCTATGACTCGGTTGTGAAGACCAATCGCTGCGTCGTGGTGGACGAGGCGTGGCCTTTCGCCAGCGTGGGATCGCACGTGGCGTGGCTCGTCTCCCGCACCTGCTTCGATGACCTGGACGCCGCCGTGGAGCTCGTGTCTTCGGTGAGGACGTGCCCATGCCGTACAATCACTCCCTGGAGCTCGCCGCGCAGCCGTCGGTGGCGAAAATCATCGAGGCGGTCCACCGGGTGCTGTATGCCTGAGAAGATCCTCATGATCGCACTGTCTCCCACGATGGAAACCGGCACCCTTGCCCGATGGCGAAAGAAGGAAGGGGACACGGTGGCCAGCGGGGACGTGCTCTGCGAGGTGGAGACGGACAAGGCGACCATGGACTACGAATCATCCGCCGAGGGCACTCTCCTCAAGATCCTGCTGCCCGAGGGCGGGCAGGCGAAAGTGGGGGACGTGATCGCCATCGTCGGGAAGCCGGGAGAAGACATATCGGGGATCGTGGCAGGGCTTGGATCAGGGCCTGCCGCGGAGCATGCCCCCGCTCGGGCGGCCGCGCCGCCGGTGCAGGCCTTGACGCCTGCACCCGCGCCTGCCGGCGTTGCTTCAGTCCCGACCTCCTCCTTGAAAGCAGCCGCGCCGGCGGGAAGAATCAAGTCCTCACCCCTTGCGCGAAAAGTCGCGGCCCAGAAAGGCGTCGACCTCCGCTCCCTCATCGGCTCAGGCCCTGACGGAAGAATCGTGATGCGCGACCTAGCGAAGCTCCCCGCGTCCGCCGCCCGCGCGCAGCAGGCGACCCCGCCTGCCTTTGTTCAGCCCGGTGCCGGCGACGTGGTCGTGCCCATCTCACGGATGCGCAAGATAATCGCAAAGCGGCTCTCCGAGTCCATGTACAGCGCCCCGCACTTTTATCTCACCGTGGCGGTAGGCATGGACGATCTCCTGGCCGCTCGCGCAAAGATGAACGGGGGACGGCAGAAGAAGCTTTCCGTCAATGCGTTTCTCATGGCCATCGCGGGCAGGACGCTCGCCCGTCATCCGCAAGTCAATTCGACGTGGAACGGGGACACGTTCCTCCGTCACGCCGCGGCCGACATCGGGCTTGCCGTGGCGCTCCCGGAAGGCCTGATCACGCCTGTCGTGCGTGACTGCGGCCGCAAGGGCATCATCGCCATAGACGCGGAGCTCGGAGACCTTGTCGAGCGGGCGAGGGCGGGCAAGCTCGCGCCGGAAGAATACGCGGGGGCAACCTTCACCATCAGCAATCTCGGCATGTCGGGCATCGACGAGTTCACCGCGATCATCAACCCGCCCGGCTCCGCAATCCTCGCGGTGGGGGCGGTGCGCAAGGAAGTCGTGGTGGCGGAAAACGACGCAATGGTCGTCCGGCAGCGGATGCGCGTGACCCTTTCCTGCGATCACCGGGTCATCGACGGCGCGGTGGGCGCCGCCTTTCTCAGGGAGCTGGCGGACATGCTGGAAAATCCGCTGCTCGCTCTTGCCTGAGTCTTTCGACGGCACACGGAGGACTACACAATGGCTGGCTTTGATTTCGACGTTCTCATCATGGGCTCGGGGCCCGGGCGGCTACGTGGCCGGCATCCGCGCGGCCCAGCTCGGGCTGAAGGCCGCCGTCATCGAGCGCGACAAGGTGGGCGGGGTGTGCCTCAACGTCGGCTGCATCCCCTCCAAGGCGCTGATCCACCAGGCCGAGCTCTTCCGCTCCCTTCCCGCCCTGCAGGAAATGGGCGTCGAGGTGGACCTGAAGGGGCTTCGACTACTCGCGCGTGTTCGACAAGTCCCGCAAGGCGGCGGACACGCTCTCCAAGGGCGTCGCAGTTCCTGTTGAAGAAGATACAAGGCGGAGCTCATCACGGGGGATGCGTCGTTTTCAGGGAAGAACGAGGTCACTCTGAAGGACGGGAAGAAGATCACGGGGAAGAACATCATCATCGCCACGGGCTCCCGACCCCGCGATGATCCCGGGATTCGAGTTCGACGAAAAGCAGGTACTCTCCTCCACGGGCGCGCTCATGCTCAAGAAGCTTCCGAAAAAGGCGATCATTCTCGGCGCGGGAGCCATCGGCGTGGAGTTCAGCCATATCTGGAACTCCTTCGGCGTCGAGGTGCACCTCGTTGAAATGATGGACCGGATCCTCCCCCTTGAAGACGCGGAAGCGGTTCAGGTCCTCGCAAGGAGCTTCCAGAAGCGCGGCATGCAGATGTACACGGGAACCAAGGCGGTCTCGATGCAGAAAGGAAAAACAGGAGTGAGCGTCGTGCTGGAGGACAAGGCCGGGGCGCGCACGACCCTCGATGCCGACCTGATTCTCGTGGTCGTCGGCCGCACGTGCAACACGGACGGCATCGGGCTGGACAAGGTCGGGATCGCCACGGAGAAGGGCTTCATCCCCGTGGGGGACTACAACCAGACAAAAGTCCCCGGCATCTATGCAATCGGCGACGTCGTGACCACTCCCCTCCTGGCGCACGTGGCATTCAAGGAAGCGGAGATGGTGGCCGAGCACCTGGCGGGCAAATCCCCGGCGCCGCGCCTCGACCCGCTGTCCATCCCCGGGGCGACGTACTGCGAGCCGCAGGTGGCCAGCTTCGGGCTCACCGAATGGAAAGCCGTGGAACAGAAGGTGCCGTTCGCCAAGGCGAGCTTCCCCTACCGCGGCGCGGGAAAGTCGGTGGCCATCGAGCAGTCAGAGGGATTCGTGAAGGTCATCTACGATCCGAAAACAAAGGAGATCCTCGGCGCCCACGTGGTAGGCGCCGAAGCCACGGAGCTCATCCACGAGCTCCTGCTTGCGCGCACCGCCGAGCTCCTCCCCGAGGACATCGCCAACATGATCCACGCCCACCCCACCCTCTCGGAGGCTGTCATGGAGTCCATGCGCGCCGTGGAGGGCTGGAACATTCACGTGTAGCTCTAGCCTTGCCTCTGGCGCTCCCCACGGTACAGCCAGCTGCGGAGAACGATCGGGGTTGCAATCGTTGTGAGAAGGCTCATGAGGATGATGCTGACGTAGACATTCTGCGCAATCAGCCCTGAATCGAGACCGATAAGGGCGATGATCATGGCCACTTCACCCCGAGGCGACATGCCGAACCCGATGATCGCGGCATCCTTTGGCGTGCTTCGCGTGAGAAGGGCAATACCGCCGCACCCCACCACCTTGGAAATGACAGCGACGACGGTGAGCACCAGCAGGAACAGCATCACCCGCGCATCGAGAGCCCTCACGTCCGCCAGGATCCCCAGTGAGACGAAGAATATCGACGCGAAGATGATCTGGAGGAACTCCGATCCCTGGTGGAGATCTTTGCCGTGACGCAGCTTCAGACCTCCCAATGAGGCCCCCGCGATGAACGCTCCCACTATAGCGGACAATCCCAAGAGCTCAGCGGCCATGCCGTAGAAAAACGCGAGCATGGTAGCGAAGATGAACGTCACTTCGGGATACCGGCGAGTAAAGCCGGTGTTGTCGATGACGGACAACAACCTTCGAAATCCGAAATGCCCCACCACCGCTCCCACGCCGAGAAAGAGCAATGCCTTGGCGAAGATCGTCGAGAGGGAGAGCAGAGAGACCGATCCCGCCACCACGCCGTTGCTCACGGCCAGGACCAGCAGGCTCAGCACGTCGTCGATCACCGCCGCGCCGATGATGGCGCGCGCAGCCTCAGTCTTCAGCTTTCCCATCTCTTTGAGCACGTTCGCCGTGATTGCGATGCTGGTCGCCGTGAGTGCGGTTGCAATGAAAACCGAGGCGCCGAAGCCGTACCCGAAAGCAGCCGACGTGAAATACCCCATGACCCACGGCACGATCACTCCCGCCACGGCGATAAGGAGATACCGGGGCCGGGCGATATCCTCGAGCCTGAACTCCATCCCCACCACGAACAAAAGGAACACGGCGCCAAGGTGGGCCAGGCTGCTCACGAAGTCCGTGTAGGTGATGAGCCCCAGGACGCTCGGTCCCACAAGAAGCCCGACAAGGATTTCGCCGATCACCGCAGACTGGTTGACCCGGGATGCGAGAAGGTACCCCGCAAGGGCAATGAAGAGGAGAAAGCTCATCTGGAACTCGATAAGGTGAAGGATCTCACTCATTGACAGAATGCCTTCTGTGGCTCCTCACCCTGTGACGTTACCAGAAGCACAGGGAATGTGAACAGCCGCTTGCAAAGCAGGAAAAAATCGGGGATCCTGACTGCATGGTGCGGATCATCGTCAGCATGCTGCTGCTCGTGCTGCTCGCGGTGCTTGTGTCCTTCAATCTGGGGTTTACGACATCCGTCAGCCTGTTCGGCGCCAAGTTCGACCAGGTGCCGGTGATGGCCGTTGCGCTTTTGAGCTTCGCGACCGGCGTCCTCTATTCGTTGTTCCTCTATATCGGCCGGTTCCTGCACACGAGGAAAAGAGAGGACCTGGCCAGGAGGGACAAGGAAATCAGCGAGCGGGAGCGCAAGCTCGCCGAACGTGAATCCGAGGCGAGTCAGGCAGCGGAGACCGCGGCGGAACAAGAGGCCGCGGCGTCGCCCGAAAGCGCCGAGGAGTCGACCCCTCCACGCACCTGGCGCGCGCGGTTTTCCCGGTTCTTCAATCCGGATCGCTGACATACGGACGCCTCCTGTCAGATAAATTCGACAAGGAAATCCGTCAATCACTGACAGCTCCCGCGCCTCGCCCACTCTATTCTCGAACCGTGGAGAAAATGATCGCAGAATGCGCCGAGCGAATCATCACGCTGCTGGCAAAACTGGGCGAAACAAACATCCTGCGCCTTTCCGAGCATCTTGCTGAAAGAAATGTGATCACGTACCAGGCCCTCGGCTGGCTGGCAAAGGAAGGAAAGATCAGCTATCAGCAGCTGGGAAATCAAATATTTGTCGCCCTGCATAATGACGCGCCGCCGCCTTCCGTTGATCCCACGGGAGAAAGGAGTTCGCCTTGAGCAAGAGTCTTGTCCGTGCGGACGCGGTCAAGAAGGCCCTTGTCGACCGCGGGTTGGACGCGGAGAAGCTCACGACGGACGGAGTCGGGGCCTCCGATCAGCTTGTCCCGGACAGCAACATCAAGGACCGATGGCAGAACCGCAGAGTCGCCCTGTTTCTTGAAAAAGAATAGCTCAGCCTCCTTCCTTACACTTTCCTCACCCTTGTCCCCGGCTGTCCGCAGCCGGGGACTCTTTTTTAGCCCAACCCTTGCAAGGTGCTCTTCGGAGATGCACTATGCCCAATGGGAATGACATGCTGGAAGCATTCAAAGACTTCCTGAAAAGGCCGCTCGTCAGATACCTGGCTGGAATGGTTGCTGTCGGACTGGCATTTCTACTCCGAGAAGCCCTGTCCTATTGGACAGGTCCTGATTTTCCTGAATACCTCGTCTTCTACCCCACCGTCATGATCGTCGCCCTCCTGGCGGGCATCTGGCCGGCGCTCTGTGCCATCGCGACAGCCGCGGTCTTGATCGCGGTTTACTGGATCCTCCCCACGCATGGTCCTTTCGCAGCGCCGGGTGCGGGGAGTTTCGTCGGGCTCGGGCTTTTCGCGGTCGTATGCGCGTTCCTGAGCATTGTCGCCGAGCTCTATCGTCGGAGTCGGCAGAAAGCCGCCGCGTACGACAAGGAGCAGGCGTTGAGGGAGAGCCAGGAGGCGCTGCGGCGGCAGGCTGAGCTGCTTGAAGCTCTCCTTCGATGCGATCATCGTATGGCGGACGGACGGGCGGATCGAAAGCTGGAATCGCGGAGCGGAGGAGCTGTACGGCTTTTCGGAGAGCGAGGCAGTGGGCCGCGTCATTCACGAGCTCCTCGATACGACGGACACGGCGAAGCTGGAATTCGAAGCATTGATGCGCACGCGTGGACAGTGGGAGGGTGAGCTTCGCCACCGCACGAAGGATGGTCGCGAAGTGACCGTATCCTCCCGCCAGCAAATTGGACGCGGCTTCGACGGCGGAGAACGCGTGCTGGAGATCGACCGCGATATCACCGAACGCATCCGCGCGCGGGAAGAGCTTCAGAGAGCGCATGACCAGCTGGAGGAAAAAGTCCTGCAGCGAACCTCCGATCTGCAGAAAGCCAACAAGATGCTGCGCATGGTCAGCGCGTGCAACCAGGCACTGGTGGAAATATCCGATGAGCTAGAGCTGATGCACGTGGTCTGCCAGATCATTCAGGACGAAGGAGGCTACCGCCTGGTGTGGGTGGGACTGGCAGAAGGCGAAACAACACAGAGCGTCCGCTGCGTGGCCTCGGCGGGAGACCATGACGGATTTCTTGACAGCATGCGCAGGACAGGCAACGGAGGCTTGACCGGTCCGGGCCCGATCAGCAGCGCGATCCGCGCAGGCATACCCATCATCAACGGCGACATCTCGCTCCTTCCTGAGAGCGAGCCATGGCGGGACGACGCCTTGAGAAGAGGGTTCCGCTCGATGGCGTCCCTGCCCCTTATGAGCGCTGAAGCCCCTGCATTCGGCGCGCTCGTCATTTATTCTGATCAGCCAATAGGGTTCGAACCGAAGCAGGTCAATCTCCTGAAGGAGCTGGTCGACGACCTTGCCTTCGGGCTCACTTCCCTGCGAGCCAGAAAGGAGCGTGATCAGGCCCAGCGGACCCTCGAGACAAAGGCCGCCCAGCTTCAAATTCTCGCCGGCGAGCTGGTCAGGACGGAGCAGCGCGAGCGAAGAAGAATCGCCCAGCTCCTTCACGATCAACTCCAACAGCTTCTCGCCGCGGCGCTGTATGGCCTGGTGAGCCTCCGCCCGGCGCAGAAAACCGGAACCTTTCAGGATGATCTGACCAAGATCAGCGACCTCCTCAAAGAGTGTATCGAAATGTCCCGGTCGCTCACCTCTGAGCTCAGTCATCCGGCCCTCTCGGAGCCCGACCTGCGCGCGGCCCTCGAGTGGCTTGCCGCATGGATGAAGGAGAAGCACGGCCTGGAGGTGGAGGTGAAAGCGGCGCAGGCGGTTTCCGTGGAAGCGGAGGAGACCCGCATCATGCTCGTGCAGGCGGTCCGCGAGCTGCTCTTCAACGTGGCCAAGCACGCCGGAGTCAAGCGCGCCCAGGTGCGCCTGGCCGTGGCCGCGGACAATCGCGTGCTCATCACGGTGAGTGATGAAGGAGTGGGCTTCGACGAGGCCAGGATCCGCACGATCGGAAGCGCTGTCAGCGGCATCGGTCTATTCAGCATTCGCGAGAGACTGGCCCTCGCGGGCGGAGGCATGGATCTGGAGAGCTCGCCCGGTACGGGAAGCCGTTTCACGGTGTGGGTGCCTTCCCCGCAGGCGGTTCCCCTCGTGGACGAAGGAGCGCCGGTGGGCAAGAAGAAGGCCCGAAGGCCGGGGGTGACCATAAAGGGCGGGGACGCAGCCGTCACGGGCGCGGCGGCCAGGAGGAAAAAGATCAGGATCGTCCTCGTGGACGACCACGCGGTCGTGCGCAATGGCCTTGCTCTGCAGCTCAAGGCGCAGCCGGATATCGAGATCGCGGGAGAGGCTGCCGACGGTAAGGAGGCGATAGAGATTGTGCGCAGCCTCCGACCGGACGTCGTCACCATGGACGTCAATATGCCGGGAATGGGCGGGGTCGAGGCGGCGCGCGCTATTCATGCCGAGTTCCCGGACGTGAGCATTATCGGCCTGTCGATGTTCGAGGAGGCCAAACAGGCGGCGGCAATGCGGGAAGCAGGGGCCGTGAGCTACCTTTCAAAGAGCGCATCCTTCGACAGTTTGCTTGCGGCAATCCGGGCATGCGCGAAGAGAACGGCAGGACGGCGAAAAGGTCTGAAGAAAAAGGCGTGACGATGGTGCATGTCATTCTGTGTGACGATCACCCGATCTTCCGGGAGGGCTTGAAAAAAATACTCCTCCCCCACTCCGACATCAAGGTCGAAGCTGAGGCCGGCAGCGGCGCGGAGCTCATGCAGAAGCTCGAGGGCGCGCATTATGACGTCATCATCCTCGACATCACCCTGCAGGACATGAGTGGCCTCGATGTATTGAAAACGCTCCAGACGTCCGGTAACAAGGCCGCGATCCTCATACTCAGCATGCACCCCGAAGAGCACTACGCCTTGCGGGCGCTCAAGGCGGGAGCAGCGGGGTATTTGCAGAAGGAGAGCGTCCCGGAGGAGCTTGTCAGCGCAATTCGCAAGATCGCCCGGGGCGGGAAGTACGTCACGCCTTCGTTGGCAGAACGTCTTGCGTACCAGTTCGAGCCAAACGTGGAAAAGCCACCGCACGAGCTCCTGTCGGACCGCGAATACCAGGTTCTGTGCCTCCTTGCATCCGGAAAAGGGCGTAAAGGAAATCGCCGCAGAGCTCGGCTTGAGCCCACCGACTGTCGCGACCTACCGGTCGCGCATTCTGACAAAGCTCAATTTGGCCACTACGGTCGACCTTGTCCGTTACGCGCTCAGATATGGCCTCGTGGAATAAAGTCGGGGAGAACCGGACACGCGTTGAAAAGAGAGCAGCCATGGAAAAGAGCGTGAACCCATCGAATCGTTTCGGCATCATCAAGCCGAGCGTGGATGCACACGTGCTGGGCGTCACTTCGATCGGGGAATTGCTGACCGAATGCGGTCAGGAGGTGGCCTACGCTCCCGCGGAGGTGTGCCGTGCCTGTGACAGGCCCGAAGGGGAACCAGAGTCCACCTCAATCGAGACATGGATACGGAAAGCGCGGATCACGCGGCTTGGATTCTCCTACCGGCTGAGCCCGGAAGACGGCGTGGAGCTTTTTGCGCGCCTTACGCGCCAACTCGAGCGCCGCTCCCTCTTCTCGGACCAGGGGGGACCGGTGCGTGCGCTGTATTTCGCCGGTCTCCCGGCGGCATGCCGGCTCGCCAAAGAGCGGGTGCCCCGGATCGCGGCAGCTTTCGACGGTGAGGAAACACCCCAGGAGACGCTTGCACGCCTTGGTATAAGGCCCGCAGCCATCCCCGAAGAGTCGGCGCGCGCGCTCACGTATGACAGTGACAGGCTTGCGTTCGGTGAAGAGATCGTCCGCAAGGCAGACTACCTCGCCGTGCCGCCCTTCGACCGCAGCGGCTACCCCGGGTTCGGGGGCCCTCGGGACAGCGTGTCCGCGCGGCTCCGCCACGCTGCACAGACAGGAGCGCTCCCCTTGTATCGGGCCCACATGGGAGAGTACCTTCCCGACCGGGAGGAAGCGGTCCGACTCTTTCTCCAGTGGACGCGCGAGATTGCCGCGCGAGGTCACCTCGATGTCCTTTCGATCGGGAGCTCGCAGCTCTCCCAGTCCCGGTTCGGCGAGGACTGGCGTAACAGCATCAACGGCGGCGGGGTGCCGCTGAACTCTCCAGAGGAGTTTGCGGCCGCGTGGGCCGCGGCGCGCCCCATGCTTGTCCGCTCATATGCCGGCACGAAGAACCTGGCCGGCATGGCGCGGATGAATGAAGAGACGATCCACAATGCGTGGCATGCCTTGTCGATATGGTGGTTTTGCCAGACAGACAACCGTGGTCCTTATCCGCTGCGGGAAAACCTCGACCAGATGCTCGCCGCCCTTCGCTACATTGCTTCGGTCGGAAAGCCCTTCGAGCCCAATGTTCCCCACCATTTCGCTTTCCGGGGAGCTGATGATGCGACGTACGTCGTTTCCGGATATATCGCTGCCCGGGTCGCGAAGGCCGCGGGAGTCCGCAGTCTGATTGCGCAGAACATGCTGAACACCCCGAAGTACACCTGGGGCGTGCAGGACCTGGCAAAGTCTCGGGCACTCCTGCGACTCCTTCGCGGTCTCGAAGACCACACTTTCACGGTTGTCCTGCAAACCCGGGCTGGTCTCGATTACCTTTCGGCAGACCCTTTCCGGGCAAAGGCTCAGCTTGCCGCGGTCTCGGCCCTCATGGATGACATTGAGCCGCGTCATGCGGAAAGCCCCCGGATTATTCATGTGGTGAGCTGGACCGAGGCGACACGATTTGCCGATCCCGCCGTGATTGCCGAAAGCATTCAGATTTCGCGGCATGCGCTGGCGGAATACCGGAGACTGCGCAGGAAGGGACTCGTCGACGACATGACCGAAAACCGCGATGTGAATGCCCGCACCGAAAAGCTCGTGGCGGAGTCGCTCGCCATTATTCGGACGATCGAGAGGTCGATCCCCGATGCCTGGACACCGTCCGGGTTGTACCGCATGTTTGCAGCCGGCTTCCTCCCGGTTCCGTACCTCTGGGAGTGCCGTGAGGAGTTCCCCCGGGCAATCGACTGGCGCACACGCCTTGTCAAGGGCGCGGTGCGCCTGGTGGACGAGAAAGGAGTGCCCCTTTCAGTCTCGCAGCGCATCGAAAGGGTTCTCGGCAACTTGAGGCAGACAGGTCCACGGACGGATGCCCGCCATGCCGCAGGGAAGTGACCACAGGGTGAAGCGCGGCACCGATGCGCGGATGATCGCGCGGCTTCGGCAGGTGCGCGCTAAAGGCACGAGCGCGTCGTACTGCGTGATCGGTGCAGGCCACGGCGGCCTCGCGATGGCGGGTCACCTGGGCATCCTTGGCTATCCGGTGAACCTCTACAACAGGACTGATGAGAAACTGGACGGCGTGCGCTGGCACGCCGGCATCAAAGTGGGTGGAGCAGTCACGGGCTTCGGTCCCGTCCGGTCCGCCACGTCTGATATGCGCGAGGCAGTGAAGGGCGTCGACGTGGTGATGGTTGTCACCCCCTCCACGGCGCACCGAGGTCTTGCCTCAATCATGGCACCGCTTCTGAGTGACGGCCAGCTCATCGTGCTGAACCCGGGCAGGACGGGGGGAGCCCTGGAGTTCCGCAAGGTATTCCAGGATGCGGGGATGGGCGCCTCGGTCCTCGTGGCGGAGACCCAGACATTCCTCTACGCCTCCCGCGCGCTCTCCCGGTGGGAGGCTCACATCTTCCGGATCAAGAACGCGGTACCGTTGGCGACCCTGCCCTCATTCTGGATACCCGAGGCCCTCGGCATCCTGAACGGTCCGTTTCCCCAGTTCGTGGCCGGCAGCAATGTCCTGGCAACCAGCCTGGAGAATATCGGCGCAGTCTTCCACCCCGCGCTGACCATCATGAATGCAAGCTGGATCGAGGCGACGCACGGTGATTTCGACTACTACCTCCAGGGAATTACCCCGTCGGTGGCGAAAATCCTGGAGCGAATCGACGCGGAACGCCTCGCTGTGGCTTCCGCAGTGGGCGTCCGAAGCGTCTCGGCCAGGGAATGGTTGTACCTCAGCTATGATTCCCCGGGCAAGGACCTCTACGAGGCGATCATGAACACGGGAAGCTACCGGGGCATCAAGGCGCCGCCGAGCATCGACCACCGCTACATCTCGGAGGACGTTCCCATGAGCCTGGTGCCCCTCTCCTCTCTGGGCGCGATGCTCGGGGTGCCCACGCCCGCAATCGACATGATCATTCAGCTCGGATCCATCCTCCACTCGACCGACTACAGAGCCATTGGTCGGACCGTAGAAAGCCTCGGGCTCGCCGGGCTCTCGGTCAAGCAGGTGCGGCAAATGGTGGCAGGCGCGGTTCGCTCGGTCTTTCAGAAAGGAGCGTGAAAGTGCAGAATACTGTATCTTCGATCGGCACATTCATGGGGTCACTCCCGTCCGGGATAAAGGCGCTGCTCGTGCTCTTTGGCGGATGGCTGGCGGCATACCTTCTCCGGCTCATCCTGTCCTGGCTGCTCGGCCTTGTCCGGTTCAATACGGTCTGCGACAAGGTGGGAATCTCGGAGTTCCTCCGAAAGGGTCAGGTGATTTACCAGCCATCCCGGCTGGCGGGGATCATTGCCTACTGGACCGTTCTGCTCGTCGCCCTGTTCCAAATCGCCCGGATCCTCGACATCAGGGTCGTGACCTCATTCTCCGACAGGCTGGCGGCCATCGTGCCGGGGCTGCTTGCTGCTGTTTTCATCGGTATCATCGGCCTGGTCATGATTTCTTTCATCGGGAACTTTGTCATGACGGTCGCCCGGACCGCGGGGTTTCCGCACGCCGCCCTCCTTGCGCGGGTCGTCAAGATCGCCGGCTACGTTCTGGTCATGGGTCTTGCGCTGGAGCAGATCGACCTGAGCAAGACAATGATCAGCGCCATGCTGCAAATCCTTTTCGCAGCGGTCGCATTCGGTCTCGCCCTGGCATTTGGACTTGGCTGCAAGGACATGGCGCGTGACGCGGCCACGAGATTTCTGCAGAACCTGAGAGAGAGCGCCGCGCCGACGGCCGCCCGGATCTCGAAGGATAGGCCGAGCCGGATTCGGCCATCTCGAGCACAGCCTGGAGCGAAACGCGAGCACGGTTCGCGCGGCAACTGTCGCTGCCGGGCGCGCGGGGTTACGCCTGCCGTTGATCGTCAAGGCTTCCCGCCGTCCAATCTTTTCTCTCACAAATGCCCCGTGTCATATTCGGAACTACAGCTCCGCCCATAGTTCTTCTACAAAAAATTCCTAGCCCCGGTGACACTTTCCGCTCTCCTGTTCCGGCATTTTTTCTTCAAGGTCGGTTGCGATCTTAGGAGGATTTCATGAGAAACACCATTCGGTTTCTTATATCGGTAGCGGCCGCTTCCATTCTTGTTCTGGCTGGTTGCCAGACGGCAAAGCCTGCGTCGGCGCAACAGAGCATGATCGAAACGGAAGCACCAGGCTTCTCGCCCAAGGCGGAGCAAGGCCATAACACAATCGATTTCGGCCTGCTGTTCGGGAACAAGGACCTTGTGAGTTCCTGGCAGGTGCAGGTGATGGGCGGCAGCGGGGCGGTGAAGACCTTCAAGGGGGATGGAAAGAGTCTGCCCGCGACCCTGACGTGGGACGGGACCTCTGACTCGAACACGCCCGTTCCCGAGGGCACATACTCGGCGTCGCTGGCCGTTGATTACGGCGGCAAGCTCCCCAAGGCCTCGGCCGTCAGCAAGGACTTCGTGGTGGATCTTACGCCGCCATCCGGCACCCTGGCGATTGATCCGTCCATGTTCACGCCGGCAGGGCGAGGGGTGAGCGCCCCTGTGACAATGACCGTGGAGGTGACCTCCCCATTGGCGAAGGTCCAGAACTGGTCGGTGAATGTCTTCGACTCCAGCGGGAAGCTCTTCCAGAGCTTCAGCGGAAAATGGCCTGACAACAAGGTAAGCTGGGACGGAAAGGGGATGTCGGGGGATTTCGTCATGCCATCGTCCAGCTATTCCGCCGTGGCAACGGTGAGCGATGAGTACGGGCTCGAAGGCACCCTTCGCGGATCCATCGCCGTGGGGGCGTCCGCCATTGCGAGCGCACCAGAGGTCATCGCGCCTGTCGCCGTTCCCGCGGGAAATGACGCAGTGCAGGCGAGCCTGACGGGCTTCTCTCCGAAGAGCGAGTCCTCGGCCCGGGAGCTCAAGCTCTGGCTGACATTCGCGGACCCCACGGCTGTGAAATCATGGAGGCTGGTCCTCGAGAGTTCACATGGCGTCGCGCAGAAGACATTCGTTGGCGACGGGAAAAACCTTCCCGCGTATCTCTCGTGGGACGGCAAAGACGATTCCGGCGCGTACGCTCCGGATGACACCTACACCGCCGCGATGGCGGTGGATTACGGTGCCACCAGGGCTTCGTCCATGGTAAAAAGCAGCCAGTTCATTCTGGATGTCACCTCGCCCACCGGCTCACTTACCCTTTCGCAGCCTCTGTTTTCCCCCATCGAATCGTCCGATACGGTCGCGCTGACGGTTCATGCCAGCTCACCGGTGGCGAAAATCGACAGCTGGTCAATGAACATCTACGATCCGGAAGGAAATCTCTTCAAGAGCTTCAATGCCAGGTGGCCGGACAGCCGCGCGATCTGGGACGGAAAGGGCCTCTCGGGACAGATGGTGCAGTCTGCGGAAGACTATCCCGTGACGGTGAAGGTACGTGACGAGTTCGGCAATGTGGGAATGGTGAAGGGCAAAGTGCCAATCGACATTCTAGTGTTCAAAACACCCGAAGGCTACAGGATCCAGAGCTCGCGGATTTTCTTCAAGCCTTTCACGGACGATTACCGTGACGTGCCGCCGCAAATCGCGAAGCAGAACATGACCCGGCTGGATGCGCTGGCGGCCAAACTCAAGAAGTTCCCCGACTACAGGGTCAAGCTGGTCGGCCATGCCGTGATGATCAACTGGGACAATCCGACCCTTGGCAAGCTGGAACAGCAGGACGTATTGATCCCCCTCTCCAAGGCCCGCGCCCGGGCAATCGAACAGGCGATGGTCGACCGCGGGTTGAGCCAGAAGATGTTTGTCGCCGATGGAGTCGGGGCTTCGGACCAGATCGTGCCGGACAGCGACCTCAAGGATCGCTGGGAGAACCGGAGGGTTGCGCTCTTTCTGGAAAAGTGAGAGACCGAGCTGAGAGTGAGGGTCCGCCATTACGATGATGGCAGACCCTCCACCGGTCCGGGCAGGCGTGTGCGCGCCTGCCGCACGGCTTATTTGCCCGTTTTCAGGACGACATACATCGGATGAAGAGTCGAGGCGCTGATTCCCGCGTTTTCGATCCGCGGGCGAAGTGCCGCGCTGGCAAACACGCGCTCACCTCTGTCATGGAGCCCGCCGGTCCCCGGTGGGTCCGCCTTCACTGCAATCACCTCTCCCCGGGTCGCCGCAACGAGCGATCGAAATTCCGGTTCCTCCTCATCGCCCAAACCTCCGGCCAGCAGGATGGTGATCCCGCGATTTCCTGTCAACTCCTCGAAATAATGGTACACCGCCCGCAGATGGGCGATCTCTGTTGCCTTCGCCTTGCGGCCCCTCTCTGTTTCGACGTGGCAGACGACGAGATTGAATACAAAGCGTGTTCCCAAGAGCCTGAATTGCGCTCCATAGGGAGGTCGGACGAACTGTCCTGTTTCATGGTAGGTGCCAAGTTCCTTTACAAGCTGAACCCGGTTGCTATAGAAGAAGCCGAAGAATCCTCCCCTGCTCACCGCCGCTTCCCAGCCGTCATCCATTCCTGCAAGAACTTTCTCCATCCTGCCCGCATCCCCGACCTCGTCAGCAGCCACAACGTCGAAACGAGCCACCGTCTCCGACAGGGCGGGATACATGCCTCGAGTTGTGTCCGACCAGCTCATACTAAGGTCTGCGATGCGGATTCGCTGTCCAGATAAGGCCAATGGGGCGAAAAGCGTGAGAAAAACAAGCGTCCCGACCAGGTTCAGTCCGTGCGGCCGCGTCATCGATACAACTATCGGAACGTCCTGAAGCAGGCTGAACTTCCGGCTCGTGATTTCGCGCCGCAGCGAAGTGTTGTCACGACGGGACCGGTCGACGCGGAGACGGCTCAACGGGTCCTGGACCTGATTGCGGACTACTGCGAATCCGGCGGCGCGGCCGTGCGCGTCACGCACAGCGACGCGGTGGCGCGCCATGCGCACCGCATCATGGCACTGGTGGATGGAAGGTCGTGAGCCATGACTGATCTCTTTGTCGAGGGCCGTCGCATCGGACGCACGTACTATCGCGGCTCAACTCCCATTGTGGCACTCGCGGATGCCACGATGACGGTGCAGGCCAGGGATCGCCTCGCGCGAAAGCGCGATATCTATGGCGCTCCCGCCCGACGTGTCTCCGTAAGCCTCGTGGGCGTTGCGCACGCGGCCGTGCATTTTTTCCCCGGCAACGGTTTTCCGCGCAGCTTTTGCGCGCCTTACCCGCCGCCCGAAGTCACTTCTTCATCGTTGTGTACGCGTCGAGATTCAGGATCGGGCATTCCAAGGAGAATCCCGCGGGCGGCACGCCGAGGGACTGGATCAGTCGGGCCCAGAAATTGACCTGGGCACAGGTGCTTGCAATGATGACAATCCCCCGCTCCGTGAAGTGCTCTTTGAGAGTCTCGATGATATGCGACGGGAAAGAGAGCGGCGTGCCGCAGATGCACTGAACATAGCGCAGGGCAGCCTTCTCGTCATCTCTCAGCGTGGCCACCTGGTCCATCGGGACCTTTCCCTGCAATGCCGTGATCTCCTCTTCGCTCAATCCCTTTTTCTCGAAATCCCTGGAGTTCAGATCAATGCAGAAAGGACACGAGACGAGGAAGGAGGTATATACCCGGATGAGACCCAGGAGACGCCTGGGGACTTCCGGCTCGTCATGGGCGATCAGCCCCTCCATGATGCCCGACCCGATAAGCGCCTTCGGATACCAGGTGAGGATGCGGTTTGCAAGGAGCTGCTTGCCGAGTTTCTTTTCGACCAGGGAAAGCACCATGCGGAGGAGGAGCGGAATCCTCCCGGGAGGTTGGACGTAGCTCATATTTCTTTCTGCTTTCCTACGGCGTCAAACGGTAGAAATCCATGTGGGTGAGCTCGATGCGCTCGACCGCCGTGAACCCCGCCCGCCCGGCCAGGTCCGTGATGCGCGACGATTGCAGACGGTGCTCCAGCGGGGGACCCATGTCCTCTTTGCGATACGGCCACTCCAGGATTGCGACCCTTTTCCGCGCCACCCGCTTCGCCTCGCGAAGCGCGGCGTCGGGGTTGTCAGTCTCATGCAGGACGTGTCCCAGGAAGACAAGGTCGAAGGAGGCGTCATCGAAGGGGAGCTTTTCCGCCACACCCTCACGGAACGCGGCAGAGGGCACCTGAGCACGCGCGACGGCGAGAAGCTCGCGGTTGGGATCGATGCCCGTTACACGAAAGGACTGACCGGCAAACGCCTCCGCGAAGATGCCCGTCCCCGTGCCGACGTCAAGGACGCTCTCGGCATCGATGCCTTCCGCGCACAGCCGCGTGACGGCTCCCGTTTCCAGCAGCGCCACCCGTTCGGGGGCGTGCAGCCTCTCGGCACCTCCGTGGAACCGGCGTTCGTGATCGTGCGGCATCTCTTCGCTCATTCGGGCATTTCTTCGAGGCCGCCCGCGTTGATCACATCGGTGAAGCCGGCCCGCTTGAGCAGCCGCGCCCCCTGCCCGCTGCGTGCCCCCGATGCGCAGTAGAGCACGATGGGTTTGTCCCGGGGCTCAAGCTCGTTCATCCGTACGGGGAGAATTGAGAGAGGAATGTTGAGTGCCCCTTTGTAGGCGCCGTCCTTGAACTCTGCCGGGGTCCTCACGTCGATGATGCGCGCACCCGCGGCGATCTTTTCTTTCACGCTCTTGCCTGCCATGATGTCTCCTTTGTTCTTATGCTTGCTCGGTGTCAAACCCGCCGAGTGCCATGACGATCACGTACCCGCCGGTCAGGTTTTTCACCTCGGCCCAGCCGTTTTCCTTCAGAATGCGCAGCGCAAGGTGCGAGCGGAACCCTGATTTGCAGTGCAAGACGATCGGCCTGCCCCGCGGCACCTCGTCCAGCCTGAATCGCAGCTCGTCCACCGCGATGTTCAGCGCACCCTTGATGTGTGAGCTCTCGTACTCGTTGAGGTTCCGCACGTCCAGCACGAGGGGGCGTCGATCCGCAACCGGTTCCTCGAGCATGCCTTTGAGCTCCGCGGCGGAGATCAGGGGGCTGTAGCCGCTGATGTCGTTCTCCCCGACGAACGCCGCCATGTTGATCGGATCATTCGCGGAGGAGTATGGCGGCGCGTAGGAAAAGTCGATCTCCGCCAGGTCGTGGAGCGTCAGTTTTCCCTGCAGCGCAACGGCCAGGGCATCGATCCGCTTCTCCACGCCCTCCTCACCGAAGGCCTGGGCGCCGAGCAGGCGGGCGGATGTCCGGTCATAGACGAGCTTGAGGACCAGGTCTTTCGCCCCTGGGTAGTAGCCGGCATGATGGTCGCGCACCACGATCGCCGCCCCCACTTCGAACCCCGCCTCCCTGGCAGCGCTCTCCGTAAGCCCGGTGGAGGCGGCCGTAGCGTCGAATACCTTCACGACGCTCGAGCCGAGCGCGCCGGAGTACTTCAGGGGGATCCCCAGCGCATTGGAGGCCGCGATCCTGCCCTGGCGGTTGGCCGGGCCCGCCAGAGGAACCCGCACCTTGCGGCCGGACACCTTGTGCACGATCTCGTTCATGTCACCCGCTGCCCAGATGCTCGGGTCGGAGGTGCGCAGGTGCTCGTCCACCAGAAGGCCGCCGGTGGTCCCGAGAGCCAGACCCGCCTTCTTCGCGAGGGTGAGCTCGGGTCGTACGCCGACGGACACCAGGACGATGGCTGCGGGGATCCGCCTGCCGTCGGACAGCTGCACCCCGGCTGCATCGCGATGCACGGCCGTGAGTCCGACTCCGGTGAGGACGCTCACCCCATGGGATTCCAGACGCGCCCCGATCAGCCCGCCGAACTCCGGATCCATGGTGGACATGACCCGGGGCAGGAGCTCCACCACGGTTGTGGCTATACCGCGCCTCGCGAAGGCTTCCGCCATCTCCAGACCGATGAACCCGCCGCCCGCGATCACGGCGGTCGCCGGTTTGCGAACATCGACGAACTCGTGTATCCGGTCCATGTCGGGCACTGTCCAGAGCCGGAAGACGTTCGGAGAATCGATTCCAGCAATCGGGGGCATCACGGGGTTGCCGCCTTGGGCCAGGATCAGCGCGTCGTAGTCAAACCACGATTCTCCGCCCGGTCCCCTGCCCCGCACGCGCTTTCCCTGCCTGTCGATTTCCATTGCCTCGGTATCAACCAGCACCTTCACACCGTAACGGCTGTCAAAGCCCTCCGGCGTCTGCAGAAGGAGCTTTGAGCGTTTCTGGATGTCCCCTGAGATGTAATAGGGCAGCCCGCAGTTGGCGTAGGAAACGTACGGTCCCCGCTCGAGCAGAGTAATCTCCGCGGACTCGCTGAGCCTGCGCGCCCGCGCCGCAGCGGTCGCACCCCCGGCAACTCCTCCGATGATGAGGATCTTCATTCGCGCTTATGCTCCTTGATCGAGCATCCTCATACATAACAAAATTCGCAGATTGCGGCAATCGCTTCCGGCCCGTTGTCCGGGAGGCTCCACACCGGGAGCCGGCAGGTATCTTTGAGAAACGCCCTTATATCGCCCTCATGCCCTGGGCAATCGCTACGAGCATATCTGCCGCCGCGGCCTCGGGGTAGGCGCCAATCATTGCCTGCGGGCTGTCCCCAATAACGGTGTGCGGGACCCCGGAAACCTTGTATTTGTTCGCAACCGGGACTCCTCGGCGCGCGTGCGCCGGGGAGTCCCGGACCTGTCTTTCGGCCAAGACTGTGATGCCCTGGCCGATGTCGGTGCACGTGGCTGCAAACCCGCCTGGCACTCAGGTGCTTATAGAGTTGTGATTGCTTTCCAGCGGACGCATTCTCGGTTGCGACGCCGCCATTCTTCGATTCAAAGCCCGAGTTTCCTGAAAATATGGTACTTGGGAAGCTCCACGGCGAAGGTGAAAAGCCCGGAGAATCCCACCAGGAACAGCACAGGGAAGACGCCAAGTCCCTGGATGATTCCTCCAAAGATGCCCAGAATGGAAAAGACGACAATGGCCGCCGCGGATGAGATGAGGATGCCCCGGCCCGGTCGGGAATCCCAGAAATGACGTCTCTCGCGCACGAGGTAGATCCGGAATTGACTGGTGAAAACGAGCATCAGCAGAACAAAGCTGCGCAACCCTTCAGTGGTCAGATGGAAAAGGTTCCTGCCGATCAGGATGGTGAGCCACCCTTCCAGGATGAAGAAGACCCCGATTCCCGCGGAAGCCAGGGTGACGTTCCTCACGTTCCAGTTGTTGGGATTTCTGGTGTACTTCACGTTGTCCGTGGAGAGCGTCATGGTCACAAAGTCGTTGGCCAATACCAGGAGCGCCATACCGAGGAGAGAAACCACAAGGTCGTGGAGCCAGAAAAAGCCCAGGGTCAGGAGGCCGACGAGCTGGATTGTCTTCGTGACCTTGTTGATGACCCACGTGAGCATCCGCTGATAGATTTGCCTGCTTGTCTTCAGCGCGTCGATGATGACCCTGATGCCCGGCTCGGTGAGAACCATGCTCGCCGATGCCTTGGCCACATTGGTGGCGCCTTTGACCGCAATGCCGACCTCAGCCTGCTTCAGGGCAGGGGCGTCATTGACGCCATCACCGGTCATGCCCGACGTGTGTCCGTGCGCCTGCAGGAGCTTCACGACCCTGTACTTGTCTTCGGGATAGACTTCTGCCAGCACGTCGCATCCCTGGATAATCTGCATCTGTTCGCGCTCGCTGGCGGCCGTAAGGTCCCCCATTCGCATGACGCTGTCGCCGATGCTCAATTCAAGAGCCATCTGCCGGGCGATGGCGATGTTGTCTCCGGTGACCATGATGGGCTTCACGCCGAGACTCCTGGCCTCCGCTATCATCTGCTGTGCATCGGGGCGGGGTGGATCAGCCAGGGCCAGCAGACCCACCAGCTCGAAGTCATCCCCGTCCGCAGATTGGGATCTCGCCACCGCCAGGGTTCTGGACCCCTTGCGAGACAGCGCCTCCACCATTTCGCCGGCCGCCTTCACAATAGCGCTGTCCGTGAGCCGGGAGAGGGAGAGCACCACCTGGGGAGCGCCTTTCACCGCCCGGAAACGGTTCGCCCCCTCCTGGATGACCGCTTCGGAGCGCTTGGTGGCGGCCTCGAATGGCGTGACCGATATCTGGCTGTATTCCGAGTTGGTGATGCCGGCAGCTTGCGCACGCTCACGGACCGCGATGTCGATGCCGTCCTTGCTCTCCGGCTTTGCAGTGAGGGCTGCCGTCGCGAGGACATCGTTCACCTCGTGTCCCGCGTACGGAATGACCTCGGTCACCGAAAGCTGGTTCAGGGTGAGCGTGCCGGTCTTGTCCAGGCAAAGCACGTCAAGAGATGCCGCGTCTTCCATGGAATCGAGGCGGGTAACCAGCACTCCTTTCCTGACAAGCTCCATCGCGCCGACCGCCTGTACAATGGTGAGAACCGCGGGCAGGGCTACCGGTACCGCGCCCATGAGGAAAATCACCGCAAACGTGGCGACCGTCACTATTCCGATCTTCATCAACAGCGCGCCCACGGCAACCGCGGAAAGCGCGGCGATTCCGAGGTACATCATGTATCTCACGATGGAGAGCATGATTTGTTCCTGGTGGGACTTTGGCCGCGCGATTTGCACGAGCTCCGCAGTCCTGCCGAAAAAGGTGCTGCCCCCCGTGTTGACCACAAGGCATTGGGCCTCTCCACGCTTCACGACCGAGCTCGAGTAGAGGATGTCCGACGGGCCGGTCTCTACGGGAAGCGATTCGCCCGTCAACGCGGATTGGTCCACGGACAGCGCGCCGCTCAGGACCTTGGCATCTGCCGGAACGATGTCTCCCATCTGGACCACCGCAACATCTCCCGGCACGATCTCGGATGCGTTTATGGTTGCCCACCTGCCCTCACGGTGCACCACGGCATTGACTGCCAGTCTTTCCTTTAGGAGCTCGAGGGATCTCTGCGAGCTTCTGGAATGAAGGTAACCGATGATCGCGTTCGTCACGATCAGGATGGCGATAATGACGGCTTCCAGGTCATGGCCCAGGAAAACAGAGAGCGCGATGGCCAGCTCCAGAAGCCACGGCATTGGTCCCCAGAACCGGGACAGGAACTCGAGGATCGGGCTTTTTTTCCTGGCCGCCATTTCGTTCCTGCCGTATGTCTTCAGCCTCTTCTCGACCTCAGCCTCGCTGAGGCCCTCGAGACCTGATCCCAGCTCTCGAAGGGCCTCTTCAATGGGCATCATTTTGTATTCGGTGGTTTTTATTGCGGCCGGCCCGCCGAATCCGGATTCGGCTGAGAGATTTTCTTTCATTTTTCTCTCCTATTGGAGAATATAGTGCCCCTGGGTCGCACATGGATACGTCGGCCCAAGCGCAGACTGCCACCCGGGTGTAACGAGAAAGTCCCCGGAGGCAGCATAACGCGGGATCCTTTTCTTGACTCACCGAGGGACCAGTTGTACCGTTTCCGGAGAGTCTGCGTCAAAAATGGAGGATGAGTAATGAAGTCCACCAGACACAATCTGTTTCATGCCTTGGTCGCACTCTTGATCCTTGTTTCCGCGGCCGGCCTCGGGGCGCAGGACCGGTTCGTCCTCGTCGCGCCGAACGGCATCGCATTCTCCGAGGTCCGAGGCTACGAGGACTGGAAGGTCGTTGCTCCAAGCTTTCGTACGGACAACAATGAGGTGAGGGTGATCCTGGCCAACGACGTGATGATCGATTCCTATCGGCACGGCGCTCCCATGACCGGCGGCAGTTTTCCGGAAGGGTCGGTGATCGTAAAGATCGGCTACTCAGCGGTGAAAAGCCAGAGCTTTACCGCTGCCCTCGTCCCCGGCGTCCTCAAACGAGTGGAGTTCATAATAAAGGATTCCACACGTTTCCCGGCCACGAACGGATGGGGATACGCGCGGTTTGTCTACGACCCCGCGAAGGGGCTCTTCACGCCCTACGGAAAGGATGCGAATTTCGGCCAGGAGTGCTACACGTGCCATACCATCGTGAAGGACCAGGACTTCATTTTCACGAAGTATCCACTGCGATAAGAGCCGGGACTTCCACAAGGGGCGCAATCACCGCGGCCACCTCCACGGCGCCGTCGGTCCACTCTTGGACGATCACGTTGCAGGGGAGCAGGAGCCCGATCTTCTCCTCCGCCTGGAGGGCCTTGTACGCAAAGGGAGGGTTGCACGCACCCAGGATTCGGTAGTTGCGAAACTCCACGTCCAGCTTTTTCTTCAAAGTATCGCGGACGTCGATCTCAGTCAGCACCCCGAAGCCTTCCTTCTTGAGCTCTTCTTTGACGCGATCGAGAGCAGCATGAAACGAAACGTCGATCTTCTTGCTCATGTAATAGACCATTTTTCGCTCCCTGCGCGGCTTCACCGCGCCTCACCTCCAACGTAGAAGCGGCAGCGCGATTCAACCGTTCTTTGCCTGGCTATGCAGCACCCAATGTGACGAAAGTCACTGATAAGTTCGCTTCCTTCGCTTACGTTATTGAAAACAGGTCGGGGTCTGCCCGCTGTGCACTTGGTAAGGAGGAACATATGGCTTTCATCAAAGACAAGGATGCGAAAGTTGTTCGGGAAAGGCTGGCGAAGCTGTCAGGTCCGGTGACTCTCGCGATTTTCACCCAGGAGTTCGAGTGCGAGTATTGCCGACAGACCCGCAAGCTGGCGGAGGAAGTCGCTGGATTGTCCGAGGGCAAGGTCACGACGGAAGTCTACGACCTGGTCAAAGACAAGGCAAAGGCGGACCGGATGGGGATCGACAAGATACCTGCGCTAGCGGTGCTCGGCGGCAAGGGGGAGGATTACGGGATCAGGTTCTTCGGCATTCCCGCGGGATACGAATTCGCTTCTCTCCTCGAATCCCTGGAAATGGTGGCGAAGGGGGATTCGGGGCTGGCCCCCGCGACCCGAGAAAAGCTGAAAGCGCTGCCTTCGCCCGTGAGCCTGCAGGTATTCGTGACTCCCACCTGCCCCTACTGCCCCCGGGCGGTCCTCACGGCGTTCCGCTTTGCAATGGAATCGGAGAAGGTGCGCGCATCGATGGTTGAGGCTTCGGAGTTTCCCCATCTTGCGAACAAGTACCAGGTTTCCGGTGTTCCCCGCACCGTTATTGGGGACAGCCCGCAGGCGATGATCGGCGCCTACCCCGAGGCAGCGGCGGCAGATATGCTCGTCGCGGTTGCCCAGGGCATGAAAGAGATATGAAGGACCGGCCTTTGCAGGGATTGGAGGGTGCAGGCTGCGCCTTCAGACGCAGGATATACCGAGGGCCGGCTGATTTCCTGGAAGACTTGCGATTCATGATCGGCAACCGCTCATTGTTGAAAAGGGCAATGCAGAGCGGCGAGATAAGCCCTGGTTTCAGGGAACGGCTGATGATGGTGGTGACCGAGGTCAATGGCTGCCGGTATTGCAGCTATTATCACTCCGCGCAATCAATCAAAGCCGGCCTGTCAAACGATGAGCTGCGTATCCTGCTCTCGGGACAAATACCACAGGACTCCCCTGCGGAAGAAATGACCGCCCTGGTGTATGCCCAGCATTGGGCCGAGACCAACGCGAAGCCTGATTTCGAAGCGTTACACCGCCTGGTCGAGACCTACCTCGATGAAAAGGCATCCATGATCCATGCCATTTTGAGAATGATCCGGGCGGGTAATTTGATGGGCAATACCTGGGACTATTTCCTCAACCGGATATCATTTGGCCGGTTCGGCTTAACGGCAAAAGACCGGCGGGCATCTGACCCCGCACCCGCACGGTGAGCCCCGTCCCGCGCATGACGCCATCAGGAGTATTCCTTTCGTCGCCAGATCGTGTCGATCAGGGATGACTCGTACCGTACCACTCTTGCGCCGCTCGGAAAATGTGGTATCAGATTTGTGAGAGGGACGCCTTCAGCTCCTCGTGCCTTCGGACAAGGAGTGGTCCAGGAACCAGAGGTACAGCCGTGAATCCCGGTAAGTCATAGTCCAGCAGTCGTGCGCGAGATCAGGGTAGACCGTGAGCCGGGCATCTGCGCCTGATTTCCGCAGCGTGTCGATCATTTTCCGAGACTCGCTCACCGGCACATTGGCATCCTGCGCCCCATGAAATGCCCATATCGGAACGCCCGTCAGGCGCGGGACCTCGGAAAGGTCGCTCATACCGCAGATCGGCGCAATGGCGGCGAACGTGCGGGGAAACGCGGCGGCTGTCTGCCACGTTCCATAGCCTCCCATGCTGAATCCCGTGAGATAGACGCGGTCCCGGTCGACCCGCAGCATTGATTCGACGGAATCGAGAACACTCTTCACGATCCTCGGCGGCCAATGAATGCCCGGAGGGCATTGGGGAATCACGGCAATGAACGGGAAGTCCCCTGAGTTCTCGGCAAAGGTCAGAAGAGCGAGATCCCGGAGGAGTGCCGGGTCATCCCCCCTCTGCTCGCTGCCGTGAAGGAAAAGGATAAGGGGCCAATCCGAGGCGGCATCCTGCGCGTACGAGCGCGGAACATAGAGGAGATAGTTCACGTGATCTGCAACAGGATCGGCGAGGAACAAGCGGTGCACCGAGCGGCCTTCCGGGAGCCCCTTGTCTGCTGCTGATCCGGAGGCTGCCACCACGGCGGCGAGCAGCACGCATGACCATCGAAGTCTCATGACCGAATGATAGCATGCATGGCCCGGCTCGGCCGTCATGAAGGTTATGACGGCATGTCGTGAATATTCGACAGGGTTTCCCTCGATTTGATGATACTGCGCGACGCACCGGGAACCTATTCTTGAGCTGAAATTGAAATCGGATTCGAAAACCGTGGGAACCCACGGTGAGGAGGTCAAATGAAGAATCATATCCTGAGAGGAGCCGGCATGGCCGCCTTCCTGCTCGCGGCGATCCTGGGTTGCCAGACCGCGAAACCCGCGCTCGTCACGCCAGCCGAGAGCGCCGTACAGGTGGAAAGGTCGGGGTTCTCTCCCGCAGGAGCTGCCGGCGAGAACAGCATCGACATCTCCCTGCTCTATGGGAATGGGGATGCCATCAAGTCCTGGAAGGTTGAGCTGACGACCGGCGGAAAGGTCTTCAAGACCTGGACCGGCGATGCCTCCTACCTTCCTGCAAACCTGAACTGGGATGGCAAGACCGATTCCGGCTCGATGGCAAATGAGGGCACGTACACTGCAAAGCTCTCCATCGACTATGCCTCGAAGTACCAGTCCGTGTCGGTCGAGAGTCGAAGCTTTGTGCTGGACATCACCCCGCCCACAGGCACCGTTGTCCTGGATCCGCCCCAGTTCACGCCCTCGGAGAATGGAGTTGCCGGGCCGGTCACCATCACGATCAACGCGAGCTCGGCCCTCGCGCATATGGACTCATGGTCCCTGGACGTCTTCGATGTCGCCGGCGGGCTTGTGAGGAGCTGGAGCGGGCAATGGCCGAACGCCTCCACTTCCTGGGATGGCTCCTCGATGAGCGGGGGATTTGTACGTCCGGCCAGCGTCTACACGGCCGTGGCCACGGTACGAGACGAGTACGGAAACTCGGCAAAGCTGAAGACTGATGTCGCAGTGGCACAACTGGAGAAGGCCACGCCTGCACCAACTCCCATTCCGCCGAAGCCTGGCGTGCCCACCATTACCGCGCAGGGTCTGGGATTCTCGCCGAACGGCGACCAGATCGCGGACACGATCACGCTCGCCCTCGGGTACGGGCAGTCCACCTCTGTCACTGCGTGGAAAGTGACGGTCTTGGATTCCCGACGCGGGAACCCAAAAGACCTGGAGCGGTGA
The DNA here is from genome assembly GCA_963820435.1 of uncultured Spirochaetota bacterium. Classification (GTDB taxonomy): domain Bacteria; phylum Spirochaetota; class Spirochaetia; order SZUA-6; family Fen-1364; genus Fen-1364. The sequence goes on along the minus strand of CAWGAC010000013.1, from coordinate 26,705 downwards.
CGGATCAGACCTGCCGGACCATCTCATCTGGGACGGCAAGTCGGACAGCGGCTCCATGGCCCCCGAGGGTGAGTACACGGCTACCCTCGCGGTCAATTACGGAAGCGCGTTCACTCCCGCAACCGCGACGAGCTCGAGCTTCGTCCTGGATGTCACTCCGCCGACCGGCACGATCTCCCTTTCGTCTCCGCTCTTCTCGCCCATCGAGTCGTCGGACAGAATCACCCTGACGCTCGCCGCAAGCTCGAAGGTGGCGAAAATCGACAGCTGGACGATGGACATCTATGATCCGGGAGGGAACGTGTTCCGCAGCTTCTCCGCAAAATGGCCGGCGAGCACCGCTGTCTGGGACGGCAAAAGCGCCCGCGGGGAAATGGTCCAGTCGGCTGAAGACTACCCCGTGATGGCGAAAATCCGTGATCAGTTCGGCAACACAGGCGTCGTGAAAGCAACGGTGCCGGTCGACATCCTCGTGGAGAAAACCGCGACGGGTTACCGGATTCTCGCGTCGCGAATCTTCTTTAAAGCCTTCACCGCCGACTACACGGACGTTCCTCCGGAGCTTGCCCAGCAGAACATGTCCCGCCTGAATGCGCTGGCTGCGAAGCTGAAAAAGTTCCCGGGGTACAAGATGAAGATTGTCGGTCACGCCGTGATGATCTTCTGGGACAACCCCGCCAGAGGTCAGGTGGAGCAGAGGGACATCCTGATCCCCCTCTCCAAGGCACGTGCGGATGCGGTGGAAGCGGCGCTCGCGGAAAGGGGCCTCGACAAAGGGCGCTTCACCACGGAAGGGGTCGGCGCATCCGACCAGCTGGTTCCCGACAGCGACTACAAGGACCGCTGGCAGAACAGAAGAGTCGCGCTGTTTTTAGAAAGAGAGTAGGGCGCCGCGGTATTTCCGCGGATTCGGCTTTCACACCTCCCTACTATCCGGGCTGTCCCTGCGGCGTTGCCGTCAGGGGCAGTCCTTCTTGGAACACGCGGGCAAGGGAATGCCAGATGGACATTATAGGAAACATCCGTACATGCGCAGAGAAAGTCCTTAGCGAGCTCGCCCGAACGGACAAGGTCAATATCCTCAGCATCGCCGAGCAGCTGGGGGAGCGGAGCACGATCGTCTACCAGTCGATCGGCTGGCTCGCATGTGAGGGGAGGATTCGCTACCTTCAGGTGGGCAGCCAGGTGTACATCTCCCTCCAGGGAAACGGGAAATGAACGGCCTTGCCGTCCAGGCCTGCGGGCTTCTCATCAGCGCCGCGCTTGCCGCCGCAGGCATCCCCGTCAGTCGCGGCACGCTCACCGCCAGGGCCTTTATAAGCTCGGGGCACAGGGGTGCCGTACTGGACATGGCAGAGGAGGGTGCGCCGCTGTTCGTCCGATTCTCGTGGTCAGGCACTTACCTTCTCTGCGGGAACACGCAGTGGGACAGCCTCCGTATCTTCAGATCTCGTGACGGAATCCCTGTGCCCTTCCACCCCGAGGGATTCGGCATGGTGGGGTTCGCCGAGGCATCCCGCAGCGATGCCACTCTGATGACCTACCAACCCGCCGGGAGGATCACGTACTGGAACATCGCCACAGGGCTTCCCATCAAGGATGTGCCGACCGTTGGGGACCTGATGAACGTGCGCACGAGCGACGACCGTGGCTGCCTCGTCGGGCAATCGGGCGACAAGGTTGTCGGCATCGACGCTGTCTCCGGGGAAATCCGGTTTCGCATAAATGCCCCCGGGATCGCCTCCATGGACATCTCCGGGGACGCCGGGCAGATCGCGTGCCTCTCCCCGGATGGTTCCCTTCAGTTGCGGGCCACGGCGGCCGGCGCTCCCGACCTGCCGCCGATCGCCCGCCGGTTCGACTGGCGGCCGCATCTTGTGCGCATGACGCCGCACGCCGTCCTGGTGGCGGGCGATGACGGACAGATCGGGATGATCGCGAGGGACGGCCGGGCAACAGAGCTTGCGCGTGACCTCCTTGCCCGGGTGAGCAGCGTCGCGGCGCAAGGTCCCCTGCTGGCAGTGGCCGCGGGAGATGTCATCCACGTCTTCCGCCTCGGGGAGCGCGGCTCGGGCACGACCCCGGTCACCGAATTGCTCTCGGTTGCCAACCCCTATTCCGGGCCAGTGGGACTCGACTTTCTGGACAGGCAGAGGCTTGTCGTCTGGGAAAAGGGTGACGGTCCCGGCTCAATCGGAGCGATCGATATGTCCACGCGGCAGTTCACCCATTGGGGCTTCTCGTTCGCCGGTCCTCTCGCGGCGGTCGTCGCCCGGGACGACACGCTCTTCACCCTGGAGAAAGGAGGCGCGGTAAGAGTACTGAGACCCGCGACCGGCGAGCAGCTCTTCAGCACGAATTGGCCAGGCGCGCTCTGCATTGCCCCCATGGGGCCCGCCGCCCTGGTGCTCGGGAGTCTGACCTGGGGCGACCTGAGAAGCTCCCTCATGCGTGTCGACCTGCGCACCGGCGAAACTGCTCCCCTCCCCGGCTCCGAGACGCTCACCTTCGCTCTCGCTCCCGACCCTGCCGGCGGGATGTTGTATTCGTTGGGGGTGAATCCCGACGGCCGCACCAACCTGACGCGGTACGAAGGGGCAGGACTGCAGACGGAAACAGTCGTCGACAGCGCAGAGGGAGAGTTTCCTTCTGCAAGCCTGTCCCTCGATCCGGTGAGCCACCTGCTGTACACGTCCCTGGGACGGGAGGTGGTGAAAGCGTGGACCGGCCGATCGCTGGAAAGGCTCGGAGATCCCGCACGAGGCACCCTCGCTCTCTGCGCCCTCGATGGTCTGCTCGCCTCGCTCCAACGCGACTCCTCCGTGTCTCTGTGGGACACCGCCGCCGACAGGTCCTACGGAGAGATTTACCCCTTTGCTGACGGCAGCTGGGCCGCAGTAATGTCGGATGGCGCTTTCCTCGGCTCCCCTGAGGGCCTGAAAAAGGTCGAGGTCCTCGTCAGAGGCAAGCTGCGGGCGGCCGGGGGAGAGTCCACCACGCTTCCCTCCAAGGAGAACCCCTCTGCGCCACAATAACCACGGCCCGCGTCCGGGGAAGATGTTGTACATTTTCTCTCTGCTGCTCCTGCTGGCCTCGGCCGGGCAGGCGTTGGCAGCTCCTGCTGAAAATGATCTCTTCGCGGAAGCGGAGAGCCGGTATCTCGGCAAAAACTACGCGGCTGCATTGGAAACCTATGACGCGTTTGCCGCCGCGTACCCGCTTTCCGAGCGCATCGCGGATGTGCAATATCGGCGCGCCGTCTGCCTGTACCGCCTGGAGCGCTACCGGGACGCCGTGCAGCTCATCGGCGACATCGAGGTCCGCTATCGCACGACCAGGTACTTCTCATTCATCCCACTGTGGAAGGGCCTTTCACTGTACGGGCTGAAAAGCTATTCACTCTGCGTCGACAGCCTTGACGCATTTCTCGCCGGGCCGCGTGACCCGGAGTTCACACCGCAGGCCCTTCTCCACAAGGCCCTTGCCCTGCAGGCAATCGCCAACGACGACCGCGCACGGGAGAGTCTCAGCCTCCTCATGACGGATTACCCGACTTCGCGTCTTATCCCCTACGCCTCCGTCGTGCTCGGCTCCCTCCTCCAGCGACGAGGCTCTTTCAACGATCTGCTTGCTCTCACCGAGAAAACCAACTCCTCGGGGTTCCCTGAGCCGTGGAAGAGCGAATTCATCCTTCTTCGGGCCGAGGCAATGTGGCAGTCCGGACAGGCCGACGATGCTCAACCGCTCTATATCCAGCTTGTGGGCGGTCCGGAAGACGTCTCCCTTGTTGCATATGAAAGGCTTTTCGCCGCCGCCCAGCGCAGGAAAGATCTCCAGGGAATGCGCGATCTTACCACTGCAGCCGAGGCGCGTTTCGCCGGCCGCACCGTCGTCCTCTCGGAACTCTGGACAAGGATCGGTGCGGAAACCTTCCGCCAGGGAGATCTCGATTCGGCGGAACCTTTTCTCCGAAGGGCATGGAATGCGCGAAAGGACGTGCCGGTCAACGATATCGTCCCGCTCTACCTTGCAGAGATTCTCCGGGCGCGGAAAGACCCGGCCGGTGCCCGCCAGGTCCTCCTGGATTTTCTATCTTTGGGGAAGCCTGGCACCGGCGCCGTCATCATCCGCCTGGGAGATCTCTCCCTGATGGCAGACGACTATTCCTCCGCTGCCGCATCCTACACCCGGTTCCGCGAGTCCTTTCCGACCTCCCCGCGCGCGCCTGAAGCGGGATACCTCCTGGCATATTGCCTGTACCGACAGGGAAAGGCCGATGAAGCGGCCCGGCTGGCAAGTGCGCTGCTCCGCCAGGATGTCGACCCTGCGGTGCGCCAGCAGCTGGCACGGCTGCAGATTGTCCTCCTGAACGGCGCGAACCGGACGACGGAGGCCGCGGACGCGCTGAAAGACTACACGGCGAAGTACCCCGATGACCTGCGTTCGCGGCTGGACTACCTCAAGGATCTGTTTGTCCTCAAACGCTATGCGGACATCGTGCGGGAAGCGGACGCCGTGCGCCGCCAGCATCCTTCACTGGATGCGCAGGATCCGTACGCCGCTATCGAGGTTTCGTACCTTCGCGGGCTTTCCTTGATCACCTCAAAGGACTACAGGGATGCTGTCACCGACCTTTCGTCGATCCAGGCCGCTGCGGCGAAGAAATCGGGGCTTTCCGTCATTGTCCCCTATGCCCTGTACTACGTCGGATGGGCGTACCTGCGCATGGGAGACTTCGCAGGCGCGGCGCGGCTGTTCGACGAAATGAGCGCGGCGTATCCTTCGCACGAGCTCGCCCCGATGATCTCCTACCTTTCCGGGTGGTCGCATTTCAGCCAGGGCGATTTCATGAAAGCGACAGCGGCGTTTGCCAGGGTGGCGGCAATGTCCGGACAAGCGGACCTCGCGCAAAAAAGCCAGTATCTGTACGCAAAAAGCCTCCTCAACCAGAAGAAATTCGATGAAGCAATGCCGGTCCTCCTGCGCATCGCCGGCGCCTCTCCGCCCACTCAGTGGTCCCCTGATGCCTTGTTCGACTATGCAAGCGCGCTTTTCGATGCCGGGCAGGCCCCGAAGGCCGCTGACGCGTACAAGAGGCTCCTCGACACATTCAGTGACAGTCCCCTGCGTGAAGATGCTTCCTACAGGAGGGCTGAGGCATTCTACCTCGGCGGCATGTGGGCAGAGGCGAGCGCAGCATTCGACGACTATCGCACGCATTTTCCCCGGGGCAAGCTGGTGGACGCGGCGTTGTATTGGGGAGGCAAGGCTGCCCTGTCCGCGGGAGAAGGGATGGCTGCCGCTATTCTTTGGGAACGGCTGATTGCGCAATACCCGGAAAGCTCCTTCCGCGGCCCCGCGCTCCAACAGACGGCGGAAGTGTATGCCGTAAATAAGCAGTACCCCCGCGCCCTTGAGTTGTACACGAGCTACTTGAAGGAATACCCCGATCAGGCCCGCGCGGCGCGCGCAGATATTCGGGCGGAGCAGGTGAGGCTTCTGGCCGGAGGAGAGGGAGACCGGGAATCAGCCCTCTCGGCAGTCATTGCCCGTGAAACAGGGGACCGCAAGAGGCAGGCCACAATCGACCTCGCCCGGCTCTATGTCTACCAGGGAGACCAAAAAGCGGAAACAGGCTACCAAATGCTGCTTCCCGTGGTGAAGGAAGGCGATCCCCAGGGAGCCCCGCAGGCACAGATGCTCATCGGCGAATACTTCTATCGCAAGGGCGACCTCGCCGAGGCCGCGCGCCAGTTCCTCGGCGCAGCGATGCTTGCGAAAGTGGACCCGGAGACCGCCGCGTCCGCCATCTATCGAGCGGCCGAGATGATGCAGATGGCGAAGAGACCCGATGAGGTGGCAGCTCTTGTCAAGAGACTGGAAGCGGGCTTCCCCGATTCGCAGTGGACGGTGAAGGCGCGTCTCCTTGAGGGAGGCGCGCAGTGAAAGCTCCGCTGGCTCCCGTCTTTTTCGTGCTCGCCCTCTCCGCAATGCCGTGCATGGCGCAGGCAGCTTCCGGGCCCCAGCCCAGCTCGCCGGCGCCCCGCCCTAACTCCGCAGTCGGACCCGGGGAGCCCGAGATCATCATGCCCCAGATGGTCCTCCAGGTCGAAGACTTGAGCGTGGAAAAGGTCGAGGCGAAGCTGCCTCCCGAGGAACAGATACTGCCGCCCGTGCTGACAATCCCTGCGCTCAGCGAAGGAGAGCTTGCGGTCGGCGAGCCGACCATTCCTGAGGCTGCGGTGGAAGCAGAGGGGCCTGTCCGCGCGGCGAGCACGCGGCTGCTTTCCTCGGAGGTGCAGCTGGGCGCGGGTACGCCGAACATGATCTCGGGAAGCATGGCCCTGAAAACCCTCGGTCCTGATCCGAGGCTCTCCCTGCAATTCGATCACGAAACCCTGGATGGCTTTGCGGGTCACAATCCGGGGTCGGGTTTCAGTCTCCGCAATGACAGCCTCGACGGTGGTTTGAAGTTTCGTCTTGCGGGGGTGGACACGGATCTCACGGGCGGGTTCAAGGAGGATGAAACAGGACTGCAAGGCCTCGGCGGCATCTACTCATCCGCGCTCTCCCGCGCCATATCCGGGACGACTTCCTTTTCCGGCTCTCCTGCGGACTGGCTCACTTTGGCCTTGGAGGCCGGCGGAGGGTTCGATTCCCTTACGTTGCAGGGCCCCACGCCGCTTCCCTCAAGCGGATTTCGAATCGAGCCTGCCGTTTCAGCAGAAGCCAGGTTCGGCGTGCTCAAGATCGGACTGGAGACACGCTACTGGTATCGCGACGACTCCTACCCTTCAGGCGGACAGGACCAACTGCACCGTCTGAAGATCTCCTCCGATGCTCAGCCTCGACCTCCCCGCCACATTGACTGCCCAGGCCTCCGCCGGCTGGTTCTGGAACAGCGCTGGACTCAGCCTGTTTCCCTTCTCCCTCTCCATCACGGGCACCCCGCTCGGGTTCCTTACCCTTTCACTCGAGGGCGGGTACAAGGTCGTGCCCTACGACATGCACGACATCCTCTCCTCAAACGCGCTTGCCCTTCCGACCGCTCTTGTGGACGACCGGGGGTGGTATGCCGATTCCTCTGCGCAGCTCTCTCTTACGCGTGATCTTGCCGCGACGATCAAGGCCACATACATGGCACACGACGAAATGCCATTCGGCTCCACCACCCAGGATGGCGCCACCGGTCTTTTCCCGGTCACGCAGGCCTCCGGCAAAGAGCTTTCCACGAACGCGGGGTTGCGCTGGGGCATCACGCAGGCATTTTCCCTCTCTGCAGGATGGACGCACGAATTCCATGGACCGCCCGTTTTTCACGCCGATTGACTCCATCACCGCGGGTCTTCATCGGCCTGGACCCGAACGGCCGTTTCGGAGGGCAGCCTCACAGTGTCCGCAGGCCCGATTGCCGACGGCACGCTCCAGCAGCCCGTGCTGCACGTCTCTGGATTCTGGAAGATCATTGAGGCGGTGAAACTGCAGATCGACGGGGACGATCTCCTCGGCCCGCTGCTGGGCGGGCCCCGGTGGAGCATCGCTCGCGACCTCTACATCACACCGGGATTCCGGCTCTCCGGGTCCCTGGGCATGAGCCTGTGAGCGACGCGACGATCACCAATGACCACCGGGGAGACCGGCGCCGCGTCCTTGCGAGCATGGCGGCTGCCAGCCTGGTGCACGCGGGGATTCTCACGGCACTCGCTCTCAGCCTGGGAATCGGCGGGGGCGCCCTCGTGACCCCGCAGGTGACGATCGACCTCCAAGCGTCCGGCGCAGAGGCATTTGGCACCTCAGCGGGGCCCGCGGGCGGCGCTGAAGGGGGGACGCCGGTTGCCGTACCGGCAGCAGGCGCGCCGGCCGCTCCTATGTCATCCTCCCGCAGCCACGCCTCGGACACGGGAAGCTTCGTCATTCCCGCGCCGCGTGGTCAGTCTGCGGCTTCAACAGAAACCGCCGCGGCCGGGCCCTCGTTCCGCGAGGCCGGCGCGAGGACAGGCGTCGCGCAGAACATTCCGTCGGCTCCCCGCCCCGTCCCTGCGGCGAGCATTGCGCCGGAACAACAGGGAAAGGACAACGGCGCGGCCGATTCGTCAGGCGTCAGCTCCGTGCAGCGAAGCGGAACCGGCGTCCTGACAAGCGCTTCGGGACCAAGATCAGCCGGATCGCTTGATCTCGGTCAACTGGATGCAGCTCTTGCCGGCAGGGGAACCGACAGGAGCAGCCCTGCCGCTCGCGCGGGATCCGGAGGCGGTTCCCGCATGGGGGAAAGCGGGGGACAAGGAAAAGGCGGACAGGGCTACAGCGTCATCTGGAGCGGGGCCGACTCCGGCAAAGGACGTGTGCTCGTCTTTTCGGCCTCTCCGAAGCTTCCCGCCTGGGTCAGCCACCAGGGCCTCACACTTTCGGTCACCGTGAGCTTCATTCTTCTTTCCGACGGCCTCATCGGCGGGGCGGCGCTCCAGCAGTCATCCGGATACGCCGATGTGGACGCGGCGGTGATCGATGCAATCCGCAGGTGGCGCTTCACGCCCGCGGAGGGCGCCTCCCCCGCCCGCGGACTCATTCCATACGTCATCCGGGCTCAATGAGCCTTGCGCAAGGAGTGTCTGATGTTTGCGGGAAAAACGCTTCTGCAGGTCCTCTCCATGGGCGGATTCACGATGTACATCCTTCTCCTCTGTTCCGTTCTCTCGCTGGGCGTCATCATCGACCGGCTGGCCAGCTATTGGAGAAAGTCGCGCGTGCAGCGTGCCGCGTTCATGGACCGGATCAGGGACGAGCTGAGAAAGCAAGGACCTGCGAGCGGGCAATCGAGATCTGCCGCGACATCGAGGCCCCCTTTGCCAAGGTCGTGCTCGCGGGCCTGGAGAAGGCGGGGCGGACCGAGAAGCTCATCACGGGGGTCATGGAGCGGCAGATCACGATGGAGGTGGGCAAGCTGGAGCGGCTCACGAGCATCGTGGGCACCATCGGCAATATCGCCGTGTATGTCGGACTGTTCGGGACCGTGTTGGGAATCATCCGCGCCTTCCACGACATCTCCGTTGCGGGCACGGGAGGCATGGACGTGGTCATCGGCGGCGTGGCGGAGGCGCTCATCACCACGGCAACGGGCCTCGCGGTGGCCGTGCCCTCCGTCGTGCTGTACAACTACTTCAGCAGGCGCATCGAGCGTTTCGTAGGCGACATGCAGCTCGCCGCCTCGGAGGTCATCGACCTGGTGGCCAGGTAATATGCGCACCTATCGGCATCGTCGTCGCGAGCTCTTCGAGGGCATCAACATCACCCCTTTCACGGACGTGGTGCTCGTCCTGTTGATCATCTTCATGATCGCCACCCCGCTTCTGATCCGCTCGGAGATCAAGGTGAACCTCCCCCGCACGTCCAGCGCCGAAGCGGCGCCGCAGAAGACCCTTGTGATCACCATCGATACCGCGGGAGGCGTGTACGTGGAGGGCGTGCCTACGGCGCTGGCGGACCTCAGGCCGGGTCTCACCGCGGCCCTTGCGAAACGCCCCGGCGCGCCGGTCATCATCATGGGGGACAGGGACGTGCGCTACGACCTTGTGATCAGGGTGCTGGAAATTGCCCGTTCGTGCGGGGTCAGCCGCTTGTCTCTGGCGGTGGAAGTAAGGAAATAGCGGCCCGGAAGCCCTTCACGGGCCGGTGACCGCCGCAATTGCAAGAGCTCCGGGCCGGGCCCCGGCAGGAAAAGGCGAGCCGCGCACCTCGGTGAGCGCACCGCTCGTGGCGTTGATCGCGTAAGCAGAGATGTTGTTGCTGCCGTAATTTGCCACGTAGACATAGCTCCCCGTAGGGTCTATCGCGATGCCTCTGGGGCTCGACCCGGCGAGGACAGGCGAGCCGCGCACCTCTTTGAGCGCCCCGGTGCTCGGGCTGATCGTGTAGGCGGAGACGGTGGCGCTGGTTGCGTTTGCAACGTAGACAAACTTCCCCGTCGGGTCTACCGCGAGATCCCAGGGGCTGGAACCGGCGGAGAACGGCGAGCCGCGCACCTCTGACAGCGCCCCGCTGCTCGCGCTGATCGTGAAAGCGGAGACAGTGGCGCTGCCGTTGTTCGTGACGTAGACAAACTTCCCCGTCGGGTCTACCGAGACACCCACGGGGTACACTCCGGCGGCGACGGCCGAACCTCTTACCGCTGCGCGCGCCCCGGTGCTCGGGCCGATGGCGTAGGTGGAGACGTCCCTGCTCCCATTGTTTGCGACATAGACATACTTTCCCAGCGGGTCCGCGGCGACACCCGCGGGGGAAGACCCGGCGGCGAACGGCGAGCCTTTTGCCGCTGTGAGCGTGCCATCGCTTGCGGTGATGGCGTACGCGGACAGGTTGTTGCTTCCATAGTTTGTGACGTAGATCAATTTCCCCGCCGGATCCACAGCGACATGCCAGGGGCCCGTTTCTGCGGCAAAAGGCGAGCCGTTTGCCTCTGCAAGCGCCCCGCTGCCCGTATTGATGGTGTACGCAGAGACGTCATTGCTCCCGTAATTCGCGACGTAGACAAACTTCCCCTTCGGGTCTGCCGCGATGCCTCTTGGGCCCGTCCCGGTGGTGAAGGGCGAACCATTTACCGGGGTGAGCGCCCCGGTGCTCGTGTCGATCGCATAAGCAGAAACGCTGTTGCTGTTGATATTTGCAACGTAGACATAATACCGGATCGTTCCGGGAGGGAGCGCGACGGAGCGCTCGGTGCCGGGCGCAGGCGTTGTCGCGCCCCCTACAGATGCACAACCAGTAATAAGGAGCGCGACCGTGCCCCGCACAAGTGCCGCCACGACGACTCTCCGACATACCCTGGGATGACCCATTCTCAAGTCCGCGATCTTCCTCATCGTCCCCTCCTGCGATCCTTGGTACAGTCTCGCTCAAATTAAGAAAATTTAAAATACCCATAACAGTCCCTGAACATCCCGTGCGTACATTTTTCATCGGAGGTTGATGGACATCATGGCGTGCACGATGAAGACTCGGGCCATCGTCTGCGCCGCTCTTTTCACGAGTGCGCTTGCGTTCGGCCTGACAGTTCAGCCAATCGCGAAGTACGGCCGGCTTGTTCCCCCTTCTCCGCGGGACGGGAAGGGAACCGGGGCCACCATTGCTCCCATACTCGTATTCCATTCGGTCCGGCCCTACATCCAGAGCGACACGACGGCGGTGCGGCGCTACATCGCCACTCCGGAGACTCTGGAGCAGGAGCTCGCGTACCTGCGCGACAGCGGCTACGTCTCGGTCACATTCGACGACCTGGTCGATCACATCACGAAGAACAGCCCCCTGCCGCCGAGACCAGTCATCATTTCGTTCGACGACGATTGGGAGAGCCAGTACACGTACGCCTTTCCCCTCCTGGAAAAGTACGGCTTCACCGCCACTTTCTACATCTGGGTTGCAGTCGTTGGCAGGGAGCACCACATGACCTGGGACGAGATCAGGACTCTGAGCAAGGCGGGCATGCAGATAGGCTGTCACACGATCACGCATCCCTACCTCACACGGGTGAAAAATGACGAGTCTCTCAGGCGCGAGATCCTCGGCGCCCGGCGGTTCATCGAGGATCGTGTCGGTGTTCCCGTGACCACCTTCGCGTATCCTTTCGGCCAGTACAACGAACGAGTAGCGGCGATAGTGAAAGAAGCGGGGTTCACAAGCGCGCGAAGCACCTGGCCGGGCGTCCTCCATTCCCGGGAGGGCCTCTTCAGCCTCACCGGCCTGTTGCGGACGGAAAGCGCGCGGAACCTTGTCGCTTCGATGGACCGCTCCCTCGCGGAAGCACGGCAGAAGGCGGAGGGATCGGTGACTCCCGCAAGTTGACACCGCAAGTTGACCCTCTTGACATGTCGGCCCTCTTTCGATATGTTCCCGTCATGATGCGAAGCGGAGATTTCCGCGCCATGTCAAAGAGTACAATAAGCTGGTGGTGGTTCTGGACATAGCCAGAACCATGCCTGGATAGAACATACAGGAGCGCAGGTTCTGGCGATGAAGGCCAGGCCCGCGCTTTTTTATTGGAAAAGCCGTGGAGCCTGTTGGGCAGGTCCCGCGGCTTTTTTATTATCCGAGGGTCAGAGGGAGGTTCAGAAATGCCGGTGGCGGCGACAAAAACGGGTGTGACGATAAGAAAGATCAACGGAGAACGGTTCACGCCGCTCTCCCTTGCAAAAAAACTCGGCGCGAAAGCGCTGCTGGAATCCGCCTCGTTCCAGAGAGGAAGGGAAAGGTACTCCTTCCTGCTCGTGAAGGAGGCATTTCGAGTATTCCAGAAAGGCGACTCGTTCTACATGAGCAGGGACGGATCGACCCTCGCCTTGAAGACGCGCGCCAGGGACATCCTCGACGTGACCGCGCATTTCAGCCGGCAGCACGATGGATCGGCCACGCCATTCCCGCTGCCTACCGGCGGAGTGGGATACCTTTCCTACGAGTATTGCCGGCGCTTCGACGACATCCGGCTTCGCGAAAAGCCCGACCCGCTCGCCATTCCCGATGCCCTCTTTCTTTTCGGGAGCGTCTTCCTCGTCTTCGATCACTATTCGGACACCATCTTCCTGGTGGGGGTGGACTACCGTGAAAAAGAGATCGACATTCCGAAAGCGCTCGACGAGGCGGAGCGGAGGATCGAGGACCTGGACTTCAACTTCATGGCGCCTGCCCGAAAGGACTGGTCCGTCGAAAGAATACCCCGGGACGACGAAAAAGCACGGTTCCTGAGCGGGGTGGAGACGGTGCGCGCTGAAATCGTGAAAGGCAATCTTCTGCAGGGAGTGCTCTCCCGCAGAGTACAGGTGCGCACGGACATGCCCGCCCTGGAAGCCTATCGGTCGCTGCGGACGCTCAATCCCTCTCCCTACATGTTCTATCTCGACTTCGAGGATTTCCAACTCTTCGGTGCGTCCCCCGAGGTGCACGTGAAGGCCCGTGACGGGCTCGCCACGATCCGGCCGCTCGCGGGAACGCGGCGGCGCGGCCTCTCGCCCGCTGAGGACAACGCTCTGGAGAAAGAGCTGCTCGCGGACGAGAAGGAGCGCGCTGAGCACCTCATGCTGGTGGACCTTGCGCGCAATGATCTCGGCCGCGTCTCCGTGCCGGGAAGCGTCAGGGTGACCGAGCTCATGGAGGTGGAGCGCTATTCCCACGTCATGCACATCGTCTCCAACGTGGAAGGCCGGCTGGCGGACGGCAAGACAGGGCTGGATGCGCTGCGTGCGACTTTTCCCGCGGGAACCGTCTCGGGCGCCCCGAAAATCAGGGCAATCGAGGTCATCGACTCCCTGGAGCCGGAAAAACGGGGCTTCTATGCGGGGGTCGTGGCGCACGTCGAATCCGACGGGTCGCTGGACTCGTGCATCACGATCAGGAGCGCGCTGAAGATGGGTGACACCGTGACGCTGCAGGCGGGCGCGGGCATTGTATACGACTCGGTTCCTGAAAAGGAATACGAGGAGACTGAGGCAAAGCTGGGGGCTCTTGCAAAGGCCCTCGGAATGGAGGCATAGAGATGTACGCGATCATCGACAACTACGATTCGTTCACGCACAACCTTTTCCAGTACTTGTGCGAGCTGACGGACGAGCGCGTGGAGGTCTTCCGCAACGACAAGATCACCGTGGCGGAGCTCGAAAAGAAAAACCCGACCGGCATCGTGATTTCCCCCGGGCCGGGGAGGCCCGAGGAGGCGGGGATCAGCGTGGAAGTGGTCACGCACTTCGCGGGCAAGGTGCCTCTCTTCGGGGTCTGCCTCGGCCACCAGGCTATCGGCTACGCGTTCGGCGCCCGGATCGTGCAGGCGGCCCGGATCGTGCACGGGAAAGCGGAAGACATGCGTCTGGATGGGAGGGGGCTCTTCAGGGGCTTGCCCGGGACGGCGCGGTTCACGCGCTACCATTCCCTGGCAATAGAGAGGGCGTCCCTCCCCGTCGAGCTGGAAGTGAGCGCGACGTCGCCGGATGGAGAGATCATGGGGGTACGGCACAGGGAACATGCGATCGAAGGGATTCAGTTCCACCCCGAGTCGATCGCCTCGGAGCATGGAAAGAGGGTATTGCAGAATTTCCTCCGCTACCGCCGCGAGCCTCTTCCGCTTGCCTCCATCCTGGCCGGTCTGCAGCAGAAAAAGGGGATCACGCGTGACCACGCCGAGGCTTTCATGGACGAGCTCACCGACGGCAGGCTCAGCGATGCCCAGATCGCGGGGGTGCTCGCGTCCCTTACCGGATCGCTGATCAGCCCCGAGGCGCTGGCCGGGTTCGCCACCGTGCTCCGCCGCAAGCGCAGGCCTTTTGCGAGCGACCGAAAGGTGCTGGACACCTGCGGCACGGGAGGCGACGGCCTGGGCACTTTCAACATCTCTTCCCTTGCGGCAATCGTGGCCGCCTCCTGTGGGGCGCTGGTGGCCAAGCACGGCAACCGCGGCGTCAGCTCTCCCGTGGGCAGCGCTGACTTCTACCGGGCGCTGGGCGTCGCCGTGGACGTGGAGCCGGCCGCCAGCGAGGAGCTTCTGCGGGAGACGGGATTCTGCTTCCTCTTCGCGCCGACCTACCACGGCGCCATGCGCCACGCCGCAAGGGTCCGCAGCGAGCTGGGCGTCCGCACCGCCATGAACCTCGTCGGACCCCTTTCCAACCCGGCGGACGCCTCGTATCAGCTCATAGGCGTATACGACCCCGAGCTCTGCGGCCCCGTGGCAGAGGCTGCCCACCTCCTGGGAGTGCGAAGGGTGATGGTGGTGAACGGAGAGGACGGCCTGGACGAGATCTCCGTCTGCGCACGGACCCGCGTCGTGGAAGTGGACGAGTCCGGCGTCCGCCGTGACTACTTCCTCAGCCCCGAGGAGTTCGGCATCTCCCGCCGCGCAGTGGAGCAGCTTCGCGGCGGCACGGCCGCGGAAAACTCGATCACGGCGCAGGCGGTGCTCAGCGGGGCCGGGCCCGCGGCAATCCGCGAAGCGGTTCTGCTCAACGCCGGCGCGTCACTGTATATCTGCGGCCTGGCGCGCAACATCGGAGAGGGCTATGCGCGCGCCCAGGAGGCGCTGCAGAGCGGCCGGGCCGCGGAAAAGCTCGAGCAGATCCGCGCTCGCGGAAAGGCTTCGGCGAAGGCCGCATGAGCGTGCTGGATCGGATCGTGGCGCAGAGACGCCGCCGGATCGAGACGCAGGGGCACGCGCTGGGCGCGTCTCTGCCCGCGGCCCGCACGCTGCCGCATGTCGCCTTCGGCGCGGATCCATTTCTCGTGTGCGAGGTGAAGCGCCGATCCCCGTCGCGCGGGGAAATCGCCCCTGACCTGGATGCGCTCGCGCAGGCGCGCCTCTATGCCGCGCGCGGGGTGCGGAGCATTTCAGTGCTCACGGAGGAAGACAATTTCGGCGGGTCTCTCGATGATCTTGCGGCGATCAAGACGGCGCTTCCTCACGTTGCGGTGCTGCGAAAGGACTTCCTCCTCGATGAGGAGGATGTCGAGGTGTCGTGGCGCGCGGGAGCGGATGCCGTGCTGCTCCTTGCCTCGGTGCTGGACGCCGGAGCCCTGGCGGCCATGCACCGCAAGGCCCGGGACCTCGGCATGCAGGCCCTGGTGGAAGTACATGACGAGGCGGACGTGGAAAAGTGCCGGTCATTCGCGCCCGAGCTCACCGGCATCAACAGCCGGGACCTCGCTACATTCTCCGTGGACCTCCTGCACCCTCTCACGCTCAAGCCGCGCATCGACTGGCGGACGAGGCTCCTCTTCGAATCAGGCGTCCGCGGCCCCGAGGACGTCATGCTCGCCCTCTCGGCAGGTTTCGAAGGAGTCCTGGTGGGAGAGACCGCGGTGAGATCGCCGGACAGCGTCTCGGGCCTCCTCTCCGCGTTCGGGCACAGGCCGGGAGATTTCTGGGCGCGCCTGTGCGCGCGGGTAAGGCCAGGCCGGCCCCTGGTCAAGATTTGCGGCATCACGCGCGCAGCGGACGCGGAAAGGGCGTCAGCGCTTGGCGCGGATGCGCTGGGGTTCGTATTCGCGAAATCGAAACGGCGCGCCGAGCCGGCGCTGCTCCGCGAGCTTGCGGACCTGGATGTGCTGAAAGTGGCGGTGGTTGTCACGGGGGAATCAGATAAATCCGCATCGCGGTACACCGCGGATTTTGCGGAATACCGCGGCGCAGGGAGTCCGGCAAGGCTGGACCCGGAGCTGAAAGAGCTGCTGGATGCAGGTCTTCTGCACGCCGTTCAGTTTCACGGCGAGGAGCAGCCGGAGGAATGCGCCGCCCTGGCGTTCCCCTACTACAAAGCGATACGCGTACGGGGACCTGCCGAGCTTGCGGCAATGGCGGGTTATCGCTGTCCGCGGGTTCTCGCGGATGCCTGGTCACCGCACGCGGCGGGCGGCACCGGGCAGCAGATCCCCCGAGAGCTCATTCGCGAGCTTGCGGACCTGGCAGGCGGGTTTGCCGGCCGCGCGCAAAACCCTGCGGGCCATGCGGGCGGACCGCGCAAAGGCATGCCGCTGTGGCTGGCGGGCGGCCTGGGCCCTGAGACCGTGGGCGAGGTCATACGTGAGCTGTCACCCGAGCTGATCGACGCATCCAGCGGGCTGGAGGAATCTCCTGGGTGCAAGGACCGGACGAAACTCGAGAATTACTTCAGGGAGATTGACAGGAATGCGCACATTTAACGATTT
This sequence comes from uncultured Spirochaetota bacterium, assembly GCA_963820435.1. Lineage (GTDB taxonomy): Bacteria > Spirochaetota > Spirochaetia > SZUA-6 > Fen-1364 > Fen-1364. The sequence continues at coordinate 10,031 of CAWGAC010000013.1, read as the reverse complement.
CTTCGGCAGCTACGGCGGCCGCTATGTCGCGGAGATGCTTCGCACCCCCCTGGATGAGCTGGAGGCGGCTTTCCTCGAGGCCATCGCAGATCCGGAGTTCACACGGGAGCTTGCGGACACTCTGCGCGATTTTGCCGGAAGACCCACCCCGCTCCTGCACGCGGCGAACGCTTCGCGCGAGCTCGGCGGCGCCTGCATCTATCTCAAGCGGGAAGGCATGGCGCACACCGGCGCGCACAAGATCAACAATGCGGTCGGCCAGGCTCTTCTCGCACGGCGCATGGGAAAGACACGGATCATCGCCGAGACCGGCGCCGGCCAGCACGGGGTCGCATCAGCGGCCGTGTGCGCGAGGCTCGGCATCCCCTGCCGCGTCTACATGGGGGAAGTGGACATGCGGCGCCAGCGGCCGAACGTGTTCTGGATGGAGCGCTACGGCGCGGAGGTCGTCCCGGTCACAAGCGGCTCGGCAACACTGAAGGACGCGGTGAGCGAGGCCATGAGGGACTGGGCCTCGAGCTTCCCCACGACGCACTATCTTCTGGGCTCGGCGCTCGGTCCCTCCCCCTATCCCGACATGGTGCGGGAGTTCCAGTCGGTCATCGGCAGGGAGCTCTGCGGACAGATGCGGGAGAAGGGGATCCAGCCTGCGGCCCTGGTTGCCTGCGTCGGGGGAGGCTCCAACGCCATAGGATTCTTCTCACCGTTTCTCGAATCGACCACACCCGAGCTGGTGGGCGTGGAAGCGGGCGGCCGCGGCAGGAATGTGGGCGAGCATGCGGCCCGGATGAACGGCAGGGGCCAGGCGGGAATCGCGCAGGGCTACAAGTCCCTCTTCCTGGCGGACGGAGACGGGCAGCTTCAGCCCACCCACTCGATCTCCGCGGGCCTGGATTACCCCGGCATCGGACCCCAGCTCGCCTACCTCGGAGAGACGGGCCGGATACGCTTCACGACCGCTTCCGATGACGAGGCCCTGGAAGCCGTTCGGTTCTTCGCGCGCACCGAGGGGCTGATCTTTGCGCTGGAATCCGCGCACGCGGCGGCGGCCGCCATGAAGCTCGCCCGCGACTACGCGCCTGAAAAGGCCCTCGTGGTGAACATGTCCGGGCGCGGGGACAAGGACCTGTTCATACTCGCAAAAGCGCTGGACCCGGATAACTGGCGCGCGTTCCTGGTGTCGGAGTGCGCGCAATGAGGGGCTCACCACGGATCATGGCGCACATGGTGGCATTCTCTCCCGACAGGGCGGGGAGCCTGGAAGTCGCGCGGGGCCTGGCGGAATCCGGCAGCGCGTACCTGGAAGTACAGTTCCCGTTCTCCGACCCCACCGCGGACGGTCCCGATATCCAGCGGGCCTGCGGAAAAGCGCTTGAAGCCGGCTTCACCTTGAGTGAAGGCTTCCGCCTCGTGGCTGAAATCTGCGCCTTTGCCCGCCCGCCGCTGTTCATCATGAGCTACGCGAATCTCGTATTCACCCGGGGGGTCGAGAAGTTTCTCGGCGCCTGCAGGGAGGCCGGCGCGCGCGGCGTGATCGTGCCCGACCTGCCGCCGGATTACGACGAGGGGCTTTTCACCATGGCATCGGCCTTCGGTCTTGTCGCCATGCCCGTCATGTCCCCCACGATGAAAGAAAAAAGACTCGCCCGCATCGCCGCTCTCAAGCCCGAGTGCATCTATGCCACCCTGCGCACAGGAACCACGGGTCCCTCAACGACCCTCAACGAGGAAGGCCGGGCCTTTCTTGCCCGCTGCGCCTCCCTGTCCCCCGGGGTGAAGGTATTCGGCGGTTTCGGGATTTCCACGCGGGAACAGGTCCTTGCATTCGAGCCGCTCGTCCATGCGGTCGTGGTGGGAAGCGCGCTCGTGCGGGAGGTTGCGCGCGGCCCCGATCCGCGCCGCGCGGTGCGCGCCAAGGTGGAGGAGCTCTTGGGAGCAAAATAGGCGCGCGCGTTTTTGGAGATTTCCCCGCGCGTCCCGCGAAAAGTCTGCTGGGCAGCATTCCCGCGCGTCGTGTATACTCTCTGCCATGGACAGCATCGAGGTCGTCTCACCGCGATTCAGAGACTTGATACTTTTCAACGCAGCCGTGGAAACGTTGTACACCGGCACGCGATGGGGAGAAGGCCCCGTCTGGTTCGGCGACGCGCAGCACCTGATCTGGAGCGACATCCCCAACAACCGCATGCTCCGCTGGATCGACGGCGCCGGCGTGTTGCTCTTCCGCTGTCCCTCGAACTATTCAAACGGCAACACCCGGGACAGGCAGGGGCGGCTCGTCACCTGCGAGCACGGAACACGGCGCGTCACGCGCACCGAGCATGACGGGCGGATCACGGTCATCGCCGATTCATACGCCGGCAGGAAGCTCAATTCGCCCAACGACGTCGTGGTGAAATCCGACGGCACGATCTGGTTCACCGATCCCCCGTACGGAATCCTGTCCGACTATGAAGGGGGAAGGGCTGACAGCGAGCAGGATGGCTGCTTCGTGTTCTGCTTCGACCCTCGGACAGGAGAGCTCACGATCGCTTCCCGGGACATCGCGAAGCCGAACGGCCTGGCCTTCTCTCCGGACGAGTCGCTCCTCTACATTTCCGATACCGCATTTTCGCATGATCCAGGAGGCTTTCACGGTATCCGTGTTCTCTCCGTGCGGGAAAACAACGGCCTGGCAAATGAGAAGGTCTTTGCCGAGGTGAGCCCGGGGGGATCCGATGGATTCCGCCTGGATGAGTACGGGAACGTCTGGACGAGCGCCGGGGATGGCGTGCACTGCATCTCCCCGCAGGGAGAGCTTCTTGGAAAAATACGCCTGCCGGAGATCATCTCGAACGTCGCGTTCGGGGGGTTGCGGAAGAACCGGCTCTTCGCCACCGGCGCCAACAGTCTTTTTTCCGTTTACCTGAACTGCAGGGGGGTGCAGGCGCCATGAATCCGCGGAGTACCGCAGCGCCATGATCCCGATCGGAGACGACAACCGGGACAGGAGAACGAAACCTGTCGTCACGTGGGCGCTGATCGCCGTCAACGTGTTCGTCTTTGCTTTCTATCAGGGCTTCGGGGCAAACGATCGTTTCACCTACGCGTACGCGACCGTGCCCGGGGAGATCCTTTCCGGCAAGGACATCGTGACACCGGACCGCACGCTCGTGGACCGTTCCACCGGACGGCGCTACCTGGTGCCGGGCCTCCAGCCGACACCGGTGCCCGTGTTCCTCACGCTCTTCATCTCGATGTTCATGCACGCGGGGCTGGCCCACATCCTCGGAAACATGCTGTACCTGCTGATCTTCGGCGACAACGTGGAGGACAGGCTCGGTCATTTTCGCTATTTTCTGTTCTACCTCTTCTGCGGAGTGATCGCCTCCCTCGCCCAGGTCTACGCGACCCTGTTCACGGGACGCTCTCTCACCGTCCCCAGCCTCGGCGCGTCCGGCGCAATCTCGGGAGTGCTGGGGGCCTACCTGCTCCTGTTCCCCCGAAAGCGGGTGCGCGTGCTCATAGCCGTATTCATCGTGCCTGTGCCGGCGTTCGTTGCCGTGGGAATCTGGTTCGTGTTCCAGCTCGTGAATGGCCTGGGCTACCTCGGAGGCGGCTCGAGCGGCGGCGTGGCCTATGCGGCGCACATCGGCGGGTTCATTGCCGGATTCGCAACCGTGAAAATCTGGGGAGCGGGACGGGGCGCGCCGGCAGCGCCATAAATCCGCGGGGTGCCGCAGCGCCCTAGATCCGCGGGTGCCGCAGCGCCCTAGCGCTGCACCCTGCCGACCCGGATCCGCCCACGAGCGCCTTCACCTCCGCGACGGAAAGCAGAGGCAGGTCACCACAGATCGAGTGCTTGAGACACGAAGCCGCAACGGCGAACTCCAGCGCTTCCCCCGGCGAGGCAAGATTGGTGAGCCCGTAGATGAGCCCGGCGGCGAACGTGTCCCCCGTGCCGACCCGATCCACGATATCGGCAATCGCGTACCGCCGGGAGACCAGGAAATCCTTGCCGGTGTGCAGCACGGCCGACCAGCCATTGTCATTCGCGGAATTGCTCTCCCGCAGCGTGATGGCAATCTGTTTCAGGTTCGGATACGTCGCGAGGACCTGCTCCGCGAGCTTCCTGTATTGCTCGGGCCGGAGCTTCCCCGATTCCACGTCGATGGCAATGCTGATCCCGAGCGCCTTCTGGCAGTCCTCTTCATTGGCAATTGCGAGGTCCGCGGACTTGATAAGCTCCCCCATCACTTCGGGCGCATTCCTGCCGTACTTCCATAGATTCTTGCGATAGTTGAGATCACAGGATACCGTGAGGCCCTTTGCCTGCGCGGCGCGCACCGCCTCGAGAGAAAGCTCGGCGGCGCTCTGCGAGATCGCGGGAGTGATCCCCGTGATGTGGAACCACGATGCGCCCTCGAACGCGGCGTCCCAGTCGATGTCCCCGCGACGGGCCTCGGCAATGGCGGACCCCGTTCTGTCGTAGATGACCACCGACGGTCTCTGGTTGGCGCCCTGCTCCAGGAAGTAGATTCCGAGCCTGCCGCCTTTGCGCACCAGCAGGCGGGTATCGATGCCGTGCCGGCGCAGCTCCGCCGCGCAGGCATCGCCCACGGCATTTGCCGGTATGACCGACACGAATGCGCTGTCACAGCCGAACCGGGCCAGGGCGGTGGCCACGTTGGCCTCGCCGCCGCCGAAGGTGGCCTCCAGCAGGGGGCTCTGGAAAAAGCGCTCCACCCCTGGCGGCTTCAGCCTGAGCATGATCTCACCGAATGTCACATACCGTGCCATCGCTGCCCTCCTTCGAATGTCTCAGATGCTGTTGACGGGATACGCCGGCGCGCCGCCTGCCAGCACGGCAGCCACGTTCTGCGCGGCCTTTGTCTTCAGCTCCACCACCGACTCCTCGCTGTACCATCCCGCGTGGTCGGTGAAGATCACGTTGTCGAGCGTGCGCAGGAGGCTCCCCCGGGGAACGGGCTCCTCCTCGAACACGTCCAGGCCCGCGCCGGCCAGGTGGCCGTCACGCAGGGCCTCGGCCAGCGCCGGCTCGTCCACCACGTGTCCCCGGGAGGTGTTCACGAGGATGACGCCCCTCTTCATCTTCGCGAGCTCCCGGGCGCCGATCAGGTGCCGCGTCTCGGGAGTGAGCGGGACGTGCAGGGAGATGTAGTCCGCCTCGGCCAGCAGGGTGGAGAGCGGGACCGGCACCGCGCCCGCGGCCCTGATCACGGAGGCGCGCACGTAGGGATCGCACACGAGCACCCGGGCGAAACCGAAGCCGAAAACCTTGCGATGCAGGCAGCGCGCCGCGTTGCCGTAGCCGATGATCCCCAGGGTCCTCCCGGCCATCCGGTAGCAGGGCTGGTCCCTGTGGAGGTTCCAGCTGCCCTCGCGCATCATGCGGTCCTTGTAGGCGATTTTTCGGATGCAGCCCAGGAGGAGGGCGAGGGCATGGTCGGCCACGTCCTCGAAGCAGTAGTCGGGCACGCGCGCCACCCAGATGCCCTTGCGCGTCGCCGCCTCCACGTCCACGTTGTCGTAGCCGACGCCGTAGCGGGAGATCACCCGGCACTTCTGCAGGCCCTCGATGATGTCCGCGGTCATGGGGAAAAGGTTCACCAGGATGGCGTCCGCGGCCGCAAAGGCCTTGCGCGCCTGCGGCGGCGGAAGAGGAAGCGAAGATCTCGCACGCTCGGCGTCCACCTCGCGCAGGACCGCCTCCTCCTCGTCGTAGCTCGCGTAGCGGTTGTCGGCGATGACGACGGTGAACCTGCTCATTCCGCCTCCGCCGCCTCATCCTTCTTCGAAGACGACCTCGCCCTCGGCGACGACCTTCACCGGGTAGCGGGTGACGTCGAACGGGTCCCCGTTCCAGCAGGAGAACGACGCCCACTTCCCCTTGCGCAGCGTCCCGAGGAAGGCGTCGATGCCGAGGATCTGCGCGTTCCGCGTGTCACGATCTCGATGGCGTCCTGCCGGTTGAGGCCGCAGCGGATGAACCAGCGCAGCTCGAGGAGGAGGTTGCGCTGGGGGATCACGGGGTGGTCGGTCATGAGGCCGAACTCCACGCCGCTCTCCAGGAGGTGGCGGACGTTGCGCCAGTTCTCGTGGCGCAGCTCCACCTTGTAGGCGAAGGCGTCCAGCGGCCCGAAGACCACGGGAATGCCGCGCTCCTTCAGCGCCGCGTAGATGTGGCCGTCGTGCACGTCGCAGGCGTGCTCCACGGTGACGCTGATGCCGAACTCCTCCTGCAGGCGCAGGAGGCAGGCGATGTCGTCGATCTTGTGCACGTGCACGCGCAGCGCCTGCCGCCCAGGAGGATGTCGCGGATGACCTCCTCCTCCGCGGTCAGGGCGGAGTCCGCGCGCGCCTTTCGCCCCCTTGCGGGCCTTCTCCATCTTGCTCTTCACCTGGGCAAGCCGCGCGCGCAGCAGGGAGAGCGCTCCCATGCGCGTGTACGGCCGGGTGCCCTTCCAGTCCCGCGTGGACATGGGGTTGTACCCGAAAGCGGCCTTGATGCCCGACCGCGCGATCAGCGCCTCGCGTGGTCGTGCGGGCGTAGTTGCGGATGACGGCGGACCTGCCGCCGACGATGTTGCCGCTGCCCGGGAGACGCAGGAATACAGCACGCCCAGCTCCACCGAGTCGCGGAACGCGCTGTCGTCCATCTGCACGGAGTCCAGCGCGTCGGCGAGGAACAGGAGCGACTCCATGTGCTCGTTCGCCTCTCCCTCGCTCCCCGGCTCCCCGGCGCGCTCCATGCCGATGTGGCAGTGCGCGTCGATGAACGCGGGGGTGACGACGGGGAACTTGCCGAGGAACTCGCCCTTGGGCTCCTTGGAGACGCCCTTCACGAGTTTTCCCTCGAACAGGAGATGAACGTTCCTGATACCTCGTCCCCTGTGTAGAGGGTCTCGGCGAAAACGGATTTCACGCTGCTCTCTCCTTTTTCGAAAACGGTTGCGCCCCAGGGTTCTTCATGCGCGGGGAGTATAGCGAAACGCACGTGTTTGACCAAGACGGGGCATTCCGTTACACATGTGCGGGAGATGACAACCCGCATGCAGGACAAGGTCACGGTCGAGGTGGTCGAATCATCGCGCGGCCGCGCGGCGCGCGAGTTCGTCGACTTCCCGCACCGCCTGTACCGCGGAAGCGCCCAGTGGGTCCCGCAGTTCCGCCGCGACATCCGCATGATCCTCGACCGGCGGCATCCCTTCTTCGAGCGCGGCGGGCGCAGTTCTTCTGGCGCGGAGGGGAGGCCGCGCGGTGGGCACCATCGGCGCCATCGACAACGCCGCCTACAACGAGTACCACCACTCGAGCAGCGGCCACTTCCACTTCTTCGACTGCGTCGACGACCGCGAGGTGTCGCACGCGCTGTTCGAGGCGGCCTTCGCGTGGCTGCGCGGCAGGGGGATGGAGCAGGTCGTCGGCCCCTACGGGTTCGGCTTCATGGGCATGGGCGCGCTGGTGGAAGGATTCGAGCACCGCGCCGTCATGACGATGATGGCGTACAACCGTCCCGTACGGACCGGCCATCGAGGCGGAGGGATTCGTCAAGCATCGGGACCAGCTCTCGATGTTCATCGACGCGACGGCGTTCCGCCTTCCCGACAAGGTCCGGCGCGTCGCGGAGATCGCCCTGAAGCGGGGAAGCTTCGAGGTGCCCGAGTTCCGGACCAAGCGGGACCTCGTGCGCCGGGCGCAGGCCATCGGGAGGGTCTACAACGAATCCTTCCAGTCCCACGGGGACGAGTTCTACCCGCTCAGCGAGCAGGAGATCCGGCAGATCACCTCTGACCTCGTCACCGTGGCCGACCCGTCGCTCATCAAGCTCCTCCTCTGCAAGGGGGAGATCGCGGGCTTCCTCTTCGGGTTCCCCGACCTCTCCGCCGCGCTGCAGCGCTCCCGCGGAAGGATCACCCCGTGGGGCATCATCGACCTCCTGCTGGAGTACCGCCGCACGCGCTGGCTCATCGTCAACGGCGCCGGCATCCTCCCCCAGTACCAGAGGCTCGGGGGAAACGCGCTCCTGTATTACATGCTGGAGAAAATCGCTCCGCAAGCGGTTCCTCTACGTGGATGCGGTGCAGATCGCGGAGACCACGGAGCTGATGCTCTCCGACATGAAGACGCTCGGGGGCAAAGTCTACAAGGTCCACCGCATCTACCGTCGTTCAATTGACAACCTCCCTGCTCATCGGCCACAATGAACGTCCGCCATGTCGAAAGATGTGCTGAACCAGAGCAAATACCCCGGCATCATCGACCAGATGATCGCGAACTTCACGGACTCGCCGATGGTCACGGAAAAAAACGTCTTCCAGGCGGGGAAGCCCGCAAACAAGCCCTTGCTGAGGGAGATCATGTAGGACCTCCTCCTGCCGGGGAGCAGGATCATCGGACGGGAAAACCTGCTGGCGCTTCACCGGCTGGCGCGCGAAAAAAACCCTGCCTGATCCTGATGGAGCACTACAGCAATTTCGACATCCCCTGCTTCTACGAGCTGCTGGACCGCTCCGGCGAGGAGTACCGCGACGTCGCCGATGACATCGTGTCCGTGGCAGGAGTGAAGCTGAATGAGACAGCAAGCTCGTGCTGGCTTTCACCGAGGTGTTCACCCGGGTCGTGCTCTACCCGTCACGGGGCCTGGAGGCCATCCCAAGGACGCAAGAGCGCCACGAGCGGAGAAGCGGCGTGCCCGTATGAACATCGCGGCGATGAAGATGCTCAAGACGCTGCGAAAGGAAGGCAAGCTCATCCTCGTGTTCCCTTCCGGAACCCGCTACCGGCCCTGGGACCCTTCAACTGCGCGCGGCCTGAAAGAAATCGACACCTACCTGAAGTTTTACTCGCGCATGGTGCTCATTTCCATCAATGGAAACACGCTCCTGCCGAACCCCGAGGGCTCATGGACGAGGACTTCCCCACGCAGGACCTGATGATCTATACGGTCAGCCAGGTGCGGAACTGCTCCGAGTTCCGCAGGCGGGCGCTGAAGGGCCGGGAGCACGACGAGGACCCCAAGCAGCACGTTGCGGACAGCGTCATGGCGGCACTTGCCGCGCTTCACGCGCGCACGGAAAAGGCCCGGCAGCGCCTCTTGGTGGAAAGGGAGCATGAGCGGGGCAGCTACGGCCCGGACGCATCGGGCTCCGCGCGTCCCGCGCCGCTCAGTGCCCTGCCGCCGAGCTCTGCCGCGATCTTACCATTCTCTTCTCGGACATCGACGACACCCTCACCACGAACGGCATGCTCCCCGAATCCTCGTATGGGGCGCTTTGGGACCTGGCGCGCGCCGGGATCCGCGTCGTTCCCGTCACGGGCAGGCCGGCGGGTGGTGCGACCATATTGCGCGCATGTGGCCGGTTGCAGGGGTGGTGGGGGAAAACGGGGCCTTCTCCTATGCCTACGATCGGGAAGGCGAACCATGGCCCGCCGACAGATCCCGGAAGAGCCTGGATCCGAGTCATCCGGTCGGGAGAACTGAGGCGCGTTGCTGCCCGGGTCCTGGGGAAGTGCCGGGAACGGTGCTGGCGGCCGACCAGGCGTTCCGCGTGAGCGACTTCGCCATCGACTACTGCGAGGACGTGCCGCCCCTTCCGCAGGAAAGCGTGGACGCGATCTGCCGCATCCTCTCGGAGGAAGGGGTGCACTTCAAGGTTTCCAGCATTCACGTGAACTTCTGGCTCGGAAGCTTCGACAAGCTCTCCGGCGTCCGGTCGTTCCTCTCCGGCGAGGCCGTCGGGACCCTGGAAGACCTGGCCGAACGAGCCCTCTTCATCGGCGATTCCCCCAACGACGAGCCGCTGTTCGCCGGCTTTGCCCACAGCATCGCCGTGGGCAATCTTCGCCGGTTGCTTCCGCGGCTCACCCACAGACCGGAATTCCTCACGGATAGGGATTCGGCTGAGGGCTTCCGTAAGCAGCGGACGCGATCCTCGGGCAAAGGGCGCGGCCTCAATAGGACAGGTCGTCGAGGCTGCACTCCATCACCTGGGTGACGGGCGTAAAACCCACCGACTGGAAAAAATCGG
>CAWGAC010000012.1:0-157512 GCA_963820435.1 uncultured Spirochaetota bacterium | reverse complement strand
CTTGACCGGATGGGAAGCGTCATTCTCGCGAGCGCGGCCCGCCGGAAGGACCGGCCGAAAAGCCGCCTGCGCAGCGACGAGATCGTCTGGGGCCGCGCACCCGCCCGACTTGACCTGGGCGGCGGTTGGTCCGATACCCCACCCTACTCCCTCGAGCATGGCGGCTGTGTGCTGAATGCCGCGGTAGACCTCAACGGTCAGCCGCCCATCCAGGCATATGCGCGGGTGATTCCCGACCTCCTCATTCGCGTCCGCTCCATCGACCTTGGCGAGCACGTGGAAATACGGGACCTCGATTCTCTGCTCGACTACCGCAACCCGACACTCAGCTTCACGCTTGTCAGGGCCGCGTTCGCCCTATCCGGCTTTTCTCCGGATGCGGCCGATTGGGGAGGCTCCCCCGCGCTGCCGGACATGCTGCGCGCGTTCGGCGGCGGCATCGAAATGACGACATTTGCAGCGATCCCCAAAGGTAGCGGGCTGGGCACTTCCAGCATCATGGGTGCAGTCGTCATGGCCGTGATCAAGCGGATGATGGGAGAGGTGGTATCCCGGCGCGAGCTCTTCCACCTGGTTCTTCGCCTCGAGCAGGCACTTTCAACGGGAGGGGGATGGCAGGATCAGATCGGCGGGGTTGTGGAGGGAGTGAAGAAGATATGCACCGGCCCTGGCATGGTCCCTGAAGCGGACATCTACCACATCCCGGCCGATGTGCTGGATCCTCGCGTCAATGGCGGACAAACGCTCTTATTTTATACGGGGATAACGCGGCTGGCAAAAAACATTCTTCAAAAGGTAGTGGGCAGATACCTGGATCGCGAACGTTCGTTCCTTCGGACGCTGGCGGAGATTCATGCCATACCCCAGCGATGTGCAGATGCAATGTCTCGGAAGGACATCAGACTCTTCGGCGAGCACGTCGGTGCGTCCTGGATCCTGAACAAGCAACTCGATCCTGATTCGAGCAACCAACCCGTGGAGGAGATCCTGAACCGGATCGGCCGTCACGTGTACGGGTCAAAGCTGCTGGGTGCGGGCGGTGGAGGATTTCTTCTGATTGTGTGCAGATCACCCGAGGATGCGAGGTTGGTGAAGGAACTGCTCGAAAAGGAACCGCCGAACGAGCGGTCCCGGTTTTTTGATTTTGATATCAGCGCCGAAGGGCTTGTTGTCACCGTCTCGTGAAGGTCTTATTCGCTCGGATTATTGCCGAAAGCTGGCGCTGAGCTTCGCAAGGATGAGGAGCTCAAAGCGTTTATTGCCGGGCACCAGGCGATTGTTCAAGACCTCGCTGTTGTTCGGGCCGAAGATAAGCGGGAGACCGACCTGGATCGTGGTAAGTGCCACGGGAGAAATCTCGAGAAACGGCCCAATAAGGGCTGATCCATCCGACCAGTTCTGCTGCCAGAGCAGATTGAGGGCAAGGCCGGACGGTCCCAGGTTCGAGAAATGCACGACGGCGGCCGAATTGTGCCCTCCCGGGCCGGTCGCATCAGCTAGCCAGGAAGTGCCCAGGGTCACGCTCTCCGTTGTAAGCGTATTCCAGGTAGAACTTGATATGGGCGTCCGTCCATTCCCGGGACAGCCCGACCACAGCGGTGGGATAGATCCGCTGCAATCCGCCTCCCACAAAGATGCCGCCCCCCGTCGTGTCGATTGTTGAAATGCCTGCAGATGAAAACCTGACCGGGAGAGCCATCGTCATCTCTGCGGAGAGGTCGAAACCGCTTACGCTTGTTTTCATCGCCAATAAAGCCCGAGGAGTGAGGAGATGTTGCCAGAATCCAGCGATGCTCCACTCGATGGGACCCGTCACCATGTCGTATTCGAGTCCGTACCCCGCGTACTTCGGACTTGGCGTGGATGGATTGGGGAAGTAGTTTGCCAGGTCGAACCGGGCAAGAAAAGTAAGCCCGTTAAGCCCGAAAGGTATGTTCATCTTTACCGAGACAGGCACTGTCTCGGTGACGGTGCTGGTGATGACATTGGTCTTTTCCCAAAGCGGCACGTTGGTCGTGGTCCACCCCGGCAGGCTGCGCGCCGGCAGGTTGGCAAACTGATAGAACTGGGAATTGCCCCATGTGTAGGCGAAGACCCCGATTCGGAAAAAGACACTGTTGAGAATTGAATAGTCGACGAACATCTCTGAAAACAAGGGCCCAGAGCTCGGGAAGTAGTAGCTCAGCGTGCCGCGGATCCTCAGCTCACTGGCAGGCCTCACCTCAAACCCGAAGCTCGTCGTCAGGGAGCCGCCGGCCTCGGCTCCGAAATTGTCGCCCGGCCGAGCCAGCTGCGGAAACTGGGACCAGCCAAGCCCGAAAAGGCCATAGATGTCCGCCGATCCGAAAAAGTGAATTTTATCATCGCGCAGCAGGTCATCTGGACGCACCGATGCCGCTGCCGGGGCTTCGGGCGCCGGCTGCTGGCTTACCGGGGGCGGAGAGGCCGCAGGGCCGTCATTGAACAGGCTGTCCGCGCCTTCTGAGCCCTGTTGAGTCTGCGCGGAAAGCCCCGCGCTGAGCAGGCAGAGGAATGCTGCTGCAAGCGCAGGCACGGCGCAGGCCCGACCGGCCACCTCGAGTGTGTGACGCCTTATTCACCGAGCTTTTCCAGCCATGTTTTCGTAAAGGTCGCATCAGGCAAGCGTTCAAGCGACGGTCGAGCGATCGTATACGTGGTCCGCTCATTGACGAACGTTCCGTTGATGGTGGCGCCGCGCAACTTGTCAAAAATGACGACTGTCTGAGGGACGTAACGGGCGCCGATCTGCTGATACTGGGGGAAGGCCACAGTTCTCACGTGCTGGCCTGAGTAACTGTAGTCCTCCGTCTTCCGCACCAGACCGTCCGCGTCGATCCAGATCCTCATTTTCGGAAACGTGATGTCGTCACTTGTCGCCTGGAGGTCCAGGAGCCAGCAGTCGTACTTGCCCAGCTTCTGGCGTGTGGAGGACGTCACTCTGTAGTCCCCCGCAAGATTTGAGCGTGTGAAGTCCGAGTTGCGCGCATTCATATTCTGGAAGCGGTCTTTCGCGCTCGTGAAAGTGAACCGACGCGACACGGGGTCATAGAACCAGAGATTGTTCCCGGACTTCAAGTAGCCCTTTCCCTTGTCCTCTTCCGGCTTCACGATGACGATGAGGTAGGTGTTGTCCTTGTCCCGCCTGAACACCATCGCCTGCTTGGAGTTCGTTCCCTGGCCAGGGGATTCCTGTACGAATGTATACTGGGCGGAAAAATCGGAATCGGGGAAAGTCACGAGGGAGTCGGCTTTCTTGAGAAGCTGGACGAAATCGGGGGTGTTTCCGGCAGCCTGGGCTTCCCCCGTGCGGGGCGCCACAAAAGTCCCCGCCGACATGGCCAGGAACAGGCAGACCCGCGCTGCACGGGACAGGATTCTCATACTGCTCCTTCTCATTCGGCTCGAATGGCAACCACCGGCTCGATCCGCTGGGCGGATCGGGCAGGACCCAAGGCGCCAAAAAGGGTGATCAGGGTGATGAGCACGGCATCGACCGCCACATTGTCAGGATACAGCACCCAGCTCAGGTGTCCACGGTCCAGGAATATGTCGAAGCCCGCGGCGCCGCTCAACTGGATCTGGGAAACAGCCGACAACGCGAGAATGCTGAAGGCAAGACCGGCCGCGACACTGCACAACGCGAGATAGAGTGCCTCACAGAGAATGATGTTTCGCACCTGGGTCCTCTGGATCCCAATGGCGCGCATCGTGCCTATCTCTCTGGTGCGCTCATAGATGATCACCCGGTAGATGTTGAGAATGCCCACTGCGATGACAAGTGAAAGGAGCGCAAGGATGCCGTAGCTTACCAGGGTGAGGGCCCTCAGCATCGTGCTGATCTCGGGCATGAAAGTCACCACGGGCATGGCGGTATAGCGGCCCTCCAGAGCCTTGGACAGACGTGCCGCGATCCGGCCCGCGGCGCGGTAATCGTCGAGGTAGAGGCCAATGGTAGCGCTGTAGTCAAGGCCTTTTCCGAGTGCCCGGTTGAGGACGCCACGGTCCATGTACACCGTGTAGTACCCGAATATGCTCACCTCTCGAAAGACTGCCTTCACCAGGAGCGGCACCGTGTTGAGGGCGCCCCCGTCTCTGTTTACCTGCAGGATTATCTGATCGCCGACCCGGGCTCCCAGCAGCCGCGCAGTCACCTCGGAGATCAGGGCCCCGTCCGGCTCATTCATTTCGTCCGGCTTACCCGACACAAATTGAAGCCCGCGGATCTTGACGCCCTCGGTGGACCAATCCATGCCGATTACACGACGAATCTGCACCGATTCACCATTTGAAAACACGACCGCTTGCGACCAGAAGTGGGTTCGATGCGAAATCGCGGCAGGGTGAATTCCCGCCCGGGAAATCGCCTCCCGGATGAAGCGATCCTCAGCGGCGGCCGTCATGGCTGGTTGAGATTCCTGGACTCTGCTGATGATCACGTGCCCGCCATAGTAGCGGGCGCCGCGTGTGTTGATCTGGCTCGAAAGACCGGCAACAAGGCTCTGAACGGTGCAGACGAAGAAAAAACCCACGGAGGCGGAAAGTCCGAGCAGAATGAAACGGCGGCTGTTGCGCGTGAAATTCCGAAAGGCGATCTGCAGCGTCATACCTGGCATCATGCCGTGTGAATCGCGCGCACGGGGGGAATGCGGAGTGCAAGCCGTACGGGGTACACCCATGCAACCGTGCCGAGGATGAGCGAGGCGAGGAACGATAGCGCGATATTGCCGTTCGAGATGGCGACATGAAGTGAAGAGCCCCCGAACACAAGGGCAAGGACCTGGTTGTTGAATCGCAAGGCGGCCCGGTCGAGGAACGCCACGCCTGCGGAGCCGAGGAGAATCCCCGCGAAACCCGAGATCAAGGTAAGGGCGAGGGTCTCGACAATGAACAGCCCGCGAATGAATCCGCGCCGAGCGCCGATGGCGCGCATTGTACCGATCTCGCCGGTACGCTCGAACACGGACATTACCAGGGAGTTCATGGTGAGAATGACAACGATCCCGCCGACCATGAAAAGACCCGTGTACAGCACAATCTGCATGAGGAAGACATAGAGAGCAACGGCGCCCGCAGTTCCCCGCCAGTCTCTCACCTGCACGGTGAGACCTGCACCGGACAGCTCCTTCCGCAGCGCATCCGCAATGCGGCCCTTGTCGGCACCCTGGGCGGTCCTGATGAGGATGAAATGCCATGCGCCTTGATGGCCAAGCGGGGAGACATCCGCCGCGACTCCGGCGCGATGCGCTTCCGTCATCATTCTCTTGAGCTCGTCCAGGCTTACGGGAGCTGAGGACTGCCCGGTCTTTCCATCGCTGGCGGAAGGGCTCGATTCGGCTGAGAACAGCGAATCGATGTCGCCTGCAGCCCCGGTTGTCGGCGCGGCAGGCAGGCTCGTCGCCGTGAAAGGCGTTTCGTCTGTTTGCGCGTAGCCGCAGAGCGCCCGCAGGACGCGACCATCGACTATGACCACCTGTCCGAGGAACTCGCTGGCAGGCTGGTATCGGATGACTCCCGCCAGAGTCACTTCCCTGATTGTAAATGTTTCATTGCCGAAGTAGGTGAGCTGCACTTTGTCGCCCGGCATCGGAGCGTGGCCCTGCGCAGCCGCAATCTTCGCCGCCCACTCTTCGGTGAGCACCACCCATCCCACGCTTCCCCGCGCAGGCGGGGCGCCTACCGTGAATTGCAGCCTTGGGAACAGCGAAAAGTATTCATCGTCGATGGTACCGAGTCCCAGTCCATAGCCGCGGGCGCCGCCCGCCTCTACGAGGACAGGCGATGTCAGAACGTAGGCGGTGCGCTGCACGCCCGGTTCGTGGGCGATACGCGCGCCGACATCAAATGCGTTTACAAGCAAAGGCGCGGAGGTGTAGTCCCCGATCACAGGAATGTCGGGACCGAACAGGCTGAAAGACTGTTCGCTGCGCTGGCTGACGGACAGGTCAGCAGTGAAATTGTCCGCGAAAGCGCGCTGGATGCCGCCGATTGAGCTTTCCAGCACGGAGTTGCTGACAAAAAAAGCGGCCACACCGACCGCGATGAGGATTGCCACAACAAGGTTCTTACCGCCGCGACGGAGGAGGTTGCGCAACGCAATGCGAAAAAGGATCATGGAATGCTCTTATGGATCATGAAAAGCTCGTACAGATCATGGTATGCTCATAGGGTACCTCATCATGGGTCATGTTTCAAGACAATCACGAATCGCCACCCTCCTCGCGCTTTCCGTGTTGCTCGTCGCATGCGCAGGCGCCTCATTGCCGCACATGTCGGCCCGCTCGAGCTCAAGCGCAACCGCGTATTCAGCGCGAATTGCGTCCATCATTTCCTCCTGGGAATCGGCGGGTGGATCGCGAGACCGCCGGCCGCCGGGATGGGAAGCCGGACCTCCCGCGGGTGCCGCTTGAGTGCCGCCTGGTGGGGCTACCAGCCGGCGGACGCCACTGTCGCGCTCCAGGCTGCGGTGGATTCAGGCGCCAGGGTTATTGTGGTGCCGCTCATGTCAGGGCCGTGGATTCTCTCACGCACCCTCGATCTACGCTCCGGCGGGCTTGAGCTCGTCCTCGAGCCGGGTGTTGTCATCCTTGCCGCGAAAGGGGCATTTCGAGGCGGAGGGGACTGTCTTATTCAGGCCCACGGCGCGGCCGACTTCTCGATCCTCGGCTATGGCGCCTCGCTTCGAATGAGGAAAAGTGACTACGCGAAAAGGCCGTACGAGCAGGCTGAGTGGCGGCACGCGATTTCCCTCCGCGGGGCTGCACGGGCGCGAATCGCGGGGCTCCGAATTGAAAGCGCGGGCGGCGACGGGATCTACGTCGGCGTCCAGCGTCGCGAGGATGTGCATGTCCCCTGCGAGGACCTCACGCTCCAGGACCTCGAGATCCTCGACAGCCATCGACAGGGCGTGAGCGTCATCTCCGCCCGGCGCCTTCTGATCGAGGACAGCCTGATCTCGGGAAGCTCGGGCGCCATGCCCATGTCGGGCATCGATTTCGAACCCAACGGCGATGATCCCGGGTTCGAAGATTGTGTTGTGCGAGGATGTCGGATCGGGGGAAACTCTGGGGCCGGCATCCTGTGCGTCCTGTCGAACCTTGGAGCCGACGCCGCGCCCGTCTCGATCCTCATTCAGGATTGCAGCATAGACAATCTACTGGTAGCCGTCTGGCTGCGTGGCCTTGAAAATCACGTCCGCGGCACCCTCACCTTCGCGGGCACCCGCTTCCGCGGGCTTCAGTTTCTCAGGGGCTCTTCCGATTTCTCGGTCGTTGTCGAGGGCGCGCGCTGACGGCTGCGCGCGGGGGCTGCGATCCTGCCCCTTTCGGGCGCTGAATGGCGTTTTTCAACGTGTGGTACTCGATCTCCTCCATGAGCGTGCGGTTCACGGCTAGAAGATCCGCAAGAAACGCGGTGAGCATGGTCTGGAATCCGATGCCGAGGAGGATGGAGGCGAGAATCAGCGACTGAACGTGGCCTCCCCCGCCACCAAAGACCAGGAGGGCAAGGAAACGAAGGCCCAGGATGACCCCGACTGTAAAGACAGTTCCGCCGATGGCGATGAAAAAGCGAAAGGGTCGGTAGACAACGAATATGCGGAGCATCGTGAGGATGGATTTCTTGATGTAGCTGGGAATGCTCCTCACGAGCCGGGAGGGGCGAATGTCTTTGTTGACCCTCACCGGCACGGATACAACGACCATGTTCTTGCGTCCGGCCTGGATGATTGTCTCCAGCGTGTAGGTGTACTCGTTGAAAACGTGCAGGCGCATGGCCGCATCCCGGCTGACCGCGCGGAATCCCGAAGGGGCATCCTCGACGGAAGTGCCGCTCACGCCACGCACCACGGCGCTTCCGAGCCACTGCAGGGCCTTCTTGAGCAAAGAGAAGTGCTTGATGGCCCCGATCGGCCGGGCGCCGACCACGATGTCCGCGCTGCCCGGCGACGATGGGCGCAACGAGCGCGGGAATGTCATCGGCGCAGTACTGGTTGTCCGCATCCGTGTTCACAATGACATCCGCACCGAGCTCCAGGCTGGCCCTGAGGCCCGCCATGTACGCCCGAGCGAGTCCCAGATTGCGCTTGAAGCTCACGATGTGGTTCACGCCGCAGCGGCGCGCGGCTTCCACGGTGTCGTCCGTGCTCCCGTCGTTTATGACGAGCCACTCCACCTTGTCGAATCCCCGGACCTTCCGGGGAAGCTCGGCCAGTGCAATGGAGAGCGTCTCTGCCTCGTTATAGCAGGGGACCTGGATGATGAGCTTCACTGCGCGCCTTTTTTCATGTACTTCCTGAGGTAGATCAATCCGAGAAGCCCCAGGAGAGCGTCAACCAGCATTGACATCAGGCGTAGGGCGATTGGCAATATCAGGGCGAGAGGCCCCGCACCATGCTCCCTGAGGGTGAGATAGAAAAGGCCCTCGCGAACCCCGATTCCACCGGGAACGAAAAAGGCAAGAAAGCCGACTGTGTCGGAGAATAGAAACCCGGCAAATACGGACCAACCGACCCGGAAGCTTGTGACGAAGCCGATTCCCTGGGTGCAGAGCACCGCAGAAAGGCCGAAAGCGATAGAAGAGATCAGGCTCAAGACCTGCAGCCGCATCATGTCGGGCAGACCGATTTCATAGGAGATGATCCTGCGTTTGAGAATCCGTTCGGATACCCTGACGAGAAGTATGAAGAAACGGCCGTTGAAGAGCAGGAAGAAGACGTATACAAGGAGCAGGGCGGCGGTAGCCGTGATTGAGATGGACCGGGGGACCAGGAGCGAGGAGAGGCAGAAATACAGCCCGCCTGCGATCAGGGCGATGAACGAATTGGTCAAGGCGAGCAACAGGTTGATATAGAGAACAGCGGAGACGGGTACCGAGCCACGATCCACGAGGACCATCTGCATCGCGTAGCCCCAGACTTTTCCGGGAATGTACTTGGTCAGCTGGGTCGTATTTACCATGCCGACGCTTTCGGTGAAAGAAAACCTCCGCCCTGTTGCAAGCAGGTTGACCCCCCGCCGCCACATGGCCGTAACAACCATATAGGAAAGCAGCATACAGATCAACGACAACGCGAGAAACAGGTAGTTGATGCTGAAGCGGGCGTTTCGCAGCTGGTCCCAATTCTTGATGAATTGGCTTCTGAAAAAATAGACGACAAGAGCCACCACAAGGATTGCGGCCAGGGACTGCGCGATGTTCCGCGCCTTCCTACTGATTCGTATCTTCATCCGCCGGGCCCTTTCGTCCGTCCACAGAATCGTTCGTCAAGAGCCGCAGGCTGCTTGCCGGCATGGCCACCACTCGAAACGGCGTGCGGATCGCCGCGAGGAACCTGTCCGTTGTGACACCGGTGCCGTCACGTGAGAGCACAAGAATCGTCATGTCCGCGAGACGCATGACCGCGTGCTGGGGCGGCCGGCCGTTCTTGTAAAGGGACAAGTCGATGAAGTAGCTTTCGCATGTCTGGACTGCATTTTCCCCCCCGTTGTCGTTCACGGCGACAATCGGAATCCCCTCCCGATAGGACCTGTTGATTTCCCGCCTGAACGTCTCATTGAGGACGAGGGGATGTTGGCGTGGATGCAGTGGAGAGTTGGCATAGGCGCGGATGCCGGCGGGAAGCCTTGGGAGGGAAAAAATGCCCAAAACGGCGAGGACGCATAAAGCCAGTACCCCCACGTAGGCGGCAGCCGGACCGTCGGATTTCCCCTTCAGCGGACGGCGGAAGATAATCGCCGTGACACCTTCGGCGGCGTACGCAAGCACGAGAAACACCGAAGGAAGAACCGCACTGAAATAGCGATTGATGAATGATTCGGCCGGCGTCACAGGGTGCAAGCTCTTCACCTCAAAGGTGAGGAAGAAGAAAAAGCTCAATGAGGCGAGCACGAGGCTCGAAATGCGCTTGTCCGTGCCCTTGACCAGGTACCAGACCGCCGCGATTGCAAACAACCCTAACGGGACCTGCCAGTACAGCTGGAGGTTGGGACTGGCATAGCGGTCGAAAAGGTCAATCAGGCTCGGCACGACGAGGGAGTCCGAGTGAAAATGATTCTTCGCGATGATCTCCAGCTCGCCGAACTTGTACTGCGTGAAGGCGGCATACATCCCGGTCTCTGCGAGGAAGAGGAACAGGAGGATTCCTCCTAGCAGGAAGGCGTGCGCAGGCCTCTTCTTGTAGAGGATAATCGCGAGGAATATGCCCGGTACGAAGTACAAGTTCGTGATCTTAGCCTCGTAGGCGATGAAGAGCAAGGCAGTGGACCACAGCAGGGGGGAAGCTCACGCGTGTCGCGCTGGAGGTATTCGATAAAGAAGTAGAAGGCCAGCAGGATATAGGTGATCGAGAAAACTTCTGGCCGGACCTGGCTTCCGGCGCGGATCATATAGGGGAAGAGTGTCAGACCTGCAGCGGCCACAAATCCAGTGAGCCTCCCCGGAGCTTGCGGCCTATAGCGAAGGCCAACGCGGTCTGAACGAGGGCATTCATCAAAGGGAGCAGGTAATAGACGTCGGGATGGCTGCCCAGGAGCAGCTGCGCAAGGGCGACGGGCAGGATGATTGCGAATCGGGTGGTCCGATGGGTGATCTCGGGATAAGGGAGCCCGCTGCGCAATGGCCTTGGCGGAGAACCAGTAGTCCCTCTCGTCTACGCCCGTGTTCATCATCATGAGGGTCGCGAAGCGAAAGAATAGCGTGAAGAGCAACAGGGCGATGAGAATGATCAGATCCCTGCGCCCTTGCGGCGGGCCAACTCTATCTGACAAGATCGATGTATCTGGCAATTGTCTGCTCCCACGAATAGTTGTCCGCGATGAATTGTCTGGCCACGCGTGCGTTCTTTTCGAGCAGCGGGCGATCCTCAAGCAAATGGACAATTTTGTGGGCCAGGTCCCGTGGATCGGCGGGTTTGAAATAGAGCGCCCCCTGCCCTTCGACTATCGAATCGATGTTGCCCCCCACCCTGCTCACGAGCGCCGGAGTCCCGCAGGACATGGCTTCGAATGCAGCCGTGGCGGAACCCTCGGTGTCGCCGTTCTTGTCGATGCAGGAGGGCAGGACGTACAGGTCAATGGACTGCAGCAGGGGGACTATCTCAGACTCGGGAAAGAAACCGGGCAGTACTACGTACCGTTCCAGTCCAAGCTTCGCCCGGAGCATCACAAGATCATCGTGCAACGGTCCGTCGCCGCCTAGGAGGAGCTTGACGTTCGGGACCTTGTCCTTCACCTCCGCAATCGCTTCCAGTAGGAACCGATGCCCCTTTCGTTCCACCATCCGGCCAGAGAAGTACACCACAGCGCAGTCCCTGCACCCGTATTTCTCCAGCAAAGCCTGATTCTTGGCGCTGGGTCTGTAATAGACCATATCGATACCGTCGGGAATGAATTGCAGGCCTTTTCGGCCGCTTACCCTCTGTGCAGCTGCCACCGTGGACCTGCTGATCCCCGCGACCGCGTCGGCGCTCCTGATCGAAAAAGCGAGCAGGCGCTTCAGGTATCTCATTTTCCCATCCAGCACGGGAAATATCTCAGCCCCGTACATCGTCGTGACGAGCTTCCTGCCCATGGCTCGCTTCAGGAGAACGCCTATAAATCCCGTAGGGAATGCCCAGTGGGCGTTCACGATCGCGATCTTGTTCGCCCGGATCACCGTAGCGGCAAAGAAGAAGAGTCGTGCAAAGTAGAAGGGAACCTGGATCCAGTTGGAGACGCTCTTTATGTTCTCTGGAATGCCGGATCCCTTCGTCAATCGCTCCCACTTGCGGGGAAAGTAGTGGAACCTATGGATCCTGACGCCGTCGCGAATCTCCAGGCTTGGAGTGCCGTCACCGTGTTGTGTGACGACGTGGACTTTGACGCCGGCCCGCACGAGGTATTTCGCCATATCGTGGACGAACTTGCCCTGAACGAACTCGTTTTTTCTCTCATTCCATTTAGGGTAGGAAGTGGTAAGGATACACCAATTCATTTTCCGTGCCTCGCCGCCCACTGCGAATACCACCCGATGGACGCATCCAGACCGGTCGGCAGGTCGAGCTGGGGCTGGTATCCCAACGCACGCAACTTCGTGATATCGGGGCAGCGCCGCGGAGTGCCCCCAGCTCTCAAGGGACCGGATTCGAGGTGGATCTCACATCCCATTTTCCGTGCAATCAAGAGTGCCAGCTCGCGAATGGATACCTCCTTTTCGTCGCCAATGTTGTAAACATTCTGGTCAAGTCCCTTGTCGATCACCTTCACCAGTCCATCCGTGAAATCCCTGATCTCGCAAAAGGCCCTCGTCTCTTCGCCGCCGCCCTGGATGGGGAAAGCTATCTCCCTTGCGCCCGCGGTGTCCATGGCGTTGCGCATCCGGACGATGAACTCGGGGATGACGTGTTCGAATCCCATGTCGGGACCGTACACATTGTGCGGACGGAAGACCACGGTCCTGCGGAATCGGCCTCGTCCGTAGTTGAAGCAAAGGATCTCCCCAATCAGCTTCGCTCCTCCGTACGAGTAGCGCGGATTCCGTGGATCAGGGATGGACATAGGAACCGTTTCAGGCGTCGGGCAGATTGGCGGTGTCTGGTAGACCTCCGAGCTGGAGGCAAAGATGAAGTCGCTTATGCCGCCGTCGATCGCTGCCTCGAGGAAGTTCATCGTCCCTCTCACTCCAACGTCCAGAACCTCCCGCGGCATCTCGTAGAAGTAGCGCGTGCCGTTGATGAAGGCCAGGTGACAGAGAATCTCGACACCCTTGACGGCGTTGTCCACGGCGCCACGGTCGCGTACGTCGCCTTCGACAAACTCCACACGCTCGATGTATGCGCCGAGCTTGGCGCGCGAGCCCCTGAAGTTGTTGTCGAAAACACGCACCTTCTCCCCGCGGTCCACGAGGGCTTTCACGAGGTTAGCGCCGAGGAAGCCTGACCCGCCGGTGACCAGGTAAAGGCTATTTCCCGAAGACATGAAGTGTCACCGTTGAGGGAATATCGAGATTGGCCTGAAACAGGTTCCAGCAGTCGTAGATGATCGAGGGACGATTCAAGAGCGTCGCGCGCTGCTCGATGTCCAGGGCAACGTAGCGGCGGTTGTTGTTCATGACGATCACCGCATCGGCGCCTCGGAAGGCGTCCACGTCGTTCACCGGCTCAAGCCCGGCCTGCCGGATCATCCCATCCGCGCACACGTAGTCCTGGCCACGCAGGTGCGCATCCGGCCTCCTCTCGCGAAAAAGGCGGATCATGTGGAGGGCCAGGGAGCCCCTGAGATCGTCAGTATCCGGGTGGCCCTTGAACGCAAGGCCCATCAGGCTGACCACCGGCGCCTTCGCGTCCCCGAGCGCCTTCGACACCGCAGCGTAGACGTACTCGACCATGGATTCGTTGATGGACCGTCCGCGCTGGATCAGCGCGGGTACAAAGCCATAGGGACTGAGGGACTCCATCAGAATGTGAGGGTCCTTCTCCAGGCAGGGTCCTCCGACGAATCCTGGTTTTGCAATGTTGGTGCGCGGATAGCCCATGTTTGCCGCTCGGATGATCTCTT
Organism: uncultured Spirochaetota bacterium; assembly: GCA_963820435.1. Lineage (GTDB taxonomy): Bacteria > Spirochaetota > Spirochaetia > SZUA-6 > Fen-1364 > Fen-1364. Next base: position 143,962 of record CAWGAC010000012.1, on the reverse strand, counting down.
GGCCATCAACGCCCGCTGCTTCGCACATGAGGGCCACTTCGTTTCCGAAGGCGAAGAAAAGGTCGCGGAAGGAATTGTCCAGAAGTTTGATCAGCTCAGCGGCCATAAGGCTGGACACCCGAACGATTGTGGGGGTCAGCCGACGAAACATGCTCATTGCTCTCTCCACTGATTCTTCATTGAGGCCGCCGACGATCTGGGGCAGGGCCACCAGCTCTTCCAGGGCCCTTCCCTCGACCGTCCGTTCCGGGCAGAAGCAAAGGTGATATGATTTTCCCGTCTTATCCAGCTTTGGTTTGACGACGTTCAGGCTTGTCCCCATCAGCACGGTCGAGCGCAGGACAATCATCGCACCGTCGCGCATGGTGCGACAGATTTCGTCAGTGACGTGCTCGACCATGTCCATTCGGGGCCGGCCCTGGCTGTCCAGAGGCGTGCCAACGGTGATCAGGAAGACATCGAACTCAATATCGGTGGGGATCTCGCTGTGGAAGTGCAAGTTCCCCAGCTTGATGCCCCTGCGAATCAGCGCGTCCAGGTTCACCTCGTAGAAATGGGCCTTGCCCTGGCTTATCACTCCCAGGGTCGCGGGGTCGATTTCCACACCGTGGACCTGGAACCCCTTGTTCGCCATGACCGCGCCAAGGGTCAGGCCGACGTACCCCATGCCCATGATGCAGACAATGTTGTCCTTCTCCAAGCGATACTCCTTGCGCTGCTTTTCACGAGCGAGAGAGCTCGAGCAGGCCTATCACGTTCTCGCAGATATAGTCGATCTGCTCGTTGGAAATCCCCACGAACGAGGGAAGATTGATCCCCCTGTAGGAGAGGTCGTGTGTCACGGGCGTCTCATGGATCGGTGAGCGGTACATCGGCATGTCGGTGAGCGGATAGAAGAATGGGCGAGTATCGATCTTCCTTTCCTTAAGCCCGGCCATGGAAACGGATCGGCTCTGCTCATTCCAGCCATCGAACGAGAGACAGAGCATCCAGTAGGTGTTTTTAAATCCGGGCTTGCAGGGATTCAGCGTGACCCGCCTCATGCCCGAAAATTCTTTCGGTACCGCTCGATCACGGAGCGCTTTTGTTCGATGAGCGAATCTATCCGCTGCAGTTGTGCCACACCGATGGCCGCCTGCAAGTTCGTCATTCGGTAGTTGTACCCGATCTCCGTGTGCCAGTACTTCCTCTCCCTGCTCATGCCGTGATCGCGGAGAAACCTGAGCCGCCCTGCAAGCACCCCGTCGTCGGTCGTGATCATTCCGCCTTCGCCCGTTGTCATGATCTTGTTCCCGAAGAAGCTGAATGTGCCGCAGCGTCCGAACGACCCGACTCTCTTCCCGCCGATCGCAGCTCCATGCGCCTCCGCGGCGTCTTCAACGACGGCGATTCCCCGCGCTGTCGCGATCCTCATAATGCGATCCATGTCGGCGGGGTGGCCGTACAGGTGCACGGGAATGACCGCGCGGGTCTTCGGAGTGATGGCGCGCGCCAGAGCTGCCGGGTCCATGCACATCGTCTCCCGATCCACGTCCACGATGACGGGAACGCCGTTCGCGTGCCGCACGGCATTCGCGGTGGCGACAAAGGTGAGGTCGGGCACGATCACCTCATCGCCTTCTTCGATCCCCAAAGCCTCGAGAGCCAGATGAATCGCAACTGTTCCATTGGAGACGGCCACCGCATGCTCTGTTCCGCAGTAGACAGCAAATGACTTTTCGAGCTCCTCGATGTAGTGGCCGATGGAAGAGATCCAACCTGAATCGAACGCATCGATCAGGTATCTCCGCTCCAACTCTCCCAGTGAGGGTTGCGAAATTGGAATGAACTCCATGTCGGTCTCCTTAGTCTTTCCCGGCGTGGCGCGCCGAAGCGTGGTACGCAATGTACCACTGGGCAAAGCGTCGGAGGCCTTCTTCGATTCTCGTGTGCGGCCTCCAGTCAAAATCGCGTTCGAGGTCAGTCACATCCGCGCACGTTGCCTGCACGTCGCCCGGCTGCATGGGGAGATACGTCCTGACGGCTTTCTTTCCCAGGGCGGACTCGAGCGCCGCGATGAAATCGGAAAGCCGCTCAGGCGCGCTGTTGCCGAGATTGTACAATTTATACGGCGCACTGGAGCCGGAGGCGTCAGCGTGCCCGGGGTCCCACGACGGATCGGGGCCCGGTATCCGGTCAATAACGCGGAGAATTCCCTCAACGACGTCGTCGATATACGTGAAATCCCGCTGCATGTCCCCATTGTTGTAGACATCGATGGGCTGGCCCTTGAGGATGGCCTGGGCGAATTTGAAGTAGGCCATGTCGGGCCTTCCCCAGGGACCGTAGACCGTGAAGAATCGAAGGCCGGTTGTGGGAAGGCCGTAGAGGTGGCTATATGTATGCGCCATGAGCTCGTTGGCCCGCTTAGTTGCCGCATACATGCTCATTGGATGGTCGGCACGATCGTGCGTGGAGGAGGGCCGGACCGCATCCAGCCCGTACACGGATGAGGAGGAGGCATAAACAAGGTGAGACGTACTGCGTTTCCCGACAGCACTCCAGCACATTCAGGAAGCCCGTGATGTTCGACTCGAGGTAGGCGCGCGGATTGACCAGGCTGTAGCGCACTCCTGCCTGGGCCGCGAGGTTGCAGACGCGATCGAAGCGCCGGGATGCGAAAAGCCCCTCCATCCCTTCCCGGTCTTCCAGCGAGAGACGGAGAAAGGTGAGTTTTCCATAACGGCTGCTCGGAATTTCAACGCCCCACTCCCCTGCCCCAGACCCAATCCCCAGCTCCGCGAGACGGGCCATCTTGAGCGCGGGATTGTAGTATTCATTGAGGCAGTCCACGCCAACAACCTCATCTCCACGCTCGAGGAGCCTGCGCGCCAGATGGAACCCGATAAAGCCGGCCGCGCCGGTGATGCAATGCAGCATGTTACCGCTCGTTCCCGACCAGCCGGTCAATGATTTCCAGGTATCTCGCCGTCACGATCTGTTCGTCGAAGCGCTCTTCTGCAATCCGGCGCGACGCAGCTCCCATCTTCGCGCGTGTGCCTTCGGAAAGCTCGATCATTGCGAGCATCTTTGCAGCCAGGTCTTCTGGATCCCGCGGCCGACAGAGAAAGCCGTTCACACCGTCGCGGACGGGCTCCCGGGTCCCGACCGAGTCCGCCGCAATGAGAGGTTTGCCCATGGACGCGGCCTCCAGGAGTGATCGCGGGGTTCCTTCGCGATAGTATGAGGGCAGGACCACGCAGTCAGACTTCTCGATGTACGGCCTCACATCGTCGACATTGCCCGCGAGATCGACAACCCCTTCCTCTTCCGTCAAAAGCCCTGGATCAGCCGATCCGGGGTCTCCATCGTCACGCTTGCCCAGCAGGACGACGCGCGTGCCTGGTCGTCGAGCCCGAACTATCCGTGCCGCGCGAATAAGGTCCTCGACCCCTTTCGCCTTGAGGAGTCGTCCTATGAACAGGAAGGTGAATACACCCGAGCCGCGCGGCCGTGGCGCGAATTTAGCCAGGTCAACCCCGGACCCGGAAGCAGGCCCGCGCGAACTTTTCTTGACAAGGCCGCCCCGGATGAACACATCACGATCGTCTGGATTCTGAAAGAACACGCGTTCAACGCGCGCAAAGGCGGCTTTGTAGAGAAGGCGCACGGCGATTTGCAGCACACCACGCTGCGCGAAGACCGCGCCGAGCCCCGTGACATTGACGATGGCGGGGATCCGCAGTACGCGAGCGGCCAGAGAGCCGTAGAGGTTCGGCTTGATCGTGTAGTGCAAGACGACGTCTGGACGGATCTCCCGGTAAGCCCTCAGGAATGCGATGGTCGTCAGAATCTCCTGGAAGGGATTTCTTCCCTTCGCGCTCAGGCGGATTTTGCGACAGGGGATCCCTTCAGCCAGGATCCGATTCGTGTACTCGTCCCGAGGTGCCAGGACGATGACCTCCCGCCCCTGGGATCGGAGAGCCCGAATCATCGGCATGCGGAACATCCAGACGTACCAGGAGGTATTAGCGGCAATGAGAACCCGATGACCGACTTTTCTCATCCGCGCGAGCCGTAATTGGTTTCGATCCACTGACGGTAGGCGCCGCTTCGCACGCGCTCGATCCAGCCCGGGTTGTCGATGTACCAGTCCACCGTGCGCTGCAGCCCTTCCTCGAAGGACAGGGAAGGTGACCAGCCTAGCTCGCGCTTGACCTTCGAGCAATCGATGGCATAGCGGCGGTCGTGACCGGGCCTGTCTTTCACATAGGTAATGAGCTGCTCGAAGACGCTCTTGTCGCGGCTCGTACGCCTTGCTACTACTGACATGAGCTCACGGAGGAGCCGAATGTTCTCCCATTCGCTTTCTCCTCCGACATTGTACTTCTCCCCGAGCACGCCGGACTCCATGATCAGCCAGATGGCGGACGCGTGGTCCTCGACGTGGAGCCAATCCCGGACGTTCCGACCATCCCCATAGACGGGCAGGCTCTTGCCCTCGAGCATGTTCATGATCATGAGAGGGAGGAACTTTTCGGGAAACTGACATGGCCCATAGTTGTTCGAGCAGTTGGAGAGGGTGACGGGAAGACCATAGGTGTGAAAATAGGAGAGAACCAGGTGGTCGCTTGCGGCCTTGCTCGCGGAGTACGGCGAGTGAGGATCGTACGGTGTCGTCTCGCTGAATTTTCCCGTCTCGCCGAGAGAACCGTAGACCTCGTCTGTGCTCACGTGGTGGAAGAGGACGTCGGATCGGGCACCCCACGTTGAGCGGGCAGCCTCCAGGAGGTTGAACGTTCCCAGGACGTTCGTCTCCAGGAAGTCCTGCGGGCTGATGATCGACCTGTCGACGTGGCTCTCTGCGGCAAGGTGGATCACCGCGTCCGGCTGATGGCGCTCGAAAATTGCGCGGACCGTCCCCGCATTCCGGATGTCGGCGCGCTCGAAAAAATACCGACTTGCACCGAATCGATCCGCAACGTCCGCGAGGTTTTCCAGGTTGCCTGCGTATGTCAGGGCATCCAGATTCACAATCCTTCCGCGGAAGTCCGAAAGTCCGAGGAGATAGCGCACGAGATTCGAGCCGATAAAGCCCGCACCGCCCGTGACGAGGATCGTCCGGAAATCTCTCATGGTCCTCCTTTTTCATCAGAAGCGCGAAGGAGCTCCCGGAGGTACTCTCCGTACTCGCTCGATCCATGCGCGCGCGCGGCACGCGCGAGATCTTCCGCACCGATCCAGCCGTTGGAAAAAGCGATCTCCTCCAGGCACGCGATGCGGTAGCCCTGTCGGTGCTGGATGGCCTGGACGAACATGCTTGCCTCCAGAAGGCTCTGACTGGTGCCCATGTCCAGCCAGGCGAATCCGCGGCCTAACAGTTCGACGCGCAGCGCGCCGCGTTCGAGATACACACGGTTGACGTCTGTTATCTCCAGCTCTCCACGGGCCGAAGGCCTTATTGCCCGCGCGATCTGCACAACATCGTTATCGTAGAAATAGAGCCCCGTAACTGCATACTTGGTTTTCGGCCGAGCGGGCTTTTCCTCGATTGAAATCGGACGGCCCGCACCATCCAGCTCAATGATGCCAAAGCGCTCGGGATCCTTCACCGGGTAGCCGAAGATGACAGCACCGCCGGTCAACGCCGCAGCTTCCCTGAGCAGGGGGGTAAAACTCTGGCCGAAGAAGAGATTGTCCCCGAGAATAAGCGCGACGGAATCGCCGGCAATGAAATCGGCGCCAATGATGAATGCCTGCGCAAGGCCGTCGGGTCTCTCCTGGGCCGCATAGGCGATTTGCATTCCCCAGGAGGTTCCATCCCCCAGCAGGTCCCGGAATCGAGGGGTATCCTCGGGCGTCGAGATCACGAGGACCTCTCGGATGCCGGCAAGCATGAGCACGGAAAAAGGATAATACATCATCGGCTTGTCGTAGATGGGGAGGAGCTGCTTCGAAATAACACGGGTTGCCGGGTAGAGCCGAGTTCCCTTTCCTCCGGCAAGTACGATTCCCTTCATTCTTCTCCCTTCCCGCGTGAAAAACCACGTCTAGTGACGCGCGCCACTGGGCTCCTCTCGATGCGCTCTAAAGACCACGACACGCTGCACGGAGAAGGACAAAGGCACTACCGCGACCAGGGCGATGGCCTGGCCGAGATACGTGTTCATGCCGCCCCTGTCTACGAGCGCCCACAGGATCAAAACGTTCAGCGCCAGAAGGAGAGCATAGGATCCCACCATCCGTGCAAACATCCAGAGGCCCGCCCGCCCCTTGATCCCGAAAGTCAGTCTCTTGTTCACCATGAAGCTGAACAGAATTCCCACCGTGTAGTTTGCCCCGAGCGCGACGAAGTGGTTGACGCCTACGCGCACGAGCGCAGCGTAAACGGCATAGGTGAGCGCCGTATTCACGATGCCCACAAAGTTGAAGCGGACGAACTGGAGTATCACCTCCCGCGGGTGCGTATACTTTTTATCGTCCACTGGGGGGTTCCATTCCTGTCAAGATAGTTCTTGCCCACGTACTCACCGATAATTCCCAGGGCGAAGGTCTGTATTCCGCCGAGAAAAAGCACGAGAACGGTGATCGAAGCCCATCCAGGAGGCGTTTCGGGATGCCGAATCCTTTGAACAAGAAATACGATCCCGAGTACGAAGCTGAGCGCCGAGGTAACGACACCGACCAGGCTTATCACCCTCATCGGACGTATTGAGAAGTTGACGAACATGTTGAGCCATAGATTGACAAGCCTGCCGAGCGTATAGTTCGAGTGCCCCTCCTCCCGCGCGCTGTGTTCCACGTACACTGAGGAAATTGAGGCCGTGGCGCGAAGGATCAACCCGTCAACATAGGGGAACGGACCCTTATACTTCACGATCTCATTGATGATCGGGCGGGCAATAACCTTGAACGAACTGAGGTAGAGGTCCTTCGGCTTGCGCAAGAGAGCGGTCGCCATCACGTCGTTGAACCAGCTGCCCAGATTGCGAATGACATGGTGCTTCTTCACCCGGTACTTCGAGTACACAACGTCGAAGCCCTTCAGCGCCTCGGTCAAAAGCTTCTCGATCTCTTCAGGTGGGTTCTGAAAATCATCGTCGATGATCGCCGCATAATCCCCCGTGCAATGCGCCAGGGCGCATAGTACAGCGTTGTGTTGGCCGAAGTTCTTTCTCAGCGTAATGGCGGTCACATTCTCAAACTTTTCCGCCAGATCGTTGCAGATTTCTTCGCTGTTATCGAGGCTTCCGTCGTTGACCAGCACTATTTCCAGGTTGCGGCTCGCGCACACCCGCGTGACGCGCTCCACCAGAGCGCAGATAGTCTTCGCGCCGTTGTATACGGGAATGCAGACGGAAAGCTTCATGGCGTTTTTTGAAATATCAGGATCGTGGGGCCGCTGTACGCGGGACCGCTGCGACCGCTGAGCCGCTCGAGGAAGTCCACTTGTACAGGGACATTGCCGAATTCAAAGGAGGAAGAAACGCCGGCCTCCACCGGCGTGAAGGAAGCCAGCCGAGGCAGTGCAAAAATGCGCTCGTACATATCTGCGCGCGCTTTGTAGCGCACTTTTTCCTTCAGAAAACTGTTGTACATGTCCGAAGAAACGAGAACGAATTTCGTGTCGCTCGATCCCGGGAAGTCGACTATTTTCGCCGAGCTGGGTTTGAAAGGACTCTTGCCGTCATAGACAGTGTTCTGCATGGTCACCCCGTGCTCGTCGCACCAGCGTTGGGCAACCGCCCGGGTATCCTGCAGAATCATCTGGTTGGTCGTGGCGACGCTCGACAGGAGCAGGCTGGCAAATGGAAACGCGCAGAGAAGTCCAAGCAGCGCCAAGGCCCCGCCCTGCCCCATTTTCGCTCTGAGGAACAGGAATGAGCGGTGCACGCCAATGGAGACAAGAAGGAGGGGGCCGACATACATGGGAAGCCCCCAGCGGGAAAAATGAAGGCCTAACGCCGACAGGCAGATCGCGAAGAAAAAACTGAAAAGCAGCGGCAGAAGCCATCGCTCTTTGAAGACGAATGCTGTTCCGATCACCATGAAAAGCACAGAGACGATTCCCGCTGCATCGAGATATCCTTTGACGTAGAAGATTAGATTTCCAAGGTAGCCGAGATTGTCGGCTCCCAGGTGCGCGCTCCTTGACTCGCCGCTGACGGCGGAAAACACGCCGCTGAAGTTGATGAACAGGAACGGCGTCACCAGGAAGACGATGAGAGGCATACCGAGGAGGATGAGAATCGCGGCACCGTACTTCTCTTTATGGAGGAAGCGCAGGAACACGGCAAGAGCGCCAAGAAGCACTCCTCCGGCGATCAGCAGCCGGGAAAGCATGCGGACCCGCGGCGTGAAATCGTCCGGGATGGGATGGTGCAGAGCAGAGCTGATGTACCCCTTGAACGACGAGGAGAGGTCAGGGTGGCGGAGCCCATACGCGCCTGCTCCAACAAGCACAACGGCGAAAAGAAAAATGAGGACGGCCGCCTTTCCGCCCCGAAGCGGGGCGCCACCCCTGGGGGCAAACATCTCGGCACTTCCCTTGTTCGCTCGGAAGACCACGACGGCCAGGAGAAGAGGCAGAGTGAGGAAGGCGGGGTATTTTTCCGCGATGGCAATGCATGAAAAGACCAGGCCAAGAAAAAGATCCAGAATCCGGCCGTCCTTCAAGTACCGCAGACAATAGAGAAGAACAAACATGAGCAGAGCTGACACCGGGACGTCAGGAGTGATGTAGTGAGAATGCTCGACAAAAGGTGGAAAAATCGCAAAAAGCGCCGCGGCGATGATGCCGACCGCGGGAGCCGCCATGCTTCCGATGAGGTAGGCGGCGACCGTCATGAGAACGCCCCACCCTGCCGTGACGAGGCGCGAGGATAGATAATAGGGATGGCGGTCCTTGTCGAAGCCCTGGGGGACTCCATCGTGGGAAATTGCCTTTGCCACGATCGGGTAAAGGATCTCGCTCGCGTAGATGCTGATATGGTTCGGGCGATTGTAGTAGCCGGGATTGATACTGCCGCGCTCAATCATGGAGACTGCGGGATCGGTCACGACATATTCATCGGCGTGTCCGAGTATAGGGAAACCCCAGGCCGCACCGACTCCGCGCAGAACGAGAGAGCAGAGCAGGATCACAGCAAGCGCAATCCGCACTTTTCGCCGTACAGGCTTTTTCTCGACGAGCCCGGCTTCAGTCGGATCTCTCAAGATAAGGCAGACGCCGTAGAGAACAAGGAAGACAAGCGAAAGGTAAAGCAAAAGCGGGTTTATCGCCACTGCAAACCCGTAAAGAAGGTTTGCGGCAAACACCGCCAAAAAGACAAGGAGATACTGTCTTGAAAGAACAGGCCGCAAGCCCGACTTGATCCATGTTTTCACTGCTGCAATCTACCTCATCACTACCACTTGATCAATTCGACGATTCTTCCTGCATCTTCATCAGTCAAATCCCCGTGCATCGGCAGGCAGATTACCCGATCTGCCGCCGTGGCGGCGACGCGGAGATTGCTGCGCGCGGCAGATGGCAGGTCCCTATAGGGGGGGAAGTCGCTTATCAGCGGATAGAAATAGCGCCTTCCGAATACCTTGTTCTGCTTGAGGCGCTCATACAATTCATCGCGGGAATGACCATATTTCTCTTTGCTGACAAAGATCGGGAAATACGAATAGTTCGGACTTGTTCCCGCAACATCGCTCATGAAAGTTATCCCGGGCGCAGACTTAAGGTGTGTCCGATAGAACTCAGTGATCCTCTTGCGTACTCTTTTCGCCCTGTCAACGTGCTTCAGACAAAGCAGGCCGTATGCTGACTGCAGCTCGTTCAGTTTCGCATTGATTCCCGGCGCAATGACAGTCACTTCGTCTACATAGCCGAAGTTCTTCAGGTAATCTATCCTGTTCTTCATTTCCTCTGTATGACTGACAATTGCTCCCCCCTCGACGGTGGAAAAGGTCTTCGTCGCGTGGAAGCTCAATATGCTCAAGTCGCCGTGCCGCAGGACGGGCTTTCCATTCTCCTCAACGCCGAAAGCATGAGCCGCATCATAAATCACTTTCAGGCCGTGGCGGTCCGCAATTTCCTTTATGCCCGCAACATCACAGATGGTGCCATAGACATGCACCGGCAGGATGGCAGTAGTATGCGGCGTAATAGCCGCCTCTATTCGCGCCGGATCCAGGTTCAGCGTATCAGGATCGACGTCAACAAAGACCGGCGTGATATTGTTCCACCACAATGAATGAGTTGTTGCGACAAAGCTGTAGGGGGTCGTGATGACTTCGCCGCTGATGTCCAGAGCCTTCAGCGCCAGGATAAGCCCCAAGGTTCCATTGGCGAAGAGGGAAACATACGGCACTTTCAAGTATGCGCTGAGCTGCCCGTTCCAGTTCCTGATGATAGTGCCCGTTGTTTGTGAGCCACTTTCGCTTCCAGATGTCCTCCAAATAAGGCACGTATTCCTCAAGAGGAGGCAAAACAGGCGACGAAACTGTAATGATCTTATCCTGCACGGACTACGTTCTCCTCGCGAGTATCGCTTCGATCGACCTGTTTACTTTTGATAGATTCTGGTCAAAGCCGAAATCCCGAGCCAGGAGCCTCTGGTTCCTGGTCACTTCCGCTTCCGAGAGCAGCGCGCTGAGGGCGGAATCGGTCAAATCATCCTCGATCGAAAAGACCGAGTATCCAGACTCCTTGAAAAACCTGAACATCTCTGCATTCTTATAGAAGAATATCTTCGTGCCCTGTGACAACAAGAGTTGAATGTTTTTCGTCGCCTGCTGCCTCATGAAGCCCAGAATGGCGATGCCGCACGAACGCAGCAGATCCGTATATTCCTTTATGCGCATGAAAGAAAGGAGCGGCAGGAATTTGTCTCCGAATGCCTTTTTCCCTGCCTTGATGACCTCGGATTTGTAGGCCTCGCCCCCTGCATAGCTCAGGGGCGTTATGATTCGTTCGATTTTCAAATGTCGATCGGCAAGGGTTTTGATAATGTCCAGGTGATTGCAATTGATCGAACCGGAATTGCCGACCAGGATGCTCAATCCATTACATCGGGGAAGGGCGAGCGCAGTCTTGTCAATGTAATCGAAATTGAATTGCTTCACATGGGGGTATTTTGATTGAACGATGGGGAACTCGTACGGAAGGCACGTCGATACGTATTCGATTCGCCTTATTGCAGACAGCCTGAAGATGTTCCTCACGAGAGATTTTGTTGCTCGTGCGGCGCGGCTTTTCACCGCAACCTTCTGAGACTGCCTCCATTTTCGCGTCTCTTCCATGAACAGGGAATGGCGCATGGGATAAGATGAGGAAAAGACCTCGGCTTCATCCCTGTACAGGTCCTGCCCCCATGAGATCCATACAAGGGCCGCGGCTCTGGCAACAATGGGCACCAGGGTCGCTCCGAAGAAGAGGGAATGGAGAATGATGATGTCAGGGGTATGCGCGAAGACGTAGCGGAGTCGCGCACACTGAGACTTGAAGAGCATTATTCGTTCTTTTGAACTGATGAGAGACACCTTGCCCGTCCGGCTTACCAGAAGGTATTCGTTTTGAATTCCCGACATACCATCAAAAATACTGATCGCATTATCGATGAATTTCTGATCGAGAACGATATGGAATATCTTCGTCATCTCATTCCGCATGCCGTTCAACGCGCGTCGTTCATTTTGTCTCGGATTCCACCCGACGGATCAGATTCACCGACACCAAAAGAGATCCACCGCAATAGAAAACCGCATACGCGGAAAGGACCCATGGCAGGACGCCGAAAGCAAGCCCGAGGGCAAGGGCTGGCAGGAGCATGCCCGTGATTCCCAGGTGATTGCTCAGATTCTTTTCTTCCGCAACGCTGGCCCTTCCCGGGTCCGGCTTGATGGCGCGGTGCGCCTGGTAGATGGTCCGCATGAACAGGTTTGCGGCAGCCGTCACTCCGCCCACAAGCACCCACCCTCCCGCCCAGGGCAGAACCGCGGCGCCGATGCCCGGCAGCGTTCCCCCGCTCTGCGTCTGGGCAACAGCACCCGCGCCGAGAAGGATCGTGGTATAAGCGACATACCCGCCGAATGCGTCCACCCAGGCTCCCCATGGGCTTGGTTTTCTGCGCACGCGCGCAACGTTGCCGTCCGCGCAGTCGAGGATGCCGAACAGAAAGAAGAATCCCATCCCGACCCATGCCGCCCAGACCGGCCCGGCCGCAAGGAACCCGAATCCGAAAAGGCAGAAGACTGCCGACAGGTAGGTGACTGCATTGGGCCCCCAGCCGAGTGCAAGGAATATCCAGGCAGCCGGGAATGAAAGCGGCCTGAGGACGAACTTGCTCCATGGAGTGTCATCTTTCTTCTCCGCGGGCAGCGTGGCGACGATCTCAGCGATTGTGACGCGAGCCATGTTCCTCATTGCTCCTTTCCCGCTATTTCGGCAATCACGGATTCGAAGCGGCCGTCCAGCCCTGCAATCTGGTCGCGGTAGCTCTCGAAAGCCCGTCGTGCGATCCGCGCGCGCATGACCTCGTCCTCGCAGGTACATTCGCGCATTCTCGACAAGGTTTCGTCCTTCCCAGTCGAAGGGAACATACGTTTCCAGGGGTTTGAATATGTCAGGCCAGGTTTCAAGGTGGGACATGTCGGGCTTGAGGAGAAGCGAGCCCGCGCGCACTGCCTCGAAATCCCGCAGACAAAGCTCTCCCCAGCCGAACGGGCTCAATGTGATGCGGGAGTTCATGACCTCGTGATTGAACCGTCGCTGAGAAACCTCGCCGACCAGAAAATCCGAGTTGCCGCTGATTCGTTCAAGGATGAGCTTGCGCTGGTGAGCAATCGAAGGACGCCGGACAAGCCCGATGCGCGCGTGCACGGCGTATGTGCCCGTGTTCCTTGTCACGGGGTCGGATACCATCCTGGCGCGGCTGTAGAATAGCTTTGCAGCGGCGAAAACCGAACGCAATGGAGGCGGCAACGCCCGTCCGCTGGCGAAGCTTCCCCCGCGGGTAGTCGCCGACACCGATGTTCCATGACAGACGAAGCTTCGCCAGCTGCTCGGGCCGCGTTTCAGTCGGCCTTTCACGGTGGTCAGGGTCGACCACTCCGTAGGTCCGGTGGAAGAAGTCGGAGTACAGCTCCTTGCCATAGAGGGATCTGCCATACAGCGTCCTGTCTCGGAAAAGCGCCTTCGAATAGAACAGATCGACATGCGGGAGCACCTCCAGGCGCGGGATGCCTCCCCCCGCGTCATCGTGGAAAAAGGCCACACGCCTGTAGCGTGCGCGGAGTTTCAACAATAGCTCCTCATCCACCCGGTCGGGCTTGATGAAGAGACGGACCATTATCAGGACATCATTGCGATCATGCGCGAGGCACCATTCCGGGGAGCTCGTAAAGGTGAAGCGCCCCCGATCGCGGGAGAAAAGAAACGGCTGCAGCGAATGAAAGCACGAGATCCGATCGTGGATCGACAATACCGTGATGCCGCTCATTCTCGTCTGTGCCTTGAAGGACTCGCATGGACGATCGATATCATGACTGAATGAAACGCAGGAACGGACCGCCGAGCATCGGGATTTTCTCGAAGCAGCTGGACAATTGGACCTCCGGCTCCGGGCATCACCTGAACGAAATCCTGAACGCCGCCCTGGACCTCAACAAAGGCCGTTTCGACTTCACCTTTATCCACTACCGCCCGAGTGACAATCAGATCTACAAGCTTGTCCGTGAACTGATCGTGCCCCGGAATCCCCTTCGGGCAGCCATGGCCCTCCGGCGCGAACGATTTGATGTGTTCACTACACGCCGCTGACCATTTACGCACCGATCTGGGGCGTTCACTCCCGGAAAGTCGCCACGATTCACGGGGCGGAGCAGTTTCACGTCCCGCAGTTCTACGGTAAGGCTGAACTTGCCCACGAGTACCTGGTCGGCCGCCTTATGCCCGGCGCATGGATCGCATCGTTACTGTCTCGGAATCCAGCGCGAACTTCTTTGTCAACGCTTCCGCGTTGCTCGCGAAAACATCGTGGTCTGCTACAACGGGCTTTCGCCACTCTACCGGGTGCTCGCGAAGGACGAGGTCACCGCGCCCGAGCGCTATGATGTGGCGCGACCCTACTTCCTCCACGTCAGCCGGTTCTCCGAGCGCAAGAATCCCTGGACCCTCCTGGACGCATTCGCCCGCTTCATTCAGGAACACGAGGCACCGCACAGCCTGGTGTGCGCGGGCGGAGGATGGGGAGACGAAGCTGTGGCGAATCGCGCGAGGGCACTCGGCATTTCCGAGCGCTTCATCACTCCTGGCTTTGTTCCAGAGCGCGACGTTGCGGAGCTCATGAACGCGGCGGACGCCTTCGTCTTTCCCTCCTTCGCGGAGGGATTCGGCATGCCCAATGTGGAAGCTATGGCATGCGGCTGCCCTGTCATCACAACCCCGGGCTTTGCGATCCGGGAGATTGTCGGGGATGCGGCCTACATCGTGGAAGATCCCTACGATGCCGTTGCCTTGTCAGAGGCGATGCACCGTGTCATCTCCAACGGGCAACTTCGCGCCCACCTGATCGAGCGCGGCATCGCGCGCATCCCGCTCTTCTCGTGGACTCAGAGCGCGGAACGCCTTCTCTCGGTATACGAAGACCTTGCCTGCGTCTGAATCACCTGTCCTTCTACCTGATACCTCACCCGCGCCCTTCGCAGATCCTCTAGCTGAATCGATCTCCATGGCCGAGAACCCCGTCGTATCGACTGCACGGAACTTTGTGCCGTTGCCGATCATCTGCTTGAAGGAAGCTTCGTAGAACTCGTTTTCACGCCTTTCGGAGACGATCCTCCTGTGAAGGGTCCTGAACAGCTCCCGCCGGGCTGCATCGGAAAAAACTTCGATCCCGATCGATTCTCCGGCGGCCTGCGCAGGATCGATTTCCTTGCCGATATCGCGAACATGGCCGCGTGCATCAAGGAGGATCTTGATTTCCTCTTCGCTGCAGGGATGGCGATCGAGGGCGATGCAGGGTAAGTCGTGGCACTCCAACATTTTCTGCACCAGCCCCGGTGGGAAACAGGATATCGCTGTCAAGCAGAAGAAACTCTCCCTGACACCGCGCTTTCAGCCAGCATCAGGGAATAGGCGTTGTTCGTCTCGGCATAGCGCTCGTTTGTCATCCATGTCACCGAGAGCTTCGGATACCGCGCCTCGACCAGCTCTCTGATCATTGAGGCCCTGTAGCCGGTGACGATGATGAAATCTGCAAGGCCGAACTGCATCAGTGAATCAACAGCCCTCTCGAGAATCGATCTCCCGCCGACATCGAGAAGGCACTTCGGGCAGAGATCGGTCAGGGGACGCAGTCTCTGCGCCATCCCCGCAGCCAGAAGAACGACCTGCATGTCTCAGCTCCTGTTGCTCAGACAGGTCCTTCATGATCTCTATCAGGAGGTGGTTCTGTTCGCGGGTCCCGATGGAAATGCGGATACAATTCTCGAATGCCGGTGCGGCGAGGAGTCTGATCACGAATCCCCGAAGAGGCAGCTTCTCCTTCAGAAGCGCATAGTCATCCGCCGGCAGTCGTGCGAGGATGAAGTTCGCGCACGTGCGGAACGGCTTGAATCCCATTCCGCGAAGCTCCTCGAAGAACACCTTTCCGTCCTCGATGATCATCGAAGCCTTTTCCCTGTAATAAGCGTCCGATTCCTTGTCGAACGCTGCAAACAGCATTTCCTCGGAGGTCCTGTTGAATCCGAGATATATGCTCTTGTAGGTTGCGAAGTCCGCAAGCCCTTTCCCAAGGAACGCGAACCCGATGCGAAGCCCTGCAAGGGCGTAGTATTTCGAAAGCGTTCTCAGGAGAATGAAGTTCTCATATCTGCACACTTCTTTCTCGGGGAATGGCTGAGAGCCGAATCCCCAATATGCTTCGTCGAGAACGAACACTGTGGACGGGTCCTTTGCGGCAAGGAGCCTCTTCATCCGGTCCACAGACAGTGATTCCCCGTCGGATTGCTCGGAGACGCTATAATGAAAAGGCGGGGCTTTTTTTTCAGAATGGAGAGTATCTCCTGGTCGTCGAAATCCCACGTGTCGGCCGATTCCTTCATGTGGTACTCGGCCACGTTCGCGCCGACCTCTCCGGCGAGGTGGCTTGTAATACCACCAGGACATGTCGGGAAGCGCAATCGTCGTGGATGGTTCCGCCGCCCAGTGGATGATCTGCTTGAGAAGATCCTCCGCGCCGTATCCGACTATGACGTCATCCGGATTCACGTCGTACTGCTCTGCGATCCGGCTCTTGATACGCCGCGGGTAATCGCGGGAATACGTGGAGAAGTACTCCATCGTCATGTTTCGCATGACTTCGTGGCACTTCGGAGAAGGACCATAGTTGTTCTCATTGCGATCCATGATGATCATTCGTTCCATTTCTCAGCTCCCACTCAATTGATTATACGCGGCTCATAATCCGATAATACGGCCGCTTGACAAACACCCAGTATATCCGATGTGACATCTTAAACTTCCGACGCGCCTGTTCATGTCGCATTGCGTACCACATCAGGATCAATTTCCATGAAGCGGTTCATCGGATCCGCGTACTCCATGTACCAGTTGAATGCTATTCCCGTTTTGCGGCAGCCGTCCCTCAGAGCGCATGTCTGGTCGATGATGGGAACCGAATCCTTTGGGTCGTCAAAGGATTTGTAGCCGGGACGCATGGCATGATGCGTGCTTTCCACTGCCTCGAAATGTTCCAGCCCCCCGCCGTACATTCCGTGTCCGCATCCAATCAGGTTGATTTCTGCTGCTCCCATGAGAACGGCCATGTAGATACAAGTGTGCAGGCACGACCCATGCCCGCCCCAGAAATGGGCCGCATTTTTCTGCGTCTGTCGGATCTTGTAAAGGCTGAACTCCGCGTCCACTTCTCCGCGTACGCCCGTGGGCATGTAGGAAAGCATCCTGTGGAAGTACAGCTCCTGGTTGTCCTTCAAGAGTTCCATTGTCGCCTTTTGCGTCACACCGTACATCGGCAAAGCAGCAATCAACGGCTGTGAACGATACTCCGCATGCTTTGAAAGGAGGAACCGGGAGCGGTCGTATTCGCTGCTGTACCGGTAGGTGCTGCGCGGGAACTTGACGTGGGCCAGATGGAGTGTCACGCCGATCTTGTGGTCCAGAAAGGCATCTGGATATCCCGCCAGAGACGGATCGGAGCCTGCAATCCAGATTGGCTCCCCTTTGTGGCGATTGTAAAGGTCCCGGGCATCGTGAAATCCCGCATGCGTCTGACGGATCATCTTGGGCCTCTTCATGGGAGCTGTCGTTTCATCCACTCTGCCGTAAGGCTAATACCGTCCGCAAGGCGGACTTTCGGCACCCATCCCAATTCCTGTTTCGCCAGCTCGTTGCTCAATACGCTTATCGGCACGTCGAAGGGCCGGCCGGACAGGTAGCGCCTTTCGATCTTGCGACCCATAAATTCCTCGATCATATGCAAAAGGTCATTGAGGCTGACTCCCGTACCCGAGCTGATGTTGATTATTCTCGAGTCTCCGTCATATGCGAGCGCGTGTGCGAAGCTTTCTGCAATGTCCCGGACGTGGATGAAGTCGCGTGTGGTGCTCCCATCACCCCAAATCTCGATGGCCTGACCTCGAAGAGCTCGATGCAAAAAGACATTCACGGCGCCTTGAGCGGTCTCAACCCTCTGCCGTTCGCCATAGGCGTTCGATACGCGGAGGATCGTCGTCCTGATGCCGTACATCCGCTCGTACAGCAAAAGATACTTTTCGATAGCGAGCTTGATGATGCCGTAGGAAACGAGCGGGTTTGTCGGGTGCTTCTCGTCGATGGGCAGGTATTTCGGTTCACCGTAGACAGTGCCGCCGGAGGAAATGAATACGATTCTGCGGACCTTGCCGGCAACCATGGTGTTGAGAAGCTGCAAGGTCGCAACGAGATTGCTCTGGACATCGAATATAGTGTCCTCATTCGAATTCTTGGGCAAAGTCGCTGAGACGAGATGCAGGACTGCGTCCATACCGTCGATTGCCAGAGCGAGATCGTGCGGACTCAGCATGTCGCCTGTGACCCATTCGACGCGCTCCGATTTCCTGAACTCCCGGTACGGCGCAACGCGAGGACGTTCGAAAATCCTTACCTTGTGGCCGTCCAGAAGAAGGCGATCGGAGACGGCTGACCCGATGAAGCCGCCGCCGCCAAGGATTACAGTCTTCATTTCCGGAAAGCCTCAGCAGCGACACTCTCCCATTTCGCCGACCAATCGAAGAGGAAGTGTGCTCGGCGCTCGGCGCTGAGGATTCGGAGCGCCGCGTAGCGCCCCGGCTCGTCCAGGCAGCGGCGCAGGACCGCGGCAATCGCGGCTCCATCTCGCGGGGGGAACAGCAAGTCATCGTGTTTCAGCATGTCCGGTATGCCGCCAACCCTGCTCCCTAAGACAGGGATCCCGACGTGGAAGGCCAGAAGCACCACGTCCGGAAAGCTGTCGAAAAGAGATGGAGCTATCATGATGTCGCAGTCAGTCATTAGGGGAAAAGTGCTGGGGACACGCCCGTAGAAAGTTACCGATCCGGCGAACCCGTGCTTTGCCGCGTATCGTTCGAATCGAGCGCGTTGTTCATCGGTACCGGGACCCGCGACATGAAGCTCGAGCCCCTGCCTTCCCTCTGAGTGGAGGATATCGAAGGCCTGAAACAGATACCGAAGGCCCTTGCGCTCTCCCAAGGTTCCCATGAAGAGGATTTTGCGTACCGCGTCGCTCCTGTTCAGGCCCCTGCTCTCCTCTGTGAACCTGGGAGGCCCGATGTTGCCCGGAATGACATATGATCTGCCGGCGACCTTCCGATTCCGTGACTGGAACTCGTCACGATCAAAAGAGCTTTGGAAGATGATGGCATCGCAGGATCGCGCAATCCGTGCTTCGTAGATTTTGCAGCGCAGAAGGTCGAAAAGGGCGCCTATCAGCTTGTGCGGGAGAAGCGCGTTCTCCTTGATCGAGTTGAGCGTCTCGCGCACGGAATTGCTCTGGAGCCCAAAAAGGATGGGAACACAGAATCGCCTTTTGACCTCAATGGCAGCGCGAAGATGGGCCTCACCGAAAATGAGCACAAAATCGGGTTTTTCCTCCAGCCTGCCCGTGTCCAGCCATGCCTTTGTTGACCGTTTGAAGACCATGGAGGCGGGGGGGATACTCTTGCGCTTGTACGGCGCGGCGAGCCGCACCTCCGAGAAGCAGTGGGCTTTGTATTGGAGAGCGGAATTCAGCAGCACGGTCACCTTATTGCCGCGCTGCGCCAGTCCTTCCATGAGCTCGAGGCAACGGATATGGCCGCCCGTGCGCAGCTCATTGTTGAGAAAGATACCGAGTATTTTCATTACTTAATCAGACTACATTCCACTTGACGCCTGGGGCGATTCGATCTTTCTTCCGGAAAACGCAAGGAACCGCCTTTGGAATGAAGGCAACACGCGCATGACGTACCATTGCCAGTAGGCCAGCAGGAGAATCTGTCGAAAAAGCTTGTGCCTCGTGCTTGTCCGCAGGAGAAGGCGTTCGAATGCTGAAAATTTTCTGACGTTGGGAAGCAGGAATCGCTTCTCGATATAATCCAGATCCTGAGAGAACCGCCCTCCCATTGTCGAGAATCCCTTGAATGAGAGCGAGCCGCTATGCCTCAGCCAGTAAAGTCCCGATGCACCAGCGAACCGGATCGGGAGATCTCTTGCCAGGAAGGCGTAGAAGAGTGGAAGATCCTCGAAAGAGCGGCAGTTGGCGTCGAATGCGTCGAAGTCCTTCACGTCTCTGATCCGGACCACCGTACCCGGCCCCGCGTAGAGGAAATTGCCCAGTATGGCGAGACACGCGAACTGCTTCCGCGGCGCAAGGCGGAAAAAGAGTCTTTTGTAGCGATACATATCAAGAACCTTGCCGCTATCCGCGTAAAGTGATTTGACCCGGGTTTTGGCGATGCGCGTCTCCGGATGCCGTTTCAAGTAATTCGCAACGCGCACGAAGAACAGTGAATCGTAGCAGTGGTCATCTCCTCCGAAATAGAGGCCGTAGTCGCTCGTTGCCGCCCCAAAAGCCGCTTTGTGGTTGCCGGATATGCCGAGGTTCGTCTTGTTCTCGAGGAGTGTCGCGCGGCGGAACCTTGTCCCGTGAGCACGCATCCACCGCTTGCATATCGAGACGGTCCCATCGGTGGATGCATCGTCAGAAATGACGAGCTCCGCGTCTTCTATTGACTTGAGCATGAGGATGCTTTCGAGGGTCCGCTCGATCGTGGCTGAATTGTTATAGACCGGCACAACAATGGAGATGGTCGGGTTCATGGCTTCATCGTCTGCATGCCGATCCTTTCGAACCCTTTCAGGTCCGAGAATGCATCCTCAAAAAAGTCCGCAAGAGCTGCCTTCCATGGACGGGCTGCGATTCCGTAGTCCCGCGCGATCTTGTCCGTTGACAGAACCGAATAAGCCGGCCGTCGCGCCAGCGTGGGGTACTCGGAAGTAGTGAGCGGCCGAAGCCTGCATTCCCGCTCCAGTATGCCCTTCTCCCGGCCCAGCCTGTGTATTGCAAGCGCGAACTCATACCAGTTCGTCTCTCCGAAGCCCGAAAAGTGGTAAGCGCCGAAGCGTGAAGGCGCTCCAAGCGCAATCACGATTGCACGGGCGAGGTCTGCCGCCCACGTTGGACTGCCGCGCTGGTCGGCGACAATCCCCAGGTCCTCTTTCTCCCTCATAAGGCGAAGCATCGTGTAAACGAAATTGGACCCGTGCTTGCCGTAGAGCCAGGCGGTTCTCAAAATCAGCGAACGATCGCACGCCTGACGCAGCGCGGCCTCCCCTTCTGCCTTCGTGCGTCCATAGACTCCCGTCGGTCCTACAGGATCGTCCTCACGGTACGGTCGCGTCCCCTCACCGGAGAAGACGTAATCAGTGGAAATGTGAACAATTCCCGCCCCGACTTCTCGAGCAAGTATGCCAAGGTTTCGTGGACCCGCCACATTGAGCCGCTCCGCCAGCTCAGGTTCCGACTCTGCCCTGTCAACCGCCGTGTATGCGGCACAATTGACGATCCATTGGATATCTTTGCCTCGCGCGAAGGACCAAATTGCGTTGGTCGAGGTGATATCGACATCCCGGTCGCTTCCCGCGTACTCGCACCCCTCAATGTCCATTCGCGCGGCAACCTCCGCGCCGAGCATGCCCCTGATGCCAACGAGCCAGATCACGCAAGATCCTTGAAGAATGGCAAGGCGGCATCCCGCTCAGAGATGGTGATGTCTTGCAAGGGCCATTCGATTCCAAGGTCCGGGTCGTTCCAGCGGATACCGCCCTCGCTTGCTTTATCAAATTCGGCCGTGCACTTGTAAAGCAGATGAGCTTCTTCACTCAGCGTAACGAAGCCATGGGCGAACCCCGGCGGTATGTAGAGCATGAGGCGATTCTCTTCGCTGAGCGTGACCCCATGCCATTGACCGTAGGTGCGTGAATCTGGTCTTATATCGACGGCGCAATCCCATACAACACCGGTTGCAACCCGCACGAGCTTGCCCTGGCTGTGAGGAGGCCGCTGAAAATGCAAGCCTCGTAGAACGCCGCGCCGCGAACACGAATGATTGTCCTGGACAAAGTTGTCAGCAATTCCGTTGGCCGTGTATGAGGAGGCCTTATAAGTCTCCATAAAATAGCCGCGGTCGTCTTCGAAGACCACCGGCCAAATCAGCAGGAGGCCCTCAAGGGCCAAATGTTTGAACTCAAGCGGCATTCTTGACGCTTCCTCCCTGAACAGTTCCGGCCTACTTTGGGGTGCTTAAATGCATTCCATCTCTTTTGAATTCTTTGACCAGAACCCGATAATCGCTGGAGTGTCTGTTCTACCATCGGTATATATCTTTTATTATTAAAGCCCCAGATACTTGAATCAACGTCTTCTTTGTGACCAACGAGAAATGGCAGGGTAGTAACGACTCTCAGTTTTTTCCAATTGCCAAGAAAACGGTCAATAGTATTTGTATAAAAGTGATAATTCTGTTCATCCCATTTTGAAAGTTGACTAAATACCGACTTATGATAAATATTGAAAACGGTACTCGTGAGTCTATTTATATGGACAAAATCAATGCCGCCATACGAGACAACATCACTGACTTCAACATTGTCACTGAGATTTGCAATGAATCCGGAAAAGACATGCCAGGGATTCCTGGTCCAGGACAAGTATGAAAGAACAACCTTCAAATCCTTCTCATATCTTTCCGTGAACACGACGTCGTCTTCAACAACAATCAAGTAGTCAAGCCCTTGCGCCATAGCCCTCTGGCAAAGATACTTGTAACTCATCCCGCACCCGACCCAAGAATACCTGTGCCGCAATCCGTCGAAAATTGTAAAGTTCCCGTGCTGGTGAACGAAAGCGCACCGCCTCTCAGTTGTTTCAGGAAGGCTCAGGCACATTCCCCTTCCATCCAGCAAGAGGGGTTTCGAAATGCCTTCGTAGAACGTTGAAAATGTCAAATAGTCCATTGCCAGCAAGAAACGCAGTAAGAAAAATTCCAAATCTCCTTCCAAAGGTAAATAGAATATCTTTTTGTAGCTGATGCCTTTCGCAAGAAGGTATTCAATATTTGTAATTGAATATTCCAGTACTGCAACTGCCTGAAAAAGTATCCTGAAATAATCATCTTCAATTGGATCTCCGATGGCGAGGTCTCTTGTCTGCAGGATAAAGTATTTCTTTGGGATCCGGACTATTCCAGAGCTAAAGATGACAATCGGGATGCACGCAAATTGCACCCTGTATGAATCATGTGCCACTATATGAGAGACAAATCCAAGACGCTTCAGAGCCTGCCGCAGAAGCAGGGCACCCCTACTTGCTTCCGAATCAGCCAGAATATCCATGCGTTGACGATTCAATTTTCTTCGTATGGCATGGTTCACGCGTTCAGCGAAAGATGTTACGTATCGAGCGTAATACCTGCGAAGGCGGAGCAGATTCGCTATCATGCGTTTCGCTTTGATCCCAACAGGCGGAAAGTACTTTCCAGCAAATCTATGTACGTTAGTACTTTTAGGAGAACTTTCCAAAGGCCACTTCGTACCCGGAGCGATAGCATGTTTTCCAATGACATTTGTTTTTTCAATCTCAGATGACTTACGTTCAATTCAATCACGTCTCGCACCCGCCAACTTGGCATCAATCGCCTGTTTGCTGAAAGCATTCTCATGATGTCTTTGCTATATTCGCTTCTTCGCGCGGCTCGTCTGGATTGTCGGGACATATTGCTTGAATGGACCCTATACTGCACAAAGTCGATATCCAGGTAACGTATTCGAATTCCCGACTCCGAATACGACAGCCAAAGCGGCCAATCTTCGAGCATGGTGTATGACGAGATTGCAGGCAATTTATTGAGGAGCGTTTTCCGCTCCATTATAGCGCACGGCGAAAAGACGCGATTTATTTTAAGTTGGGCGCGGAATTGTTCCTTGGCAGAGAACTCATTGAATTTTGTAAAATTACGAACCATGGCAGCGTACGCCCTTTTCTCAAAAGAGTCATCTTCCATCAAATATGTTGGCCGTCCAAAGGCGACTATCAGGTTCTCCCGCTCCATCCAATTGATCATACGCGATAGTGAACCCGGCACGATCTTATCGTCTCCGCCGATAAGTTTTACGTATTTGCCCTTGGCGGCCATGCATCCTGAAGCAAAGTTTCCGCAAATACCCAGGTTCTTTTCATGGAAAATTATTTTAATAGGGCCATTCCAGCTTCGGGACGATTGGCACCATTCATCAATTATCAATCTGGTGCAGTCTGTGCTGCTATCATCGCAAATCAGTATCTCTACATCGTCAATTCCAGCAGTTTTCAAAGAATCAAGGGTTTCTAGTATCGTTTTTTCTTGATTAAAGGCGATGACTATTATGCTCGCGAGCTGCAAAAACGCCCCTCCTTATAAAGCCGTGAACTCACAGAAAGGAAGCGATGCAAAGTGCAGGCCTAATCCTTTCTTTTGAAAACAGAAATATCCTCAAGGGTAATTATTTCGCTATATCCTTGCTTGCTCACATATGCATTAAAGGCATTCGCCTCTTTTATCAAGACGCCATTGACATTGAAGTTCTTTTGATAAATCAGATAATCAGGATTAAAATCTCCTATTTTGCTAATATCTTCTTGCCACCATTCGAAGACCTTCAGTTCTTTCTCCGGTGGTATGGCTACTGTATGACTCACGGCCACCTTCGAGCCATTTGGAATACTATTCTTGACATATTCATAGACTCTATAGAAATTGCTGTCTTTGTAGTGCAGCCTTATCAGGCTATAGCGGATGACCTGCTGACCTCCAAGCATAAAACTTAAGGCAAGAATACAGGAGACTGCGACGAGAGCGACATTGCGAAGCCATTGCTTGTTGAGCGTCGATAGCTCCCTGATCAAGAAAATGTCCGCTACTATGAAGAAGACAATCACAGGAGATAGATAGTGCACAAGGATGAAGTAGCGAGCATTGGTAATCAGTATGCTCAGAATCACAATTGAGGAAACGGATAGCGTAAGGAAGAATCCGTCTTGCTTCTCCTTCTTGTTCCGCCGTCGGATGAGCAAAAGAATGTTGAGAAAAGTTATTAACACCGAAGCTAATAAAAAAAGGTTCTTCCAAATTATATGTATATATGCTTTCCATGCTTGAATAACAGATAACGTCATGGCGCCGGAGCCAAATACGCTCACGAGGCTCAATTGATTCTTTAGAAATGCCTTTGGCTGCAAGAAAGCATAGGGATGAATGATGTAAAACATAAGAGCGCACAATAGAATCGTCTTGAAAAATAGAAGCAGGCATTGCTTCGATAAGACGTAATTGCGCAGTTGAAGCCCTTTTATATGTGCGTATTGTTTCACATATAGGAAATAGATTGGGACACTGACGAAGAAAAATGGCTGCTTTGCGTAACATGAGAGCGCCATGAACACCACTCCAGTGAAGAATAGCCTTTCAGACTTGTCTGTGTTCGTACTATCCTTGAATACCTCGAGCATCCAAAGACTCAAGATAACGAACAGAAAGCCGGTTGGCTCTGGATGTACGAAATAGAAGAAATTCTCCATTGATCCTGTTACAGTCCATGGTACATCTGCCTGAAGCAAGTAAACCGGCACGAAAAAGAAGAAACATCCTAAAGCAGCATAATAGACATTCTTGAACAGTCTTTTCATGAACAAGTAGAGCGCAACGACGGATGCCATGCAGATAGAGAAATTAACAAACCGAATAAGACAAAGCAGCAGGGAATCACTGTACAAATGCAATGCTCGCAAGAGCAATACGGTGGGTTTGAGGATCCAGAACACAATGAAAAAGAAGGACCAGCCGTAGTAGCGTGAGAAGTAGCCATTACCCATGTTATAGCTCGAGAGATGACGCATGACGCTGTCCAACATTCCACCAGGGTCAACCTCGAACGCCATCGCAAAGTTAATGCTGTCATTTATGATAAAGACATGAGGAAGCCACAGCGCACAGAAGGCGGCACAAACAACCACAAGAATCCAATTCTCGCGAACCTTCACAATTAAGGGATGTTTGATCAAAGCCTGCGGCTGCATTATGGTCATGGACCTTCCGTTTTCCTTATCCAATTCTCTTGGTGCAACTACTTTCTCGAAAAGACAGTAATATTTTCCAGATTTGCGACTTCTCGATAGCCTTCCCTGGTCACAAAACCATCAAACGCTTTTGCCTCCTTAGTAGGTACTCCGTTGATGCTGAAGCCCTTTTGGTAGATAAGGAAATCAGGATTAAAATCAGCGACTTTATCCGGATCCTCTTGCCACCATTGAAATACAGCAAGTTCTTTCTCGGGCGGTATCGCGACGGTGTGGCTTACTGCCACACGCGCGCCGTTTGGAATGTTGTTTTTGACGTATTCGTACACTCTGTAGAAATTTGTTTCCTTGTATTTCAGTCGATCTATGCCATAGCGAATGACCGCCTGACCGCCAAGAGCAAATACGAATGCGAGAATACAGCACAAGGTCGCCAAAGAGATCGTCCGAATCCGCTTTTGACTGATTTGCAATACTTCCCTGATGAGCAAAATGTCGCCAATGATTAGATATACGATGACCGGAGCCAGATAATTGATCGATATGAAAAAGCGTGAGTTCGTCATGAAAATGCCTAGTATTGGAAACGATGAAATGAGAAGCACTAGAAAATAGCGATCTCGCTTCTGCCTATGCCTGTTTCGAAGCAGGAGAATAGTGATATCAATCAAAGATATTAATATTGAAGCGCAGAGAAATAAACTTCTTCCAATCACGTGAAGGTATTGTTTCCACGCCTCGACAATCGACAAGGTCATGGGGCCGGACCCAAAGGCGCGAACGAGTCGTAATTGATTTTTGACAAACATCTTTGGTTCCAGGAAAGAATAGGGGTTCATTATGTAGAAAAGGAGCACGCAAAAAATGATCGTCTTGAGGAACAAAACGAGAAACGCTCTTGAGTTGACAAACGTACCTAAAGACAAATTTTGCATCTTGGAGTATTGTTTTACATACAGCACATAGACGGGCACTGCGACGAAGACAAATGGCTGCTTAGCAAAGCATGCAAGCGCCAGAAACAACACGCCTGCAAAGTATAGTTTTCCCGTCTTGTCTGCTCGAATGTTCTCTCGGAAAACCTCGAGCATCCAAAGGCCCAAGAACAAGAAAAGAAAGCCTGTTGGTTCGGGATGAATGAAGTAAAAGTAGTTCTGCATGCCTCCGCCAAGAGAAAAGGACACTCCGCCTTGAGCCAGGTAGGCCGGCACGATATAGAACAGACATCCTATTGCAGCATAGTAGACGTTTTTGAATAGTCTTTTGAGAAATAAATATAATGCAACAACTGAGGTCAGACAGATAGAGAAATTGAGAAGCCGAATCAAACAGAATAAAAGAGAATCACTATAAAGGTGGAAAGCCTTTAATACTAACGCAGTTGGCTTGAGAACCCAAAACGCTATGAAGAAGAATGACCAGCCGTAGTATTTCGAGTAATACCCGCCGTTCATGTTGTAGGTTGAAAGATGGCGCAAAATACCATCAACCATGCCGCCAGGATCAGCTTCGAAGGCGGTAATGAAGTTTAAGGAATTATTGATGATAAACACATGCGGTAGCCATAGGGCACAGAAGACCGCAGCAATGACGAGGAAAGGCCAATTCTCATGAATCCTTCTGATGAAGCCGCGCTCGACCATTTCTGGCGTCAGCGAATTTGTCATGACTTTCTCCTCATTTCAATCATATATTCCCGTATGCATTCTACGACGTACTCAGCTTCATCCAGGCTTATGTGAGGTCCCATTGGCAGGCTCAGTTCGGTTGAAGCTATTGTTTCGGAAATTGGAAAGGAACCACTCCGCAGCCCAAGTTGTGCGTAGGCATTTGAAAGGTGAGGCGGAACTGGATAGTGGATAAGGCAACCCACCCCTTTACTTTGCAGAAATTGCTGCAAGCCATCTCGACGTGGAGTTCTTATTGCAAAAACATGCCATGCTGGAGCAGCCCAATCGGGAACGTAGGGCAGGATCAGCCCGGGAAGACCAGTCAGATTGTCAAGGAAAAAGCGGGCGATTTTCGCCCGCCTCTGGTTCCATTCATCAAGGTGAGCCAGCTTTACGCGGAGAAATGCAGCCTGCATTTCATCAAGCCGCGAATTGAACCCTTTGCATTCATGGTAATACTTTACTTTTGACCCATAGTTGCGCAGCATGCGTGCTTGTTCCGCTAACTTGTCATCATTCGTTACAATGGCGCCTGCGTCTCCTAACGCTCCAAGGTTTTTACCTGGATAAAAGCTGAACGCGGCGGCCTGCCCAAGACAGCCGCTTCGACGGCCATTGTAGCAAGCACCGTGCGCCTGCGCCGCGTCTTCGATTACTTTCAGGCCCTTTTTCTCAGCAATTTTCAGTATTGGCTCAATGTCGGAGGGCTGGCCATAAAGATGAACCGGCAAAATGGCTCTTGTCTTCGGAGTAATCGCGGCTTCCAACACTTTTGGATCAAGGTTGTACGTATGTGGGTCAGGTTCCACCGGCACCGGCTTCGCACCCGCATACGACACCGCCAGCCAGGTGGCGATGTACGTGTTGGCCGGAACAATCACCTCATCGCCTTCGCCTATTTCATAAGCGCGCAGAATCAGGTGCAGTGCATCGAGCCCATTTCCCACTCCAACACAGTGCTCCACCCCACAATAAGCCGCAAACTCATGCTCAAAGGCCTCAACTTCCGCACCCATAATGAACCAGCCAGTTTCCATTACCCGGCGGTAGGAAGAGTCCAATTCCTCCTTAAGCTCCTGGTAAACTCCTTGAAGATTGAGGAAAGGGACGTTCACCTGTGTTGTTCTCCTATCGCCTGCAGAAATGCATCGTAATCTCTAAAATAATCGTCTTCGTCGTAGAAGTCCGAGACAATTGACAAACACACTGCCCCCGACGAGAAATTATCAATCATTCTCCATGTCAATGGGTAGATATAGAGACCGCAATAGGAGCGATTGAGATGATGCAGCGCTCTCTTTTTTCCATCATCAAGCAAGACATCGAAGCTGCCCGCAATGGCAACAAGAACCTGCTGAAGCTTCTTGTGGGCATGACCCGCTCGGGTTGCACCGCCGGGGACATCGTAGAGGTAGTACACCCTTTTTATGTCAAATGGAACATGTCTTCCACTCTCGATAAATGTCAAGTTTCCCCTAGGATCGGAAATTTTGGGCAAGTCAATCTGACGGCAATCTTCAAGTGACATGTGGTGCTTACCTACATTAATGAATTGTCAGAAGGCCGCACTTTTCGATTTGCCATGGCTTCTTGCAGGGTTTCCATACCACACTTCTCCATCTGGAACATCTTTTGTAACGACACTTCCCGCGCCTATCAGTGCATTTTCCCCGATTGTCACACCGCAGAGGATTGTTGAATTTGCTCCAATTGATGCCCCTTTCTTGATTCTAGTTCGAGCAAACTCAGCAGGATAAACCTTTGATCGTGGATATTTGTCATTGGTGAATGTGGCATTAGGACCTATGAATACATTGTCTTCAATTGTGATGCCATCCCACAATTGCACCCCACATTTTATCGTCACGTTGTTTCCAATGACCACGTCGTCTTCAATGAAACACTGTGCATTGATATTGCAGTCGGAACCTATTTTGGCGCCGCCTAGAACGATCGAGTACTGCCAAATCTTTGTTCCGGTGCCAACGGATTTGGTTTGTACGTCCGCCTTTTTATGAATGAACGTCTTGGCCTTGTTTTGCATGACATTTTCTCCCATAGGTCTACACAAAATGCACGATTCTCATCACTCCCCTTCCAAACCCATTTCGGCGAGCACTTTACGAAGGCTTTCTATTGGAACGACGTAGTCAGAATGCTTCTGATTCAGGGCCACGGCGGTTTCACCACGTACCCAAATCGGTTTATACCCCAAAGCGAGCATAGGCCCCTGGAAGGTGCCCCAGTTGAATAAATTAGGCTGCGACAGTATCAGCAGCTTCACGCCAGGGTCTGCAAAGACAAGGTTAAGCAGGGCCGATCCATTGGGTGCAACAATCCACTGCGCGCTTTGGAATAGATCGATCTGCTCACTCACCTTCATTTCTTCAGCGACTATTGTTTCAAAGCCCACATTTGCCAAGTCTGCCGCTATTTCCTGCTCATTAAGCAATCGCCGCCATTTCGTGTTTTTTCTTGCCAGGAATATACGTCTGGCACGAATCTTCGCTTTTTCAATTGATTGATCACCACGAATGAAAAGCAACGCACGTGGCGATAACCCGGGCATTTCATGGACCGGGATATCGTTAGGAAATAGTTCAACCGGGGAGAAGGCCGGCGAAGGTGCAACCAATAAGCGTCGGCAAATGAACGATTCGTTGGCTTGCAGCCGTATCAGCGCGTTGTTTGAGAGACGCTGTAGATGCTCAAAATGACTTTGTGGCATATCTGCGTCTACGATAATCGGCAACTTTTCAAAATCAGGGTGTTCTTTCAAAAACTGTAACTTTGGCAGAAATTCGGGTATCCAGTGGCCGAAGGCGTTCGACGCTAAGCCCGACAATAGAATGCCGGCCTCGATCTCTCTCGTAGTATACTTGCTGAAATCCAAGAGTACCTTGCCCGGCTCCTGGGCAAGCACTGCAGCATCGTAGACAAAGCTGACGTAGCGGCCGAACCGCGGGTGACCACCGGTATCACTGAGAATGGTACCGTCGGAGGTGAGAATAAGGCTGGAGTGGCTGAATATTCGTGCGTCTGAAATGTCGGCGACATAGGGCTTGTTCGATATTGCGACGTGCGTTTGGATCTCTGACACGCTGCGCCATACATGGGGAGACTCAAATGGAATTTCCTCCGCTTCCCCGGCTTCTTTAAGGCGCAAACCGATATTCTGCGCCCAATCACGCACCGTACGGACGTTGGCGATAGCAAGGTCAGCTCTGCATCGAGTTCGGCGGCAATATGCGGCATATTCTGATGCCGCGAGTTCGATCCCGTCCGTCGCGCCAATTGCCTCAATTAATGCCTTCATGCCCTGGGAGCGGCCTGGATCAATTGCGACGGCCTTGCGCAAGTACTCACAGGCGTCTTTCACTCTGCCCAGCCCCTTCAGAGCGACCCCCGCTATATAATATGACAGCCAGCGACTATCTGAGATAGCTAAAGCTTGAACGGCAAAGGTTACCGCCTCTTCCAGGCGACCCTGTTGCTGCAAGCTGTACGCCAGTAGAGCAAAGGCCTCGTCTTGAAGAGGATACTTTGAAATTACCTCGCGGCCTTTGGATTCCAGCGCAAACCAGTTCATCTGCGATGAGAGAGAGCGCAAGAGGTCAAGTGAGTTACTCTCTGCCAATCCTGAGGCACCGCCCAGATATTTACGCAAGTATTTTCTTATGCGACTGATTATTTTGGCAGCGACGACCTTGCCGATAAGCTTCATGCTGTTTTGCTCGCAATCACCGAGAAGACAATTGAATAAACAGTGCTGTCCCCATGACAAATGCTGTGGCAACTCTGAAACGATTGCTCTCCAGAAATGCATCTCCGACCTTTTGAGGCCCGTTTCCGTAATGCCAGACATAGTCATCGAAGATGATCCATCCGCCGCCGACTACGAAACTGCCCCATGAGTCAACATCTGTCTTTACCGCTTCGTAGGCATGGTTTCCATCTATATGAAGAATTGCGATTTTTCCGGTGTATTCAGTAGTTCCAAACGCCTTCGTGCTGATAGGTTGCCTGCTCCCGTAGTGCGTTGCGCCTTCAACAGAGGTCATGCGTAAGTAGTTCATATGATTTGCATTAAATGGAAGCAAACCTATTTGGAATACGGTCAACGCTTCTTCAGCATCGACTTGCGACGAACCGCCATCAACGATACTCTCGTTCTGGACAAGGTGTGCATTCGACCAAGGATCAACACACAACAACTTCCCGATGCCGAAACTTTGTGCCAGTCTTGCGAGAATGTAGGCGGATTTTCCCCACCAGCTGCCAATTTCGACAATGTCTGCGTTCACTGAATAGCGCGCTATATTGATCAGAGCACGGATCTTATCGTCGTCGCACATCCCCGGAATGAGGTCCGCGTATCTACTCAAAGCGGCTACGTCGATTTCTGAAAGCAACGGGCGTGGGGAAACGTCCGAAGTCAAAGAAAGCGGATTGGCGAGAATATGTCGCGCCTTCGCGAGCGCAACACGGTATCCACTCAAAAGCTCATCGACAGGTGACGTATTGGCCAATGCCACGCCCGGGATCAGATTTTCCAGTGATTGATTCAGATAGTTCCAGACAACAATGTTAGGCGTGTAGATTTCACCAATACCAAATACCTCTACTGCCTTTTTAAGAGCCTGGTTGAATGCCTGATCCGTTACATACGGCAGGTGTACCCACGCAGGATACTTCTCCCGTGATGGGTCATATCCCAGCGATGATGCACCAATAACCTTCCGTCCTTCTTGTAGGCATTTTCTAAGGTAGTCGAGTGCCCGAGGCATTCCTGCGGGGAAAATCAGAATCGGTTTTTGCATCCTTGCGTTCACCTATGTGGGTCCCTGGCCACGCTCACACATCAAAAAAATGCTCGCACAAAGGTCCGGGTATTGTTGCCCCAGCTTGTAGCATCCATCCAGGTACTCCTTGGAGATGATGTCAGTTTGAAGCAATCGGTCCCACTGGAAGTTGGCCAGGGCCTTGAAGAAGATCCCCGAACGGTGAACCACCTTCAATCCAGCCGCAACAGCAACACTTTCCAGTGTATCCAAGGTGTACGTGTATCTATGCCCATGACTGGCTTCGGCAGGCGTAATGGCTGTATTATGTTCAATCAGACCCATTTTTACGGCAATCTGCCGGGAAGGCGCATTGCCGTTCGGGCAGACCAGGAAGAGGCGTCCACCTTCGACAAGCCATTCTTCATTGATTCGCTTCAGAACGCGCAAGGGGCTGTCGAGGTGCTCCAGAACATGGGTCAACACTATATTATCATATTTCCTGGGCAAGTTCGCACTTTCAAATTGCGAATTGATGAATTTCACTCTGTCAGCAAACTTTCGCTTTGCCTCTCCTATTGCCTCATCGGAGGCTTCCACACACGTGACGTCCTTGAAGTAGGAGAGAAGGCGTTCGGTGAAATCACCTTTGAAGCTTCCGAGCTCAAGCAAGCTGCCTTTGTTGAAAAACGGCTCGAACGATCTGATCATGTATGGATGCATCACCTCAAAGTCGAACCGATAAACGTACTGGTGATCACTCGTGTCTTTCATTTCGTCGTTGTAGTCACGGTTCTTGTTCATTTGCATGTTCTTCCCGATATCAAGGTACATGATCGTTGCCCGGCCATTCACCCTTTCGACTTTGAAACCCTTACATTTATAGAGTCTGACCGCGCCAATGTTGGTTCTGTCCACTTCGAGCCTCTATGCGTTGAAATGTGATTCCTTTCGCATGTCCGATGCATCGCTCCATCAATTCCGATGCAATACCTCTTCCGTGACATTCCCGCTGCACGCTCACGCTGGTGATGTAAGCCGCGCGACGCTCTCTGTCATTACAATAAGCGGCTACCAGTCCAACCAGCTTCCCTTTGGCCCATGCCTCAAACCGCATCGCCTTGCCAGCGATCTTCTGGGCATAGTCGTTTATCTCGACTCGCGCGCTCAATGGCGGCACGAACTCGGCGTCGCAGTGAACAAGATGATTTGCAATTTCGGCCGCAGATGCCTTGTTCACACAATATTCGACAGGCTCGTTCATATTTCCGATTCGACAAGCCCGAAACCATAGCGACCAAACTCGTTGCCGTTATACAGCATGAATATTTTGCCATCGCACTCGAACGCATGTGGGTAGCACAACATATCTGAATCCCAGTCGCCGGGTGTAGCATCAAGCTGCGGCTCCGCATCGTTCCGTGTCCAGCTATCCAGATCATCCGACCAGGCGTGGCCAATACGATAACAGCGATCCTTATTCTTCCTGAAGTCGGAAGAGTGCCGATAGCAGAAGAACATGTGATACCGACCCGCAATCTCGATCACTGTGGGCAGCGCCTGACTTTCTTCCGCGCCCAATCGATCAGTAATGATTTGGCGCGCCTCTTCCCTGACCCAATTGATGCCGTCGCTGGAAACCGCATGGCCGATCTTGTAGATACGATCCGGTGTTGGATCCTCCGAGAAGACCTTCCAACCTTTGCCGAATATGTGCCACATGTGGAACTTGCCGTCGATGACTCTTACGAAACCGTCGCCAACCAGACAGGGCTCGTGTAAGGATGCAGCCAAAACAGGCCCATCACCGATGCGTTGAAAGGTCTGGCCTTCATCGCGGCTAATGGCCAGACCAATAGCGGTGTCAATCGAGACTGACACTCGGCGGTTCCAGCCGCAGGTATAGCCATAGACAGCGTTGCCGACTCGCAGAACGTTCATAGGGAAGATGCCATGCTCGTCGAAACAACCAAGAGCGCCGAGGGGGATAACTGTCTTTTCCGACACGCGAATCACGTCTCGCAGATTCTTTTTCATATCGACAAAGGCGATGTGGCTGCGATATTTGCCGTTGCTCTTGTCCACCGAACGAGTAGAGAAATAGATTCGTACGAAATCGTCGAACATCAGGGTTTGGGGCGACTGGGCAAATTGTACGCAGTCGTTCGGCAGCTTGTGCTGCGTCGGATCGAATATCTTGCCCAGCTTTTTCCACTTCATCGTGCTCATTGGCTATCCCAGCTTTCCATCCAGTACGGCCAGACCGAATCCATCTTTGCCGACCCGATTGCCGAGATAGGCCAGATAGGTCTTCCCATGCAGATCGAAAACATGCGGATAGCTGATCATCTCGGAGTCCCACCCTTCTTCCGATACATCGATGCCCGCCTTGCTATCGTCGCGGACCCAGTCCGTCAAGTTTGTGCTGGAGGCATAACCAATGCGATAACCGTTCTCCTTCCCACGGTAATGGCTGCTATAACGGTAGCAGAAGAACATGTGATATATCCCATTGGCGAAAAAAACGTCGGGACTTGCCTGCGCCTCATCTTCCTCGATACGGCTCTCGATAAGGTCTTTGTTCATCTTGTTCCAGGAGATACCATCTTGAGAAGTTGCCAAGCGGATCTTATAGACCGGTTCTGGACGACCCTCCACGATTTTCCATTTTCTACCGGCGATGTACCACAGATACCATCTGTCCCTAAAATGCCGTATCTTGGGCCCGCTCAATACAAAAGGCTCATCTGGAGAATATGACAAGACCGGACCATTGCCAACCTTGGCAAAAGTTATGCCACAGTCACTACTAATAGCCATGCCGATTGCGACGTTAAACGGCACGGATTCGCAACGCGTCCAACCGGCGTAATATGCGCGCACTTCATCACCGTTGCGAATGACAGAAACGGGGTAAGTGCCAAACTCGTCGAATTCTCCCGACCGCCAAGGCTGAGAATAGGATGTTCGGCAACATGCCGTATCTTGAACAACTCGATACAATCCAGGTCCACGAACGCCGAGTAGCTTACGTATTGACCTTCCGCGTCAGCCTTTGGGCGACAAGAGAAATAGACGCGCACGAAATCATCGAATACCAACGTTGCCGGAGCCTGTGCGAACTCCTGCAGCCAAGCGCGTCCCTCCACTTCCTGCGGGGTGAACACTTTTCCCAATTTCTTCCACTGGAACATGCTTCAAATCAACTCGTAGTTAGTCCGGATGCAGGTTCGAATCTCATCGAGCGGATTGAACATCATCACGTCGATAATCGACAACCAGGGCACGAAGGCATCTTCGAATTGCGGGTACTCGAACGGTTTCGATTGAATGAATTTCAGCTCTATTCCCTTTTCCCGGAATGTCTCTTTCGAATACAGATCCAGGCCACCGCTGGCGTTCACATAAGTGCGGGCACCGATTGCCTCACACAATGCCAGCACTTTGTCCTGGTTCTTCAACTTATGGTCAATGGGAACGTCCGAGGATATCTTGATTTGCGTTGTAATGCCCAAATGCTCGCAGGTTCTGACGATGGAGTAGTGCAGGAATCGAAATAGGTTCTTGTCATCGTAATGGATGATTTGCTCAAGTAGCGCTACTGTCGACTCAAAATACGGCGCTCGCTTGTAGGAACCTTTTATTTGATTTAGCATCTTTTCACGATTAAAATCCGCGGCCAGTTCTCTTTCATGCACATCAAGATTGTCCGAATCGCCTTTTAGCGGCAACGAGATCATGACGTCCTTTCCGTTCTGCAGTATGCGGTTGCGGTTGATCCATCCTTTCTTAGTGTATTTGATGTTGTCGTATACTAAAAAGACATCGGCAACATTGATCAGTTGGAAGTATCCTACATATGGCAAAAAATACGGCTGCATAATAGCCACTGTCATCCGGTCTCTCCCGTACCTCTTCCCATCTCAACAGTATGTAGCTTCTTATTTTTCGGCGATTAGGCTGCTGATTTCGTCAATCACAGACGTATCGAGATCGGGATAAATCGGCAGACAGAGAACCTCCTGCGCCGCAGCATTTGCTACGGGAAGGTTCTCTCTTTGAGCGGAAGGCAAGTCGCGATACATCGGGAAATTCGATATCAATGGATAGAAATACCTGCGAGTGTAGATTTCGTGATCTTTGAGCTTTTGCTGCAGATTGTCCCTCTTGATTGGGTAGTCTTCTCCCACAAGTATTGGGAAATACGAATAGTTGGCAACTTTTTCGCCTGCATCGCCTAGGCAGCGTATTCCGGAGACGCCCTTGAGCCGCTCACGATAAGCGGAATCAATTCGTTTCCGTCGAGAAATAGCTTGATCAATATGTTGCAGCTGCAGCACACCAAAGGCCGCATTGATCTCGCTCATCTTTCCATTGATGCCTGGAGCAACTACAGAAGTGTCATCCACTATGCCAAAGTTCTTAAGTTGATCAATCCCTTTCTTTGAGACTGCGTCAGGGCAAACGATGGCACCACCCTCAAATGTGTTGAACACTTTGGTGGCATGGAAGCTCAGTACTGATAGATCGCCATGGCGGAGTATGCTTCCGTGAGCATCCCGTACGGCGAAAGCATGCGCGGCGTCGTAGATGACTTTGATCCCACTTTTGTCGGCGATCTTCTTGATTGTCGCAACATCGCAAGGATGACCGTAGCAGTGTACCGGGAGGATAGCCGTTGTCTTTGCGGTTATTGCTGCCTCTATCTTTGCCGGATCAAGATTAAGCGTTTTCGGGTCGACATCGACAAACACCGGTTTTATGCCATTCCACAATAGTGAGTGTGCCGTTGCCACAAAAGAATAGGGGGTGGTTATTACTTCACCGGTAATGCGCAATGACTGGAGCGCGGTGACCAGAGCAATTGTGCCATTTGTAAACAATGAAATATTTCCGACTCCAAGATAGTTGCTTAAGGCTTCTTCCAGCTGGTGATGGAACGGCCCGCAATTGGTGAGTATCTTCGTTTCCCAAATTGTTTTTAGAGAGAGAATGAATTCCTCAAGAGGTGGCAACGATGGTTGAGTCACAAATATTTTTCGTTTCATATTATGCTATCCATCAAGGCGAGCCATTTCCTTCCGCAAGACATCAGCATCTATGATGTAGTCATCATGGACTGAATACTTGTCTGTCCTGCTGAATTGTCTTTGGCCCAGAATGATATTTACATCCAGCCGGGCAATATCACCCA
Organism: uncultured Spirochaetota bacterium; assembly: GCA_963820435.1. GTDB lineage: Bacteria > Spirochaetota > Spirochaetia > SZUA-6 > Fen-1364 > Fen-1364. The sequence goes on along the minus strand of CAWGAC010000012.1, from coordinate 106,695 downwards.
AGTGTGACCAAAAATAGTAATTTGTGGATTCATGATCAGACATGAATATGATGACTTTTGTCCCCGGTTGGCAAAAAAGCATGTTTGTAAGCGCCGCCCCCGTAGGTGCAATCAAAACCGATACTTGTGAAAAGAGATCAATCTGAGATTCTAAAGTAGCACAGTCCATTGCAATGATTTCGATCTTTTCTTTCCGCAGCACCAGTTCAATCTCGTCCTGGTTGCTCAGCGATCGAAGGCTCTTTTTTCTCTCCAAGTAGACTTTCCGCCAGGGTTTCCGTTTCTTTCGCGTATTGTTCTTTAAGACATTTGCGACTTTTGAAATCCACCGGGCAGAAAACACTATGTCACTATCAAAAACGGCACGTCCTAGATATCGATCAACAACTCGCGAGAGCGCTGATGGAAATACCAAACGATCGACATGATATGCAACACCATCCTCGAGATGGACTATCGGGTGACAAGTAACATTGACGCGCCAGAGGGCAGCCTTCAGATTCTCGTGCAATCCGGAATGTATTAATAGAGGCACATCGTTGTATTGCTTCAGGTCATCAATAAGCAGCAGTTTTGGCAAACACTCTATAAGCCAGTGAAAGTAGTTGTTATCATGGTCACACGAGAGTAGCAATTCCTTCTTTTATGTGAGTGTTCAACTTCTTTCTATATGTAAGTATTGCTTTGTTGTTGTTTCGAAAACTGACATATGGTGACTTGACACCAAAATCCTTAGATGAAAAATCTACCATTTCATCACTGAGGAGATCCCCTGACTGAGATATGACTAAGCTCGAGCCCGCTGTAATAGTGGCATGAGTGAGAATGGAAACATACACCTTCGGACAAAAGGTTTCTCCTTCACCAAGGAGCCCCGTGAAATGACCTGTAACTTTTGGTCTACGCAGATAGACTTTTTCCGCAGGGTCTTCATGGACGATGCAATTTCTTTCTTTGCTGTAATCATACATCCTTTTCAGGGAAAACACGCCCTCCAAGACTCGCGGAGGAGCGAGTTCTTTCTTAACTTTCTGCAACGATCTTCGAACTTTTACCAATATCTTGCCAGTCAAGTTGAAGACTCTAGCAATTATCATGGGCCCAGCGGGAGTACTTTTGAAACCATGAGCCAACATGATGGCCCTTTTATTATCACCCATGTCCAGAAAGTATTGGATTCGTTGCTCAACTTCAACAGGGGTCAAATTTGGCCTTTCGGAAATGGCGATCAGCAAGATGCGCTTGAGAAAATTGCGCACGTACGGCAATCCGCTTTTTCGAAGGCCAATGGAATTTGCACTATTTATGTTGCCGGACCTCGCAAGGGCAAAGAGTTTTGCCGTGTCAAAGTCTCTTTCAGCCTTTAATTTTTCATAGATCTCATGATCTTCAAGCTGGACAATAAGCCGCTCTATGCCAATACCTCTAATTGCAGGAGTTACGTGATCCAGAAAAAGAAATGATTTGTCAATATCCATGTCCGCATCTTGATCTTGTCCTGCCAAGCCGATTTTCTCATCAAACGCCTTAGAAAGGAAGTCAAAGCGCGTATCATCAAAAAAGCTTCTATAAACTCTCAAGGTCTCTATATTTTCCCGGAACTTGTCCGGTTCCTCCGATGAATTTACGCCAGACAAGCACCGGTATTGTACTAATTGCTCGTTGTGCAACATAATCATAAGGTCTTTCTTGCAAGCCCTTATCCAATAATCGAAATCTTGGAGTTGTGCCAACCCTCGCTTGAACTTGCCCACTTTTTCAATCGCCGTTCGGCGGGAAAAGAATGAGGAGGCGCACAAGAAATTGCCAAAATAGAATAACTGGCGAAATAGCTCAGCAGTGCTTTTAAAATCTCTATGAAAAAAACCGTGGCACATACTGTCACCCAGGATTTTTGAGTTTGGCCCGATTATTTGTGGAAGACAGAACACAATATCCGCCTTCTGCAGCTCAATTTGTCCCTTTTGCGTCATCAGCCGATTTGGGAGAGATACATCGCCGCCACTCAGGAAGGCGACATATTGTCCCTGACTCTTGTCGATTCCGGTATTGAGGGCAATACTTGGACCAGAATTCTCTTGCTCCACAACTATTATCCGCGGATCAGGAAATTCCCGGATTGCCTTCAGGGTATTATCGCTTGAGCCATCATCGACGATGACGAGTTCAAAATCCTGCTCTGTTTGCGATAGGATACTTCGTATCGCTTCACCGACGAATCTTTCGTGATTGTGGCAAGTCATGACGACGCTAATCTTTGGAGGAGTAGCCATATCGGTTCCCTTTAGAAATGTTCTAATGACAAACTAGTTTTTGATATGTCTGTTACGGAGTCTCGTTTCGCCTGTCTACATGCCAATAAGATCTGTGTAGCGCTTCATGACATTATCCATATTCTCATCCATGCATGCCAGATGTCCGCGCTCAAGAAGCACTCCCACGTTACACAACTGCTTGACTGCAGCCAAAGCGTGACTCACGAAAAGCACCGTTCTGCCCTGCTGCTCGCTCACGTCCCGCATTTTGCCGAGGCACTTGGCCTGGAACTTCGCATCGCCCACTGCCAGGACCTCGTCAGCCACAAGAATCTCTGCGTCGAGGTGAGCGGCCACTGCAAAGGCGAGACGGACGTACATGCCGCTTGAATACCTTTTCACGGGTGTGTCGATGAAATCTTCGATCTCGGAAAATGAAACTATCTCGTCAAATTTTCGAGAAATTTCGGCCTTTTTCATGCCCAGAATCGCCCCATTGAGGAATACATTTTCACGCCCGGTAAGCTCAGGGTGGAATCCTGTTCCTACCTCGAGAAGGCTCGCGAGCCGGCCCCGCATCCTTATTATTCCACTTGTCGGCGCCGTGATTCGGGACAGAATCTTAAGGAGAGTCGACTTCCCCGCTCCGTTACGTCCGATAACCCCTACGCGTTGGCCCTGCTTCACTTCGAAGCTCACATCGGTGAGGGCAAAGAAATTGCCCTTCACGCCGAGCCGGCTTTCCTCACCAATCTTCGACCAGGGATCCACCTTGCCCCGTACGCGCGCCCAGCCGCTCTGGATATCGCGATAGAGCCGGCCGTTGTTTATCACCCCGAGTCGGTATTCTTTGGAAACATGTTCGATGCTGACGACAATACTCATTATGTTCACTACACCACGTCGATGAAGGTGCGCTCGGAGTGATTGAAGACGACCACTCCGAAAACGAAGAACAGAACAGTGACAACAAGGCTTACCGACCATGCCCCGATGTCGAGGGTGCCCTTGCCCAGAAGGGCATAGCGAAATGTTTCAATGACGGGAGACACCGGGTTGATGGCAAATACCCAGCGCCATTTTTCAGGCACCTTCGAAAGAGGGTAAACGATCGGGGTCGCGTACATCCAGAGTGTCATTCCAAATCCAAGAAGCTGTTTGAGATCCCGATACTTTGTCGTGAGCGAGGAAACAGTGATGCCAATTCCCGTGCCGAGCATGCCGAGCTGGATTATCAGCAGCGGAATGACGAAAAGCCAGAGGCTTGGTTGAAAAACATAGCCGGTGGCAAGATAATAGACATACAATACCAGAAGGGCACCGAATTGAACCGCCATGCTGAGCGCGTTTGTAAGGGTGTATGCAATGGGGACGGTGAAGCGAGGGAAGTAAATCTTCCCAAATAGTCCCGCATTGGCCACGAAGGTGTCTGCGCTCTTTGTGAGGCTTTGTGAAAAATAAGACCAGAGCGCAGTCCCGCAAAAATAGAAAATGGGCTGCGGGATGTCGTCCGTGCCGATTTTTGCAATGCCGCCAAACACGAACATGTACATAAATGTCGTGAACAAGGGCTGGATGATGAACCAGGCCCATCCTAGAATTGTCTGTTTGTACACGCTGGCAAGATCTCGCCGGACCAGCAGGCCCACAAGATCGCGGTAGTTAAAAAGCTCCTTGAGATTGAGGTCAAAGATCTTCTTCTTGGCCTCGATGACGAGGTCCCAGCTCTCCTCGCTTGTCTTCATATCAGCCATGCGCGATTCCCCGCCTTCCGTAGTGCTCCATGATGCGCTCATCATGGTCGATGTGGTCAACCTTGCCCCAGAACGCACCGGCGACAGCCCAGGCGATGTTCGGCCGGTCGGCCATCATTCGTCGCGATCTCTTCATGTTCCGCATGCGCGCCTGAGAGCGGCTCAGCCAGCTCGAACTATCGCGTCCGCCTCTTCGATGAGGCATTCGAGCGAAGTATATCGGGGTTCATAGCCAAGGATTTGTTCGGCCGAGTGGTTCGTTGACACGTATTTGAGCTTATCCCGGGTAGGCGAAGCAGCCGTCGGGGTCTCGGATTTGCGCACGCGCAAGTGAAACCGGTCTTTAAAACACTTTATGATTTCACTTTTTCGGACCGCCTCCAGGGAATAGAGATCCAGCGCGCAATTGCGCTCTTCCACACTCATGCACAACATGACAAACCGCGCAAGATCCCGAGGATGGATATAGTCACGAATGATGTCGCGATTGTCAGTTTCGAACTCCCTATTCTCTCTAATGGCTCTCAACATTTCTGTCATGAGATAGCTCGAGCTGAGATCCACAAATCGGGTCAGGAAACTGAATAGCCTCAGATCGAAGACGCAATAATTTTTCATTGCCCGATGCTTTGCTTCCGAGTTCAATTTGGCCACACGGTAGGAATCCGACTCTGAGAGGCTGTCCAGATCAATGCGAAACTCGTTCTTCCTCTTGTTATTTGTGTTCCCGACACACTCATAGAGAACTCCGCTGCTGAAATTGATGTATCGTGTTTGGGGTTTTTTGGCCAAGTGACCCAAGACCATTTCATCATGTTTCTCTGTCACTTGGAATATCTCAGCCCCGCTTCTCCGTACCTTGTCGGGTGTCCCGAAACCCACGCAGTTTATCACCGCGTGCAGGCCTTCTCTGTATTCGTTGAAATACTCGAGAGCTTGCACGGAAACGGAGGCACGACGTATCCCTTTTTCTCGCAAGAAGTCATTAATTCTATCCGGACTCCTTGCAAAGAGCACAAGCTCCAAATCTTCCGGCAGATAGGTGATGAGGTTTTTTGCGATGTGGCTCGTTGCGCCGAGAATCGCCGCTCTCATCTGCGCTGAGTTTTCTCCATGCTCAACCGAGCTCGTTGCATTTTGGATGAAGCCCGACTATTATGTATTGAGCAATTTCTGTCCGCGGGAGCAGCGGAGACAAATCCTCCAACGGAGGCGACACGAAAGCGACGATCTTGATCAGAAAACGATTGAAGTCCACCGTCGGCATGGTCACATGAGACTTCGGCGGCCAAGAAGACTGTTCGACATTCCCTGCTCTCGGCTGATCCGCTGAAGACCGATTTTACCTGCCTGTTTTCCTCAAAAAAACATACAATTTCATTATTCATTCCGGTGTTTGAACAGATCGGTGTGCATTCTCATGTCTCAAGTTCCCTCGATATCAATTGGTTTTGCGAAAGGCTCCATTTCGGTGATAGGTTTCCCAAAGGCAATTTTTGGATATGCATTAGTCTTCGGATCGATTTCGACCTCTATTAGGGAAGGCCTCATATGGTCCCCGCTCCAATTCCTTACTTTTTCGAGATCTGCCATGTTGGATACTCTCATTGCTCTGATTCCATAGGCTTGAGCGAGCTTAACAAAGTCCGGGGCCGAGTAACCCAAAACGGTTGAATGATGGCGACCTTCGAAGTACGAGTCCTGGAATTGCCGAATCATGCCAAGACTCCTGTTGTTGAACACGACTATATGAATCGGAAGCTCATTGTGGACAATAGTTTGAAGCTCTTGAATGTTGAGCTGTATGCCACCGTCCCCACAAAAGACTACAACAGGTCTCTTGCCAACTGCGAGACAGGCGCCGATACTTGCGGGCAACGCGTAGCCCATCGCGCCCATGCCCCCTGATGTAATGAACAATTGACCCTTGCGGATTTCTATCGATTGAGCGACCCACATCTGGTGGCTGCCCACATCTGACACGAACACCTCGGAGTCTGGGAACAGCTGACAAACGCTATGGACAATTTTGTTAGGGTTTAGTCCCGGGGCCGAGTATAGTTCGCTTATGTCCGGGTATTTCTCTTTGATATTTTGGATTTCGGCATACCAAGCTTCGTTCCTTCCGAAGGGCAACCTTTCAGTTTCTCGCAGAAAGTCCTCGAAAAAAGCTTTTGCGTCCGCCCATATCCCAACAGTGTTCTTCAACCGGAAATTAAATTCGTCACGATTAACGTCAACCTGGTAGATTTTCTTGCTTTTGAAGAATTCCGTATCTGCACCTGTTTGTCGGATATCAAGGCGACTGCCTACCGCCAATATAAGATCAGCGCTTCCTAGCGCAATGTTTGCCCAACGATTTCCATAGGAACCTATGAAGCCCACGCGATTTTGGGAATCGAAATCTATTAAATCCACACCCAAGAGAGAAGTGACTACTGGAATATGTGTCTTTTCGATGAACCGATTCAAACTATTCCGCGCATTGGCCACTCGCACTCCACGGCCGACCAACAATATTGGCCTCCTTGCATTTTCAATATCCTGTGCAAGTCCCAAGAGTTGCGTCGAATCAGGCTTCCCTGGGCCTGATCCACCCTCCTGGGTCGCTTCGCTCTCAGTTGTTGGCAGATCTGCCCGCTGAATATTCATTGGAATATCAATCGGCACCGGACCGGGCCGCCCTGAGACTGCGGCACGGTAGGCCTCATCTAGTGATGGGACGATCTGATTGACATTTCTTATGCAAATGGCATGTTTCGTAATCGGTTTGGCCATCGCCACGATGTCCGTTTCTTGGAATCCCAACTGACGGACTCCATTTCCCGGATTTATCTCATTTGTATTGACTTGGCCTGTGATGAAGATCGCAGGCACAGAATCGAAATAGCAGCTGCCGATTCCAGTGAGCAGGTTGGTAGCGCCCGGACCGCTGGTGGCCATTCCAACAACCGGCCTGTTAGCGACCCTTGAAAAACCGTCAACCGCGAACGCCGCAGCCTGTTCGTGATGTACTGAAATGAGAGTGAACTTACCATGACGATGCATTGAATCTATTAGGTTCGTGATCATGCCGCCGGCCATTTCGAAGACCACGTTGGCCTGTTTTTCGTAAAGAAACTTGGCAATGTAGTCCGATGCTTTCATGTGCAACTCACTTTGCGATTTCATTGGACATAGCTGATTGATAGCTGCGAATCTGGATTCGCGTGAGATCGCTCGGATTTTCTCCCTCATAGAAATGTTTGTACCAATCGACAGTCCTCGAAATCGCTTCTTCGATTCTCCAGCAAGGTTTCCATCCTAAGAGCTGTCTAGCCTTTGAAGAATCTAGCCGAAGGTAACCGGCTTCATGTGGTTGTTCGCTACTATCTGCGACGTATCCCTTTGTCTTCCGCCAGAGTTCCACAAAACTGCGTACGACCTCTTCGACTGAAATGCAATCAGACTCATCTGGACCGAAATTCCAGGCTTCGCCAAACCCCGTTCCGTCACGCAACAAAGACTCCGCAAGCTCCAAGTAGCCTGACAAAGGCTCCAAGACGTGTTGCCATGGCCTGATTGCCTTTGGATTCCGTATTCTTACGGGCTCGTCCCCCACAATAGAACGAACGGCGTCCGGGAGGAGCCGATCCTTTGCCCAATCGCCTCCGCCGATCACGTTCCCAGCACGTGCAGTTGCAATTGACACCCGGTGGGAGTGACCGTAGCTCCGAGGGTTGAAGAATGAATTCCGATAGGCCCGCGTCAAAAGCTCAGCGCAAGCCTTGCTTGAACTATACGGATCATAACCTCCAAGGAGATCATTTTCACGATAACCCCAAATCCATTCTTGGTTTTCGTAGCACTTGTCGGTTGTGACGCTCACAACGGCTCGGACACCGTCGCAGGATCTGACGGCTTCGTATACCGAAAGTGTCCCGATCACATTAGTCTCGTAGGTTAGGCGGGGCTCCTCATATGAAACACGAACCAGGGGTTGCGCCGCCAAATGGAAGACAACTTCCGGTTTGAACTCATTCATTGCCTGCTTGATTCTTTCACCGTCTCGGATATCGGCGATAACGTGGTCAATGTCGCGCTCCAGCCGGAGCACCGAGAACAAGCTTGGTTCGGAAGGCGCCGGAAGTGAATAGCCCCTAATTTGCGCCCCGAGTTCCAATAGCCATTGTGTGAGCCAGCTTCCCTTGAATCCTGTGTGGCCGGTGACGAAAACGCGTCGGTCTCGGTAGAAGTTCTGGAACGGATCACCCATTCCAGACTCTCCACGGGGCATCACCGCTCGACCACATATCCTCCAGGTCCAACTTGTCCCGGAGAGTATCCATGGGACGCCAAAATCCATAATGCTTGTACGCGTCAAGCATTCCCTCATGCGCAAGTTCCTGGAGCGGGCCTCTCTCCCAGACGGTGGCGTCTCCGTCACGTATGAAGTCGAACACCTTCGGTTCCAGAACAAAGAAACCGGCATTGACCCACGCGCCGTCACCCTTCGGCTTCTCTTCAAAGGACGCCACAACATCGCGCTCGCCAAGCGCAAGCGCCCCGAATTTCCCCGACGGCTGCACGGCAGTGAGTGTAGCGAGTTTTCCGCTTGTGCGATGAAAGTCCAACAATTTCGGGATCTCGATATCCGCGACGCCGTCGCCATACGTCAGCATGAATGTCTCCCGCCCGACGTACTCCTCCACGCGCTTCAGCCTCCCGCCGGTCATCGTGCGGAGGCCTGTATCGATGAGGGTGACCCGCCAGGGCTCGGATTTCGAGTGGTGATACTCGATCGTGTTCCTGCCCAGATCCATGGTCATATCCGCTTCATGCATGTAATAGTGATGAAAGTAGTCCTTGATGAAGAATCCCTTATATCCACAACACACAATGAATTCGTTGAAACCGAAATGCGAATAGATCTTCATGATGTGCCAGAGAATCGGCCTTCCACCGATTTCGACCATTGGCTTGGGCCGTAATTCTGTTTCTTCGGTGAGCCGTGTACCCAATCCGCCCGCGAGGATGACGACCTTCATCAGCCTCTCCTTCCTTTCGAGTCCAAAAACGTCTGCACGGTTTCAAGGGTATACCGGATCTGCGCTTCGGAGAGACCAGGATAGGTACCGAGGAAAAATGTATCGTTCATGACTCGATCAGTGGAGACCAGGCCGCCGGGAGCCACTCTATGCACTATGCCCTGATAGGCCGGTTGCCGCAGCAGGTTCCCGCCGAAGAGATTGCGCGTTTCGACAAGATGGCTATTCAAATAGTCCGTGAGCTCGGTCCGGGAGAATCCCGCGTTCTCCCTGACCGTGGCGGGAAAGGCGAACCAGGCGGGGTCGGAATTCTCCGTTGCCTGTGGAAGAACAAATCGGTCTTCCCATCCCTGGAATCCTTCAATCCATGCCCTGAAATTCCTTTTCCGCGCAGTGATAAAGCCGGGGAGCTTCTTCATTTGCTCGACCCCGATGGCGGCCTGGATATCAGTGACCTTCAGATTGTAGCCGATGTGCGAATAGATGTATTTGTGATCGTAGCCGGCGGGCAGCGTACCGAACTGTCCACTGAATCTCTTTCCACAAGTGTTGCTCTCTCCGCCACTGCAATAGCAGTCCCTCCCCCAATCCCGAAGTGACCGCGCAGCCTTCGCCAGTATGTCGTCATCTGTGAAGACGCAGCCTCCCTCCCCCATGGTGATGTGGTGGGCGGGGTAGAAGGAGCAGGTGGCGATATGTCCGAATGACCCAACGCGCGTGCCCTGGTAGATGGAACCGAGGGCGTCGGAACAATCCTCAATGAGCCAGAGACCGCGTGCGCGGACGATTTCGCAGATCGCGTCCAGGTTGTAGGGGTTCCCAAGGGTGTGGGCCAGAAATATCGCTTTCGTCCTGGGACCCACCGCCTGCCTGAGCTGATCAACGTTCACGTTGTAGGTGCCGACATCGATATCGACAAAGACCGGCACCATGCCGTTCTGGAGAATGGGATTCAGCGTGGTCGGGAACCCCGCGGCGGCCGTTATCACCTCGTCGCCGGCTTTCAGGCGCCGTTCCTCCAATAGCGGGCTCATGAGTGATGCAAACGCAATGAGGTTTGCGGACGACCCGGAATTGACGAGAAGGGCGAATTCTGAGGAAACGAAGTCGGAGAAGGCGGATTCGAACTCCTCGCTGAACCGTCCCGCGGTAAGCCAGAAATCGAGCACGGCCTCAACTCCGTTTTTCATCTCACCCGCGTCGAAGACCCGTCCCGCGTAGTGAACGGGACTCGTGCCCGCGATGAAATCCTTCCTCGCGTACTTCGTCTCGTAAATTCCTCCACGAGGATCGCGATCTCTTCTCTGATCTTCTTTTCAGATCTGGACATGCGTCACTCCCATTCGTCGATTTGAACGCGTTCCGCGGGCACGCCCCCCCGTATCAGGGAATCCCGGAAGCTCAGGATCATCGCCGGTGGTCCTGAAAGGAAGAAAACCGGTTCGCCCAGCGGCTCGCACTCCGCTGCGATCCTCGCGATATCGAGACGGCCCGCCGCCGCGCGGCCCAGCGGAGAATCGCACGCCGCGTCCTCCGCATCTTCGATCCACAGGCGAAGATCGAGGAGCGAAGAGCGGGCGCACCGCGCAAGAATATCAGGGAAGAGAATCAAGCACCGTGCTCTTGCGCCGTAGTAGAGGCGCACCATCCGCGGCGCGGCGTTCAAGGCCGCAAGCCCTTGAAGGTACGGCACAAAGGGGGTGAGCCCCGTCCCTCCCGCGATCAACACGATTTTCTGCCCGGGCGCAGCTCTGGACTCGATGACGAAATCCCCGTATGGCATTTTCAGCCACACTCCACTCCCCGCGGCAAGAGTAGCGGCCATGCGGGTAGTATAGGTGCCCTTGACGCTGTACACAATCGTAATGTCGCCCGGCGGGTCGAAAGAGGCGATTGAGAACACGCGAGATTCAGGCCAGAATCCTCCATTCGGATCGAATGGGTCGATGGCCAGATGCAGGAATTGTCCCGGCTTGAATCGGGGGACGCGCCCCTCCGGTCTCATTTTCACTGCATAGATGCCGCTTCCGAAGTCCTCGATCGACAGGATCCTGCTGCGGAGCTTTATCGGATTCCCCATTGACGTCCCTTGCTACCTGGCCGACGTTGTTGCGGTTCCCTTGAAAACGAGCAATCTGTTGAGCGTATACGACAGTGTAGCCAGCGGAAACGCCAATATCGCCTGAATTGCCAGGACCGGCTCGATCCAGATCTTCAATAAACGGATCATGCCGACATTGATGGCGTAAATCGCCGCGTAGACAAGTCCAAACCTGAAGAAAAGCCTGTCGTCCTTAGTGCGGAAGACCAACCTCCCCGTGGAAAAGAAATTGAAGACGACGCCGATGCACGTGCTCATCAGAACGGTGATTGCATAGTGCAGGCCCGTCAGGGAAGCAAGAAAGAACACCGCGTAGCCGAATACTGTATTGACGGCCCCGACCAGCAGGAAGACAACGAACTTGCTTTTAACGATCCGGGGCAGGATTGCGGGGTCAATCAAAATTCACGCGCTCCTTTTCCACGACATGGGGCCTGTTTTTCACCTGCGTGTAGATTGCGCCAACGTACTCACCGATCATTCCTATGAAGAACATTTGTACCGCGCCGATGAAAAAGAGACCGATCACAAGCGGCGCGACACCGGCATTGAAACTGTCCCACTTGATGAGCTTATAAACGAGATACGACACGGCAATAAGCAGGCTGAACAGGGCGCCGCCGAAGCCGACGAAGCTCGCCAGACGGAAGGGAACCTTTGAGGAGTTCACGAAGCCGAGCATCGCGAGATCCCAGAGCGTGTAGAAGTTGTTCTTCGTCTTCCCCCTCATTCTGCGCGGTTGCACAAAGGGGATCTCGGCCCGCTCAAATCCAATCTCCGTGATGAGCCCACGGAAATAGGGGTACGGGTCGTTCATCATTTTCATGATATCTATGACAACCCTGTCATAAAGTCCAAAGCCCGTGAAGTTCTTTATTTGTTCGGTCTCTGATATTCGTTTGACGATGCCGTAGTACAGCTTGCGGACGCCGTACATGAGGCGATTCTCTCTGCTCTGCTTCTTCACCCCGATGACGACCTTGCATCCTCCCTCCCAATGCGCAACAAACTCTGAGATAAGCTCGGGAGGGTCCTGGAAGTCCGCGGCGACCAGGACCACCGCGTCGCCATGCGCTTGCAGAATCCCATGGAAGGGCGATCGTATGTGCCCGAAATTCCTTGAATTCACTATGATCTTTACGTGATGGTCATCCTTTGCGATTTTTTTCAGAATGAGCACGGTCGAGTCCCTCGAGCAGTTGTCGATGAAGATGTGCTCATATGAATAGCCCTGAATGCCAGCCATGACCTTCTTTACGCGCTCTATGAGCAAAGCGACATTTGCCTCTTCGTTGTAACACGGCGTCACGATACTTATCATTTTCACGATGAAGCCTCCAAGGGAGCGCGCATTGCGACCGGCCTACCGCCCCACCCCGAAGTACGTGAATCCTTTTGCTTCCACATCCTGCGGGATGTAGATGTTTCGCAAGTCGAAGAAAAAGGGAGACTTCATCAGACCCTTCACCCTGTCCAGGTCGAGGTTGCGGAACTGGTTCCACTCCGTCACGATAACCAGCGCATCCGCGCCTTCGAGCGCGTCATACTCATCACGGGCAAGAACAAGCTTGCTGCGAATGTGCTCGAGCCGCCATGCCGCCTCGCTCATCCCGGCAGGATCCCAGATGCGCAGGAAGGCGCCTTGCGCGGCGAGCCCCTCGCAAATGGTCAGCGCGGGGGCTTCTCGTACATCATCCGTATTCGGCTTGAACGAAAGGCCCAGCACGGCGATTGTCTTGCCTTTCACGCCGCCCATGCCTTCCTCGATCTTGCGCACCATGCGCGCTTTTTGTCGATCGTTGGCGCTGATGGTCGTCTCCACGATGCTGAGGGGCGCACCGAAGTCACGCCCCGTGCGCGCCATGGCCCGGGTGTCCTTCGGAAAGCAGGAGCCGCCATAGCCGGGCCCCGCGTGCAGGTACTTGGAGCCGATTCGCCCGTCCTTGCCCATGGCACGCGCGACGTCCTGCACATTTGCGCCCACGGCCTCGCAGAGGTTCGCAACCTCATTGATGAATGTAATCTTCACGGCAAGGAACGCGTTCGACGCGTACTTGATCATTTCCGCTGTTTCCAAGCCCGTTTCGATATAGGGTGTCTCGTTCAGAAAGAGAGCGCGGTAGACTTCCTTCATTGCCGTGCGTGCGCGAGGCCGGTCCGACCCGATCACCACCCGATCAGGATGGGTGAAATCCTGTACGGCGGAGCCCTCCCGCAGGAACTCGGGATTGGACACGACATCGAACTCAAAGGAGGCGCCCCGCGCGGCAAGCTCCTCCGTGATCCATGCCGACACTTTGCGCCCCGTACCGACCGGCACGGTGCTCTTGTCCACGATCACCTTGTACCCGTTGAGCGCGCGCGCGATTGCGCGGGCAGCCTCTTCGACATGCCTGAGGTCCGCGCTTCCGTCGTCAGCGGGCGGAGTCCCCACCGCAATGAAGACCACCTCGTTTGCCCGCACGGCAGCGGCGTGATCCGTGGTGAACATCAACCGGCCTGCCGACGTGTTCCGCGCAACGATCCCCTCCAGCCCCGGCTCGAAGATGGGGATCTCTCCCGCCTTGAGGCGCTCGATTTTGCCCTGATCACTGTCGACGCAGATGACGTGGTTGCCGAAGTCCGCCAGGCAGGCCCCGCTCACGAGGCCCACGTAGCCAGTCCCGATTATCGCAATCGAGCTCACAGGATCACCTTTGTTCCCTCAAAATCGAACCGAAATCGCAGCTCGAACAGCCCCGCGTTCGCCATTGCGCGCCGAAGCCGTGAGGGATCTTCAGTATAGAACATGAGAAATCCGCCGCCGCCTGCGCCAACGAGCTTTCCGCCCAGCGCGCCGTTCTTCCTGCCCAGCTCGTACCATTCGTCGATCTGGGGGTTGCTCATCCCTTCAGATCGTTTCTTCTTGTTCAGCCAGTGCTCGTGCATGAGCTCGCCCACCACGCGGGGCTTTCCCTCCTCCAGGGCCTGCTTGCTGCGCATTCCCAGGTCCTTGACGTAGTGCAGGTTTGCAATCATCTGGTCGTCCGCGAGCTTTGTCCGTTGATCCTGGTCCTGCAGCACGCTTCCCGCGCTGCGGGAAATGCCGGTGAAGAAAAGGAGGAGGTTGTCCTCCAGATCGAACAGGGTCTCACTGTCCAGGCGGAGGGGAACCGCCTCGACGCTATTGTCTTGATTGAAGGTAAAGCAGGTTATTCCCCCATAGGCGGCTATGTACTGGTCCTGTTTTCCGATCGGCTCTTTCAAGCGTTCGATCTCGATTTCGCAGGCAAGCCTGGCCAGGTGGCTGGGAAGCATCGGCTGCATCTTGTGGGCGCTGAGAGCACGGAGCAGGGCCGTGGTGAAGCTCCCGGAGGAACCCAGGCCCGTTCCCGCGGGAATATCTGCAAACGTGCTGATTTCGATCTGGGGATTCTCGAATCCCAGCGCTTTCATCGACTCCCGGATTATGGGGTGCTGGATCTCATCAATCCGCTCCACCTGCTCCAGCTTTGAATACTTGATGACAATTCCGGGGTAAAACGGGCGATTGACGGTGACAAAAACGTACTTGTCGATTGCACCCGCAACCAGGAGTCCTCCGTGCTCGCGATAGTACGAGGGAAGGTCGGTTCCTCCTCCGCCGAGCGTGATGCGGAGGGGACTTCTCGTCATGACCATGCGGGAGTCTCCTGTGCGGCAAACACCCGGTCGTTTGCCTTGAGAAATCGAAGACATCTCACAGCGTGAAACCCGACTTGCGTCCATCCTCGTGGAACATGCGTACCGTCTCGAGCGAATACTCCGTCAGGTCTTTGCCCACGAGGTCCAGCTTTTTCAGGATGTCATGCGTGACGGTGATGATGTGGCACCCGATCTTTTCCGCATGGAAGACGTTCAGAAGCTCACGCGGGCTTGCCCAGATGAGCTCGAGATTCCGGTAGGGCTTGAGAAGCTGCACCGCTTCTCTCATGAGCTCGTACGGATCCACGCCCGTGTCTGCGATCCGCCCGGCAAAGATCGAGATGTAGCTGGAAGGGCTGCCCGAGAAGCAGGAAACGATATGCCGCACCTGCTCGAGCGTGGTGAGTGCCGTGATGTTGAGTCTGAGGCCTTTCGCGGAAAGCTTCTGAATGAGCTCTTTCGTGGAATCCCCGCGCGTGTTTGTGATGGGAATCTTCACGTAGACATTGGGTCCCCATTGAGCGATCGTGAGCGCCTGTCTCTCCATCTCGGGCATTTCATCCGCGAACACCTCGAAAGAGAACGGCCTGTCGGGAATTTCCTTCAGAATATCGAGGGCGAACTGCGCGTAGTTCGAGATGCCTGCCTTGCGCATCAGGGTCGGATTGGTGGTGAAGCCCTTGATATAGGGCTTCTTGTAAAGGGCCAGAATGCCCTCCTTATCCGCCCCGTCAGCAAAGATCTTCGTTTTCATCTTCCCGATTGCTTCCCGCGTCATTCTTCTCTCCTCTCAAGAATCCAGGAGACTGCGTCTTCAAAGCAAGACACTGTCGCGTCTGGTGTGTCCCGAAGATGCTCATCGTAGTCCCGGTTCAGGAACACTGTCCTGCACCCCGCCCGTGCCCCGGCCTGCACGTCCCTCCACCTGTCTCCCACCATGAAGCTGCCGCCAAGGTCGATGCCCCAGTCTCTGGCCGCATCGAGAAGCAGCCCCGGTTTCGGCTTGCGGCAGGGGCATTGGTCAGCGTCGTCATGGTAGCAGACTCGGAAATCATCCAGCCCCACGCGCGCGCGGATATGATCGTTTATCCCTTCGACTGCTTCTTTTTTGGTGGTTCCCCGCGCGACATCCGGCTGATTCGTCACGCCGATGAGCAGGAAGCCCGCCTTCTTGAGGAGGCGGCACCCCTCGACTGCCCCCTCGACGAGCCTCACCTCCGCGAGATTGCCGGGCGGATAAGGCTTCCCGTCACGGACAATCGCTTCATTGAGCACGCCGTCCCGGTCGAAGAAGACCGCCCGCGTGTCCCCTATCGTACCGATTCCCACTTCGCGCTGTTCGCCTGCAGGGCGGGGTGCGAAACAATGAGGTGCCAGATGACCGCCTGGAAGGCCTCAGAGTGCGGTGTCACGGTCTTGGGGTTCACCGTCGGCACGATTACCGCGCAATCAGCCACCTGCGCGGTATAGCCGCCGTCTCTGCCTACCACGCCGACCACCATCGCGCCGACTTCTTTCCCGAGCTGGATGGCGCGCACGAGGTTGGGGCTGACGGAAGGCTCCAGGCTGCCGCCCCCCACCGAGAGCACGAAAAGCATGTCATTCTTCGTGAGCCGGCTCACCTTGAGCCATCCGGCAAGGGCGGTTTCCCAGCCCTCGTCGTTCGTTCGGGCGGTGAGCTCCGAAACGTTGTCCGTCGGGGAATACGATTCGATGCCGGCGAGCTTGCGGAAATCATTGACGGCGTGGGATGCGTTTGCCGCGCTTCCCCCTACGCCGAGAAAAAAAAGCCTTCCCCCACGGGAGCGCAGATCGGCGATCATGCGCACAATCGTCTCTATCTTTGCAGTGTCGATGAGGGGGATGATCCGGGAAGCCTCTTTCAAGTGAGTCGTCGTGTAGGTGTCCATTTTCCCGCCTTTCATTTTCATAAACAGCTCTCTGGTTTCGGTCAGGCCTTCAATTGTGCCGATCTCATAGAACCTCTGGAAAGCCTCGAAGCCGGCAAGCTGGCTTTCCTTCACCAGCCCTCCGTACAACAACGCGAGATCGTAGGGTTGATCCGGCGGAACCCTGTCCAGTGCCTCTGTCTTCAGCATGCCGAGCCCGTAATCTATGTGCCGCATTGCGGCCACGGGATTCTTCTTGTCGTAGAGAAGAATCCGTCCCTCTTCATAGACGACGTTGCTCGTATCCCACTTTCCGTCGTTGCGGTATACGGTCATCAAGCCGAGCGTTCCCGCCGCGTCGAAAGAATCGGCGACGGCCGCGTAGTCTATTTGCAGATAAGAATCTCCATACAGCACAAAGAATGCCCCGTCAAGAAGACGGCCGGCGGCTTTCAGCGCGCCGCCTGTTCCCAGGAGGCGCGGCCCGTCGGATACGTATTGAATCAGCATGCCGAAGCGCTCGCCCTCCCCTATTTTTTCCCGGATCATTTCCCCGCCGTGGCCGACGCAGAGAATCACCCGGCGCGCCCCCTGCCCATGCAGGTCAGCGAGCTGGTGCTCTATGAAGGGCCTTCCGGCCACTTCGATGAGGGACTTGGGGATGTTCGTTGTGAGCGGACGCAGGCGGGTTGCGAGCCCGCCGCAGAGTATGACTACTGGATACATCTTTCTCCGTGTGCGGATGCATTCTGAGCGCGCGGGGTCCCCCGCGTCATTGCCGCGGGAGCCGGTGCGTGCTGAAACCTGAGGGGTCCTGAACGCCGCCGAAACGAGCTGTTCAGAGACCGATCAGTATGTCGTGAAGGTACACTCCATCCGGCCGCGCTGGCTCGCCGCTTTCCGGGGGAGAGTACTCAATGTCTTCCGCGTATGCCAGCAGCGCCCCTTCGGCGCAGGCACTCGTCTCGGACTGCGTAAACTCCAGCTTGTGCTTCTGACAGAGGAACGCGAGAACGAAATCGAAATCGCTCTTTCCCACAAGCACAATCGCATGGAAATTCTTTGTCTTGGCGCTCAGGAGGAATCTCTCGAGCGCATCCTTGTAGTAGACGACGTTTCGGATCGTTTTTTTGAAGAACTTGTAGCTTCGCCTGCCAATCTCATCTATCCCTGCCGGCGTGACGGCGTACTGTATGTTCCTGCTGTTGATCCTGCGGACGATCACCCACCCCTTCTGGGCGAGCTTGCGGAGGATGACATTGGTCATTCCGAGGGATATGCCGACGATTCTTGCGAGATCCCGCTGCCTGACGGGCCTTGTTTCTTTGTGGCGATAGATGCTCTCCAGGAGAGCATATTCGTGATCTGCCGTATCCAAGGTGTTCAATCTATGAACATTATACACCGGGGCGATAAATAATCAATACCGCGGTCACGAATGCCACCTAACTGCACGGAGTACCGTGCAAGGTACGGTGGCCGCGGTATTCCGTGACATTTTGACGATTAGATGGTCTTTGAGTACATTCGACCGAGGTGCTATATTGATGTATACACAATGAAAGCTTCAAAACTGATATATCTGTTATTCATACTCCTTGCCCTGAGCGTCACCCCGAGCTTCGGACAAATCGTTGCGGATCCGAACGACCGGCTCTACACCGATCTCGAGCTTTGGCAGAATCGGGGCCTGATTGGCAATCTTCCCCCTCTGCGGCCTTACCCTCTTCAACTGGTGAAGAAAGTCCTCACCGACGTTGCCGAACGGGGAAATGAGGCAGACCAGGAGCTGGCGCGCATGTACCTCGGGCAGATGGGAGAAGGCAACCACCTCCATGCGGTGATCAGCAGCCTTGGAAGGACCGACACCAACCGCGGCTATGCGCAAGTAGGTGTCGAGGGTTCCATGCAGGGAAGCCTGGTTCCTTCCATTTCATACTCGACGATAACCGGGATAGTGGCGGTGCAGGGATCAGGCACTGCCATGCTGCCGGAATTCGGGCGCACCAATCTGGACTTCGTAAATGATGGCTCCGTGCATCCCATCGGACCAACCGGCCTGACGCCCCGGATGAGCATGATAGCCGGCGCGGCACTCGGCAACGAGTCGGATTACTTTCAGGCAGGTGTTCTGCGCGGCTCGTTCGGCCCTTTCTGGGGCGACAACGCAATCCTGAGCCCTTCTTCCCCGCAATCGGGGCATTTTTCACTGACCTTGCAGCAGGGGTCGTACACGGTAACGATGGCTCTCCTGGAGATCTCCGGAACCGACAACAACGGCGGAGGAGGCCTGGTGCCGGACAAGTACATGGCCCTGAACGGGTTGGAGCTCTATCCAACCGACTGGCTGACTCTTGGTGTGTACGAGGCAGTCGTCTGGGGCCCGAGGTTCGAACCGCTGTACCTTCTCCCTGTGATTTCGTTTTACGCCCAGGGAATGGCCGGCTATCATGACAATTCATTCATAGGAATATCAGGGGGGGTCAAGCTTCCCGGTGCGGTGAAGGCCGATTTCCTCCTCTACTTCGACGACGCAAGCTTCAACGATCTCTTGAGACTTCGCTTCAACACAATGCTTGTCCTGTCCTTCCAGACGGGGGTCTCCTGGACGCCGAATCTCCCCTTTCTCACCAGGTTGAGCGCGAATATTCTCCTGGTCACCCCCTACACGTATTCCCACACCGATGACAATGGCAATCTTCCCGGCAATCCAAACTACTTGAACTACACCAATCAAGGGCAGAACATCGGCCCTTCCATCCAACCGGACTCGGCAAGATTCGAGGTGAACGCGCTGCTTCGGCCCGTCACGTACCTGGATCTCAATCTTTTCGGGCGATTGACGCTGCATGGCAACGGATCAGAAGGCATACCCAATATGCCGGCAACGGCCAACGGGAGCATTTTCGACCCGGGCTACGACATTAATGGCCACGCCACTTTCGACCCGGGTTATGCGCTTCCCGCGGGAATGGTCTACACCCGGTTTTTGACGCAGTCGGTGCTGGAAAAATCCCTTCAGGCAGGCTTTGATGCCAGGCTCAATCTGGACACCCCGATAGGGCATGTCCAGGTAAGCCTTGGGTACACTTTTCAATACATCATCAACGTCGACCTGACCGCGTCAAACGCGTTGAACAACTTCCTGAGCCTGGGAGTGGTGTACACGTACTGACATCTGCTTGTGCCTGGTCCTGTACAGTTGCGGGGATTTCGACTACTTATAGTAGCTTATGCAGAACGGCAAAGCAGTCCTCGTCACCGGCGCATTATCCGGCATTGGGAAAGAATGCGCGCTCAGGCTCGCTTCCCGCGGCTTCCGCGTTTTCGCGGGAGTGCGTAAGAACGAAGACGGTGAACGGCTGAGGGCTGAGACATCGGGCGCGATCATCCCCGTTTTGCTTGACGTGACCGACAGCGCCTCGATTGCCGATGCGGCGCGGCGCGTGTCTGGCAGCCTGGACGCCGGCGGCCTCCATGGCCTGGTGAACAATGCGGGAATCGCGGTGGCCGGACCCCTTGAGATGCTGCCTCCTGAAGCGCTCAGAAAGCAATTCGACGTGAATGTCATCGGCCAGATCGCCGTGACCCAGGCGTTCCTGCCAATGCTCCGCGCAGCGCGCGGCCGAATAATCATCATGGGCTCCATCCTCGGAAGGCTGGCCCTCCCCTTTCTCGGGGCATATTCCGCTGCCAAGTTCGCCCTGGAGGCCCTTGCGGAATCCCTCGGCATGGAGATCCGGGCTTCCGGCGTATCGGTTTCGATCATCGAGCCGGGCAATATTGCCACCTCGATCTGGAGCAAGTCCAAGAGCACTGCAATGGATACGGCCGGAGACCTCAATACGGAGAAATGGGATTCATACCGCGCGCCCGCGGAAGCATTCCAGCGCTATACTGACCGCGCTTCCGCGAACGGAATCCCTGCCCGCCGGGTCGCGTTGGTCGTCGAAAAGGCGCTTGCCGCAAGAAGACCAAGGAGTCGATACACGGTGGGCTGGGATTCGCGCTTCCTTGGACACGTCGCACCCCTGGCCCCCGCCAGGCTCCGTCAGTGGATCGTTTTGAAAGTGGTGCTGCGGAAATAGCTTTCCAGCGCCGCCACGGCCGTGGCTATCCCGTCCTCTCGCGCGATCTTTCCCGCCATCTCCGTGCAGCGTTGCCGCATGGCATCCGATGCCCGCACGGCACGAATCCGCTGCTCCAGCGCGTCCGCGGACAGCTTTTTGTGCGGCAGGGGCGAGGAGCCCAGGCCGCGTGATTGCACGAGCTGGCCCCAGAAGAACTGGTCTGCAAAGAAGGGAACGATTATGGAGGGGATTCCCGCGCGAAGCACCGCGGCAGTGGTCCCTGCCCCGCCGTGATGGACAGCCATTGAGACCCGGGGGAAGAGCCAGTCGTGAGGAACGTGCCCCACCGGAAAGACATTGGCCGGAAGGCTCTCCGTCTTCAGCCCGCCCCACCCCGATGAAAAAATGGCGCGCAGGCCGGTTCTTTTAAGCGCCTCCAGCACGGACTGGGTCAGGAGGGTTGAATCCCCGCTTGCCATGCTTCCGAACCCGACGTAAAGGGGCGGCGGCCCGGATTCGATGAATTGCAGGAGGTCGGCCGGGGCCTTCCATTCATCATGCCGCTCGCTGAACCAGTAGCCGCAGACTACTTCTGATTCGCGCCAATCCTCCGGCCGCGGAATGACCGCGGGACTGTACCCGTAGAGGAAGGGGTGGCCGCGCTTTTGCCAGTCCTTGAGAGGAATGCGGAAAGGCAGCCGGCCGAGACCAGACTCGGTTCTTGTCCGGGTGGCGAGGAGCGGTCTGACGATCAGCCAGAAAAGCTCCGCCACGCCTGCTCCGCTCAGCCTGTTGAGGGGACCCCAATCGAGCGGGAGAGTGGGAGTCATGATCGAGGGAAATGCGCGGGTCGGGTGCAGCGGATAGAGGGAGGCGGGAATGCCCGGGATCCCGAGTACCTCGGCTGTCGAGTACCCTGAGACTGCCAGGGGGAGACTGTAAATCAGAGCGTCGCTTCCCCTGCTTCCCTCCAACATGTCGCTCGACAGCTTGCCGATCATGCCCCGCGCGATCTTCGATGACCTGTCTCAGGAAAAGCAGGTAGTTGTCCGTGGATTGAAGCCACGCCTGTCCCTGTTCGCCCTGCACGATGTCCCGCGGGTTGCCGGTAACGGGAGCGAACTCCAGCCCGCCTGCGTACGCGAGCTGGCGAAACGTCTCGTGGCTGGCCAGCCTCACCGTGAAGCCTGCCTTTGCCAGGCCTGCCCCCAGTGCGGCGAATGGCTGTACGTCTCCCTGGGAACCTATGGCTATCACCGTGATCCGCATTGTGGCTCCATACTATGCAATTATGATTTTAAGGGGTATACTCATTGGATAAATATTTCTATGTCGAGCCATGCATTGGTACAGTAATGCACCGGGGAGATCAACTCCCCAGCAACAAATTTGAATTACGCGGGGTAAACATGAGAATTGATTCGGTTGGTGTGAAGGTACCGTCACGCAAGGTGACCAATGCCGACATCCTGCAGTTGCTGGAGGATCACAGCAACGGGGTCTCTCCCATCCTGCTGAAAACCTATCAGCGGATGGTGCGCGGCCTCTTCACGATGGCGGGATCTGAAATCCGCTATACGCGGGATGAAACGAAAAAGGAAAAGGCGAGCGACTTTATAATTGGCGCGATGAAAGAAGCCCTGGAAAAAGCAAACCTGACCGCGGGGGACATCGACCTGCTCATCTACTGTGGAGTGGGAAAAGGATTTCTGGAGCCTGCCAACGCCTATTTCTACGCGCAGCACATGCACATGACCTGCTCCTGCTTCGACATCGTGGACGCCTGCATGAGCTGGATACGCGCGCTGGAGATCTCCCATGAGTTCTTCAAGAGCGGCCGCTACAAGCACATCATGATCCTGAACGGCGAGTTCAACATCTACCACGGGTATCCGGACAATTTCAAGATCGAGCACCTTCGCCAGATCGAGTACACGTTCCCGACCTACACCATCGGGGAGGCGGCCACCGCCACGATTGTCAGTCCTTCGGACCAGGAATGGAAGTTCGCCTACAAGTCAGTTCCCGCGCTCGCCGACCTGTGTACCATCCCCCTGGACGGATATGAAAACTTCGTCGAGCCTTCCAAGCGATTGGGGAAGAACGGGATCAACAATTTCGTATCGTACGGCAAGGAGCTGTTCGACGCGGCGAACAAATACCTGGCTCCCCTGGTAAAGCAGCTCGTGAGCGACTGGAACGAGCCGGACATCTATTTCCCCCACGCCGCGTCGGACGCCGCGTACCTCACCGCGAGCAAGCTGCACCTGCTCCCTGCTGAAAAGATGTTTGCCAAGGTCTTCCCCGCTTTCGGCAATATCGTCTCCGCCAGCATCCCCATGGGGATGTACATGGCGCAGAACGAGGGGCTGTTGAAGCGGGGCCACAAGGTGGTGTTCTGCCCGGCCAGCGCGGGCATGGTGTACGCCGCGGTCCGATTCGTCTTCTAAGGGAAACGCGGGGGCATCCGCGCGGGCGCCCTTACGCGCAGAACGCCTTCTTCAAAAAGCCGAGGTCGAGCTCGGGATAGACGGGGAACAGGTCCAGAAGAGCTTTGACCCTCTCCCGCGCTTCAGACTTCGCCTCTGCGTTCACATTGTATTTTGCCTTGCTCGGCGCGCCGTCCGCGGCATTCTGCGGCCGTGTGGCCTTGAGAACAAGACTTATCACCGATGCAATTTCCCTCATGTGAACAGGCTGCATTCCCAGCGTCGTCACCGCGGGGGTGCCAATGCGCAGGCCGCTCGTGTACCAGGGCCCGTTCTGGTCGTACGGCAGCGAGTTGCGGTTGAGCGTGATGCCGCATTCATGAAGGGCGCCCTCGGCCTGCCGGCCGGTTAATCCCAGCGGAGAGACGTCCACCAGGAACAGGTGGTTGTCCGTGCCGCCGGTGACGACCTCCAGGCCGTCTGCCATGCAGGCCTCCGCCATCGCCCGGGCATTTTCGACGATTCTATGGGCATATTTCCTGAACTCCTCGGAACGAGCTTCACACAGTGCCACGGCCTTGGCCGCCACGACGTGAGGGAGAGGACCTCCCATCATCAGCGGGCAGGATTTGTCCAGGGCATCCGCGAACTCCTCCGTTGAGAGGACCATGCCGGCCCGGGGACCGCGCAGGGTCTTGTGCGTGGTCGTCGTGACGACCTGGGCGTGAGGAAAGGGGCTGTAATCCCCGGTAAAAACGCCGCCTGCAACGAGGCCGGCAAAATGCGCCATATCGACCATGAGCACTGCTCCGACCGCGTCGGCGATGGCCCTCATTCTGCGGAAGTCGATTTTTCGAGGGTAAGCCGAGTAGCCGGCAAGGAGAATGAGCGGCCGGACCTCCCGGGCCTTTTCTTCGATTTCGTCGTAGTCAATAAGGAACGTATCCTTCCGCACCGCGTAGGAGTAGATGTCGAACATGCGGGCGGAAAGGTTGTAGCGGTAGCCGTGCGTCAGGTGACCGCCGGAATAGTAGTTGAGGCCGAGAAGACGCTGGTTTCCGAGCGCCGCGCGCAGCTCCGCCCACTGCATGTCGCTCAGCTTGTACAGGTTCGTCTCCCCGAATGCCTTCAGCGCCGGCGCTTCGACCCGGGTCGTGAGGATGGCCCAGTAGGCCATGAGGTTGGCGTCCGCCCCGCAGTGCGCCTGCACGTTTGCATACTCCGCGCCGAAAAGGTCGCGCGCTTCCGCCTGCGCCCTCTCCTCGATGTCGTCGACATTATCGTTTCCCGCGTAGAACCTGTGCCGGGGATAGCCTTCGGCATACTTGTCGGTGAGGAGATTGCCCATCGCGAGCTGGACCGCGAGGGAAGAGTAGTTCTCACTGGCGATGAGCTTGATGTTGGAGCGCTGCTTTTCCAGCTCGGACACGATCGATCGCGCGATCTCGGGGGAGCATTGCGCGATCGACTGGAGAGCGGCGACGTAGGCCACCGCACCAGGATCCGGTGCGCTGCATGTCTTCAAGTAGTCGGCAAGGGGGCTGGCGAGCATGGGCGAACCTCCGGGGGAATCCCCAGGCGAAGCGATTCGCGGCAGACGCCCAGGCGTGCGACGCCGTACCCGCAGGAGCTCCCCGATGGTGTGCCCATCTTCAAACGCCAGTCGCTTCCGCGCCCGCGCAACGCGCGCGCGCGGAAAGAAGTGTCACCCTGAACATACTGCCGCCGCTCTGCCCGAATCAAGCAAAAAAGGCTATACTTCCCGGGACAAATCCCATGGCCAAGCTCTTCATCATCGCAACCCCTATCGGAAATCTGGAGGACATGACCCTGCGGGCCATACGGGTGCTCGGAGAGCTGCACGTTCTGGCGTGCGAGGACACCCGACACACCCGAATCCTTTTCGAGAAACACGGCATTCACAGCCCTGAAACGATCATCTCCTATCGCGAGCAGAACGAAGCGCGGGCCGGCGCCAGGATTATTGGTTTTCTCAAGAACGGGCAGTCCGTGGGCATCTGCTCCGACGCCGGCTACCCGGGCATCAGTGACGCGGGCTACAGGGTGATCTCCCGGGCCCTGGAGGAGGGGTACACCGTCGAGGTGCTCCCCGGGGCCGGGGCCGTGGAGCCCGCCCTTCTCGCATCCGGACTCCCCACTTCCAGCTTCACGTTCAAGGGTTTCCCGCCCAGGAAACCGGGGGTACGCAGGCGGTATCTGGCCATGGAGAAGGATCTGCCCCATACGCTGGTCTTCTACGAGTCCCCGTTCCGCGTGCAGAAGCTTCTCGAGGACGCCCGCGACGTGCTGGGGGATCGGCGCGCCGCCGTGTGCATCGAGCTTACCAAGCAATTCGAAAAAACCCACCGCGGCACCCTGAGCGAGCTTGCCCTGCAGTTCAAGGACGCGAAGGTGCGCGGGGAAATAACCGTCGTGATCGCGGGCAACAATCCGAAGTTCAGCGCCGCGGAAGAGTCCGACGAATTGATTGACAGAGCGGAACCCGACGCCTAGTATTGCCTTCTATGGCCAAGCTCTGGGAAAAAACGTACAGCCTTGATTCGCTGATGGAAGCATTCACGGTGGGCAGCGACCCTGTGCTGGATGCGAGGCTCGTGAACGCGGACTGTGTGTCCAGCATGGCCCATGCCAGGATGCTCTCCTCCATCGGCATTCTGTCCCGTGCGGAAGCTGATTCACTGGTGAAAGAGCTTGCCGGCATCATCGAGCTGAACGAACGGGGAAAATTCTTCATCAGCCGGTCGGACGAGGACGTGCATACGGCAATCGAAAACCACCTTGTCCGCGCCCTTGGAGACACGGGCAAACGCATCCATACCGGCAGGTCGCGAAACGACCAGGTGCTCGCCGCGCTTCGGCTCTGGAGCCGGGGCTTTCTTTTCTCCTTCCAGAAAGCGTGCCTCGATTTGATTGGGCGCCTGCTCGATTTCGCCGAAGCGCATGCCCTCACCCCCATGCCGGGGAGAACGCACACGCAGCTTGCCATGCCTTCTTCAGTAGGCCTGTGGGCGGGAGCATTCGCTGAGGAGCTCCTGGATGATGCGGCGCTCGCCCGGAGCGCTTTCATGCTGCTGGACTGCTGCCCCCTTGGCTCGGCGGCCAGCTACGGCTCACCCCTCCCCGCGGACAGGGAGATGGTGGCGGACCTCCTCGGCTTCTCGAGGGTCCAGAACAACGTGCTCTACGCGAACAACAGCAGGGGCAAATTCGAGTCCATCGCCCTTGAGGCAGTGGAGCAGGCAGCCCTTACTCTTTCCAAGATGGCCCAGGACCTCATCCTCTTCTCTCTCCCGGAGTTTGGGTATTTCACCCTTCCCGAGGAGCTGTGCACGGGATCGAGCATGATGCCTCAGAAAAGAAATCCGGATGGGCTGGAGCTCGTCAGGGCAAAGAGTGCCGGGATCTCGGCTGATGTCCTGGGGATCAAGACGACAATCCGGTCTCTCCCCACCGGATACAACAGGGACTTCCAGGAAACAAAGGGGCCATTTTTCAGAGGCTGCGAGGCGGGCCTGGGATGCGTGCGGATAATGGACCTGACAATCGACAGGCTCGTTGTCAACGAAGGGCGCCTGCGCGCGGCGTTCACACCGGAGATATTCGCAACTGACAGGGCGCTGGAGCTCGTTTCCGACGGCATGCCGTTCAGGGATGCGTATCAGGAGATCGGCCGCAGCCTGCAGGACCTGGGCGCACGGGACCCCGCTGAGGCCCTTGCGAAAAAAAGATCAACGGGCTCCACGGGGAATCTTCGGCTCGACGTTCCGCGGGCACAGGCAGCCGACCACATTGCGTGGACGGCGAGAGAAGAGAAACTGAGGGATGTGAAGATCGGGGAGCTTGCAGGCCGGCCCGTGGAGCTCTTCCGCGACCCTTTGAAGTGAAAGCAGGGCCGGGCCACGTCACCCGCGGTTGCCCCGAGGGGACCGGCAGCGTATCTTTGACAGGTCATGAACGGACCAATTCAGTCGGACATCGAGCTTCTGGACGCGTACTCGCAGGCGGTTGTGGAAGGGGTGGACAAGGCCAGCCCGGCAGTCGTGCACATCCAGGTGAGCGGTCATGGCCGGCGCGGCGAGGGCAACGGCAGCGGATCGGGGTTCGTCTTTGCTCCGGACGGATTCATTCTGACCAACAGCCACGTGGTGCGCGGCGCCAGCCGGGTGGAAGCGACCCTTACGGACGGCCGCAGGTTTCAGGCGGAGCTGGTCGGTGATGATCCCGACACCGATCTTGCCGTGGTGCGCGTGCACGAATCGGGTCTTCCCACGGCCCGGCTCGGCAATTCCGAGTCCATACGGGTCGGTCAGCTTGTTATCGCCATCGGCAACCCGCTGGGATTTCAGTGCACGGTCACCGCGGGAGTGGTGAGCGCGGTAGGCCGGTCGCTCCGCTCACAGTCGGGGCGGCTCATCGACAACGTCATCCAGACCGACGCAGCGCTGAATCCGGGAAACTCAGGAGGGCCGCTGGTCACCACTCACGGCGAAGTGATCGGCGTGAACACGGCGATCATCCTCGGCGCGCAGGGATTGTGCTTTTCGACGCCGATCAACACGGCGCAGTACGTCGCGCCGCGGCTGATCCGCGACGGCCGGATACGACGAGGATGGCTTGGAATCGGCGGGCAGAACATGAAGGTCCCTCCCCACGCGGCCCATGTGCTGGGTCTGGGCGCCGAAAGCGGGGTTTTGATCATTTCCGTGGAGCCGGACAGCCCGGCAGAGCGTGCCGGGCTGCAGGTACGGGATCTCCTGGTCGAGTTTGACGGGAAGACGATTTCCTCCATCGACGATCTGCACCGGCAGCTCACGGATGAGCGAATCGGCAGGTCGGCCGAGCTGGTGGTGATCCGGCACTCCGCGCGGGTGGGCCTGCGGGCGGTGCCGCGCGAGCCCGCGGCGGAGCTTCGCAACTAGAAATCGACCGTCGCTATTTGTGAAGACTTTTTTCCCGTGGTATTATTGAGGCATGAACAAGCGATATATTCTCCCGGCGGTTTTCGCCCTTGTGCTCACGGCGGGGATAAGCGCCCAGGCATTCTCCGTCAGCTACCTTGACGGCGTTGCGGAGCTGCAAGCGGCAAAGGTTTGGCAGGCCCTCTCCATCGGCGACAACGTACCGGCCGATGCGAGCGTGCGGATCTCTCAGAACGGATCGCTCGAGCTCCTCAGGGGCAAGTTCAAGATCACGATCCTCAAGGACGGCGTCTATAGCATGGCGGCCCTTGCCAAGGCAACCGAAAAGTCGGGGGCCGGCGGCATCGGCAGCACCATATCGCAGAAGCTGGCGTCATTGACCACGGAAAAGTCCAAGGCCACCCAGGTCGGCGGCGTGCGCGCCGGAGACCAGGGACAGGCGTCCGTGATGTGGGTGGACGAGAATGACGAGACCCGCGGCAAGGTGCAGGCCCTGCTGGAGGACAAGAAGTTCGCGGACGCCCTGAATGTGCTGGACCAGGCCATCAAGGATTCATCGGTGGAGACGGACAAGGCGGAGTTCACCTATCTCATGGGTGTGGCGTACTACGGCAATGGCCAGACTGCCCGGGCCTACCACGCGTTGGAGCAGATTTCCCCGGAGCCGGATGCCGCCTGGTACGCGCGGTACGTCATTCTCAAGTCGCAGGTCCTGGTGGACACTTCCAATTTCAAGGACGCGCTGGCCATTCTTTCTCCGTTTATCACCGCCTTCCCGACGGGCGAGGCGACACAAGTGGCCTGGCTTCTCACCTACTACAGCCAGAAGGGGCTTGGGGACCAGGCATCCGCGCGCGCGGCCCTCGAGGCAGGATACAAGCTCGATCCTTCCACCGACACGGCAAAGCTCATCGATCAGCAGAGGAAGGGTCAGTAGGCAAAGGCGTCAGCCCCTGAGCGCGGCGAGGAGGGCGACGAGCCAGGAGCGATTGTCCGCGCTCGCGTAGCTCATGCGCCCGCCCATTCTGCTGAAAGTCTTGCAGAAACGCAGGTAATAGGCCGGGTCGTCCTGGGCGGGCTCCATGCCCGATTGCCAGTCCCAGCTCGAGTGGGCGAGGTCTACTACGTGGATCGAGAAGTCCTCGATCCTCCTGCCCTCGCGCCGCGCCGCATTGCGCGCCATCGAGAGTGATTTCTCGAAGATCATGGGGGACATGACCGCCGACCCGACTGAAAGGTACACACCGCCCTCGATCCGCGAAATCGAGTCGGCGTACGAGAGAAAGTCGAGCTCCGCGGTCCTTCCGACGGCGGCGCCCGAGCTCATGGGGTGCGCGTAGATGATGTCGTGGCCGAACATCGGGTGGCAGGTGAAGGGCACCCCCGCCGAGTAGGCAGCGGCGGCGAGTGAGCAGCGCTTGTGGGGATGCGATATGACAACTCGCCCGGCGGCGAGGCCGCGCCTTCTTATGAGGGAGAAAAGATCGGCTGCCGCGGCTGCCCTGGTGAGCGCCGCATTGCCCACGGGGCCAATTGCGGCCTCCGCGCCCGCACGAATGGCGGCCGAAAGCCGGGACTCCGCCGGCAGCTCGAGCCCGTCCTCGGCGATCATTGCGCCGACCGACTCGCCATAGCCCATGCCGCGCCAGGCCCCGACAGCGAGGGCGAGATTGAGGTAGGCGCCCGTTTCTTCCCAGATGCCGAACTGCCCTTCCGCGACGTAGCGCTTCACGTCCTCCCCGGAACGGCCCTGATAGGCGAATTCCCAATCATGGATCACGCCGGCCCCATTGGTCGCGAAGTGGCTCACCCAGCCGCCTTCCATGAGCCGCGCGAGGACGCGCGAGAGTCCGTTCTTGATGGTGTGGGCTCCGAAGGCCAGGATGACCGCGGCGCCCCGTACGCGCGCCGCCCGAATTTCCGAGGCCGCTGAGGCGACATCCTCCCGCGCCTCAGGGGAGAGATTGGGCTCGAAGGAATCGGGGTCCACCATATCTCTCTCGAGGTCGAGCTTGTTCTTCCTCTCGGAGAGGGGGCGGAACTCGATCCGCTCGCGGTCGAAGTATGGTTTCAGTTTCATGCCACGGTCTCCATCCAGAGGTCAAGGGCCGGGTACGAGCTCCTCGGGCCTCGCCGTCCCCGTCGATGCAAGCTGCCGCACCGTGACTGATGCGACGAGGTTGCCCACAAGCGCAGCCTCCACGAGGCTCGCTCCCGCAGAGAGAGCGAGAACGGCACCCGCGGTGAAAGAGTCTCCCGCTCCCGTAGGGTCGACGGGGCCGGTGACCCGGACGGCGGGCACGCGGACAGGGCGGCCGTCCTCGGCCCCCCTGGTCCAGACGCCGCGCTCGGCCGCGGTGGCGAAGACCGCCGCCCCCGCTCGCTCTGCGACGCGCGGGAGAGCGGCCGCGATGAGAGCATCGGGAAGAGAGATGCCCGTCCTGGGGTCAGGGATCCCTGCCAGCTCGAACTGGTTCATCTTGAGGATGAGGCCGCGGAAGTCCATTATGCGCCGCCTCGAGTCGGCCCACGCTACAATTCGTGGATAGGAAGCGAGCTTGGCCGGCAACGCCTCCACAATCCCGCGGGTCACGGTCCCGAAGT
This sequence comes from uncultured Spirochaetota bacterium, assembly GCA_963820435.1. Classification (GTDB taxonomy): domain Bacteria; phylum Spirochaetota; class Spirochaetia; order SZUA-6; family Fen-1364; genus Fen-1364. The sequence continues at coordinate 75,963 of CAWGAC010000012.1, read as the reverse complement.
CCGGCTCCTCGACCTGATCCATGACGATGAGGGCGTCTATTTCGGGGAGGGCCTGGTCCAAAGAGGCGAGGATCCTCTCTTCCAGGTCGCGGCCCGTGGGGAGACGGTTCTTAAGATCGTAGCGGCTGTGCTCGCCCTCGAGGCTCAGCGCGTCCCGGTCGCGCGGCTTCAGGTAGGTCGGCGTGCGCCTGCCGCGATCCAGATGCAGGGCGCGCGCGTCGCAGTGAAGCGCTGCCAGATCGGCGCGCAGCTCGTATCCCTCCCCTTCATCCCCGCTGAAGCCTATGGCGCGAATCGTTCCTGCGCCCAGGGCCGCGAGGTTGCAGACCACAGTTCCCGCCGCGCCGGGACTATGCCGGGTCGCGACGACCTGGTGAGCGACCTTCCCCGTCTCCAGCGACTTCTCGGCAAGGGCGGGGTCGACTTCGAGGTATTTGTCCAGGAAGAAGTCCCCGAGCACGGCCACCCTGAGTGAAGGGAATGCCCCTAGAATCCGGGCGAGGGAATCGCGGTTGAAGCCGCGGAGCCCGGCCGCGACATCCGCACCGCTCACAACGCTGCCTCTCCGCCTCCGGACCAGAGGTAATCGAGGAGCCGCCCCGCCTCGCGGTAGTCAGGAATCACGATGTCCGCTCCTGCGCCGATGAGCCTGTTTCTCTTCCACGTGTCGGGCTTTCCCGACTTTCCCGCTTCGTCGCTCGCCACCCCGACCGCGAGCCCACCCACGGCCTTGCAGTCCACGATCTCGACGTAGCCGTCGCCGAAGGCCACGAGCCTCCGGCCGTCCACTCCGTTCGTGTCGAGGATGCGGCGGATGACCATCTCCTTGGAGTAGGTCCTGTGGTCGGGCTGTGCGCCGTGGATGGACCCGGGGGCGTACTCGTCTATGCCCAGGAGCCGCGCCTCCTCGAGCACGTAGGGTTCGTCCGTCCCAGAGGCAACGTGGATCGCGACGCCCCTGTCGCGCAACATCGCGAGGAGCTCGAGCGAGCCCGGGACGAGCATCTCGTCGGGCGGGATGGATCCATCGGCGAGTCCATTCCTTCGAGACGCAATGCGCGACATGAGGAGCTCGTGGTACTCGGCCTTGTATTCCAGCGGATCCCTGGGCAGGCCGCCCCTCGCCTTCACCTCTTCGGCGAGCCGGATCATCTGGTAGACCGTCTGCTTGCCGGTGAGCCTGGTGACGAAGTCGCGGACCAGGGCCTTGATCGACTCGGGATCTTCTCCTTTGCGGGCAAGGGGAAGGAGGACGCGGACCATCATTGGCACCATGACGTCCATCCACCCTTCGCGCACGAGGCTCAGCGTGCCATCGAAATCGAAGAGGGCGTGCTCCGGGGCCGCGCCGACGGCGCGGGGCCGCACGAGCTCGATCGAGGTCCCGGGGATGAAGCTCGTGCGCGAGGGCGCGGGCCAGTCCGCGGCGTAGTCACGCTCAGCCACGGACAGCCTCCGGGAGAGCGCGCCCCAGCACGGCGTAGGCGAGGTGGTCGAGCACCATGTGAAGGTCTTCGGTGACCTGCATGTCGGCTATCGGGACGTGGACGCCGTGCTGCGCAATCCGCTTGAGCGCGCCCCCGTCGTAGCCGGTCAGGCCGACGGTGACTGCGCCCTCCCCGTTCGCGTATTCGATGGCCTTGAGAATGTTGCGCGAATTGCCCGATCCAGAGATGGCAATGACGAGGTCGCCGGGCTGGAGGAAGTTGCGGAGCTGTTCGACGAAGACCTCCTCATAGGCGACATCGTTGGCGTAGGCCGTCAGGGTAGGGACGTTGTCGGACAGGCACATGAAGCGGAAGCGCCTCGCCTTGCCATAGGAAAGTCCCTTGTTGAAATCGGCCGCGTAGTGTGACGCGGTGGCGGCCGATCCCCCGTTGCCCATCGTGAACACCGTCCTGCCCTCTTCGAGGGCGTCGAGGAGGAGGCCGAGAAAATGGTTCACCTCCGCGCGCGATATTCGGTCGATGGTCGCCTTGAGCCTCTCGAAGTACTTCAAGATGTCGGAGCCGAAGTCGGGATGCATGCACGCCTCTCTTTCAATACGGAAACATCGCGAGCGAGCCGGCCCCGATCAGGGCCGCGTCGTAGCCGAGCTGGCTCGGGCCCAGGACGGTCCTCCGTGCTCCGGCGGCGAGGACAAGGGAAGGGACGTGGCGGAGAAGTACCGGCAGGATAAGATCCAGGGCGCCGGCCACGCCGCCCCCCAAAACGACCGCCTCCGGATCAAGGAGAGTATACACGGCGGCGACGCCCCGGGCGAGCATGACCGCGGATTCACGCAGCACTTCGATGCACAGGGTGTCCCCCGCGCGCGCGCCCTCGGCTATCGCCCGCGCATTCACTTCAGAGCGCGGTCGCGCCGCGAGGTAACCGCCGTCGGCGTCGAGCCGCCGCAGCGCCCTTCGCATCCAGGCGGGGCCGGCCGCCTCGGCCTCGAGACAGCCCCGGTTGCCGCAGCCGCACACCTCGCCGCCGGGGTTCACCACGAGATGCCCGATCTCCCCTGCCATCGCGTTCGCCCCGCCGACGATCCGCCCCCCGGAGACCACGGCCCCGCCGATGCCCGTGCTCACCGTCATCCAGAAGAAGGAATCCAGGCCCCTCCCGGCGCCGAAATGGGCCTCGGCCCAGGCGCATGCGTTGACGTCATTGTCGGCCTCGGCATGGAGACCCAGCGCATCCTCGATCATCGGGACGAAGGGGACGTGGTCCCAGCCTGAGGAAGCCGAGCGCAAAAGGATCCCGCCCTTGCGGTCAACGACACCTGGCAATGCCAGCCCGAGGGATGAGGCCCTTCCCGTGCGCGCCTGCACTCGCCTCGCCAAATCGGCGATGAGCGCCACGGCCTCCCGAGGGTCTCCCAGCGGCGTGGCGGCAGATTCCTTGTCAAGGACCTTCCCATCGACCCCGATCAACCCGACTGCGGTTTTCGTCCCGCCCAGGTCCACCGCGAGAACTGATTCCATGGCCCGGTGGGTCAGAAGGTGACCACGCCTTTCACGTAGCCGCCCGTCTTGTCTGCGGCAGCGGAGAATATCTGATACGCCTTCTCGATCTTTTCCACGTGAGTGACGAGTGGTTCGTTCGAGAAGGTTCCGTTTTCCATGAGAGTAATGGTTCTAGGATAGAGGTCCCCGAAATGAGGATTCATTCCCGGCTGGATGTTGAGAATCCTCGTGCCGTTCCTATGCCAATCGTCAAGATCAAAGGTATGAGAATGATGGTGCCAGGCGAAGTTCTCCACGATACCGCCGGGTTTCACGAGGGAAAACGCGAGATTCATCGACTCTCCGGTTGCGGCCGTCTCCACCACGACATCGAATTGCTTGTTCAGGGCTTCCGAGATCCTGCCCGCGCGGGAGTCTATGATCTCACGAGCTCCGAACCGGGAGGCAAGCTCCAACCGTCGCGAGTCGATATCGAAGACTGTCAGGGATCCGACAAGGCTGCGGTTCAAGCCCTGCACGAAAAGCAATCCCATGTAACCCGCCCCCACCAGGGCGACCCTGTCCCCGGGCTGGATTCCCGAAAAGAGGATGCCATTCAACACGCAAACGACAGGCTCTACTATCCAGTGCTGCACCGGGATCCGGCTCTCCGGGATAGCTGCCACCTGCCTTTCATTCCGCACGGCGTGGCGGGCCATGAGTGCTCCCCCGGGGTGCCAATGGGTACCTCCTGCATCGCGACCCTTTGGCCTGGTCTCACCGACCGAACTTTTTCACCCACTCTCTCCACCCGCCCCACCCCTTCGTGGCCCGCAATGAAAGGGTAAGGGTGGTATCGGGAAAACCTGCCATTGAACGACAGGATGTCCCACCCGCATATCCCGCACACCTCCAGCGCAACGCTGACTTCCTCCGGACCGGGCTCGGGGATCTCCAGCGCTCGGATTTCTATCTTTCGCTCGCCCAGATACCACAGACCCTCGGTTTTCATGGGGTTACCTTTTAGGGAGGAAGCAAATGGAGGGAGGGAAAGGCAAGAACGAATCGTCCTCTCCCTCCGCTCTTTCATCGACTAGAACGGGGCGTTAGGAACGTAGAAGTCCTTCGCATTCTCCTTGGTCACCAGCTCCGAGGGGAGGATGACGCGGCGCGGAAGGGCGCGGACCTGGTAGACGTTGGGGTTGAGCTTGTCGCCCTTGACGCCGATGGCGGCGTAGGAGATCGAGGTCGCGATAACCGAGGGCGAGTAGGTCACGTCGGCCTGCACCATCGGGTTCGACCCGTCCATTATCCCCTTTATGATGTCCTTGAGGCATCCGCCGCCGAGGAAGAACTTGATGTCCTTGCGGCCGGATTCCTTGTACGCCTGCTGGGCCCCGATCATCATGTCGTCGTCGGCAGTGTACACGGCGTCGATCTGCTTGTACTTCTGCAGGTAGTTCTCCATGACCGTGGTGGACTTCTGCCTGTTCCAGTCGCCGGGCTGCACGTCGAGGATCTTGATATTGGGATACTTCGCAACGACGGTCTTGATCGTGTCAGTGCGGGTGGTGTCGATCGGCGAGGGGATGCCGGTGATGAGAAGGAGGTTCCCCTTGTAGTTCATCTGCTTGGCGAGCCACTCCATGCCCTTGCGGGTGTAGGCCTCGTCGTCGTTGGTGATATACACGTCGTAGATGCCTTCCTTTGACACACCGCGGTCCAGGACTACGACGTAGACGCCCTGGTTGAACGCCTTCTCCACCACGCTCGTCACCGAAGTGTCGAATGGGAACACCACGATCGCGTTGACCTTCTTCACAAGGAGGTCCTCGATGTCCGAGGACTGTTGGGCCGCATTGCCCGCGAACTTGAGCTCGATGCTCAGGCTCTTGTCCCTGGCCTCCCAGTCATTCTTGGCCGTAGTGGCCCACCAGTTGGCGTTCGCCATCCATCCATGGGTTGCGCTCGGCATGGAGACGCCGATCTTGTACTTGGCCTGGGCGAAACCCGCCGTTACGGCCACCGTCACGATGAGGACTGCCAATAGCAGTTTCTTCATCCTGTCCTCCTTGAAACATGAGCTCTCACGTTGCCCCCGACCGGGGGCAGCCCTCAACGAGGGCTATAACCACCTGATATGCGCGCCCCTTCCCTACTGGCGCTGTTTCTGTATGTACACTGACGCAATTATCACGACGCCCTTTACCACCCCCTGCAGGTAGGGCGAGAGCCCCGCCATGTTGAGCATGTTCTGAATGATCTGCAGAATGAATACGCCGATCACCGTCCCCCAGACCGAGCCCCGGCCGCCGGTCATGGCAGTCCCGCCAATGATGACTGCCGCGATGGCGTCCAGCTCGAAGCCGAGGCCGAAGTTGGGCGTGGATACCGTGTTGAATCGTGCGGCGAGCAAGGCCGCCGAGAGCCCGATACAAGCCCCGATGATCGCGTAGGCCCAGAATCGGACCCGGTCCACGCGGACGGCCGAGTACAGCGCGACCCGGGAATTGGAGCCGACGGCGCAAAGGTAGCGGCCATAGCGCGTATTGTTGAGCACGAATGAGAGGACGAAGGCCAGCAGGAACAGGGCGAGGACAGGAGTCGGGAGTGACACGTTGGAGCCGGCGACGTCGAAGGAGATTACCTTCGACATGCCCAGCTCGCCGAAGGCCTGGCTGTGCGAGGCGAACTCGCCCGCGTTGGCCATTTGCAGGCTCACATAGCGGAAGATGGACATCGTGCCGAGGGTGACGATGAAGGGCACGATCTTGCCCTTGGTCACGAGAATGCCGTTCAGGGCGCCGCAGACCAGGCCGAGCAGAACCATCACGCCGATGCCCAGCAGTATGGGAACGACCTCTGCTCCCCCTGCCCACTTCATGACGAAGTTCATCACCAGGACGCCGCAGGAGGCGACAAATGCGGCCATTGCGCCCACAGAAAGGTCGATGCCTCCCGAGATGATGACGAAGGTCATGCCGAGCGCCATGATCCCCGTGTAGGAGGATTGCCGCATGACGTTGACGAGGTTCTCGATCTGGAGGAAATAGGGCCACCCTATCACGGCGGCCAGGACGAAAAGGCCGCCGAGGGCGAGGAGGGAGCCGTACTTCTCGAGATCAATCCTGCGGACGCTGGCGGCGAGCCTCACGATGCCGCCTCCTCGCGAGCCCCTGTCGCGTAGAACATGATTTCCTCTTCGTTGATGTCGGCTCCCTCCAGGGTGCCGACTATTTTCCCGTCGCGCATCACGGCGACCCTGTTGCACATGCCGATGATCTCCTCGAGCTCGGAGGAGATGAGGATGCAGGAAATGCCCTTCCCGACAAGGTCGTTGATGAACCGGTAGATCTCATGCTTCGCCTGCACGTCGACGCCCCGGGTCGGCTCGTCGACGATGAGAATGTCGGGCTCCGTGTCGATGGACTTGGCCAGCGAGACCTTCTGCTGGTTTCCTCCCGACAGGTTCTCCAGCCTCTTGTCCAGCGATTCGGTCTTTATGCGGAATGAGTCGACGTAGCCCTGGACCTTTGTCCGCTCGGCGGTATTGTCCACGAGGCCGAGAACGGACCTGCAGTAGCGCGCGAGTGAGACAAGGGTGATGTTCTTGAGCACGCTGAAGCCCGTGACGATTCCCGCGCCCTGGCGGTCCTCAGAGAGGTAGGAAATCCCGGCCGCAACGGCATCGGAGGGCGCCTCCAGAGACACGGGCGCGCCGCCCCTGAGGAACTGCCCCGTGCTCTTGCGGCGCAGCCCCAGCACCGTTTCGGCCACCTCGGTCCGCCCGGCGCCTACAAGACCGGCAAGGCCGAGTATCTCACCTCTGTGGAGGGTGAAGGAGACGTCCCCGATGACGCCGGGCACGGTCACCCCGCGCGCCTCGAAGACGATCTCGGCATCCGGCACGCGCTTGGCCGGGAATATCGACGAAAGCTCGCGCCCCACCATGCGCTGGGCCATCTCCATTACGGAGACCGACGCCGTGGGAGAATCAAGGACGATGACCCCGTCCCTGAGCACGACCACGCGGTCGCAGAGCGCCTTCACTTCTTTGAGCTTGTGCGAGATGTAGATCACGGTCATGCCGTTCGCGCGCAGCTTGACGACGAGATTGAACAGTATTTCGATCTCGTACTTGGTGAGCATGGTGGTGGGCTCGTCCATGATGATCACGCGAGCCTCAAAGGCCAGCGCCTTGCATATCTCCACCATCTGCTTCTCGGCGGCGCTCATTGCCTCGATCCTCGCCTCCGGGTCGATGCTGACGCTCAAGTCCGCGAGGAGGGCGCGGGTCCTGCGGCGCATCTCCTCCTTGTCCAGGAGGCCCAGCCGGGTGCGAAGCTCGGCACCGAGAAAGACGTTATTGTAGACGGGGAGGTCCCGTATCAGGTTGAACTCCTGAGGCACGAGGCTGATTCCCAGCCTCCTCGCGTCTATCGCTGATTCGATTCTGGTCTCCCGCCCCTCGACGAATATCCGGCCCGAGCTCGGGGGATATATCCCGCTGAAAATCTTCATCAGCGTGCTTTTGCCGGCGCCGTTCTCGCCTATGATGCCGAGAATCTCACCCCGCCGCACGTCGAGGTGTATGTCCTTGAGGACCAAAACCCCGCCGAAGTCCTTGTTCACCCCTTCCGCGCGGATGATAATGCTGCCATTGGCGGCGCCCGCGGTGTCGCTCACCGCTTTATGGCTCCGCCAGGGAAGAGGCATAAATACTCGTAGTGCACGGTAGTTTAAATATAAGGTTCCTTGGGCGGTTGTCAATTCAAATTGCCGGCTGCTAGAGCAGGCCCAGAACCTCGAGGGGCCGACGGATCAGCGCCTTTGCACCGGACTCCCGAAGCTCCCCTTCCGTGCGGAAGCCCCAGAGGACTCCCACGGCAAACATGCCTGCTGAGCCTGCCGTGATCATGTCCGTGTTCGTGTCCCCCAGGTAAAGAAACGATTCCGGCGGGGTGTCCAGCAGCCGGCACACTTCGGCCGCCGCGCCCGGGTCCGGCTTGATGGGAACGCCGGGACGGGCGCCCAGGGCCGCATCGAACCGCCATTTCCCAAGGAAATGATCCACGACCTGAAGGACCGCAGGGTGGGGCTTGTTGGAGAGTATCGCCGTCTTCACCCCCCATGCCGAGAGCGTGTCCAGAAGCTCTGCAATCCCGTCATAAAGCCGGGTCTTGTCCTTCCAGCGCGCGGAGTATTCGGCCCGCATCTTCGTGACAGAATCGCGGACCAGGGCCTCATTCGTCCGCACCGTCTCGGGCAGGGAGCGAAGAACGAGGTTTTCGACCCCGTCCCCCACGAAGTACCGATACGCGTCCATCTGGTGCACGGGAAAACCCAGGGCTTTCAAAACGACGTTCATCGAGTCACCAAGGTCGTCCAGGGTGTCCAGAAGAGTGCCGTCAAGATCGAAGAGGACCGCCGAATGTGCCATTATGATGGACCGACTATAGCGGCAGGTATGAGAATTGACAACCCCGCGTCGAACCTGCACTATGCGCCACATGAAGAGCGAAGCAAAGTCTGTGCTGGAGCGTGAGATCGGGGAGCAGCCGGATGCAATCGCGCGGACGGTCGAGTCCTGCGCGCGGGAGATCGACCTGCTGGCGCGGGATGTGCGGGCGCGCGACATCACCGGCGTCATGATAGCGGCGCGCGGGAGCTCGGACAATGCGGGGGTCTACGCGAAGTACCTCCTCCAGGCATTCAATGGTCTGCCCGTCATGATGGCCACTCCCTCCCTGTACACTTTCTACCACAAGCCGCCGCGGCTCAGAAACATCATGGTTCTCGGGATTTCCCAGTCCGGGCAATCGGAGGACATCGTGGAGGTAATGGCGGACGCGCGAAGGCAGGGCGCGCTCACGGCCGTGGTCACCGCTGACGGCGCCTCTCCGATGGCGGGCCAGGCCGACCATGCGCTATTATTGAAGACCGGCCCTGAAAAAGCGGTGGCCGCCACCAAGACCTTTACCGCCTCCCTGGCTGTCCTGGCCGCTCTTTCAGCCGCCCTGGAGAAAGACGCCGCGCGGATGTCGGGCGTCAAGGAGCTCCCGGAGCGCGCCGCGCGCACTATCGCGCTTTCAGGCCCGGCGGCCGCGGCCCGGGCGGAGCGCTACCGCTACATGCAGCGCTGCGTGGTCATCAGCCGTGGATTCTGCTATGGGATCTCAATGGAGATCGCGCTCAAGCTCAAGGAGCTCACGTACGTCACCGCTGAGCCGTATTCCTCGGCCGATTTCCTTCACGGGCCCATGGCGATGCTCGAACCGGGCTTCCCCGTGATCCTCATCGCGACCAGCGGCGTGCTGCTCTCCCACATGACGGAGTTCGCCGGCACCCTTCAGGAGAGACAATCCGAGGTAATCGCGATCAGCGACTCGAAAGACATACTGGAAAAAGGGATCACGAGGCTTCCGATCGCGGAAGGCGCGCCGGACTGGCTCTCTCCCGTCCTTGCCGTGATTCCCGGCCAGCTCCTTGGACTCCACCTGGCCATCGCAAAGGGGTACGATCCTGATTCACCGCGGGGGCTGCGCAAGGTGACGGTGACGAGGTAACGAGAGGACGCGCGGCCGCTCAGGCCTTGACGCTTCTCTGTACGTGGAAGAAGAGAATGCCCCCCACCGTCTCGATGGAAAGCTCCCAGAGGGCGGGGTCGAAAACGGAAAGAACCTCCCGGATGAGCCCGTCCTGGATGGGCCTTTCGCTCAGAATTTCTTCGGGCGGGGATATCAGGAAGACCGTGCCGTAGACGCTCCCGTCCTTCTTCAGCACCCTGTGGATCTCGGTGGCCGCCTTGTGAGGGTTGGGGAACACGTTGAAGGACATCAGGCAGAGGCAGAGATCGACGCAGTTGTCAGGAAGCGGGATCCGCTCTGCGTCGATGTTCCAGAGGGCCGCGTTGAGGTTCTCCCCCAGCAGGCTCTTCGCGTGGCCGAGCATCTCCAGGGAGATGTCCATGCCGAGGTAGATCGAGGTCTGGGGAATGAAAGATCCCACGGGGAAGGCCGTCCCGCACCCCACGTCGAGGATCACCTTGCCCCCGGCATTCGCCATGAAGGCTTCCAGCCTTGCCGTATAGGTGCTCCAGGGGCAGGAAAGGCTCTCGACGAGCCGCACAATGGCGTTGTCATAGGAAGGAGCCACTGCATCAAAGGTCTTCTGGACGACCTGCTGCGCATCGGAAAGCGGCAGCGAAGTCAGGAAGTCCACCATGCCGTTCTTCAGCGGATACACCCTTCCGCATCGGGAGCAGGTGAACGAATCTCCGTTTCGCGCAAGATTCTCCCTGCAGCTCGGGCAGAAGGGCGAGAACAATTGCATGAAGCGCAATAGTAGGGCACCAGGAGGGGCCGTGTCAAACATTTGTCAGCACCGCTAACGCCGTTCGTCGAAGCGCGGAAAGCGCAATAGTGATGAAAGTCGATTTTCCTTCGATCCTCAACGACAAACAAGCCGAAGCCGTCGATGCAACGGATGGGCCGCTCCTCATCGTGGCAGGCGCGGGGTCAGGAAAGACCCGGGTGATCACCTACCGGATCGCCCACCTGCTTTCCAAGGGGGTGCCTCAGTCGGAGATCCTCGCCGTCACCTTCACCAACAAGGCGGCCAGGGAGATGGCCCAGCGCGTGAGAACGCTGATTCCGCGGAAGCTGGTCGCGGCTTACGATCTGCACGTTCCACGCCTTCGGCGCCCAGATGCTGCGGGAGCGCTATTTCACTCATGGGCTACAGGGCCAATTTCAGCATCTACGACTCGCAGGACCAGGCAAGCCTCTCCGCGAGACCGCGCGGGAGCTCGGCCTGAAGGGGGAATCCCTCGATCTTCAAGCCGCCGCCCAGTTCATCTCCTCGGTGAAGACGGGCAGGGCGAAGTGGAGCGCGGAGAACGAAGCACCTGAAACCTCTTTTCAAGGAATACCAGAAGAACCTGCGTCTCTACAACGCGGTGGATTTCGACGATCTGATCATGCTGCCGCTGGAGCTGCTGGGCAAGAACCCCGAGGTGCGCCGGGAGACCCACGAACGGTTCCGCTATCTCCTTGTGGACGAGTTCCAGGACACCTCCTCCGCGCAGTACGAGCTGATGAAGCTCCTCGTGGGTCCGGAGGAGAACGTCTGCGTGGTCGGCGACGACGACCAGTCCATCTACTCCTGGCGCGGGGCGAGCTACGAGAATATCCTCAGGTTCGAGCATGACTTTCCACGCGTGCGCGTGATCAAGCTGGAGCAGAACTACCGGTCCACCCGCACCATCCTCAAGGCGGCCAACGCGCTCATCTCGCACAACACGAATCGCAAGCCGAAGGCCTCTGGACGGGCTCCCGGAAGGCGAGCTGATCGAGCTCTTCAACGCGCCCGAGACGGAGCAGGAGGAGGCCGAGTACATCGTTTCGCGCATCCGCACCCTCATGATCCGAGAATCGCTCCTGCTGCAGGACTTCGGGGTCCTCCTCCGGGCGAACCACCTCACGCGGGCGCATGGAAGAGGCTTCCGGGAGGAGAACATCCCCTATGTCGTGTCCGGGGGCATGAGCTTCTTCGAGCGGCAGGAAGTGCGCGACATGCTCGCGTATCTCAAGCTGATCGCCAACCATGACGACGACACGAGCCTCCTGCGCATCATCAACACGCCCCGACGGGGCATCGGCAAGAAGCTCCTGGAACGGGCCGCCGAGCACGCGGCCGAGCACCACTGCTCGCTTTTCTCCGCAATCGCCGCGCTCGGCACGCAGCCGGGGCTTGGCCTGGAAGAAAAATCGCGCGCGGCAGCCGCGGAGTTCGTCGAGCTGGTCGCGGAGTATCGCGCACGGTTCCTTGCGCGGAAACAAGCTGGCACAGGCGCTGCGCGAGCTGGTCGAGGAGATCGACTACTGGGGCCACCTGCTCCCGGAAAACAAAGACGCGAAGGACAAGGACGTGGTGAAGTGGAAGTTCGCCAACGTCGAGTCCCTCGTCGGGTTCACTTGCCGACTTCGAGGAGGACCCCGACGCCGTGCACCCCACCCTTTTCGACTACCTTGCGCGCGTGTCCCTGGCGAGCCGTGACGACCTGGACGCGAAGGAAGACCGGAGGCCGGGTCAACCTGATGACGATCCACGCGGCAAAAGGCCTGGAGTTCCCGGTGGTTTTCGTCGCGGGCGTGGAGAAGGACATCATTCCCCACGTGCGCTCGGTGGAGGAAGGCGGATGCGAACGTCGAGGAGGAGCGCAGGCTGTTCTACGTTGCGCTCACCAGGGCGCAGAGGCGGCTGTTCCTCTCCTGCTGTTCGTCCCGCAGGCGCATGGGCAAGCCCGTGGAGGCGTTCCCCTCCCCTTTCCTCGACGAGATCCCCGCCGAGTGCCTCACCATGCACGTGCGAAGAGAAGGATTTCATCCCCGACTTCGCGGATGCCTGGAAGAAAATCGCGCGAGAGTAAAAAAAGGCGCGTTGCCGCGCCTTTTCCAACACCGTACGAAGGGCTCCTACATGTACGCCCGCAGCGTATGGCTGCGGGAGGGATGCTGCAGCCTCTTGATGGCCTTCTTCTCGATCTGGCGGATCCTCTCCTTGGTCAGCTTGTACATGCTGCCGATCTCCTTCAGGGACATCGGCCGCTTCCCGTTCAGCCCGAATCGGTACTGGATGATCTCCGACTCCTTCTGGGAGAGGGAGGTGAGGACCCCGTTGATGTCCTGCCGCAGCGAGTTGGCGATGACCACGTCGTCCGGGGTCGTGTGGTTCTTGTCCTCCACGAAGTCCCCGAGCAGGGAGGAATCCTTCTCCGAGTACACGGGCGTGTCCAGGGAGATCAGCTCCCGCGAGATGTTCAGCAGGTCGGACACGTGCTCCCTGTCCAGGTCCAGCTTCTTGGCGATCATGTCGGTTTCCGAGACGAGGAACTGCTCGCCCTGGAGGTCCTTGCGCACCTTCTCGATCTGCACCAGCTCGTTCGCCCTGTTCAGGGGCAGCCGGATCATCCGGGACTTCTCGCAGATGGCCTTCAGGATGGCCTGGCGGATCCACCACACGGCATAGGAGATGAAGTGGTAGCCCTTCTCCACGTCGAAGCGCTCGATGGCGTTCATCAGCCCGATGTTGCCTTCGCTGATGAGGTCCGCCAGGGGCAGGCCCTGGTTCTGGTACTTCTTTGCCACGTTCACCACGAAGCGCAGGTTCGCCCGGATCAGGCTTCTCCTTCGCCGAGCTTGTCATTCTTGGCGGCCCTGCGCGCGTAGCTTTCTTCCTCTTCCCGGGTCAGGAGCGGGATCTTGTTGATTTCCTTGAGGTAAAGCGAAAGGATGTTCTCATCTGCTCTGGAGACTTTCTCCTTTTCCAACATGACTGCACTGCTCATGTTTACCTCTTGGCATTATAAATGCAAAGAACGTGCCAAGGCATTGCGCAGTGCCGTTTGTAATTATATACAGGATAATGAATTAAAAAGTTAACTTAGATGCTATCCATGAATTGCTCAGCGAAATGAGTCAATATGACACAATTTTGCAATATTGCCGAGATTCTGAATCAAAATATACCACTCAAAAGCTCTTCCTTGCCGGGCGTGCGCCCGCAGCACAGGATAAAGGCGAGTCCCGAGCCGCAAGAGACAGCGGTCGTTGAGGCCTGACTCTCTGCTTGTGTCTGAAAATTGACGGCGATTACCGGGCCATTGACATGCGGCTCGTTGCAGCACGACGCTCGGGAAAACGATCTTCACGCTGCGAAACGCCTCCAGCTTGTCACAGCCGAACTTGCCTTCCAGGGCACCCGAACGCAGCATGATATCCCAGTTGTCCCGGATGAGGTCCCCGATCATGTCCTGCTCCGCGAGGGTGGAGAAAGTCCGCTTGTTCTTGCCCAGCAGGTACCGGGCGGTCTGGATGGATGAGAAAGCCTGCCAGTCGTCCTCCTCCGTCGTGCCCTGGCGCTCCATCCCATAGCAGTTCGTGTAGCCGGGACAGCATCTTGCGCGTGTGGCCCCGCTTGTTCAGGCGCTGGCAGGAGATCCAGCTCTTGATGGCCGACTGCGGAAAGCCGAGCCTGCGCAGCCCGATTCCCAGGTAGAAGCAGATGCGGTACAGGTCTCGCGGCCGCGACGGGGGGCAATGTTCCAGGGCCTCTGAAGGGATTTGACGCCGTCAGCCGGCCTGTGCCGGGCGAGGGACCCCAATCCTCTGTCAAAATGGATGGCCCAGTCGTATGTTAACATCTCTTAATAAAGTAATCCGACCGGTCATTCGCGGCAAGGGGAAAGATATCCTTGACGTGAGCGGGACTGTGTGGCTATATTGAGCCTAAAATCACTCGTCACTCAATGTGAGTTTGCGCAAAGCACAAGCACAACGCAAGGGAGGACAACTGGATATGAAGGTCACACCGCTCGGAGATCGCATTCTCGTGAAGATGGTGGAAATGGAAACAAAGACCGCGGGCGGGATCCTTATCCCCCAGACCGCGCAGGAAAAGACCCAGGAAGGGATCGTGATTGCGGTCGGCGATGATGAGGCGATCAAAGTCAAGGCGAAGGACCGCGTCATCTACGACAAGTATGCCGGCACCACGATCAAGGTCGGCGGCGAAGAGCAGCTCATCCTGAAGGCGGCCGACGTGCTGGCAAAGGTGGAGTAGAGCATTCCATTCACGCCTGAGCGGAGGAGGAGACTGAATCGTCTTCCTCCTCTTTTTTTTGTCCGAAGAAAGACGCAACGGAGCGAAGAACCTCGGCGGCGGGGGCGATCGACGCATCGTGCGGGGCAGGCTGTCCAGGAACACCGCGCCGTACTGCTTCGTGACGATTCGAGGATCGAGGATGAGGACCACCCCGGTGTCGTCGTGGCGGCGCATCAGCCTGCCGAAGCCCTGCCGCATGCGCACCACGGCATCAGGCAGGGAAAGCTCGCCGAACGGATTGCCCCCGCGCTCCTCGATTGCCGCCATCCGCGCCTTCAGCACCGGCTCCGAAGGCACCCTGAACGGCAGCCGGCAGAGAATCACGACCTGCAGGGTCTCACCGGGCGCGTCGACGCCCTCCCAGAATGAATCCGTGGCGAAAAGCACGCTGGATCTCTCCGCCCGGAAAGCGTCGAGGAGCCGGGCCCGGTCGTCATCGCCCTGCTTCAGCATCCGGATCCCCGCCCTGCCCAATCCTCGGCTGAGACAGCCGCATAGACGTCACGGAGAAGGCTGTAGGAGGTGAACAGCACGAGCCCGGCACCGCGGCTCTTGAGCAGGGCTTTCGCGATGAAGCGCGCGAGGAACTCTTTGTGCTTCAGGGAATCCGGGGCAGGGGCATCGGTGGGCACACCCAGCAGGACATGCTCTCCGTAGTTGAACGGAGAGGGGAACGACTGGAAGAGAGGCTCCCGCCCGATGGACCCCGACAGCCCGATCCTCCCCGCCCAGAAGGAGAAACTGCCCGCCACGGTGAGCGTCGCCGACGTGAAGAGCACCGTCTTGATGGGCTCGTAGACGGCCTCGCGCATGAGCGGCCCGATGTCCAGCGGAGTGATGACCAGCCGAACCGTGCGCTCCTTCCCTTCCCGCTCGCCGCGTCCGCTCTTCAAGGCCTCCATCCAGAAAATGTCGTTGGCCCCGATCTCTTCGGTGCGGAACCTGTCGCAGATGTCGGCGATTGCGGAAAGCCGGGCGAGCTGTACGCGGCAATCCCAGATGAGGTCGTCCTCCGTCGTCCTGCGGCTCCCCTCCCCCTCCGCGCGTGTGCGGGTTTCTTCGGTCTCACGGGCCCCGAGCTTCTCAAACACTTCGGAAAAGGCTTCCCCCAGCTCCCTGATGGCGAAAGAGAGATTGCCCAGCGCGCTGCCCACGTTTTCACGAAAGCCCGGCATCACTCCCGGTCCAGGAGCAGCGCGTTCTCCTCCCCCATCAGCCCGAGGCCCGCCTCATCCAGCTCCTCGGCCCGGCGTGGAAACCGCCTCGATGAGCTCAGGCACCCGTTTGGCAAGCGCGCTTCTTCCCAGCCGCCGCGCAAGCGCGGGAAAATGCCCGGTCGCCCTGCCCTTGCGGCGTCGGAGCAGCCGGCCGAGGAAACGGAGAATCACGAGGCGGGAGAAGCTCTGGGAAAAGAAAGAGCTTGCGGCCTTTTCCACGTTGTGCGCTTCGTCGAATATCAGCCGCCGGAAAGGCGGCAGCACGGCAGGATCGTCGAAGCCCGAGCCCGCCATGCGGAACGCGAGGTCGGCGAAGAGAAGGTGGTGGTTGGCGATGAGGATCTTCGCGGAGGATGCCTCGCGCCGCGCCTTGAGCACGAAGCAGCCCTCCCGGTGGCTGCAGCGCAGCCCGAGACACGCATCGGCCTCCGAGCACACCCTGGACCAGGTCTCCTCGGTGGGATAGAAAGACAGGTCGGTGCGGCTGCCCGTCTCCGTGGTGCGCGCCCACTCCCTGATGGCCAGGAGGTCGGGGTCCCTCTCGTCGAACAGGCTCTGCTCTTCGAGCGCCTCATTCAGGCGGTGCAGGCAGAGGTAGTTTCCCCGCCCTTTCACGAGCACCACCTTCGGGTCCTGCGCCGAGGACCTTCTTCGACCAGCGGGATGTCCTTCTCCACGAGCTGCTGCTGGAGGTTGATCGTATTCGTGGACACGACCACCCGCTCCCCGTTCTGGACGGCCCAGGCAACGGCGGGAAGCAGGTACGCAAGAGATTTCCCCACGCCCGTGCCCGCTTCGGCCGCGCAGATCTCGTCGCCGTTGAATGCCCGGCACACGAGCCGCAGCATGTCGACCTGGCTGGCGCGTTCCTCGAACAGGGGATACAGCCTGCTCAGGGCGCCGCCGGGGGAGAGGCCGGCCGCCAGCGCATCCTCGTCCAGCGGCGCGATCTCGCGCGCCTCAACGGGCTCCGCCACCACGTACACTTCGTCGAGCCGGTTGTCCACGATGAAGAAGCCGATGCCCTGGTTTCCCAGACGCGAGGCAATGGCGAGATCCGCGCCGCTCGGGGTGATCCCGCCTGACGGGTGATTGTGGATGACGACGTCCCCGTCCTCCAGGTGAGGGGAGAGAACGGGCACCGCCTCTTCGTTGCCGCGGGCGCCCACCGTCACGGACTCCACCTTCCCGTCATCGCCCCGCTTGCCGACAAGAAACACTTCGTTCCCGTCCGCGTCGGCGATCGCCTCGCGGATCTCCTCGATCACGCGGAGGCCGATTCTCTGCTCAGCCCTCACCGAGGCTCCCCCCGAGGCGCCCGATTGTCTCTTCCAGAAGCCTGATGAATCGAGGGGCCGCTTCCTTCCCGCGGGCGATCACCTCGCGCGTGATCCAGCGGCTGGGGGAGGATCCCCGCCGCCATATTGGTGACGCAGGAGACGCCCAGCACACGCATGCCGAGGTACGACGCCGCGATCACCTCCGGCACCGTGGACATTCCCACCAGGTCGACGCCGATGGCGGCGAGCATGCGGATCTCCGCGGGCGTCTCGTAGGAAGGACCCGCAAACGCCGCATACACGCCTTCCGCCAGCGCCTGCGCCGGATGCCGCGCGCGCGAGGGAGCGAAGGGCCGGATCGTAGGCTGCGGTCATGTCGGGAAATCGCGGCCCGAGGTCGTGGGTGGGGCCCCCGCAGCGGGTTCACGCCCATGAAGTTCACGTGATCGCTGATCAGGACGAGATCGCCCGGGGCATACGCCCTGTTGACGCCCCCCGAGGCGTTCGTGACGATGAGCGTGCGCACGCCGAAGCGGTGAAGAAGGAAGACAGGGAGTACCACGTCGTCGATGGAGTGGCCCTCGTAGTAGTGGATGCGTCCTGCCATGACGGCCACTGTCCTGCCCAGCTTGATGAGCCCCGCGTGTCCGGCCACGGTGGGCCGCGGGAAGCCGGGAATCGATGAAAAGGGCACTTCGACTCCGCCCGCCTTTTCGGCGAACGCTCCGAGTCCGGAGCCGAGGATCACGCCGATTGAAGGTGTGCGGTCGTGGTGAGCGGACAGGGCAGACCAGGCGTCCTCGAGTTTCCGGGCAAATCCGGGTTCCATTTACTTCTTCCTCCTATGCGAGGGATCGCAGAAGCTCAGACGGATCGCGGTAGAAGCCTATGCTCGCCACCCTGCTCGCCTTCTGCAGTATGCGCCAATTCCAGGTGAGGTGCAGGCCCGCGGAAGAGGCGATCTCCACTATGCGCTTGTTGAGGTGCGCCGCCTCGGTCGGCCTTCCCCGCAGGAGCGATTGCAGCACGCTGTTGTATTCCCGGTCGGGCAACGGGAGGACCGTTTCGAAGGAGCCGGGTTTTCTCTCCAGTCGGGCGGCCAGGTCCCGAGGGTCCAGGAGCGGGAGGGGAGCAAGGGGCATGCCGGCGCGCTCCATGGCGGCGAATCCTTCCGACAGAATGCGCGAGGCAAGCTCCCGACCCTGTGGAGAGGCGAGAAAGCCGTTCAGGGTCGTATTGCACATCGCGACCGGCAGAAAAAGAAGCTGGGCAACGAGCAATGAGTTCAGGAACGGCCTCGCGTCGTCGACGGGGAGAATCTGGAATCCGAAACCTGCGAGGCCCTGGAAGAGCTGCGCGAGGACCGGGGAACGCTCGAACAGGATGGCAGGCTTTTCCGTCGTGAGCTCGACGTCAGCGGCCTGAAGCTTGACCGCGTTCATCAGCGTCAGGCAGAGCCTCACCCGGTCTCCGGGCACGGCGAGCCTGATCGGTTCGGAAGGATCGCAGTTGAAGAACGCGACGGGAGCGTCCCCCGCGCCGATCAGACGGACAATGTCCGGCCTTCGCGCGGCATGCAGGTGATGCCTTCCCATGGTCATGAAATATGCGTCGCGGGCGCCGCCGGGTTCCCCTGGCCCCGCACAGCGCAGACCCTCAGCCAGAAGCCACTGCCGGGGCAGAACAAGGCGGACGGGCGCACCAGGATTCTCAGGGGGCTTTCTCCCGAGAAGCGTCACCTGGTGCCCGCTGATCCCCAGCAGGCCGCCAATAAGGGTGCCGACAGCTCCCGGGCCCACGATCGTGATTTCCATTTGCACGCACGATTATGCGGGACCGCAGGAAAATAGCAATACAGGTGCAAGTTTATGCAGGATTCGCATGCAAATTATTGACACAACAGCGTGTATGTGGTAGCTGTCGTGAATCAACGACGACGAGCTGGAGAAAGGACACGTGGATTAATGATCGTTTTGAAATTCGGCGGCACATCCGTCCAGAACGCTGAGATGATGGATGCCACCCTCGCCATCGTGGAGCGCCAGATCGACAGGGCTCCCGTGCTCGTGTCTTCCGCCATGGCCAAGGTCACCGACCAGCTTCAGGAGATAGCGAAGCTCGTGGGAGCCGGCAACGAGGCGGAGGCGGAAGCAATACTCTCCGCGATCCTCGAGCGCCACCTTGCCTGCGCGCGCGCCTTCCTCACCGGGGAGAACCTCGCGAATTGCCAGGCGGACCTGAATCGCGTGTGCGGCGAGCTGCGCGCGTTCATCAAGGCCCTGGCCATGCTCAAGGAGTGGTCGAAGCGCAGCAACGACGCAATCCTCTCTTTCGGGGAAAGGCTCGCCACGATCGTCCTCCTCCACCGCGCCCGGGAGCGCGGCATGCAGGCGGAGCTCTTCGATTCCCGTGATCTGGTGAAAACCGATGACAACTTCACTTCCGCGGTGCCCATCGAGGACCTCACCAATCGGCTCATTTCCTCCCGCGTGCGGCCTCGGCCGGGAAGCTCTGGCGATCATGCAGGGGTTCATCGCATCCACCACCGGCGGCGCCACCACCACTCTGGGCCGCGGCGGCTCCGACTACACGGCCACGATCGTGGGGGCCGCCCTGCGAGCGGAGGAAGTCCAGATCTGGACGGACGTGACGGGCATCATGACCTCGGACCCCCGGATCGTCAAAGGCGCACGGACCATCGATCAGATCAGCTATCGCGAAGCGGCGGAGCTCGCGTACTTCGGGGCCAAGGTCATCCATCCCTCCACCATCCAGCCCGCCATTAATCTTGGAATCCCTGTCCTGGTGAAGAACACCTTTCGGCCCGACGATGCGGGCACACGGATCGTCCCCAGCATCCCGGGAGCCGGACTGAAGGCAATTGCGTGCAAGAAGGGCATCACGCTCGTGAGCATCAGCTCTTCGCGGATGCTCCTGGCATACGGTTTCCTGCGCCGGATATTCGAGATATTCGAGAAGTACCAGACCTCCGTGGACCTGATTGCCACGTCGGAGGTGTCCGTGTCCGTCACCATCGACAACCCCGCGGCGGTGAACAACATCGCGCGGGACCTTTCGGAGATCGGGACGGTCGGCGTGGAGGCGGAGAAGAGCATCATCTGCCTGGTCGGACAGGACCTCTGGAAGGATACCGTTTTTCTTGCCCGGGTCTTCTCCTCCCTCAAGAGCACGCCGGTGCGCATGATCTCCCTTGGTGCATCGGACATCAATCTCTCCCTGGTCGTGCCGGTCGAGTCCACGGAGGAATCCGTGCGCAGCCTTCACGAGGAGTTCTTTCGAAGCTAGGGCTTGCGCTCGGCACGCGCACGGGGTAGCGTCATATCACATGGAAATCGAGTTCCTCAAGATGCAGGGCTGCGGTGATGACGTGCTCATCGTGGATGCCGCCCGCGTCCCCCTGGAAGCGCACGCGCGGTTCCCGCTGCTTGCGCGGCGCAGCCTTGACCGCAGCTTCGGCGTCGGGGGCAATGCGCTGGTCCTGCTCGGCACCTCGGATGACGCGGATCTTTCCGTCCGCTCATTCGATCCGGAAGGCGACGAGACGGGGATCTCCTGCAATGCCACCCGCTGCGCCGCGCGCTATGCCTCGGATTCCGGCGCGGTGAAAACCAGCGACTTCATGATCGGCACACGGGCGGGTCGGCTGCACGCGCAGATTATCGACAGCGCAAACGTGCGGGTCGATATGGGGCTGCCATTCAGCCGCCAGACGCAGGAGGAGATTCGGGAGAGCAACAAGGATTCCTTCACGCGCAGCATCCTGGTGGAAGGGCGGACGGTATCCTACACCCCGATCTCCCTCGGCCGGCCATACGCGATGCTCTTCGTACCCGATTTCTCCTTTCCGCTCCGAAAGACGGCACGCACTATTGCGGCGCAGCCCGACTTTCCGGAGGGCACCGGAATAGGTTTCGTCCAGGTATTCTCCCGGGAGGAAGCGCGCATGAGGGTGTGGGAAGGGGACGAGACTTCTCCCGGCGATGAATGCGCATGTGCGGCAGCAGCCCTGGTGGCATCCGTGGTGAACGGCTTCACGGACCGCGAGGTATTTGTCCACCTCAAGGGCGGCGACGTATTTCTCCAGTGGGAAGAGTCCGACAATCACATCTGGCTGACCGGCCCGGCGGGATACGTGTTCACGGGGACGTACGATTTCGCCGAGGGCGCGACGGAGTAGCACGGGTGGACGGATTTATCGACAGGCTGGCGGAGTTCCTCCGCTCGCTGTTTTCCGATGAGGAGCGGACCGCGAGCGGGCGGGCCAGGGGCGCGGAGGAGACGCGATTTCGCGACCCCGACATGCAAAGCGCGTGGGAAGAGCTGGACGACTACATGCGCGGCGCCGAGCATGACGCGAGCGCCGGGCGCCGGGGAAAGGAGTCCACACGGCCGTCGCGGCCGGTGGACGAATCCCTCCGCGCGGACTACGCAAACCTCGAGGTGCCTTTCGGAGCGGACATGGCGAAGGTGATGAAATCCTACAAGAGCCTCATATTGAAATATCACCCTGACAAGCACGCCGGGGATCCGGAGAAACAAAAAATCGCGCTGGATATCACGAAAAGAATAAACCAGTCGTACGAACGCATCAGGTCCCGGCAGGAGGGGCCTTCGAGTTGACACGGGCTCCGATACGGCCTATCCTCTGGCCCGTATGGAAACGGCAAGCGCCCTGGCGGCCGCCGGTGCACTGGCAATCATAATCAGCATAGTGATGATGCCTCTGGTGATTCTCGTTGCCCACCGGAGGCGATGGTTCGACATTCCCAATGAACGCAAGATCCATACGGACCCCATCCCGCGTCTCGGCGGGATCGGGCTCTTTTTCGGGCTGGTGATATCTTCCGTGGCCGTGCCCCTGGCCCTCCCCGCGCTGTTTCCTGATTCATGGCCCGTGGGCTACAGCCTCCGTTACCTGCCGGTCTTCACAGCGTTTTGCCTGATCTTCGTGCTGGGGCTTGTGGACGATTTCCACAACCTCCGCGCGGAGCTTAAGTTCTCTCTCCAGATCGCTGCCGCGGTTCTGGTCACCGTGGGCGGATTCACCATTTCCGTCATCCGGATCCCCGGCCTGCCCGAGCTCTCCCTGGGCATATTCGCATACCCCATCACGGCACTCTGGATCGTCACAATCAGCAACGCCATCAACCTGGTGGATGGAATTGACGGGCTGGCAGGGGGAATCACCGGCTTTGCCGCTCTCTCGCTCGGGGTCATGTGCCTTCTGCATGGGCAGGTCATGCCCGCCCTCATTGCATTCTCGCTTCTCGGGGCGGTGCTCGGCTTCCTCGCGTTCAATCTGCCGCCGGCCCGGATATTCATGGGAGACTCGGGAAGCCTCCTCCTGGGGTTCGTCCTGGCCGTGATCCCTCTCATGGGTGGCGCAGGGGGCACATCCATCGTCGACATGTTCGCCCCTGCCACCGTCCTGCTCATCCCCATCATCGATACAATCGCGGCCATTGCCCGCAGGGTGAGAGCAGGGCGGCCGATCTATAAGCCCGACAGGGACCACATCCACCACAAGCTCCTGGCGCTCGGGCTCAAAGAAACGACGATACTCCTGATTCTCTATGGCTGGTGCGCGTACGCGGGGGTAGCTGCGCCGGTGTCATTATTCCTGCAGCGCGGACAAGCCGCAATGCTGCTGGCAGCCGTGTGGGCAACTGCCGCGCTGGCCTACGCCGTGCTGCACTCCATGAACCAGAAAAGAAAATCGCTCCCCGCCAGCATGGAGGGCCGATAGGGCGCTCGCTCCTGGCGAGATTTGCGCTCGCTCCCTTTCGCTCCTGGCGAAGTTGGCGCGGTTGGCGACCGCCTTCGGATCTCCGCCCTCAATCCTCCGCGGATTCCAGTTCCTCGATTTCCTCAGCCTCGAGGCTGTCCTGCGCGATCCCGCGCGTGAGCGGGGACGGAGTTTTCTCCGGAAACATCCCTTTCAGGTCGGAAGTGAGGGGAACGCGTGCGGGCACGACAGGCAACGGCTGGATGTTCGCAGGCGGCGCCTCCGAGGTCTCCAGGTCTTCAACGCGCCTTTGTCCAGTGGACAGCTTGTTGATGTGCTCTTCCATCTGCTGGACGATCTCGCCGAGGGTCTTGCTGGAGCTTGAGAGCTCGCCAACAAGACCCGATGTGTCGGACGACAGTCCGACCATGCTGCCGAGTGAGGAATCCGCCTGACCGACACCCTCTGTGGCGGCCTTTGCGAGATCGGTTATGGACTGGATGGTGGTGGAAATCCTGGCGAGGATGTTCTTCAGGGCGCCGCTCACCTCGAAGGACTCCTTCGCGTCCGCCGCGATCCTTCGCACGGCGTCAAGAACAGCCTGGACGAGATCCGCGATTTCAGAGGTGGCCCGCGCGCTCCTGTCCGCGAGCTTCCGCACCTGCTGGGCCACGACGGTGAATCCCCTGCCCGCCTCTCCGGCGCGCGCGGCCTCAATTGCGGCGTTCAGAGACAGCAGCTCCGTCTGATCCGCAACATCGCCGATCAGTGACACGACCTCCTCGATGCGCGCGGTGCGCTCCTCCAGGAAGCGCGTCGCCTCCATGCCGCGCGTGATCTTCTCAAGAGACTTCTCCACCGCCCGCCCGCCCTCCTGGGCGGCCTCGAGGCCCACCGAGGCGTTTTGCGCCACTTTGCGCACCGAGCTCACTATCCCCTCGAACCCATTGTTCGTTTCTTCCATGAGCTGCGTCTGGCTGCTCACCGACTTGACCGTGCCGGCAATTCCTTCCGCCAGCCGGGAGCATTCCTTCGTCAGCCTGTCCCCCAGTGAACGAAGGGCGACCACGGAGCTTTCCAGGGAGCTCATATTCCGCAGCTGAGCTGCGAGCTCGCCGATCTCGTCATTGCGCTCGATGCCGGGCTGGGCGGAGAAGTCACCCTCGGAGATTCGGCGGCCGAACGAGATGAGACGGGTGAAATCTCTTCGCATTCCCAGCAGGGTGATAAGCGAGTATGCAAAAGCCGACAGGATGCCTGCCCCGGATAACAGGGCAAAAAGCGCAAGGAATGACCGGGCGATGTTCCGCCGCGCGTCGTAGATCCGGGAAACGTTGTCGCTCGCCGCACGGGTGACCCTCTCCGTGGCATCGATGAAGGCCGGTGAGAGCGAGGCGAAACGCTCTTGCGCCTCCGCGCCCTCCGCAAGCCGCGCGAGCGAATCAGTGAACCCCGACATCGCGGCCTGCCAGCCCCCATGCAGCGATTCGTCGATCCCGCGCATGGCCGTTTGCACCTCCGGCGGATAGATGTACGTTTCCACGGGAGAGGGGACCCGGGAGTCCAGCAGCCGCAGCATATCCGAGCTGGCGGCACGGATTTCCTCGACTGCGGCTCGCAGCGACCCGGGATCCGCGGCCGGCGAGAGCGCACGGGCCCGAAGGTCGATGACCTGCAGCTTTTCCGCCACGGACGTCAGGGAGCGCGCATCGTTCGTCACGGTGTTGTCCGCCACGATGCCCGCGGCGAGACACAGCGCCAGGAGGGCGATTGTGACGACCAGGAGCACGGTACCGCCGATGAGCTTTGTCATGATGGATCTCTTCATAATCCGTACTCCTCGATCTTGCGATGGAGCGTCTTGCGCCCGATGCCTAGAATTTCGGCAGTTCTGCTCTTGTTCCCGCCTTCCCGCGCCAGGGTGGAGCGAATGACCTCCTTCTCCACCTCGGCCAGGCTCGTGCCGACGGGAAAGACGCAGTGTGTCGGCGCCCGTCTCGCCGCGGATGTTCGGGCGGCAGATCCTCCAGGGTGATTGTCGATCCCTTGCAGAGCACGACCGCGCTCTCGATGGAGTTGCGAAGCTGCCGCACGTTCCCGGGCCAGGAGTAGTTGTAGAGAGCCAGGCGCGCCTTCGGGTCGATGCCCTCGATGGGCTTGCCGTTCTCCTGGCTGAACTCCTTCAGAAACGCCGCCACGAGCAGAGGGATGTCCTCCTTTCGCTCGCGCAGCGGAGGGATGTGGATGTTGACGACGTTCAGCCGGTAGTAGAGGTCCTCGCGGAAAGAGCCCTTCGCGATGGCCTCCTTCAGGTCGCGGTTCGTGGCGGCGATCAGGCGCACGTCCACTTCGATGGTCTCCTCTCCTCCGACCCGCTCGAACTTCTTCTCCTCCAGCACGCGCAGGAGCTTGATCTGCACGTTCTGGTTGATCTCCCCGATCTCGTCCAGGAAGAGCGTCCCGAGGTGGGCGAGCTCGAAGCGGCCCCTCTTGCGCGCGATGGCGCCCGTGAAGGCGCCCTTCTCGTGGCCGAAGAGCTCGCTCTCCAGCAGGCTCTCGGTGAGCGCGGCGCAGTGCACCTTGATGAAGGGCTTGTCCTTGCGCGGGGAGTTGTAGTGCAGGGCCTCCGCGATCATCTCCTTGCCCGAGCCGCTCTCCCCCGTGATGAGCACGGAGCTGCGCGAGGGGGCGACCTGGCGCACCATCTCGAAGACCTGCTTCATCTCGGCGCTCTTGCCGATGATGCTCGCGAAGCCGCTGCGCCGCTCCAGCTCCTCCTGCATGGCCCGGTTCTGCAGGGCGAGCTCCCGGCTGGCGAGCGCCCGCTTCACGAGGAGGGACAGCCGGTCCAGGTTCACCGGCTTGGTGAGGAAATCGTAGGCGCCGTCGTGCATGGCCTGCACGGCGGACTCGATGGTCCCGTGCCCCGTGAGGATGATCACGGGAACCGTGGGGAACTGGGAGGCCACGCTCTTCAGAAGCTCCTCGCCCGAGAGGCGCGGCATCTTCAGGTCGGTGATGACCAGGTCCACGTCGCCGCGGTTCACCGTGTCCAGGGCCTCCTTGCCGTCGGCGGCGAGGAGCACCTCGTAGCCGTCCAGCATCAGCGCCTCGCGCAGGCCCTCGCGGATGTTCTTCTCGTCGTCGGCCACCAGGATCGGTGAGCTTCATCGGGCCTCCCCCTTGTAGTCGATGAGGATCTTCTCCTTCTGCGGCACGGGCAGCGCGAGGGTGACGGTCGTGCCCTCCCCCACCCGCGAGCTGACCGAGATGTCGCCGAAATGCTCCTTGACGATCTTGAACACGATCGTGAGCCCCAGCCCGGTGCCGAATGGCTTCGTGGTGAAGTACGGCTCGAAGATCTTGTCCATGATCTCCTCGGGGATGCCGGTGCCCGTGTCGGAGATGCGGATCAGGACCTCGTCCCCGGCGCGCAGCGTCTCGACGCTGCAGGACGCCCCCGCCGGGCATCGCGGCCACGGCGTTCTTGATGAGGTTGAGCAGCGCCTGCTTGATGTAGCGGGCGTCGATGCGCAGCAGCGGGCAGCGCGGCGGAGAGGTTCGACTCGATCTTGACGCCCGCCTGGTCGAGCTCGGGCTGGACGAACTCGAGGAGCTCCTCGATGATCGCGGTTGATGTCCCCGTCCTCCAGACGCGTGTCCATCGGCTTCACGGCGAAGAGGAAGTCCACGACGATCCTGTTGAGACGGTCCACCTCCTCGCCGATGACGCCGAGGTGCTGGTCGATGTCCTTCGCCTCGATGCAGTCCTTGCCGGCGATCTTCTTCTGGATGAGCTGGAGGTGGATGCCCATGGATCCCAGCGGGTTCTTGATCTCGTGCGCCACGCCCGCGGCAAGGGTGGTGAGGGACGCGAGGCTTTCCGCCCGGCGCAGCCGCGCCTCCTTGGAGCGTTTCTCCGTCACGTCCTCGATGTGCACGACGTTGCCCTGCACGCTCCCGTCCCTGACGAGCGGCAGAAGGCTCACCGAGAGGATGCGCGGCGGTGCGCCGTCCAGGGTGAACTCCCTGTCCGCGACTTTCTCCTGGTTGCGAAGGTTCGCGGAGAAGAATGCGCCGAGCTCCCGGTCCGCGAGGCAGTCCCACAGCAGCCTGTTCCATGATGTCGTCCTGTGACGAAGGGAAAGAGCCGCTCGGCGGACTTGTTGTACAGCATGACCCGGTGCTCGCGGTCGGTGACGATGATCCCGTCTGTCAGCGACTCCAGGAGCATGCCCAGAAGATCGTTCTCCTCCGACATGCGCACAATCAGGGCGCGGACCTGGTCCAGGTCCATCTTGCCGAGCTTTTCCAGGGCCTTCTGGATGAATTTCCTCACCCCGCAGCCTCCTGCCGCGCGGCGTGCCGCATGCGGTACAAGAGTGATTCCAGCACGGTCTGCGGGCTCATGTTGTAGACGTCCAGCCGCATGAGGGCCTCCCGCACGGCCGCATTCCACTCCTCGAAGGTCTCCACGCTCCCGCGGGCGTCGCGGAGGAGCGCGAGGAATCGAAAGGTGAGCTCTTCCAGGAAAGAAATGATCGTTTCTTTCGGGGAACGTTCCCGCCTGCCCTTGCGATCCGGCAGCAGCTCGGACAGCTCCTCCGCGATGTCGAAGGACGGGGAATCCGGGCTCCAGACCTGGTCGAGGAACTTGCCGGCGAGGATGGTCAGCTTTTCAGGGTTGATCTCCTTCCACGCCAGGAAATACCCGCGAAGGCCTTCAAAGGCCGGCGTCTCCTCGCGGAAGATCTTGGCCATGACCTCCTTTTCCTCCGCCGCGCTGCGCTGCTCGAAGGGGTACGGACGCAGCCGGGAGAGGATGGTGGGCATGATGGCGGCCCTGCGGGTGGAGAGCAGAATGATGCTCACCGCTTCCGGCGGTTCCTCCAGCAGCTTCAGCAGGGCGTTGCGCGCCGATTCCTGCAT
Source organism: uncultured Spirochaetota bacterium (assembly GCA_963820435.1). Lineage (GTDB taxonomy): Bacteria > Spirochaetota > Spirochaetia > SZUA-6 > Fen-1364 > Fen-1364. Next base: position 48,197 of record CAWGAC010000012.1, on the reverse strand, counting down.
TCTGTCCGCATTTTCGAGGATGGCCACCTTGCGCGACTCAGTCGCGGTGATATGCGCCCAGGCGGCCAGCTTGCGCACCTGTCCCACGGTGATGCCGTCCGCGCGGACCTGCGCGGCAAGCTGCACGGAGGCCGCCACCACCTTTTCCAGCAGCTCGCCCAGCTCGCGCTCGGGCGGCAGCTCCCCGCCCGGCTGCAGCTCGCCCAGAAGGTCCTCGATCAGAGAGACCCTGTCGAGCGCGCCCTTCAACCTGGTGTCGTCGGTGTCAAGGATTGCGGCATCGAACCGGCGGGTGAGCTTGCGGACCGCGCGCAGGAAGAGGTACTGCGTCGGCTGTTTGCGGCTTCGCATGAGCACTTCCGCGCATGCCGCGATCTCCACGTCCGCGTAGCGCGTGCCCAGGAGGACCGTATGGGGATGGGCAAGCTCCTTCTGGAGCCGGCACGAATGGCAGGCGCACGACCATTCCGCCCGCCCCTCCCGGCAGGTGAGGACCCGGGCCGCTTCCAGTGCGGAGGAGAGCTTCCCCGTGTAGGGCGGGCCGAAGAAAAGCGATGCGCGAGGGAACCGCGCCTGCCCCAGCTCTTCACGCAGCATTTGCACGGTTGCCGCGTGCCCGATGATGTTCTCGAACATCAGGCAAGCCTCTGCGTGATGAGCCGCGCGATGGTCTCGGCGGGCCGGCCCGCGCTCAGAGACCCCGCGCGGCTGCCCATCTCCCGCAGCCGACGGGAGTCCGCGAGCAGCGGGCAGACCATGGCAAGGAGTGAGTCCGCAGTTGCGTCCTGCTCCTGCAGCACCAGGGCCGCCCCCCGGGCGCGAAACACTTCCGCATTTCTCAGCTGATCTCCGCGGCTGCCGTTCCTGGGCAGGGGGATCAGGACGGAGGGCTTTCCCAGCGCAGCCAGCTCTGCGAGCGTGTTCGCACCCGACCGGCATATCACGAGGTCCGCGGCGGCGATGATGTCGGGCAGCTCCGCGCTGAAGAACGCCGCGGGAAAGTAGTTGCGGAGCCCGGAGGCGGAGTAGTCATGCGCGCCCATCTGGTGGACGACAAAGTGGAGCGGAACGAGCCGCGGCAGGCAGGCGGCGATCAAGCCGTTGATGAAAGAGGACCCCTGGCTGCCGCCCAGCACCAGAATGACCTGTGTCAGCGGACCACACCCCAGGTATCGGCGGCCGCGGTCCGGATCCGCGCCGTACATGGCGCGGCGCACCGGGTTGCCGGTGACCGCGGCCTTCTGCCTGAAACGTGCGGGAAGAAAATTCACCGTCTCAGGAAAAGAAACCAGCACCTTCTCGCAAAACATCAGGTTGATGCGGGTGGCAAGCCCCGGATCGAAGTCTGATTCATGCGTGTAGGCGGGGATCCCGCACAGCCGCGCCGCCACCACGGGAGGCACACTCACGAATCCGCCTTTGGAAAAGAGAAACGCCGGTTTTTCCTTCTTGAGAATCCGCACCGCTGCGAATACTCCCGAGATGATCCGGGCTATGTCGCTCAGATTACGAAAGGAAAAGTACCGGCGGAGCTTCCCGCCGGGATCCCCCTGAACTCCATGCCGGCGTCCTCCGCAAGCCTTTTCTCCACCCCGTCCGGGGAGCCGATCCACAGGGCGCGCCGGCCCAGCTCTTCGGCCACCGCGATTCCGGGGAAGACGTGCCCTGCGGTCCCTCCCCCCGTGAAAGCGATGACGGGCAGGTCCGGTGCGCCCGCGCCGACGTACCCGGCGGATTCCTTCGCGCTTGCAACGCTCTTTGCCATACTGTAATTTCACATTACCATGAGATTCATCCTGCTAGCAATCCTGATGGCCCTCCTCGGGCTTCCGGCGGGGGCAGACGACCCGCTGGCGCGCTACGTTGATCCCGAATCCCTGCAGAAGCTGCGCGCCGGCTCTTCCGTCTCATCCAGCGTAGCCTCGGAGGGCGAGCTGCGATTGGTACCTGCCATCGCCACAAAAGCCAGCATCGCCGCCGACGTACGTGCTTTGCGCCCGACGGTGGGAGTCGAGATGCTGCGCCTTATCCCCGATCTGGCCGAACAGATGGACAGCCCCGAAGGGTGGCTGAAAATCTATAATGCCCTGCACGCCGTGAGCTCGATGCGCGGCATCACCTACTACTCGGTGTCGCGCGGAAAAATGGAGGTGCTCTTCTCGAAGTCCTACGCGATCTCTTCAGCCTCCACACCGACACAGATCGCGGACCCGGTGTTTACTGAGATCCCCAAGGATGACGTCCTCTACACCTGGCAGGAGGACCGGAGCTTCGGCGGGATACCGTACCTGGAGAGCTTCCAGTATCGGACGGACCACCTGGCGGCGAAAATCGAAAACCTCTCCACGATCTCCCTCTTCATTTTTCCCCTTGTGACGCCGCACAACCTGGTGAGTCACGTGGTGGTGATTCCGGTGGACAAGGACCTCCTGTTCTACGGTGTCGCCTGCCTCCGTACGGGGATGCCCATCGGCGACAGGCACAGCAGGGAGGAATCGCTCGAGAACCGTCTGGTCGCAATGGCCGACTGGCTCAAGGGACGTCTCTCGGCGCCGCGCGTTGACACGGCGCCGCGCGCTCCTTGACCCGCGGGCCGGGCGGCGCTACATTATACGTGTCGTGGGGTGGTCTTTGTCGCGGCGCAGGCCGCGCATGAAGGCCTGAGATTACACCCGTCGAACCTGATCTGGGTAATGCCAGCGAAGGGATACTGACCAAGAACCCCCCACACCGGCGATCTCCCTTTTCACCAGGCTGAACGGGCCGCCGATCTTTTTCCACCAGGGGGTACTCAATGCGCAGAACGCGTTTTGCCGCAATTCTCTGCATGGCTCTTGCCGCTTCCTCGGCGTTTGCGGCGCCGAAGATCCTCCGCGTGCTCACCCATTCCTCCTTCGCGGCCACCAAGGAGCTGATCGAGGCCTTTCAGAAAGCCAACGATGTGACCATCCAGTTTTCAGCCGGGGGAGACGCGGGGGAAACACTGAACAAGGCGATCCTCTCGAAGGGAAGTCCCCTCGCCGACGTGCTCTACGGGGTCGACAATACGTTCATGGGACGGGCGCTGGAGGCGGACATTTTCGAGCAATATGATTCCCCCGCGCTTGCGGAAATCCCGGCGGAGCTGCAGCTCGATGTTTCCCACAGGCTGCTTCCCGTGGACTTCGGATTTGTCTCCCTGAACTATGACAGCGCCTGGTTCAAGCGGAAGAATATCCCGCTCCCCCGGACGCTGGAGGACCTGGGCCGCCCGCTCTACCGGGGCCTGCTTGTCGTGGAGAATCCCGCCACCTCCTCTCCCGGCCTGGCGTTCCTTCTCGCCACGATTTCAAAATTCGGGGAGAAGGGAGCCTATACATGGGAGTCGTACTGGAACGATCTGAAAAAGAATGACGTCCTGGCGGTCAATGGATGGGAAGAGGCGTATTACAATGAGTTCAGCGCCCAGGGCAAGGGCAAACGACCCCTGGTGGTAAGCTATTCCACCAGCCCTGCGTACGAGGTCTACGCCGCGGCCGAGCCCAAGCCGGCCGAGCCTCCCACGGGGAATGTCATGCCGGACGCCGGCACATTCCGCCAGGTGGAGTTCGTCGGCATCCTCAAAGGGACCCGGGAGGAGGTCCTTGCGCGCAAGTTCGTCGACTTCATGCTCTCACCCGTTTTCCAGGCAGACATCCCTCTGCAGATGTGGGTGTACCCCTCCCGCCGCGGCGTGCCGCTTCCCGATATCTTCCGCCGGCTCGCCCCGCTTCCTGAAAAGCCGGCAACGATCGATGCAGCGGTAATCGATCTGAAACGCAGCTCATGGATCCAGAGTTGGACGCAGATCGTGCTTCACTAGCCCCGCAGGTGCCCCGGCCGCGGGAGCCGTGGCACCTGGCGGGCGCGGCTTTCGCGGCCGTGCCGGTGCTCTTTCTCTGTCTGTTTCTCCTGTACCCGCTCGCGCGGATCCTGGACATGGGCCTCAGGCCTCTTCTCTCGGGAGGTGCCGGTGCGGTCCATGCGGCGGCTGCGGCGGCAGGGCTCGGCAGGCTTCTCCTTTCAAGCGCCGTGCAGGCGCTGTTGTCCACTGCTCTTGCGCTGGTCTGCGGCCTGCCGGTAGCGGCTCTTTTCGGGCGCTATGACTTTCCCGGCAAGGCGGTGTTGAGGACCCTCCTGACTATTCCCTTCGTGCTGCCGACCGTCGTGGTGAGCTCGGCCTTTGTCGTGCTCATCGGATCCGGAGGGTGGCTGGAAAAAATCGCCGCGATCCTCACCGGCAATCCCTCCGTGGAGGCGAGCCTCATGCGGTCACTGCCCGCAGTGCTGGCTGCCCACGTGTTTTACAACGTGGCAATCGTCGTGCGGATCGTGGGAGGCGCCTGGTCGGCGCAGGACACGCGACTTGTCGAGGCGGCGCGGACGCTCGGATCGGGAAAGCTCTCCACTTTCGCGCGGGTGACGCTCCGGCTCCTGCTTCCCTCCATTTCCGCTTCAGCGCTCCTGGTATTCGCCTTCTGCTTTTCGAGCTTCGGGGTGGTTCTCGTGCTGGGCGGCCCGCGCGTGGGCACCCTGGAGACCGAGATTTATCGCCAGGCCGTATACATGTTCAACCTGCCCGCCGCGGCGATTCTTTCCGTCGTGCAGCTCGCCACCACGGCCCTGGTCATGTACGCGTATTCGCGAGTCCAGTCCCGGCTCAGCGTGATCCAGAATCTGAAGCCGGAAGGCGCGCCGGGGAGAAAGCCGCGCTCGACCGGAGAATGGCTGCAGGTTTTCCTCTTCGGAATCCTCCCCACGGTGGCCCTGATGCTCCCCATGGGCGCGCTTCTTGCCGGCTCATTCCTGACTCGCGCCGGCCTCTCACTCGCGTACTGGAGGGCGCTTTTCGGGAGCACTGGTCATTCCCTTTTCTGGTCTTCTCCGCTTCTGGCCGCGGGGCATTCGCTGCTTTACGCTCTCCAGACCATGCTGCTTTCCCTTGCTCTCGGCATCCCTGCCGCGTACCTCATTGCCCGGGGGCAAGTGGCGCGCGGCCGAGTCCGCCGAATCGGCGCTTCCACGATCGACCTCCTTTTTCTGCTGCCCCTCGGCACATCGGCGGTCACCCTCGGGTTTGGCTTCATCGTGTCGCTCAACGCAGCGCCATTTGACCTGCGCGGATCGGCGCTTCTCATCCCCATCGCTCATTCGCTGGTTGCCCTCCCCCTCGTCATTCGCAGCCTGCTGGCGCCGCTGCGCAGCATCAACCCGCGCCTGCGGGAGTCCGCTTCCCTTTTGGGCGCGGGCCCCGCGCGCGTGCGCCTCGAAATCGATCTCCCCCTGCTCAGCCGCGCGTTTGTGGCGGCAGCCGCCTTCGCTTTCACGGTCTCCCTCGGGGAGTTCGGCGCAACTGCCATACTGACGCGCCCCGAGCTGATCACCCTTCCCGTCCTCATCTACAATTCTCTCTCCCGCCCGGGCGAATTGAACCAGGGCCAGGCCCTCGCACTGAGCGTCCTGCTGATGGCCGCGTGCGGAATCGGGCTCGCCGCAATCGAGCGCTTCCGCACCCGGGGCGCCGAATCCGCGGAATACCGCGGCGCGAATCCGCGGAATACCGCGGCGCGAAATCCGCGGAATACCGCGGCGCGGAGCTCTTCTGATGCCTTTCCTCGAGTGGCGGGAGGTGCGCAGGGACTTCAACGGCCGGCGCGCCCTGGATGGTATTTCCTTGGCCGTCAATGAAGGTGAGATTCTCGGCATCCTCGGACCCAGCGGCAGCGGCAAAAGCACCCTCCTGAGGGTCACGGCGGGCCTGGAGACGGCAGACACCGGCAAGGTGCTCCTCAATGGCGAAGACCTCGCCGGGATGCCGCCCCACTTGCGCGGCTTCGGGCTCATGTTCCAGGACTACTGCCTTTTCCCCCATCTCAACGTCGAGGAGAACGTCAGGTTCGGCCTGAAACGAAAGGGATGGAGCCCCACCCGCCGGGAGGAACGCGTCCAGGAGATGCTTCGCCTCGTCGGCCTGCAGGGGTTCGGGAAGCGCAATGTGCTCACCCTCTCCGGCGGTGAGCAGCAGCGCGTGGCGCTCGCGCGAAGCCTTGCTCCGAAGCCGAGGCTCCTGATGCTGGATGAGCCGCTTGGCGCGCTCGATCCTCTGCTGAGGGAGAATCTTCTTGTCGAGCTCAAAGAGGTGCTCAGGGAGGTGAGCGTGACGGCGCTCTATGTCACGCACGATCCCGAGGAGGCCATGAGCCTGGCGGGGAAAATCGCGTTGGTGAATGCGGGGAGGCTCATCCAGCTGGGCGCGCCGGAAGAGCTCATCAGGTCACCGGCGAGCAGCTTCGTCGCCTCCTTTCTCGGCCTGGGCGCGCTTTTTGCGGGCACGTGCAGGCGCCTGGGAGAATCCTGGGTCCTGGACACACAGATCGGCGTCTTCCCCGCATGTGATACGGGCGGTTTGCCTCCGCGCGGCCCCGCGCCGCGGTATCCCGCGGATTCGGCGCGACCTGGCCAGATGCTCCTCGTTCGTCCCGAGGCGGTCCGCCTGGCGCCGCAGCCGCGCGCGATACGGGCGAGCGCTCATGTCATTTCACGCTTTTTCAAGCCTGCCGGCATCGCGATTCGGATAGCGCTGGAAGGGACAAACGGACAGGACGGCGAGCTGGAATACATGCTGCCCGGGACGGGATCTTCGGGCGCGCCTCAGCCCTGGGACGGTCTCAGGGAGGTATGGCTCGATCCCGCGCGTTGTCTCGTGCTTCCTGAGTGACTCGCTTCAGGGTGCGCTGGACAGAATCTTGTTTCGCCCGGCCTGTTTTGCCTGGTACATGGCGCGGTCTGCGCGCTCGATCCAGGATTCCTGGCTTTCACCGGGCGCGTAACGCGCCACGCCGATTGACACCGTTATCGTGAAGCTCTCCCCGCTGCAGGAAAACTGCGAATCCTCCATGTCCTTGCGGAAGCGCTCGCCGATGCCGAATGCCTGCTGCTCGTTTGAATTGGAAAGGACCACGAAGAACTCTTCCCCCCGTAGCGGCCCGCGTAGTCGTACTTGCGGAGCCCCGCCTGGAGACGCCCCCCGATCTCGTGCAGGACAGTGTCCCCGCACTGGTGGCCGTAATTGTCATTGACGCTCTTGAACCGGTCGATGTCGATCATGAGACCGGTGAGGGGAACGTCCAGCCGAAGGCTCCGCTCGATCTCGATGGAAATCCGGGTGAAAAGGCTCCGCCGGTTGAGGAGTCCGGAGAGGCTGTCGTACGCCGCGATCTGTTCCAGCTCCCTGTTCGCCTTTTCCAGCTCCGCGTTCAGCCTGCGGATCTTGTCATATGCATCCTTCAGGTTCTGGTTCTGGTCGAGCACGAGAGAGGAGAGCCGTTCCTCCTCGGCGACCGCGATCCGGTAGAACTCGCGCTCCTTCACGAGGTTGGCTTGATTCTGCCAGCGATTCTGCGCGGCGCGCATGCGTGCCCGAAGCTCATGCTCATCGAAGGGCTTGTGAATGAAGTCATCCGAGCCGGCATCAACCGATTGCCGCATCTCCTCCCCTTCATGGGCCGGGGCAAGGAGAAGGAGCTGGAACGATTTTTCCTTCTGCACGTTGCGGATTGTCCGCGCGAGCTCAAATCCGTCCTCCGCGCGAAGGTCGGTGGAAAGGAGGACCATCTGGATCTCCTGGGTGGAGAGGAGCTGCAGCGCCTCTTCTCGTGTCCGGGCGGTATGGAGGACATACCCCTCATCCTGCAGCGCTTGCTCCTCCAGAAGCAGGCACACGCTGTCGCTTTCCACGATCAAGACATTCGTCGGGGACATCGTAGTTCCTGCAATCTACGGCAAAATTGGATTGGGGTCAATGCCGCGCCGCAAATCACGACGGTTTGCCGTAGAAAAAGCAGAATTGACCATTTTGAATGGAAAAGCCGCCCCTCCCTCACTCTCACTGCAGCTTGACGGCGTAGTTTTCCGCCTTGGTCCGTGAATCGAATATCTCGATATACGTGCCAAAGACCCATCCCTTGAGACCCTGGTAGTCAATGCGATACCAGAAAGCGGACTCGTTCTCCAGGGATTCTTCCTTGTCCGATTTCGTGAGCACCTCGACAATGGCTCCCAACCGAATGTGCGAAAGAACCGTGGCCTGGTTGGAAGGATCCTGCCGCACCCTCAGCAGGGGAGATTTTACCACGCCCCAGGTGGACCTGATGCTGAGAACCGGAGTGGGAGGCAGGATGACGCGCTCCGTCCCCCCTGAACGATTGCAGGAGACAAGGGAAGCAAGGGGCGCCGCAAGCACGAGGATGATGAGGGCAGGTTTGAGGGCACTCACGTCTTTTACTATTCCTCATTTTCGCCAACAGGACAACTGGGATCCTGCGCGAATCCTGCGCGATCAGGTGGAGGACATTTCCTTGATCTTCCTGATCTCGTCCCGCACCACGGCCGCGCGCTCGAACTCGAGGTTCTTGGCCAGCTCGAACATCTCCTCCTCCAGCGCCCTGATGAGCTGCCGCTTCTCCTTGGGCACGAGAACGTTGTAGCTCCTGGTGAGCACCTCGATGTTCACCTCCTCCGACCTGCGCTTCTCCTCCCGCTTGCGGACCAGGATGTCCTGGATGGACTTGGAGATGGTCGTCGGGGTGATGCCGTGCTCCGAGTTGTACTTCTCCTGGACCTGCCTCCGGCGGTCGGTCTCCTGGATGGCGATCTTCATGGCATCCGACATCCTGTCCGCGTACATGATGACCCGTCCGTTCACGTTGCGCGCCGCGCGGCCGATGGTCTGGATGAGCGAGGTGGCGGATCGCAGGAACCCGATCTTGTCCGCGTCCAGGATCGCGATGAGGGAGACCTCCGGGAGGTCCAGGCCCTCGCGCAGCAGGTTGATGCCGACCAGAACGTCGAAGGCGCCCAGTGCGCAGGTCCCGCAGGATCTCCACGCGCTCGATTGTCTCGATCTCCGAATGCAGGTAGCGCACCTTCAGCCCCAGCTCCCCGAGGTAGTCGGTGAGGTCCTCCGCCATCCTCTTGGTGAGCGTGGTGACCAGGGTCCGCTCGCCTTGCTTCACCTGCGCCTGGATCTCCGTGTAGAGGTCCTCCATCTGGCCCTCCGTTGGCCGCACCTCCAGGACGGGGTCCAGGAGCCCCGTCGGGCGGATGACCTGCTCGGCGAGCTGGCGCGACTTGGCCGCCTCCTCCTCGCCCGGGGTGGCGGAGACGAAGATGACCCGGTCGAGGAGCGATTCGAACTCGTTGTAGACCAGCGGACGGTTGTCCAGCGCCGAGGGCAGGCGGAAACCGTACTTCACCAGGGAAAGCTTGCGCGACCTGTCCCCCTCGTACATTCCGCGCACCTGGGGCAGGGTGACGTGCGACTCGTCGATGAACGCCAGGAACTTCTGCGGAAAGAAGTCGAGGAGAACGGCGGGCCTCTCCCCTTCCTTCCGGCCGCTCAGGTGCCGGGAGTAGTTCTCGATGCCCGAGCAGTACCCCATCTGCTCCAGCATCTCCAGGTCGTACTCGGTGCGCGTCTTGATCCGCTCCGCCTCCAGGAGCTTGCCTTCGTCGCAGAACTGCTTGTAGCGCTGCTGACAGCTCGTCGCGGATGAGCCGCAGCGCGTTCCGCAGGCGCTCCTGGGGCATGACGAAGTACTTGGCCGGATACACGGTGGCGAACTCCATCTCCTCCACCGCCGTCGCCCGAAAGAGGATCGATCCGGCGAATCCGCTCGATCTCGTCGCCGAAGAACTCGATCCGGACCGCGTCCCGCGCGTAGGAGGGAAAGATCTCCAGCACGTCTCCGCGGACCCGGAATCGCGACCTCTCGAAGGCGGCATCGTTGCGCTCGTACTGCAGGGAGACCAGGCGGCGCATGATCTCCCGCATGTCCACCGTGTCGCCCTTTTTCAGCTCGATGCGCATCTCGCGGTAGTCTTCCGGGTTTCCCAGGCCGTAGATGCAGGAAACGGTGGCCACGACGATCACGTCGCGCCGCTCCATGAGCGAGGTGGTGGCGGAGAGCCGCATCCGCTCGATCTCCTGGTTGATCGAGGCGTCCTTCTCGATGTACAGGTCCTTGCCCGGCACGTACGCCTCGGGCTGGTAGTAGTCGTAGTAGGAGACGAAATACTCCACGGCGTTGTGCGGGAAGAAATCCTTGAACTCGCGGTAGAGCTGGGCGGCCAGGGTCTTGTTGTGGGACAGCACGAGGGTGGGGAGCTGCGCACTCCTCGATGATCTTGGCCATCGTGAAGGTCTTGCCCGGACCCCGTCACCCCCTTGAGAGTCTGGAACCGGAGGTTCTCCTTCACTCCCTTTGCGAGCAGGGCGATTGCGCGTCCCTGGTCTCCCGCCGGGGAGAAGGATGATACGACCTTGAGCTTCGGCACGGCGACCGGCCGCTATTGGTTGCCCGGCCGGGGCAGTCACGAGCTTCACATTGAGGGTTCGGGTCTGGCCTCCCCTCACGACCTTTACCTGCACGATTTCCCCGGGCTTGGTGCTCTCCAGCGCGTTGTAGAGGTCCGTCAGCGTCTTCGATCGGCTGGCCGTTGACCGCGACGATGATGTCCCCGCCGCCGTAGATGATCTTTCTCCCCGACCGCACCGCCTTGCTCTGGTCCCCGCCGCGGAGACCCGCCTGCTGGGCGGTGGCGCCCGCGGCGTTGACAAGAACGCCCTTCTGCACCGGCAGGCCGAAATAGTCGACGAGCTGGGGGAAGAGCTGGATGGGATCGATGTCGATCCAGCCCCGCTTGACGACTCCGTAGCTGATCAGCTCTTCGGCGATGCGCTTGGCCGTGTTGACGGGGATTGCGAACCCCACGCCTGCCGAAGCGCCGCTGGGGGACTTGATGGCGGAGTTGATGCCGATGAGCTCGCCGTGCGAGTTCAGGAGCGGCCCCCCCGAGTTGCCGGGGTTGATGGCGGCGTCTGTCTGGATGGTCTCCCTGATCATGATACCCGTCTTCGGTCTGCAGGGGACGGGCAAGCCCCGACACGATCCCCGCGGTGAGGGTACGATCGAGGCCGAACGGGTTGCCGATGGCAAGCACCTTCATCCCCACGCGAAGCGCGGACGAATCGCCGAAGGGGATGGTGGTCAGCGTCTTTCCCCTGGGATTGAACTGGACAACCGCCAGGTCATTTTCCGGGTCGGTGCCGATGACCTTTCCTTCCGCGATGGTGCCGTCTGCGAGGGTGATGCTGATCTTGTCCGCGCCGCTGATCACGTGATAGTTGGTGAGCACGTGCCCCTGCTGGTCGATGATGACGCCCGACCCCGTCCCTTCCTGGGGAGCAGCCTGGTAGAACCAGGTGTACTGCATGGTCACCGTGGTGACGTAGACAACGGCCTTGTTTGCCCTGTCGTAGATCTGGATATTGTTCAGCTCGTCCGGGGTCAGGTCTCCTGGTTTGAGCGCGGGAACGGTGCTGGTGAACTGCACGGGCGTGACGGAAAGAGGCGTGTCGCTCTTTGCAGGCACTGCCGCCTGCCGCCCCTGACGCGGAACGATGAGAAGGTCAGTGACCAGACCGCCCACGGCCAGCGCACACGTGACGAGCAGGGCGCAGAGAACAATCACGCGCCGTCTGCTGTAAAGTTTCATGATCATCACCTCTGGGTGAAATAATAGCCACAACGCGGCACGGCCTTCAATATCGGTCTTTTAGGGAGGCGGGATGCGGGCTGCTTGTCGGCGGGTGGAGAAACAACACCAGCCGCCCCACCGCCGGGGCGGGCTGGCACTGATTTTTAAGCTGTTTGCAGGGGTATCAAACGACGCCCCTGCCAGGCATTGGCCTTAACGTCTATTATCGTAATCGTGCCGGTGATCCTGGAGCCACCTGTCATAGTCTTGCGAACGCTCATGCCGTTGATTCCGCTGCTGTTGTTCTCTCTGCCACTGTTCTCTCTGCCATTGTTCTCTCTGCTGCTGCTGCCTTTCTTGATTCCTTTGCGATTGCATCCACTGTTGATCCCTCTGTCGAGTGTCTATGGGACGAGTGCTGACCTCTATCCGCCCGAATCCGAACGAAGCGGTAATGGATGCTGCGGCGAATAATACGATAATAAGTAGTTTTTTCATTTCGCACCTCTGCTGAAATGGTAATGAAGGTATCCGACAAGTTCTGTTCGGTAGCGCGCTTATGGGCAACGCTCTTTGAGGCCGAGGCCGCGCTCATCAAACCCTGTTCGCTCGGTCTGTATGCCACTGCGAATAGTGGCGCAGGTCGGCCCCGGGCGACCGCGAATCGAAGTTCCTATCTGGCGCAGAAACCAGGGCGAAAAAAACGCCGGCAAATGACCCGCTCCGGACCTCCTTTCTTGGCGGGGGTCTCAGACGGCTCCGCTCTCAGTCGTGAGCATTAATGGCGATCGTCATGATGGTCATTGTGCTGTTCTTGACGCTGATCGTCTCGACGATTGTCTTGGCGATTTCGGTCTCCCCAATGCGCCCACCCTAAGCACCCGCTAAGGGACAGGGCCAAGGCTGCGATGATGATTATCTTTTTCATATTGGACTCCAGAGACAAGGTAGTGATAATGCTCAACGAGTTCGGTGCGGAAGCGCACATTGCTCTCAGCGCCCCTAAGGCCATCGTCCCAAAGAAGCTCCATGCCGAAAGCGGCGTTGCGGCGATTGACACGTGACTGGGCGAGCATACACTGATGACAATATGTGCTGACACGATCCAAGCGAAGTCTCTCCTGCAGTGAGGCGAGTCCGGTGTCGTGTTCCCGATCTCGTATTGCCCAACCCTCAAAGCATCGACACCATGTCATTCCGAAAGATCGTAGCCCACCTCTTTTATTCGACCACAAACTTCAGTGTAAGGGGAGGACACTTTATGGATAAAACAATGAAAAGGGCAACGTTTCAGAGAGTCGTTGTGACAGTGCTTGTGCTTATAATCGCACCGTGCCTGATCGCCGGCTGTCTATCTTCAACAGGCGGGACAACCCGAACGACGGACTTCCTTGATCTTGTAATTGCAGGAACGCCGCAGGATGTGCGAACCGCCATCAGCAATGGCGCGGACCTCAAGGCTCGGAACGAAGGCGGCGATACTGCGTTGATACTCGCCGCCGAGTACAACAAGAGTCCCGAGGTGATCGCAACGCTCCTGAAGGCTGGCGCGGACCTTGAGGCGAAAAACGAGGTCGGCAGGACCGCGCTGATATTGGCCGCCATGAATAACGGGAACCCCGAGGTGATCGCTGCGCTCCTGAAGGCTGGTGCGGACAAAGACGCTCGGGACCGGGAATACGGCATGACGGCGCTGATGTGGGCCGCCCAGGACAACGGGAACCCCGCGGTGGTCGCCACACTCCTGAAGGCTGGCGCGGACCTTGAGGCGAAAACCGAGGACGGCAAGACCGCGCTGATAATTGTCGCCATGGGTAGAGGGAACCCCGAGGTGATCATGGTGCTGTTGAATGCGGGCGCGGACGCGCAGGCGAAAGATAAGGCGGGACGGACAGCCGTCTATTACGCTCGGTACAACACAAATCTAAAAGGCACCGACGCCCTTAGGAAACTCGAAGAGGCGTCACGGTAGCAAAAAGCAACTACTCGGGGGGTAAGAACTCCGACACACCCCACGCTGGCTTTTCGAGAGCTCTAATGGAGACCCCCAGGTCGATTCGGCGGGCCTCCATTGTTTTAGCACTTGCCTCTGAGGTGTCCCAAATAGTTTACACAAGAAAGTCCGTTCCATGCCAACGCGCCGCGCTCGTCAACCTCTGTTCGCTCTGCCTGCACGCCATCAGGACTGGTAAAGCAAATAGTGGTCTTGACAGGTTTCTTGTTGGCTGGCAAATTTAGACTATGCGATTCGGACATGCAAACAAGGAGGTTGCTTATGTCCAAAATGCCCAGCCCAGCGAACACCCCTAACCCACGACAAAGCCATCTGCTTGCCGTCCTGCCCGAGTCCGAAAACAAGCGCTTGTTCCCCCATCTGGAACTGGTTCCGCTGCCTCTCGGTAAGGCCCTCTACGAGTCCGGCGACGAGTTGAATCATGTCTATTTCCCCACCACCGCCATCGTGTCCCTCCTGTACGAGTTGGAAAATGGCTCGTCCGCCGAGATCGCCGTGGTCGGCAACGAGGGTATCGTGGGCATCGCCCTGTTCATGGGTGGTGACACAATGCCGAATCGGGCGGTCGTGCAAAGTACCGGTCACGCGTATCGCTTGCAGGGACAGTTGCTCAAACAGGAATTCAACCGCGCCGGGGCGTTGCAGCATCTGTTGCTGCGCTACACCCTAGCCATGCTGACCCAGATGGCGCAGACGGCCGTGTGTAATCGTCATCATACAGTCGACCAGCAACTCTGTCGCTGGCTGCTTCTGAGTCTGGACCGCCTGCCGACGATGGAACTGAGGATGACTCAGGAACTGATTGCCAATATGCTGGGCGTACGGCGCGAGGGCGTTACCGAGGCTGCGGGAAAATTGCAGAGTGCCGGTTTGATTCACTATGGCCGGGGCCGCATTACCGTGCTGGATAGACCGCGCCTGGAAGCGCGGGTGTGCGAGTGCTACGCCGTTGTCAGGGAGGAGTTCGCCCGATTGCTCCCTGATGTGACCGCGACATGATCCGTTTCAAACCCTGAGCAATCTCCTGTTCGGCAGTCGTTTCGCCGATGCGCCGATTATCATCGTGAGCCTCTATTCCTCGCCCCACTTTGCAATACGCCGCTCTCTCTGGCATCCAATGTGTCCCGAAACCTTTGTCGCATTTCCCGCTCGACTTCCCAGTCGCTGTCCAGGTCTACCCGACGCGTTCTATTCGGAATGACACATTGTGTTCATCGGCTGTTCCGTGGGGCTAGTGAAGCGAGGGGCGGCGGTCAGAAGGCGTCACGTGCAGGTTATTTTCGCTCGTCTCCGGCGATTTCACGGGAACGCACAATATCGCCCGAACTCGTGCCAGCAGTGCCTCCCCGTCAAATGGTTTTGGCAGGAACGGCAAGTTGACGTTCTGTCTCACGATCTCGCCCATGTCCGTCCCTGACATCACGATTACCTTGATGCCAGGTCGCTCTTCGAGCAAGTGCGCACAAAGATTCATGCCGTTGAGCCGGGGCATTTCCACATCGGTGATCACCAAATCTATGGTCCCAGGGTACCTGCGTGAAAGCTCCAATCCCTCTTGACCGTCGGAAGCGGAAAGGACGATATACTTTTCTTCCTGCAAGAGAAGTGTTACGAGATTGCGAATCATCACCTCATCATCAGCGACGAGAATGATGGGCTGGCGTACGCTTGAAAATCGAAGGTCTGGCAGCTTGGTTTCGGGATTTTCAGGAGCCGTCATATTCAATCCTCTTTTCCATGGGTCAGTTCCTCAGTGGGGCTGGCTTGACATCCTCAATTCTCCGCCCCCACTTTGCGATGCGCCGCTCTCATTCCGCACCGAGTGTGTCCTGAGAGAGGGCGCTTTCCGCCGATACCCCAGGTTTTTTCAGTCATTCTCACCCCACCTGGCGATGCGCCTCTTCCACTCTGCAGCCAGCACTTCCTCACACTTATATCGAATTTCCCGCTCGGCTTCCCATTCCTTGTCCAGGTTCTCGATCTCCGACCACTGCTGACCATTATTGGTGTCTTTGTCGCCTGCGCCTGGATAACAGTAAACACTGGTAGTGATACTATAGAGGAGAGAATACCAGGGCCGCGGATTGCCATTGAACGCTGATGCATATTTTCTTTGCTCGTGGAGTGCGGCCGCTCTCCATTGCTTAGGGTGATAAAAGTCCATGGTTTCCAACGCCGTTGCTCTTTTGCCACTCCCGTGAATGAGGCGAATCGAAGTCAGCGAGGCAGACTTCCATGGTGTCAGTTCTTTGGGAACGGCTATCTGGACTCCGTAGGGATATGGGGCATTTTTCATTTTCTTCCTTGGAAGAAGCAAGGTCATAACTATTCTTTTGGTCACTTCTCTACCCGACGAGGCCCTTCCCCATTACCATAGAAAAGGTAGTGCGGAATACCCCACGAGTTCTGTGCGGAAGAGCACATTAGTCGCTGATACTGAGTCCAGGGATTTCTCTCCACCGGACGATCGCTACCCGCGTCCTCGTGCCCAGAAGAAATCACCATCTCCGTAGCGACGGTGCTGCACCGCTTCCAGCACGTGTGTCTCCTCGATCCGCTCCTGGCCCGCGAGGTCCGCAATGGTGCGTGCCGTGCGGAGAATCGAATGGTACGCGCGAGAGGAGATGCCGAGGGACTCAGCCGCCTGCAGAAGCGCCCCCCGCCCCCCGGCGTCAAGCTCGCAGAACCTGTCAATGCAGGCGGCGGGAATCCGCGCATTCCAGTTGAAACCCAGACCCGCATAGCGCACCCTCTGTCGGGCCACCGCAGCCTGGACCCTTTGAGATGCCCTCAGGTGTTCCCCTGGCTGGGGCGGCGTACACATGTCCGCGGCGGGAATCGGGGTGAGAGGGACGCGCAGGTCGATCCTGTCAAGAAGGGCTCCGCCGACCCTCCGCCAGTAGCGGTGGATCTCGGTGGGGCTGCAGACGCAGGCGTGGCTGCCACGGCCGAGGTTTCCGCAGGGGCAGGGATTGAAGGCCAGCACGAGCTGGAAAGAGGCCGGATAGCGAACGGTCGCGCCCGCTCGGGCGATGGAGACCCATCCGTCCTCTACTGGCTCTCGCAGCCCCTGCAGGAGGCTCATGCCGAACTCCGGCGCCTCGTCCAGAAAGAGAACGCCGTGATGGGCAAGGGAAGCTTCCCCGGGCCGCAGAAGCCGCCCGCCTCCAAGAATGCCTTCACAGGAGGCCGTGTGGTGCGGCATGCGGAACGGCGGGAGCGTGACCAGTCCCGAATCCGACGGCAGAACACCCGCAATCGAGTGGATCCGGGTGACGGCGAGCGCCTCTTCCCGATCAAGTGAAGGCAGGAGCGCCGGCAGACGTCTGGCCGCCATTGTCTTGCCGCTTCCCGGCGGCCCGAAAAGCAGCACATGGTGTCTTCCCGCCGCCGCTACCTCCAGCGCCCTCTTAAGCTGCGCATGCCCTCGAATATCAGAGAGATCCCCGCCCTCACACCTGTCCGCCGCGAGAGGCGGCGGCTCGCTCTCCATGCCATCCGGCACGACCCCCAAGGTCTCATTCTCCGCGCGGGAAAGCGCAAGCGCGGCTTCCCTCAGCGAGCCGATGCCGGCCACGGTCCCCTTGCCGAGCGCGCGCGCTTCCCGCAGATTCTCCCTTGGCACGAGAAAGGTGGAGAGCCCTGCCGCCAGCCCGGTGCCCACCGCCGAGAGAACGCCGTGGACCGGCCTGACCCCGCCGCCCAGGTTGAGCTCTCCGAGCACCATGGCGTGCCCCACGCCCTCTGGGAGGATCTGACCTGATGCCGCCAGGATGCCGAGCGCGATGGGCAGATCGAACGAGGCGCCTTCTTTGCGCACTCCGGCCGGCGCCAGGGAGATCAGGATCCTCTCCGCGGGGAACGAGAAGCCGCTGTTGCGGATGGCGACCCGTACCCTCTCTTTGGATTCCCGCACGGCGCCGTCCGGAAGGCCGACGATGTCGATCCCCGGTAGACCGCGGCGGATGTCAACCTCCACTGAAACGAGCTCCCCCTCCATGCCGACGGGCGCATGGCTCGAGACGACGGCGAGCATGTCTCCTCCCCTTCCCAGGAACGGGGGAATCAGTCCTGCCGCTTGAGCCCCTGCGCTATTGCCTGCTGGACGAGAAGATCGCAGCGTTCGTTCATCTCGTTTCCCGCGTGTCCCATCACCCAGACCCAGTGGAGCGGAAGATTTCTGGAGAGATCCCACAGCTCAGACCAGAGCTCCACGTTTTTCACCGGCTTTTTCGCGCTTGTCTTCCATCCATTGCGGGCCCACGCGTGGATCCATTGCGTGATGCCTTTTTGCACGTATTGGGAATCCGTGTTGATGGTGACAGGGAGCCCGCGCCACCGGGGGTTCGCGGCGAGCTCTTTCAACGCTTCACGCACCGCGGTCAATTCCATCCTGTTGTTGGTCGTCAAGGGATCGAACCCCATATGCTCCCCGCTCCCCCGTGCGGAGTGGATCACGTACGCCCAGCCGCCGGGCCCCGGATTGCCCTGACATCCCCCGTCGGTCCAGATCTCGATGCTCTCACTCACGGCGTCTCCCTCGCGCTCCCGGCCACCCTGTGGGGGAAAGCCAGCACCACGCGCGTGCCGCCAGCCTCGTTCGGTCCTATATCGATGGTCCCCTCGTTTCTCTCCACGATGAGCCGGGCAAAGTACAGCCCGACTCCATGATGCCCGGGCTTGGTCGTGAAAAACGGGTTGAAAAGCCTTCTTTGCGCCCTTGCCTCGATTCCCGGGCCGCGATCCGCGACCTCGATGCACACACGCTCCGAATCGGACCTCACGCCGACCATGATCGGGTGAGTGCCCTGATCCTGCGCCTCGGCGGCGTTTGCCAGGACGCAGCTCAAAGCCTGGACGAGCTCTTCGGGGAAGCACGTTAGAATTGCAGAGCACTCTCCCGCTACCTGGAACTCTATCGACGCAAAACGTTCGCGTACTCGCTGTACCGCCCTGTGAGCCAACGAATCCGCTGTCGATGAGCCGCGGATCGTGGAGGCGGAGCCTGCGATCGAATCAAGCGTGGAAAGAAGGTCGGTGAGCCGGGCACCGGCCTCCTGCTGCTCGCGTGTGCCCTTCTGCGGAAGCTGGATCGTCAGGGTGCGGACAGGCTCCCGCAGTGCGCCGACAAATCCACGCATGATTGCGCGCGCTTCGGCGAGTTTCCTGGTTTGCGGCGATTGCCCGGCTTCCCGCGGGTGAATCAGCGCGGAAGGCGGGGAGCCGGCAGCCGCGCTCGGAAATGCGCGCGGGGCAAGCCATGTCCATTTTGAGATCAGCCATTCGAGCGGGATCCGCAGGAGTGCAAGCATGATCAGTATTGCACCGGCGGCAAAAAGCTCAGGAAGAGGCGAGCCCACCGTGTAGCCCCTCTCCAGGGTGACTCTCAGCGGCAGGTAAAGAACGGCGAACATTGTGATCATCAGGAGGAAAAGCGTGGCGTAGAGCGCATAGCGAGTCATGAAAAATCTGAAATTGAAGGCCCGGTAGCGCGTGAGCCCGATCAGGAGGAATACGGGAAGAATCGAGAGAAAGAGCTGCGCAATCGAACCCAGACCGACCCGCATGGTCGCCCCTCCGATGATCAGGGGGAGCTGATCGAAAAAGAAATAGGGAGGAAGAGAGAGAAGCATTCCCGCGATCAGCCATTGAAGCATCGTCCTGTCGCGGGAATCGGCGGCCTTTCTGTAGGCGGTCACGAGGAGCACGGCGAGGACGACGTAGGCAGCTCCGTCCGAGACGTTGCCGATCTGGCCGACGAGCTTGTAAGCGGAAAGCGTCGATTCCAGACCGCTCGCCATCCACCGCGCATAGAGCATGACCCTCACAGCGCAAAACGCAGCGTAGAGACCGAGAAGAAGCGAGAGACCGCCCGCCCGAATGACCGGGGAGCCGCGTTCCCGCGGAAAGTGCATCGCGAAAACGACGAGAAGCCAGGAAGCGATGTTCCCCAGGTTGAAGAGAAGATTGGAGGCAATGCTTTCGTAGGCGAAGGGTTTCACGCACGTGAAGACCAGCATGAGGAGCGCGGACAGCACGAGAGCCGGGGTGCCCGGCTCCTGTGGGAGACGCCAGGAGAGCGTGAACGCGGCGGTCGCGAGCGCAAGGCAGAAGATAAGAACAAAGGTCCAGTCGATCCTCGTCGGGACAAAAACAGGATACACGTGCAATGTCATCTCGGCGGCCCCGTCTCTGCGCACGATGACGGGAAAGGACTCGAAGCGCGTGACCGTTCCGAGTGCGCGGAGGAGGTCGCGGCTGCCTGCCACCGGCACGCCGTTCACGGAGATAATTGCATCCTTCCCCGGAAGGAGACCGCTCGTCATTGCGGGGGAGAAGGGCGCGGTGGGCGAATAGACGACTTCGCCTCCCTGCACCACGACCTCCGGATAATATCCGACAAGACCTGTTTCCGGCTTCATGAGGGACCGCACGAAATAGACCCCCGCTCCCGCGGAAAATGCGATGCACAGGATGACGAGCAGCAGAAACCTCTGCTGGACTCTCAGGAACGCCCTCAGGTCTCCCATGGGGAATCGCCGACCCGTGCAGCCCGAAGGGGCCGCGGCCGCAGCATGCGCATGATACGTCTGCCTTCGAAGGATCCCGCGGAAATCAGGCACGCGCGCAATGCCCGGGGGGGCAAGCGCGCTTGCCTCCGCGGTAAGCAGGAACTGCCCCGGCTGCGCGTACTTGCGGCCCAGATGAAAGATCGAATTGACCCCGTCCGAGACGATCCTTCCCGTATCGCCTTTCTGATAGACGGTGGTGCCGACGGAAAGTGCCATGTGGAAAATAAGACGCCCCGGCAGAAGCGATTCTTCGACGTCATAGAACACGCGCGACAGGATGATGCGGAGTCCGCACAGCGGAGCCGCGCAGGTCGAGTCATGCAGGGGGAAGAGCGCGAGCCCGCCGAATCGGCCCCACATCCAGAGCCTGCCGCCATGCTGCTGGACGATCCTCTCGACGAAGCCGCGAAAAGTCTCCATGGCGTTTGCGAGATTTTCCGGCTCGTGTTTTTTCTTCAGCTCTTCCGCGTCGTCGACCTCCACGAAAAGGAATGCGAACCGGTGTTCCTTGCCGGGCACGATATCCAGCCACCTGTCCGAGACGGAGACGGACTCGGGCGTCTCCCCGTTCCCTGTGCCGGCGCCGTCCTGCCCGCCATAAGTGCTGCGCGCGTACGCTGCAACAGCCGCCGCGCGTTTCGCGGTGAATGCCGCGAGGGTGAGCTTCTTCCCGATATAGTCCACCGCGCCTGCGTGGAACAGGGCCGCGATGTCCTTCACGGTACCCGTGGGATCGAGCACGCCGAAGCACACCTGCGGGTTCTTGGCGATCTCGGACAACGCCTTCCCCCGCTCCTTGTCGCTCAGGCCGCGGACATCCACGTAGACAAGGGCCGTCTCCGCGGGAGTCGGGAGGGATTGCCGGAGCGCGGAGAGAGAGAATGCCTCGAGATTCATATCTTTCCGCACGCGGGCGGAGAGCATGCGGAGGATGGCAGCAGGGGCCCTGGAAAAAACGAGAACCTTCATCTTCTCTCCCACTCCAGGCTGTATCTGTAGACGCTGCCGTTGTCGGGTCCGGGGACGGGGACGAAAAGCGGGGCAAGCTTGCTCCCGAGGTCCGTAAAAACCCCCGGTGATACCGTCAGGCTGCCGGGCGCGGTGTAGGTGGATTCCAACATCTCCACCCTGCGGATAGTATCGCCCCCGGACTCCTTGGCGGAGGCCAGGAACCGGCACGGCCCGGCGTGTACGGCAAGCCGCACGCGCAAGGGCTCCGGCAGCGCTCCGGAGAGCAGGTTCTGGAGCAGGAGCTCATGCACAATCTCCATCCCGCACAACGTAGCCTGGATTGTCTTGTCCATGAAATAGAATGCCGCGAGCCCGCCGTCACCCTCCCAGCTCCAGATGCGGCCATCCCGTTTCTCCGCTATCCGTGTCACGAGATCTCTCAGAGACCCATACACGGTGGCAATGAGCGCCTTTGGATAGCGGCGCACCAGCTCCGAGCTGCCCGCGATGTCCACGCGAAGCAGTGCGAACTCGTATGACCTCCCCTCCCTCAGTGTTCCCCACCCCATGGTGCGCGCGCGGTGGCCGGCCTCTATGAAGACCCCTTTTTCCCTGCTGTAGCTGTAGCCCTGGTCTTCCACCTCGGACACGATGCGGGAAAGAAGGGGTATCCTCACTTCCCTGCCCATGTCGCCGCGGGAGGTAACCTCGATCAACGCTTCGATGAGCTTGAGGAAGTAGCCTTCACGCGTGATGTCCTTGAGGATGTGCCGCGCCGCGTCCGCTCGAGGCATGGGAATGCTCGAAGGAAACCCCGAACGCTCGTGCACGTCATAGTCCGGGATGACCGTCCGGGCGACCTTCTCCATGAGCTCCACGGACATCGACTGGGACAGGGCGCTGACGAAAAGCGTGGACAACCGCGCCGGTACCTTCATGGGGCCAGGCCCTCGCGGTCGAACGCCGCGGGAAGCCTCGCGAGCCTGCCGCGCGCATCCACGCAGACCCAGGTCACCTCCGCCTCGGCAACGGTCTCCGCTTCACGCATGATTCGCTGGGAAAGAACTCCCCCGATCCTGGTCTTGCGTAATGGATGGGTCAGGATGATCAGGGGGTCATCAGTCGTGGATGGCCGTCGGAAATCGATGGCAATGCGGGCAACAATGAGCCCATAGCCGGATTCGCGCAGGTCCGAGAGGGATATGCCGTTGTCGCAGAGGTATGCATGACGGGCAAACTCCAGGTAATGAAGGTAATTGGCGTTATTGACGTGACCGTATGCATCGCATTCGTATGACCGGACAGTCAGGCTGCACTTATGCTCCACGGCGGTCCCTCCGCGTGAAAGCGTCCGCAAGGCTGCGTTTCGTCGGAATGGGGAGCGACGCCATTTTTATTATTCTACTTTCAGGCCGATGAGGGGTCAAGTGAGGTATCGCGCCGTCCCGTCGCCTCCACGCATGCCGCCAACTCCGCCAGGAGCGGAAGGGAGCGGCCGCGCCGATTGACAAATGCACCACCCGCCGCTATAGTCCCTGCGAAAGATTAATCACGGCGGCGTAGCTCAGATGGTAGAGCATGCGGCTCATATCCGCAGTGTCAAGGGTTCGAGTCCCCTCGCCGCTAAAATCGGTCCGCATCAGCGATAATCCTCAGCGATTCACAGCAGGAATGGAAATTCGCTTTCAAATCTCTGCCCGAGCCGGCGGGGACGAAACGCTCTCAAAAACTTCGTCTCCTACGCCTGATGAAAACGACCCCGCGACGTGCGGTCCGTCAACTTCCCCTCGCCATGCCAGCTCCGACAACGTAGAGCAGAGCAGGGAAGAGATGGCGGACACGCGGGTGGTGTCGAGTGCCTGCGGCGGGTATCAATGCGTGAAGCTCGGTCCGGATAAAGGCGCGTGCGAGGGAGAGCAGTCCGTCGTAGCGCGCGAAGCTGCCGTGCAGAAATATCGTAGAAAAGGCCCAGAATGCGATCCATGCAGCTGGCGATCGTGCAAGATCGCTTGCGAAAAACCTTCGAGCCGCCTTTTTGTCCATCAGCCGAAGCAGTGTGCAGGTCTGGTCTTCGGTGAAATGGTGCAGGATGTTCCGGCAGATCACGTAGTCGTAATCCGGGAGCTGGTCAATATCGAAGGCTGAAAGCTGCAGAAACTCGATCCGATCGGAAACGTCGGAGGCCATGATGCGCCGCCTGGCATAGCTCGCGATTCTCGAATCGTTGTCTATGCAGGTTATGTGCGCCTGTATTCCGCGCTTCCGGCAGGCTCTGGCCAGCCAGATCGCCACATCGCAGCCGCCCGCGCCGATTTCCAGTACGGTGAACGGTCGGCCCGAACTGCGTTGCTCCCCGCCGGAAGATGTGGGTCCCTCTCGCACCAGCGATTCCATGTCGCGCATGACATACCGGGTAAGGAGCGTTCGATAGCGGGAGAACAAGCGGTTTGTCAGGCGAAACTGAGCGAGCGTGGCGAGGAGGCGGGAACGGTCGCTGTCCGGATCGTCCATCAGCTCAGGCAGTCTGCTTCTCCGGCGTCCGGATGGGAAGGGCGGGCAGCTCACGGGAGCTTTCGAAAGAGTCCGGATTCCACAGTCAGTCCGGGACCGAATGCGGTGGCGAAAACGGTGCCGGACTCGCTGGTCTCCAGTATGCGCTGCAGAACGAAAAAGATGGTTGCCGAGCTCATGTTCCCGTACTCGCGCAAAACCTCGTACGAATGAATCAGCGCGGATTGGGGAATATTCAACGCTGCCGCTGTCCGGTCGAGTATTGCGCGGCCGCCCGGATGTACTGCCCAGATGTCGATATCGTCGAATGCCGTATCCGTGGTGCTGAGGAGGTCTTCGACAATCGATCGAATATTCTGTTCGATGAGTCGAGGGACATAGGCAGACACGCGCATGTCAAAGGCGTGTGCGCCGATTTTCCAGGCCATGTCCTGTTCGCTTTCAGGGATGATCCGCGACGCGAAGCCGTTGAGCAGCAATTGTGCGCCCTGCCTGAAGTACCCGCCCTCGCTTTGTCCCCGCTCGGCATTCGACGCCGGCCCGACAAGAACAGCCGCCGCACCATCTGCGAAAAGCGCATTGGCAATCATGAAATCAAGGTCCGTCTTCTGCTGGAAATGCAGGGAACACAGCTCCACGGCTGCTATCAGCACATGCGCACCAGGGTTCGCGACGCAGATATCGCGGGCGAGCCTCATGGCGGGAAATGCCGCATAGCAACCCATGAAGCCGATGTGGGAGCGGTGGATATCTCGACGAAGCCCCAGCGCATTCACGAGGTGATAGTCGAATCCGGGAGCCGAAAAGCCGGTGCACGTGACCGTAATGAGGTGAGTGATTTTGTACGGGTCGAACAACGGCAGTGATGAAAGAAGCGATCGTGCCGCCTGTTCTGACAGCCGATTGGATTCACGAATGAACACGTCGTTGCGAGCTTCCAACCCCGGCTCAGGCAGCAACTGATCGTTCTTTGGGTAGAAGGTGTGCGCGGAGGGGTCTTTCCCGTAGTCATCGATGACTGTATGCCTCTTGTCGATTGCCGTGTTCTGGTAGAGACGCCGAAGAAAACGACGCTGCCTGTCGGAGAAGACCGAAAGCTTCTGCAGAAAATCTACGGCGAACTGCTGCGTATAGGATGTTTTGGGGACGCTTGTGGCAATTCCGTGAATTGCAACAGCTGTTGTGTGTTCCGGCGCCACGACCGGGGCGAGAGTTGTTGACGACATTCTATTGCAAAAGTTAGGTTATTGGAATGAGAAAGGCAATCGGCCATGGGCGCGAAGCAGACTTCTGACGGCAGGCACTCCGTCCATAGCACAGCGCAGGATGACCTTCGTTCCCGGTTCCGCTATCGTCTGAAAGACTTCGACCTTTCGGCGCCGCGCAGTAAGCTCGACTACACACGCAAGGTCTTCTCTGTTGTTGCTGTCCGGTATGATGTCATAACGCGTCTACTCTCCTTTGGACGGGACGGGCGGTGGAAACAGATCATGCTGGCAAGGCTTCCGAGAGACTCCGCTCGTGACGCAGCTTCGAAGCCACAATTGTTCGCCTGCCTCGATCTGGCTTGCGGCACCGGAGACATCAGCCGGCTTCTTGCACACCAGTATCCATACGGCAGAATCGATGCAGTAGATTTGAACCCCGAGATGCTTCGTCGCGCAAGGGCGCGGACGGATCTTGCGAACATCAGGTTTCATCAGGCGGACATGAACGAGCTTCCCTTTGACGATGCATCCTACGATATTGTGACCGGCGGGTATGCGCTCCGAAACTCACCCCATCTCGCCACTACCTTTCGGGAGATTTATCGCGTGCTGAAACCGGGAGGTACGGCCGCATTTCTCGATTTTTCCACCTCACCTGTTCCCCGCCTGCGAAGTATCCAACTGAAACTGCTGGGCGCCTGGGGCGGCTTCTGGGGGTGGCTGTTCCATGGAAACCCGGAGGTCTACAGCTACATCGCAAAGAGCCTTTCCTACTATCCGGATTTCGTCGAGTTGCCCCGGATGATGACACGCATCGGGTTTCGGCGGGTGCGTCAGAAGAGGCTGCTTTTCGGGATGCTTGCGCTGACATTTGCGCGAAAAGCCGTTTTGGACTGATCAACAGTGTCGACATTGCGGATTTCATGAAAACGGCACATCCTCGGCAGCGTCGAGGCCCTACTGCTCATGCCGCGACCCTGTCCTTTGGAGCCACTCTTCGATCCGTCCGCGGAGAAGGAAACCTGCCATGAAAAGGATGACAGCGGCGACGAAGATCGAAACTGAAAGAATCCATCTCTTCTCCGCCGCTGAATTGCCGATCAAGGAACTGCCAATGATGCCGGGGAGCCGGCCCGCCATTGATGCCAGGATGAAAAAGCGAAATCGCAGCGGAGTCAATCCCGCCATGTAGCAGAGCAGGTCTTTTGGTATGCCCGGGATGAGAAAAAGGAAGAAGAAGATCGCCTTCGACCCTCGGGAGCCCAGGAGCGTCCTCGTCTTTTCCACCTTTTCCGGGGAGAAAAGTGCGTTCACAAAAGGCACGCCGAGAAGACGCGCGAGGTAGAAATCGATGGGCGAGCCGATGAGGATCCCGGCTACCGAATAGAGGGTGCCCGGCCAAATGCCGAAAAGGTATCCGCCCGCAATCTGCACGATCTCGCCGGGAATTACAAAAACGATGACATGGAACACTTGAACGGCGATAAATACCAGGGGTGCCAGAGGCCCGCTGGCCCTGACCCATTCTTCCAGCCGCTTCACCGAAGTGAAAAGCCTCCAAATGTCGTGCCGGTAGAGAAGAACGGGAACCAGAATGACGGCCAGGAAAAGGGGAAGGCCGATGATGGCGAACAGCCGCCTGCTGCCGGGCTGAAGTGCGACGCGCAAAGGTTTCAAGTTCCCCACGGTAGCCGGCGCCTGCTTCCATTGTCAAGTAAAGTCACCAACATAGCGGGATATAAAAATCAGAATGATGTATGCAAAAAAGCAGACGAATCTGTGTTCTCACCAAGGAATTGTTTTCCCGCCCTCCTATTGCTTGCAGAACCGCTAGTTAGGATGACACCGGATTCCCTGCTTGGCACTCTTATTGCAGATGCAGAATAGCCATCGTTTGAAGAACAGGAGTTTTTGTGAAGGCAACAATGTTTTACGTCCTCGTTGTTTCTCTGATGTTCATCCTCGGAGGGCCGGCTTTCGGACAAATCGTTGCGGATCCGAACGACCGGCTCTATACCGATCTCGAGCTTTGGCAGAATCGGGGCCTGATAAGCAACTTGCCCCCCCTGCGGCCCTACCCTCTTCAACTGGTGAAGAAAGTCCTCACCGACGTTGCCGAACGCGGCAATGAGGCAGACCAGGAGCTGGCGCGCATGTACCTCGGGCAGATGGGAGAAGGCAATCACCTCCACGCGGTAATCAGCAGCCTTGGACGGACCGACACCAACCGCGGCTATGCGCAGGTAGGTGTCGAGGGTTCCATGCAGGGAAGCCTGGTCCCTTCCATTTCATACTCGACAATAACCGGGATAGTAGGGGTGCAGGGAGCGGGCACTGCCGTGCTGCCGGAATTCGGGCGCGCCAATCTGGACTTCGTAAATGATGGCTCCGTGCATCCCATCGGACCAACCGGCCTGACGCCCCGGATGAGCATGATAGCCGGCGCGGCACTGGGCAACGAGTCGGATTACTTTCAGGCAGGTGTTCTGCGCGGCTCGTTCGGCCCTTTCTGGGGCGACAACGCAATCCTGAGCCCTTCTTCCCCGCAATCGGGGCATTTTTCACTGACCTTGCAGCAGGGGTCGTACACGGTAACGATGGCTCTCCTGGAGATCTCCGGAACCGACAACAACGGCGGAGGGGGCCCGGTGCCGGACAAGTACATGGCCCTCAACGGATTGGAGCTCTATCCAACTGACTGGCTGACCCTTGGTGTGTACGAGGCAGTTGTCTGGGGCCCCAGGTTCGAGCCGCTGTACCTTCTGCCGGTGATCTCCTTCTACGCCGAGGGGATGGGCGGCTATAATGACAACGCATTCATAGGAATATCAGGGGGGGTCAAGCTTCCCGGTGCGGTGAAGGCCGATTTCCTCCTCTACGTCGACGACGCCAGCTTCAACGATCTCTTGAGACTTCGCTTCAACACGATGCTTGTCCTGTCCTTCCAGACCGGGGTTTCCTGGACGCCGAATCTCCCCCTTCTCACCAGGTTGAGCGCGAATATTCTCCTGGTCACCCCCTACACGTATTCCCACACCGATGACAATGGCAATCTTCCCGGCAATCCAAACTACTTGAACTACACCAATCAAGGGCAGAACATCGGCCCTTCCATCCAACCGGACTCGGCAAGATTCGAGGTGAACGCGCTGCTTCGGCCCGTCACGTACCTGGACCTCAATCTTTTCGGGCGATTGACGCTGCATGGCAACGGATCAGAAGGCATACCCAATATGCCGACCACGGCCAACGGGAGCATTTTCGACCCGGGCTACGACAACAATGGCCACGCCACTTTCGCCCCGGGGTTTGCGCTTCCCGCGGGAATGGTCTACACCCGATTTCTGACGCAGTCGGTGCTGGAAAAATCCCTTCAGGCAGGCTTTGATGCCAGGCTCAATCTGGACACCCCGATAGGGCATGTCCAGGTGAGCCTTGGGTACACTTTTCAATACATCATCAACGTCGACCTGACCGCCTCAAACGCGTTGAACAACTTCCTGAGCCTGGGAGTGGTGTACACGTACTGACATCTGCCCGGCCCGTGTTTTATAAATTTGCGTTTTCCCTGCCTCATCCTCCCCTGCCTGACCCTTCTCGCTCACTTCGAGGCTTCTTCCAGTTTCCCATAGACGTCGGTGTCTTTCAGACTTGCGTTCTGCTGAGCATAATCAAATGCCGTTTTACCCTGGCTGTCTTTCGCCTTCGTATCCGCCCCCGCATCCAGGAGTGCAGCGATCACCTCCGGGTTATTGTTTCTCGCGGCTGCCCACATCAGCGGGGTCATGCCGCCTGCGGCGCGGGCGTTAATGTGGGCTCCCGCCTTCAGGAGAACGGTAATCACCTCCGGGTTGGGGTTGAGCCCGGTCTGCCCACATCAGCGGGGTAAAGCCAAGTGTATTTTCCTGAGCGTTGACGTCCGCCCCGGCATCTACCTCTTTCTGTACCTGTTCGGGCGTTCCTGTCTGGAGCAGGTTGTAAAAATCAGTCGTCTGATCCGAGGCGGTGCTCCGGGATGCAGGCGTCTGGGGGTTCGTCGAAAGACACCCAGCCAGAGCCAGAGCGACAAGGACCGCAGGAGCTGCAACAACGACTGTTCGCGTTCTCACCTTTTCCCTCCGTGGCTATCATACCATGTGCAAGGCCCCTCTCGCCGCAACCCCGACTAATTGGTTC
Organism: uncultured Spirochaetota bacterium; assembly: GCA_963820435.1. GTDB lineage: Bacteria > Spirochaetota > Spirochaetia > SZUA-6 > Fen-1364 > Fen-1364. The sequence goes on along the minus strand of CAWGAC010000012.1, from coordinate 19,209 downwards.
CTCTCACCGGGGGCCCTGCCTTCAGCGGGTCAACTTAACAATTCGTACACACCCAGCAAAATAAGCATGATGCCCGAGGCCGGGCCGGCCCAGTCTCGGAAAAGGCGCGACATGAAACGCACACCAATCCAGATGCCGAACCAGAGGGTGAGAACGCTGAAAACAAAAACGGCAGACGATGCATCCTACGATATTGTGACCGGCGGGTATGCGCTCCGAAACTCACCCCATCTAGAGCTTTGCAAAGAACGTATGGGAATTTCGTATCCGCCAGCATCCCGGTGGCTATGCATGTGGCAATCGGTGCGGGGCCGCACGCGTCGCCGAATGCTGACGTCGCTGGATGCTCCTTCAGCGAGCGAAAATCTACTCCGCCTCGAAGGATCTTTTACTTGATCGCACCGACCACGAGGCCGCGGCTGATGTAGCGCTCGACCAGGATGGCCACGATGGCCATCGGCACGACGGCCATCAGCGATAGCGCCGACAGATACCACCACTGCGGACCATATGACTGGGTGCCCTCGCCGGCGATATACATCGGCAAGGTGGACGCGCGGCTGAAGGTCAGCATCAGCGCGAACAGGTAGTCATTCCAGGCAAACATCATGCAGAACAGGTACGTTGCCACCAGCCCCGGGGTGGCGAGGGGCAGCACGATCAGGCGAAACGCCTTGAGGCGCGACGCCCCTTCGATGAGCGCGCTCTCTTCCAGGTCCAAAGGAAGGCTTGCAAAGAAATCCCGCAGGATCCAGACGGCGAAGGGGAGGTTGAAGACGGTGTAGGCCAGGATCATTCCGAGCCAGGTGTCCACCAGCCCCACGAAACGATACATGATCAGGAAAGGCAGGACCACCACAACGGGGGGAGCATGCGTTGGGAGATGATCCAGAAGGAGATATCCGAGTTGCGCCACTTCAGCACGGGCACCCGGTACGAGAAGCGAGTCAGGCCGTAACCGGCCAGGGAGCCGATGGCCACAGCCAACGCCGCGCTGGTAAGGGCTTCGATGGCGCTGTTTCGCCAGTCGTGGAGCACCGCTTCGTGCCCTGGACCGGTCAGCAGGAACTTCCAGGCGTTGAGCGTCGGCGTGAAATCGACCCAGGGAATGAACTTCGGCCCCTGGAAAACCGCGATGGGTTGCTTGAACGAAGTGATGAGCAGCCAGTAGAGGGGAAACAGGGCGACGAACGCCAAGGCAAAGAGCAGAATATAGGTGATCGGGTGCCCTTTTCGCCGTCTCCGGCTCTCTTTCGATTGCACGTGAACCTCGCTATTGGGCGGCCGCAATGCGGCTGCGCATGCTCCGCAGGAATACCAGGGAGAAAATGGTGACCATGATGAGCAGGCAATAGGCGATGGCCGAAGCGTAGCCCAGCCGTCCGAAGGTCAGCGCCGTCAGGTAGGCATACCACGTCACCGACTCGGTGGCATTGCCCGGTCCGCCGCCCGTCATGACGGCCACGATGTCGAAGAGCTTGAACGCTTCGAGACCCCTGATCAGAATCACCGTCACGGTGGTCGGGAGGATCATGGGGAATGTGATGAGGCGAAAGACCTGGAAGCGGCTGGCGCCGTCCGCGGAGGCGGCCTCGTACACCTCCGGCGGCAGCGACTGCAGCCCCGCCAGGAGCACGATGATCATGAACGGCACCCATTCCCATGTGTCCACCAGGATCAGCGTGGGCAGCGCCATCACCGCATTGCTCAACCAGGGGATGACGGGGCCGCCCAGGTGCTTTATCAGGTAATTCACCGGTCCCTGGGTCTGGTTGAACAGCATGCGCCCCACGTAGCCGACCGCGGCAGGTGTCAGCATCATGGGCATGAGAAAAACCACGCGGAAAAAACGCCGGAAACGAATGTCCTGGTTCAGCAGCAAAGCGATGCTGAGACCGACAACGTACTGCAGCACAACTCCACCCAGGACAAAGAACAGCGTGGCGCGCGCCGTGTTCCAGAAGCGATGATCGGAGAACAACTGGATGAAATTGTTGAGCCCGACGAACCTGATCCCGCCCTGCAACCTGCTGAGGTCCCAGCTGACAAAGCTGAGAGCCAGGGAAAACAGCAACGGGAAGATCGAGAAGAGCAGGATCATGATTGTGGCGGGCAGGATGAACACATACCTGCTTCGATCCCGGATCGGTCGATTCATATAACGCTACCCCGACGGCTATGCCTACAAGTCCGGTGAGTGCCCCGTATTGGGACACTCACCGGCAGCATGACCGTCACGCAGAGGCTTACTTCACACCCAGCATCTGGCGATACAGCTTCTTCTGCTGGTCGCGCCCGAGGCGGTCGGTGATCTGGTCCCACTGCTGAGCAACACCGTCCAGCGCATCTTTCGAGCTGACCTGGCCGGCCACGGCCTGGGCGAGGCCTGTGTCGAGGGCATCGAAATACTCCGCGGCGCCCGGAATGCGAAGGTCGACGACGTTGTTCGCGTTGCCTATGATATTGCCTATGGCAGCGAGGTACTCTTTTGCCTGCGGCTCCGTCATTCCCAGTTTTGTCCACGGCGGCAGGTTGTTCAGGTCGCTGGTGAAGTGAGGATTGACGCCGGTGCCGGGCTCAACGCAGAGCTTGAGGCTCATTGTCGCATTGCCCATGAAGGCTGCGAAATCAAGGGCCGCAGCCTTGTTCTTCGACGTGCTGGTGACCCCCTGGATCCAGCCGCCGAAAGCCAGGTAGGGCGCCTGGTTAAACTTGCTGACCCAGGCATTTTTCTGGTTGTCCCAATACTGGTCAACGCCGGGTTCAAGCCCTGAGCCCCACTTGTCTGTGACGACCGAGGAATTCGGGTCAGAGGCCAGCGGCCCGACATCACCCCAGTCGATGCCCATAACGACCTTGCCGGCCGGGAAGTTGGATCGGATGTCCCCCACGTCCCAGTTGACGACATCCGGCGGTCCCACTTTGACCAGTGACGAGTAAAGGTCCAGTGCCTTCACGAATCCCGGATTGTTGATGAGCGGTTTCATGGTGTTGGGATCGAAGAAGTACGCAGGATTCCCTGGCGCCTTGGAGAAGGAAGCGGCGATGCCCAGGAAGGTCCAGTAGGACTGTGCATGCGGCTTGAAGGCGGTACCGGCACCATAGATTGTCTGCCCGTTGACGGACATGCCGTTGAAGAACTCGGCGACATCGTGGTACTGCTGCCATGTTTTGGGGGGCACGGGGATGTCATAGCCGTATTTCGCCTTGAAATCCCCCTGGTATTGGGGATCGGTGAGCAGGTCGTGGCGATAATACATCATGTGAGCGTCGCCGTCGTAGGGCAGGCCGTATATCTTGCCGCCCCAGGACAGGATTCGCTCGCGATAGGCGGGGATCAGAGTCTTATAACTCATCTGGTCCTGGATTCTCTGCGGCACTTCGACGACATAGCCCGACCCCATGATGTCGCCCGCCCAGTCCGAGGCGTAAACGAGAACGTCGAACGGATTGGCGCCCGACACGAAGGCGGTGCGGATCTTCTGGAACAGGTCACCGAAGGGGAAGGTCTGCACCTCCACCGAGCCTCCCGTCTTCTTCTCCCACAGCTCCTTGTATTCCTGCATGGGTCCGGCGATCTGGGTCCGGTCTGCGTGACCGCTACGAGCTTGACCCCCTTGTATGATCCCTGGCCGATTCCGTTCGGGAAAAGATTCTCCGATTGTGCGAAAGCAGTTGCGGATAGAATCAGGCCGAGGGACACCAGGGCGACAACCAGCCTAAATCTTTTGTCCATAATCCAACCTCCTCCTCCATAATGATATTCGTATCCAGTTTCATTATGAATCGTCTCCTCCATTTGTCAAGAAGTATGTCAGCCTTTGAAAGGGCCAAAGTAGTCCAACGAAGATTTTCAGATTTTGACATATGTGGTATGCTGGTCCGGAGAGTACGCTGCTTCAGGTCGGGCAGCTCACCCGCGTCATGAACAGGGTCCTATCATCACGAGCCTGGGGATCACTATGCAGGGCGCCTGAGAGCCATGCACCACGGAGGAAACGATGAAGGGTCGTATCAATCTGGACAGGAGCCTCTTCAGAGAGAAGGAGAGGACCCTCGGCGAGATCAACGGGCTGAAAGCCGTGTCATTTCTCTTCACCACAGGGGTTCACGCCTTGCGTCTGGAAAATCCCAGCGGGCACATCGTCGTGCTCCCCTGGCAGGGCCAGCAGGTCTGGGACGCTGTTTTCCACGGCCGCCGCCTGACCATGGCCACGTTCTTTCCCGAGCCGGTCCCGACGGTCAACCTCCTGGACTCCTACGGCGCGTTCCTCTACCACTGCGGGGCCCTGCGCATGGGCAACCCGGGACCGCATGACAACCATCCCCTCCACGGAGAGCTTCCGACAGCCCCCTACCAGGAGGCGTGGCTCCTCTTCGGTGAGGACGGGGAGGCGCATGGCTGGGAGTCTCCGGGGCATTCAGCTACACGAAAGCCTTCGGCGACAAATACAGGGCAGTCCCGACCGTAAAGCTGTACGAAAGACGGACCGTGCTCGACGTGTCCATCATGATCGAGAACCTCGCACACTACCCGATGGACCTCATGTACATGTGCCACGTGAACTTCCTCCCCGCGGAGAACGGCGAAATAATCCAGGCCACAGGATGGGACACCCGGGACATGGTCGTTCGCTCAAGCATCCCCGCCCACGTCAAGCCGACCCCGCAGTTCCTCTCCTTCCTTGAGTCGCTGAGAGCCAACCCCGGTGCCACGCGCATCCTTCGGCCGCAGGACGAGTACAATCCCGAGATCGTTTTCTCCATCCGCAACCTGAAACGCGACGCGTACGGCCTCACGCACATGATCCAGAAGCATCCCGACGGCTCCTCCGACTACATCAGCTATGACGCGCGGCATCTCGACCACACGGTAAGATGGATCCTGAAGCACGAGGATCAGAAGGTGGTGGGCATGGCCCTTCCTTCGACCTGCGATCCAGAGGGCTACACGGCCGAGAAACAGAAGGGCAATGTGCGAAGCATCCCCGCCCTGGGCAGCGTGAACTTTGCGGTCAGGACGGGGTACCTGGACCCGGCGGAAACTGAGCAGATGGAATCCACGATCCGATCCCTGTAAGAATGACAACGGGCAGAGGAGGAGAGAATGGGCAGGCCGAGAATCACGGTCGTGGGAAGCAACATGGTCGACTTGATCACCTACACCAACCGGATGCCGCGGGAGGGAGAGACGATCGAGGCCCCCCGGTTCGAGATGGGTTTCGGCGGCAAGGGAGCCAACCAGGCAGTGGCGGCCGCCCTCCTGGGCGCGGATGTGTGCATGGTCACAAAGGTCGGGGACGACCTGTTCGGGCCCAACACGAAGAAGAATTTCGAGCATTACGGCATCGATACGAGCCACGTCAAGACCGTCCCGGGAGTCTCAAGCGGTGTCGCGCCGATCTTCGTGGATGAGAAGTCGCGCAACAGCATTCTCATCATCAAGGGCGCCAACGCGCATCTCACGCCTGGGGACGTGGAAAAGGCGAAGGACAGGATCCTGGAAAGTGATATTGTCATCATGCAGCTGGAGATAAGCCTTGAGACGGTCTATCACACCATCGAGCTGTGCGCCTCGCGGAAGGTGCCCGTCATCCTGAACCCCGCGCCTGCAGACGCGTCCCTCGATATCGAAAGGATTCGAAGCGTTTCCTTCTTTGCCCCGAACGAGACGGAGTTGCATACGCTCACGGGGATGCCCACGGGCAGCCTGGACGAGGTGAAGGCGGCTGCCCGGACCCTGCTGAAGAAAGGGCTTTCGAAAATCATCGTGACGCTGGGGGACAAGGGCTGCCTGCTTCTCACGCCGGAGGAGGAAACCCTCGCCCCCGCCTTCCGGGTGAAGAGCACAGACACGACGGGCGCCGGCGATGCGTTCATCGGCTGTTTCGCCGCCTACTACATTGAAACCGGAGATATCACGAAGGCCATTGGGCACGCCAACAGTTACGCAGCTCTCTCCACCATGAAAGCGGGAACGCAGAAATCGTTCCTCGACCGCAAGGACTTTGAGGCTGCACTCGCTTAAGAAGGGCGCCGCTCCGACATCCCTCCGCCCATGTCGATACAATGAAAAACGGCGCATACCCGCTCCTCTCGACGGCATTCTTACATGCCATCTGACAGTGAACTGCGGATCGCGCCGGTTTTCCGGTGGCGGCCTGTAAACCCCTGCAACCTCAGGGTTTATATAGCAGGGACAGGATTTTCCCCCTGCTGTGGGGTTTTATGACCCTTTGAGAAATCAAGGAAAATAGGGCTTTTACTTGTCCCTGTGAGAGTTACATCGTTTGTCATTCTGCCTTAAGTACCAATTCCACGCCCTTATAAATCAGTTTCAACTGCTTCGCATGCGCCTCACCTCGCCCAGTAACAAAGTACAGCAGGCCAGATATCGCTCTTCCTGCCTTCAAAGTTGAACGGGTTATCGTTCTTTCATAGCCCTTTGGCAAAGATACCGACTCTTTATCTTTGGAAATTGAGTAGTAGCTTATTCCAGAATCCAGGTCGACGAGCTCCAATTCTCCCGAGTCAAAAGTTATTTCCTCTAGAGGGAAGTTCATGCCTATGCCAAAAGATGAAATCCTTATCCTTTCAACGCGCCGGCCAGGATCCCTTTGATGAAGTACTTGCTCAGGGCCAGAAAGAAAACCATCGGGACGATCAAGGTAATGAGGGCGGCGGCCATTTGCAGGTTATAAAGCGCGACAAAGGTTCCTTTAATCTCGGTCAGCTTGAGCTGAATGGTTTGGGTGTGTGGCGTCGCCAGAGTCAAGGCCAACAGGAACTCATTCCACACCTGGGTAAAGATAATGATAATGACGGAGACATACGCGGGTAAGGCAACCGGTGAAATCACCCGGAAGAAGACGTGAATTCTGGACGCCCCGTCGACTTCGGCAGCTTCCTCCAGCTCTCGAGGAATACCCATGAAGAAGGTACCCATCAAGACCGACGCGAAGGGGACGTTCAGGATGAGGTTGCTGCCAATGAGTCCAAAATGCGTCAGTGCCAGGCCCGTTTTCGCCATCATTTGTACCAGGGGGAGGAGGATCACCTGGTACGGCAAATACATCGCGACACCCACCAGGATGAAGAGAATCTTCGTAAACCGGGTCCTCGTTCGGCTGAGGTAATAGCCGCCAAGGCCGCCGATAAGTGTGCACAGGGCTGTGACCGACAAAGTGATGATGGTGGAATTGATCAAGGCTGGCAGGATGAGCTTGAAGGATTGCACATAATTCTTGAATTGCAGGTCACTGCTGGGAAGCAGATACTGCCGCTGGCTGATCTCGTTTGGTGTTTTCAGTGAGGTCACGAGCACCACATACACGGGCAGAACATAAGCGATGGTCAGAAAGATCAGCATCACTAAGACCATGATCGTGAGCGCACGGTTTTTAGGTTTCAATCGAACCACTTCCTGAAGGCATAGATTGTATAGGGGATAACGATGCTGCAAGCTATGATAAATATTACCATGCCGATGCCAGCTCCAAGCGAAACCAGGTGTTGCTCGAACGTGGCAATCAACATATAGAACGCCAGCACATCGGTGGCCGAGCCGGGGCCCCCAAAGGTCACGACATACACAATATCAAAGACCTTCAACGTTGAGATCAGCAACAGCGATAACAAAATCAAGATTCCGCCCCTGATATTCGGGATAATGATCTGCAGCAGGATCCTTAGTCGTGGAAGCTCCATCAAGCAGGCTGGATTCAGTCATCTCATGGAGCTCGGCAGTTCTCAAGGAGGACTGGAGGATGATCACTGAGAAACCGAGATACTGCCACACAAATATGAGAATGAGCCAATAGGTGGCTGTGGACGGATTGGTGGTAAACCGGCCTTGCAGAAACGCCAGACCGACTCCCCGCAAGATCGTATTGAATACGCCCTTGTCAGGATCCAGTATCCAGGACCAGATTGTTCCGGAGACGATGAAGGACATGGCCACCGGGTAGAGAATCAGCGTCCTGATATACGATTCAAGTCTCCGGAATGACCCGAGCTCGAGGAGATAGGCGATAATAAGCGCCAGAACGATCGTCGGAATAACCCCGATCGAGAGCCATTTGAGGTTGTTGGCCACATCTACCTGGAAACGATCAAGGGTGAACATCAACTTATACCACTTGAAGCCGACAAAGTCAAAATTCGGGGCCATGCCTTGCCAGTTTGTGAAGGAAACAATGATTGTCCACCCGAGCATCCCATAGAGAAGGGCTGCAAAAAACAGGAGGGGAAACGCAAAGATGAGAAATTCAGCGAACGTATATCTCGATCTGACATTCTTCTTGCGTCTTACTTGAACGGTTTCAAGCCGATTTACTGTGCTCACGACGATGCCTTTCTGAGTTTAATGCGTTTTCAACGCTTGGACAGAGAAATGTGAAACCATCCTGGACTATCCGTCAAGATCAGGGAGAGACGCATGACGATGCGTCCCTCCCCCCTTCGAACGCCCTTAGCATCTTACTCCGGTTTCTACGGCCAGACATACCATGCGGCATTTTTCTTGACCTCGTAGGTTTGAACAGGGTTTGACCTGCGCGAGCGTCTTGTCGATATTGGGCTTATCAGCCGCCATGAAGCCAGCGATGGCATTCCAGTACTCAGACGAGAAGCTTTGAGGAGCAATACTCCCGTGTTGATCCAGGATGAGTTTCGACGGGTTGTTCCTGATATAAGTCTGCATTTCCTGCCGGATGGGGTCTGGGAATACTTTCGGATCAATATCAATCCGGGCGACCAGGCCGCCCTGGACGACATCGCACGGGATCTGCAAATCGGACGAAGCCGTCACCCGTAGGAAGTCGGTTGCTGAACTCGGGTGGGGACAGCCCTTGGGTAGAACGAAGCTATCGGCGTGGAACAGCAGGTACCGATCTTTACCTTGCGGGAAGGTAAGCGCTCCAAAATCCTCGCCCGGGGTCCATTTGTTGCTCAGGAAGGCGCCGATCGCCCACGTTCCCATCGTCACCATGGCGGCATCGCCGGAGACCACCAGACTCACGGACTGGTCCCAGGTCAGATTGGAGTGGTACGGATAGGTATATGCCTTTAGTTGAGCCAGTTTTTCAAGCGAAGTCCTGTAGATCTTGTCCTTCGTGACATCAATCTGCCCTTTGAACAACTTCACGTAGTATTGAGGCCCGCCTTCGCCCAGGATAATAGCATCCAACACAAAGGCCGCTTCCCATTTTTCCTTCGTGCCCAGGCCTAGGGGATACATATCGGGCTTCGCTTTTTTAATGGCCGCCGCTACCGTCATCAGTTGATCAAATGTTTTGGGCTCCTTGAGTCCGAGTTCATTGAACAGCTTCTTGTTGTAGTACAGGATATTCTGGATGTGCATGTTGAGCGGGACCCCGAAATGGTGCCCATTGAAGACGAATGTGTTTTCCAACGGACGGGGAATCGCTTTGCTATAATTCAGTTCCTTCCAGAGATCATCCAACGGCAGGATCTGGTTGGCATCAACATAGGCGCCAATTTGAGCGCCGCCCAGCGCCTGGAACGTGTCAGGCGGTATACCAGCAGCCAATCTGTTCGCCAAAATCACCCTTTGGCTCACACCACCGCCGCCGGCGACAGGGTTCTCGATCACTTCAATATCCGGATATTTCGCTTTCAGCGCCTTGAACCATTCGTCAGCGGCTTCCCGTTCACCAGGACCAACCCACCAGTGAATGATTTCCAGTTTTCTTTCTTCGGCGGCTGCTGCTATTCCTATAGCAGCAAATACACTCAATACGATTAACACGCTCACAATCTTTTTCACAATGTTCCTCCTTTTCGTTTGTAAATACAATGCATCCCTGTCTTCTTCATCATTCCCGATACCCCCTTGCTTTGATTTTATGCTCCGTTCAAGCCGCATACGCCCGAAGGCACCATGCCCTTACGCGTGCTGGTTGCGGAACACATAGCCAATATCAAGCAAGAAGCATGCCATCACTACCGGATGGGAAAAGCAGATAATTTTGGAGATTTTGAATCCTAAAGTGACTGGAAAAAACCAACAAACGTGTCCGAAAATTGGACATGTACATGGACATGGACATGTCCGTTCCGTGCATCCAGAATGATAGGTTTCCATCTCCTGCTATTGCCGCATCGGCAATTCGTATGGACAATCCCGAAGTGCCTGCGGGTTTTTCTTAGGCACGATCGGGCACACGGATCTACGACGACGTAGCCCGGCAGTCCCTGTCACAATACATCATTCGTGCACCGGGTGGAGCTTGAGAAGCTCACGTGGGACCGTATTGAAGATGGTCGTGATCGCTGTAATCCAGAACCCCGCCGATATCCGAAGTATCATTGCCTGCATTGCGCGAAAGGGCCAAGGACCGCCTGAATAGCGCAAGAAGCGCCCAATTTCCAATGCCACAGCCGCTCGAAGGCGAGGTACTGGTTCAGCTATCCTGCGTATCAAAGCGCAATTGACAGCCTGAATCAATGGGAATAGTCTGTTCTTGAGTTAGAAACGTAGCCCTGCGGGAGCCAGAATGTGGAGTTATTGGGCTTTTGTTGGAACCATGATTGTGGTTTCGACACTACCGCTCGTTTCACAGGGGGCTGATTCGGCCTCAGTCGGCTTTCGTGCCACGGCTGGAGCACTTGCCGCTACCATGATAGGCGATAAAATTTCCTATCATTTTAATAGCAAAGGAAGGAAACCATGAAACCTGTTCTTTATGCGGGAGATGGTTTGCTGACCGGGGCAGCCGCTTATTTAGGCGGAGTCATGACTCATTGCAAGATTCCGTTCGATCATGTCCCTTCTACAAAATCGTTTACTCCGGATCTTTTACGGACCGGCAGGAAACTTTTGATTTTGAGCGACTTTCCTGCCAACCATATTCCGAGCAAGATGATGACGGACATAAAAGCGCAGATCCATGCAGGAATGGGGCTTCTTATGGTAGGCGGATGGCAATCTTTTCACGGTCTTGAAGGGGAATACAATGCAACCCCCATTGAGGAAGCCCTTCCCGTATTTTGCCGTAGGGACGATGACCGCGCCAATTATTGCCACGGGCTTGTTCCGGAACCCCGGGGAACCCATGCCATTACCCGAAATCTGCCCTGGAAAATGCCTCCGGTGATATGCGGATACAATCGGGTTCTGCCCAAGCAGAATTCCCAGGTTGTCATGAGCCTCCGGCCCTTGAAAATGACCAAGGACAAAGCCAATTTTGGAAAAGAAAAGATCCCGCTTCTCATTCTTGGCCAATACGGCAAGGGAAAAACCGCGGCGTTTGCCTCGGATTTTGCACCGCACTGGGTGGGGGGATTGGTGGACTGGGGTGATAAGCGAATACGGACCAAGGCGGCTGGCGGCAGTACGGTGGAAGTGGGAGAGCATTACGCAAAGCTGGTTGCCAATATTATCAATTGGTTTCTATAATTATTTAGATTAATTTCCTATCATTTTCTCCATTCAGCCCGGAAAAACTGGAAGGGACCTATGCATTCAACCTCAGGATCAAGGGCCTTCTCCTGGCGCCTTGCCTCAAGATCGAACCCGGCGATCCCGGCAGTGCCTGGCTCTCCCGCTCCGGCAGTTATGCCCAGAGCAACGCCGCGGTAGGCATGGTCGCCAGGAGCATCGCGACGAACCCGACGACGGCAACCCCCATCATCACGTACAGCCGCGTCCGGATCTTCATTTCGGTTTCCGCGAATCATTCCGGATAAATGACTACCTTCATGGATTCCGGCTTCATAAACTGGAACAGAGCTTCTTTCGCATCCTTCAAGGGGAAGCGATGCGACACTATCTTGTCAAAGTCGTATTTATCGCGGTTCGCCCTCATGAGATTCACGCTCGGCATCATCCCGGTATAGGCGAGGTTGACCTGCCCGATCAGGCGGATGCTCTTCGCGCAGAGATGCCGATGCGGATTGATCGTGACATCTCCCGCATCGACGAAATGGCCGACCTCGACGAAGGTCCCTCCCTGTCGGAGCATCTCTATTCCCTCTACCACCACTTCGGGAGAACCGGCGCATTCCACGACGACATCGGCCCCCCGCCCATCGGTCAGGTCCTTGATGAATTGGTTACGTTCCTTTTGGGTCGTTTTCGCGACGTTGATCGCATGGTTGGCGCCGAAGTCCTTGGCAAAATTCAGGCGGTAATCGGATTTATCGAGAGCGACGATCGTTCCAGCGCCGAGCAGCCTGGATTTCATCAGATGGCAGAGCCCGACGGGGCTTACCCCGAATACGACGACCGTATCCCCCGTAGTAAAGCCCTCGTTCGGCAGGGAGCTGTGCCCCTTCGCGATATCCAAGGAAAAAGTGACGGCCATCGGCTCGGCGAGCACCGCGATCTCATCGGAGACGTCCTCGGGAACCTTGAAAAGGTGGCTTCCGGGCAGGACGTACATGAGCTCGCTCCAGCCGCCGAAGAGATGGGGAGGCCGGGAGGCGTCGATATGGCCATAGCTCTTGAGATAGTCGCACCAGCTGAATCCGTAGGAATGCTTGCACCAGTAGCATTTCCCGCAGACCATGTCAGGGCTGATTATTATGCGGTCTCCCTCTCGTAATTCCTTTCCGTAGAAGTCCTTAATCTTTCCATCCGCGGAATGCCTCGCCTCTACGACGATGCCTACGTTCTCATGCCCCGGAATGGCCGGATAGGGTCCATAGGTTTCCCTGGGCGTACCGGCATATTGGATCGATTGCCCTTTGTAGAAATGCTTGTCCGATTCGCATATTCCCGCAATTATCGGCTTTACCAATAGGCAGCCTTCCTCGAGGGAAGGCCTGGGAAACTTTTGAATTTCTATCTTGCCAGGCTCAACCAAGACTGCGGCTTTTACCATCTCATCCATTTATGCGCCTCCGTTTGTTGATACCGATCATCTCAAGGTAAAGCAAAGGGCGTGCCAACTCGCTAAATAGCAATTTATTGAGAATATGGCATAGTTCCCGAGCTTTCCAAGCGAGCAGCAGATATGAGTATGTAGTTTATTTGGACATGTATCCCTACATGTCCTATGCTCGATCCGTTTTCACTACAAGTAAACCCGCCGGCGAATGTCACTTTCCCGCAATGCGATATACAGGTATGTTTCTCCCTATTCCTCGACCGCGGTTACGCCGCCAGCTCGTTACGCGAGATCGCGGAAGCCTGCGGCATCGCCAAAGCGACCATAGATCATCATTTCCCGGATCGATACAGCGCCAGGAGGAGCCGTCCGAGCTTACCGTGACGCTGAGGGAATGGCAGCCGGCTTCGAGCGCGTCCGGATCAGCAGGAGGAGCACGATCCCCGCGGCCGGGAACAGCGCGGAGTAGAGGACCGGCGCCACGGTACCCAGGCGGTCGAACGCTAGCCCTAGGGCGACCAGGCCGGCGATATTCCCGGCCCAGAACACGCCCTGGAAAAACGATACCCCTCGAGCCGCGCTTTCGCGCGGAACCACATCCATCAGGTAGGCCGGTCCGATGGCGGTCGGCACGGAGAGGAACGCCATAAGGACGGCGAATGCGTAGAATTGCCAAAGCGGCCGGGAGAAGCCCAGGACGAGGAAGGCGGCGCCCGTCAGCGCGCAGGAGCCGACAAGTACCCACCGTCGGCCGACTTTGTCCGAGAGCCACCCGAGGGCGAAGGAGAGACAGAGACCCACCATGCCCGTCACGGACTGCGTCAGGCTGATCGTGAACTTGGAGAAGCCGTGATGGTCCATCACCAGGGACCTGCCGAGATTCGCCGTGGAATTGGTAAAAGACAGGAGGAGGCTCACTCCCAGCAGAAGAATGAGCCCGATGCTGCCGGCCCCCATGGACCGCGGGAGCTCGGGGCGCGGCACGCTCTTCCCCGCATCCGGAGGGGGCGGATCGCCGCCCGACATTGGCTGCTCCGCCCGCGACTCCACGGACACGAGACCGCCGACGATGATCAGAATGGCGGCGGCGGCGGCCCCCTCCCAGAGACCGACAAATCCGAAACGGTCGGCCAGCCATCCCACACCCACTCCGCCGACAAACCCGCCAAGTCCGTTGGTCATCCCGAGGATCCCGAACGCGGTGCCGCGCTCCTGCGTGGGGGCCGCCAACCCGGTGAGGACCGTTGCCTGAGTAAAGACGATTCCTCCCAGAAAATAGCTGGCTCCGCAGCCTGCCGCGAAAGCGAGCAGCGTCGTGGTCCGGCTGGTCGGCAGGAACACGAATACCCACAGGATGCCGGTTGCGACGAGAAGCATCCTCCGATGAGCGAAGCGCCTCGGCAGCAGCCCGGGTGCAAACGTACCCAGCGCAAGGCAGCCAAACGCAAAGGCCAGGAACAGGCCGCTGCCGGCCGCGGAGGCGCCGCGCTCGATCGCATACAGCGGGACAAGGGCGAGGGTTCCGTTTCCCACGGTCCAGACGGCGAACGAGCAGAGGAACGGTCCGACAAGATACTTTTTGCCCACAGACCCTCCCATTTTTTTGGAGTGTACCATGGGCGTTCGCCCCGTGGTACGGAGAAGACGATGTTGGGGCGCGGGTCCCGGATATGATAGAATCGGGCCTTCGCAAGGGATAGTCCGCGGAATTGTCAACGTCGAGAAGAAAATTGCACACTTCTGGCGGGTGAGAATTGCACATTCCGCCCCATTGGGTAACGAATCCGATTTAGGCCGTTCTGCCCTCCTTGGCCTTCCTACGTGAACGAGTTGCTGACTCCTCTATCGGGGGCTTGTCTCCTTCTCAGTTGCGTCCTTCACCCGGTCCTTTCGGACCCACCCGGCGAGTTGTAGGAGCGCAACCTCCGCGCCACCCTAATACCCTTTTCCACCTCCCATATTGGGGAGAACAAAGGACAGATTATTTGAACCTTTGCTTCATCCGACCAGCCCATCGGTACCGCAACCGGGCCGGTCGTCCATGAGCGTGTCGGGGTTCCCCTCGACCTCGTACTCGTCTACCTCAACGTTGGGCATAGCCAAAGGCTCCGCTTTGGTCAGCGGCGCCCCGTCTCCTTGCCCAGGGAGCGCAGATAGTGCTCGGTGACCCCGACGTTCGCGTGTCCGAGCGCCTTCTGCGAAGGAAATCTGGCCTACCCAGTGAGGTGAGCCAGTGTGCTGTCCGGGCGCCTGACGGCATGGATAGGCCGGCGAACTATAACAAGCTCGGCGAAGAGGCGTGTAATAAGGGAACCTGGAGGGAGTTGATCAACCCGAGGATTTCGGGGGAATCGCCTCTCCGCTGTTACTTCGCAAAGCCGCTTCTTCTCCTCAAGGCGAGGCTGTCGAAGGCAACCGTCAACAGAATAAATGCGCCCACCACGACCTGATTCCAAAGAGTGTTGATGTTTATGAAGCTTAGGCCGGCGCGAATCGTGGACATCAAGAGCGCGCCGAAGGCGGTTCCAATAATGTATCCCCTGCCACCGGCCAGACTCATTCCACCGAGGACGGTCGCTGCAATGGCATCTAGTTCCCAGCCCGTTCCCGCATCAGGCACTGCGGCCTTGTTGCGAGATGCGAAAATGACTCCCTTTATAGTACAGAGAATTCCGCTAAGCGTGAACACCAGGATTTTCACTTGGTCGATGTTGATACCTACCATCTCTGCGGCGCTCTGGTTGCTTCCAATCGAAACCGTATAACGTCCAAACTTCGTCCTATTGAACAGGTAGAAGCAGAGACCCATAATCACCAGAGTGATGATAATAGGCAAGAGTATGACACTGATGTATCCCTCTCCGATAAACAGAAAACCGGGAGCGCTCAATCCGTAGAGGGGCGGACCGCAATCAGCAGGCGTTGGGCCGTGACAGTCAGCCGGCGGCTCCGGAAGCGCGCCGCAACAGTGGACTGCCGGTTGCCTACATCGTCTTTGCGCTGATGCTTGCGGCGCTGGCCACGGCGGTGGTCCTGGAATGGAACAAGGCTCAGCCGGCCCTGCGCCAGGCAAACTGGCATATGCTCACCCCGGCTCTGCTTTTCACTTTCGTCTCGCTTTTCCTGGCCTGCGTTGCCTATGCTCTGATCAACCGCGCGTTCGGCCTTCTGCTGCCAACCGGCCGCCTGCTTCTGGTTGGGTTCGTGAACATGACCGCGAACAACCTGATTACCCTGGGCGGCGCGGCTGGGTCGACGGTGAGCATGGTGCTGCTCCGGCGGAAGGATGGGGTCGTCCACGATGTCCTAGCTGCGTCGCTATTCAACTCCTATCTGCATCTCGGTCTCGGCGCTCTTGTCCTGCCTCCCAGCGTCCTATACCTGATGTTCCTTCATGAGTTATCAGCCTTGACTCGCTTGGCCGGTGCAGTTGTCTTCCTCGTCTCCCTCGCGATTGCGATCGTGGTCAACCTTGCGGCGTTACTCCGCCCGATTCGGAGCAGAATCATACGCCTCCTCTCTCGCTTCGTGAACCTTGTGTCGCGTAAGGACCTGAGTCGGACGTTCGCCGAGTTCGATTCCTCTTTGACCGAGGGCCTAGCCCTGCTTGCCGCGCGGCCGAGGCGGCTGGCACTTCTCCTCACTTGCCACCTCGGCACCTGGGTCGTGGGCTTGGTCGCACTCTGGTTCTGCTTCGCCGCACTCGGCCATGTGCCCCCGACGGGGATCATGATCAGCGGGTACTTCGTAGCGCTGGCAGCCGGTTCGGTTTCCATGATTCCCGGTGGGCTGGGCATTCAGGACGGCTCAATGGCCGGAATCTACGCTATGCTCGGCACACCCTTGGAGATTGCGGTTCTGGCCGCGATACTGTTTCGGGTTGTGTACTACCTGCTGCCTTTCGTGATCGGCCTGGTCATTTACTGGAGTGGGTTGAGACGAAGGTCCGGGGAAAAGAGGTCCCAAGGAACCGATGAGTCAGTTATAAAGCCGTGGCCGCTGAACCCATGAACCGCGAGACCCTCGCCCAGCCGGCTTCAGATCTCCGATCCACGATCCCCGATGCCGGGTTCATACGGATCGTCATGATCTCGTCCTTCAAGGAGGGATTTGGCGGCGGGTCGGGCAGGTACGGGTATGAACTGGCCAGGAGATTGGCGACCCGGTGCGAGGTCCTCATGCTCCGCCCAGGCGAGACGACCGGTTTCGTGGACGAGGAACGGTCCACCGAATCTGCCCCGGAGCTGAAGAGTCCCGGGGGTGTGGGTTCAGGGAGGGATGCCGGCACCCGTGAACCCTCGAGTCCCCGACATCTTCTCAGGCATTTCACGATCGCCAGCGCGGGCAAGGACGACGTCCGGTACCCCTTGCTCACCCGCGCAACCGTGAGCCGCCTGTTTGCGGCGCTCGATCAGTTTCATCCCGATGTCATGCACGCCCAGGAGCCGACTCCGATCTCAAGGATCGCCCAACATTGGGCTTGCTTGCGCCGTGTCCCCTTTGTGATCACGATTCACGTCCTGCCCGGCCGGGAGCTCGATTTCGGAGCCGCCGAGCGGGTCATGTTGATGTCTTTTCCCATCCTTCGGCAGTCGATACTGGGCTTCATCAGGAGGTTCCACCACAGGTGTGCGGCCGGGATCATGATGCATGAAGAGATCTGCAGGCGGCTAGGGCCAGACTCCAGGCCGGCCCGGCTCTTCATCCTACCTTCGGTACTTGACCTCAAACGCTTCCGGCGCTGTCGAGCAGCGCCATCGGTCGGCACCTGGAATCTGAGTTACGTCGGATTTCTCTCCGACCGCAAGAACCAACTCTACCTCCTCGAGGTGATGCGGTATCTGCCGGTCAACTTCCGTCTCCGGCTCATCGGCCGGGCGTTGACTCCCGGGTATGAGCAGAAGCTGCGCAAGTATGCCTCTGCGCACGGCCTGAACAATGTCGAGTTCCTGGGCCAGGTGAGCAACGACGAATTGCTCGACCGCCTGGAGCAGACCCATGTGTTCGTTTCGGCCTCGCGGCTGGAGGTGCAGGCTGCGGTGATCAACGAAGCCCTCGCGTCCGGGACGCCTGTGGTCGGCCTGGACAATGAGACTCTAGACCTCGTCGACGACCGAGTCGGCCGTCGATTGCCCGCGGGCACACCCGCCGTCGAATTCGCACGCCGGGTGAGGCAAATCTGCGAATTGCCGCGCCACGAATACGAGGAAATGTGCCGGCAGGCCAGAGCCCGAGTCAGGGGGATGGATTGGAGCGCGACCGTCGATGGGACCATAGCGGCGTATGAGAGTCTCCTGCCAGGACAGTTGGAACACGAGATCGGCGACGATGCCCTCGTGCCCCGAGACCCGGCTCCCGAGTCCCGACTTTCTCTGGCTATGATGATGATATCCTCGTTGCTATACGCCCTCAACAGGCGCGCATCCCGCGGTATCAACGCCGATGAATGCAAAGCTTGAATTAGTAAAGCGATATTGGGAGGCGGAACGCGCGAGGGACATTGAAGCAGTCTTAACACATTTTGATCCTGATGCGATTTTCGAATCGCCAGTGATGACCGCAAGAGGGTTAGACCAGATACGCGAGTTCTACCAGAAAATGGATACGGATTTCAAGGAAGTAGAGGTTTCCATTAAAGACAGCGTTGAATGGCAATTTTCAAGCATGCAATAAGTCGCCGCCAAACGCATCTATTTGCTCGACCATCGCTTACCGCTGGGACGGGCTGCCCTCACACCGAAGCCGCAGAATGCAACAATACCTGTGGCAGCAGCGCCGATGGTTGACAGTTGTTCGTTTGCCGCCCTACGCACCAGACTTGAATCCCGTAGAGTTCATCTGGGGAAACGTTGAGGCGTTCTCGGTACCGCACCGCGTACAGATCCAAGGCACCCAATGCCCGCAGGTCCGACTTTGGGCCTCGAAAGCGCATCTTTCAAGCCGTCGCCACAATCCGGTCGGCGTCGTGCGCCGTCAGATTCGTGCAGCGAACCGACTCGACGATTCCACCGACACTGACGAACTCCTCCACCGGCCTGCGCCCCTTCTTGGGCTGCGGGATACCGTCTTTGAGCCATTCGCTGACTACCAGGTACGCTTCGTTTCGACCTGTTGCACCCGTGGAGCGCCCTGATAGATAGGTCTTGCTTGACAGGTCGTAGAACCGGACGTAGAGGAACTTCTTTCGGCGGTACAATGAAAAACGGCGCATACCCGCTTGCTCCCCGATGGCATCTGACAATTGCCATCTGACAGTGAAATGCGGATCGCGCCGGTTTTCCGGAAGCGGTCTGTAGGTCCTTACTCTGTGAGGGCCTCTATAGCAGGGGCAGGATTTGAACCTGCGACCTCCGGGTTA
>CAWGAC010000011.1:0-238598 GCA_963820435.1 uncultured Spirochaetota bacterium | reverse complement strand
TACCTTCACTTTCGCTTCCCCCCTCGTGGTGTCGATCTTTCCCCTGACCCCGACGATGGAGTCATTGGCGATGAGCGCGCGCCTCGATTCGTAGACGTCGGAAAAAATGATCAGCTCGATGGAGCCGCGGTAGTCCTCCAGCTGGGCAAAGGCCATGGCCCTGCCGCTGCGCGTGCGGATCTCCCGCACGTCGCTCAGGATCCCGACGAGGATGCAGGCGCGCTCGTTGGAGAGGCTCTCCTTCTTCGAGAGGTCCACGGTCACCGTGCGCGCAATGAGCTCCCGCCAGGGATCCAGGGGATGCCCGGAGAAGAAGAAACCGAGGTTCTCCTTCTCCGATTCCAGGAGCTTTGCCGCCGGGCAGCTCCGGCTGGCGCTCCAGCTCGATGGCCGCGGCGGGCGCGTCGGCAGCCCCTTCGAACAGCGACACCTGGCCGTAGCGCGTCGCCTCCCGCTGCTTCGCGCAGAGCTCCATGACCCGCGCCAGGTTGTGCAGGAGCGTGGCGCGCGTCTCCCCGAGCCGGTCGAACGCGCCCGTGATGACGAGGCTCTCCGCCACCTTGCGGTTCACCTCGTGGGAGTCGATCCGGTCGAAGAAATCCAGGAAGCTGGCGAACGGGCCGTTCGCCTCCCGCTCCGCGATGATGGCGTCCACCGCGCCCGGCGCCGACGTTCTTGATCCCCAGGAGCCCGAAGACGATCTTCCCCTTCTCGACGGTGAACTCCTTCTGCGACAGGTTGACGTCGGGCGGCAGCACCTCGATGCCCATCTCCCGCGCCTCGTGGATGAGCTGCGCGAGCCGGTCCGTGTCGCTCATGTCGTTGGTGCAGTTGGCCGCGATGAACTCCGCGGGATGGTTGGCCTTCAGCCAGATCGTGTGATAGGCGGGGATGGCGTACGCGGCGGCATGGCTCTTGTTGAAGCCGTACCCGCTGAACGCGAAGAGGAGCTCGAAGATCCTCTCCGCGGTCTTCGCGTCGTAGCCCTTGGCCTTCGCGCCGGCGAGGAACTTCTCCTTCATCTTGAGCATTTCCTCGGGCTTCTTCTTTCCCATGGCGCGGCGGAGGATGTCGGCCTGGCCGAGGGTGAAGCCCGCCACGACCTGGGCCATCTCCATGACCTGTTCCTGGTAGACGGGGACGCCGTAGGTCTCCTTCAGGACGGTCTCCAGCTCGGGCAGCGGGTACTCGATGCGCTTCCGGCCCGACTTGTTCTCCACGAACGTGTCGATGTGCTCCATGGCCCCGGGCCGGTACAGCGCGTTCAGGGCGATGAGGTCCTCGATCTTCCCCGGCCGCGCCTTCTTCAATACGCCCTGCATGCCCGAGCTTTCGAACTGGAAGGCGCCCGTGCTCTTGCCCTCGCAGAACATTCGGAACGTGGCGGGGTCGTCCTCCGGGATGGATTTCAGGTCGATGGCAACCCCTTTCTTCCGCACGAGCGCGAGGGCGTCCTCGATCACGGTGAGCGTCTTCAGGCCGAGGAAATCCATCTTGACCAGGCCGCATTCCTCGAGGAAGTCCATGGTGTACTGCGTGGAAACCAGGCCCGTCTTGGGATCGCGATACAGCGGCACGTAGCGCGTCAGCGGCTCGCCTGCCGATCACGATGCCCGCGGCGTGCGTGGAGGCGTGGCGGTGCAGCCCTTCGAGCTTCAGGCTGATCTCGATCAGCTCCTTGTACTGCGGCCCGCGGTTGGCCACCTCCTCCAGCTTCGGGTTTTCCTTCAGCGCCGTGTCCAGGTCGATCTTGGGACCCTCGGGAACGAGCTTGGCGATGGCGTCCGCCTCGTCGTAGGGAAGGTCCAGGACGCGCGCCACGTCGCGGATCACCGCGCGCGCCTTCAGCGTGCCGAACGTGATGATCTGCCCGACCTTGTCCTCCCCGTACTTCCGGGTGACGTAGGAGATGACCTCGTCCCTGCGCCGGTGGCAGAAATCGATGTCGAAATCGGGCATGGACACGCGCTCGGGGTTGAGGAAGCGCTCGAAGAGCAGGCCGTACTTCAGCGGATCGATGTCGGTGATCTTGAGGCTGTAGGCCACGAGGGAGCCCGCGCCCGAGCCCCGGCCCGGGCCCACGGCGATGCCGTTCTCCTTGGCGTAATGGATGAAGTCCCAGACGATGAGGAAGTAGCCGGTGAAGCCCATGGAGGTGATGATGGAAAGCTCGTACTCGAGCCGCTTCGCCGTCTCGGGAGGCACCGGGTCGAATCTCTCCGCGAGCCCTGTCCGGGCGAGCTCCGTGAGGTAGCCCTCAGGGGTGGTGCCCGGCCGGCACCTCGTAGATGGGAAACTGCGGGCTGAGGCTCGGTATCTCCAGCGTGCACGCCTCGGCGATCTTCACCGTGTTTGCGACGGCCTCGGGAAGCTCGGCGAAGACCTTCGCCATCTCATCCCCGGACTTGAAGTAGAACTCGGGGTGCTCGAACTTCATCCGCTTGCCTTCGGACACCTTCTTGCCGGTGCCGATGCAGATGAGCACGTCCTGCGCGCGCGCGTCCTCCCGCTCCGTGTAGTGGACGTCGTTCGTGGCGACGAGCGGGATGCCCGTCTCACGGGAGAGCTTCACGAGCTCCCTGTTCACGAGCGCCTGCTCGGGAATTCCGTGGTCCTGCAGCTCCAGGTAGAAGCCGTCCGGGCCGAACAGCTCGCGGTAGTACAGCGCGCGCGTCCTGGCCTCGTCCGGCTGACCGTTCAGAATCGCGGCGGGGATGTCCCCGGCAAGGCAGGCGCTCAGGGCGATGAGCCCTTCGTGGTGCCGCTCGAGGAGCTCGTCGTCGATGCGGGGCTTGTAGTAGAAGCCTTCCGTGTACCCCAGGGAGCTGAGCACGAGCAGGTTCTCGTACCCCTTCAGGTTGCGGGCAAGGAGCACGAGGTGATGATGCCGCGTGCCCTTCTCACTGCCTGACTTTTCGCGGCGCGACCGGGGCGCCTTGTAGCATTCGGAGCCGATGATCGGCGCGATGCCCGCCTTTTTGCATTCCTTGTAGAAAGCGAGTGAACCGAACATGTTGCCATGGTCGGTCAGCGCGAGATGGGACATGCCGAGGTGTTTCGCGCGGCCAACCAGGGCTTCTATGGAGGAAGCGCCGTCAAGGAGTGAGAAGTCCGAATGGCAATGCAGATGCACGAACGGTGTCACGCGGTCCAATCCCCTCCCTCGGATGATGATAACCGCACGTGCACTCAGTGTAAAGACAATGCAAAACGCACGGGGTACCGTGCATGCTGAACGCACGGGGTACCGTGCATGCACGTACCGGTGGCAGGTTTCTCCGACTTCCACAACGGCGCTGATTACCCGCTCGACCTCCTGCTCGGTGAGAGAAGCGCTCAGGGGGAGGCTGATGCAGGACCGAAAGCATTGCAGCGCAGCGGGGAAGTCGTCCGGCTTCAGGGAATACTTGTCCCGATAGTAGGACATGAGGTGCAGGGGAATGAAATGCACGGAAACGCCGATTCCCTTTTTGCCGAGCTCTTCGATGAAGGCGTCCCTGTCGATGGAAAGCTTTGCTTCATTGATTCTGATGATAAAAAGGTGCCATGCGTGATTCTCCGATTGGGGAGGGACCTGCAGGAAATCCAGGCCCCTGAATGCCGCCAGGTACCTGCGCGCGACGTTTCGACGCTGGAGGAGCAGGGTCTCAACCTTCTTGAGCTGCACCCTTCCGATGGCGGCGGCGAGGTCGGTGAGATTGTACTTGTAGCCCGGCGCCACGACATCGTATCTCCATGTGGCCCCCGGATCCGTGTAGCGGTTCCAGACGTCCCGGTCGATCCCGTGCAGGCGCATCACCCGGATGCGCCGTGCCAGCTCGTCCCTGTCGGTAACGACCATCCCCCCTTCTCCGGTGGTGATCGTCTTGGTTGCATAGAATGAAAAGACCCCCGCATCGCCCAGGGTACCGACGAACCGGTCTCGCTGGCGCACGGGGAATGCGTGCGCGGCGTCCTCCACGACCGGTACGCCGTACGTGACGGAGAGACGGCTGATGGCCTCCATGTCGCAGGGCAGCCCGGCGACGATGCACGGGAATGATGGCGGAAACCCGCCGCCCCGACCTGGCCAGCCGGTCCAGCGTCTCCTCCAATCGGGATATGTCGATGTTCAGCGTGGCCGGGTCGATGTCGACGAACACGGGATCCGCGCCGAGATAGCGCACGACCTCGGCCGTTGCCGCGAACGTGAACGGCGTGGTGAGCACCACGCTGCCCGGGCTCACCGCCAAGCGCTTCGAGGGCCAGGTGCAGTCCCGCCGTGGCGGAGTTGAGGGCAAGCGCGTGCCGTGTGCCCACGTATGCGGCGAACTCCGATTCGAACCGCGCCGCCACCTCTCCTGTCGTGAGCCAGCCGGACCGCATCACGGCGAGGACGGCATCCTCTTCCTCTTTGCCCAGCGAGGGACGGGAGAAGGGGACAAATGGGGCGGACGGACCTTCGCTCACCGCGCTTCCTCAGAACTCGGGCTCTTCATGCGCAGGACCGATACCGGGAATCACCTCTTGCAGCACCGCGCGCAGCGCGCGCCTGTTGCGGAAGAGCGCGGCGCACTGCGGGTCGTGGAAGCAGATCGGCCGCAGCCGCTCGAGGACCGGGATGATCCTGCCGTTGATGAGGGTCTTCCGTCTGCAGCTTCAGGATCTTGGGATGCTCGGTCGGCTCGGGGAGTCTCGGTGTCGGCGTGCAGCTTTTCCAGCAGCTTCTCGCCCTTGCGCAGGCCCGTGTAGACGATGGGGATGTCGGCGCCCGGCTCGAAGCCGTAGAACCGGATCATCTGCTCGGCCAGCTCCCTGATGGAGACGCTCTCCCCCATGTCCAGAAGGTACACCTCGCCGCCGCATCCCGACCCCGCCGGCCTTCAGGACGAGGGAGGAGGCCTCGGGGATGGTCATGAAGTACCGGCGGGTATCCGGGTGCGTGACCGTGACCGGTCCGCCCTTGAGGATCTGCCGGCGGAAAAGCGGCAGGATGCTTCCGCGGGAACCCAGGACATTGCCGAATCGGACGACGAGGAAATGACGGCCGTTCCTGCCCTCGCGCAGGACGATCTCCTCCGCGAGCAGCTTCGAGGCGCCGTACACGCTAGCTGGGCTCCACCGCCTTGTCGGTGGAGATGAGCACGAAGCGCTCCACGCCGCTCTTCCTGCGACGCATCCACGATGTTCTTCGTTCCGAAGACGTTGTTCTTCACCGCCTCGACGGGATTGGCCTCCATCAGGGGCACGTGCTTGTGGGCGGCGGTGTGGAACACGACGTGCGCGCGCGTGCGCGACAGGATGAAGTGCAGGTAGTCCCGGTCCTGGATCTCGCCGATGATCGGCACGATGGTCGCCTTCTCCCCGACGCCCTCCTCCTGGAGCAGGCGCAGCTCGCGCTCGATCTCGTAGATGCTGTTCTCCCCGTGGCCGAACAGGTACAGCCTCTCCGCCCCGCCCTCCAGGAGCTGACGGCAGAGCTCGGACCCGATGCTCCCGCCGGCGCCGGTGACGAGCACCCTCTTGCCCCGCACGTAGGCGAGGCTCTTTCGCAGGTTCACGCGCACGGGGCTGCGGGCCAGGAAGTCCTCGGGATCGATCTCGCGCGCCTGGATGAGGTGCGCCTCGCCGTCGAGGATCTGGGCGATCTGGGGCACGATGCGGATCCGGGCGAAATTGGCCCGGCGGAGGATGGCGTAGATCTTCGCAAGCTGCTCGCGCGTCGCGCTGGGAATGGCGATGATCGCCTCGTCCGCGGGTGTGGTCCTGATCATGCGGGCGGCCGCCTCGATGGGCCCCAGCACGGGGATCCCGTCGATGCGCGCTGCCGATCTTCGCCGGGTCGTCGTCCAGGAATGCCACCACCTGGCCGAAGATCCTCTTGGCCCGGATCTCAGCCGCGATTGTCGTGCCGGTGAAGCCCGCGCCGATGATGTAGATGGTGTTGCGCGAATCGTCCGCCATTACTATGAATGTCGGTAGGTTTGAGACGCGCATGAGCGGCTGCGGTGCCCCGCGCGCTCCGGCTACGGCACCCCCGGGGAGGGTCCCCCCTCCACGCGCGCCTCCAGCGAATCGAAGCCGAAATCCACCTCGAAGGAGTTCTCGTACATCTCGAGCCGCACCTTGGCGCGCCCCTTGCGGCGGTCCACGCGGACGATCATCCCCTCGAGGCCCTTGAGCGGGCCCGAGACGACTCGGATGCTCTTGTTCTCGTCGAAGTATGCCACGGATTTCTTCACGATCTCGCCGAAGGAGAGAAAGTGGGAAAGCAGGTCCTGATCTCTTCTGCTCCAGGGGCGCGATTTTCTCATTCGACGGAAGGAACCGGACGAAACCGGGAACGCGCTTCAGGCCGGCGTAGAGGGCGGGGCCGACGGAATCCGCCTGCAGGAATACGTAGCTGGGAAAGATGGGGGCCAGGGAATCGTGCCACGCGCCCGCCTTCGTATGCGAAGGCTCCGCCGCGGCCACAGGAGCCGCGCGTTCGCCCCCTGCAGCTTCTGCTCGGCAAGTGCGAGAAATCGTGCTTCGCTTCCTGTCCAGATCTGAAGGGCGTAATAAGACATGGGTCCCTGTCGGTTCAGCGACGTTATCACCGCGGGCAAGGCTCATCAAGTCCCGGGCTGAACCCCATGCCCTGCCGATAATCGAGTGCAAGGAGTGCACATGTTCAGGCGATTGCTCCCCTTGTTCTGGATAGCCCTCATCGGCGCGGCGCCGCTTGCCGCACAGACCGTTCTGCTGGTCGTGCAGGAAAGCGTCGACGGGAAACCCCTCCCCTCGCCGCTGGCGGTCAAGGAAGGCCTCGGAAGCGGTCTCTTCGACGCAGGCTATATCGTCTTCGAGTTCCCCGACTCTGACAGGGCGCCGGACCAGGCGGTCGTCACGCACACCGCGCGCTCGGCAGGGGCCGACCTGATACTGAGCGTTTCCGTGGAGTACATCGAGACCGCGATCAGCGCGAGCCTTGTCAGGCGTTCGGGCCGGGCCACCTACGCCCTCACGAACGCCGCCAATGGGACGGTCCGGACGAAAGGGACGCAGGACGCATCGAACAAGGACAGGGAGGCGGACGTCGATCGGCGCGCCCTCGGGGAGGAATTGGGCGCACTCATCGCGAAGAAGATCGCCGAGGCGCTTGCGGCGTCCGGGCCGGCGTCCTGACGGATGACCTCGCACCCGCCCCGATTCTCCGCTATAATTGAAGAGTAATGCGCGCCAGGGCTGAAAATTCTCGTCGGAGACTCCCCCTTTTTTCCGATCATGAAAGGAGGAGAACCACCGTATGAAGAGATGGATCGGGCTTTCCCTGCTCCTCGTGCCCCTCCTCGTGTCCGCCGCGGGCTTCTGGGACGGGAACGCCGCCCTGCAGAGGGGGGATGCCGCTTTCGAGAGCGGCCTGTACGCCGCCTCCAATTCATTCCCGAAAGATACGCGCATCCTCATTGAAAACCTCGACACGGGCAAAACAGCCACCGCGACCATCACGGAACGGATAGAAGGGCGGTCCGACATCCTCGTACTCCTCTCACCGAAAGCGGCCGAGGCGCTCGGTATTCCACAGGGGACGCTTGCCAGCGTTCGGGTCACCGTCACGTCGAGCCCGAGCGCCGTGCTTGCGCAGCCTTCAGAGCGGGCGTACAGCCTTGATCCGGATCTCAATCCTGCCGCAGCGTATCCCTCCGATGAAAGGGCTCGTACGGCGGACACGGGCAGGCCTTCGCTGGAAAGTCTGCCTGCTCCCCAGGCGCCGACTGCGCTCGCCCAGGCGCCGGCAGCGCTTGCCGAGGCGCCCCTGCCCGCCGGCACGCCTCAGAGCCCCCCGGCCGAGCAGAAACAGGCGGACCAACAGGCTGATGATGAGGCGATCATCGCCGCGGCGGCCGCGCGCACGCCGCAGAAACAACTCTTCCTTCCCCCGCGGGAGGACCCGAAGTTCGTCTATCATAAACCTGTCGAGACACCTGCAACGCAGACGGTCCAGACCACCCCGACCGAGACTCAGCCGCGCATAACCGCGGTCATCGGGGAGCCCACTGCCGTACCTGCCCCCACCGGCACGGCCGATGTCCCGCTTGCGGAAGCCACGGCCCCGGAGGAATCGCGAGCCCAGGAAATCGTCAGCGCGGGCCCCGCATCCCCGCCCATCGGGAACACCGGGGAATCCGCGGCTCTCGCCATGCCCGAACCGCAGGAGGCAGGGCAAACGGCGGCGGCGCAGGAGCCGGTTCAGACGGAGGTGAGCAGCCCCGCGGTGACCCCGTCGACACCGCCGGAAGCGCCGAAGCTCGCCCTCGTCCCCCCTGAGGCACCGTCAGCCGCGCAGGCAGCGGTCGCCCCCGTGGTGAAGGCCGTTACCATCCCCAGGATCGCGAAGGCGGAGACGTACTACCTTCAGCTCGCCGCCTATGCTTCGGAAAAGGTCGCGCAGGACCTTGCCGCGAGCCTCCCTTCGACCTACCCCGCGCTGGTTGTCGCGCCCGCGGGCGCGGGAACGGGGATGTTCAGGGTCCTGATAGGGCCCCTCAACCGGGCGGAGAGCGGCACAGTGCTTACCCGATTCCGCTATCGCGGGTTCCCCGACGCGTTCCTGAAGCAGGAGTAATCGCTCCTCCCATGCACGGTACCGCAGCGCGGTACTCCGCGCATTTCGAGTCCCCGTGCGTTTTTTCTTGCGCTTGAATTCCCCCGCCGGCCATTGCACTATCGGGTGAATGCCCATGACGCGTAAGGCAGCGGAGAAGCGGGCAGCGGAGCTTTCCCGGCTTCTCAGGGAGTACCAGCATGCGTATTACGTCGAGAGCCGTCCGCTCGTTTCGGACGCGGAGTTCGACGTTCTGTTCGACGAGCTGCTCGCCATCGAGCAGGAGCATCCCGGATCTCGCCCTTCCCGATTCCCCTACCCTGCGTGTAGGCTCCGATCTCACCCAGGAGCTTCCCGAAGCGCCGCACAGCATCCCCGTGCTCAGCCTGGACAAATCCTACACAGGAGAGGAGCTCGCGGCATGGATCGCGAAAACCGCGCGCAATGCCGGCGAGGCGCTCTCCTTTGTCTGCGAGCAGAAGATCGACGGCGCGTCGATGGTCCTCTACTACGAGGAGGGAACCCTGGCCCGGGCCGTCACGCGGGGCAACGGCCTGGTGGGCAATGACGTCACCGGAAACGTGAAGACCATCGGCGCGGTCCCGCTGCGCCTTGCCCGTCCGGTGACCGTCGCGGTGCGCGGCGAAGTATTTCTCGCGCACAGCCTCTTCGCTTCGATCAATGAGAAGATGGAGGAGCCCTATGCCAACCCGCGCAACCTCGCATCCGGAACGCTGCGGCGCGTCAAGAGCAGCGAGGTGGCGGAGGTGCCGCTCGACATCTACGTGTACGAGGGATTCTTCGAGAAACAGCCGGACACGCACCACGAGATACTGGAGCGGCTCGAAGAGCTCGGTTTCCGCCTCAACCCGCGGGTCGGGTTCTTCTCGGACGGTCCCGCCCTCTCATCGGTGAAAAGCCGGCATCCGGCCTGGCATGCCGGCTCCCTGAAGGATATCGCCGACTTCCTCGAAGCTGAACGACAGGGCCGGGCGGGCCTGGACTACGAGATCGACGGCATCGTGGTCAAGGTGGACGAGGTATCCGTCCGCGAGAGGCTGGGGTACACCGGCCATCATCCCCGATGGGCAATCGCGTTCAAGTTCGAGTCTCCCGAGGGGGCCACCACGGTCAAGGCAATCGAGGTCCAGGTGGGCAGGACAGGACGCGTCACCCCTGTGGCGCGCGTGGAGCCGGTCAAGATCTCGGGTGCCACCATCTCGAACGTCACCCTGCACAACCAGGAATACATCGACATGCTCGAGCTGGCCGTGGGAGACCGGGTTGCCGTCTCCCGCCGGGGAGACGTCATCCCGGCCGTGGAGCGGGTGCTGGAGAAGAACGAGACGGGCGCCGCCACCTGGAAGCTGCCCGCAGTCCTGCCCGACGTGCGGCACGGGGCTCCTGAAGCAGGGGGCGCACCATTTCTGCCCGAATGCGGCGTGCCCCGACCAGGTGCGGGGAAGGCTGAATTTTTTCGTCGGCAGGGGACAGATGGACATCGAGGGACTCGGTCCGGAAACCGTCGACGTGCTCATCAGGAACGGACTCGCGCGGGATGTGGATGACCTGTACTTTTTCGATACCGGCAAGCTGCTGGATCTCCCCGGATTCGGAGAGAAAAAAGTGACGCAGATCAGGGAGGGAATCGAAAAAAGCAAGGTGCAGCCATTCCATGTCGTCTTCCCGTCGTTGGGGATACCCGACATCGGCCAGAAGGTGACCGAGCTTCTGATCGAGGCGGGCTTGACGGGAATCGATGCCCTGCTCGCGCTCGCCGACGCGGGAGACCCTGCACCGCTCCTGGCCATCCATGGCATCGGCGAGCGCACGGCAGAGACGCTCATGCGGGAGCTGCGAAAGAAGGAGATGAGGCGGCTCATCGAGAGGCTGCGCAAGGCGGGCCTGAACCTGGAGGAAAGGGCGCAGCCGCAGCGCGCGGACCAGCCGCAGACGTTTGCCGGCCAGACCTGGTGCGTCACCGGCAGCTTCGCGCGCTTCAGCCCCCGGGAAAAAGCAATGGAAGAGGTGACCCGCCGCGGCGGGAAAGCGGGGGACTCGGTGACCTCAAAAACCACACACCTGTTGGTCGGTGAAAACCCCGGCAGCAAGCTGCAGAAGGCGCAGAAGCTCGGCGTGAAGATCGTCACGGAACGGGAGTTTCTGGCGATGCTCCAATTGCCTTGACTTCCCCCTCGGGCGGCCTTAGAGTACTTTCAATATCAAAGCTCAAGGAGGTATGCATGAAGCGATTTACTGTTCTCGTGGTGCTGCTGCTCGTGGGCGTACTCGCGGTCAGCGCGGCACCCAAGTTCAAAATCGGCCTGGTATTCGATCTGGCCGGGCAGGGGTGACAACTCTTTCAACGACTCCGCCTATAACGGACTCGTCAATCTCGCCAAGGCATACAAGGGCTGGATCGACGGAGACCCCAGCAAGGTGAATTTCGGCAGTGAAGTGCAGATCAAGTACGCCGAGCCCAAGGGGGGCGGCCAGGACCGTGAGACACTCATGAGGGCTCTCGCGGAAGACGGCTATAACCCGATCTTCGGAATCGGCTTCGCGTTCGGGGACGCCATCGCAAAGGTGGCCAAGGACTTCCCTCAGACCCACATCGTCGGCGATCGACGTATTCCTCCCCGACCTCACGGCAGACGGCAACATTCTCTGCGCGGGATTTACCGAGAATGAAGGGTCTTTCCTCGTCGGCGCCCTGGCGGCCTACAAGGCCAACGGCAAGAAGATCGGCTTCATGGGCGGAGTCGATATCGGACTCATCCACCGGTTCGAGAACGGTTTCCGCGCGGGCGCAATGTACGTCAACCCCGCCTACCGCAAGGACGGCTCGATCCTCGTCCAATACATCAGCAAGGAGTTCTCCGGCTTCAATGATCCCAAGGGCGGGTACGACGTGGCCTCCAACCTGTTCAAGCAGGGCGCCGTCATCGTCTATCACGCTGCAGGCGGTTCGGGAGATGGATTGTTCAAGGCCGCAATGGAGACCAAGAACATCGGCATCGGCGTTGACTCCGACCAGGCGCTTGTGTACGCGGGCGATAGCGACCCGGCGGTCCAGGGCAGGGCCAAGTTCGTCCTGACCTCGATGCTCAAGCGGGTGGATAACGCGGTATTCGCCATCGGGAAGGAGTTCATGGAGAAGGGCACCCTCGCCGGTGGCTACCGGACCTTCAACCTTGCCACAGACGGAGTCGGATACGCGGTCAACAAGCTCAACAAGGCGGATCTCGATCCTTACGCTGCCCGGATACAGGCCTTGAGGGCAAAGATCATTTCGGGCGCGATCAAAGTGCCTGATGAGAACGTCGATGTCGCCGCGTGGGCGAAGTCTCTGATGTAAACAGGTTGTCAAGCTGGCGGGAGCGGCAGCTCCCGCCTTTTTTTTCGTCTCCGCCGTCGCTCCCTTCCGCTCCCTTCCGCGCCTGGAGGAGTTGGCGGAGCGGGCGACAGTCGCGGCCCGAATCGGAGGAAGCACCCGCTATGTCCGAGAATCTTCTGGAAATGAGAGAGATCACAAAGCGTTTCCCCGGAGTCACGGCAAACGCCGGGGTTTCCTTCGACCTGCGTGCGGGCGAGATCCACGCTCTTGTGGGGGAGAACGGGGCCGGCAAGACCACCCTCATGAAGATCCTGTACGGGCTGCACCGGCCCGATGCCGGCAGCATCCTGGTGCGCGGCAGCCCGGTGGCAATCCGCGGTCCGCGGGAGGCTATCCGCCTGGGTATCGGCATGGTGCACCAGCATTTCATGCTTTTCCCGCCCTTCAGCGTGCTGGAAAACGTCACCCTGGGGGAAGAGACTCATGCGGCGGGTGTGCTGCGCAACGCCGGGCCCCGGCAGAAAATCGCGTCCCTCGTGGCGGAGAATCAGCTGGCCGTGGATGCCGATGCCCGGGTTCAGGACCTGTCGGTCGGCATCCAGCAGCGCGTCGAGATCCTGAAAATTCTCTACAGGGGGGCCGTGATTCTGGTCTTTGACGAGCCGACCGCGGTGCTCACCCCGCAGGAATCCGGCGAGCTCTTCAAGACCTTCCGCGAGATGAAGCGGCAGGGCAAGGGCGTCATTTTTATCAGCCACAAGCTGGACGAAGTGCTCGAGGTGGCGGACCGGATCACCGTCATCCGTCAGGGACGGGTCGTGCAGACAATGGACCGCGCCGATGCCACGAAGCAGAGGATCGCCACGCTCATGGTGGGCAAACCCGTCCTTCTGGAAGTGGACCGCATCGCCCGGGACCCTGGCCAGGTGGTCCTGGAAGTGAGAAATCTGCGGATCAGGAGCTCCCGCGGTTATGCCGCGGTGGACGGGCTTTCCTTGAGCGTGCGGGCGGGGGAGATCTATGGAGTGGCCGGCGTGGAGGGCAACGGCCAGACCGAGCTTGTGAAGGCCATTGCCGAAGGGGCGGAAACGGAGTCCGGCGATATTCTCCTGTCCGGCAAGGACATCACGCGCATGGGCGTGCGCGAGCGGCGCGAGCGCGGCATAGCCCACATCCCCGAGGACCGGCAGAAGGAAGGCCTTCTCATGCCGTTCTCGGTCGCCTGGAATATCGCCCTCGGGCAGCACCACATGCAGCCGTATGCGTCGCGGTTCCAGCTCATAAACCAGAAGGCCATCCGGGAACACGCGCGCCAGGTGATTGCCCAGTACGACATTCGCACGCCCTCGGAGGAAACGCCGGCAAACGCGCTCTCCGGCGGAAACCAGCAGAAGGCGGTAGTGGCGCGGGAGATCGGCACGGGCTCCATCCTCCTCGTTGCCGCGCAGCCCACGCGGGGTGTCGACATCGGCGCCACGGAGTTCATCCATAAGCAGCTCCTCGCCGCCCGTGCGGCCGGGCGCGCCGTTCTCCTTATATCAGCCGATCTGGACGAGCTGCTTTCCCTGTCGGATCGGATCGGCGTCATCTTCAAAGGGAGGATCATCAAGGAGTTCACCCACGACCTGGCGGTGCGTGAAGAGGTCGGCCTGTACATGACAGGGGAGAAATCTCATGACGCAGCATAAGCCTGGCTCGCTTCGGTTCACTATCCTTGCGGGGGCGGCTCCCTTCATCGGTTTCTTTGCATCGGCGATTGTGCTCATCGGGATCGTCATCGTTCTCGGGGAGAGCCCGGGCAAGGCCGTCAACGCCATTTACAAGTTCACACTCCAGACGAGCGCCAAGCTCGCCCAGGTTTTATCGGTGTCCATTGCCTTCTACCTCTCCGGGCTCGCCGTTGCCATTGCGTTCAAGGCGGGTGTCTTCAATATCGGGGTGGAAGGCCAGTACTTCGTCGGAGGCTTCACCGCGGCCCTCGCGGGCATCTATTTCAAGCTGCCGCCGGCAATCCATATTCCGGTCATCGTTCTTGCCGCAATGCTCGGGGGCGCTCTCTGGGCGTTCGTGCCCGCCATCCTGAAGGTGCGGCGCGGGATCCACGAAGTCATCACCACGATTCTTTTCAACAACATCGCCATCGCTCTGGTGACCTACTTCGTGAACAATCCCTTCTCCGGCCTGCAGAAAGGCCAGAGCCTGGAGCCGCAGACTCGGAAAATCCTCTCCACCGCCGTATTCGGAAAGCTGAACGGCCTGTTCCGCGCAATAGGCTGGAACGTTCCCGACTACGTGTATCTCGACTACAGCCTGGTCGTTGCGGTGGTGTTCGGGCTGCTGGTCTGGTTCCTGCTCTCCCGCACCCGCTACGGCTTCGAGATCCGGGCAGTCGGCACCTCAATGGACGTCTCGCGGTACGCAGGGGTGAAGGTGAACAGGGTGCAGATAGGCGCCTTTCTTGCCAGCGGCGCGCTTGCCGGCCTCATCGGCCTGCAGGAGATTTTTGCAATACGCGGTTTCTACACGTACAGCCTGGCCTCGGGGCTCGGCTTTGACGGCATCGCGATCTCCCTGATCGGGAGAAACTCGCCCGTGGGCGTCATCTTCTCCGCTGGCCTGTTCGGCTTCCTGAGACAGGCCGGGTACGGTCTGCAGATTTTCACAAAGGTCCCCAACTCCGTCACCTATGCCATCCAGGGCCTCATGATCCTCTTCATCGTGGTCATCAACGAGGTGATGGTGCGCGTTGTCCGGAGTCTTCGGAAGAGGGAGGTGGGCTGATGGACTTTTCTTTTGTCACCTTCTTCCTGGTCAAGGGGCTGGAGATCTCCTCACCCATCGCTTTTGCCGCCCTGGGCGGCGTGTTTTCCGAGCGCGGCGGCGTGGTCAACATTGCCCTGGAAGGGATCATGACGGTGACCGCCCTCACCCTGGTCTGGGGCGCCATCACGTTCCAGAGCATCTGGATGGGGCTGTTCGTCGCGGTGATCACGGGCATGCTCATGGGACTCATCCACGCCGTTGTCACCGTGACATTCAAGGTGGACCACGTGGTGAGCGGTGTGGCGATCAATATCTTTGCCATCGGCCTTTCACGCTTTCTCAGCCAGAGCTGGTTCGGCCAGGAGACGCAGTCCGCAATCAACTCCCGGCTGTTCCCGAACCTGCTGGGCATCAATTCCCTCGCCTTCTGGCTGATCCCCCTCACGGCGCTGGCCTGGTTCACCATCAACCGCACGGTCTTCGGGCTGCGGCTGCGCAGTGTCGGGGAGAACCCCGAAGCCGCCGACACGCTGGGCGTCAACGTGTACTTCATGCGCTACGCGGGGGTCATCATCTGCGGCGCCCTCTGCGGCATCGGCTCCGCGACGCTGTTCGCGGACAAGTGGATCAGCGGCATGGTGGCAGGTCGCGGATTCATCGCCCTGGCCGCCGTGATATTCGGCAGATGGAATCCCGTCGGAGCCGTGCTCGCTTCGCTGCTCTTCGGCTATGCGGACACCATCAGGATCGTTTTCGAGACGAAAATCCCGATCCCCGTCCAGTTCGTGCAGATGTTCCCCTACGTGCTGGCGCTCGTCGTGCTCGCGGGGCTTGCCGGCCGTGCCCGCGCGCCTGCCGCGGATGGAAGGAATTTCGAGAAGGGAGAAGGCTGAGGCGCCGCGGTACTCCGCGGATTTGTCACGCGACCGAAGGTCGCGTGCGGAAGGGGCCCCCTTCCGCGGTACCCCGCGGAGTTGGGCGGCAGCCGTTGGAGCGCCGAAGGCGCGAAACGGCGGGAGGCCCTGGGGAGAGCCCACCGCGGTATTCCGCGGATTTGTCACGCGGCCTTCGGCCGCGTGCGGAAGGCGCCGCGGTACGGGAGTGCGCGAGTACGCGCTCGGCCCAAAGGCCGTACCCGTTCGGCGGGTACGCCGTACTCCGCGGATTCTGCACACGGCCGCGACTTATCGCCGCCTGCGCTCAATGCCCTGCCATGGCGCGGCCCCGGGCCGTCTGGCTTTTCTCCTGTTTCGCTGCGTCCGCATGATCCGATTTATGCCCGGGCACTCCCTCGAAAAACATCGGCAGCAGGAAGGGCCGCTCTTCTTCCCGCGGGCCCCCGCTGACCCGGACCCTCGGAATCAGGGTGAATGTCGTGATGAGCCTGAGAATGAACGAGACCATGAAAAGCAGCGGAAAAGCGCTCACTACGAGACCGAGCACGGTAAATGAACGCTCCCCCATGAGCTTGAGAAAGCCCCCGGCGATGAGGGACGCCAGACCGCCGGCAACGCTTCCCACCATCGTCGAGACCGCCATGTACATGCTGCTCTCCTCGGGGGAGGGAAAACGCGTCACCAGCTTCACTCCCGCGTTGGTCGCCGCGGCGGGGAATATGCCGCCGATGAGGCCCGCAAGACCCACCCACAGGATGGCTGTCCGAGGCGTCGCGAACAGCCATATTGCGGGAATCAGGCACCAGAAGAAGTAGCCGAGAAAGAGGACCCGCTTGATGCCGATCCTGTCGATCAGCCTGCCCACCGTTCGGGCCGCAAGGAGGATCCCGGCCAGGCCGGTCACGCTTACGGCGAACATTCCGCCAAGGAGGTCGTTCTTGAACTGCAGGTTTTCCATGAAATAAAGGGCACAGAGCGCTCCTCCGAGACCCATGCTCAGGTTCCAGATTCCCGTGAACAGCAGCCAGGGGCGGAAGCCTTTGTCCCGAAGGGGCACGAGCATGCCGCTGAACGATCCGCCGGGGGGCTTCCCGGCAAGCGGAGGCTCGGGGATCGTGCCGTGGACGATGATGTCGACGAAACCGAGAACGCTGGCCGCGGCAAGTATGACTGCCGCGATTTCGAGTTTTCCGCCCGGGGGAACAAGGTCCATCAGCAAACCGGAAGGGAGAATCACCGCGATGACGACAAGCGAGATCCAGCTGTCTCTCCTGCCCCAGAATGTGCCCTGCACCTCCCGGGGAATGATGGTTGCCAGCCATCCGAACCATGGGCCCGGTGAGAGATTGCCGATAAGCGTGGCCACGCTTATTCCCAGCATGAATATGAGGTACGCGCCGGGATGTCCGGCCCTCCAGAGCAGGAATGCGAGGACGACCCCCGCGAGCCGTAGAACCCGGTCCGTGAGGGCGGTCCAGAACCAGACGAGCTTGCGCGATCCGGCCCTCACGCCGAGCATCGCGCCCAGCGGCTGAACAACCACGACCCAGGCGGTGAGCCCGCCGAGGACCCCCCACTGGAATTGCGTCATCCCGATGGCGTTGCCGAAGTACACGTAGATGATGCCGGTGATGACCGTGCCCCAGGCAGAGCCGAGTGTGCCGGTGAAAATGTGTTTTTTCATCACGGACGGCAGCTCGCCGGGCCGCACGGACCTGTGATGAAAGTATCCTGAGCGGACCACGGGCACCAGGGAATGCTCCGGAATATCGCGCCCAGGCGATGGCGGGAAGCTCTGCTCGCTCATTATTTCCCAGTTCAGCCAATGAGAATTGATCGCTCCCCTGATGAATGTCAATACAACTCAAAGCCGGGCCTCCTTTCGCAGGCTCTCGCCGTCTGCTGCGCAGCCGCAAATGTCGCCAGGAGCGACCGCGCTGCCGCCCTTCGCACTAATCACACGCGGCGGTACTCCGCTCCTGGTGATTAGAGCGGTACTGGCTACGGGCCCTTGAAACGAACAGCCGTTTTCCGCTATTCTCCCGATCATTCCGGAGGTGCCCGATGGCTTCACCCTTGATTGCTGACGTGATTCGCCCCGCGAGCACAAGGACCGCGTGGATATATGACGCCGCGCTCGTGGCCGGCTTTTCATTAGTGATCGCGCTGTGCGCGCAAGTGGCCATCCCCCTCCCCTTCACTCCCGTGCCCGTCACGCTCCAGACCCTTGCCGTGCTCATGGCCGGCTGCCTCCTGGGAAGCGGCCGCGGCGCGCTTGCCGTGCTTGCCTACCTCGGCGAGGGTTTCGCCGGTCTGCCCGTCTTCTCTGCAGGCAGGGCGGGAATCGCCCACCTGCTGGGGCCCACCGGCGGGTACCTGCTTGGATTCGTTGCGGCCGCGTTCATCGTCGGCATGTTCGCCGAGCGCGGGGCGGCCCGTTCCTGGCAGGGCACCCTGGTGATGCTCATCGTCGGAAACGTCGTTCTCTACGTGCCGGGTGTCGCATGGCTCGGCGCGTACACGGGCATGGACCGCGCTGTCTCCCTCGGCTTCCTGCCGTTCGTGGTCGGAGATCTGTTGAAGACGGCGGCGGGCTGGGGGCTCCTCTCCGGCATGGCGCTCGTGACGGGAAAAGCGCGCAGGACCTGATGTTTCCCCGCTTTCAGTCGAGGGGAAAGACTTAAGTGGTCCTCGCGTACGACATCGGAACGACCAATCTGAAAGGCGCGCTGGTGAGCAAGGAGGGCAACGTCCTTGCGCGTGCGCAGGTCCCGGTTCGGATGGTGCCCAGCCAGGATCCGGACCTGTGGGAGTGCGACTCCAACACGTGGCTTTCCGGCCTGGCGCTGGTCACCGCCCAGCTCGGCCTGCGGGAGAAGGGCCGCATTCGCGCGGTCGTGGTGAGCGCGAACGGTCCCACGCTGGTGCCGGTGGACGCGGCGGGAGAGCCGCTTGACTTCGCGATGATGTGGATGGACCGCCGCGCGCGGGAAGAGGCGGACCTCATTTCGGAGTTTTCCGACACCCCCCTGGACGCTTCGTTCTACCTGCCCAAGGCGTACTGGATCATGCGGCACAAGCCGGAGATCTACGCGCGCACCCGCCACTTCCTTCCCTGCGCGGAGTACGTCTCGTTCTTTCTCACGGGCAATGCCGTGCGCATCGTGCCCACGCAGCTTTTCAGGGATTTCTTCTGGAACGAGGCGGCGATCCCGCGGCTGCACATGGACCAGGACAAGTTCCCGCCTTTTGCCGAGATCGGCGAGCTCCTGGGCACGGTCGAAAGCCGAGGCGGAAGAGACCCTGGGAATCCCGCAGGGGCTGCCCGTCATCGCGGGAGGCCCTGACTTCATCATGTCCATCCTGGGCACGGCCTGCATCCTGCCGGGAAGGACGTGCGACAGGGCCGGCACGTCGGAGGGAGTCAACCTGTGCTGGTCCGCCCCTGTGCACGACCGGAGGCTGCTCTGCTTCCCCCACGTGGTGCGGGGCGCCTACAACGTGTCGGCCATGATCTCCTCATCCGGCTCCGCCCTTGACTGGGCGGCGCGCACGCTCGGTCATCGCCATGCGGATATCGACTCGCTGGTCAAGGAAGCGCAGGATGTCGTGCCGGGGGCGCGCCGTCTCCTCTTCCTGCCCTTCCTTGCTCCTGAACGTTTTCCCCTCTGGGACCCTGATATCCGAGGCGCCTTTCTCGGTATTGGCCTGGAGCACGGCAAGCCGGAGATGATTCGCGCGGTCGTCGAATCAACGGGCTTTGCGGTAAGAACAGTGGTCGCGGCCATGGAGGCGGACGGCTGCCAGGTGGCGGATCTGCGAGTCTCGGGGGGCCTTGCGCGGCTGCCCCTGTGGTGCCAGACGCGCGCCGATATCACCGGCAAGAAAGTGCTCCTTCCCGAGCAGGAAGATTCGGATCTCGTCGGCAACGCGTGCGTGGGGTTCTACGGTGTGGAGGAGTTCGAAAGTCCCACCGAGGCGGCGGAGAGCCTCGTCAGGTTCAAAAAGACCTTCCATCCGGATCCCGGCGCGCGCCAGATCTACGACGAGCTCTTCGCCGTGTTTGCAAAAGCATGCGCCGAGCTGGGGGATCTCTTCCGGGGCCTGTCACCGCGCACATAGGCGCACACCGTCTGTCCCGCGCTCAGAAATACACTTTCACATCGAGGGCCACGGAAACCGCAGAGGGAGTGTTGCCGAACTCGGTCCCCTCTCCGCCGTGGGCCCAGTTCACCGTCAGGTCGACTGAGGAGTCCTTCACGAACGTCGTGGTGATGCCGCCGCTGGCGAAGAACGACAGGTCGGTCAGGCTCAGCAGGCAGGATGCCGTGAGGCCGATCTTGTCGAACACAGGATCGCCATTGTCGGTCACCGTCGGCTGGTTGAGTGAAACGAAAAGATAGTCCGGGGCCTGTCGACCCGGCCGCCGGGCCAGCTCCGCATACCAGCCCGCCGATTCGGCGAGGACGGCGCTGTCCGTTGACCGCAGCGCCTGGTACACCGCGCCCAGCTCGCCGCGGGAGAGTCCCTCGGAAAGGTGGTAATACTCCACGAGAACTGTCGTGCGGATTTCGGGCATCTGGGCGGAAACCCCGAAAAGAAGATTGTACTGAATGCCGTCGGCAGTGCCCGTCACCACGGCTCCCGGGTTGATGCCTGGCGCGAAAGAAGCGTACTTTCCTTTGCCGTAGAGGGACCCCTCGAACCACACCTGAAGGGTATCCCAACCCGGGACATCGTAGAGGGGCGCGATCGACGCATTGAGAGCGCCGGTCCAGGACTCGCTCCGGCTCCAGTACCCCGAGAGCGAGAGATCCGTGCCGGGGATGGCCGAGGTGGAGACCTTGGTGCCGAGACCGGTCTGCCCCACCGCGTCGTACAGCACGCCGAAGCTCATGAGCGAAATGGATTTCGTGATGAGCTCCAGCTTGAGCGCAGTGACTCCCTCGCGCACGGCGCGCATGGCAGTGGGATCCTTCGGAGGATTCACGGGGTCCGAGGGATTGAACACATAACCGGCGCCCCATTTGAGCCTCTGCTTGCCCAGACGAAGGTAGAGAAGATCGCCGAAGCTGAGGTCCGAGTAAAGCTCATTCACCAGGAAGGACAGGTTTTCAATCTTCACGCCGTTCCGATGGTCGAGAACATTCGCATCCTGAAAGGTGAAGTCCAACAGCCCGAGGGTGGTGTACTGCCGGGAAAAAGTGAGCTTCCCGTCGACGAGCGCTCCGGCCGTCACCTCCGTGAAAGGGCCCGGGTACACGGACTTCTCGTTCTGCGCGTTCATGATGGTCTGCCCGTCCACGTCCCCGGTGAGCGTGATGAAGCTCTTCTCCTGGGAGAAGAGAGCGCCCGCCGAGAGTATCATGACGGCGGACAAAACGATGAAGCGTTTCACTGTGCGATCCTCCCGGGGGCGATTTCAGAAGTCGTAGGGGAAGAGCCGGCCGGACTCCAGGTACTCTTTCGTGAAGAACTGGTCGGGGACGCTCTTCAATACCGTGATGTCGTAAATGCGCAGGCTGCTCGTGTCCTCGGGCTTGAGGGCATCCACGTATTTCATGTCCATTACCTTGATGCGGCCGTCGGCAACCTCCGCGCCGGTGACCGTGTAGTACTTCAGCACCTTCTCCGAAACCGCGTAGAACGCCTTCTTGAGGGTCATACGGGTCGACTTTTCCACCCACTGCTGCACCAGGCTGTAGGCAAGCTTTCGGTTCTTGGCGCGAAGCTCGAAGCGGTAGCACGCTTTGCCGTCCACGCTTTCCTCCCCCTTGTAGCTCACCGTGTAGTCGAGGTTCGTGTTGAAGCGCGTGAGGTCCAGGTTTGAAGTCTCTCCGCCCCTCGCGTTGGCCGTGGCAGAGGTTTTCACGACCTTGTTGGTGGTGGCGAAGCGCTGGTAAAAAACGTCCTCGCTTCGCAGCAGGGCGAAGTTCTTCTGGGAAGCGGGCGCCGTGGCCACCCAGACGACCTTGTTGTCCTTGCGCACGAAGAAGCCTTCCGTGGCCCGGTCCCCGCCGCTCGCGAACGTGTCCACAACAGCCATCCTTGCCTTGCAATTGACCGGGAGATTGACCGCATCCACGGCGTCGATGTATGCGGCGACATCTCCTTCCGGAAAGCTTTGCGCCGCAAGGGGAAGGGCGACCGCGGCGATCAGGACAAACAGCGCGGCGCAAAATCCGCGGGATACCGCGGCGCGGTATGCCGCGCTATTCAAAAAGAATCTCTTCATTGCATCCTCCACAGGTATGTCGTATCTCAGCGGTTGGCCATCTGGGCCGCCGCCTGCTGCTCGGTTTCGCGACCCACGGTCCGAAACGTCGTCGCGAACAGGAGCAGGAACAGGAGCACGAGCGGAACGAGCAGGGTGAATCCGTTCAAGGTGATGCCCATGCGGGTCATCCCGAACATGTACTGAAGCATCAGGAGCGGCGGCCGGACGATCCGCGCCTCGAAGATCGCGCCGATCACGGCCACCGCGCCGGTGCCCAGCACGTACCCCATGAACAGTGCGGCCAGGGCCTCGCCGAAAAAGAGCATGCGCACCATTCCCCGCGGAAAACCCAGGGCGCGCAGGGTCCCGATCTCATCACGCCGGTCGAATATGTTCGTCAGGATGATCGAGCGGATCCCGATAAGAAGGGCAAGGAAGATGATCATTGCCATGAAGCCGAACATGAGGACGTTGCTCGTTCCCAGGTTGAGGAGAAACCGGACGAACTTGTCGTCGCGGTAGCCTTTGACGGGAAAATCCTTCACCTGCGCGGAGAGCTCCTTCACCATGGCGGCAATCCCGCGTTCGTCCTTGACGTACGCCTTGTAGAACGGGGACGCATCTCCCAGCTCGGACATGGCGAGGTAGTCCTGGACCCTGATGGTGATCCCGTCCTCGTACCAGGGCGCCGAGGCCCGTGCAATGCCCGTGACGATGAAGTCCATGGCATTACGGGCGCCGAAAACAGAGGGAATGAAAAGGGTGATGCTGTCTCCGGTCTTCAGCTTGTACTTGCCTGCCAGCGCGGTGGTGACGAGCAGGCCGTACTCATCATCGGGCCCGGGAAACCTGCCCGCCACGAGCTCGGTGCTCTTTTTGTACGGCTCGTCCGTCTCAAAATCCGTCGCGGTGAGCATGAGATACGTGCGGGCCGTTCCCGCCTGTATCTCACAACCGCTCATGATCCAGGGCACCAGGGCCGCTGTGTTGGGATGGTGGGACAGGTAGTCCCGGACCGTCCTCGCCTGCTGCGTGTAGCTGTCGATATTCTCCGGCTTGAATTCAAAGCCTTCCTTCTGGGAAACCCAGAGGTGCCCCGTCCATTTGGCAATGGTGTCGGTGCGGATGTGCGCGGTGGTCCGCGCGCCCAGAGCGAAGGAGAACACGAGTACCGCGGCGCTCAAGGCGCCTGCCGCGATGATGAACCCGGCGCGCATGGGCCGCTTCAGGATATTGTTCAACAGATACCGGATCAGCTCCATGGCGCTACCTCTTCTCCAGGGTCGTAAGGATGGACAGGCGTCCTCCCCGGATGGCGGGGAAGAGGGGCGCCAGTATTGCGACGGCCAGGAATATGCTTCCCACGACCGCAATTTTAGCCGCGTGGAAAGAGGGCCGGAAACCATCGCCCACGACGTAGGCAAAGAAGGTGAGGCTGTTCCTGACGCCCGTTGCATGGAAGAAAGCGATCACGCCGGCGCTCAAAAGGAATCCAAGAAGCGCCCCGGCCGCAATGATCAGGAAGCCTTCCAGGGCGAACTGAAAAGTGATGTCCGAGCGTGCGAAGCCGAGAGCCCGCATCGTGCCGATCTCGCTGTAGCGCTCGATGATCGAGAAGGTTGTGAGCTTGATCACCAGGAGGACGCAGATGGCCAGCAGGATGGCCTCCACGGTCTTCATCATCACGTCGAAGCCCAGAACGATCTCCGCGAATATCGGCGCATATTCGCGCCATGAGACCACCTTGAGCCGCGGATGGCTTTCACGCAGCCAATCGGCAATCCGGGGCAGGACCTGGTCCGCCGTGCGTGCGTCCCGCAGGAAACCGACCACTTCCGAGGCCAGGGGCTGGGTGTATCCGACCATGTCGCGGAACCCGGCGAGATCGAAAAACATCCCCGAAAGCCCGAACACGTCCTTGGGCATTGTCCTGTAGTCGATGCCCGCTTTCACCGTGACGAATCGATCCACGAACTCCCCTTCGCGATTGGGCAGCAGGAACACGTAACGACCGCCGACTTCCACGATCTTGTCACGCTGGTAGTCGTACCACGAGGCCGCGCACGCATTGGTCTCTCCCGATCGCAGGGGGAATCCCCTGGCGTAGTACAGGTCGGTAAATTCGCGGTTGAATGCCGTCATATCCATGGCAACCGCCTGGAAGCCTTTTTCCGCGTCGTTTGCCCCGAAGAAAAGGCCGCTGAATACGATCCGTTCCTGGGCGCCGCTCACTTCGGGCAGACCGGCAAGGAACTGTTTGACTGAGGAGATCTCCTCCGGCTGGAGCATCTCTTCAGGCTCATAGTGGTAGTAGCCGAACGTATTCTTCGTCTCGATGTCCTTCCCGAGTATCCTGAAATGGCCGGAGAACGAACGGCCGAACATGTCGGACTGTTTTCGGGAGATGTCCTCGCTGATGTTCTCGAAAAGGAAAGTGAGAAAGGACCCGAAAAGGGCGATGAGGAGGAGGATGCGCGTGCGCCAGCCGTGACGCCCGAGGTTCTTGATGCAGAGCTGGAGGCGCTCCATCACGCCGCCTCGACCTGGCCGTCGTGCAGGCGGATGACGCGCGCCGCGCGGCGCATGACCCCGGGGTCGTGCGAAGAGAAGATGAATGTCGTGCCCCGGGTCTTGTTGATGCTCTCCATGAGCTGGAGAACTTCGTCACCGGTGACTGAATCAAGATTGGCCGTGGGCTCGTCGGCCAGCACGATCAGCGGGTGCGTCACCAGGGCACGCGCAATCGCCACACGCTGACGCTGGCCGCCGGAGAGCTCGAAGGGCTTGTGACGGAGGTGATCCGTCAGCCCCACCGCGCTCACCAGCTCCATGACGCGTTCGTGCTTTTCCTCCTTCGAGAGCTCGCGGTGCAGGATGAGGGGCAGCCGGATGTTCTCATACACGTCCAGCACCGGCAGGAGATTGAAGGACTGGAAAATGAAGCCCAGCGTCCTGTTGCGGTAGCGGGTGCGAAGGGCCTCCGACAACGCCTGAATGTCTTCGCCCGCAACCTGGACCGTGCCCCCGGTTGGCGAGTCGATCAGGCCAATCATGTTGAGCAGGGTCGTCTTGCCGCTTCCGGATGGACCCGCGACGCACACAAAAGAGCCGCTTTTGATATCCAGGTCTACGCTTTTCAAAGCACGGACAACGGTTTTGCCGAGATGGTAGTCCTTGCAAAGCTTGCTGATGGTGATCCCATTCATTCAGACCTTCCTTGTCGAAGATGTACTTCAATCAAAGACTAAATAACTTCAAATCAATTGTGTCAATATGTTTTAATAAATTAATTTAATATTAATTTATTAAATTAGTTGGTGCAAGCCATTGACCGATTCGTATACCTTTGTAACACCAGTCGGATACCTTGGGAT
Source organism: uncultured Spirochaetota bacterium (assembly GCA_963820435.1). GTDB lineage: Bacteria > Spirochaetota > Spirochaetia > SZUA-6 > Fen-1364 > Fen-1364. Next base: position 213,445 of record CAWGAC010000011.1, on the reverse strand, counting down.
TACCATGAAAGGGCCGAATTTCATGATCCGAAGTACGGGTTGCTTCAGGTTCTTGGCTGGGGGGTGATGCTGATCACGTGCGCCGCTGACTCGCGCAGCGGCTCGCTCAGCCGGATGTGGATGTCCTTGCCTTCCTCGAACCAGGTAACGTAGCTGAGTGAGCCGAGGATCCTGACACCTGCGTAGGGCAGAAGACGGAGGCCGGGCATCACGATGGTCCGGCCGGCCGGCGTACCCAGGAGGATCGCGTAGACGGTCATTCCTTTGCAGGTGTAGCGGACCTCGATGTCCTCTTCGGTGACGCTGTCGGCCTCCCCCCACGGACGGGTGCCGAAGATTGCCTCACCGTTCACTTTCAGCCAATTCCCCAGGCCATTCATCCTCGCGAGCTGCGCCGCGGAAAGCGAGCCGTCCGACCGGGGCCCGACGCCGAGCAGGAGATTGCCGCCGCGCGCAACCACGTCCACAAGCAGCCGCACAAGCGCGGGAACGGAGAGCATGTTCTCCTCGTTCTCTTCGGTCGTGCAGCCAAAGGAATAGCCCAGGCCGCGGACGCATTCCCACTTGCCGGTGTGCTCACTCGGAGCAGCCGCGTACTCGAGGGTGCGGACATCGGCGTGAGCGCCGGCCGGCGCGGCCATGCGCCGCGTCGGCTGCCCGCGGGGCCGCGGAGCGAACACCCGTGCAAGCGCCATGGCAACCCGGTGAGGGATGCTTCGGGATTCCCCCAGGTCCGACTGGCCGAACCTGTCATTGACCACGCCGTCCGGCACGGCGTCATAGTACAGGGACAGGAGCTTTCGAAGATCCTCGCCCCGGGGGCTGCCGATATCGTTCCAGAGGATCGAGGGCTTGTACCGGGCAATCAGCTCGCGCCAGTGTGCATCCACGTAGGCTGCGTAGCCGCGCGCGCGGGGGGTTGCGGAGACGAGGTCGTCGAGATTCCGGATGGGCGTTCCACCAAAAGTCCAGTCCAGACCGGCGGAATAGTACACGCCCAGCCGCAGTCCTCTGTCTCGAGCAGCGGAGGCGATCTCACCGATGATGTCGCGGGAAAGCTGCCAGCCCCCCTTGCGCGGATTGCGACGGCGGGCGGGCCACATGAGGAAACCGTCATGGGGCTTTGCCGTGACCACCACGTAGCGCGCGCGGCACGAAAGGATCGGCTCGATCCACTGGGAGGGGTCCCAGTCCTTCATTCCCTGCCGGAATGTCCGGGCAAAAGCGTCATACCTTGCCAATCGCCCCCAGGTGGCCCTGTGGTGGCGCTGGGTGGGGCTGCCGGAAATGAGCATGGTGTTGGCATACCACTCGGCGTAAGGGTTGTTGGCGAACCAGTACTCCCACCCGTGCTCATCGATCACGCGGGGGAGCTCACCGGTGGAAGGCGCCCACGCCGGAACTGCGTAAGGACCCCAGTGGATCATGATCCCCAGCTTCGCGTCTTCGTACCACTCGGGCAGAGGACGCGCCGCGAACAATTCCAGGCTCACGAGATCATGAGCCTATGCATACGGGAATACCCGTTCGGCGCGAACGCCGTCCATGGCTACGGCCTGTCCGCCAGGTACTTGTAGAACGCGTACCGCTCCTTGGCGTCCCTGCGCGCCACCTCCAGGAGCTGCGCCGCCCTCTCCGGGCCCGACCTGCTTGAGGGCCCGGAACCGGATCTCGTTGTACATGTACTCCCCGATGTCCGCCGTCGGCTCCTTGGAGTCGAGGATGAGCGGGTTCTTTCCTTCCGCCTTCAGCTTCGGGTTGTAGCGGAACAGGGGCCAGGCGCCCGACTCCACGGCCAGCTTCTGCTGGCTGATGCCCTTCCGCAGGTCGTAGCCGTGGTTGATGCAGTGGCTGTAGGCGATGATGAGCGACGGGCCGTCGTACTCGTCCGCCTCGTGAAGGCCCTGATGGTCTGCAGCCTGTTCGCGCCGAAGGCGACGCGCGCCACGTACACGTTGCCGTAGGCCATGGCCATCATGCCGAGGTCCTTCTTGCCCATGGGCTTGCCGCCCGCGGCGAACTTGGCGATCGCGCCCACGGGCGTCGACTTGGACATCTGGCCGCCGGTGTTCGAGTACACCTCGGTGTCCAGCACGAGGATGTTCACCTTGCGGCCGGAGGCGATGACGTGGTCCAGGCCGCCGTAGCCGATGTCGTACGCCCAGCCGTCGCCGCCGACGATCCAGACCGACTTCCGGATCAGGTAATCCGCCGCGGCGAGGAGCCGCTTCTCCTCCGCCGTGGCTGCCTTGCGCCAGCGCTTTCTTGAGGTCGGCCACCCTGCCGCCTCTGGGCCTCGATCCCTTCCTGCGTGGACTGGTCGGCGGTTCGGATCTGCGGTCAGCAGCTCCTTCGGCGCGGCGGACTTCCCGCGCGGCCATGAGCGAGTCGAGCAGCTCGTTGCCGAACTCGAACATCTTGTCGGCTGTCAGGCGCATGCCGAAGCCGAACTCCGCCGCGTCCTCGAACAGCGAGTTGGACCACGCCGGTCCCCTGCCGTCGGCCCGCGCGTCGTGTAGGGCGTGGTGGGGAGGTTGCCGCCGTAGATCGACGAGCAGCCCGTGGCGTTGGCGATGACCGCCCGGTCGCCGTAGAGCTGGCTCATGAGCTTCACGTACGGGGTCTCGCCGCAGCCGGCGCAGGCGCCGGAGAACTCGAACAGCGGCATGATGAACTGCGAGCCCTTGATCGTGTTCCGCTTGATCAGCTTCGGATCCACCTCGGGCAGCGAGAGGAAGAACTCGAAGTTCGCCGCCTCCTGGTCCCTGAGCGGAAGCTGGGGCGCCATGTTGATGGCCTTCCTGTCCGTCTTCTCGCCGTTCACCTTCTTGTACGCGGGGCAGGCGCTGACGCAGACGCCGCAGCCCGTGCAGTCCAGGGACGAGACCTGGATCGTGAACTTCATGCCCTCGAACTCCTTGCCCTTCGCGTCGATCGACTTGAACGCGGACGGCGCCTTGGCGAGGAGCGCCGGATCGTAGACCTTCATGCGGATGACCGCGTGCGGGCAGACCAGCGAGCACTCGCCGCACTGGATGCAGGTCTCGGAATCCCAGACCGGGATCTCTTCCGCGATGTTCCGCTTCTCCCACTTCGTGGTGCCCGTGGGCCAGGTGCCGTCGTCCGGAAGCTTGGAGACCGGGAGGGTCTCGCCGCGGCCCGCGATGATCTCCGCGGTCACCTTCGCGCACGAACTGCGGGCGCCTGTGCGGGGACGGGCGGCAGCATGTGCAGCGTGCCCTCCGCCTTGGCGGGATAGTCGACCTTCTCGATGCGCGTCCGGGCGGCCTCCACCGCCTTCATGTTCATGGCCGACGATGTCTCTGCCCTTGTTGCCGTAGGTGTCCTCGATGGCCGTCTTGATCAGCTCCAGGGCCTTGGCCTCGGGAACGACCCCCGAGATGAGGAAGAACGCGGTCTGCATGGTGACGTTGATCCTGCCGCGCAGGCCGACCTCGTCGGCGATCTTCGTGCCGTCGATGACGTAGAACCTCAGCTTCTTGTCGATGATCTGCTTCTGCACCTCAACGGGGATCTTCTCCCACACCTCGTCCTTGCCGAAGGGCGAGTTCAGGAGGAACACGGCGCCCTCGTCCGCCTGGGAGAGCATGTCGTACTTGGCGAAGGAAGCTGAACTTGTGGCAGGCGAGGAAGCTCGCCTTGGAGATGAGGTAGGTGCTCTTGATCGGCTTCTTGCCGAAGCGCAGGTGCGAGATCGGTGATGGAGCCGGATTTCTTGGAGTCCAGCACGAAGTAGCCCTGGACGTAGTTGTCCGTGGCCTTGCCGATGATCTTGATCGAGTTCTTGTTCGCGCCGATCGTGCCGTCCGCGCCCAGGCCGTAGAACATGGCGCGGTGCACGCCCGCGGGCTCGGAGGAGAAGCGCGGGATCGAAGGGAAGGCTGGTGTGCGTGACGTCGTCGTTGATGCCGACGGTGAAGTGGTTCTTCGGCGCTCTTCTCCTTGAGGTTGTCGAACACGGCCTTTGGCCATGGCGCCGGTGAACTCGTAGGAGCCGAGGCCGTAGCGGCCGCCGACGACGACGGGGTAGTCCTTCAGTCTTGAGCGTGCCGCGCGGACATGGCCTCGCCGATGGCGGTGCGCACGTCCTCGTACAGCGGCTCGCCGAGGGCGCCCGGCTCCTTGGTCCGGTCCAGGACCGCGATGGCCTTCACCGTCTTGGGCAGGGCCTGGACGAAGTGCTCGAGGCTGAACGGGCGGAAGAGCCGGACCTTCAGCACGCCGACCTTCTCTCCCTTTGCAACCAGGTACTCCGCCGCCTCTTCCGCGGTCTCCGCGCCGTTGCCCATCATGATGACGACGCGCTCGGCGTCCGGGGCGCCCACGTAGTCGAAAAGCTTGTACTGGCGGCCGACGATCTTCGCGAACTTGTCCATGGCCTTCTGCACGATGCCGGGCACCGCCGTGGTAGTACTTGTTCACCGTTTCGCGCCCGGCGAAGTACACGTCGGGGTTCTGCGAGGTGCCCTTGATGGTCGGCCGCTCGGGATTGAGGGCGCGCGCGCGGTGCGCGGCCACCAGCTCGTCGGTGACCATGGCGCGCATGTCGTCGTAGGTGAGCTCCTCGATCTTCTGCACCTCCATGTAGGAGCGGAAACCGTCGAAGAAGTGGAGGAAGGGGATCCGCGATTCCAGGGTCGCCGCCTGGGCGATCAGGGCGCAGTCCATGATCTCCTGCGCGTTGTTGGAGCAGAGCATGGCCCACCCGGTGGAGCGGCAGGCCATGACGTCCTGAGTGGTCGCCGAAGATCGAGAGAGCGTGCGTGGCGATGGCGCGGGCCGCGATGTGGAAGACGGTGGACGTGAGCTCGCCGGCGATCTTGTACATGTTGGGGATCATGAGGAGCAGGCCCTGCGAAGCGGTGAAGGTCGTGGTGAGCGCCCCCGTGGTGAGCGCCCCGTGCACGGCGCCCGCGGCGCCCGCCTCGGACTGCATCTCCACCACGGTGGGGACGGTGCCCCAGATGTTCTTCCTGCCCTCGGCGGACAGCTCGTCCGCCACCTCGCCCATGGTCGATGACGGGGTGATCGGGTAGATCGCGATCACCTCGTTGGTCGCGTGCGCGACTGTTCCGGCGGCGGTATTCCCGTCGATGGTCACCATTTTCCTGGCCATATGCGAAATCCTTCTTTCGTGAAAAGGTATAGGGGACTTTCCTTCAGATTCTATCGCAAATCGGAAATCGTGACAACGGCAGAGACGCTGTCAGCCGGGGCCGTGCGCATGACATGGAGGATTTTTTCCAGGCGCTCTCTGGTCATGCCGGGCCGCAGTTTATGCACGCAGCGAACCGGCATCAAGGCCGGCCCTGCCGCCGCCGGCGCACCCCGCTGAGCCTCCATGGCTGCGCCTACTGGAAAGGCCCGGTCTCATCTCTTATACTGACGCTTCACCGCAGCGTTCGTCGATCGAATGAAAGGACGTCAATGGTCGCAATCATCGTTCTCGTGGTGTCCGCCGCCCCCTCTGCGCCCGCTCACTGATATGAAGTACCAGGAGATCATCGAGCGCACCCGGGCCCTTGCCGCGCGCCCTGTCCTCAGGCTCGACCAGGGGAAACGCGCCGCGTACATGAGCGAGTTCATGGGGCGGACCAGCGGATCGGCCCGGCTTTTCGAGAAAGCGGGAAAGGTTCTGCCGCGGGGGAGCGGCCACGCGTGGACGCCCCGTGTCCCCTACCCCTTGTTCATGGACCACGGCAAAGGAAGCCGGGTATGGGACGTGGACGGCAACGAGTACCTGGATTATGTCCTGGCCGGAGGGCCCCTCATTCTAGGGCACAACCACGAGGGCCTGCGACGGAGCATGCTCGACCTGATCTCCAAGCGAACGTACTTCCATGGCTTCCACGACGAGATGGAGCTCAAAGCGGCGGAAAAGATCATCCACCATTTCCCCGGCGTAGAGCGCGTGCGATTCACTTGTTCCGGCACCGAGGCAAACGCGGCGGCGGCAAGAATCGCCCGGTCCTTCACCGGCAAAAAGAAGATCGCAAAATACCTGGCCGGCTACCACGGCTGGAGCGACCAGTTCATGACGGACATGGAGGTCCCCGGCAGCGGGCGCTTCATTTCCCAGGGAGTGCCGGGTGAGGTCCTCGACCTGACCGTGCTCGTGCCGCCGAATGACCTCGATGCGCTGGACAGGGCGCTTGCGCAGCACGATTCCGACGGCGGGGTGGCGGCCGTATTCTGCGAGCCTGTCGGCGGTGAGTCGGGCCTCGTGCCCTTTGCCGAAGGCTTCCACGCGGCTGCCATGGAGATTGCCCACCGGCATGGAGCTCTCTACGTTTTCGACGAGGTGGTCACAGGTCTCCGCACGGGTCTCGGCGGGGCGCAGGGAGTCCTCGGCGTGAAGCCGGACCTCACCACGCTGGGAAAGGCGCTCATGGGCGGCTGGCCCTCCTGCGGCGCGGTCTGCGGCCGTGCGGAGGTCATGGAGACCGCCTGCACGGGAGTGATCCCCGACGGGCGGCCGTTCGCCTACATTGCGGGGACCCTGTCGGGAAACACGCTCTCGGCCGCGGCTGCCTACTATACGATAGTGGAGCTGGAGAGACCCGGGGTCGTTGAGCGGATGTTCGCCGTGGCCACCGATTACGTGGACAAATTGAACTCACTGTTCGCCACCCGGGGCTGCGGCTTCTTTGCGTACAATTTCGGCGGTATCATCCGAATCGAGATGACCGCGCCGCACGGAGTTCCCCTCACGGGGCCCGAGGCAATGCCGGAAATCATTCATCGGCGGGCGATGCTGGAGGAGTACTCATTCATCATCCACGCCCAGGGGGTGCTCACGCTCAATGGAAGGGACATGGTATCGTGCAGTCACGCAACTCGAGACAATGACAAAGCCGTACAGGCATTCTCGACCCTGATCGATTCGCTCGAGTAGGAGGGCTCCCGCATGGAAGGGCAGATTACGGCCAGAGGCGCGGCGCTCGTGACCGGCGCCTCCCGCGGAATCGGAGGGGCAATCGTGGAGGCCCTTGCGGCGGAAGGATGGGAAGTGATCGCCGTCTGCCGCCGCCCCGACAAAATCCCCCGCGCGCAAAGGGCGGACGGCGTGCGCTACCTCGGGCTCGACCTTTCAAAAAAGCGGGACGTGGACTTGTTGGTGAAGACCGTAAAGGCCGTGGATGTGCTCGTAAACAACATCGGCGCCAGCCCCATAGGCCCTGCGGAAGAGGCCCCGATCGAGAAGGTGCGGGAGCTCTTCGAGCTGAACTTCTTCACTGCGGTCCGGCTCACGCAGGCGTATCTGCCGGCCATGCGGAAACGCGGACGGGGAGCGGTGATATTCATCGGCTCGATGAAAAGCGAGGCCCCCACGCCGTTCTCCTCTTTCTACTCCGCAAGCAAGGCCGCGCTGCGTTCCTTCTCGGAATGTCTTCGCATGGAGGTGAAGGAGTACGGCATCACCGTGTCGTTGATCGCGCCCTACATGATCCGCACCACCCTGCCCCAGGAAAAGCAGTTCGCCGCCAAATCCCCCTATGCCGCTGCCGTGCGCAGGGTGAAGGAGAGCCGTGACCGCTTGATCGCCCGGGCCGCGGAGCCCCGGGACGTCGCGCGGGTAGTCCTGAAGATACTTGCCGCGGCCAGGCCGCGCGTATTCTATACTGCGGGCCAGGCCGCGGGATTGCAGGCGTTTCTGGCACGGCATCTTCCGAGGCGGATCGTGGAAGCGAACATGGCGCGCAGGTTCAGGCTCCACGGCCCGAAAGAAGAGCAGAAGCCGTGAAAAGGCAGAGCCTCTGGTTCGAGGGAGGCGGGCGCGTCTCCGTGCGGGAAGAGGCGCAGGAAGCGCCGGGCAGCGGCGAGATCCTCCTCGAGTCCGTCGTGAGCGCCATTTCACCCGGTACCGAGATGCTCTTCTACAATGGACAGCTCGAAGAAGGGGCCGCGGTGGACACCACGATGCAGGGCTATCGAGGCGAGCTTACCTACCCGCTGCGCTATGGCTATTCCAGCGTCGGAAGGATCGTGAGGGCGGGTCACGGCGTGGACCCGACGCTTGTGGGCCGGCTCGCATTCGCGTTCATGCCGCACGCATCGGCATCGTGTGTCCCCGCGGAACTGGCAATCCCGGTGCCCGACGGCATCGCTCAGGAGGAAGCCGCATTCCTTGCGTCCGCGGAAACCGCGGTCAATCTCGTGCTCGACTGCCGCCCCCTGCTGGGAGAGCGCGCGAGTGTTTTCGGTCTCGGCGTGATCGGGCTTCTCACGGCCGGCCTCCTTGCCCGTTTTCCCCTTGCGTGTCTCTCCGGCTGGGACCTGCACGCGCTTCGCCGGGAGGCGGCTGCATCATGGGGTGTGACGGCGGCAGACCCGAGAGAAAAGCCGCCCGGAGCGGGAACCGAAGATTTCGCGGTGGAGGCAAGCGGGTCACCGGCCGGATTCCACCTTGCCCTGTCTTCCTGCGGATTCAACGGACGCCTGATAGTGGGCTCGTGGTACGGCAGAGCCGCGCGCGGGCAGGCATTCGAAGCATTCGATACGCTCTTCCACAGAAACAGGGTACGAATCGTTCCCAGCCAGGTGAGCACGATCGATCCTTCCCTGACGGGGCGATGGAGCCGCGCGCGAAGGCTCGCCTCCGCGTGGGATGCCATCCGCGCTCTCCGGCCCGGGAGGTTGATCACGCACCGCGTCCCCTTTGCCCTGGCCGCGGATGCCTACCGGCTCATCGCCGGGTCCCCGGGTCAGACCATCCAGGTCGTGCTCGTGCACGAGAACGCAGGAATTCCGCCACTCGCGCCCGGATAACGGCAGCACCCCCGTCTCCCCCGGCCGCCAGCTCTCGACCGGCGAACGTCGGCAGGATGTCCACCCGCGCGCGCACCGGCCACGCGCGGGGGAAAAGCGTATGAGTCACGGCCTGCAGCATCGCGCCAAACCTTTCCCGGTCTTCCCGCGTCTTTCGAATCAGGGTGAGCGGATTGCCCTGCGCCCGGCGGGAGAGCACCCCGCTCACGACAATGGGAACGACAACGGCGTCAGGGACGAATCGCAGGAAAAACGCGGCGCTGGCAGACCATCCGGCAAGCGCTTCCACCGCGCCGGGGAGCGCGGAGGGATCCGGCTCGATCTCACCCGCGGGGAATGTGAGCAACGCGCCACCCTGGCGCAGGTGGCTGATGGAACTGCGCAGGACCTCCCGCCGCCTCTCCGGCTGGTCGGGGAGAAAAAAGAGGGAGCGGGAGGCAGCGGGAAGCGCGCGGAGGAACGGGCGGTCTGCCGCGAGGATCTTGAGATCCGGGCGCGGGATGGCCGCGCACAGGCACACGGTATCGGTCATGCCGGGATGGTTGGAGAGCAGAATCGCCGGGCCGCTCTCCGGGATCCGTTCCGCGCCATTGATCACAAAGTCCCGCACGTAGGCGGAAATGATCATCGGCGCCGCCGCGCGGAGACCGGACGCCGTGACAGCGTCGTCGAACTCGACCAGCCGCCGGGCCAGCACGCGCGCGGGATGCCGGAAGGCCCGCTCGACGCACCCGCGGAAGACGCGCAGATTGCCCAACCCGAGGGCGGAGAGGATGTCGAGCGTGTTGATGGCGATGAGGTCCCGTTCCCGCGCGTCCATTCATTCCGTCGCTGCGCGGTACGGCGTACTCGCCGAACGGGTACTCCCGTACTCCGCGCATTCTTTGGATGTCGGCACGGTAGCACAGACCGCGCGCGGCCGCAACGCGCACTTGCGCGGGGGCCGGCGCGTGCGTACATTACTCGCATGTTCCGGCTGTGCCTCCGGCGCGATTTCACGGCCCGGCACTTTCTCACGGGGGGTGACTGGGGTGCGGAGAACGCGCCCCACCCGCACCGTTATCGAATCGAGTGGGAGCTGCGCGCGCAGGCGCTGAACGCGCACGACTACCTCATGGACCTGGTTGAAGTCGAGCGCAGCCTCGGGGACGCGCTCGGCAGATACCGCGACACGCTTCTGAACGACCTGCCGGAGTTCGCGGGCGCGAACCCATCCCTGGAACGATTCGTGAAGCTGCTGTGGGACCGGCTCTCGGCCTCGCTCCCCCCCGGCATGAGCTGCGCCGTGCGCCTCTGGGAAAACGAATCAGCCTGGGCGGGCTATGACGGGCCGCTGCCCGGTGCGGGATGAGCCGCGTTCAATGCGCGTCGGGCTCGTGATCTACGGGGACCTCTCGGCAGCCTCGGGTGGTTTCCTCTACGACCGGATGCTGGCGGACGCGCTCCGGCGCGGGGGCGACACCGTCGAGGTGATTTCCTTCCCGTGGAAGGGCTATGGCACGTGCCTTCTCCAGAATATGGACCGGGGACTTCGCTCCGCCCTCCTCGGGTGGACAGGCGACCTGCTGCTGCAGGACGAGTTGAACCACCCCTCTCTTTTTCTTCTCAACAGGGCATTCAGGCGATCACGCACGGTCCCGGTGATCTCGATTGTGCATCACCTGAGATCCTCCGAGCAGAATCCGGTTTTTGCGCGCGGCGTGTACCGCCGGATTGAGCGCGCCTACCTGCGGTCCGTCGACGGATTCGTTTTCAACAGCCGCGCCACCCGCGGGAGCGTGGAGCGGCTGATCGGAGGTCCTGTCCAGGGGATCGTTGCCACTCCCGGCGGGGACAGGCTGGGTCCCCTTCCGACCGAACAGGAGATCCTTCGCAGGTGCAGTGAGAAAGGTCCTCTCAGGGTGCTCTTCGTGGGAAACATCATCCCCCGCAAAGGACTCATCGATGTTATCGATGCTTTAGGGAAGATCCCGTCCCCCCTCTGGCGGTTGACCATCGCCGGCTCGCGCGGCATGAGCCCCGCCTACGCGACGGATGTCGACCGCGCTGTCGCCGCCCGCGGTCTGGGGAGCAACGTGCGCGTTACAGGTCAGCTCGATGACGCCCAGCTCGCTGAAGCCTACAGGACGCATCACGTACTGGCTGTTCCCAGCCAGTACGAGGGGTTCGGCATTGTGTACCTCGAGGCAATGGGTTTCGGCGTCGTTCCCATCGGCTCCCGGACCGGCGGCGCTGCCGAGGTGATCGAACACGGGAAATCCGGCTGCCTTGTGCCTCCCGGTGACACGCGCGCCCTTGCGGACGCAATTGCCGGTCTGGCCGCTGACCGGGCCTTTCTGCATGCCCTGGCCCGGGAGGCCCGCCGGCGCTTCTGTGCATTTCCCGGATGGGAGCCGGGAATGAGCGCGGTGCGGGAGCATCTTCACGACCTGGTCAGGCGGAAGGGGGCCCGCCGTGGATGACGGATCCTTCATCCGCTACCTCGCTTCAAAAAGGTCGGTGGATGACCGGGCCCTGAACCGACTCGTCTGGGATGCCATGATCGCGGCTGCCCGGGACCCGTATGCCCGGGGAGACGGCCCCCGGGTGCTCGAGCTTGGCGGCGGCATCGGCACCATGGTGGATCGGGTTGCGGAGGAGGGCCGCCTTCTGCCCGGATCCTGGACCATGATCGACGCGCAGCCCGCGCTGATAGCAAAGGCGCGTCAAAGGCTTGCGCATACGGCTCCCTTTCCGCTGGAGCTGCTTGCCACTGACCTCGATGCCTACCTCGCGTTGCCGTTTCGGCCCTTTGACCTTGTGATCGCCAACGCTTTCCTCGACCTGCTGGATCCACCGCGCGCGCTCCCCCGCCTGGCCGGTTTGTGCAGGCCAGGGGGGCTCTTCCTCTTCTCGATCACGTTCGACGGGCTCACCGTGCTCGAGCCGGAGATCGATCGCGACCTCGACACCAGGATCGTGGAGCTCTACCACCGCACCATGGACGAGCGCATGACGAGCGGGGAGAGGTCAGGGGACAGCCGGTGCGGAAGGCATCTGCTCACGCTGCTGCCCCGGTGCGGCTACGGGATCATGGCGGCCGGTTCGTCGGACTGGATCGTTCATCCCCGCAACGGCGAGTATCCCGCGGACGAGCGCTTCTTCCTGAGCTGCATCCTCGGCTTTTTCGAGGAATCCCTTTCTGCCCGGCCCGAGCTCGATCGGGCAACCCTTGACCGATGGCTGCGCGCGCGCAGGGAGCAGCTTGCCGCCGGCGAGCTCGTGTTCATGGCGCACCAGCTGGACGTGCTCGCCTCCGTGGAGGTCCGTTCGTGACAGGAGCCGGCGCCCCCGTCGTGATGCTGGCGAGCGGGACCCAGGGGGATGTGCAGCCGTTTCTCGCGCTCGCCCTGGGCTTGCGACGGGCCGGCATCCCTTCGGTCATCGCTGCCGCCCCCCGGTATCGATCCCTTGTCGAAGCCAGAGACATCGGATTCACGGCCCTGGAAGGCAACCCGAGCGATCTCATGGCAGATTCCGGGTCCATGGCCGCAACTCTGAGCAGCGGAGCGGCAAATGGAATACTATCCACCGCTCGTTTTCTGCGCGCGGCCCAATCAGAGTACCGGCGCATGCTCGAATCAGCCGCAGCGGCATGCAAACCGGCGCGCGCAATCCTTGCGGGACTGTCCTCCACCTGGGGCTTTTCAATAGCCGACGCACTCGGGGTCCCCTGCGTGCTCTGCATGCTGCAGCCCTTCGGCCGGACGCGCGCAGTCCCCTCGGCGCTCCTGCCCATGCGGGTTTCCCTTGGAAACGGATACAATGCGTTGAGCCACCGCATCATTGAGCAGGCGATGTGGCTGCCCTGGCGACGCATCACAAATGCCTGGCGTCGGCACATTCTCGGGCTTCCGTCCCTTCCGCCGGCCGGCCCCTGGAAGTCCATGTACGCTTCCGGATTCCACTGCCTCTATGGATTCAGCCCCGCTGTATTCCCGGCTCCGGTTGACTGGCCTCCCGCCCATGTCGTGACCGGCTACTGGTTCCTCGAGGAAGAGCCCGACGGGACGGCTCGGCCTGCCCTGGAGCGATTCCTTTCCGCGGACAGCCCGCCGTTGTACATCGGATTCGGCAGCATGGGAACGAACCACGGCAGGAGAGTGCTTCGAGTAGTCGAGGCAGCCCTTGCATTGAGCGGGCTGCGCGCCGTGGTTTCGTCCGGCGGCAATTCCCGCGGCCTGCTGCCTGACCATTCACCGCGAATGTTCTTCGAGGAGGAAGTCCCTCACGCGTGGCTCTTCCCCCGGGTCAGGGCCGTCATGCACCACGGCGGTGCGGGCACGACCGCCGAGGGCTTGCGCGCCGGCGTTCCCTCCCTCATCTACCCCGGGGCCGCGGACCAGTACTTCTGGGCCGAGCGGATCGCGCGGCTCGGCGCGGGCCCGCGCCCGGTTGCCCGAGGCGACCTGACGCCTGCCGGGCTCGCGAAACTCTTCACGAGCGCGGCCGCGGATCGCGGCATGAGGGAGCGGGCCCGGCATATCGGGGAGAGAATCCGCGCTGAGAACGGAGTGGCCAGGGCGGTCGAAGAACTGCTGCCATTGATCGGCGGCCCCGTCGTCACGGTATTCCGTGACATTATTCGCCGTCACGGTATTCCGTGACATTATTTCGCCATCGACCGGTTCCCCTTCCCGCCTCGTCTGCTCGAGAGGGAGACTATGGCGAAGCCGGCCGCGGCAAAGCCGGCGCCCATCCAGTACGGAGCCGGCGGGCCGAGGGCCTGGTGGGCGGCGCCCGCAAGGCCGGGTCCGACTATCAGGCACGCGCTCAGAACCGATTGCACGCCACCCATGACCCGGCCCACCCCTGCTTCTGGAGCGGCGTGTGCGACAAGACTCATGAGGGACGGAATGCCATGGCCGGTCCCGATGGCAACCACGCCAAGGAGCGGATAGAGCATCCAGCCCGCCGGGACGATGGCGGCAAAGGGGAACATCACCGTCGCCATCGCCGCGCCAATCGAGACGAGCCTTGCTTCCCCCACCTTTGACGCGATGCGTCCCACGAGGAACCCCTGTGTGAGCACCGCGCACGCTCCAATGAACGTGAAGAACAACCCATTGGCGGAGGGCGTCCAGCCGAACCTTGCCTGGCTGAAAAGAGGAAATGTCGAGGGCAGGCCCGAGAATGAGAGATTCAGCGCGGCAAGGGTGAGAAGAAACGACCTGAGCTCGGGGCGCCGAAAGACATCGATAATGGCGCTGACCGGATTGACACGGAGATTCCACCGGTCAGCCGTCACAGGACCTGGGCGGCGGAATTCTCTGATGGCGAAAAACCCGAACAGCGCGTTTCCCAGTGCGATGCCGCTTGCGGCAAATGCAGGAATCCGCAGACCGCGGGATCCCAGGAATCCCCCGAGCAGGGGGCCTGCCGCCACTCCCAATCCGACGGCAGCCCCCGCGAGACCCAGCCAGCGCGTGCGGTCGGAAGGACCCGAGCCGTCGGTGATATAGGCCTGGGCTGTCGCGAAGCTTCCTCCCACGAGGCCTCCGAAGGCAACCGCGACGAATAGCGCGGCAAGGGACCCCGCAAAGCCGACACCCAGGTAGGCGCAGAAGCTGCCGAGCAGGCAGGCCACCAGGACCGGCCTCCTGCCGTGCCGGTCCGCGAATGATCCGATCATGGGCGCCCCGATGACCTGCATGACTGCATACGCGGAGCCGAGGGCGCCGGCAAGAAGCGCTCCGCCGGAATGGCGCTGCACATACAGCGGCAGCAGAGGGGCGACCATGCCGAATCCGGCCATGTCGAGGAAAATCGTAACGAGGATAAACGCCAGGCGCGGCCTCGGCATCGACGCCCGCAAGTCTCCTGCGCTCTCCATCCCCCCCATGCGTACATCGTCTTGCGCCATTCCGCAACCCCCGGCACAATCAGGACGTGGCGGCCGGTCGAGAACGGGAAAGCCCGGACCCTTCCTCCGCGGTCCGAGCCTATTACGAGAGCAACACACGGATCTTTCTTGCCCTCGGGATCGGCCGGCGGACCCTTGCCATTCGGCGCGCCGTGTGGGCGGACGGGGTCAAGAGCCTCACGGAGGCGGTGAACTATGTGAACGGCCTTGTTGCGGCGGAAGCCAGGCTGGCCGCGATGAAGCATGGCGAGCTTCGGGTTCTCGACATCGGCTGCGGCGTGGGAGGCAGCCTGCTCTTCCTTGCCGGCGCGGTGCACACGCCCCTGAGGGGGATCGGCGTCACCATCAGCCCGCGGCAGGCAGAAATTGCGCGCAGGCAGGCGCGCATCCGGGGGCTCTCGCCAAAATGCTCGTTCATCGCGGCGGACTTCGCGCGCCTCACCGGTCTGCCCCTCTTCCACCTCGCGTTTGCCATCGAGTCATTCGTCCACTTCACCTCGCCGGCCGCTTTTTTCGCCGCAGCAGCGAGATCGATTCCGCCGGGAGGGCGTCTGATCGTGATCGACGATTTTCTCTCGAGAGACCGCCATTCCCGCGGGGAACGCAGGCTCGTCGACGCCTTCCGGCAGGGATGGCTCCTGCCCTCGCTCTGCACGGTCGGGCGCGCGGTCCGGTCCGGCGCTGCATGCGGGATGAGTCTGGTCGAAGATCGCGACCTGAGCCTCTTCCTCTCCCAATCCCGCTTGAGCGCTCGCGTAGTTGGCGGGGCGGTGCGCGTGATGCGGTCACTCCCTGTGCCGTGGCCGTACTGGCGGAGCTCGGTGGGCAGCCTTGCCCTGGAAGCCTGCCGGCGGGCAGGGCTTGTCGAATACCACGTTCTTGTATTCGAGAAACAGCGTGCATGACATGCGCCGCCTTCTGAAGGCAGCAGCCTTTTGCGGAATAGGCGGGCCGGTCCTCTTCGCCGGCGTGCTGGCCGTCCTCTCATTCCTTGAAAAAGACTTTATGCGCGCTCTCGGCTGGGACCCGCTCACCGCGGCCACTCGCGACTGGCCCAGCGGCCTGGCCCTGGGCCCCGGGGGCTTCGTCATGACCGCGGCATTCATTGCATGCGGGGTGCTCCTTCTCTTCTTCGCATTCGGACTCTGGCAGGCGTTTCAAGCGGCCCCTGTCTCGTCGGCCGCTTCGATCTTTCTGGCTCTGGCAGGATTGGCCATGAGCTTTCTCGCATTCACCACCGACCCGACGAACAGCCGGGCGCCGGCCACCCTGCACGGCCGTATGCACGATGCTGCCTTCGTGGTCCTGGGCGTGACTCTCCTTGTGTCGCTCGTAGCCTTTGGCTTTATATTCCGCACTGAGAAGAAATGGCGCGCGAATATGGTTGTTTCGTGGGTGACGGCGGCTTTGATCGTCCCGTCATTCATAGTGAAGGGAATCGCCTTCTATTTTTTCCTTGCCGCCTGCCTGCTCTGGTGCGAGGCAGCCGCTGTCCGCCTTCTGCGGCGCACCGGCGCCCCGCCTACTTGAACTTGTCCAGGGCGTTCTGTTTCTTTTTGGCCTGCGCGTAACCCGCGTCGACCTCTTCGTTCCCGAGGTACCTGCCGAGATCCGCCGCCTGCTCGGGGTTGAGCACGATCTGATCGCCGCTGGAGAAGATGGCGGCCGTCTTCAGGACCAGCGTGATGCGCATGGCGTCCGCCCGCTCCGGCCGCGAGCTGAATACGAACGTGACCTCGCGCGTGCCCTCCGCCTCCCATCCCTCGCCCCTCCGGAACATCTGCGAAAGGCCGACGGTGGTGATTTCACGGGTGAGCTCCACGTGGTTGTCCATCGCGAGCTTCGACCACTCCTCGAACTTGGCAACAGCCTCACGCATCGATGCCCGCGCGGGCTCGTCTGCGATCATTGCGTACCGTGGAGTCGAGCTGCCGAAGAGGTTCTGCACGGCGATCGCGATGATTCCCGGATTGTCGGCAAAAGCGATGAACGACATGCCCCGCCTGCTGTCCGCTATCTGGCCGTAGACCACCGACTGGCCGGTCGGGACCGGGCTCCAGGGAGGAAGACTCCCACAGCCGGCAATCAGAATGGGAAGAAGAAAAAAAACGAACGACTTACGCATAGGTCACTCCCGCTCCATCTCCGATCACAACAGCAAGAGTCATACGGTGCATAAAGACATGTTATGGGTTAGGGCGCGTAACGGCAAGACCGCCTCGGACGGCCGGAAGATCGACACGATGATCTACAGCGAGCGGCAGAACCGGACCGTCTCCCGAACCGCTTCGATCATATTCTGCTCGTGCGTGCGGCCTGAGCTCTTGCGCGGCTTGAACGAGTGGTCCCCGTCTTCCAGATATGCCACGCGAATCGCCGAGGACAGGGCGTAGCCCGCAATCTCTTCCCTGGTCCCGAGGGCGTCCCGGGTGCCCTGCACGATGAGCGTGGGGGTCTTGAGATCTTTCAGGTGCGCCACGCGAAGGCTGGTCGGCCTCCCCGCCGGATGAAATGGATAGCCCAGGCAGACCAGCCCCTTCACACCCAGCCGGTCCGCAACCATGCTCGCAATCCGTCCGCCCATCGACCTCCCGCCGATCACCAGCTCTGACGGCGAGCCGAGCTGATCCACGACGCTGGCCCAGTACGATTGTAGAACTTTCCCGGAATCGGGGGCAGATCTCCTGCCCGTCTTTCGAAACTCCTGCATGTACGGGAATTCGAATCTGATCACTTGCATGGACTCGCCCACCAGGGCGTGCGCCATCTCTTCCATGGACGGAGAGTCCATGAGCGACCCGGCTCCGTGCGCCAGAACGATTCGCAGCAGGGGCTTCCCGGCTTCCGGCGTGTCGATCAGCAAAGGTATGTCTTTCAAGCAGGTTCCTCCGCGCCGCGGTATTCCGCGGATTTGTGCGCCGCGGTATTCCGCGGATTTGTGCGCCGCGGTATTCCGCGGATCTATCCGCCTGTGGCCTCGGTGCCCGCAGTCACTTACATTGGACTGGGAAGCACGGATGGCCATTGAAGAATATCGCCGTAAAAGAGATTTCAGCAAAACACCCGAACCCGAGCCCGGAATGCCGGCCGGCGAAGGGAACAGGTTCGTCGTCCACCGGCATGAAGCGCGCAACCTGCACTATGATCTGAGGATCGAGGCGGGAGGTGTGCTCTCCTCCTGGGCCGTGCCGAAAGGTTTCTCATACGACCCTGTTGATAAAAGGCTCGCCGTGCGTACCGAGGATCACCCGCTGGAGTACACGAGCTTCGAGGGGGCCATCCCGCGCGGACAATACGGCGCGGGCACAATGAGGATCTGGGACGTCGGCGACTACGAGGTGCGGAAAGCCCCCGATATCCATAGAGCCATCGAGAAAGGGGAGATCAAGCTCGAGCTGCGGGGCCGGCGATTGCGCGGCGAATGGCACATGGTGCGCACCAAGGGCGGCGAGGGCAGGGACTGGCTGCTTTTCAAGGCACGGGATCGTTACGCCGGCTCAGGGAGCGACCTGTTCGGAGGAGCGGACATGAGCCGGGCTGCCCGAAGGCCGCCGCTCGGCAGGATTACCCGAATGGAAGCCTCACCCTGGCCGCTGCCCTTCGATGACCCGGATTGGCTTTTTGAACCGGCGCTGAAAGGGAAGCGCGCGCTCGTATTCATTCGCGGCCCCACGATCAGCATCCGGGCCGGGGCGGAAGATCTTGCGCCGGAGCTGCCTGCCGTTGCGGCCGATCTCGGCAGAATCCGCGCTGAGACGCTGCTATTCGACGCCATTGTCGTGACAGGCGAATCGACTCCTGTTCTGTATGTCTTTGATGTGCTCTATGCCGAGGAATGGGACCTGAGGCCGCTGGCGCTCCGGGAGCGCAAAGCCGTTTTGCGCTCGCTCCTGCCGGACCTCAAATGCGTATTCAGAGTCGACCCGGTGGCCGAGCACGGCGCGGCGCTCGCCCAGGCAGCGGCCGAATCAGGTCTGACGGCGATTCTCGCCAAGCGCTCAGCAAGCCGGTATCAGGCCGGCCTCTCGGAGGATTGGCGGATCATACCCATCTCTGAGGCAAAAACACGCCGCGCGGCCGGGAAGACTCCCCGTACGCCCTCATTTGCAATAACAAATCCTCGAAAGGTGTACTGGCCTGAGCAGGGGTACACGAAGGCGGATCTGCTGACCTATTACGAGCTGGCTGCAAACTGGCTCCTGCCCTACCTCAAGGACCGTCCCCTGCACATGTACCGGTGGCCGGACGGAATACGGGGCAAGTCGTTCTATCAAAAACAGCTCCCCGAAGGAATTCCCGACTGGGTGGAGACTGTGGACGTCGCGAAGCCCGGCGAGGAGCCGACGCACTATATCGTCTGTAATGACCGAAGAACGCTGCTGACCCTCGTCAACCTCGGGACCATCGACCTTCATCCCTGGCTTTCCCGCAGGGGCAGCCTGGATTCTCCGGATTGGGCGATCCTCGACCTGGATCCGAAGGAGGCCCCTTTCTCAAGTGTGATCAAGGTGGCGCGCATCGTCGGAAAGCTCCTGCGGGGGCTGGGCCTGGAGGCCTATCTGAAGACTTCCGGCTCAACGGGGCTGCACGTCTGCGTCCCGTTGAAGCCCGGCTACACCTACGAGCAGAGCCGCATGTTCTGCGAGGCGGTTGCCCGTCTGGTCGTGCGCGACCATGGCGACATCGCGACCGTGGAGCGCGTCATGAGCCGGCGCGCGGGCCGCGTCTATGTGGATTTCCTGCAGAATCGAAGGGAACAGACGGTCGTTCCCCCCTACGTCGTGCGGCCGGTGGAAGCAGCGTCAGTCTCAATGCCCCTTGCATGGGACGAGCTCGAAGGGGAACTGCGCATCGAAGATTTCACGCTGGCCACTGCACCGGCGCGTATCGAGAAGACGGGAGACCTTTTCCGCACGGCCTTCAGCCAGGCGCAGGATCTTGCCGGGGCAATCGCGGCCCTGTCGCGCTCCCTCGAGCCATAGCCCCGTCGCGGACCGCGTCAATCGTCCGGGTCGTCCGTCCCTTTGTACCTGATCAGGGTGAGGTGCATCTCGCTTGGAAAAGCTTTGAGACACTCCGCTCGATGAGGGAGCGCCTTGTCGTGCCGACCCGTGCGAGAAAATATGATTGCGAGATTGCAATGCGCATCCGGATAGCTGGGCTCGAGGGACAGCGCAGTCTGGTAGGCGTGGATCCCCTCATCATGCTTTCCGATGGCCACCAGGCAGTTGCCCAGGTTGTTCCACGCCTCCGCGAAGCCGCGATCCGCATCAATGGCCTGCAGGTAGCGCTCCGCGGCGTCCGCTTCGCGCCCCAGCTCATAGAGGACATTGCCGAGATTGAAAAGGGTTTCCGGATCCGTCGCTGCTTCGAGGGCCCGACCGTATGCATCTGCCGCGCGCCGCAGATCACCGCGCTCCTCGGCCTCCACGGCCTCGGAGAACCATCGGCCGTGAC
The DNA here is from genome assembly GCA_963820435.1 of uncultured Spirochaetota bacterium. Taxonomy (GTDB): domain Bacteria; phylum Spirochaetota; class Spirochaetia; order SZUA-6; family Fen-1364; genus Fen-1364. Next base: position 193,296 of record CAWGAC010000011.1, on the reverse strand, counting down.
TCTGGTCGCCTTCCGGGAAATCGGATACCCGGGGGTATTTCCTCTCCCGCTCGGCGTCGAAATCCATGAGCCGCTGCCCGCTCGGCTCAGCCCAGCCTCCATCGGACATTCTTATGCGTACCCCGCTGTCGTAGGCCTCGAGACGGCCCGCGATCTGCTCCCCGTCCGGCACCCACTGGGCGATCTCTGAGAGACTCTGCCGCACCTGTGCGGTGGAGACCCCGGACGCCGTGAGCCTGCCGAGATTACGCGCAAGCAGGATGTCCTGGAACTCGAACCAGGCGAGCCGATTGGCCACGCGCGCGGGCGGGAGCAGCCCGCGGCGCATCCAGCCGCGGACCACGGAAAGGGGTTCGTCGACAATGCGGCTCACCTGGGCCGCGGTGTACATTCGGGAGATATCGCTCAATTCTCCTTCAGCGCCGATCAACCCCAGGAACTCGTCCTCGTCCACCAGCCTGATCGACGCTCCCTGCTTTTTCAATTCGCGGAAGCGCAGCATGTTGCGCGCAATACCTCCGTCCGGCGTGAAGTGCCCCGTTGCCTGCCCGGCAATGAGAATGTCGGTTGTCATCCCGGGTTCACGCACATGCCGCCCACCGGCCCGCATGATCCGCTGGACGGCCTCCGCCCTGTCCATCGAGATCAAACGACCGGTAAACGCCGCTTCCTTGCCGGCAAGCGTTGTTGTCATGACTTCAGGCATCCAGAAGCCCCTCGAACACGGGAGCGCGAAGCATCCCTGCGGCCGTGAGCTCGGCAAAGCTTACCGCGCAATACAATCCAGGCTCAACCCACCGTGCGCGTTCAGCGCAGGACACGAGGGGAGTCTCTCTTGGCCGCAGTCTCAGGAGCTTGTTGACCCGTTCGCGGACCTCTTCCGTGAAACCGCCCCCCACCCTGCCGATGTAGCGCAGCGCGCCTTCCGGCTCTCCGGGGAGCCCGTTGCTCGCCACGAGCAGGCTCTGGAAGTCATCGCCGTCCTTCTCGATATATCCGATGATCGCGACATTGACGCGGAGCCGGCGCTTGATCTTCACCCATGCTCCGTTGCGCTTTCCCGCGGCGTAGGCGCTGGAAAGCCGCTTGGCCACCACTCCTTCGAGGCCCTGCGCGCAGGCCGTCTGATACAGCAACTTTCCTTTGGCACGTACGCCTTCGGAAAGCAGGAGGCCCGGGCACGGGGAATCCCGCAGGAGCTCCTCGAGTGTCTCACGTCTTTCGGAGAACGGCGCGCCGAGCAGAGAGCGGGACGATTTGTAGAGAACGTCGAAGACCACAAAGCTGACGGGCAGGGAGCTTGCGCGGTGCATGCTTTTGAGCACGAGCTCGAAATCAGGTTTGCCGTTGCGTAAAACAACGAGCTCACCATCCAGAGCGAGGCCTCCGGGGAGCGCGGCCAGGGACTCAAGGGACGGGTAGCGTTCGGTAATATCAACGCCTTTGCGGCTCACCAGGCGAAGCGCGCCGCGCTCGACAAGGGCCTGGGTGCGGATGCCGTCCCACTTGAACTCGAAGAAATGGGCGTCCGAATCGAACGGCTGGCCGGGGACGGCCAGCATGGGAGGCACGAACCGGGGAAGCGCCTTATCCAACCTTCTTCTTCTTGGCCGTCGCGGCTTTGGCCGGCTTGGCGCTGGGAGCCTGCTTGAGGCCCGCCTTTGCCGCCTGCTTGTCCTCAGCCGTCGCCTGCACACCGCTCGCCGCCTGGGCCTCCGCCACGCTGCGCTTGAGGGCCTCCATGAGATTGATGATCTTTGGCTCCTCAGGGTCACGGACCTGGACGACTTCCTTGCCCTCGATCTTCATCTGGATCAGCTTTGTCAGTTTTTCCTTGTACACGTCGTGATACCGGGAGAAGTCGAACTGCTTGAGGATCGAGGCCTTGATCAGCGTGTCGGCCAGCGACGTTTCGGCCTCCGACATCTCGGTTTCGCTTATCTCGTCCTTGAATGCGGAGGCGGCTTTCACCTCGTCCTTCCTGTTGAGCACCGTCATGGCAAGCACGCCGTCTATGGGGCGGAGCAGGACGACCTGCTCCTTCTGGGAGATGACCACCTCGGCGATTGCGCAGACCTCATTCGTCAACATGCCCTTCAGCAGAAGGTTGTACGGCTTCTGGCCCACCGGCCCGTCCGGGGTGAGGTAGTAGGTCCGGCCGCCGAGGTAAATCGTGCTCAAGTCCTCCGGCCTGATGAACCCGTCGATTCGAATGGACTTGTCGCTTTCCGTGCGCAGCTTGTCGATCTCATCTTCGTCGATGATGACGTACTGGCCTTTTGCATACTCATAGCCCTTCACGATCTCCTCGCTGCCGACTTCACCGACCTCAGGGGCGAACTTCTTGTATTGAATTCGGGTATGGGTTTTTGCGTGAAGCTGATGGAGCGTGATATCGCTTCCGGTCGAGGTGGACGTATATGCCTTGACCGGTACCGAAACCAGGCTGAGCTTAAGGAATCCCTTCCAACTGGCATGGGCTGCCATTGCCGCCTCCTCATGGCGCCGCCTCCGCGGGTCGAGACGGGAGCTTCCGGCTCGCCCGCGGGACGGCCTTACCCTCCCAATCAACTAAGGTATTGTCGGCATATTTCGAAGTCAACTTTGAGTTGATTAATCAGGTATAGTGATCCGCGTTGCAGCAGCGCCAACGCGCAGGCCCTCAGCGCCGAACCGGGCCCGGAGGGTTATATTTTGCCTCTATGCTCCTCGAGCTTGCAGATTGGCGCAGATTGACTGCGGAGATGTATGCGGAAGTGCGCAAATCCTCGACAGCCAATGTCGAGAGCGCCTGGCAGGATTTTCTGCGGAAGCGGAGCGATATGTTCCGCACTCACGCGCAATCCCCTCTTCCCGAGGAACGAAAGGGGACATTCAATACGCTGCGCTATTTCCCTTACAATCCGGCCTGGCGACTCCGTGCGCAGGCTGTTCTGATCGAGGATGAAAGGTCTGTGCGCGCTTTGGCAATCGATCTGCCCGAAGGAAGGGCGAGTCTTCGCTCGTTCGCGCATGTCAGGTTCACCCCTCCATCAGCGAACAGGGATCCCTTGAGACTTACGCTGTACTGGATCGAAGGGTACGGGGGAGGACTCTTCCTGCCGTTCAAGGATCGGACGAACGGAATCGAGACGTACGGCGGCGGGCGTTATCTCTACGACACGATCAAAGGTGCCGATCTCGGGGCAGACCCCGACTGCGTGCTGCTCGACTTCAATTTCGCCTACAATCCCTCCTGCGCGTACAGCCCTCAGTGGACGTGTCCGCTCGCGCCGGCAGAGAACACATTGCCGCTGAGGATCGAAGCAGGAGAACATGCATTCGAAGAGTGAGCGCCTATCCAGTCCGCTTGAACCGCAAGGCGCTCCAATCAGCATCTATGGCGATCTGTCTGACAGGCTGGATGCCGAGCGACGCCAGGACAGCCCAGCACACATCTCGATTCAGGTCGCTCTTGTAGGCCTTTGAAGTCTGCTTCGGATACGCGAACCAGAGCACTGCGTCCTCTTCCACCGACGGCAGAAGGATCTTCGCTGCCTTGAGGAGATCCGCCTTCATGGGAGCAAAACAGAGGGCAAAGCCGTATTTCGTCCCTTTCTTTGGCGCGGAATCCACTCCGGCGGCCTTTGATATCTCCCGCAATTCGCTCTCAAAGGATCGGGGCGCTGAAAGAATGAGAATCTGCTCCTGATTCTTGTAATTGAGCTTCTTGAAGACTTCCGTCATGGCCGACGCCCTATCGGGAGGCCCTTTTTGGCGCCGAACGCCTGGTGATCTCACGAGGAGGCGGGGGCGTGAGGCGTTTGGTCACTCGTGATCCGATGGATTTCATCAGCGGCCCCACAGTCTTCTTGAACGGGATGGCCAGCGGATAGTCGTGATTGTAGGGGGCAGCCCAGTGGCGGCCGATGAGTGTCGCATACACTGACAGTGTCTGTTTTGCAGCCATGAAGTCCCGCGCGCTGAGTATCTCGTCGGCAAGTCCGAACGGGATGCTCCGCATCAGCGATCCTCTGGCGTACTCAACTGCCCATACTCCATCCGTAAAGTTCATGCCGCAGGCCTGGCCTTTGCCCACGAAGATGCGGTCCCCCGCCGGTAGACGCGCTTTTCGAACTGTCCCTCGGCGTAGTACCAGGTCTCCCCGTCGATCACCGTATCCCAGAACGCGACATGGTGACGCCCTGAATGACCTTCGGAGCCTATGGGGGTGCCCCAGATCATCACGTACTCCTGCAGTGAGGCGAAGTAGAGCTTCATCTGGATCATCGCGCCCCCGGCAATGCTGTAGATCCAGGGCTGGCTGTTGTCGATGTGGCCCGGGTAGCGCTTTTCAACGGCCCGCGCGAAGACATCGAACATCTCCGGCTTGCGACGGCCCAGACAGGCCATGGCACACTCATCGATCACCTCGGGGTCGAAAATGTATCTTTTCATGGCTCTCCTCGCATTGGGCCTATGGTAACCAGGCTTGCATAGGTTGGCAAGGTACTCTACGAGGCAATCCGCGCCAGAAACTTCGAACGGAAGGTGTTCCCCATCATCACGCGCTGAACAGGAGGGAGTGCAAGGAACACACCCACCACGGCACGGAGGAAGCGATGGCTCGCCAGGTTGGGGTTATTAAAGAGGAAATTCTGCAGAGTGCCGCGTTCCAGCGACTGGAGCACAACTCTTTCTATCGTATTCTCAGGCAGGAGAACCCTCTGTTCGCGCGGGATGAGGCGCATTGCATTCCTGCGGCAGGCAAGGCCGCATACTCCGCACCCGATGCAGAACGTGCGGTCCACCCTCGGCTTCCTGGTCCTGGCCTGTCCCGACGCTCCCTCCTCTTTCAATTGGATTGCATCGATCGGACAGGCGGCCGCGCATTTCCCACAGCCCGCGCAGAGCGCCTCGTTGCAGGCGGCGATGAAGCGTGATGTCACCAGAATGTTGGGATAGCCGAACTTCCTTATTCCGTTGAGGACAGTGCAGCAGCACTTGCAGCAGAGACAGAGGAATTGGACGTCCCGCCGGACATTATCCGCATTCAGGACGAGCTTCATTTCCTTTGCCCGTGCGAGCAGCTCATGCAGCTCACTCCTGGATACCGGCCGGGCAAGGTTTCTGCGGACCGCAAAGTCGACATCACTGCCGAAGCTCACGCACATCTCCAGCGGACTCTCACAATTCTTCTCGCCAAGATGGAGCATCTTGTGCCGGCAGGAACAGATCCCGATGGCGGCGCCGCGGGCCTGCTCGACAAGGGCACTCGCCTTCTCATAGTCCAGGACTTCAACGTGCGATTCCTGAGCCACCGCGCCGATATGTGGGATTGTGCGCATGACCGACACTTTCTGACCTCGGCCGAAGTTTGCCTTGAGGAACTCGTCATTCCCCAGCAGGTATTCCTTGAAGAGCTTCGCCATGCAGGCAAAATCAAGCTCGCCGTCCGTGCGCATCATGGTGTATTCAAAAATCCCGATGACCATGGGTGAGACGGTGTAGAAGAAATCACCCCCGATCTCCAGGTCCATGACCAGCCCCTTGACGGCAAGTCTTTCCAGCATCTGGCGAAGCTTCCCCTCCTCCACACCCGTAATCTTCCGAAGATGCGGCAGAGTCGTAAGGCCCGCGGGTATCCGGGCAACAAGCTCCGCCTCCTCGACCGTGTACAGCTCACGCAGAATTGCACGGAGAGCCTCGTTCCATGGAGCGCGGGTGTTGAGCCCATCGATTGCAGTGCCCAGATCCCGGTATACATCCTTGGATGCAAGGTGACCCATATTCTATCCCCCTGCTGCTGCGGCTGCGGGGCTCTTTCGTGAACCTGCCACATATGCAAGCACCGCGCCCGCGGCAAACAGGATGATATTGAGAATAAACGGCAAGTCCTTGTTGATTCCAGAGAATGTCCCGGCAATCCAGCCAAACGGGGACGTGAGCAGGATAATGCCCACGTACAGAATCGACAGAATGCGGGCGCGTTCTTTCGCGCTTATGGTCAACACAGTCATCCTGTCCACCAGTGGATTGACGGCGGCAAAGCTGCACGCTTCCAGGACAACACTCAGGACGAGAGAAGGATATCCGCGTTCAGGAGTGGTGATCAGCACCACCTGGCTGACGACAAAGCCGAGAAACCCGACAACCATTGGCGCCTTGAAGCGCATTTTGTTCAGGAGCGGCATCAGCACAACGAAAAATGCGATCATGAAGGCGGACTTGATGAAAGGGAAAATGGCGATATTTTCGGCAGGGATATGCAGTTTCTCTGTGACGATGATCGCCCAGAAGCTGCCGCTGATCAGGCTGGAGATGCTGAGCACAAGCATGATTCCGGCAGTCAGCAGGGTCCGCGGTGTGCGCAGCAGCTCGGCCAGCACGTGCCTGTAGCCGCCCAGCACGTGGAAAATGCTCTGGTTGCGCGTCTCGTGGAGACGGATTCTGCCCTGTGCAGTCTCTTCCGTCATCAAATACGTGACAGTCGCTTTGACCGTGAACATCAAAGCGGCAAACAGATATAACCCGCGCATGGTGGGAACGAGCGAAAAGAGTCCGATCAACACCCCTGCCAGCGGGGCAACGAACCCGACAATCAGGTTCGCAATGTAGATCCAGGTGTAAATATCGACCAATTGACCGGGCTCGGCATCCTCCACCAGCAGACAGGTCCATGAATTGTGCGCGATGCGCCAGGCGCTGTTGATGATTCCCGCCGCCAGGAAATACCAGAAGTTTTGCGCAAGCGCCGAGATCAAGGACGGTATCGTCCACGCCAGGATGTCGAAGATCAGGGTGGTGCGACGGCGTCCCAGCTTGTCGCTCAATACGCCGCTTAACAAAGCCAGGGCGATCTGGAACCCCCAGCTGACGCTGAGGATCAGGCCGATCTGCCTGTCCGCCAGCCCGAGCGATACCATGTAGATGGATATGTAGGGGATGTACAGGTTGTAGGGGATGCCCCACAGGGGCTCGGTATAGACGCACCCGCGGGGGTTCCCGCGCAGGCTTTTGAGAGTGGTGATCAGGGAATGGGCTTTCATGCGTATTCAGCAGTTCTAAGCAAAATTGACTCCTGCGTCCACTGCACATACTATGGTCGTGGGGGTTCCCGGGAGGCGGCAGTCATAGAATCATTGGGTTCGTCCGTCAAGGCTCTGGCGCATCTCATGCAAGGCCGGCCGACGCTGGTCCTCAGCGGGGCGGGAATCAGCACGGAATCTGGAATTCCGGACTATCGCGGCCCGAATGGTTCCCTGCGGACGCGCCATCCAATGCAATACCGCGAGTTCGTTGGATCGGCGGACGCGCGCCGGCGGTACTGGGCGCGCAGCGCGAGCGGCTGGGCCCAGGTGGGCAACGCCCGGCCCAATGCGGGGCATGTTGCCATCGCCCGACTCGAGCAGACAGGAGCCGCGACCGGTGTGATCACGCAAAACGTCGACGGCCTGCACCAGGCGGCGGGGAGCCGCCGCGTGCTCGAGCTGCATGGCTCGCTCGCGGAGGTTCGCTGCCTGACATGCGGTCTCCCGGAGATGCGTGACCATCTGCAGGGTCGGCTCCTGGAGGAAAATCCTGAATGGGCCTTTTCGCCGGTTGACGCGGCTCCGGATGGGGACGCCGAGGTGTCCCTCGAGACCGCGGCTTCTTTTTCCGTTCCAAGCTGCCTGCACTGTGGAGGCGTTCTCAAGCCGGATGTAGTATTCTTCGGTGAGAGCGTGCCCAGGCCTCGCGTCGAGGCCGCATGGGGGATGCTGGCCGAGGCAGAGGTCCTCCTGGTTGTCGGCTCGTCTCTTGCGATTTTTTCAGGGCTTCGATTTGTGAACCAGGCGGCCAGGGACAAAAAGCCTGTCGCCATCGTGAACCAGGGAGAGACTCGAGGGGACGAAGTGGCAGCGGTTCGGATCGAAGGGAAGCTGGGTGAAGTCCTGCCCGCACTATTGAACGCTTTGGAGGGGTGATCGAAGAAAGGAGCTGCGTACCTGGCGGCTGCAGTCATTGTATTGCTCGTCTCGGCCGCCCCACGGAAGGATCATCTGCCGTGAATCTACAATTGACCTGACAGCCAGTCGCAGGCATTCGTCCAGAGCCTGGCATAGTCCTTCCAGAACACAAAGTTGCAGCCCCAATGGGGAGCGGGATCGGAAGTGTAGGCAAGCACGCGGCCGCGTTGAAACCGGCCGACGGCGATGGCAGGATACCCTTCTCCCTTCCACGTTGCTATCACGTCGCAGCCGGGCCGCGGTTTGACCCTGTTGAAGCCAAGAACGGGAGGCATTGTGGAAAGGTCGACTGCCTTGAGCAGGGGATGCCCGGGAATTGCCGCCTCCGCCGTGAAACCTTCGGTGCTCTCCCGCAGGTCCTCCACCTCCAGGCACTCGCACGGCAGGATGCTCTGCAGTGGAGTCCTCCCCCAGCCTCCTTTTCCCATCTCCCCATTGAAACTCAGCCAGCCGCCGAGAAACATCACGTGTGTCCCGGCATGAACTGCCTCGATCGTGAGACGGATGCGATCAGGAAACGTGAGCACTTTCGTCCCAAACAGGTGACGATTGAAAAACTGGGGGTGAAGCTGGAAATTCTTCGCTTCCACGTCGGAGAAGACAATGATGTCGTACTCTTCCAGGACCTTCTCGTATTCGCCCGGAGGCATGTTATAGAAATCCCACGTCGGGACGCTGACGATCTCGTGCCGCCCGCTCGATTCTACGGCAGCCACGAGCCACTTGCCATAGTTGATGAGATCCAGTCCCTTGGGCGCATGGTTGAAGGATGTCTCCGCATACACAGGGCCTAGTTGAACCGCCCAGTCGCCCACGTAGTAGACCTTGGCCATATCCTGTCGTCTCCTTTAAGCTGAAAGGCGTGAGTTCTCATTCTATCATCTCTCGCCGGTGTTCACTGTGCAAATCATCACCTCGGTCTTATAATCAAGGCTTATGAAGGCCCTGGTGAAAAAGGCCCCGGGAAAGGGCCTGGAGATGCAGCAGGTCCCGATGCCCGTGGTCGGCGGCAACGATCTGCTCGTAAAGGTGACGAAGGCCGCGATCTGCGGCACTGACCTGCACATCTGGAACTGGGACGAGTGGTCCCAGCGCACTCTTCGGCCTCCCCTGATCACGGGCCACGAGTTCGTGGGCACGGATCGTCGACAAGGGCGCCAACGTGACCGGCTACGAGGTCGGGGAGCGGGTCTCCGGGGAAGGGCACATCGTCTGCGGCGTCTGCCGGAGCTGCCGGGCGGGACGCCGGCACCTTTGCACGAACACGGTCGGCATCGGCGTGAACCGCGACGGCTGCTTCGCCGAATACCTCTCCCTGCCCGCTTCCAACGCCTGGCACGTGCATCCGGGGATCCCCTCCGAGATCGCCTGCTTCCTCGACCCGCTGGGAAACGCCACGCATTCGGCCCTCTCCTTCGACCTGGTGGGAGAGGACGTGCTGATCACCGGCGCGGGGCCCATCGGCATCATGGCCGACGGCCATCTGCCGGCACTGCGGCGCCCAGCGGATCGTGGTCACGGACGTGAACGACTACCGCCTCGGCCTCGCGGCCAGGATGGGCGCCACGATGACGGTGAACGTGGCCCGCACCTCCATCGAGGAGGCGCGCAAGGAGCTGGGCATCATCGGGTTCGACATCGGCCTGGAGATGTCGGGAAACGGAGCCGCCTTCGAATCGATGCTGGAGAACATGTACCATGGCGGGCGCATCGCGCTGCTGGGCATCCTTCCCAACTCCACGGGGATCCGCTGGGACCAGGTGATCTTCAAGGGCCTGGTCATCAAGGGGATCTACGGCAGGGAGATCTTCGAGACCTGGTACAAGATGCAGACCATGCTGCAGAGCGGGCTCGACGTGAGTCCTGTGCTCACCCACCGGTTTCCCTTCGACCAGTTCGAGAAGGGATTCGAGGCCATGCAGTCGGGCAGCTGCGGCAAGGTGATTCTCGAGATCGCGGAGGACGCAGGGGATGCTTGACCATGAAGCGCGCAGGGAGCTGGAAGAGCGAATCGCGGAGATCCGCTCCGCGGGGACGTACAAGGAGGAGCGGGTCATCCGGACGCCGCAGGGAGCGCAGCATCCGCGTGCGCCCGGGCAGCGAGGTGCTGAACTTCTGCGCCAACAATTACCTCGGGCTCGCCTCGCACCCGCGGGTGCTCGAGGCCGCGCACGCCGCGCTGGACCGCTGGGGATACGGCATGGCCTCGGTGCGCTTCATCTGCGGCACCCAGGAGGTGCACGCGGAGCTGGAGAAGCGCATGGCGGAGTTCCTCGGCACCGAGGACACCATCCTGTACTCCTCCTGCTTCGACGCCAACGGCGGCGTCTTCGAGCCGCTGCTGGACAAGGACTGCGCGCTCATCACCGACCAGCTCAACCATGCCTCCCTCATCGACGGCGCGCGGCTGTGCAAGGCGCGGCGACTCATCTACGCCCACGCGGACATGGCAGACCTGGAGGCGAAGCTGCGGGCGGCCTCCGGCTGCGCGCATGCAGGATGATCGTCACCGACGGCGTCTTCTCCATGGACGGAGACCTCGCGAAGCTCGCCGAGATCTGCGCGCCTTGCGGAGAAGCACGCGGCAATGGTCATGGTGGACGACAGCCATGCAACGGGATTCATCGGCAAAACAGGCACGGGGCACGGCGGAGCACTGCGGCGTCACGGGCCGGGTGGACCTCATCACCACGACCTTCGGCAAGGCGCTTGGCGGGGCCACCGGAGGATGCCTTGCCGGGCAGGAAGGAGATCGTCGAGCTCCTCCGCCAGAGGAGCAGGCCCTACCTGTTCTCCAACTCGCTCGCGCCGGTGGTGGCCGCGACGACCCTCGCCGTCCTCGACCTGCTCGCGCGAAAGCACCGAGCTGCGCGACAGGCTCGAAGAGAACACGATCTTTTTCCGGCGGGCCATCACGGCAGCAGGATTCGACGTAAAGCCGGGCATCCACCCCATCGTTCCCATCATGCTGTACGAGGAGAGCCGGGCCATGGAAATGGCGCGCCTGCTGCTGGACGAGGGTATCTACGTGATCGGCTTCTCCTACCCCGTGGTGCCGAAAGGCCAGGCCCGGATCCGCGTGCAGATCTCCGCCGTGCACACACGAGAGGACCTGGAAAAGGCTGTGGCTGCGTTCGCCCGGGTGGGAAGGACCCTGGGCCTGCTGAAATAGAGTGAGCGGAAAAACTTGACCGCAATAGTCGGCCATGCTACCCTTCGAATGCAATTTTCCTGATAAACATGCAGCAATCCTGAAATCAAGGGGAGAGGAATGGAAAACACCGTTGTAAAGGTGCATCTAGGCGGTCGCCCAGAGGTATCCCGATTCCGTCGCCCTCATGAGCAAGGACAAGAAAGGCGACTGGTCATCCATTACGTTTCGCGAGTTCGCCGCCCTCTACGAGTGCTTCGGAGCCGGAATGCTCGAGTTCGGGGTGAAAAGGGGTGACCATGTCGGCGTCATATCGGAAAACTGCAAGGAATGGCTGATTGCCAACCTGGGCATGCTCGGCATCGGGGCTGCTGATGTTCCCCGGGGGTCGGACACCATGCCCGACGAGGCGCGCTTCATCCTCCACCACGCCGACTGCACAATCAGCCTGGCGGAGAATGCGGAACAGCTGAAAAAGATTCTGGGCAAGAAAAAGGACCTACCTCTCCTGAAGACCATCATCGTGATTGACGAGGAGTTCAGGCCGGAGGACTTCAACGGGCCGACCGACGGCGTGCAGATTACCACCTACCGGCACATCATGGAGCTGGGAAAGAAACGGCTGGCCGCGGATCCGCAGGCGTGGCGCCGCGAAATGGAGAAGGGAACGCCCGAGGAGCTTGCCACCATCATCTACACCTCGGGAACAACGGGCGAGCCGAAGGGCGTGATGCTTACTCACGGGAACTTCCTGCACAACATACGTACCATTCCGAATGCCATTCACGTCGGACCCACGCGACATCTTCCTCTCCGTGCTTCCCGTGTGGCACTCCTTCGAGCGCATGATCGACAACTTCGCCCTCTCCCAGGGCACGGCCCTGGCGTACTCGAAGCCCATCGGAAAGATCATGCTCGCCGACATGGCCGCGGTGAAGCCCACGATCATGGCGTCGGTGCCCCGGATCTGGGAGGGGGTGCGGGCGGCGATCTATCGCAACGTGAACGAAGAGGGCGGGATCAAGAAGGCGCTGTTCCGGTTTCTTCCTCGCAATCGGCAAGGCCCATGCCACTGCAACGGCGCTTGTGAACGGACTGTATCCCCAGTTCACGCGGAGGTATCCGGATCACTCGATTTTCTGCTCGGCATCCTGCCCTTCATCCTGCTGTTCCCGCTTCAGCGCACTCGGCAACCTCCTTGTGTTCAGCAAGATCAAGGCGCGGCTGGGAGGCAGGTTCCGGTTCACCGTTTCGGGCGGCGGCGCGCTCCCTCCCTACGTGGACAGCTTCTTCCGGCGCCGCGGGTGTGCTCCTCCTGGAAGGCTACGGCCTCACCGAAACCACGCCCGTCGTCTCCGTGCGGCTGCAGCACCATCCCGTGGCCCGGTACAATCGGGCCGCTGCTGGCCGAGATGCAGATGAAGCTGCGTCGATCCGGAGACCGGCCAGGAAGTCGGGCCCGGGAAAGAAGGGCGTCATCCATCTCAAAGGTCCCAACGTCATGAAGGGCTACTACAAGCGCCCCGACAAGACGGCCGAAGTCCTTTCCGCCGGACGGCTGGCTGAACACGGGCGACCTTGGAATGGTCACGTACAAGGGCGAGCTGAAGCATCATAGGCAGAACCAAGGAGACGATCGTTCTGCTGGGCGGGGAAAACGTCGAGCCGGTGCCCATCGAGGATACGATTCTTGAAAGCGAATACATCGACCAGGTCATGGTGGTGGGCCAGGACCAGAAGTTCCTTGCCGCTCTCGTCGTGCCGAACGAGGAAGCGCTGGAGAAGTACGCAGAGGAGCAGGAGATCGGCTGATCGGACAAGACGGACCTGCTGGACAACCCGCAGATCATCGAGCTCATTTCCGACGAGATCAACTCCCGGATCAACGCGCAAGCGCGGATTCCGCGAGTTCGAGCGGGTCTTCCGGTTCAAGCTCCTCCCGAAGCACTTCCAGGTCGGCGTGGAGCTGTCCGCCAAACAGTCGGTAAAACGACACGTCATAGCGGAGATCTACAAGAAAGAGATCGCGGGGCTTTTCGAGATATAGCCGAAGAAGGGCGGAAGGAAGCGGTTCCGCTTGACTAGCGGCCTGCGATCGTCAACAGCCCGTCGGGCTTCACGATTCCTTTCTCAGTGATGATGCCCGTCACGAGGGATGCCGGGGTGACATCGAATGCGGGGTTCCGCGCGCATGCGCCGGGACTGGCAAGCCGTACGGCCCTCATGATGCCCGCTTCATCCGGGCCTGCCGCGGTGAGCACCTCTGCCTCTCCCCGCTCTTCAATCGGTATCGAATCTCCCGTCAGGCAGTCGAAGTCGATGGTTGAAAGGGGCGCAGCGACGTAGAAGGGGATCCCGTTCTCCCGGGCAAGAACAGCCTTCTCGTAGGTCCCGATCTTGTTGGCGACGTCTCCGTTTGCCGCAACCCGATCCGCGCCCACGATGACGATATCCACCTCACCCTTGCGCATGAAGAAGCCCGCCGCGTTGTCCGGGATAATGCGATACTCGATCCCCTCCCCCGCGAGCTCCCAGGCGGTCAGGCGCGCCCCCTGGAGCCGGGGCCGGGTTTCGTCCACCCATACGAAGAGGCGCTTCCCCTCCCGGTTCGCCTTGTACACCGGAGACAGCGCTGTTCCCCAGTCGGTGAAAGCAAGCCAGCCTGCGTTGCAGTGCGTGAGCACCCGGGCGCCGTCATGGATGAGCGGCGCGCCCGCCTCCCCGATCCGGCGGCCCGCATCCACGTCCTCCTCCGCGAGCGCGTCCGCCTCCGCGCACGCCGCCTCCCGCGCGCGCGCCGGATCGGGGAGAGCCCCCAGCGCCGAGGCAAGCACCCTGTCGACGGCGTAGAAAAGGTTTTGCGCCGTGGGACGCGTTGATTTCAGCAGCGACGCAGCAGCGCCCATGTACGCGCGAAACCCCTGCGTCGAGGCCGGCGCTTCCCGGGCGGCCTGCGCAACTCCGAATCCTCCCGCCACGCCGATCGCTCCCGCTCCCCTGGTCACCATGTCCTTGATGGCGCGCGCCGTGACGCGATGATCGGGCGAGTCGAATATGGCAAACTGGAAGGGCAGCAGGATCTGGTCGATCATGCGCACCGTCCCGCCTTCCCTCCAGACCGTGCGATAGTGGGTGCCGTTTACGAGCATGAGAGCAACTATAGCGCACCTTTCACGGATCAGGTAGGATGCGGCCATGGTGCACAGCATCGCCATCGCCGATGTCCCCTCCACCACACCCCTGTTCGCCGACTTCTGGAAAGGAAAAGAAACCCTTCGCAGCCTTCTTCCCCGGCATTTCATGGATCCGCGCGCGTTTGCAGAGCAGGCCGGCCTGCTTGCCGGCGCCCGCTATGACCGCGTCACGCTCTGCACCGTGCTCCGCGAGCAGAACGAGAGGTTCGGCGCAGGCGCTCAGACGCTTCGCTCCATCGATACTCTGGCGGAGCCCGGCTCCATTGTCGTGATCGGCGGTCAGCAGGCAGGGCTGTTCGGCGGCCCCCTCTACACCGTACACAAGGCCCTTACGATCATCGTGCTCGCCCGCCGCATGGAGAAAGAGCTGGGCACACCGGTGATCCCCGTGTTCTGGATCGCCTCCGAGGACAGTGATCTCGCCGAGGTGAATCACGCCTTCGTCGTCGACAGGGACGGGCGGCTTCGCGAGCTTCGCTTGCGCGATGCTGGGGAAGCCAAGCTTCCGGTGTCGCGTGTGCGTCTGGGGGAGGAGATCGGCCCGCTCATGGACGAGCTGGCAGCCGCGCTCCCCCAGGCTGATGGCGCGCAGAATGTCCTTGCTGACCTGAGGGCGGCGTACGCCCCCGGGCGCACCTATCCGCAGGCCTTCGGCGCATGGATGACGAATCTCTTTGGAGAGCAGGGACTGGTGCTCGTTGATCCCGCCGACGTACGCCTGAAACGGATGGCCCATTCGCTCTTCGAGCGTGAGATCAGGGAAAACAGCCCGGTGAGCGCCGCGGTCATCACGCAGACCCATCGGATGATCGCGGCGGGATACACGCCGCAGATCGAGCTGCGGGAAGGATTCCTCACGCTGTTCCATCAGGACCCGGCCCGGCAGGCCATCGCGCTTCGCAAGAACGGATTCGAGCTGAAATCAACCGGGAAGACCTTCACGACGGAAGAGCTCTCCGCTCTGCTGGAGCGCAGCCCGGAGAGCTTCACTCCCAACGCGGTGCTGCGTCCGTTGTACCAGGACACGCTCTTCCCCACGCTTGCCGCGGTCCTCGGCCCATCGGAAATCGCTTACTTCTCCCAGCTCACGCTTGCCTATGAGCGGATGGGCATTCCGATGCCGATCGTTTTTCCCCGCTCCTCCCTTACCCTGGTGGAGCCGAAGATGGAAAAGCTCATGGGCAAGCTCGGGGTGGGCCTGCGGGAGCTCCTCGTGCGCGGGGAACGCATCATCGATGACATTTTGAAGAGAGAGCTCCCTGAGTCGCTCACCACGCGGATTGCGGAGGGCAGGGTCTCTGTGGCGGGAACCTGGAAAACGATCATCGACGGGATCGATTCACTTGATCCCACCCTGCATCGGACGGCGGAGCTGGGATCAGGCAGGGCCCTGCGCCAGTTCGATTTCATGGAAAAGAAGATCGCACAGGCCGCGCGGAAAAAGAACGGGATCCTCCGCGGGCAGGTGGAAAAGCTGGTCGCGGCCCTGGCGCCCAGGAACGGCTTGCAGGAGAGGACGCTCGCTGCGCTCCCCTTTCTTGCGCGCTACGGGAAACGGATTCTCATGCAGGCTGCGGAAGGCATTGACCCATTCGCCCCCGAGCACCGGGGGCTGGTGGTGGATCAATGACGCTGGACATCCTGGCCTTCGGCGCGCACCCGGATGACGTGGAGCTGGCCGCGAGCGGCACGCTGATCAAGGCCGGCCGCGGCGGCGCAAAAACAGGCGTGATCACCCTCACCCGCGGAGAAATGGGTTCGCGCGGCACGCTCGCCACCCGGGCGGCGGAGTTCGAAGCGGCAGGCGACGCCATGGGTCTCGCTCATCGGGAGATGCTCGCCCTGCCGGATGGCAGGCTGGCGGCGGACCAGGGGGCAAAGGAAGCGGTGGTACGCGAGATACGGGAGCACAGGCCGCGCCTCGTCCTTCTGCCCTATTGGGAGGACAGGCATCCCGATCATGGCGCGGCCTCCCGCATCGTCCAGGAGGCGGCATTCCTGGCGGGGCTTCGCAAGCTGGACACCGGCCAGGAGCCGCACCGGCCGGCCGAGCTTGTTTACTACATGTCCAGTTGGGAGTTCGAGCCGAGCTTCATCGTCGACATCAGCGCCGTGATCGAAGACAAGATCAGGGCGATCCAGGCATACGGGACGCAGGTGCACAACCCGGGCTACACGGGAAATGAGCCGCCCACCTTCATCTCGAGCCAGCACTTCCAGGAGCTGCTCATGACCCGCATGGCCCACTACGGCCACCTGATCGGAAAGAAATACGGAGAGCCTTTCCGCATCAGGGGCCTGATCGAAATAACTGATCTGCTGGAGTCCTTCGGCAGCCGGACGTTTTAGCTCACCCCTTGCGATGCAGGGGATTGTGGCCGCGCCGTGGGCTCAGCTCGTACCAGACGGCCTGGAGTGTGACGACACCCCTCTTACTCGTGGATAACGGTCACCGTGGTGTAGCGAGTCGCCGAGCCAAAGCTGTGACTCACCGCACACTCGCTCTGAGTAATGAAGTGTACTTTCTTCACTTCGGCGAGGAACTGATTCAATGCGGTTTCAAGTGCCATGGAGGGACCTTCCTCCTCAACCGCGATCTTGCCGTTTGTCGCCACGAACACCTTTGCCTTCATGATGTTTCCCCTTTCTCCGCTTGCGCGGGGCCTGCTCAGTCCTCCATACTATCACAGACCTTCCTGAACTGCTCTTCCAATCTGCAAAACGCCTCCACCACACTTGGGTCGAAGTGCGTACCACTACTTTCGACGATGATGGCACGGCTCTTCTCGTGCGAGAAGACCGGCTTGTAGCAGCGCTTCGATCTCAGCGCGTCGTATACATCTGTTACGGCCATGATCCGCGCGGACAGCGGAATATCCTCACCGCTGAGGCCATCCGGATAGCCGCTCCCATCCCACTTCTCGTGATGAGACCGCGCTATGGCGATTCCCATGTCGATGAAGGCGTTCTTGGGGTATTTGCTGCGAACTGCTTCCAGGGTCTGGGCGCCAAGGGCTGCGTGGGTCTTCACTATTTCGAACTCCTCGGGGCTCAGCATGCCCGGCTTGAGGAGGATACTATCCTGGATGGCGACCTTGCCGATGTCGTGCAGGGGGCTTGAGTGGTGGATGTTCTCGATGTAGGAGGACCCGATGTGGCCCCGGTATCGAGGCTGTTCGCTCAGTTTGGCGGCAAGGAGTCTGCAGAAGGCCTGCCCCCGTTCCAGGTGCTTGCCGGTGTTCGCGTCTCGAGATTCCGCGAGCTTTGCCAGAGCGAAGATGGCCGCCAACTGGGAATCGGAGATCTCCTTCACCTGCGCCGCGACGAGGTCTTCCAGGTGGCGGCTGTGCTTCTCAAGCTCGATCTGGAGGCTGCGGATTTTCAAGTGGGTATTGACGCGCGACAGGATCTCCTCGAACTCGAACGGCTTGGTGACGTAGTCAACACCGCCCACTTGGAAGGCCTTCACCTTGTCCATCGTCTCGCTCAAGGCGCTGAGGAAGAGAACGGGGATGTCTCGCAGCTTCTCGTTCTCCTTGAGCCGGCGACACACTTCGTACCCGTCGATTTCCGGCATGTGAATGTCGAGAAGGATCAGATCGGGGGGTTCACTTTCTGCTTCTTGCAGCGCCCGCTTGCCACTCGGCACTGGTCGCGTTCTATAGCCCTTGATTTTCAGGAATCTCTCAAGCACCTGGAGGTTCTCCGGGGCGTCGTCAACGATGAGAATGCCTGGCATATCTTGCGGGATAGATGATTGCGCCATCACTCATTACCTCCACGCCACGGGCTCCCCGTACCCTACAGCGTGGCTCCGTTTGAGGCGATCACCTTCTGGTACCAATTCGCGCTCTTCTTCCACGTGCGCGCCTGCGTATGAAAGTCCACATGGGTAATGCCGAATCTTTTGCTGAACCCGTGCGCCCACTCGAAGTTGTCCATCAAGGACCAGAGAAAGTACCCTTCCAGTCTCACCCCGTGCTGGATGGCCCGACGCGCCTCGGAAAGGTGCGTGGATATGTAGTCGATCCTGTCGTCGTCCTGCACCTGCCCATCCACGACCAGGTGATCAGAGAAGGCGGCCCCATTTTCCGTGATGAACATGACCGGGTCATCGTACTCGTTCTTCACCTGCACCAGGATATCGTAGAGCCCCTCCGGGAACACCTCCCAGCCCATCTCCGTCCGCTCGCACTCCTTTTTCAGCGCGTGCTGAAACCCGAGAAAACCGCCTGCGTCGCTGGCGTACGCCCTTTCCGGGAAGTAGTAGTTCAAGCCGATGAAATCCACGGGATTCGTCTTGAGCAGCTCGAAGTCCGCCGGCTCAGTGTGAGGCGCCACCTTGTTCCTGGTGTACAGGCTCATGAGGTCGTCGGGGTATGCGCCCTTCAGAACCGGGTCCAGGAACCACTGATTGGTCTTGGCATCCGCAAGCCGGGCCGCTTCGATGTCCGACACACCGTCGGTGAATGGATAGACAGGGTGCACGTCCAGGGCGATGCCGATTCGGTGCTTGCCGGGACTCAGTTGGCGATAGGCCTGCACGCCCAGGGAGTGCGCGTGCAGAAGGATGTGCGATGCCTGCACCGCCGCGCCGAAATCCTTCAGCCCCGGCGCGTGGATTCCCGCCGCGTGTCCTGCGAACGAGGCCACCTGGGGCTCGTTGAGCGTCATCCAGATCTTCACCCGATCCCCGAGCCGTATGAACACCGAGGCGGCATAGTCGGCGAACCAGCTTGCCGTGTCCCGATTGGTCCAGCCTCCCCGGTCCTGGAGCGACTGCGGGAGGTCCCAGTGGTAAAGGGTCGCGGCAGGCTCGATATGCGCCTCCAGCAGCGCGTCCACAAGGGTTTCGTAGAAATCCAATCCTTTGGAGTTGTGCCTTCCGTTGCCCATTGGAAACACACGGGGCCAGGCAATGGAGAAACGGTAGGCGCCCAACCCAAGGTCCCGCATGTTCTCGATGTCGTCCCGCCACCTGTGGTAGTGGTCGCAGGCAAGATCGCCCGTCTCACCGGTGTGTATGGCACCGGGCACCTGGCAGAAGCGGTCCCAGATCGACTCACCCTTTCCGTTCTCCCGGGCAGCGCCCTCGATCTGGTAGGCGGAGGTGGCCGCACCCCAGAGAAATCCCTTTGGAAAACCGCTTGCCGGCATGTGGACATCCTCCCTTGTCGGGTATTGGGACGATTATAAGAACGGGGATTCGAGGTGTCAAACAGGCCGCGCTATCAGCGGTCGCTCCGCGACCGATCAATTTGACCAGGATGGATTCCTGCCGTATCTTAGATTTAAAAGAAATTCCCGGAGCACACATGAGATACGACAAATTGACTCTCAAGGCGCAGGAAGCACTGCAGGAAGCGGATTCCCTTGCGCACGCGCACAACCACCCGGTTCTCGACGTGGAGCACCTCCTCCTCGCGCTGCTGGAGCAGAAGGACGGAGTCATTCTGCCCCTGCTGGATCGAATCGGCGCGGACGCCGGGGAGATTGCCGGCGCGGTGAAGGAGGCCCTGGGCCGAAAGCCGAAGGTCCACGGGGATGCGGCACAGCTCAGCATGTCGCCCCAGCTCTCCAAGGTGCTGAACAAGGCGGAGCAGGAAGCGGACGGGCTGAAGGACGAGTTCACCAGCACGGAGCACCTCCTGCTCGCCATGCTGGAGACGGAAGGGAGCGCCCGTGAAATACTCCGCTCCCGGGGGGTGACCAGGGACGCGACCCTGGAAGCGCTGAGGTCCGTCAGGGGAAACCAGAGGGTGACGGATCAGAACCCTGAAGCGCGCTACCAGTCGCTGGAGAAATACTGCAGGGACCTCACCGACCTTGCGCGCAAGGAAAAGCTCGATCCCGTTATCGGCAGGGACGAGGAAATCAGGCGCGTCATGCAGGTGCTGGCCAGGAGAACGAAGAACAATCCCGTTCTGATCGGCGAGCCGGGGGTGGGCAAAACGGCGATCGTGGAAGGTCTTGCCCGCAGGATCGTCTCGGGTGACGTTCCCGACTCCCTGAAGAACAAGCGCCTGCTCGCCATGGACCTGGGCAGCCTGGTGGCGGGAACGAAGTTCCGCGGCGAGTTCGAGGAGAGGCTCAAGGCGGTGATCAAGGAGATCGCGCAGAGCGACGGACAGATCATCCTGTTCATAGACGAGCTGCACACGCTGGTCGGCGCGGGCGCCGCGGAAGGCTCGATGGACGCCTCCAACCTGCTCAAGCCGGCGCTTGCCCGGGGAGAGCTCAGGGCGATAGGAGCCACGACCCTTGACGAGTACCGCAAGCGGATCGAGAAGGACCCCGCGCTGGAGCGCAGGTTCCAGCCGATCTACACCACGCAGCCCTCCGTGGAGGATACCATCGCCATCCTCCGCGGCCTGAAGGAACGCTACGAGGTGCACCACGGCGTGCGCATTCGCGACGATGCCATCATTGCCGCCGCGGTTCTCTCCGACCGCTACATCACGTCCCGGTTTCTCCCGGACAAGGCCATCGATCTGATCGACGAGGCTGCCAGCAGGCTGAAGATGGAGATCGAGAGCCAGCCGACCGAGCTGGACCGGGCGGAGCGGAAGATCCTGCAGCTCACGATCGAGAAGCAGGCCCTTTCCAAGGAAACCGACCCGGCCTCGAGAGAAAGGCTTGCCACGCTGGACAAGGAGCTCTCCCAGCTCAGTGGCGCGCGTGACACCATGAGGCTGCAGTGGAAAAACGAGAAAGGGATCATCGAGGAGATCAGGAAGATCAAGGCTACACTCGAAGAGCTCTCCATGGAGGAGACCCGCTACGAACGGGAAGGCAACCTCTCCAAGGCCGCGGAAATCAAGCACGGCCGAATTCCCGACGTGCAGAGGCAGCTCGATGCCAAGAGCACGCAGCTTGAAAAGCTGCACGGCGAGACGCGCCTTCTTCGCGAAGAGGTTTCTGAGGAGGATATCGCGGGAATAGTTTCCCATTGGACCGGGATCCCCGTCTCCAAGATGCTTGCCACGGAGAAGATGAAGCTCCTGAAGCTGGAGGAAATCCTGGCCAGCCGGGTCGTCGGGCAGCAGGAGGCCATCATCGCGGTCTCGGATGCCATCCGACGCAACAAGTCGGGAATATCCGATACCTCGCGTCCTTTGGGCACGTTCCTCTTTCTCGGACCCACGGGCGTGGGGAAGACCGAGCTGGCGAAAACGCTCGCGGACTTCCTTTTCAACGACGAAAAGGCGGTGACGCGCATCGACATGAGCGAGTACATGGAGAAGCATTCAGTCTCCCGGCTCATCGGCGCGCCCCCGGGGTACGTGGGCTACGAGGAGGGAGGCCAGCTTACCGAGTCGGTGCGACGCCGTCCCTACTCAGTGATCCTGTTCGACGAGATCGAGAAGGCACATCCCGACGTGTTCAACGTTCTTCTCCAGCTCCTGGACGAGGGGAGGCTTACCGACGGCCAGGGCCGGGTGGTGGGTTTTCGCAATGCTCTCATCATCATGACGAGCAACATCGGCGGGGACTTGATCCAGAACGCGGCAAAGATGGAGGACGTGAAGGAAGCCATCAATGCCCTCCTGAAAGTCACGTTCAAGCCCGAGTTCCTCAACCGAATCGACGAGACGATATTCTTCAATCGGCTGGGCAAGCCCGAGATTCTGAAAATCGTGGACATCCAGCTCGGTCTGCTGCAAAAGAGGCTCCGGGAGAAGAAGGTCACCCTCGAGGCCACGCCCAAGGCGCGGGCATATCTCTCCGAGATGGGCTACGATCCCCTGTACGGCGCGCGGCCGCTGAAGCGCACGATACAGAACCTCGTCCAGAACCCGCTTGCGAAGATGATGCTGGCCGGGGACATCACGGATGGGAATACGGTGACGATCGACAAGGCGGAAAAGGGGATTGTTTTCAGGAAGAAGTAAGTGGCCGGCTGCCAGGGCCTGCGATTTTCCGCAGCGCCGCCGCCGTCTCGAGGGGAACCTGGAAGACCTTGTGCGGCGATGCTCCGCCGAGCTTCAACACGACGCTGCCGCGGGACACGCCAAGGGCTTTTGCCAGGACCCTCGCGATCTCCTCGTTCGCCCTGCCCTTCTCCGCAACCGCCCGAACCGAGACAAGGAGCTCCGTGCCTCGAACGCCAAGAACAGAGTCCTGGCGCGCCCCCGGCTTTGCTTTGACCTTCAGAGTTACGAAATCAGCCTGAATCGAATAGAAACTTCCCGGATCGGCCACGAGGTCACTTTACCTCGAACAGCACCCTGTCAGAACCTGCTCTGCTCGTCAAGGAGATCGAATGAGAGCCGCGCACAAGGGGGACCGTGACCGTTGAAAGCGAGGCTCCCCGCGCCAGCATGACTCCATCGAATGCCAGCGATGCCTCTTCTCCGTCTCGGACCGCCAGGACGGCGGGAATGCTCTCCGTGCCCGACCTCAGAGTCTGGTCGAGATAGAAGACCTGGCCGTTCACGGGAAAAAGGATGCGCACGGATTCATCCGGGCCGAGGAAGCTGTCCTGAAGGAGCGTTTTCTCCGGCTTCGGGTTGGCGTGATAGGCGCAGGGATCCGGCACCTCGGCTGCGTTTCTGAAAAACTCGTTCCGCGTGGAGGGACACCACTGCGTCTCTCTCTTCCCGGTGATCGTGCATATCCGGGTCTCCACGACGTTCGCGGGCGCCGCGAAATCCCTCGAGACCTGGGCGCGGGAGTCACGGGCGGTCAGCCAGGTGAGCACATCGGTGACGATCTGCGTGGGAACGATGCTGCCCGGTCTTGTTGATCACCGCCTTGCCGTCGAAGTTCCCTGCCCAGACGCCGACCGTGTACAGAGGGGTCGCGGCGACGCACCAGAGGTTGGTGAACTCGCTCGAGGTCCCTGACTTGAACATGGCGGGAAAGTCCGTTCGGAAATACGTGTGCGTGCCGAAGCCCGTCGCCCGGGCAGAGGGGTCGGAGAGGATGTTGCAGATGATCCAGGCGGAGAAAGGATCGAAGATCCTGCGGCTGGTCCCCTTCCGGCCCTGCGTCAGCACCAGGTCGGGCAGGGTGCCGCCGCGCGGAAAAACGGTGAATGCGCGGGTGAGCTCAAGCAGGGAAACCTCCGCGTTGCCGATCGCAGTCCCCAGGCCGTAGCGGACCTCCGCGTCAGGGGGCAGTGCGAATCCCAGGTCCGCCAGCGTGCCCAGAAAGCTTGCCAGCCCGACGTGAAAGAGCGTGTAAACCGCGGGCACGTTCAGGGAGCTGGCCAGCGCGGTACGCAATCGCACTACCCCATGGCTCCTGTTGTCGAAGTTCGACGGTTTGTAGCTCACCTCATCCGCTGCTCCGAACACCATGGGCACATCCGGCACCAGGGTGGCCGCGGTCCACCCTTTCTGGATGGCGCTGGCGTATAGGAAGGGCTTGATCGTTGAAGCGCTCTGTCTGCGGATGAGCACGCCGTCGACCTGCCCCGCGCGCGCTGCGTCCTGGAAATCCCCGGATCCCAGCCAGCCGAGCACCGCACCCGTGGCATTCTCGATGACCACCACTGCCGCGTTGGAGACGCGCGCGGCTGCATAGCGCTGCAGGGAGAACCGCACCCGGCCCTGTATGAAATCGTTCAAACCCAGGTCGAGCGTTGTCCGCACCTCGCCGTCTCCGGCGTCAATCTTCCCGCCCGCCAACTGTCCGGCGATGTACCTTGCAAAGTGCGGGGCGTCTGAGGCAGGACGCCCTGATTTCGCGCCGCGCACGGCCCGCTCGATCTCTCCCGACTCTATTCCCAGCCTCTTCCTTGCCGCGACATCGCGCGCGGCGGCAATCAGGGCGTCGGGATGGTCGAATGGATCATAGAGGGTGGGATTGCGCGGGATGATGGCCAGGGCCAGGAGCTCCGCAGGAGACAGGGTGGAAAGATCTGCGCCGAAATACGTCCAGGCGGCGGCACCGACCCCGCGCGCATTCCTGCCGAACGGCAGGGTGTTCAAATAGAGGGCGAGGATCCTGTCCTTGGTGAGCCGCGACTCGATGCGCAGTGCGTCTGCGGCTTCGACGAGCTTCGCGAAAACGCTCCGCGGGTGCGGGGATATTATCCGCGCAAGCTGCATCGTGATTGTCGATGCCCCCGATCGTCCGCCACGGCCCCACAAGCGGTTCGCAAGAGCGCGCGCAATGGCGGCCGGGTCCACGCCCGGATGGGTTCGAAACCGCGCGTCTTCGAGTTTCACAAAGATGTCCGCGGCCGGCTTGGGAATCCGGGCCGGGTCCTCCCGCTCCTCGAAGGAGCCCCCCCTTCCCGGCATCAGCGCGATAAGAGAGCCACGCCGGTCGGTGATTCGCGCCCCCGAGGCGTCGGAGAGAAAAGCATCGAACGCGGGCCATGGCAGCCGGAGGAGTGTTGCCGTCAGGAGCGCGGGAGCGCCGATCAGCAGGACGATGCGCGGAAAAAGCCTCCGGCCGGGCTTCAGCCGCGGCCGGTGGTCCTGGAGCCCAGCCATGCAAGGAACCTCTCGCCATAGAGCATGAAGGCAAGACCGATCAGGACCAGGGGCACGCCGAAATGAAGCAAAGGCGTCGCAGATTCGCCGGCAAAGCCCAGCCCGATCAACAGGGCGATCAGCGGATTCACGAAGGCGTAGCTGACCAGCCTTTCCGCAGGCTCGACGCCCACCAGGTAGGTGTACGCGCTGAATGCCAGGGATCCGACGACGCCAAGGTACAGCACCCCGACGAGCGATGCGACTGACATTGAAGAAACCAGGACGGCAGGCGAGGGGCCGGCGGCCAGACCGATCACAAGACTGACGATGCCCACGAACAGCATCTGGAGGCCGCTGTTCACCGTGTTGTCGCCGCTCACGGGGAACCGATGGCCGAGGCTGGTGGCAAGGCCCCATGACAGGAACCCCAACAGTCCGATCAGCACGGAGGGATTGAAGCTCGATCCGAGAGAATGCCCGTTGTACAGCAGGACCGCCACTCCACCGAAGCCGATCACCACTCCCAGCACGCGCGCCGGCGTGAGACGCTTGCGCAGCAGCAATCCGTCGAACACGGCGACGACGATTGGAGTGGAAGATGCAAGAAGCGCGGCAATGTAGCTGTCGATATTGCGTTCCGCGATCGTGATTCCTCCATTGCCCACCATGAGGAGAAGGATGCCGAGGATCACGGAGGAGACGACATTGCGCGGCGAAGGCAGCCGCTTCAGCCCGCCGCGGGCGGCCGAAACTCCCAGGAGGAGCGTGCCTCCGATGGTCCACCGAATGGCAAGAACCCAGGCGGGGGAGATCGTGGCAACCGATTGCCGGATAAAATAATAGGTCGACCCCCAGACGACATAGATCGTCGCATAGCAGGCCACGATGAGGACGGGTGGGCGCCGCGGTACCTTGCACGGTACCCCGTGCAGTTGCCGGATTTGGGGTCGTTTCATTCAGGTGTATCCGAGATTCTTGTACCATTTTTGCGCGGCAAAGGCCAAGGCGGGACGGGCGAAATCTACCGTCGGGGCTATATTCGCCACTCGTCCTGCAGGGCCCAGCCCAGGTTCCGCATCTCCTGACCCGTCAGAAACCGAAACACCGAGAGGCAGGCCGTCGCACCCTCGCCCACGGACTTCGAGATCTGCCAGGGTTCACCGGTGATATCCCCTGCGGCGAACACGCCGCTGACATTCGTCGCAAGGTGCCGGTCGACGGTGAGGAAGCCCTGCTCGTCGACTCCCAGTCCCGCCGTGGAGTAGACTTCGCTCGTGGCGCGACGCTTCGTGAGGAACAGTCCATCCATTTCGATTGGGCGTCCATCTACGACGACCGCCTCGAGACGGTGCCTTCCTCGGAGCTCCTCGAGATTCCCCTCTACGTAAGCGATGTCGTTCGCCTCGATGATCTCCCGTGGGACCTGTCTCGCATAGTCCTCCGGGACCGGCCCAAGGTAGGTGACCTGCTTCGCCACGCGCTTGAGAAGGAATGCGTCGAAGGGGTTGCCGCAGACCATGACCCGTTTGTCCCGAAAGAGCGGCGCGTCACATTCGGCGCAGTAGGAGACACCCTTCCCCAGGTACTGCCTCTCGTTCGCCAGCCCGTACTCTTCCTTGAGACCAAGGAGCTCGAGCCCGGTCGCGATGATCACCGCTTTTGGCCGGTACTCCTTCACGTTCGTCCGGACTCGGAGGCGATCCGGGGCAAACTCGAAGTCCTGGGCCGCCTCGAGGGTGTTGACCCGACCGCCTGAGGACTCGAGCTGTCTCAACAGGCTCTCCGTGATGGCCGGTCCCCGCTTCCCCGCGACCCCCGGGAAGTTTTCGACGGTCTTGGCCAGGTTCATGAGCCCGCCGCCGCTTTCCGCATCCAGGAGAACCGTGTTGATGTTGAGGAGGGCGGCATAGATCGCGGCGGAAAGACCCGCGGCGCCGGCTCCGACGATGAGGAGCTCGAGGTGCGGAGCCCTTCGATGCTCCAGGCCGTACGAGGTGGTCACGTCAGAGCACGCGGATCGGACGGCCCCGCGTGTTGCTATGCAGGGGCACGTCCGGACCACGGTAGACCCCGAGCCGGTAGCCACAGAATCGGCACGAGCCGCGCACGACATTGTTCGCGCCAATGCCGAAGCCCTGCCGGTCGATGAGCACGCTGTCGCACCCCGGACAGATCGTGTCCTGCGCCGGGTGCCCCGGAATGTTCCCTACATACACGTATCGAAGCCCGGATGAGAGCCCGATCTCGCGGGCGCGGTCCAGGGTGGAGACCGGCGTCGACGGCTCAGTCAGCTTGTTGTCCGGGTGGTAGGCGGTCACGTGCCATGGGGTTTCCGTGCTCAGGTTCTCGACGATCCAACGGGAAAGACCGTGGAATTGTTCGTCCGTGTCGTTCCAGTTCGGGATCACATTGGTCACGACCTCGACGTGGGCACCCGCGCGGTGCGCCGTGATCCCGTTCTCGAGCACCTGCTTGAGCACCGGGGTACCCGTCAACCGCTGGTAGAACTCCTCGGTGAAGCCCTTGACGTCCAGACGATAGGCATCGATGTGCTTGAGGAGCGCCTTGAGGGCCGGCGGGTTTATCATGCCCGCGGTCACCATAACGGTCTTGATCCCGGCTTCGCGGGCCAGTCGCGCCGCATCCATGATGTACTCGAACCAGATCGAAGGCTCGTTGTACGTCCACGCCAGGACATCGCACCGCCGCGAGAGGGTGAGCTCGACCATTTCCTGGGGGGAGAGCTCGGTCATGCCTTCGCCGAGCTCAGTCGCGGCGTGGTGGGAGATCTCCCAGTTCTGGCAGTGTTTGCAGCGCATGTTGCAGCCGTACGTTCCGACGGACATGGTCGGCGCCCCGGGGTAGAAGTGGTAGAGCGGCTTTTTCTCTATCGGATCGATGGCGATCGAAGCCACGCGGCCGTAGGTAAGCGCGTACAGTCGTCCTTCGACGTTCTTGCGAACCCCGCAGAATCCGGTCCGCCCCTCGGGGATCACGCATTCGTGCGGGCAGAGGTGACAATGCACCATCTGATGGCCGATCTGCTCGTAGAGCAGCGCCTCCTTCACCGTATGCCTCCCGCTTGCTGCATAGAAGCTACCCCTTCGA
Source organism: uncultured Spirochaetota bacterium (assembly GCA_963820435.1). Taxonomy (GTDB): domain Bacteria; phylum Spirochaetota; class Spirochaetia; order SZUA-6; family Fen-1364; genus Fen-1364. The sequence continues at coordinate 165,428 of CAWGAC010000011.1, read as the reverse complement.
GGCGGCTTGGGTCAAATCGGTGACTTGAGGAGTGTCGGCAAACCGGGAACAACCAAAAACCTCGCCGGTGTTGACATCCCCCCCGTCATCCCCGTACCTTAACGGGCATGACCGGCAACGAGCTGAGGCGCATCTACATCGATTTTTTCAAGGAAAAGGGCCATGCGGAGATCTCCGGCAAGTCCCTCATACCGGAGAACGATCCCACCGTTCTTTTCACCACGGCGGGGATGCACCCGCTGGTGCCCTATATCCTGGGCGAGCCCCATCCGGCGGGAAAGAGGCTGGTGGACTGCCAGAAGTGCATGCGCACGGACGACATCGACGAGGTGGGGGACGCCGCGCACCTCACCTTCTTTGAAATGCTGGGCAACTGGTCCCTGGGGGATTACTTCAAGAAGGAAGCCATTGCGTTCAGCTACGAGTTCCTCACCTCGCCCCGCTGGCTGGGGTTCGCTGCGGATTCGCTTTCCGTGACCGTCTTCGCGGGAGACGGCGAGGTGCCGCCGGACCATGAGGCGGCGGAGAACTGGAAATCGATCGGCATACCCAGGGAACGCATCCACTTCCTTCCCCGCAAGGACAACTGGTGGGGACCGGCGGGGCAGACCGGGCCGTGCGGCCCCGACACGGAAATGTTCATCGACACGGGGATCCCCGCATGCGGCCCCGACTGCAAGCCGGGGTGCCACTGCGGAAAGTACATCGAGGTCTGGAACGACGTGTTCATGCAGTACAACAAGACCCTCGACGGCAAGTACCTTCCCCTGGCCCAGAAGACCGTGGACACGGGCATGGGCGTCGAGCGCACCCTCGCCATGATCCAGGGAAAGAAGACCGTGTTCGAGACCGAGCTGTTCTGGCCGATCATCGAACATCTGCAAAAGATAACCGGCAAGCGGTACGCGTCCGATCCGGCGGTGGACACCTCGTTCCGCATCATCGCCGATCACCTGCGCTCCTCGGTTTTCATCATCGGAGACGACAGGGGCGTGAAACCCTCGAATCTCGGCCAGGGCTATATCCTGCGCCGGCTCATCCGTCGCACGATCCGCCACGGCCGCAAGCTCGGCCTGGAGGGCAGCTTCCTCGGCACGCTGGCCCTCGATGTCATCGCGATCAACGAGGAGTTCTATCCCGAGCTGCGCGCGCGTGCGCAGATGATCACGGCGGAGCTGGGGCTCGAGGAGGAGCGATTCTCCGAAACGCTGCAGAAGGGCGAGAAAGAGTTCGAAAAGCTCCTGCCCAATCTCATGAAGAACCCGCAGAAGATCATCCCGGGCCGCGTGGCCTTTCGCCTCTACGACACGTATGGCTTTCCCATCGAGATCACGGAGGAGCTCGCCCGTGAGCACGGCATGGGTGTGGACAGGAAGGGATTCGATGAGGCCTTCGAGAAGCACCAGGAGCTGTCCAAGGCGGGCGCGGAGAAGATCTTCAAAGGCGGCCTTGCGGACCATTCCGAGATGACCACCCGGCTGCACACCGCCACCCACCTCCTTCACCAGGCGCTTCGCATGGTGCTGGGCACGCACGTCGCGCAGAAGGGCTCCAACATCACCGTCGAGCGGCTGCGTTTCGACTTCTCCCACCCCCAGCCCATGACCGAGGAGCAGGTCCGCAAAGTCGAGGCGATCGTGAATGAGCAGATTGCCCGCAGGCTGCCCGTCACCATGGAGGTCATGACCATCGAGGAGGCGCGCGCCGCCTCCGCCATCGCTTTGTTCGGCGAGAAATACGCGGAGAAGGTGAAGGTCTACACGATCGGGGACTTCTCCAAGGAGGTCTGTGGAGGGCCGCACGTCGAGAACACGGGCGTGCTGGGCAAATTCGTCATACAGAAAGAGCAGTCATCCTCGTCCGGTGTCCGGAGAATCCGCGCGGTACTGGAGTAGATCAGGGGCTCGCTCCGGCCATCCATGGCCTCGCTCGCCCTCGCCATCCCTGGCTACGCAGGCTTCTGCAGCTTCTCCAGCAGCTCGCCGATCCCCAGGTTCTTGATGCCCATGCGCTGCGCGCGCACGAGCACCTCCAGGGCCTTTTCCTTTTTCTCCAGTGCCAGCCAGCTCTGTGCGATCTCGATGTACAGGCGCGGGTTTTTCGCATCGTTGACCAGCAGGCCGGAGAGGCTCTCGATTGCCTCCAGGTAGTTGCCCTTTTCCTTGTTGATGAGGGCAAGCCCGAGGACCGCGTAGCTGTCGAACTCGATATTCAACGCTTTGCTGTAGTATTCCCGCGCCGTGTCGAGCTCGTTCATTGCGCGGTAGGAATCGCCGATGCGGGTCAGGATGACCTTGTTGTCGGGGTCGGCATCCAGGATCCTCTGCCAGTAGAAAAGCGACTCCTGTGGATCGTTCATCCCGCGATAGCAGTCCGCAAGCCCGAAGAGGGCGTAGAAGTTATTGGGCTGGATCTCCAGTGCCTTCTTGAAATACGGAATCCCCTTTTCGTAGGTCCTGAGCTTGCGGTAGCAGTTGCCTATGGAGGTCAGCACCCAGATGTTCTTGGGGTCTTTTTCGTGCATCCGCTCCCAATAGCCCAGGGCTTCCCTGTACTCCTTCAGATCGAAGTGGAGGTAGCCCAGCCCGGTGAGGGCGTACGGGTTGCCCGGATCGATCTCCAGAATCTTGTGGTAGATTTCCTTGGACCTGTTGAAGTCCAGCACCTTGCGGTACGCGTCCGCGATGCGGGTGAGCACCGTGACGTCGCTGTCTCCCTGGTCCAGGTACTTCTCCCAGATCTCAATGGCCCTGTGGAACTGCTTCAGGGACCTGTAGCTGTCCGCGAGCCCGACGAGGGCGTATTTATTCCCCTCGTGATGCGTGAGGCAATCCTCGTAATAGCGGATGGCTTCGTGGTAGGACTTGCGCTTGCGCGCCGCGTCCCCCATGCCGACGAGGGCGTAGTTGTTCTGCGGCTCCACCTCAAGGATGCGGCGGAAGTTCTCCTCCGCCTCCGCGATGTGATCTTCTTTGAGAAGCTGATAGCCCCTCTTGGAAAGCTCGGATATCGACGCCGGAACGGGCGCGGATTTTTTCTCCTCGTTGCTCATTGTGTTTTCGCTTTCCCCTCTGCAAGCCATTGTTTCATTACCATTGCGATTTTTTCCACCATCGCGGCGATCTTGTCCGGGGCAGGGGCAAGCCAGTAAGCCTGCAGGGCCTCGAGCGGCTTCCCCCCCTTGGCGTGGTGGTCTCCTATTCTTATCAGTCCATCGGAATATTTCGTGGTGATGAATATCCGCTGTGCGAGGCCGAACTGACCCTTATTAAACAACTGGTTGCCCTTTCTAATGAGCGCCGCTCGCTGCTCGCTAGTGAGTGGCGCTGGTTTCTCGCCCGTTACCTTCAGAAAGCCGCCTGAGGGCAACTTTTTAAGGATGTCCTGAGTGTTCATCCTTGCCTTCACTTCAAGATACTTGATTAATTCGCTAGAGTAAATACCTGGAGGCCGCGGTCACGAGACCCGTGACATTTTCCTCAGGGGGCGTGAATGCCGATCTCATCCGCCTGCTATCCGATACGCCCTTTCGACGACATTTCCTGGCTGCTTGCCCCATACGCCTGCTGCAGTGCCTTGCCCAGCGCTTTGAAAGCGGCCTCCGCCATGTGGTGACTGTTCTCTCCCCTGCGCACTTCGACATGCAGGCTGATGCGCGCCTGCGTCGCAAGGCCGGTGAAAAACTCACGCAGAAGAGAAAGGTCGAATGTTCCCGCCATCGGTTGAGGGAATTGCGCGTGCCAGAAAAGGGTGGGTCTGCCGCATACGTCGATCGTCGCCTCCGCCAGTGCCTCATCCATCGGGATCACGGCGTGCCCGAAGCGCGTCACGTGACCCGTCTTCACCAGCACGTCGGCAAAGGCCTGTCCGAGAACGAGGCCCGTGTCCTCCACCATGTGATGGGCGTCCACCTCCAGGTCTCCGCTGCCTTCCAGCACGAGCCCGAGCCTTCCGTGGAACGCCATGCTCGTCAGGAGATGGTCCAGAAACGGCAACCCGGTGCTGATCCGGCCCGCCACGGGCGCGTCAGGGTCGAGGGTGAGGGTGATATCTGTCTCGCGCGTCTTGCGCGTGACCTGCACTTTCCGGGACGCCACTTCGATCTCCGCCTTTCACTTCGGCGCGGTACTCCTCTGCGCGGTACTCCGCGCATTTGTCCTTGTGCGCATTAATCTCTATTGTATACGCCCGACGCTGAAAATCAATCCGGCGGCACTCCGATCTCACGCGCGCGCCCGCAGACGATCGGCAATCTTTCGGCCGAGCTTGGCCAGCTCGTCGACGATGGCGGGGATGAGCAGCAGAGGCCCCAGGTACGCCCAATGGGCGAGGGTGAGCGGGACCGCGTTGAAGACGGTGTGGAGACCCGGGACGTACACGGCGGCCAGCAGAAGAACGCTTGATACCAGAACAGCGTACTGCATCCATCGGTTGCTGAAGACGCCAAGACTGAACAGAGAGGCCCGCTCCGAGCGGTTCGTGTAGGCGCGCGCGAGCTGGCAGCCGGACAGCATGACGAAAGCCATGGTGTGCGCCACGGGCTCGGAGCCGAACACGTTCAGTCCGATCCAGAAGGCAAGGAGGGACACGGCGGTGATGGCGACGGTCTGCAGCGCAAGACCGAGGATCATCGACCGGTTGATGATGGGCTCCCGCGGGGGGCGCGGCGGCCGGTCCATGATGCCCGGCTCCCCCTTCTCCATTCCCAGGGCGAGTGCCGGCGCCCCGTCGGTGAGGAGGTTCATCCAGAGAAGCTGGATGGCCGTGAGGGGAACGGGCCAGCCCAGGAGGGTTCCGAGAAAGATCGTTCCGATCTCTCCGAGGTTGCAGGAGAGCAGGAAGTACACGAACTTGCGGATGTTTGAAAAAATGATCCGTCCCTGCTCGACCGCGGAGATGATCGACGCGAAGTTGTCATCCGTGAGCACCATGTCCGCGATTTCTCGCGTCACGTCGGTGCCCGTGATGCCCATGGCAATGCCGATGTCGGCCCTCTTCAGCGCGGGAGCGTCGTTCACGCCGTCACCCGTCATCCCCACGATATGGCCCTGCGACTTCAGCGCGTCCACGATCCTCACCTTGTGCTGCGGGGAGACACGCGCGAAGACCCTCGTGCGCTTCAAGGCCTCCGCGAGACCCGCGTCATCCAGTGCGTCGATCTGCGCGCCGGACATGACTTCCCCGCCCTCCGGGATGAGATCGATCTTTTTCCCGATTGCCGCCGCGGTCTCGGAATAATCCCCGGTGATCATCACCACGGCGATGCCCGCGTCGTGCGCCCGCCGCACCGCCGGCCCGCTCTCCGCCCGGGCAGGGTCCATCATGCCCACGAGGCCGATGAACGTGAGCTCGGTCTCCACGGCTTCGGGCGTCGGGCTGCGCGGCAGCTCGGAGAGCGAGCGGTACGCCACGCCAAGAACCCGAAGCGCGCGTGAGGCGAGCAGAGCGTTCACCTCCCTGATCGCATGCCTCTCCCCTTCGGTGAGCTCCGTGGTGAGGCCTTTCCTGCTGCACGCGCGCGCAGCGGGAAAGAAGGAGATCAGGCGCGCCTTTGACGAAGACGACATAGGGTCCGCGCGCATCCACCCGGGCCGCGTCGTGGGCGTCCGGGGGCTCCGGGGGCAGCCGATGGATCGTGCTCATGCCCTTGCGCACGGAGTCGAAGGGGATCTCGGCCACCCGGGGATAGACGGCTTCCACCGCCGCGCGCAGCAGCCCCGCCTTTGCCGCGGCGACCACGAGCGCGCCTTCGGTGGGGTCCCCCACCAAGCGCCAGGCGGGCACGCCGTCCGGGCCGTGGTCCGGCTCGCGTTCCAGCCGTGCGTCGCTCGCGAGCATCGCGGCTTGCAGGAGGAGCCGCACCGAGCTGTCATTGTTCAACTCGGCCCGTTGACCGTCCTTCTGTATCTCCCCCCGCGGCTGCCATCCCTCCCCGGTCACGGCGAAGATTGCGTCGTCCGCCCACACGTGCGCCACCGTCATTTCGTTCTGTGTCAGCGTCCCCGTCTTGTCCGTGCAGATCACGGTCGCGCTGCCCAGGGTCTCGACGGCGGGAAGCTTGCGGATGAGCGCGTGCCGCCTGATCATCTCCTGCATCCCCAGCGCGAGGCAGATCGTGACGATCGCGGGCAGCCCCTCGGGGACCGCGGCAATGGCGAGGCTCAACGACGTCATGAGCATCAGCAACAGGTCCCGTCCCTCGAGGATGCCCACAAGGAACACCACCGCGCAGATAGCGAGTGCGGCCAGCCCGAGCCAGCGTCCGACCTGGCTGAGCTTCTTCTGCAGCGGCGTCTCCTCCGCCTCCTGCTCCTGGAGAAGCGTGGCAACAAGGCCGATCTGGGTGCGCATGCCGGTTTCGGTCACGATGCCCCTGCCCCGTCCGAAGGCGATCGTCGTGCCCATCCACGCCATGGTGGAGCGGTCCCCGAGGGATGCGTCGAGAGGCAGCACCGCGTCCGGCTCCTTCTCCACGGGCATGGACTCTCCCGTGAGGGATGCCTCCTCCACGCGCATGCTCGCCGTGTCCACGAGCCTGCAGTCGGCGGGGACGTAGTTTCCCGCCTCCATGAACACCACGTCCCCGGGCACCAGCTCCCGTGACGGGACGACGACGGTTCTGCCGCCCCGCAGGACCCGCGCCTCGGGCGCCGCCATCTTCTTCAGCGCGGCGAGGGCTTCCTCTGCCTTGGACTCCTGCACGACGCCGATGACCGAGTTGAGGATGACGAGGAGGATGATGACGATGGCGTCGATCCACTCACCCAGCGCAATGGAAATGACGGCCGCGACGATCAGGATGATGACGAGGAAATCCTTGAACTGCCCGAGCAGGAGAGAGAGGAACGTGGGGCCCGGCTTCTCGACCAGCTCGTTCGGGCCGGTCTCCGCGAGCCGTCGCGCGGCCTCCGCCGGGGCAAGCCCGGTGGACGCGTCGGCATCGAGAGCCTCCGCCACCGCGGCGGCGGACAGCGCGTGTGCGCGTAGAGGAGTGTCGCCGCTCAAGATTGCCGCCTCGGCTTCAACACCCTTCTCGCCATCCATTCCATCGATCCTTTCCGTTGTCACGGGACTTTATCCGTCAGCCGGCGGCGCGCGCGAGGGCCCGCCGGACCTCGGAGGCGAGCACCGAGGCGACGACCGGTTTCAGAAGGTAGGGCAGCCGCGTCTCCTCGAGAAAGGAACGGGTGACCGGATTGAGACTGTCACCGGTGATGTAAATCAGGCGCCTGAGCAGTCCGGGGCGGCTGACGCGGATCCACTCGTAAAGTTCCTTGCCGTCACGATCCGGCATCCTGAAGTCCGAGATCACGAGGGAATAGGCCGTTCCGTAGGCCAGGAGCGCGACCGCCTCCTGGCCATTGGCCGCGCTGTCCACCATGCATCCGAGGCTCTCCAGGTAATGATGCACGAACTCCCGGATGGCCGGCTCGTCCTCGGCAACGAGGATCAGGGCGCCTGCCAGGTCGATCTCCTCTACCGGTCCCGACTCCTGTTCCCCGTCGCCGGCAGGCAGCTCCACGGTGAATGCCGTACCCTCACCCGGAACGCTTCGCACGCTGATGTCACCGCCAAGGGCCTCCACGATCGCGAGGGACACGGCCAGCCCGAGACCGGTGCCGCCGCTTTCCCTGCGTGTGGTGAAAAATGGATCGAACACCTTTCCGAGCTGCTGGGGGGCAATGCCCTGCCCGGTGTCGGAGACCTCCGCCCAGACCCGCCCGATGTCTCTCCAGGTTCGAACGCGAAGTTTCCGCTCATGCATCGCGGTATCCCGCGGATTCGGCATCGCGGTATCCCGCGGATTCCCTGGGCCCGGCCTCGTGAATTCACCAAGGGCGTGCTCGGCGTTGTCCACCAGGTTATGAAAAACCTCCCAGAGCTGGTCCGGGTCCGCCATGACTGAGGGGAGGCCCTCCGTGAGCTCCAGCAGCACCTCGATCCCCGCCGCCTGCAGCCTGCCCCGGCGCAGCTCGATCACCGAGGCGGCGGCGCTGTTCATGGAGCACGCCTGTCGCTTCTGCGGACGCTCGGCTGAGGTGCCCAGAAGCCCTTGCACGATGCCCTGGGCGCGCATCGCCTCGGCAAGGACCCGGTCGAGATCCTGCTGGAGCGCCGCATGGGTGCGCCCGCGCACCCGCGCCATTTCCATCGAGGCGGTGATTCCGGCCACCGCATTGCGCAGCTCGTGCGCCACCTTCGAGACGATTTCACCGAGCGCGGCGAGCTTCTCCGACCTTCGCAGCTTCTCCTCCATGCGTTTTCTCTGGGTGATGTCCCGCGCAATGCCGTGGATCTCGGCCTCACCGTGCGAGCCGCCGCTGCGCACGCTTTCCAGCTCGAGAATCACCTCTTCTCCCAACCGCGTGAGAAGGGTGAGCTCGCGGGGCAGGGCGTGCGACGCGGCGAGCGGACCGCCGTCGCTCCGCAGCAGGTTTTCACGCGCATCCGGCGCCATGAAGTCGAGAAGCCGCTTTCCGAGGATCTGGTCCAGCGGATACCCCAGCACACGCTCCGCGCGGGAGTTGATGAAGACGATCTTCCTCGACGCATCGAGCGAGAAAATGATGTCTCGCACGTTTTCCGTGACGTGGCGGTAGCGCCTCTCGGAGTCCTCGAGGGCCATCGTCCGTTCCCGCAGGTGCTGTACCATGTCGTTGAACGAGCGGGAAAGCACCCCGATCTCGTCCGCCGAGTGGGAAGGGATCTGGTACTGGAGATCTCCGCCTGCGATCCTCACCGTGCCCCAGAGCAGTGCGTCGAGCGGACGTGAGTACAGCCTTGCGACGATCACCGCCACGAGAGTGGCCATGGCCAATCCGATGAGCACCAGGAACAGGGACCGTCGGAGCACAAGGGAAACAGGGAAAAACGCCTTGGCCAGGGGCTGCTGGATGTAGACGGTCCATCCCAGTCCGGGAACCGCGCTGCTCACGAGGAGAGTATTGCGCATCGAGGGAGCGTCCGGCCGGGCAGGAGCCTCACGGCGAAGAACTGCCGCCTTGTCGGGATGCGCGATCAGCGTCCCGTCACTGGAGACCACATAGGCGAATCCTCCGGGCCCCGCGTCGATGTCGTCGATGAGCCGCCAGATTCTCTCCAGAGAAAGCCGGGCCACCAGGGAGATCCCGCGCCGGGGAGCAATGACGAAGGTCATGCTGGGCAGACCGTGGTAGTCGATGTCCACCGGTGAAGTCCAGGTCGTCCCCTGCATCGCTTTGCGCAGCGCCGTGGCCGGAAACTCCGCCATGTCCACCATTCCCAGCCGATTGTCCGCCTTGATTGCCCCGGTGCGGTCCACGACTACGACGGTGTCGAAGATCGCCGACTCCATCACCTTCTTTTCCAGAAGCACGCCGCTCACCCAGGGCATGCGGTCAAGGAATTCCAGGATTGCCCCATTTTCAGAGAGATCGCGGCGCGCGCCCTCGATGTAGCTGCTGATCTCCTCCGCGGCCCTGCGGGCAATCTGCTCGTTGCGCTGCCGCACGTTGAGCCGAAGCTGCTCGGTGGCGAATCGCACGATGAAGCCGGCAGTAAAGGAGACGGACAGGACGAGCAGGCCGATGCTTCCGAGGGCGAGCTTCACCCACATCCGATGCAGGAAGGGCAGGTCAGCCTTGTCCGGGCTCCATCTGGGTGACTCTCTGCGGCGCATTCAGCGCATTGTGCGCATCAGGGCCCCGGGCATCAAGCCAGCCACGGTACTCCGTGGCATTTGGCCGCCGTCACGGTACCCCGTGACATTCGCGGCCACAAATGTCCGTTGACGGCTGATAGGCGAGGGCTTACAGTTCGCCGGGACATGACAAAAAGAACACCGGGCAAGCTCCCCGCTGCGGCGGTTTCAGGGGCGCTCCATCTGCTCGCGCTTCTCCAATTCATTGCTCATCGCGGCCAGTACGGCCTGCCGACCGAGTGGACGCGTGACTTCTGCCTTCTCGTTGGCCTGTCATTTCTCCTCCTCGTCGTGATCCACATCGTGCCTTCGCTCCGCGCGCGCGTTGCCGCAGCGGTGGTCAAGATCGTCGCGTTCCTCATCGTCGGAGTGCCCTTCGGCGCCTTCCTCGACATCCGCTACATGCTCATGTTTTCGCTCCTGCTGGACGCGAGCTTTGGATTCGCTCCCCCCGTCGCCACTGCTCTCTCCGCCGCGGCGCTGGGAGGATCCGCCTTATTCCTCGTTCCGATGAACGCTTTCTCCGTTCCCATGGCGTCGCCGCGGCTCCTCGATTGGGCTTCGTTCTTTTTCATCGGTGCCTCGCTCATGCTCCTTCTTGCCTTCACGCACCGGCTCTCCGCGCACGACGAGGAGAATGCAGCGAGAATCGGGTCACTGAACGAGTTCATATCAAAGCTCATGAGCACCAGCAGGGACTACCTGGAGTACGCGACCCGGGTCGAGCGGGAGTCGACGGAGAACGAGCGCAACAGGATCACGCAGGACCTCCATGACGTGGTGGGGCAGGCCTTCACCAACATCTACGCCATGATGGATGCCTCCCTCAAGCATCCGCCCTCGGGCCCGGCGGAGACAGGGGAGCTGCATGCCTGGGCAAAGGAGCAGGCGCAGAAGGGGTTGAACGAGACTCGCGCCATCCTCTACCAGCTCCGTTCCATCCGCGAGAAAGAACCGACTGGCATACTCGCCATAAAGAACCTCGTGGACACCTTCAGCTACTCCACGAAAGTGAAAGTCCGCGTTGAGTGGGGAAATCTTCCCTGGGAAATGGGAGAAGTCCTCGATGCGGTGCTCTACCGGCTGGTGCAGGAATCCCTTGTAAACGCTTTCCGACATGGCAACGCCACTGAGATCCAGATACACTTCTGGGTGGGCGAGGATACCCTCTCCGTGGACATCCAGGACAACGGCAAGGGAAGCCCTGCAACGAAGAAGGGCATCGGGCAGGAGAGCATGGAGAGCCGGGTCCTGGCGGTTGGCGGCGTCATTACATTTGCCGGCAGCAGCCAGGGCTACAACGTGCACGCGACCTTCCCCAAGGGCCTGGCGGTCGCAGGCGGGCACGCATGAAGATACTCATCGTGGATGACCAGAAGCTCTTCGCCGATTCGCTCAAGAAAGTCCTGCTCTCCGAGGACAAGTCCGTGGGGAGCGTGGCCATTGCCTACAACGGCGCGGAGGCCCTGGCCGAGATGCTGAAACAGGTGCCGGACGTCATCCTGATGGACATTCACATGCCCGTCATGAATGGCATCGAGGCGACCCGCCTCATTCATCGCAAGTACCCCGACGTGAAAATCCTGATGCTCACGACCTTCGGATATGACGAGTACGTCAAGGCGGCCCTCGACAAGGGCGCCGTGGGATACCTGCTGAAGGACATCTCCTCCTCCGAGCTGCTCGCCTCCATCCGCGCTGCGCAAAGCGGGGTGCGCATCATCTCACCGCAGGTGCTGGAAGGAATCGCGGGGATGCAGCGCCGCCCCCCTGAAGGACCGAGGGTGCCGCCCTGGCTCCGAGAGCTTACCGCCCGGGAGAGGGACATCCTCGTGCTGGCGATGAAGGGGTTCAGCAACGAGGAGATAGCGGAAAAGGTCTTTCTCAGCCTGCAAACTGTAAAAAACTACCTCAGCTCGATCTACGGGAAGCTGGGGGTGGAGAACCGGTTCCAGGCAATGCGGCTTGCAATGGAGTTCAAGATCGACACCATTCCTGAAGAGAACAGGCCGCGGTAAGGGAAATCGGTACTTTCGTACCGGAGATTGTGACTTCCGTACCTTGCGGGACCTCCCCGCCGTGTCCACACTGCGATCGAGAGCGGAAGCCCCGCGCGGGGGTCGGCCCCTGGGGATGCCCGGCCCGGGGCGGACGCGCTCACATCACTCTCGATCGAAGGAGGTTTTGGCATGAGAAAACTCATTGGTGTCGTGATGGCGGCCGCGCTTGCAGCCGGCGTCTCCCTCACCGCGGCCGCGGCGCCCGTCACCATCTCTTACATGACCTGGGACTCCGGTGTCGGCTTCGACATCACCCAGAAGGCCGTCGATGCCTTCCAGAAGAAGTTTCCCAACATCACGGTGGAGCTGCAAAGCGTGCCCCAGGGCTACGATGAGAAGGTGATGACAGCCAACGCGGCAGGCAACACCCCGGACGGCCTCTTGATGTGGAACACATCACAGTTCGCGGAAGCGGGTGTCGTGGAGAACCTTTCGCCCTACATCGCCAGAGACAAGTACGATATGAACAAGTTCCTGCCCGTCCTGAAGGCATGGACGGAGTACAAGGGCGGCACATGGGGGCTTCCCAAGGACTGGACGCCGCGCGTCATCTGGTACAACAAGAAGGTGTTCGACGATGCGGGCGTCGCATATCCCGTGGACGGGTGGACGTGGGCCGACTTCACCGCCACGGTCAAAAAGCTCACCAACGGCAAGCCGGGCAAAGACGCCCGCTACGGATACGTGGCGATCCCCGGGCACACCTATGCCATCCAGCAGTACATCTGGTCCAACGGCGGGGACCTGGTGAGCAAGGACGGCAGGACGGCCACCGGCTACATCAACTCCTCCAAGGTTGTGGAGGTCGTGAAGTGGTACAAGGGCCTGTACGATATGTCGATCACCACGGGCGCCCAGGACCAGTACCAGAACCTCGGGCAGACGGAGTTTCAGTCCGGCATAATCGGGATGATGGACAACGGCGTGTGGCCCCTTGCCACATTCAAGGACGACAAGAGCCTGAGCTTCGACATCGTGTCCCCGCCCGTCCCGAGGAAGGGGGCGGCCCTGAAGCCCATCATCCACAGCGCGACCTGGTCCATATTCGCCAAGGCGAAGAACAAGGACGCCACGTGGCAGCTCATCAAGTTCCTTGCCGACCCCGAAGGCCTGAGGATCCTTACCAAGGGCTTCTGGGCAATCCCGAGCATTGCTTCAGTCAGCGAGGAGATGGGCTTTACCAAAGACCCCATCCTCAAGAAGTTCGTCCAGGTCGGCAGCAAGCCCACCATTGCTCCCGTGTTCGTGCGCAGCCCGAAGTGGTTCGAGGCTGACAACGAGTTCCTGGCCGCTCTCCAGAGCATCTTCATTTCCGGCGCGGATATCCAGTCGACGCTCGACGCCGCGGCGGCGAAGATGGACAAAATCCTGCAGGGAACCAAGTAGGTTCTCTCAATCAATGAAGACCGGGGGGCATCGGCTCCCCGGTCTTCACGGTGAACGGGGAAGGCATCAGCACCAAAAATGAGACACCTAGGCGCATCGGCCCGCGAACGTTTTTCAGGCTTCCTTTTCATCTCGCCCTGGCTGATCGGCTTCATCGCATTCTATGCGGGTCCCATGCTTTTCTCATTCGCCGTAAGTTTCACCAACTGGGATTTCTTCAAGAACATGACCTTCGTGGGCCTGCGCAACTATTTCAGAATCTTCAGCCCTGATGAATATGCCCTGCCCGGCCTTCTGAAGACTTTCCTCTTCGTCGGCCTGGAGGTGCCGCTCCAGCTCGTCGGCGCCCTGGTCATTGCGCAGCTCCTGACGCGAAAGCTCAGGGGCGTCAACCTCGCGCGCAGCCTCGTGTACCTTCCTGCCGTGATCTCGGGACCCGCGGGCGGGCTCATATGGCGCTTCATGCTCGGCAAGCAGACGGGTATCTTCAATTATTTCCTGTCGTTCTTCGGCGTGAGGCCGATCCCCTGGATCGACGACCCTCACTACGCCCTGTTCTCCATCATCTGCATCGGGCTCTGGGCGGTGGGACAGCCCATGATCCTCTTCCTTGCGGCGCTCCAGGGTGTCCCCACCGTCTTCTACGAGGCCGCGGAAGTGGACGGGGCGAGCGCGACACGGAAGTTCTTCCGCATCACGCTGCCGATGATCTCTCCCACGATACTCTTGAATGTGATCATCATCATGATCAACCAGTTCCAGATGCTGGCGCCGCTGATCGTCATCACCTCGGGGGGACCCGCCAAGGCGACATACCTCTACTCGTACGTGGAATACGACAACGCGTTCCGGTTCATGAAGATGGGCTATGCCTCCTCTCTCTCGTGGCTCATGTTCGTCATCATGCTCGTCGTCACGCTCCTGCTGTTCCGATCCTCCCGCAGGTGGGTGTTCTCCTACAGCGAAAGGGGAGATATCCTGTGAGGGCCTCGCGCGCGGGGAGCCTTGCGGGAGCAGCCTTTCGTTACCTCATTCTGCTCGCGGTGAGCGTCGTGTTCCTCTTCCCTGTCTATTGGGTGTTCCTCAAGGCAATCAACGGACCCATCGCCATCTTCCAGTATCCCCCCGACATCTACCCCGTTCGATTCAGCCTGGCCAATTTCCAGAATGCCTTCCACAATTTTCACCTTGCCAGGAACTTCCTCAATACGCTCAAGATCATGGGGTTTGCGCTGGTGGGCGCCTCCCTTTCCTCCGCGGTTGTCGGATTCGGATTCGCGCGGATGCGTTTTCGGGGAAGAAACCTGCTCTTCATCGTGGTGATCGCGAGCATATTCGTCCCCTGGGACGTGAAGGTGATCCCTCAATTCATGGAGTTCAGCGCGCTGGGATGGATCAACACTTATCTGCCCCTGCTCGTGCCTTTGTTTTTCGGCTATCCATTCTACATATTCATATTCCGCCAGTTCATCACGCAGATCCCTTACGAGCTCGACGAATCAGCCATCATCGACGGCTGCAGCCGTGTCGGCATTTTCACCCGCATCATTCTGCCCAACCTCACCCCGCCCTTCATCACTGTGCTCGTCTATGAGTTCGTGCGGGTCTGGAACGACTTCCTCGACCCTCTCATATACCTGAACAAGTCCAGCACGTATACGTTGAGCCTCGGCATCTACCACATCATTTCTCCGTGGTTCATGGACTGGGGAGCTCTGCTTGCCGCTTCAGCCCTCTCGGTCCTTTTCCCCGTCGTGCTTTTCTTCATACTGCAGAAATATCTCTTCGGAGGCCTCGTGCTCTCCGGGATCAAGGCATAGACATGGACGTCGAGGTCGGCCTCAGCCAGGACGGCGTACTCGCCGAACGGGTACTCCCGTATGGCCGAAAGGCCGACCATTGAGGGAGGATTCCTGTGACAAGAACACTCGCGGCCGTTCCCCCCATGGGATGGAATTCGTGGAATGGCCTCGGCGCTCGCGTGAGCGAGAAGTCGGTTCGGGGTGTGGCGGGAGCGCTCGCCTCATCCGGCATGCGCGAGCTGGGCTACCGGTACGTAGTGATCGACGACTGCTGGTCGATGAAGACGCGGGATTCACACGGCAACCTGGTGCCGGACCGCGAACGGTTCCCCGACGGGATGGCGCCGCTCGCCCAATACGTACACTCACTCGGCATGAAGCTCGGGATCTATTCCGATGCCGCCGAGCTCACATGCGGCAAATACCTGGGAAGCCTCGATTTCGAGCAACAGGACGCGGCGCTGTGGGCCTCCTGGGGAATCGATTTCCTCAAATACGACTACTGCAACGCGCCTGCCGACCAGCCAACTGCAATCGCACGCTATCGGCGCATGGGCGAAGCGCTTCGATCGACAGGGCGCGAGTTTCTCTTCAGCGCCTGCGAATGGGGCGGGAGAAGCCCCTGGCTCTGGGCGAGAGATATCGGGGCTCATATATGGCGCGCGACTGCGGACGTCCTGGACAGCTGGACGGACGTCTTTGTCCCCCAGGCCAACTGGACAGGCATCGGCATCGACACCGCCATAGAGGAAGCTGCTCCGCTGCACGAGTACGCGGGCCCCGGCGGCTGGAACGACCTTGACATGCTTGTCATCGGCCTCAAAGGCCGCGGCAACATCCCGGGTGACGGGGCCACCTTCTTCGAATACCGGTCACAGATGTCGATGTGGTGCATGCTGTGCTCGCCTCTCATGATCGGCTGCGACATCACGACCATGGACGAAAAGACCCGCGAGATCCTGACGAATCCCGAGGTGATTGCGCTTGACCAGGATCCCCTGGGAAAGCAGGCAGTGCGCATCCGGTCCGAGTCGGGTCAGGAAGTCTGGAAAAGGCCCCTTGCAGACGGATCGATGGCCCTTGCGCTTCGCAACAGGACGTCAAGCGCCGCCGATATTGCGGTGCGTGCCGGGGAGCTGGGCCTGCTCGACTCGTACAAGGGGCGCGTACGCGACCTCTGGAAGCGTGAAGACGGAGACTTCAGCTCGCCGCTCTCCCGCCGGGTGCAGCCGCACGACACAGTGCTGCTGAAGATCGGGCCGTAGCCTTCCGCGGTACTCCGCGGAGTTGGATGGCGAGGGCGGCCGAGGCCAGGATGGCCGAAAGGCCGACCGTAGCCCTTCCGCGGTAACTTGCACGTTACACCGTGCAAGTTACGCGCCGCTATGTGCAGAGCCTCACCAGGGTGAGGCATCGCGATCTCAGTCGGACCTCGGCCATCCCATCGACAACCGGCAGGGCTTCGCGATCGTCCTCGAGCGTTCCGCAAAGAAATGCGGCGCGGACCGGTGCTCCGCCCGCGCGGAGCCGTGCTGTCGCCTCATCCCTCCCGACGCACGCCAGGCGCAGCATGATGCCACGGCCGTCAGCGGCAGGCTTTGCATGGTTGATCAGGACTCCCTCCCCTTCAACCACGAGGAGCCTGCCCTTACGGGCGCCATCTGCGGCAGACGCCGGGTGCACAAGCAGAGGATGGATGAGCTCCAGGGCGCTTTGCATGAGACCTGCCGGGTCCGCGGCAGCGGATGTCAGAAACCCGTATCGCAGGCCCGTCAGGCCGGGTTGAGTGAGGGGATAGTTGGTGTACCAGTAGTTGTTCATGGGCCAGGCCAGAAGAAGCGGCCCTTCCGGTCTTTGGACTTCTCCGAGCAGCCTGCCGAACCCGAATCCTCCGGCCTGTATGAGCGCGGAATCAGGGCAGATAAGTGCCGCTGACCGCCCACCGCCCTGCAAGGCCGCGAACGTATCAACGCTCATCCATCCACGACAGCATCCCGGGAGCTGTTCCTTGTCGAGCTCCACCGGCACTCCTGCGGTGTCGAACAGGCATTGCCACGAACCGGGAAGATTGAGGGGGAATGCAAAGTATATTGCCTCAGGCTCTTTGCAGTCGAGCTTGTCCAGGGCGGCCTCCAGCTCTATGACGGGAGAATCCGCACGCAAGGTGATGCGCTGACGCAGGCTTCTGACCCCCGGTGCCTCCAACTGCCGAACGAATGTGATCGAGGCTTCATCCTGCTCGACGCCGCAGGAAAGAAGCCGGGAAGCGCGCCGCCTTTCAGCGCGCCATTGGGTTTTCCAGCAATGCTGATCGAGCTTTTCCCTTTCCAGGTCCCGTTCATAAAAGGCTTTCCGAGTGCCGTCAAAGAGCGGGTCGGGCCGTTCATGCACGAAATCGAAGAATGAGAGCTCGTTCTCCCGCGGGAGCACTTCCCATCCCAGGATCTTGTCGAGCAAAGACGTGACACGTCCTGTCGCCGGGTCGAACGACAGCCGGTGGAAGGGCGACTCGATCACGCTCTTGGCGCCATTCTGCTCATGCAAGGCGAGCCCGGAATCAGGCGTGGCGGGTGCAAGACCGGAAAGCGGTACTTTCATCCAGCCGAAAGCGGGCAGCTCGAATGGACCGTATACGACACCGCGCGCACGTCCCTCAGCCTGCTCTGCCCAGGTGAAACGAACGCTCCGCAGGCTCTTGCCCGGCTCCTTCCACGTGTCCGGCACACGCACGTACGCCCGGCGCGCCCTCTGAACTGGGTTCAGGATGAGGAGGTGATCAGGTCGCGCGGACTGCGCGGGATTGGCCGACAACGTTTCCAGCTCGCTGATGAGGAGGTATTCCGCGCGCTCGCGCGCCTGATGCGCAAGGGCGGTCTTCAAGGCGGATTGCGCACGCGCGGGAGGAAGCTCGGGCGCCGGGTCCCAGTAGGTCCACGTGTGCTCGCAGAACAGGGCGAGGTCCGCCCAGGCCTGATCCGAGACTCTCTTCACGGCTGTCCCGCGCGGAGGTCCACCGATCGTGGTTCCCCGCGCTTCAGCCACACGCGCCGCGCCGAGGAGCTCCGCGCGCTGGAGAGCGAACCGCGCCTTCCTGCTCACGGCGGTCTCGTACGCCGTGCTCCCGTTGCCGAAGCTCCAGTAATCGGTCCAATCCCCGTTCAATACCGGGAGGGAGGCGGGCGCAATCTTGTGCAGCCTTTCAAGCAGGTCCGCAGGAGTGACGTAACGGATGAGGGGAGCGTCGACTGACTCATTCCATTGCCTGATGAGCCTCGCCACCCACGGATTGGGGGGAGAATTGTCCCACGCCTCCGGGGCGTTGGTGGTCGTCAGGTATATGAAGTCATGCGGGTATCCGCTTTGCTCAAGGCGCGCGCAATAGCTTGCAAGTCCCTCCCGCATTCTGTCCATGGAATTTTCCCATGTCCACAGGAGCTGATCGAACATCGTGTAGTGATTGCCGTTCATGACCAGGAGCCTGCGCCCCGAGGGGGCCGTCCAAAAGAAGACACCCGGTCGCGGAGAAACGAAATGACCGTTGTCGATGTTCGCTGCCATGGTCAACAGCTCGATCCCCGCGTCGATCATCAGGTCCGCGAGCGGCCACTGAACGCCATTTACGTCGTGCTGGTTGAGGGTGACAATCGGAACCCCGAACCTGCTGCGGAGCACCCCCAGGGGAGCAAGCTGGCGGCTGAGAAGCTCGGCACTGCACAACGGCGATGTGTTGTACTGCATGGCCGAGATGCCAAGGCGCCCCTGGGAGAGGAAGGTCTGAAACCGCTGGAGATCCTTCTCATCAGCGGTCTCCATCCAGTGCATGACCGGCGAAGTCACCTCGCAGGTCCATTTAGGGCGCGAATGCTCGGGCCAGTCTGCGGTCTCCGACAGCATCTCGAGCGCCTGGTCAATGTATTCGCGATGGAGCTCCCGAACGATGGGCTGGCTGTGCGTGTAGCCCACGTCAAGGTGGCTGTGATGCAGGACGAGGATCTCACGGATTTCCGGCATGAGGAGTCGGCTATTCCCTCTCGTGCAGCAGCACCTTGAGCTGCTTGATCTCGCTCACGAGCCGGTCCCGGCTCATCTCCCTGAACCGGCGCGGCACCATCTCCCTGCTCGTGCACTCCAGCACGGCCACCAGGTTCTGCAGCTCGATCTCGTGCGGGTAGGCGGGGGGCATGAAATCCTGGATGGTTTCCTCCAGGTCCCCCTTGGTCACGAAAACGTGATTGTTCATCGCGGAAAGGAACTTGGCGCGAATGAGCACCGATTCGAGGTCGGCGCCGGAGAACTCGTACTTGTAGCGTCGGAAGAGCTCGGCCACGTTCGTCTTCTGCATGCGCAGGTTGAGCTTTTTGACCAGGGTGGCGAAAAGGTCCTCTTTCTCCTCGATATTTTCCGGGTAGAAGAGCGCCAGATGCTCCTCCGCCCTCCCCTGTCGCTTGAGGTCGATCGGGAGAAGGTCGGGACGGCAGGTGATGAGAAACCAGATTATCTTTCCCCGGTATTCGGTGTTTCCCATGAAAGAAGCGATCTGGCCGAAGATCCTGTTGCTCGTTCCCGAATCGCCGTCCTGGTTCCTGTCCCCCAGAAAAGCGTCCGCTTCGTCGATCATCACCCCGACGGGCGCCATCGCCTTGAGGATGTTGAGGATCTTTTCCAGATTGCTCTCCGTGACCCCCTGCCACTTGGAGCGGAAATTGCGAAATTTCACGATAGGGATGCCAATGTCCCCCGTGAAAGCGGTGACCATGAAGCTCTTGCCCGTGCCCACCGGTCCGGCAAGGAGATAGCCCATCGGCAGCACGTCGAACCGACTCTCGCGTATGGCCTTTGCGGCGCTGCGGAAGCGCTTCTTCACGAAATCGTGGCCGGACACCGCGGAGAGATCGTGCTCGCTCTCGATGAACTCCAGGAGGCCGACCGCTTCCGCCTCGATGATCTGCTTCTTCTTCTCCTTCAGGTAGCCGAGCCCGATTTCCCGGTCCTCCTGAAAGCTCTCCGCGGCAAGCTGGTTGAGATTCACGAGGTTCAGCCCGCTGGTGATGCCCGCGAACTCAGGTATTGTGAGGGAGTCCTCCAGGAGGAGCTTTCCGTTCCTGTCCAGGAAATGCAGGAAGCTCTCCCGCACCTTCTCGTCCGGAATGGGAAGATTCACCTTGATTGCGCTCGGTGAGCGCACGATGGCCGGGTTGAGGTCCGCCAGGTTCTCCGTGAGCAGGAGTATCGACACGTCGCCCTGGGTGAAGATGGGGTCGTTGGCCCAGCGATTGAGCGTCACCAGGCAGTAGCGGTCCTCATCGGTGTAGCGGGAGATGTCGGTGTTGGGCACGATCGTTTCCGAGTAGTCGACGATGAGCACGATGCGCTTGTTGTGCGTGATGTTCGCGTAGAAGTACTTCTCCAGATGCGTGAGCGCCTTTACGGGATTGCGTGACAGAAGGTTGCCCGGTGTGGCGTGCGGCGCGAGCTGCTTCATCTTCTCGAGGTAGTCCTTTTTCATTTCAGGCTTGCAGAAGCTCACCCCCGAGGAGCGATCGTAAAAGACGATGATGTCCCTGTTTCCGAAAAGCACCTCCGACACGTAGTCCTGGATCTTCACGAAATTGAACTCCCCCTCTTTCATCTTGTGGGGGAGAAAATCCCGGATGTTGCCGGAGAGAAGGTAGAGATTGGCGGTCTTCGAGCAGTACTTGTAGGAGAGCTCCTGCGCCCATGCAGGGAGCACCTTGATGAAGGGCAAATTCTTGACAATGAGCTGTTCAGCCATCGTTCCCCTCCCAAGGAATTGACAAGCTACCTATGAGTATAGGGGCAAAGGGAGGGGGCCGTCAACCTATGGGGGGGAAGGGTCGGACGCCACGCCTGCGCGGCGCAGGCAGATGGAAAATGAGCGCCTCCGGGAATCCGGAGGCGCCTTGAAATGGACTTCTAGCGGATCCCCTGATCGATCAGGGGCTTGATTGTCCCGACATTCTGCGGGGTCACGGTGCCGACGCCGGTATCGATGTGCAGACCGGGGATCAGGTAGCGCTTGGTCAGGACGATCTGCAGGACCGGGAAGATAGCCCTGAAGATAAAGCACCTGATCGAAGCTCGCGCTGATCCAGCCGCCCTGGATGGCGCTGACCGTTGCGGGGGAGAGGTCGATGCCGCCGCATATGATTTCGCCGGGCTTCTTCCCCGCCGCCTGGAGCACCTTCGGCAGGACCGCGGTAATGCTGCCGTGCTGGGTGCCGATGGCCTTGAGATCGGGGTGGGCCTGGAGGTACGCGGTGAGGATGGGGATGGCCAGGGATGTATCGCTGTCCACCGCGGCGGAAACATCCAGCTTTTCGACCTTGAGCCCTGCCTTGGCCAGCGCGTCGAACACGCCCTGGCTGCTCCTGCTCCTGCCTTCCTGGTGCCAGATGTCATAGACCAGGGCCTTGTCGCCGGCCTTCAGGCCTGCCTTGACCATCGCCTGCCCTGTCAGGTAGCCGCCCTGGTAGAGGTCAGCGCCGGCATATCCGAAGCCCTTGGTCTGGTACTTTGCCTCGATGGTCGGCAGGGGATTGTTGCCGCTGGTGACGATGATGCCCTGGGCCTCGGCCTGATCGACGAGCGCCGCGAAGGCAGGCTCTCCGGGATGCCCCATGATTTCGATGCCGTCAGGGTTGGCAGCCATCGCCTGCTTGAACTGGTCGATCATCGTCTGCTGATCCCACTTCGAGTACTGCTCGATCAGCTTGACGTTGTTCGCAGCGGCAGCTGCCCTGGCTCCATTGGTCCGCGCCAGCGTTGCGCCGTCCCCTTGCGTGCCGCCGCATCTGCATGTAGATGACGATCTGCTTGTCCGCGGCCCATGCCTGGACTCGAGAACAGAGCCCCGACGATCACGAGTGCGAGAACTAACCCATTTCAAATTGCGCACGGAAACCTCCCTCTGTGTAATGGAATAAGGCCTTGCGCCTCGAAGACGCGCGGCCGCTCTGCGTGAAAACCCGAAGCGCCATTCCCCCTTTCGTGTCTGGATGCAGAAGCCCGCGCGCCAACGGCGCGCAAAATCGCTCATGCGGTATCATCGCCTCCTCGGGCCCTTTGCCCGAAGGCGCCTGCGCGGGTACGGCCCATTTGCGGGCGGTTCGGGACAGCATGGAGACGCCTTCCTCCCCGATGACCACGTTGAGGATCACCGAGGCGGCCATGACGAGCCCCTCCACGAGCTGCACCCAGTAGCCGCCGATGCCCGTGGCCACCACGCCGGCTTCCAGGGAACCGATGATGTAGGAGCCGAAGAATGTGCCCACCAGGACGCCCTGGCCGCCGGCAATCGAGGTTCCGCCGATGAATACCGCGGCCATGACGGGAAGGAGCATTCCCTGTCCCTGGGTCGGGAAGAAAACGTTGATCTCCATCGTGAGGAGAAGCCCGGCGAAAGCGGCGATCACGCCGTGCATGGTGAAGAGCCGTATCCGCGTGGCCTCCACGTTGATCCCCATCACCCGCGCGACCTCGGCATTGTCGCCGATGAACATGATGGCCTCGCCGAACGTGTGCCTGTTGAGGATGAACCAGAAGAACACCGTGAGCCCCAGCGCCCAGAGCGCCTGGACGGGAAAGATCCCGAACAGGCGGCCGACGAATATGGTGTGGATCGTCGTGGTCGTGATCTCCTGGATGTTGATCTGGAGTCCTCCCGCGATCAGGATCGTGACTCCGTACCAGAAGAATTGCGCGGCCAGGGTCGCCATGATGGAGGGCACCCTCAGTCGCGCCACCAGGAGGCCGTTGATGTAACCGACCAGGGCGCCGGAGGCGAGGGCCAGGATGAAGCCGATCCAGGGGCGTCTGGAATGTCTTGAACCACCAGGTGAAGACGAACCCCGCCAGCGCCACCACGGCGGGAAAGCTCAGGTCGATCTCACCCGCCGTGATGATGAAGGTGAGCCCGATGGCGAGAACGAGCATGGGGGGCACGGTCTGGAAGAATGACATGTAGATCCTGTAGCCGGTGAACACCGTGGGCGCGGTGAAAATGAACACCACGTACAGGACGGCGAGCACCATCCCGATCGGCAGGCCCTCGAGCTTGCCCAGAAACGCAAAACGAGAGGTTGCTCGACTCATGGCTGCACCTTGTCTTTCAAGCCGTGCGAGTATTCGAGGAGGAACTCGTCCAGCTCCTTCAGGGTTATCTCTGCCTTCGCGATGCTCGCCACGATCTCCCCTCTGTCGATGACGATGAACCGGTCGGAGATCTCGTAGACGTCGGTGATGTTGTGCGAGATGTAGATGCTCGCCTTTCCCGCCTCCTTGATCTTGTGCACGAAGTTCAGCACCTTCCGCACTTCCTTCAGGGAAAGGGCGACGGTCGGCTCGTCCAGGATGATGAGATCCGCCTCGAAATGCATCGCCCTGCCGATGGCCACGCCCTGGCGCTCGCCTCCGGAGAGCTTGTTCGCCTTCGAATCGACCCCGATCCCCTTGCCCCGGAACCCGATGGTGTTGACCATGATCTCGGTGGCGACCTGCTTTTCCTCCCTGACTTTCAGGAAGCCGAACGGGTACGTGATCTCCCGGCCGATGAAGAAGTTCCTCCACATGGCCTGCTTTTCCCCGAGAGACTTGTCCTGGTAG
This sequence comes from uncultured Spirochaetota bacterium, assembly GCA_963820435.1. Classification (GTDB taxonomy): domain Bacteria; phylum Spirochaetota; class Spirochaetia; order SZUA-6; family Fen-1364; genus Fen-1364. Next base: position 141,879 of record CAWGAC010000011.1, on the reverse strand, counting down.
ACGGTTTCGATTCCCAGGGCGTGCGCCTTCTTCACGGTGTAGGAGCCCGTGTCCACCTTCTGATCAGCGATGTAGAGGTCCCCGCTGGTGGGCGGGAAGACACCGGTGAGAATCTTGACCAGGGTCGATTTGCCTGCGCCGTTGTCTCCGATGAGGCCGACGATTTCATTATGACCGACCTGGAAGTTGATGTTTTTCAAGGCGCACACCGATCCGAAATACTTCTCGATGTTGACCATGCGCAGTGCGGTGCGTTCACGGGAGGGTTCAGCCACGAAACGATCTCCTTTCAACACAGCGGTCCCGCCGGACGGGCATTGCCGGCGACCCGTGGCAAGAAAAAGGTACAACTTATGCCTACCGGCTGGAGGCATGATAGCATGCGACCATTGACTTTGCAACATTTTTTTCGAAACGTTCCAGCGACAGCCTGCATCATATCACCTATTCTGGCCTAATCTGACGATCCCAGTGACAATGGGGGAAAAAGCGAGAATCGGGAGAGAATTATATGTTTTGACAATCCGTGAGGAATAAGGTACAACTTGTACCATCAGGAATTTGAAGGATGAAGAAGCATCAGGTCATAGAAACCTGGATCAGGAACAGGATCGATGAAGGGGTCGTTGTTCCCGGGGAAAAGCTTCCGTCCGAGAGCCAGCTCTGCGCCCAGTTCGGCGTCTCTCGAAACGCGGTCCGCCAGGCAATCCGCAATCTCATCCACGAAGGGCTCGTTGCAAGCACCAAGGGCGTCGGCACGTTCTGCCGCACCCGGCTTCCCGCATCACCACTCTCCGCGAATATCGGGTTGGTGGAGTTTTTCATAAGCTCCTACATCTACCCGGAGATCATCCGCGGCTGCTACAACACGCTTTCCCGCAAGGGGTTCGCCCTTCTGCTCAACCAATCCGAGTACAACCTCGAGCAGGAAAGGGCAATCCTTCAGGATCTGCGGAAAAAAAAGGTCGGGGGCATCATCATCGCTCCCATCTATGGCGCGGGGGATCGCTCCAACGCTCTCCTTCTGGAAGAGATCCAGAACGAGGGCACCGCGGTGGTCCTCTGCGATGACTACTTCCCCGGCAGGAACTTCAGCAGCGTCACCCTCGACTATCACACCTGCGGAGAGGAAGCCGCTGCCCACTTGTGGAAAAAGGGGCATCGGAAGATCGGCATCTTCTACCAGAAGGATTTCCTCGTGAAGGCGAACAGGATGAAAGGCGTGCTGGATTATCCTCGGGAGGCAGGAGGCTCCGGTGCGGGCCGCCTGGATCGTCGGGTTCAACGGGCAGGGCCCGACGAGCCAGGCCTCTGCCGCGGCGGAGCGGTTCCTGAAAGGAGCGAAGGAGCTTCCCAGCGCGTTCGTCTGCGGCAATGACGAGGATGCCCTGCATCTCATCGAGGTGGCCGAAAGGCAGGGAATCCGGGTGCCCGGCGACCTGTCCGTGGTCGGATTCGACAATTCGGACATTGCGCAGCTCGAAAAGATCTCCCTGACCTCGGTTGACCACCCCAGCTTCGAGATCGGAGAGAAGGCGGCGAACATTCTCCTGGACAAGATATTCCACCCTGAGATCCGGTTCGTCACGCACACGATCATCACCCCGTCCCTGGTGGAACGCAGCTCCGTGCGAAGCCTGGTGCCCGCGGCCCCCATTCCCCCCAGCACTCTCCTGCAGCGCAGCCCGGACTGAGAGCCCGCGGGGTACTGGACGTCCAACTCCGCGGAGTACCGCGATGCAAATCCGCGGAGTACCGCGATGCGCTAGACGAGCTTTCTTTCCCGCGCTTCCTCCATGATCATGCGGTTCCACCTGTTGCGCCAGAGGAAGGAGCTCCTCTCCGCGGGAGCGTCGATTTTGCTCGCGCGTTCCTGCAGGCTTTTCAGGGATTTGCTGAGCACCGTCACTTTGTCGTCCGTCTCCTCGGAGCCTGCCTCAGGCAGCACCCGGGAGTACAGATAGTTGAACCAGTAGACGGCGGGATCCACCTCGAGAGATTTCTCTCCCCGGGTGAGCTGGTGCAGCTCGCCGATGCCCTCCTGCCGGAATCCCCGCATGCCCAGGAGATACGCGCGCAGCCCGGACAGGGTGCGGCGCAGGAACGCGTCACCCCGGGTCGAGCCGGAAGCACCTTCCCTCGACGGCCGTAAACCCGTCACGCCAGGGTACGCCTTCCGGCGAGGGATAGCGTACGGACCACGGAAGCGCGAGTCCCCTTTCGACGTAGAGCGACGCATTCTCCAGGCTTTCTGAAAAAAGGGCGCTCTCCGCCAGGAAGAGCAGCACCTCCCTGCTCTGGGAGAGGCTCTCGAGGAGCCGGGTTCCTGAGCGCAGGTCTCCGCTGTGCACAAGCGCCCTCCCCAGCCACGCGCGCAGGACGGGCACGGCGGCTTCCGCCGCGTAGAGCGTGGCGAGGCACAGGCAGGTCTGCAGGCACAGGGCGCAGGAATCGTAGGAGCCGACCTGGAAGTCCGTCCTGGCCTTGAGAAAGAGCAGGAACAGCTCCAGCTCTCGCCGATAAGTGTCCCGGGCCATCTGCAGGCCCTGGTCGATCGCGGCAAGGCATTGCGTATAGCGGCCGTCGACGAACAGGCAGTCCGCAAGGTAGACGGCCGTCCACAAAGCACCCGGGGCGTCTCCCGCCTCATGGCAGAGTCTCTGGGAGAGCCCGAGGTACTCCACGGCCTCTCCCAGCCGTCCCTCGGCCAGCATGGCGGCGCCCAGCCAGAGGTAGCAGGCGCGCTCGCCTCTCTCCGCCGCCGGAGTTTCCGGGCTCGCCTCCCGGGTCTCCTGGTAGAGGAGCATCCCTCTCTTCAACTCATCCAGGGCAGCCACGGCATTGCCCGGTGAAAAGGAAGCATTTTGCCCGTTCGATGTAGACTTCGCCGGCGAGCGTCCCCTGTGCGCCCGCAGCCATGCATTTCTGCGCCTCGGCCTGAGCCCCGTCCGCGGCGTCCAGGTCCTCCTCCAGCAACGCGGCGCGAAGCCTGCCGATTGCGGTCACGGCGGCGAGCTGCCGGGCCTGTTCGGGCGTCGGGGCTGCCGCGAAATCCAGCGACCGCGGCTCGCAGAAGGTCCGGGCGCCTCCTGCATCGTTCTCATCGAGCTTGCGCCGGATAATTTCCGGAAGTACCTCGAGGGCCAGGTCCGTCCTTCCGTTTCTGGCCAGGAAGGTGAAGAGGAGCACGGGGTGCCGATACCTCCCGGTCGTCCAGAGGGAGAGCAGATGCGCAATGAAGCGCTCCCGCAGATCGGCGCCTTCCGCGCCGAGAAGCTCCTCCAGCTTCCGCCGTATGGCGGGAAAACGCGGGATGAGTGACGCCTCTTCCGCCAGCAGCCCCGAGAGCTGAAGACTGGAAAGCGACCTCTCCGCGGCGGCGACCTCGAACCCTGCACCCGCCAGGAAAGCGAGGAACCCCTGCCGATCCAGCAGGCCGCCGGCGAGGTACAGCGCGTACAGGAGCTGAAATGTGTCGTCGTGCTGGGTGCGGATCAGGTACCAGGACACGGAAAGCGAATTGGCGGGCAGCGGGGCCTCCTCGTCGGCCGCCTGGATCCACTCGTTGCGGCCGCCGTCGGCCCGGATACGCCCCGTCTTCCAGAGATATTGAAGGTAGGAAACCACGGTGACGTACAGACCGCCGGAACGGCTTCGCACACGGCGTGCCACGGACTCAGGGATTTCCAATCCGGGGAAAAGGTGCCGCGCCAGGGAGCGGATGTCGCGCTTGCCCAGCGGATGAACGTAGAGGGGGCGCAGGTCGAGCGCGGCGAACTCCTCCGGCGGGTTCTTCTCTGAGCTGGAAAGCAGGGGGAGAAAGCCGGGCCTGAGAAGAAGGTCGTCGAAAAGGCGCGCCAGGACCGCGCGCGCCGCGGGATGGTACGATTCAACCCCGTCGCACACCAGGACCGCGGGCAGGAATTTCTCCTCCGCCATCCGTGTCCATGCAAGGAGGTAGAGGCGGAAGCCGAGGCTGAAATCTTCCACAATATGATCGGGAAGCAGCCTCGACTCCCCCGCGCGCTCCGGCCCTTCTGCTGCCTGCAGCCAGACGAGCAGGCGGCCGACCTCGTCCCAGACCGCGCGCTCGGGCCCGTGAAGAAAGCGGGGGACCTCGGCGAGCGTTGCGGGCAGCAGGGCGCCGAGAAACGGGTGCAGCGGCGAGCGCCTCTTGAAGAGGGTGCGCATGCGCAGGATGGGAGGCTCGCGGCTGCCGCGGAGAAGACGGGAGGCGAGCTCGGCAAGCAGGGCGGTCTTTCCCACGCCGGGGGGCCCATGCACGAGAAGGATCTCTCGTGATTCGCCCGTATTGAGCCGGGGCGAGATGATGTCCAGCGCCCTGCCGACCAGAGCCTCCCGGATCCATGGCCGCGGCGAATGCGCTGTCCGGGCGGGCGCCTCGCGCGGTCTCACCTGCCCGGTGGCGCGGTAAAGCGACCCGGCCTTCAGAAGTGAAAGCGCATCCGCAAACAGGAGCGCACACTGGGGAGCCAGCCATACCTGCTCGTCCGCATCCGCCTCCTCCAGGAGCTCCCTGATCCGGGAAAACAGCTCCTGCCCTCCCATGAGGGGGAAGGAGGCCAGAAGAACGGCGAACCCGAACAACTCCTCACGGCGTGACGCAAGGAACTCCCTCACCCTCCACGCGGTGGAGGAGGCGGCCAGGACGTCGAGCTCGGGCTCCTCACCGAGCTCCGCCATCCAGGCCTTCTGGCCTGCCTGGGCGAACGGGGCGGCTCGCGGCCCGAGGACGGCCGCGAGCCCTGCCTCCACGACCGGGAGGCTGCCCGCGCGCAACCGCACGAGTTGCCGATAATTGCGCAACTCTGCGATAATGTATACCATATAGGTATTATCCATGAATGCGCCCTGTTGTGAAGGGGAATAGATGGAGTCCGGTGAGTCTCTCTGGTTGAACGGAAAGCAGAGCAGGACGGTCAGGCTGAAAGTGAGCCCGAAAGCGGATTTTCGGGACGTGCTGCGCACCCTGGGAGAAATCAGCATACCGACCACGCGCGTGAGCGACGAAAATATCCGGTTCGCCATCCTGGAGCTTCTCAACAATTCAATCCGCGCCCACCGGGAAAAGGGCGAGGCACGCGACATCTGCCTCGACCTGACCGTTTCGGACGGGAGACTCGTGATCGCCATCCGGGACTACGGCGGCGGTTTCGATCCTGAGAAGCTTCCCTACAACCTGTATGCGGATCCCGCCACTCTCGACCTGCGCTCCGGCGCGTTCGAGGAGTACCAGAAGGCCAACGGGTACAAACGATTCGGGATGGGAATCTACGTGGCAAAGAAAACCTTCGAGGACTTCCGACTCGTATTTCTGGACGGGATGGACAGGCCCGCCGCCTGGATGCCCGGAAGGGTCATCGGGACCCTCATCACCCTTTCGGTGAAAATGGATGCGGTCCAGCCCGCGGAGCTAGGAGCAGCCAATGGGCGCTGAACACAGACACCAGCCGAGGGTTTCCGGCTATGCCAAGGCGCTTCTCGTCGGGCCGAACACTCCCGGCTATATCAGGGACTTGAGCCGCACGGGCTGTCAGGTGGCCTTCGTGCAGACCGTGGCGGCCGTGGCCGGGGATCTCATCAAGGTACGCGTGATCGACGAGCACGATCCCTCCGTCCCCCAGTTCCAGATCAGCCTTCGGGTGCGCAGGATCAAGCCGGACGCTCTCTGGTGCGTGCTGGGCGGAGAGATCGAATCCGTCAGCGGCCACGAGGACCAGAGTGTGTTTGAAAAGCTCGTGGATTACTACGCGGGGGCAGGAGCATAGCGCGGAGCACGGCCGGTCCTACCAGTGATCCTTTCCCGATATCTGCTTCAGGGGTTTGCGCGGAGTGGGGTCCGGCACCGCATCCGGGTGCCCCACCAGGATGACCAGAACCACGCGCATGGAAAAGGGGATCGTGAGAAGGTCGCACACTTCCTGCTCGTCGAAGGTGGTGATGCAGCAGGTCCCGAGCCCCTCGTGGACGGCCTGCAGAACCATATGGGAGGCCGCGAACGCGAGATCGATCGGGTAGGAAAGCTGGCCGTTGGGCATATGGTAGTCGATGTTCGTGGTGCACACGGCGATGATCAGAGGCGCCTGGCCGACATAGTCCTGGCCGAAGGCGGCCTCCATCATTTTCTGGCGCGTCTCCTTTTTCTGGATGACGACGAAGCGCCACTCCTGCCTGTTCTTCGCGGAAGGAGCAAGACGACCTGCCTCGAGAATGCGCTCCACCTGTTCTTTTTCTACCGGCTGGGGCGTGAAGGATCTTATGCTTCTTCTCTGGAGGATTTCAGGCAGGATTTCCATGTTTCCCGGAAAATCGTAGTGAAATTCAATCCGATTTGCAAGGCCAGCGATTCTCATTTTGCACGATCCGGGATCTGCAGAAGACCGTTTCTCGATCCAGGATCGGCTGCTTCAATCGGGCAAAATGAGAAGCGCTTCGCCCGCCTAAAAAAGGGGAATTGCTTTTGCAAGCTCGATTGACGCCCGTACACCCTTCTCCTATGCTGGAATATGCATGACGCGATTCCTCTGTCTGGCGGCTTTGTTATGCATGACGCAGGGAGCGCTCGTTGCAGGGGCGGACCCCGCCGCACCCTCCGCCCGACTCCCGGAAGAGGTCGCGGCCGTCTCTCGTTTCTTTCCCCGACCGGAAGGCTCGCGGATGGAGAAAGACCTCGTATCGTGGATCGAGGCGCGCCTCTCCTCCCTCGGAGTCGCCTTCACCCCGTTCGATTTCAGCCGGTCGGATTTTCAACATTCCTTCTCCTCCTGCATCAGGGTTGATATTCCCGGCGCAGTTCGTGATTCACTCATCCTTGCCGTGCCGCTCAACAGCCCGCCGGACGCGGAAAGAGGAAGGGACGGGTCCATCAACGTGGCCCTCGCCCTCGACCTCGTTGCCCAGGTGAAGAACAGGCAGCCTCCCGTCAGCCTCACGGTTCTTTTCCTCGGTGCCGAGTACGGGGACACGAGCGCCTATCCGATGGGCAGCACCCTCTTCCTCCGGGATTTCCAACCGGACTACCGGGCCGCCGTCCTTTACCTGAACTTCCGCGCGGTGCCGTCCCGCGTGCTCGTGCGCGGCGGCGGCAGGGGAATCGTCTCTCCGTACTGGCTGATGAACAGGTGTGTGGACGCCCTGCGGGAAGCACGGATTCCCTTCCGCCTTCCGGGGGAAGAGATCCAGATATTCCGCATGGGCACAACCGACGAGCGTACCGCCATCGAACCCTATCTCAAGGCCGGCTATCCTTCCGTCGGGCTGGAAGGAGAGAACGGCGAGATCGCGCCGCTGAACGAATCCGAGTGGCTCCTCTCCTTTTCTTCATTCCTGCGGGGCATCCTTGCGGCGAACTCCACCGGTATTCCCGAGGAGTGGGACCGGCACTACCTCCTGCTGCAGGCGGGCGGGATCTCCCTGATCATCGGTGAGAAACTGCATCTCTCGATCCTCCTGGGAATCCTGGCTGCCACCCTCCTCTTTTCCCTCGCGTTTCGCCGGGGTCTCAAGAAATACCAGCGTACCCTGGCAAGAAATATCCCCTCGATCATTCCGCTGGCAGGCCTGTCATTTCTGTTCCTGGCGGCAGGCACGTACGCTCTCAAGGGGATCCTTTCCGCGCGCGGTTTTTCCATCCTCTGGACGTATGCGCCGCTGGAGTTCCTTGCCCTTAAGATCTGCATCGCCCTTTTTCTTTACGCGGCGCTGTACAATGTCATGCGCAGGCTCCCGTTCCCGCGCAACGGCAGCTTCTACTCGGCGGCAGCCCTTTTTTTCCTGCTCCTCGACATAGGAGTGGTCGCGGTTTTCAATATCTCTTTCACCTACTATTTCCTCTGGGCGTTCATATTCGTATTTCTCTCCACGCTCGTCCGCGGTCGGTACATGAAAGCGCTGCTGTTCCTGCCCGCCCCGTTCTGGGCTCTTCGCGGGCTGATAACGGTCTTCCAGGCGCCGGCGCTCCCTTTCTGCCACTTTCTTCTGCTCTCCCCTCTCTGGGGAAACCTTCTGGCCGCGGCCGTGAGCCTGCCCATCATCCTGATGCTGCTGCGGCTGGGACTGCTTTTTCCCGGCAGGGGGATCATGCGCCGAAGAGTGAGGGAGCTGGTATTGGCCGGCCTCCTGCTGGCCATCGGCGTCGCGCTGGCCATTCATCTTGCCACCTTCTCCCCCTTTTCCGCCTCCCGGCCGCAACCGCTTGTCGCCACGCAGACCATCAAAGTGGCCGCCACGGGGAAAACGGAATCCACGTCGCTGGACATAGAAAGCCCGGCGCCGTTGGGCGGGCTTTCCATCTCGGACTCGAGGGGGGCGCGTGCCCTCTATCCGACGGGCACCGCTGTCCGCCTTTCCCTTCCGCTCGTTGCCTCGCCCCTGCAGATCTCGCAGGATTCAAGCGAGTTCCTTCAACAGCGCAATGTCCAGCTTCTCGTGCAGATGCCGTCCAGCCCCCGGAGCGTCGTCGTGACGCTCACCTCGGAGGATGATTTCATCCTTTTCGACAGCTCGTACCCTCCCATCCGGGAAAGCCCGCGCCAATACCGGTTGCTCATCGGCACCTTCCCGCCGAATCCCCTGCCGATGCAGCTCACTCTTCCTTCGGACGGGGCATTCACGCTCACCCTGACCGCGGAGTTCGACGCCCCCCTGATCGGTGCGGCGGTCGGCGCGGGGGTCGAAACGCGTGTGAGCACGCGCGTGCGGGTGGTGCGCAGCCTGGGAGTGAAGACATGAGCGGGGACCCGCTCCGGCCGGTCGTCTTCCACGTGGACCTGGATGCGTTTTATGCTTCCGTCGAGCAGAAAGACGACCCGTCCCTGGCCGGCAAGCCCGTCATTGTGGGCGCCGCCCCCGGACACCGCGGCGTGGTGTCCGCCTGTTCCTACGAGGCGCGGCGCTTCGGAATCCACTCCGCCATGCCCATCTCCCAGGCCTACCGACGCTGTCCTCAGGGAGTCTACCTGCCGGTGCGCATGGAACGCTACCTCGAGGTCTCCCGCGACGTCATGTCCATCCTGGCGGGGTACACGCCCCACATGCAGCAGATCTCGGTGGACGAGGCATTCCTCGATCTCACGGGCACCGAGCGGCTTTTCGGTCCCGTGAAGGAGACGGCGCGTCGGCTGAAGGCCGAGGTGCGTGAAAAGACGGGGCTCGCGATCTCGGTGGGCATCGGGCCGAACAAGTACCTTGCCAAGCTCGCCACGAACGCGGGCAAGCCCGATGGCCTGGTGGAAGTCAACGCGGAGAGCGCCGAAGCCTTCCTGGACGGCGTGCCTCTGAAGGACCTGTGGGGAATCGGCGAGAAGACTCTGCAGCGCCTCACCGAGCTGAACATCACCGCCGTGCGGCAGCTTCGCGGCATTCCCGAGCCCGAGCTGGCCCGGCTCCTCGGAGCGGGCGCCGCCGGCTTCCTCTCCACCGTCTCCCGCGGAGCGGACCCGGGCATCTTCTCCGAGGAGCCGCGCAGCAGGTCGCTGTCCAGTGAGACGACATTCGAGCGGGACAGGAAGGACAGGGCGGGAATCGAGCGGATACTGCTCGAGCTGTGTCACCAGGTCATGTTCCGCATGATCGAGGAATGCTGGAAATCGAAGACCCCCAATCTGAAGCTCCGATTCCACGATTTCACCACGGTGAGCGCGCAGAAAACGCTGAAGCACTGGGTCTCTTCAGCGGAGGAGCTCTACGCGGTGGCCCTGGAGCTCCTCTCATCGAGATGGAGCGGCAGCACGCCCATACGGCTGATAGGGATCGGGTTTTCGAATCTCGCCCCCATGGAGGCGCAGGAGCAGCTCGAGCTTTTTACCGACGAGTTTTCCCGGCAGAAAAAGGTGGAAGAAACAGTCTTCCGCCTCCGCCGCAAGCTCGGTGATGTGCCGCTCACCAAGGCGAGCCTGATGAAGGGCGAGCTTCGAAAGAAGCCCCCTACCACCCCTTGAGAATCTCCCTGGCCTTCTGCAGGTCCTTTGCCTGGGGAGCGGTGAGACTCTCCAGCCTGCCCAGCTCGCTCACGGCGAATTGGACGAGCTCCTTTGCTTCCTCACGGTCGGACATATCCTGCAGGGCAGCCGTCGCCTCATACAGGGATCCCTTTTCCAGGGGCGTGCCGGCCGCGTTGAGCTTTGCCGCCTTGGCCTTCTGCTCGCTCACCCGCCTGGCCGCTGACCAGTCCCTCTTGTACAGGGACTTTGCAAGCTCATTGTAGAAGTTGTAGACCAGCTCCTTTTCTGTGCCTGCTTGAACCTGTGCCTGGCGCAGCTCAACGGCCTTTCGTCCCAGGGAGACCGCGGCGTCGATATTGCCGAAAGACAAGGGCCAGCCCGGGCAGCTCGCGATAGAGCTGGCCCAGAACGAAATAGGGGTCGCTGCGCTCGGGATTGATGGAGAGCTCTTTCACCAGGAGGTCCCTCATCGGGCCAGCCTTGGAAAGTGAGTCAAAAATTCCCTCTCACCTGCCCCCAACGTCCGATGTTGGCGGATTTCCAGAAATATCCCTGGTCGTTCTGCGGATCGGCGGCGATGGCCTTATCCGCGTATCCTTCACCTTCCGTAAACAAGGCCAGGATGTCCGGCTGCGGCCTTTTGGCCTTTTCAGCGATATCGCCGAGCTCGAGCGTCTCCCGGGCCGCCCGCCAGTAGAGCTCCGCGAGCTCTTTTCCTCCCTGCGCATCGGGCACCGAGTCCAGGAGGAGCTTCCGCGACTCGCCGTACATCCCCTGGTCGTTCAACGCATCCGCCTGCGCGGCTGCCGGGAAATCCTCCGCGTGCAAAAAGCCCAGGGGAAGCAACAGGAGCAGCAGGGGCAGAAATCGTCGCATTCGAGATTCTCCTTGCAGGTCTGCGCCGTACCCGGCGCGCTCTTACTGCCCGGTCTTGACCATGTTCACCTTCAAGTCCATTGACAGTTCGAAGGTGTAGCTCGTTCCCGGCTGCATGTCGATATTGCCGACCTGAATGGAGAAAGCTCCCGAGGCGACCCGGATGCTGTGTCTGCCCGGTGGGACCTGGAAGCGCTCCATCTCGTTCCCTGAATTGACCTGCTGGTCATCCACGAAAATCCTGATCCGGCTTCGCTCGCCCTGTCCCTGTTCGGGGTTCAGATACGGAGGCGGGATGATGACGCTAAAGGTCGGTGGAGGGAGCTGCCGCTGGAGCTGGACGTTCATGGTTATCGGCCTGGTGAGGTTGATGTTGGCAGCGAAATCAGCATATCCGGGCGCGGTAACGCGGAGAGCGTAAGGCCCCGGCGGAAGGTATTCCGTATAGGGCGTTCCTCCCTTTGCGATGTTGTTCAGCATCACGGTGGCGTTCGGCACGTTCGCGTTCACCGTCAGCGGGAAACCGGCCATCCGCTTCAGCTGAACGTCCATGGTCATGGGCCCGGAGACATTCACATTCGCCGCATAGGGCCTGAAGCCGGGAGCGGTCACCTGGATCGAATGAGGGCCGGCCGCCACATTGGGCACCACACCCGTGACATCCGCACCGTCGACGAGGACAGTGGCATTCGGCACGTTGACCCGGATCATGAGGGCGAATCCCGCGGGCTGCAGTTCTACATTGAAGGTCTGGTTGCCCAACACCACGACCGGGCCGTTGAAATCGTAGTAGCCGTCGGCCTGCACCTTGACGTTATGGGGCCCCCCGGAGACTTTCGTGGTATTTCCGCGTATCAGCAAATTGTCGACCCAGATCGAAGCGCCCGGCACGTTCACCGCGACGGTGAGGTCCCAGATCTTTTTAGCCGTGAATCCCTGGCCGAAGACCGACACTGCGGCCATGATGACGAGGACAAGCGTCAACGTGATCTTTCTCGCAGGTGATTTCATTCGCTTCCTCCTTGCGGATGCCGGAGAGTATACCCTTTCGGCCTCGATTTTCAACGCGGCCACGGTACTCCGTGGCATTCGCGGCCACGGTACTCCGTGGCATTCGCGGCCACCGTACTCCGTGGCATTCGCGGCCACCGTACTCGGTGGCTTGCGGCCACGGTACCTTGCACCGTACTCCGCGCAGTTCAGTGACATTCGCAGCCACGGTACGTTGCACAAATGTCACGGGGTACCCCGGTCACTGTACCTTGCACAAATGTCACGGGGTACCGTGACCGCGGTACACCGTGCAGTTCAGTGACATTTGTGACCGCGGTATTCCGTGCAGTTCAGTGACATTTGCGGTTAACTGCTCCGATGGGGCCGCGACCCTTGACATTGGTGGGAAAATGGTTTTCTGTACACGAAAATCGTCCTTCGCGGTCACTGTATTCAGTGACATTCGCGGCCACGGTACCTTGCACAATGTCACGGAGTACCGTGACAGCGGTACTCCGCGCAGTTCAGTGACATTTGAAGCGGTCACTGTACCCAGTGACATTTGAAAGGAATCCCGCGCAATGAGATATTTGCGTCCGCTCGTTTTCTTCGTCACGCTTCTTTGCATCGCCTCGTGCGTAAAGCCTCCCCAGGCGGAAATCGACGCCGCAAAGGCAGCAATGGATGCCGCCGCGAAGAATCCCGATGTCGTGACGTACGCGCCGGATTCGCTGCGTGTCGCGCAGGAGAAAATGGCGGCGCTGGACGCCGAGCTTTCCGGACAGGCAAAACGGACCGTGCTCTCCCGAAGTTACGACCTTGCGAAGTCGCTCGCCCTGGCGGCCGCGGATGACGCGCGCAAAGCGGACGCGGACGCGGTCGCGACCAAGGAGCAGGTGGCACGGGATGCTTCCTCCCTCGTTGAGGAAGTCACGACGGCCATTCCGCTGTTCGAATCAAAAGTATGGGCCGCGAAGCGGGTGCCCAGGATCAAAATGGATTTCATCACCCCGCTGGCCCTCATCCCCGCGCAGGCACGGGCCACCCTGACGGACGCGCAGAAGGATATCAATGGCGGGGCATTCGCCACGGCAAAGGCGAAGCTCATGGCCGTGAAGGATCAATTGTCCTCGTCGGAAGAGACGATCACCGAACAGACGCGAATCGCCAAGAGCCGCTGACGCGCCGCGGTACTCCGCGGATTGTTGCGCCGCGGTGCGGAGTACCGCTCTGGCCGCTCGGAGCGGACTCCGTCCGCCCTTCCGCGGTACCCCCGCGGAGTTGGGCGTCCAGTACGCCGCGGATTCATTGCATCGCGGTACGCCGCGGATTCATCTTGCCGCATACCCCGCAAGGAAGCGCCGCATGCGCAGGAGTCTCTCCGCATAAAATGATTTCCAGACTGCGGGGAGCGCAATGGCGCCTTTCGCAAGGTCGTCCAACAGGGCCACGACCATCTCCCCTCTCTCGTTTTTGTAGTTCGCGATAGGAACAGGCTCGACCCCGCTCACCGCGCACCCCCCCGCGCACCGCACCTGCACCGAAAGCATGTAACCCTCTCCGGTCGCTGCCAGCTCATCCGTCGCCGAGGTCGGGTCGAGCCACCAGGTCATGCCGGAGATGAAGTTTCCCATCGAATACATGATGAGCCTGTCGGCTCCCCGCACGCGGACGATCTCGTATCCCTGGACAACGTGAGGATGATGGCTGAACACAATGCACGCGCCGGCTTCCAGCAATCGATGAAAGAAGCGCCTTTTCAGGGGCGAGGGCTGCGGGGAGTATTCACGGTCGCCGTGGTAGGAGACGATGAGAAGGTCGAAGCGCGGGCTGACACGGCTCACGAAGTCCAGGAACTCCTGCGCCGCGGTCTCATTCGCGTAATCGACCACCTGCACGTACCTGCCCGCGTCCGGCTCATTGAGAAACTGGGTGGCCGCCACGAACCCGACCCTCACTCCCCGCACGATGAGGGTCTCCGGATAGAACGAGCCCTGCGGGTTGCCCCGGATTCCGGAGAAGGCAATCGGCCGTCCCAGGGATGCGCGCAGGGCGTAGAGGGTGCGCAGGGTCTGGAAAATTCCTTCCGCGCCGCCGTCGAACGCATGATTGTTGGCCGCGGACAGGACATTGATGCCCGCGTCCGCGGCGGCGCGCAGGTACGCCGCGTTCCCATTGAAATACGGATACCCCGATTCCGGACGGGTGGGGTCCACCGGCAGCTCGAAGTTGGCCACGGTGAGATCGTCGGTGAGAAACGTCTGCGCGACGCCCTTGTAGATGTCGTGGTAATCCCTCATGCGAAAGTTCACGTCGTGCGCCATGATGTCGCCGATGAAAGTGAGACTCAGGCTGCGCGGCGCCTGCGCGGCCGCTGACGGCGGGAAAGTGAGGAGCAGGACGAACAGGATGAGGGGCGCGCGCATCGTGCTTTTCCGCTCATGAGTATCACGGCAGGCCCGGCCCGGCGTCAACATGAGTGCGCCGCGGTATTCCGCGGATTCTGTGCGCCGCGGTATTCCGCGGATTTGGTGCGCCGCCCGGGTACGTCACTATCCCGAGGCCGCCGCGGACGTCGACGTGGGCATCGCCGCGCAGACGATCCTGCCGGCCGCGACCGAGCGCGGTCCGGGAGGCTGCATGTTCGGTAACGTGAACCGGGACGAGCTTGCCGCGCGGGGGACGCACCACGTGCCCAAACGGCGGGAGCAGGAGCTGATCCAGGCCGTCTACAGCTGACGGATGACCAGGTAGACAAGGGCGGCGATGCCTCCCCCCGCCGCAATGCCCACGACTATCTCCAGCAGCGAATGGCCCAGCCGGGTATTGATCTCACCTGCATCGAGGTCCGGATGTCGCTCGACCAGCTTCGTGAGCACGCGCGCCTGGTGCGCGACCGCTCCGCGCAGCCGCCACGAATCATAGATGATGATGATGGAGAAGACGGCCGCCACTGCGAAAACTTCCGATTGGAAACCGCTCCACAGCCCGACGGACACCGAGAGCGCCGTGACGAATGCCGAGTGGGCGCTCGGCATTCCCCCCGCAGAGATGAAATAGGAGAGGGCGAGCCGTCTCTCCCTGATCGAATAGAACACGACCTTGAAGAGCTGGCAGGCAACCTGCACGGCAAGGGCGCTCAGCAGGCTGATGCTGAGAGGAAGCATGGGCACCATGCAGGGAGTGTACGCTGAAAGCACCCGCCTTGACAAACTTGGTGAACCGCATCACTTTTCATTGTCATGAGCCAGGCCGCACGCGGCACACCCGCGGATTCATGGAATGCCATCGTGGAAAGGATTCTCGATTCCTACCGCGAGCTGGGGGGCATCAATCACATCGAAGGACCGAACCTGCCCTCCCGGCAGAGCGTCGAGCGGATCGTGGAAGTGCTTGAGTCACTGATTTTTCCCGGATTCCGCGCGGAGGAGAACCTCGACCTGGCCGGGCTGCGCTACGCCATCGGGGAAAAAGTGGTCACCGTCTCCCGCGCGCTCACGACCGAGGTGGAAAAGAGCCTGCGGTACACCTGCAGGATCATGAACGATTGCGACCGGCACCAGGACTGCAGCGGGGAGGCGGAGGAAATCGTGCGGGACCTGCTGGAGGGCATCCCCGAGATCCGCCGCCGGGTGAACCGGGACGTGCAGGCCGCCGACCGCGGAGACCCCGCGGCACGCTCGCAGGAGGAGGTCATCCTCTCCTACCCCGGCGTGGAGGCCATCCTCGTGCACCGCATCGCCCACGAGCTGTGGACGGGACGTGGCGCATGATTCCGCGGATGATGAGCGAGTACATCCACGGCAAGACCGGGCATCGACATCCACCCCGGCGCCCGCATCGGCGATTCCTTCTTCATCGACCATGGCACGGGGGTCGTCATCGGGGAGACCACGGTGATCGGGGACAACGTGAAGCTCTACCAGGGGGTCACCCTGGGCGCGCTGAGCGTGCAGAAGGAGCTCGCCAACCAGAAAGAGGCACCCGACGATCGAGGACGAGGTCACGATCTACGCGGGGGCGACGATCCTCGGCGGCGACACGGTGATCGGCAAGGGCTCGATCATCGGCGGCAACGTGTGGCTCACGGACGAGCGTTCCCCCGAACAGCAGGATCTACCACACCCCCAGCCAGATCCGGCACGCACGGGCCGACGACCCGGACGCCTGGGACGGAGGCCTGTGAGCTCCCCTGCCGACCACACTCACGACGCTCCCGCCTCGGAACGGCACATGCGCATCGGCATCTGCTGCTATCCCACGGCGGGCGGCAGCGGCGTCGTGGCCACCGAGCTGGGCAAGCACCTGGCCGAACGCGGGCATTCCGTCGCTTTCATCAGCTACGCCAACCCGCTGCGCCTCGGCGAGCTGCCGCCGCGGGTCTGCTACCACGAGGTGGACCAGGAAGACCACGCGCTGCTGAAGCAGTTCCCGCACAGCCTCACGCTGACCGCGAAGATGGTGGAGGTGGCGCGCACGCACAAGCTGCAGATCATGCACGTGCACTACGCCATCCCGTTCGCCGCCGCGGCCATCATGGCCCGCCAGATCGCCCCCGAGCTGGGCCTGAAGGTGGTCACCACGCTGCACGGAACGGACATCACCCTCGTGGGCTCCAGCCCCTCGTTCAAGCCGGTCACCAAGTGGTCCATCGAGCAGTCGGACGCGGTCACCGCAGTCTCGCGTTACCTGCGGGACGAAACCTACCGCCAGCTCCCCATGCACAAGGAGATCGAGGTCGTCTACAACTTCATCGATCCTGACCGCCACGACGCGCGGGAGCCGCGCTGCATTCCCGAGAAGAAGTCCGCAGCGGCAGGTCACCCTCATGCACATCTCCAATTTCCGGCCCGCTCAAGCGCGTGGGACGACGTGGTGCGCATCTTCGCCAAGGTGCAGGCGAAACATGGACGCCCGGCTGGTCCTGGTGGGCGACGGCCCGGAATACGGCAAGGACCCGCGAGCTGGTGGAAAGCATGGGCCTGGCGGACGCGGTGCGCTACGTGGGCGTGGTGGACGACGTGGTGCCGCTCCTGAAGGCCGCTGACGTGCTTCTGCTTCCCAGTGAGACGGAGAGCTTCGGTCTGGTCGCGCTGGAAGCCATGGCGAGCGGCGTGCCCGTGGTGGCGAGCGACGTGGGGGGACTCCCCGAGGTGGTTGAGCATGGCGTCACCGGGTTCCTCGCGCCTGTCGGAGACGTCGACGCCATGGCAGGCTTCTGCCTGCGGCTCCTAGCTGATTGCGCCGGCGCAAAGACCTATGCGCGGGCAGCCAGGAAGAGAGCCGTGGAGATGTTCGATTACAGGACGATCGTGCCCCAGTACGAGCGTATCTACGAGCAGACCCTGGACAGCGATTCTCGTTTTGCACGATGAGAGTCTGCGAGCGGCTTTTGCAGGTCAGAAACGGCCCTGTTTCAATCGGGCAAAACGAGAATCGCTTCACCCGATTCAGACATAGAGTTGCCTGACCCTGGGATGATTCACCGCGGCGCGCGCCGCTCAGTTCAGGTTTTTCGTCGCTCCCACCATGGAGAGGTAGCTGGATTCCAGCCCCTGGATCTGCTTCACAATTGAAAGAAACTTGTCCGCCTCGCCCTTGTTGCCATAGGGACCGATGCGCACCCGATAGTACGTCTCATTCCGGGAGGCATAGGAAAAAAGCCGCGCGGACAATCCTTTGCCCGAAAGAAGAGCGGCGAGCTCCTCCGCCTTGGTCTGGCTCTTGTACGAGCCGGTCTGGATCCAGTAGTCAACCGTTCGACGCGCCGTTCTCGTCTGCGCGGGCGGCTTGATCAGCGCGGGTTTCTGCACGGCCTTCGCCACCGGTCGTGCGGCCTGTGCGGGCGGGGTGACTTGTTTCGGGAGCACTGGCTGCGCGATTGCCGGTTTCTGGGGTGCTGCGGGCGGGCTGGAAACGGGCGGCGGGGTCGTGCCCGGCTGAGACTCCGGGCCTGCGGCGGGTTTTTCTCCCTCGCCGATGTAGAAATGCATTGTCTGGGTGTTCTCCGGCGGAGTTCCACCCGCGGGGGCTCCCCCGCGGGGCCCGCGCCGGGCTTGGGGGCGGTGGTTTCCCTCTGGTACTCGTAGACCTGGGTCCCGAGGTCGGAAATGGGGCTTACCGTGCCGGGGGCGGAAGTGAGTCCGCTGTACGGTTTCTGCTTCAGCAGGAACACGCCGACCACGAGCACGACGACCACGAAAACGCTCACCGAGAGCACAACCCAGAAGATCTTCTGTTTCTCCATCTGATTCCTAACCTCTCAGCCGCCGGTCCAGCCGCGCGATGCGGCGCTCCAATGCCCGCGCGCGGCCCCAGTTGGGCACATTGTAAGTATCGACCGCGGAGCCATTAGATTGAGGGCGCACGTCGTCCTGAGAACGGATCCGCGCGCATGCATCTCGAAGGGAAAGGGAGTCGCGCCGTATGGCGCGCAGCAGGCGCAGCGGCGCGGGCGCACGAACAAAGAGCACCGCGTCGCAGATCAGATGAAGACCCGCCCGATGGAGGAGGGGGGCATTGATGACCACGTCGCCGGGGTCCGACGCAATGAGCTGCTTGATCCTTGCCACGACGGGGGGGTGCACGATGCGCTCCAGGCGCCTGCGGGCGGCCGGATCGGCGAAGACGATCCGGCCGAGGGCCCGCCTGTCGACCCCGCCGTCCACAGTGCGCACACCGGGACCGAACTGCGCGATGACCTCGAGGGTTCGATCCACCAGCACGTCGTGGGCGATGGCATCAGCATCGATGATGCGATACCCCCGCGACGCAAGAGCCCGGCCCACAGTGTCCTTTCCCGCGCAATACTTGCCCGTCAGACCGATGATCATTGCCTGCCGGGCCTAATGGAAAGCGCCCCAGCTTTCCCCTGTCTCACAGTGGACTTTCAGGGGGATCGCGTGCCCGCTCGCGCTCTCCATGATTTCCTGCACGATGCGCGCGGTGCGGTCTATCTCCTCTTCCGGCACCTCCAGAATGATCTCATCGTGCACCTGGAGGAGGATGCGGGAAGAAAGCTTCTCCTGATTCAGCCGGTGATACAGCTTCACCATGGCCATCTTCACGATATCCGCCGCGCTGCCCTGGATGGGCGAGTTCACCGCCACCCTTTCCGCCGCGGTCTTTTCCGTCCTGTTCCGGCTGTTGATTGTGGAAATCCTTCTGCGCCTGCCGAACAGCGTGTGCACGTACCCCGTCTTCTCCGCACCGCGGATCGTTTCCTTCAGGAAGCTGTCGACGCCCTGGTAGCGCTGGAAGTAGGTCTTGATGAATCGATCCGCGTCCGCCCGCGGAATCCTGAGCCCATGCGCGAGCCCGAAGGCGGACATCCCGTAGACGACACCGAAATTGATCGTCTTGCCGACTCTGCGCATGTCGGCGGTGACCTGGTCCTCCGTCACGCCGAATATCAGTGATGCCGTCTGTCGGTGAATGTCCTTCCCCTCTTTGAACGCCTCGATGAGGATGGGGTCCTTGGAAAGGTAAGCCAGGATGGCGAGCTCGATCTGCGCATAATCGGCGCTTATGAAACGCATGCCGGGCGCGGGCACGAACGCCGTCCTGATGCGCCTGCCCTCCTCCTCGCGGATCGGGATGTTCTGGAGGTTCGGATCCTTGCTGGCAAGCCGGCCCGTTGCCGCGCCCGTCTGCACGTAGTGGGTGTGCAGCCTCCCCGTCTGCTCGTTGACGAGCAGCGGCAGAGCATCGACGTACGTGGATTTCAGCTTGGTGAGTTTTCTGTGCGCGAGGATCTTTTCGGGCACGGGGTCCTGGGCGGCAAGAATCTCCAGCACGTCCACGTCCGTCGAATAGCCGGTTTTCGTCTTCTTGATGGGAGTGAGCTTGCGCCAGGTGAAAAGGATTTCCTGGAGCTGGCGCGTGGAGTTGATGTTGAACTTCCTGCCGCACAGCTCGTATATCTCCGCCTCGATCTGCCCGAGGCGCGTTTCCATTTCCCGGCTGTACGCGGCCAGCTCGGGGGAAAGGATGCGGATTCCGGCAAGCTCCATCTCGGCAAGGACCTCGAGAAGGGGCATCTCGACGTCCCGGAAGATCGCCGCGAGTCCCTCGTTCTCCAGATCCTTCGCAAGGAGGTGGTACATCCGCAGCGTGAGGTCCACGTCCTCTCCCGCGTAGTCCGTCACCTGCTGGATGGGCCGGTCCGCGAGCGTCTGGCCTTTGCCGACCAGCTCCGCGTACGGCCTGATGCGAAATCCCAGGCGCTGCTCGGCCATGCGGTCCAGCCCGTATGCTCCCTCGTCGCTTTCCAGCA
Organism: uncultured Spirochaetota bacterium; assembly: GCA_963820435.1. Taxonomy (GTDB): domain Bacteria; phylum Spirochaetota; class Spirochaetia; order SZUA-6; family Fen-1364; genus Fen-1364. Next base: position 121,773 of record CAWGAC010000011.1, on the reverse strand, counting down.
TCCATGCGGCAATCGTGGTGTCGAAGTGCACGTGGGCCGGCTTCACGCCCCATCGGCGCATCACCTTGTAGTCGTACTTGACGTTCTGGCCGACAAGACGCAGCTTCGGATCCTCCACGAGCTTCGCGAAACGCTGCTTGACCGTCTCCTCGTGCAGACACGTCACCCCGGCTGCCCGCAGGGGCACATAGCAGGCCTTGCCCTCTTCCACTGAGAGAGACAGCCCCAATCGCGGGGCGCTCATCTCGTCGGTGCCGTCGGTCTGCACGTCGAAAGCGTACAGCCCGGCTGCCCGCGCCCTGTCGAGCCATGCGTCCAGCTCGTTGAGATCGGTGACCGTCGTGTAGGTGCCCGGCGCGGTGCTCTTCAGCACGATCGTTTGCGGGGGAGCGGCCTGGGCGGGGGCGCCCTCCGCAAGGGCGCCCTGCGGCGCTGAAGGGGGGGCTTCCTCCACGGGGGGCGATGCCGCGCGCGCTTTGCCCCCCAGCTCGGATACGAGGGTCTTCATTCCTTCTCTCTCGAAAAGAGGAATCGCCGCTTCGGTTCTGAGCACGGGAATCCGCAGCTCATCCATGGAGGGCATACCCGGGCACGTCGCGCTTCAAAGTGACCAGCTCGCGGGAAAGGAACGCGGCGTCCCTGCCCGCCTGCAGCTTGTTGCGCAGCGAAACAGGGGCAACCTCGTCCAGCTTCGCGTAGATGCTGTCCAGGCTTCCGAACTGGCCAAGAAGCTTCTGCGCGGTCTTTTCCCCGATTCCGGCGACCCCGGGGACGTTGTCGGAGGAGTCCCCGGTCAGCGCGAGAAAGTCCACGATCTGTTCGGGGTACACCCCCCTGGCCTCGAAAACTTTTTCCCGGGAGTATTCCTCGAGATCCGTCGTCCCGCGCTCCTGCGCAAGCAGGCGCACGTTTCCTCCTATGAGCTGCAGAATGTCCTTGTCCCCCGAAAGGATCCAGCAGGGACGCCTCGTTGCTCTGCATGCCTCCGCGAGGGTCGCCATGACGTCATCCGCCTCATAGCGGTCCGCGCGGACGCAGGGAATTCCCAGGGCGGCGAGGATCTCCTCGATCACCGGCACCTGGGCGTGCAGATCACTGGGCGCTTTCTCCCGTGTGGCTTTATACTCCGCGTAGCGCTCGTGGCGAAAAGTGGGGACCCGTGAGTCCATGGCAACGGCAAGGTATCCGGGAGACCTGTCCCGCAGGAGCTGAAAGAGCGTGCGAAAAAAAACGAACACCGACGAGCTGTTCCTTCCCTGGGGATTGAGCAGGGGCTTTTTCAGAAACGCGAAATATCCCCGGTAGATGACGCTGTAGCCATCAATGAGGTACAGCTCGTGGCTCATGTGGTGATATCGACGAGACTGGGGACGACCTCCGCAAACGGTGATGCGGTCTTGGGCCAGGAGCGAAGGGAGCTGATTTCCTGGCGCAGATCATTCATGCGGGCCTTCAGCAGCCGGCGGTTGGACGCATTGTGGGCGATTACCTGCTGCGCCATGGCGTCGAGTGTCGACTTCAGCCGCGGTACGGTGGACTCGGTCCGGGGGTAAGCGGCCTGGTAGAGGGTCTCCAACGGCTCGATTACTTTCTTCAATGTAAAGATCTCCGCGATGATGGCCTGCTCCATCTCCGCCTGGACAAGGAGCTTTTCAGGCTCGCCGTTGCGGATGGAGGTTTCCTCGTGCTCCAGGAGCGAAAGGTATGCCTGGAACTTCTCCCTCTGGCGCAGCAGCATTTCCCGCAGGCGCTTCAGAATCGCGATCTTCTGTGAAGTCTCATTCATTGCAAGATTCCCTCCCCATGCACGGTACCGCGTTCGCGCGGAACGCGTACTCGCGTACTCCGTGCGGATTAAATGCACGGAGTACCGTGCAGCTTCAGCCAGCGATGTTGACACCCGTTGTCGGGCTGATATTTTCCTCCAGGCCCTTGCGCGTGGAGATCTCGTCCCACGCGTCGCGCAGCTCGCCAAGGAGCTTTTTCACTTCCGCCAGGGGCGCCGTGTCCTTCTGCAGATTCCCCTCGAGCAGCCGGCGCGTCATGAACGAGTACAGGCTGAAAAGGTTCTTGGCAAGAACGCCCCCCTTCTCGAAATCCAGGGCGGACATGAGCTCGGAGAGGATGTCCTGAGCCGCGATGACGTGGTTGTTGATCGTGTCGTAGCGCTTGTGTCCCTCGGCGAAAGCGTCGAGCGCCAGGTTGATATGCCTGATGGCACCGTCATAGAGCATCACGATGAGGCGTATCTGGTTGGCCGTTTTGATCTGGATCTCTTTGTAGGCATTCACCGGATCGTTCGCGTTCACCCTCGTACCCCTTTCCTTCCGCCCCGTCACCGGGCATGCTCGATCAGCGAGGAGACCGGAACGATCTCGTACCCCCGCCGGGCAAGCTCATTGATAAGCAGATCCAGCTTCTGGAACAGGTAGTCGTCACGCCTGGCATCGCCCACCCCCACCCGCAGCGGGATGATGGATCCGGGCTTTTTCTCCGCAACGATGTGCTCGACGATGTCCGCCGACGGCAGATAGAAGCCCCGCCCGTCAAGGGACTCGGAAGCGGCCACCAGGTCGTAGGAATCCACGTCGCGTCCGACGTAGGTATAGTTCATCTCCGCGCCCCCGGCGATTATCTCCGAGTTTACAATGTAATACGGCGCGTGCCATAAAAGGGAAAGTTCACGCCCCGTGGCGGCGTAGTAGTCGTCCTCATTGCGGGCGAGCCCGCCCTTGACGAAGGCGCGATCCACAGCGAACCGGGAATCGGTCATGTTGAAATACGCATAGAAGAGAGACCCGACCTCATGCCCCGAATCGGCGATCTCCCTGACCATGTCAGGATAGCGGCGGATGAACTCCCCGTTCACGAAGAAGGTGGCGCGGAGCTTATACGCGGAAAGGGTATTGAGTATGGGCATGAGCCCTTCGGCGGAGTCGATGGCATTGAACACAAGGCTCACCTCGCGGCGTCGAAGCTGCGCGCCGTGGGTGAAGTTCTTGAAATCCACCGGCTCACCCGTCCGGGGAAACGCTTCGTAAACGCTGCTCTCCGGCGGGAACAGCGGGGTCGTGCCGAAACCCCTGGCGTCCCTCACCATGACCAGGCTCGCGTAGCTGCCCCGTACGGAGCCCTCCAGGTAGACACGGTAATTGTTGGAGACCAGGCTTTTTTCCCGAACGGAGTATGTGTCGGCGTTTTTCCAACCACCGGCCGCCTCGTCGAAGAAGAGAACCCTGTCCCTGAGCTTCGTCAGGACTCTTGCGGGAGCGCTGCCGGGCGCTCCACTGTCCGTCGTTTCTTTGGCGTAGCCGAACTCGCCGGGCTGGGATACAGCCACGAGGGTCGTCTTGCCGGTGCCAAGAGCATAGCGCTCTACATATGCCGTGCCGGCAACGAGCAGCTCGGCGTCCCCCAGCCACAACACGTGCAGGGGGCTCGGGTGCGCCATCTTTCCCCTGTCCTGCCAGCTTGCGTAGTCTTTCCAGGACACCCCGTCGGCGCCCATGAGCGCAGCCAGGCTTCCGTCGGGAGAGAGCACGATGTCGCGCACCCCCTGGTCTTTGGTCTGCTCGAAAGTCCCGTACAGGCCCTTCGCGTCCTGGAGGAGCCTGTAGATCGCAGTGCCGCGTGCGCCCGCGTCGCGCGTCTCGCAGAGCATCGTGACGATATTGTCGGTGGACCATATCACCTTGCGCACCGTGGTGTCGCGGGGCAGGGAGATGTAGGGGAGCGCGAGCGGGCTTCCCGAGGCGTGGAAGTCTCCCAGGGTCAGGTAGTAGAGGAAAATGTTTCTCCCTCCCTTGTTGAGGAGGAGATTTTTCCCATCCGGAGAGACCCAGAACGAATCGAAATTGGGATCGAATTCGAACGGGATCTTCGCGTTGACTTTTCCGATCTTGAGGAAGCCGGCGTACAGGGCCCGGGTGAAAAGCTCGCTGGGATTGATCTCGTAGACGATGACCCCCGCGATGTAGTAGAGGCTGCGATCCCGGGACCATCGAATGTTCGCTATTGTGCCGTCACCCATTTTTCGAAGAGCTTCCGCGATCACGCGATTTTCCTGGAGCTGCGCAAGCGAATAATAATAGAGGCTCGAGGCCTTTGCGTACACGATGAACCGGGAATCCGGTGACCAGACCGCCGGCAGCTCCTGGAGAGAAAGCTCGACCTTCTCCGAGATCACCGTCTCGATGCCGGTCCCGAGGTTCAGAAGGGTAAGATCGCCCCGGGCCGGGGAGCGCGCGCGGAGGAAAAGCAGATACTTGCCGTCCGGCGAGGTCCGCATGGGGGAGATCTTGCCGCCCTGGATCTGGCTTCCCGCGACAAACGAGGGAAACATGGAAAGGGGGGCGATGTTGCCGAACCCCTGCGCGGAGCGGAAGACGCCGAATCGGTTCTGGATCTGCAGCGCCTCCTTATCCTGCAGGAGCTGGATGTCCTCGGGAAAGAAGGTGAGCTGTCGCATGCGTTTCGTGCCGACGTCCGCAAGAAAAAGCGTGTCGAAGGACCCGATATCAGGGGCTTGAGTCGTGGCAGCGAAAAGAAGCCTGTCCCCCGTGGACAGGTCCAGACCGGAGAAGGTCACCTGGCCAAAAGCGGCAGCCGCCGCCAGTGAGATACAAAGGAGGAGTAGTGGTTTCCTCAAGGCCCGTCCCTCTTCTTTTCCTGCTCTGTATAATAATCGGCACTCCTGAACTCAAAGTTTCGAAGAAAACGGCGCCCATTCATTCGCGCGCTCCTTGACCCCCTCCGGGAGCCGATGCTACAGTCTGGCCATGAAAATACTGGTGACGGGCGGCTCGGGATTCATCGGATCGCACGTGGCGAACGCCTACCTGGCGGCCGGTCACAAGGTGGCGATCGTGGATGACCTGAGCACGGGCTCGATTGCGAATCTTCCGAAAGAAGCGTCTTTCTACCTCATGGATATCGGCTCCCCGCAGATCGAGAAGGTCTTCCAGATCGAAAAGCCCGACGTGGTGAACCATCACGCGGCGCAGATGAGCGTGGTGGTCTCCGTGCGCGACCCCCTCTGCGACGCAAAAACAAACTCCCTGGGCCTGTTGAACGTACTGGAGGCCAGTTGGAAGACGGGAGTGAAGAAGTTCATTTTCATCTCCTCCGGCGGCGCGATCTACGGAGAAACGGATGAAGAGAACATCCCCGAAGACCACCCCCCCGCTCCCCTGTCCCCGTATGCAATCCACAAGCTGCTGGGCGAGCACTACCTGCGCTACTATGCCGTGCAGCACGGTTTGGAGTGGACGGCGCTGCGTTACTCAAACGTGTTCGGACCTCGACAGAACCCGCACGGCGAGGCGGGCGTCGTGGCGATATTCATCAACCGGCTCCTGAGCGGCGAGATCCCGACGATCAACGCTTATCCCGACGAGCCGGACGGAATGGCCCGGGACTATGTCTACGTGGAGGACGTTGCCCGCGCAAGCCTCCTGGCGCTCGACAAGGCGGCGGGAGAGCCGGTCAATATCGCAACCGGCCGCATGGTCAGAACACGGGAGCTCCTGGCCGCAATCTGCAGGATCATGGGGAAGGAGCTCAAGTACACGCGGGCCAGCCCGAGGCCGGGGGACCTTCGGAGAAGCTGTCTCGACATCGCAAAGGCCGCCCGTGTGCTCGGCTGGAAACCCTCCTTCAGCCTGGAGGAGGGCCTCGCACGCACTATTTCGTTTTTCGCGGCCGCCCATGCCTGATGCAAGCCAGTCCGAGATAGGAATTCTCCCCTGCCCCGGGGGAATGATCTTCGCGCAGAAAATATACGCCCAGCTCGAGGCCATGGCATCGGAGAAGCTCCACGATCGTGTGGCGAAGCTGAGCCGGCTCTACAAGCTCCCCCGGGCCGAGGTGATCCGACAGATCAACCTCGCCACGGACATCCAGCCCTCCTCGGGGGACCTGGACGAGCCGGTGGATAAGCACCGCTCGCGCACTTTCCTCGTACCGGCCAAGTACACCCGGTTCCCCAATGGAGAGGTCAAGACGGAGATCCTCACCTCCGTGCGGAACACTGAGATCTATGTCGTGCAGGATGTGGCAAACCGGTACCCGCTCCAGTTCCAGAACGGCGACTCCCCCCAGACTCTCTCCGTGAACGATCACATCTTCTGCCTGCTGGTGACCGTCGACGCTGCCCTCCAGGCGGGCGCCCTCCAGGTGACGGTGGTGCTGCCGACTTTTCCGTATTCACGCCAGCACAAGAAGAAGGGACGGGAGAGCCTCTCCGCGGCTCGGCTGGGACAGATTCTCGAATCATTCGGAGTCACGCGCATCATCACCCTGGACATCCATTCCAAGGAGATCGAGAACAGCTTCAACCACCTCCGCCTTGAGAACCTTCACGGGGCATACCAGATACTGAAGATGCTCTCCACCGTCACCGATCTGAAGGACGAGGATCTCGTCGTGGTTGCCCCTGACACGGGGGCCGTGGACAGGAGCAAGTTCTACGCATCCATCCTCGGAAAATCACTGGGCATGCTGTACAAGGAGCGTGACTATTCCCGCGTGGCACAGAGCGCGGACCGGGGCAACATCACGGACATGAAGCTCCTGGGCTCGGTCTCAGGGAAGACGGTGTTTCTCTGCGACGACATGCTGGGCACGGGAGGGACGCTGATCAAGGCCATGCGCGTGTTGAAGGAGGCGGGGGCGCGCGAGAACATCTGCGCCGTCAGTCTGCCGTTTTTCACCACGCCTGAAACCGTCGAGGTGTTCCAGAAGGCACACGATGAGGGCCTCTTCAGCCGCGTCATCGGCACCAACGCGGTGTTCCACGACGATTCGCTTCTGGGCAGGGAATGGTATCTCAGCGCAGATGTGGCAAACCTCTTCGCCCGGATCATCTACCGGCTGCACTACAACCGGAGCCTCAGCTCACTTGCTGGATGATCGAAGCGTGATCAAGGATCTTTTGAAGAGGTCCTGATGATGAGATCGAGCTCTCTCTCCATGTCGGAGAGAAGCTCCTGAAGCGTGCGGAGCCGCACGAGGTAGTCCACCTCCCCGGTCGCAATCAGCTCGCCGGTTGTTTCCTCGATGAGACCGACAAGATCGTCACCCTGCCCGAACTCGTAGCCGCAATGAGGACAGTACTGGTAGGTCGTGTCCACGCTTTTCCCGCAGAAAAGGCAGGATTTCAGCTCCCCCATGGCCTCAAGTATAGTCGGGCATCGCAGAGCACGCAAGTTTTTTTCCCGCCCGGGCGCGTACGCGCGTCCCTTGAGACTGTATTCCAGTCCGTAAGACGCGTACGCGCGTCCCCTGAGACTGGTAGTCCAGTCCTATTTCAGCTTCAGGATGTCCTCAATGGCCCCCAGCAGCTCGTCGATGTCGCTCATCTGCAGGTCACCCATGTGCGCGATTCGGAATGTCTGCTCCTTGAGCTTGCCGTAGCCGTTCGAGAGCGCGAGGTTGCGCTTGCCCAGCTCCTTGTTCAGGTCCGCCACTGAGATGCCGCGCGTGTTCTTGATGCACGTCACGGTCTTCGAGGCGAATTTCTCCTCCGGGTACAGCGCGAAGTGCTTCTTTGCCCAATCCTGCACCCTCTTCGCCATCTTGTCGTGACGTGCGAATCGAGCGTCGATTCCTTCCTTCAAAATCCTATCCATCTGTACGTCGAGCGCAAAGAGATGGGAAATGCTCATCGTGGACGGGTATTGGAAGTTCTTTTCCCGGATGAACTGCAGAAGCTGCAACAAATCGAAATAGTAGCCGCGGTTCTTCACGGATTGCATGCGCTTCTCCGCCTTGGGGGAGAGCGTGGCCAGGCTGAGACCCGGAGGGAGTGCCAGGCATTTCTGACTGGATGTCACCATGATGTCGACTCCCAGCGCGTCGGTCTCCACCTTGACGCCGCCGAACGAGGAGACCGCGTCGATGCACCAGACCACATCGGGGTACTTACGGAACACAGGGGCCAGCTCGGTGAGATGGTTCATGACGCCCGTGGAGGTCTCGCTGTGCGTCAGCGTGGCGCAATCGTATTTGCCGGTGGACAGGTACTGATCGATCATGTCGGGAGTAAGACCGTTGCCCCACTCCACCTCGTGCTTGTCCGCGGGGACACCGTTGCCCTGCGCAATCTCGAACCACCTGTTGCCGAACGTGCCCACCGAGAACACGATGGCCCGCCTGGCCGTGCAGCAGCGGATGGCGCCTTCCATGAGCCCGCTGCCCGAGGAGGCCGAGATCAGGACAGGGTTGGCGGTGAAGGCGAGCTTCTGGACCTTTTCCGTGACGCGCTTCTGGAGGTCCGAGTAGTCCGCGCTCCTGTGACCGATCATGGGGGTGGACATCGCCTTGAGTATTTCGGGATGCACTTCGGTAGGTCCGGGAATGAACAGTTTCTTGTGCGGCATTTGCTTCCTCTCTCCGGAATTAATGGTTGCATATTAATACGGGGAATGAAAAAAGAGTCAAGACGCATATCGTGAATGTATTCTCAATCCATGCCGGCCTCGAGCTCCACCTTCAGATGCGCCGGGTAGGCCGACCCCGTAAACAGGCGGAACTGCTCCATCGCCTGGCCTATCAGCATCTGGCGGCCGCGCACGACCCGACACCCCGCGTCCAGCGCGCGCTGAAGGAACGCAGTTGTCGGCGGTGCATAGAGGAGCTCGTAGACGATCTCTTTCCCGCTGAACCGGAGGCCGGGCGCGGGATCGCCCAGGATGTCCGGCGTCATCCCCGCGCTCGTGGTTTGCACGATGAGATCGGAAAAACTTTTTGCCTGTTGAAAACCGTCGGCATCCAGCCCGGCGTGCGAAACTGAAAACGCCGCAGCAAGCTCCTCTCCGCGCGCCGTTGTCCGATTGAGCACCAGGACGCGCGCACCGCATGACTTCAGCGCGCGCACGACCGCGCGGGCCGCGCCCCCTGCGCCGATCACCGTGGCTGAAATGCCCCGCGGTATGGCACCTCCCCACGCGGCGCGAAGCGGCGCGAGAAACCCGTCCACGTCGGTGTTTGTGCCCTGCCAGGGACCCCTGCCCTGCGCGCGCGTCATCGTGTTGCACGCGCCCGTTGCTTCCACCAGGGGATCACGGCCTGCAAGCCGGGGGATCACGGCCTGTTTGTGCGGAACGGTCACGGACAGCCCCCGGATCTCGAGTGAATCCGCGACCTCCCAGAAGCCGTCCAGATCGTCCACGAGAAAGGGGAGATACACGGCATCGATCCCGAGAGCCGCAAAGCCTCGATTGTGAATAAGAGGAGACAGGGAATGCATGACCGGACTGCCGATGACCCCATAGACGCGCGTGCCCGGTGTGATGGCGCGGAAATTGTACGTGCTTTCGAGGGTCAACGGATCGACGTGCCCCGGCGCGGCTTGCGCGTGGGGAGCAGAGGCGTAGCACAGGAATGAGCCGAGCTTGGGCGCGAGCACCCTTGTGGGGAAGCCGATTTCTCCCATGCCGAGGAGAATCTTCTCCACGCCTTTGAGGCTCTCGAATGCGGCGAGAAGACGCGCAAGGTCCGACGCGCTTTTCGGCAGGAGGGCGGCCTTCGGGATCTCTCCCGGGCGATGCGCCAGCCCCGCCACCCGGCGCGCAAGACCGGCAGGCACTCCGGTAAAGTCATGCAGAGACCTGATGATCCGCCCGCCCCTGCCGGTCACTCGGCCTTCGAGCTCCGGCGCATCGAGATCCTCCTCGAGATCGATATAGGCAAATGCCGCGTCCGCCAGCTTTCCCAGCAGAGCGCGCCGATCGCGCTCGTCTCCGGCAAACTCCCCGCCTTCACGGGTGCGCCGCAGCGTAAGAATCACGGGACACTCGACAAGACCCGGCAGCCGCCCGGCCAGCCCCGCCTCCGCTGCGTTGAGGCGATCCACCCGCAGTTCCAGGAGGTCGTATCTCCCGCGATGCTCCTCCGCGATCCGGAGGTCCGCTTCAATCGTTTTCGCTGCCAGACAGAGGCAGATGGCGGTGCGGTCTTTCAAAAATCGCTCCTGTAGACGTACAGATCGGAGAGGACGCTCGCGGTGAACACCAGCCGCACGCGGAGCGGAAAGCTCCCGTCGCTCAGGTCGAAGTACAGCGAATCGCCGTTGGGCGTAAGGGGGCGGAGGGAGGTTCGCTCCACCTGCTCGCGGCTCGCCCCGAGGGCAAGCCCGAAAACGGTGGAGGAGAAACGATGGTCGCACCTCACCTGCCATACCCTGTTCTTGTACCAGAACAGGTAGAGGAAGTCAGGATAATAGAACACGACATTGTCCTGCTTTTCCTCCACGCCCCTGTACGTGAACATCTCCTGAGGCAGCCCGAGGGCAGCCACCGCGGCGGGTATGTCCAACCCGATAAAACGGGTCGGATCGAAGTCATCCGCGGAGGTCCGCGTGAGGATCGCGAGGAAAAGGAAAAGTGACAGGATCAACGGCCGCATCGCGGTACTCCGCGGATTCGGTGCTCTCATTGCAGGTGAGAGATTAGGAGTTTTGCCCGGGCCGCGCAAGATCAGCTTCGGTTGATCAAACGATTCTCTCTTTTGCGCGATGGCTGTCCGTGGGGACGCGTCGTCTTCCCACGCATCGGGAAAACCGATAGATTGCACACGCATGATAGCAACAGTGGTCAACGCGCTCGCGGTCATCGTCGGGTCCCTGGTCGGGCTGCTTCTGCACGCGAAGATCAGGGATTCATTCAAGTCCATCGTGTACATCGGCGCGGGGGCCACGTCTCTGATCATTGGCATCCAGATGGCATTGAACAGCTCGAAGATCGTGTTCCTGGCGTTGTCGCTCATCATCGGCGGAATCCTGGGAACCTGGTGGCGGATCGAGGAAGGGATCCTTTCCCTGGGGAATACCCTCAAGAGGACCTTTGCGAAGAAGGACGAGGGAAAGGACTTCGCGTTCGGGTTCCTCAACGCATCGGTTCTGTTCTGCGTCGGGGCCATGGCGCTCATCGGTTCGTTCAAGGCGGGCGCCGAGGGCAACTATGACCTGATCCTCACGAAATCCGTGATGGACGGGTTCATGTCGATCGTCTTCACGGCGGCCATGGGAATCGGGGTGGCGTTTTCCGCCCTCTCCGTCCTCGTCTACCAGGGCATACTCACGCTCGCGGCCGGCTGGCTGAAGCCGCTGGTGAGCGAGCCGCTCCTCAAGGAGCTGACCGGCGTGGGCGGGGCGCTTGTCATGATGATCGGGATCAACCTGCTGGGGCTCGCGAAACTGAAGACGGCGAACTTCCTGCCCGCCCTGATCCTGATCGTTCTCCTGGTTGCCGGTGAGGCATTCGCGCTGTCCCACCACGTGCTGGGATTGTAGAACCGTCGAAGCTCCGGTCAGCTCCACTTCACCAGGCCGGGCAGGAAGGGATGCACAAGCGCCCTCTGCTTCGGCAGGATGCGCAGCGTGAAGCCCTGGCGCCCGGTGCGGTCGCACACCACTTCGGCGCAGTACTTCGCGCTGTCTCCGTCGGTGCCGCAGGGGCTCATCTCCAGCCGCCGCGGCTCCTCGATCTCTCCCTGCGAGGAAAGAGCGCCGTAGTACAGCTCCACGCCGAGCTCCTCCGGGGAAAGCCCGGCCAGGAATATGCGCGCGTCCACGGAGATTTTCTCTCCGATCGTCAGGATGGAATTCGGAGGTCGAGCTGAGCTCTTCGATGCGGAGTGAACCCCAGGCCTTTCTCAGCTTTTCGAGGTAGGCGGCGACTTCCCGGGAGAGCGCGAAGCCCTTCTGCGCGAATTTGCGCGCATTGGCCAGCGCGGGGATGTAGAAGCTCTCCGCGTATTCCAGAAGCATCCGGTGGCTGCTGAACCGCTTGCCCACCTCCCGCATCGACTCCTTCATCTTCCGGATCCAGTCGCGCGGCAGGCCGTCCATGCCCCGGGTGTAGAACTGAGGAATGATCTCCCGCTCCAGCAGGTCGTACAGCGCCTCGCCCTCCACCTCGTCCTGCAGGGCGTGGTCCTCGTACTCCTCCCCCCTGCCCGACGGCCCAGCCGATGTGCGTCGAATACGCCTCGTCCCACCACCCGTCCAGGATGGAGAGGTTGAGCGTGCCGTTCATCGCCGCCTTCATGCCGCTGGTGCCGCTTGCCTCCAGTGGCCGTCGGGGCGTGTTCAGCCACAGGTCGCTGCCCGACACGAGGTAGCGGGACATGGTCATGTCGTAGTCCTCGAGGAAGACGATTCTGCTGGCCACCCGGGGATCGCTCGTGAAGTGCACGATCTTCTTGATGATCTCCTTGCCCGCCAGGTCGTGCGGGTGCGCCTTGCCCGCGAAGATCATCTGGATGGGCCGCTCGTTGTTGGTCAGCAGCTTGATGAGCCGGTCCGGATCGGAGAGCAGGAGGTCCGCCCGCTTGTACGCGGCGAATCGCCGGGCAAAGCTGATGGTGAGGGCGTACGGGGAGAGCGCATTGGCGCTCCGGGAGAGCTCCGAGTTCGTGACGCCCCTGCGCTCGAGCTGCTGCTGCAGGCGCATGCGGGCAAAGGCGACCATCCTTTCGCGGCGCCGCTCGTGCGTGCGCCACAGCTCCTCGTCGGAGACCCGGTCGATCCTGTCCCAGATCTCCAGGTTGGTGGGCGTGTCGTGGAACTCCGGGCCGAAGTAGCGATCCAGAAGGTCGATCATGTCGTGGGTGATCCACGAGCGCGGATGCACTCCGTTGGTGATGTGGGCAATGGGGATCTCTTCCAGCGGCAGTGACGGCCAGATCCTGTGCCACATCTGGCGCGAGACCTCGCCGTGCAGCCGGCTCACCCCGTTGTTGTACGCGGAGAGGCGCAGCGCCAGAACGGTGAGGCAGAACTCCTCCCCATCGTTGTTCGGGTCCTCCCTGCCAAGGCCGAGGAACTCCTTCCAGGAGAGACCAAGCTCGCGCGCGATGCTCGCCGAAGTACTTCTCCATGAGGTCGGAGGAGAAGCGCTCGTTGCCCGCGGGTACGGGAGTATGGGTCGTGAAGACGTTGGTGGACCAGACGGACTGCCACGCCTCCGCGAAGGAGAGCTTGCTCGTTCCGCATGAGCTGGCGGATTCTTTCGATGCCGAGGAACGCGGAGTGGCCCTCGTTCATGTGCATGCAGACTGCTTTGATCCCGAGCGCGGCCAGGGCCCGGATGCCGCCGATACCGAGCAGGATCTCCTGCTGGATGCGCGTTTCGCGGTCCCCGCCGTACAGAGACGCGGTGACGAGACGCAGCGGCTGGGGATTGGCCTCGATGTTCGTGTCCAGCAGGTAGAGCAGGTTCTTGCCGACCGCTTACCTTCCAGATCCATGCCGTGGCAACTGCAGGTCCCAGCTCCACCTGCACGGAGATCGGCGCTCCCTTTGCGTCGCGGCACAGGGTGACGGGCATGTTGTACCAGTCGTTCTCGGGATAGGACTCCTGCTGGAAACCGTCCATGTTGAGGTACTGCTGGAAATACCCCTGGCGGTAGAGCAGCCCCACCCCGACCAGGGGCAGCCCGAGGTCGGAGGAGGTCTTCATGTGGTCGCCGGAGAGCATGCCCAGGCCGCCGGAGTACACCGGCAGCGCCACGTCCAGCCCGTACTCCATGGAGAAGTAGGCGATGGCGTCTTCCGCTGCCCCCTTGTACCAGCGCTCCGCCCCGAGGTAGCGCGTGAACTTGGCCCACACGGCGTCCAGCGCCGCGAGGAAGGAGTCGTCCGCGGCCGCCAGCTCGAGCTTCTCCTGGGACACAAGGCCCAGCATGCGCACCGGGCTCTGCCGCGAGGCAAGCCACGCGTCGTAGTCCAGCCGCATGAAGAGCATGATCGCCTCGAAGTTCCAGCTGATCCACAGGTTGTGCGCCAGCTCCTCCAGGGGCTTGAGCTTCGCGGGAATGTTGGGCTTGATCGTGAACGCAAGGAGTCCCATGAAATCGATGGTAATAGAAAACAAACGCGCTGTACAGCAACGTTCCGCGCGCTCGCCCTTCGCACACCCAGGATTGCGGGCGGTGCCTGGTAGTATTACATTCTCCCGGATGGGTATCTTCAAATCGTACGACATCCGGGGCATTTACGGCAAGGAGTGGGACAGCGCGACGGCGCATGCCATCGGCCGGCACCTGCCCGCGCTGCTGGGAGCGCGGCAGATCGCCGTGGGCAGAGACGTGCGCCTCTCCTCGGAGGAAGTTTTCGCGCGCGCTCACCCGGGGCATCACCGAGTCCGGCTGCGACGTCTCCGACATCGGGCTGTGCGACACGCCGGCGGTCTACTTTGCCACCGCGTTCTACGGGATGGAGGGGAGCGTCATGATCACCGCGTCCCACAACCCTCCCGAGTACAACGGCCTGAAGGTCTCCCGGCGCGAGGCCGTTCCCGTCGGCTACGACACGGGCCTGGCGCGAGCTCGAGGAGAATGTCGAGCCGGGGTCCCCTGCCGCGGCCGGCGGACGTGCCGGGGAGTGTGCGCGGCGCTCGACATCCGCGCGGACTATGTCGCGCACCTGGCGCGATTCCGCTCGGATCTCTCACCGCTCGGCGTTGTCATCGACTGCTCCAACGGCATGGCGGGAGTGTATCTGAGAGATGCGCTGGAGGGCACGGGCGGCGGCTTCACTCTCATGTACGAGGAGCCGGACGGAAGGTTTCCCCACCACGCGCCCAATCCCCTCGTGGAGGAAAACCTCGCGGATCTCAAGCGCCGCGTCGTGCGGGAGAAGGCAGGCCTCGGGATCTGCTTCGACGGGGACGCCGACCGCGTGATGTTCGTCGACGAGACGGGGCGGTTCATCTCCCCCGATCTCATCATCGGTCTCCTCGGCACGTACTACTTCACGCGCCACCCCGACAGGCTGGCGGGCGGCAGCCGCGTGGTCACCTACGACGTGCGCTCGTCCCGCAGCGTCGTGGAGTTCCTCCGCGCGGGCGGCGCCGATCCCACGGATCTGCAAAGTGGGACATTCGTTTGCCAAGAAGCTTCTCCGCGACACCCAGGGGATCGTCGGGGGAGAGCTGGCGGGGCACTACTATTTCCGCGAGAACTACTTCTGCGACTCCGGGCTGATTGCCGCGCTGATCGTCCTGGAGGTCCTTGCCGGAGACGGGCGCGCCTTCTCCCGCCTGATCGCGGACATCCGCAAGTACTATTTCTCCGGCGAGCTCAACTTCACCGTGCCCAATGGCGCCGCGATCGTGCAAAAGGTCAAAGCGGACTACTCCGAGGGACAGCTCACCGACATCGACGGAATCCGGATCGATTTTCCCGACTGGTGGTTCAACCTGAGGGTCTCCAATACCGAGCCCCTCCTGCGGCTCGTTGTGGAAGCGGCCACGGAAGACGGGCTCGAGGCGAGGAAGAAGGAGCTGATCGAGAAAATCAGGCTCTACACGGAGGCCGCGACCCGGGGATGACCCGCGGCGGCTCCTTCCGGAGTTCCCCTACTGAGGGGGAATCACAAGCTGCCAGCCCGGGTAGATCAGGTCGGGGTTCTGGATGAGCTTGCGGTTTCGCCTCCAGATGCTGGGCCAGTGGTACGGGTCACCGTAGATCTCCTTGTACTCCGCGATCCGCCAGAGGCAGTCGCGCCGTTCCGGAATCAGGCGCACCGTGTACACGCCCTTCACCGCGTATGACTTGTAAATGTCGATATAGCGCTGCGCCTCGTTGAAGTAGTCCAGAGCCTTGGCGTAGTTGCCCGCCGCTTTTTCCTTCAGGCCCTGCACCCACAGGTCACGCGCCTGCTGCAGGAGGTTCACCGTTGAATCCTCCGCCATCACGGCGGTGCTCTCGTCAGTCGGGATGCGCATGGACTGGCCGCCGGGAGCGCTGTTCTGCTCTTCCTGCTTCATCATCTGGTCGATTTCCTTGAGGAACTCCTCCTCGGTCCAGTTCTGCGGCTTGATGATGGTGCCGTCCTCGGTCACGACTGTGAGCCGGGATGCATCCTGAAGGGACTTCATGACCTGCGCCTGGGCGGCCTCCGCTTTTGCCTTCAGCTCCGCCTGCCGGCCGTCACGTGCTTCTCTGGCGATCCGCAGCGTGTCACGGGCAGCTTCCCGCGCAGCGCCGAAGTTTTCCTCCGCGTTGTCCAGGTCCCACGCGTGCCATGCGTCGAGCCCTTTCAGGTAAAGGCCCGTCACCTTGTCCTTCTGTTCCGGCGCCCATGAATAAAGCTCCTCGGATTCCGCCTGCTTCATCAACTGCTCGGTATCGTACTTGAGCGTGCGCACGTTCGCCAGCCGTGCCTCCAGCCGGTTGCGGAGGTCCGTCATGTCTTTGAGCGCCTTGTACGCCCGGGCGCGCGCGTCGGCATACTCGCCGTTCCGATACAGGCCCGCCGCCTCATCGATCCCCGCCGTGGCCGTGGTGTAGTCTTCCGGAAGGAACTTGTCGGCCTCGAGAACGAGCAGTTTCTGCCGGGCCGCTTCCATCCGGGCCGCCATTTCCTCTCCGGCGCGCTGGACCGCATTGGTGAAGGCGAGGTCAGCTTTCTCTTTTGAGCCCGAGAGTCTCTGCCGCGCGGAGGCCGGGTCCGTTGTCCGCAGATCGACCCCCTCATCCAGCAGGCGACGCGCCGTGTCGTAGTTCTCACGATCGTAGTAGTCGGCGTCGACCTCTTTTGCCCGGGCGAGCGCGTTCCGCGCTTCGGTGATTTCCGTGTCCGTGACCGGGCCGGCCTCCTGCGTGGTCTGGACACCGGTGGTCTGCGCCGCGCCGCCGATCGTGAACGTGGCGCTCGCGACCGGGGAATCATTCCAGCCGGTCTTGTACGCGATGGCACGGATCGTGGTTGTTGCGGAGACCTGCACGGGCTCCCCATACACGGTGCCGCTGGTCGAGGTGGGCAGGCTCGAGTCCGTGGTATAGCGAATCTGCGCGCCTTCCGTGGAGGAGGCGATCGTGACGGTCTGGGTGCCGGTGTATGAACCCTCGGCGGGGCTGAATGTCGGCGCCGCAACCGTGTTTTCCGGGGGCTTGGGCGCCGAGGGGCAGTTCACGAGCAAAAGCGACAGAGCGAAGATTGCCGGAAGCCGCATGATACGGGCCATTGGAAGCCTCCCTGTCGGCAGATTCTCCGTTGCAGTCTAACAGGGCAAAAATCAGTTGTCAACTCAAAGTCGAATTGGTAGAATGAACTAGAACGCATCGCGGTACGCCGCGGATTTTGCGTGTGTCGTGTGAGGAGGCTGCGCATGAGGAAAACAATGGTCCTCTCCGTTCTCTTGCTCTCCTTCGCCGCGGGACTTCTCTGGGCGCAGTTCTGGAAAGACTACACCGATACGGACCGCCGCGCCGTGGCCGAGGCCTACTGGCTGGTGGGCAAGCAGTACGAGACAATTGGACAACCGGAAGTGGGCGGCTCGTTCATGGCCATGGCCAAGGAGATCTACCCCGCGCTCGATCCGGCTGCAATCACCGACCAGGCCCTTCCTTCCGCCGCCGAGCTGCTTGCGCAGGGTCGGACCACGGAAATCGGGGCAGCCGCGGCCGGGATTCCCATGGGGGCGGTCAGTTCGTTCTTCCTGCGGTTCATCGGCGCGCTGATGGATAAGGACCCGGCGGAAATCGCCGGGTTCCTGGACGGCTCGGTCTACCTCACGCGGCTGCCTGCCGAGGTGACGCGCGCGGACGCCCAGGCGGCCATGGCGGACTTCTTCAAGGACGCCCCGCTGAAGGACCTGCAGCCTTCCCGGGTCTACAACCTGGATAGTATCGTCGTGAGCCGGGCTCCGCAGGCCATGCAGACCGCGTGGGGAGAGACATATACGCTCACGATCAGCGCGGTGGCCGACTATTCGCAGTACGTGAGCCTTTGGGACATGACGCAGCAGTTCTTCATCCGCCGCGTGTCGGGAAATTGGTATCTCTTCGGATACGGCCCGACGCCGCCTCCGCTCACCTGGACCCCGCAGAAAGCCCAGGCGATGGCGCAGGAGGCTCCGCCGGCCGCAGAGGTGGCTGACCCGAGCAGCTCCATCACGCACGCGTTCACCTCGTGCCTGTCCGCCCTTCTGAAGAAGGATGCGGAGGGAGCGCTCGCCTTCATGAGCCAGAGCGTCCATTTTCTGCGGATGCGCCAGAGCGTCACGAGGGATGAGTTGAAGACGACCCTTCAGGGCTATTTCGACACCGCGGATTTCAAGAACGCCGCAGCGTCCGACGTGGTGGACCTCGACAGCATTTTCGTCGAGCCCAGCGCGAGCCCGGTGGAGGGGGTGACGGGAGACGTCTACATGCTCAACGTACAGTCAAGGATGGACCTCTCAGCCGGCATTCCGTTCTGGTCGGGCTACCAGAGGTACTACTGGGCCAGGGAGGCAGGCAGTTGGGTCATATTCGCCATTCTCTAGGCGGGGCGGGAATCGCGCGCGCCTTTTCGGTCGGGCTCCTGCTTCTGGCAGGGACGGCGTTCTGTGAGGGGAAGCTCGGAAGCGTCACGTACCTGGAAGGGGACGTCTCCATGATCCGCGACGGCGCGGAAGTGGACAACCTCGCGATAGGGGCGGATCTTCAGAATTTCGATCTCGTGAGGACCGGCTCAGACGGTCTGGCCGAATTGGACGTCAACTCGTCGCAATCGCCCCGGATGACGATCAAGGTCAGCGCGGACACGCAATTCTCAGTTGAAATCGCGGCAATCGAGGGAAAGCAGCAGACAACTCTGGGCATCATAGGGGGGAGCATCAGCCTCAAGGCGTCCCGTCTCGCCGGCACGCAGGCTTTGTCGGTGAAGACGGACTCCGCCGTCATGGGCGTGCGGGGCACGCAGTTCGACGTGACCGCACCGCCCACCGGTGACGTGCTTGTCACATGCGACGAAGGAGAAGTGGTCGTCACCGACGATCAGGGCAAGGAGCTGCACGCAATCCCCGGAACGGTCGTGGAAAAACGGCCGGCCGAGCTGTACCGGACCATGCCGGTGGCCGTCTCCGGTCTGGCGAAGTTTCGGGGGCAATGGAGCTTCCGAGCGTGCGCAGGCGCTGGAAAAGAACGCGTTCCGGTTGATCCAGGCAAATGCGAGACTCTACACCGCCCTCGTCAAGGAGCTGAACGCGGGGCATGCCGAGCTGGCAAAAAGTCAGGCCATCCTCAGAAAGTGGGCAGACGAGGACAAAAGGGCCAGGATCGGCCAGCGGGCTGAGATCATCAGGGAAAGACAGCAGATCGGCGGGCTCCTGGCGCGTCTCAGGCGCATTCAATTCCGGCTCGAGCGCGTCCACTTCCGACTGCTTCGTTTGAAATCCTACCACGACAGAGGGATCGGGAAAGGGCAGCTGGAGGGAGGGGTCACAACAGGGCAGTTCTTCGACAGGTTCACGAATGAGCGGAAAGACGTGGAGCAGAAACTGTCATTGACGCGCTCCGTAACGAAGATGTACGTAAGGCGGAGCGAGGGAAGGCTGCCGTAGGCAAGGATGCCGAGGGGCGCCGAGTACAGGGATGTACGGGAGGCGCCCCGTGCGGAATACCGCTCTGGTCGCGTGGGGCGGACTTCATCCGCCGTCCGCTTCCAGTCCAGGGGAAAAAAAAGGCTGTCAGGGGACAGCCTTTTCTATTCGCGGCAGTGATTCTAGAAAATCGACTTCTCGGTCTCCAGGTCGAAGAAATGGATCTTGCTCAGGTCGGGGTGCAGGTTGGCGGTGTCCCCGATGTGGAAGGTGAAGCGCGGGGCTACCTTTGCGACGAGCTGGTTCGCCTTGGTGCTGACCCAGAGGTGGATCTCTGAACCGAGGGGCTCGATGACCTCCACCTTTGTCGAAATGTTGTTCACTCTTTCGGCTGCTTCCGTATAGAGCAGATCTTCCGGTCTCACGCCGAAAATGGCGTCCTTCCCCGCGTAGTTGCGCAGCGTCTCCGACTGCTGCGGGGTGAGCTCCATTTTGAAGGAGCCTTCATCCGCGATCAGCTTGCCGTTTTCCATCTTCAGGCTGACCTTCATGAAGTTCATTGGGGGGGACCCGATGAACCCGGCCACGAACCGGTTCACCGGCGTATTGTACAGGCCCAGCGGCGTGCCGATCTGCTGGATGAGCCCGTCCTTGAGCACCACGATCCTGTCCCCCATGGTCATTGCTTCGATCTGGTCATGGGTGACATAGATCATTGTTGCCTGGAGCCTGTGGTGCAGCGCGGAGAGCTCGGCCCTCATCTGGACCCTCAGCTTGGCGTCCAGGTTGGAAAGGGGCTCATCGAAGAGGAATACCTTGGGCTTGCGCACAATGGCGCGTCCCACCGCAACGCGCTGTCTCTGTCCGCCGGAGAGCGCCTTGGGCTTCCTGTCCAGCAGCTCCTCGATGTCCAGGATCTGGGCGGCTTCGTGCACGCGCGCATTGATTTCCGCCTTGGGATACTTGCGGATTTTCAATCCGAAAGCCATGTTGTCATAGACGGTCATGTGGGGATACAGGGCGTAGTTCTGGAACACCATTGCGATGTCCCTGTCCTTCGGCGCCACGTCATTCATGAGCTTTCCGTCTATGTAAAGCTCGCCTGTCGAGATTTCCTCGAGCCCCGCGACCATCCTGAGCGTGGTGGTCTTGCCGCAGCCGGACGGACCCACCAGAACAACGAACTCCTTGTCGTTGATCGTCAGGTTTGCATTGTCGACGGCTTTCACTCCGCCTTCATAGATCTTGGTGATGTTTCGCAATTCTACTGTCGCCATTGGCAACCTCCCGAGTGGATTATTTTATAGATACGAGAATAGAATAGAACCCGGGAGATGTCAATTGAAATCTCAGAAACCAGGGCTTGTTTGGGCTTTGCGCCTCATTTCTTCTCGGCTTTTTGCCACTCGTCGAGCGTTTTGTCGAGCGGTTGGGTCTCCTGTCCTGAGGCTGTCTGGGCAATCCAGGGCACAATAACGCTGTCGCGGACCTTTACCCAGTTGTCGGGCAGGAGGCCGGGAAAGCTGAGGATGCTGTCCAGAGGAATGTGCCCCAGCAAAATCGGGTATTTTTGAGGAAGATCTCTCTCATTGATAGTTTTCAGAGCGGAAAACCCGTCTGTAACGCCAAAAACACCGATTCTCTTCAATTGGTTCACGTTCAGGAGCGTCTGCTGGACCGCTGGGCTGCAGAACCATTGGAGGAATGCCCTCGCCTCTCCCTTGTTGCGGGACGAACGCAGGACCCCGCCGAAGAGCACGTCGTCCATGACCGGGATGATATTATCCTGGGAAAGCCACCTGAAATCCAGGTCATGCCTTTTCTCGACTGGAAGGGCAAAAAAGTCCCTGAAAGAGGCGAGCGCGAACAGCGTCTTTCCCGAGGAAAGCAGCTTGTACCATGGCTGCACGCGATTGCGGCTGGAAAAGGCGGCATCCGCGGCCGCTCCTCCGTTGACCTGGTTCAACCACATGCGGACGAAATCCGTGGTCTTGCTCAGGCCGTTGTCGTCGTATGCCGGCAGGTCATTCCTTCCGGGCCGAAAACGGGCCCCGAACAGCAGGGCCGAGGTCGTGAGGAAATCCGCGTTCCAGTCCCCCAGGGGCGAAAAACCCATCGCAATGGGGAGTCCGGTTTTGCTCGTCTTGTTGAAGGCCTTGCTCATGGACTGCAGGTCATCCAGCGGCATGAACATCTTGTTCGGGAGATCCGCGGAGGTGCGCATATAGACGATGGCGGGAAGGGTGAAGGAAATCGGGACGAGGAAAGGCCGGTTGTCGCGTGATCCCATGGCCAGGAGCCCCGTGTAGAACCAGGCCGGATCCACCTTCCCCGGCTTCACGATGTCCCCAAGCGCATCCAGCCGGTCCATGACGGCGGGGGTGGCCAGCCATTGCCCGACCACGGCGTCCCCCGGCGTGCCGTCCAGCACCGCCTGGGAGGGCGTGTCCTGGTAGGATATCTCCACCTTGACGTCGGATTGGATGGCGTTGTAGCGATCCACGTACGCGGCCATCTCCGCCCGGTTCGTGATCAGCTGGACGACCGGCTCGATACGGAAGCCGCACCCGGTCAGCGCCGCGGCGGCAGCGATCAAGAGGAATGCGAGCGGTCGAAAGAGACTTCTCATCCCGAGCACTGTAGGAGGGGACATTCTTGTTGTCAACACGGGTGTTCTGCTACGATGGCCGTGGAAACTCAATGAGCGAGCCGCCCTACCTTACGTATTCCCGCTACCTGCGGGAGCGCCACGGCTGCACCGTCTATCGCGTGGCCGTGGATGCCGGCTTTTCCTGTCCCAATCGGGCGGGGGGGAGATCCAGCCGCGGGTGCACGTACTGCGCGGAGGACGGCGCGCGAGCCCCGTACCTCGGGAGCCGGGAGAGTCTGAAGAACCAGGTGGAGAGCGCCATGTCGTTTCTCCGCGCTCGGTACGACGCGGAGGCATTCATCCTTTTTTTTCAAGCCTTCTCCAACACGAACGCGGAGGTCGGCGCTCTGCGGCAAATCTACGACAGCGGATTGGAGCTGGCGCCGTTTCGCGGTCTGAATGTTGCGACAAGACCAGACTGCATCGACGAAGAAAAGGCCGCGCTCCTTGCCTCCTACAAAGAGCGCGGCCTGGAAGTGTGGGTGGAGCTGGGGCTGCAATCCGCATGCGAATCTACGCTGCGCCGCATAGAGAGGGGACACAGCCGCGAGGATTTCGTGCGCGCGTACGGGCTGCTGAAGGAAAGGGGCCTGAAGGTGGCGGTGCATCTCATCTTCGGGCTGCCCGGAGAAGGATTCGAGCCCATCATGGACACGATCGACACGGTGGCGCGGCTGGATCCTGACGGCGTAAAGATTCACAACCTCCATATCCCCGCGGGCACCGTTCTTGCCACCGAGCTTTCAAAGGGCGAGCTGACGGTCCCCTCCCCTCAGCGGCACCTCGAGTATGTCATTGCCGCCATCGAGCGGCTTCCCGCACGTACCGTCATCATGCGTCTGACCTGCGACACGCCGGCTGAAAGGCTGATTGCGCCGAGAGATTTCTGGCCGAAGGGGACGTTTACGGCCCGGGTGGCCGCTGAAATGAGAGCGCGCGGGGCACGGCAGGGGCGGCTGTTCACCGCCGCGGTCAGCCTTTCGTAGGCTCTCGCTGTCCGCTTCGCGGACAGCTGCCGCCCTACGCATCCCTGTCCTCGGCTGACTGGACGCCCACGGCGGACGGAGTCCGCTCCAAGCGGCCAGAGCGGTACTCCGCACCTCGCCATCATGGCTACGCTTGACCGTTCAGGAACCATGGTTTACTCTGATACGCAAGGGGCGCGGAGTGGCAATAAAAGACCCGGACATCTTCAGGATCATTGAGAAGGTCGGCGATCACTTTCTGAACAACGTGTCAAACCGGTTCATCCGCAAGGCGCTGGTGGTTCTCGAGCTTCCCCAGGCGGAGTGGGATCGTCTGGAGAACCTCACGAACAAGACGGAGTACTACAAGCAGAACGGTTTTTCGTACGACGAGCTGTACGAGATGGTGCTCGCGGCGGCCCATTTCATCTCCCAGGCCCGGCAGAAGATGGTCCCCAATATCAAGGGGATGCTCGC
The DNA here is from genome assembly GCA_963820435.1 of uncultured Spirochaetota bacterium. Classification (GTDB taxonomy): domain Bacteria; phylum Spirochaetota; class Spirochaetia; order SZUA-6; family Fen-1364; genus Fen-1364. Next base: position 98,371 of record CAWGAC010000011.1, on the reverse strand, counting down.
CCAGGCGGTTACCGAGAAAGACAAGGTTCTGCGCGACATGGCGGCGCAGAACTTCCCCGTGAACCTCGCCATTCTCTCGGACCTGATCAACGAGCTGTACATGAAAACCACCGAGCTCGACAGGTCGGAACATGAGAAAAAGCGCCCTGTCTACGAACGCATCCCCGAGCTGAAGGAAATTGGAAAGCTCCTGGTGAGCTAGCGCACCGCGGTACCTTGCACGGTACACCGCAGTCACAAATGTCACTGAGTACAGTGACCGGGGTACTCCGTGACATTCGTGCAGTTCCGCGGATTTAGAGCTTCTCCGCCGCGGCGTAGATCAGGTCGTACAGCTCCTGCAGTTTTTCCACGTCCACGCTGGAGAACGCCACACGGAGGCAGGTGTCGTCCACCGCTATCGTGCCCACGCCGTTTCCCATCAGCAGCGACTTCCTGAGATCCTCTGCCTTTCCACGATGCAGCCGGAAGCTCATGAAGTATCCCGAGTTGAAGGGGAGCGGGCTGATGGCGGTGCTTTTCTTTTTCGAGAGGATCTCCCGGGCCCGCTCGTAGCGCTGCCGCAGGAGCCTGCCCGCTTCCTTTTTCTCCTGCTCCCTGTCAGGGCTCTCCATTGCGTGCAGGATCAGGTTCTGCGCCAGGATGCTGGAGTTGGACACCGTGGATCGCACGGCACCCATGAGCTTGCGGATGAGAGCGTCGTGCTGTTCCGCGGAGAGACCCCGGGCGCCGAGCGTGATGAACCCCGTGCGGAAGCCCCAGGTGAGATCCTCCTTGGTGGAGCCGTCCACCTTGGCCGCCAGGACATTCTCATGCAATCCGCACAGCCGCGCGAAGAGCGACTGGGCGTAGATCCCCTCCTCGTAGAACAGCCCGAAGTACGCATCGTCCATGATCACCAGGCAGCGTGTGCCGGACTCGGCGGCATCCCTGATGATGGCAACGACCTCTTCCGCCTCGGCTTTCATGAGGGAATAGCCCGTCGGGTTGTTGGGGAAATTCAGGAGAAGCGCGAGCCTGCCCGCACCCGCGGCCTTGCGGACGGCGCCGCGCAAACCCTCGACGTTGAAAGCGCCCGTGGACGAATAGAACGGGAAAGTGGAAAGGACCGCCTCGCGCCGCGTTTCGAAGATCAGGGGATAGTTGTCCCAGTGCAGATCGGGGAGGACCAGCGTGTCCCCCTTGTCCACGAAAAGATCGGCAAGCGTGGAGATGCCGCAGGTGAGGCCCGGCCACGACGAGCGGCAGGGAGAAGGGCGCGGACCCGATGTCCGGGTTCTTGCGGATGATCTCCTTCTTCCACAGCTCCCGCAGCTTCTCCACCCCTTGCGTAGGGGCATACGGGAAGATCTCGTCCGGATCGAGCCCCGGCACCAGTGAGCGGATGGCCGGCAGGAAGAGGGGCTTCCCGGCGCGGGTGGCGATACCGATGGTGGCGTTGGCACGGGTGGCGTGCTTCTTGGCCTCGGCGGACTGCGCGACGATCCCCTTGGGAAAGAACAGGCGTCTGCCGAGGTCCGACAGCAGGGCGTCGGCGACGCTTCCCTTCAATATGGCGTTCAATTCTGACGCAAGCGGGTTCATGTCATGGTTTATACGTGAGCGGCGACGCGCTGTCAACGATCCCGCGGGCGGTCCCGCCCGCCTCGCGCGTGGACCGCTTGACTTGCAGCACGGCAATGGGGCTACAATTTGTATCTTTTTAGATAACGAATTTACATTTATGTAGTTTCGCCGGAGGTGGGCATGCCGGTTGCAGAGAAGAAAAAGCTGGACGGGGGTCCCGGAGGAGCTCTCCATGCTTTTCGAGATCAGCCAGATCCTCGACTCGAGCCTCGACCTGCGGACGGTCGTCGAGCCGGTCCTGGAGGTCATCACGCGGTCCCTGGGCATGAAGTTCGCCACCCTCACCCTTCTCAACCGGCAGACGCGGGGAGATCTCGATCGAAGCGGCATACGGTCTTTCGGCAAGCCAGAAGCGCAAGGGACGGTACAAGCTGGGAGAAGGCATCACGGGCAAGGTCATCCAGACGGGCAAGCCCGCCATCGTGCCGCGGATCTCCGAGGAGCCGCTGTTCCTGGACAAGACGGGCGCGCGCAGGTCCCACGAAACCGGGGACCTCTCCTTCCTCTGCGTGCCCATCAAGATGGGACGGGAGGTGGTGGGCGCGCTGAGCGCGGACAGACCGGCCTCCGCGGCGCCGGCCCTGCAGGAGGACGCGCGGATGCCTGTCCATCGTCGCGTCCCTGATCGCACAGGCGGTGCGGCTGCGCCAGTCGGCGCAGGAGGAGCGCGAGCGGCTCATGGAGGAGAACCTGCGCCTGCAGGACGAGCTGAAGGACAAGTTTCGCCCGTCGAACATCATCGGGAACTCGAAGGCGATGCAGGAGGTCTACCACCTCATCGCGCAGGTCTCGACGAGCGACACGACGGTGCTTCTGCGCGGAGAGAGCGGCACGGGCAAGGAGCTGGTGGCGCACGCCATTCACTACGCCAGCCGCCGCGCGGCAAAGCCCATTATCAAGGTGAACTGCGCGGCGCTCCCTGAAGGCGTGATCGAGAGCGAGCTCTTCGGCCACGAGAAAGGGGCGTTCACCGGCGCGGTGGCCTCCCGCAAGGGGCGGTTCGAGCTCGCGCAGGGCGGCACGCTTTTCCTTGACGAGATCGGGGACCTCTCCCCCGCCATGCAGATCAAGCTGCTGCGCGTGCTGCAGGAGCGCGAGTTCGAGCGCGTGGGGGGCACGACCACGATCAAGGCGGACGTGCGGCTGATCGCGGCCACGAACAGGGACCTGGAGATGCTCATCCAGAGGGAGCAGTTCCGCCAGGACCTGTACTACCGGCTGAACGTCTTCCCCATCCACATCCCTCCCCTCCGGGAGCGCCGGACCGACATCCTCCTGCTGGCCGACTACTTCGCCGAACGCTACAGCCTGAAGAATCACAAGAACGTGCGACGGATCTCGACGCCGGCCATCGACATGCTCATGGCCTACCACTGGCCGGGGAATGTGCGGGAGCTGGAGAACTGCATCGAGCGCGCCGTGCTGCTGAGCGACGACGACGTCATCCACGGCCACCACCTTCCCCCCACCCTCCAGACCGCGGAAGCAAGCGGCACCGTCCCGCGGGGCACTCTGCGCGCAACCCTCGAGCGCGTCGAGAGGGAGCTTCTCGTGGAGGCGCTGAAGTCTTCACGCGGCAACATGGCCGTGGCAGCCGCGTCACTGGGCATCACGGAGCGGATCATGGGTCTTCGGGTCCGGAAGTACAACGTAGCCTCGCGCAGATTCAGGAGCGGACAGGGCTGAACCTGGCACGAACCTTGCTTAGTGAAGGGCAACGATACTTCGTGCAAGGAGGGATCGATGCCAGCTATCAATTACGGCGACACCGCCTGGATGCTCGTTTCCACGGCGCTTGTCATGGCCATGACCGCCCCGGGGCTTGCCATGTTCTACGGCGGCCTCGTGCGCCGCAAAAACGTGCTCTCCACCATGATGCAGTCTTTCTTCATTCTCTGCCTGATCAGCGTCCAGTGGGTGCTCTGGGGATACAGCCTGGCCTTCGGCCCGGACGCAGGGCATTTCATCGGCAACCTCTCATGGTTCGCCCTGAGGGGAGTCGGGCTGGCGCCGAACGCCGACTATGCGGCCACGATCCCCCACCAGCTCTTCATGGTCTACCAGATGATGTTCGCCGTCATCACCCCCGCGCTCATCACGGGCGCATTCGCGGAAAGAATCAAGTTCTCCACCTTCGTCGTCTTCACGCTCCTGTGGGCCACGCTCGTGTACGACCCCGATCGCCCACTGGGTGTGGGGCAAGGACGGATGGCTGCACAACCTGGGCGCGCTCGACTTCGCGGGAGGGACGGTCGTGCACATCTCTTCGGGCGTTTCGGCCCTGATCTTCGCGCTGGTCATCGGGAAGCGGATCGGCTTTCCCACGGATCACCCCGGCGCCGCACAACATGACGTACACCCTCATCGGCGCGGCGCTGCTCTGGTTCGGGTGGTTCGGGTTCAACGCGGGAAGCGCTCTCGCGGCCAATGAGCTTGCCGTGAGCGCTTTCATCAACACGAACACGGCCACGGCCATGGCGGCGCTTCTCATGGATCGTCATCGACTGGTTCGTGACCAAGAAGCCCACGGTGCTCGGCGCGGCCACCGGCGCGGTGGCCGGACTGGTCGCCATCACGCCGGCCGCGGGATTCGTCACCCCGATGGGCTCCATCGCGATCGGAATCGCGGTCGCCATCGTCTGCTACATCGCCGTTGCCGTGATCAAGGGAAAACTCGGGTACGACGATTCTCTGGACGCATTCGGCGTGCACGGGGTAGGAGGAACAGTGGGGGCCCTGCTCACCGGGGTGTTTGCCTCCAAGATGATCAACTCCGGCGGTGCTGACGGAGGCATCTTCGGCAACTGGGCACAGGTGGGTACGCAGGCCATCGCCGTCGTGGCGGTCATTGCATACGCGGCGGTTGTCACGCTCATCCTCACGAAGGTGCTGGACCTGATCATGGGCCTGCGCGTGAAGGACGAAGAGGAGGCCATCGGCCTCGACAACACCCAGCACAAAGAGAGCGCCTACACGCTCATCGACTGAGGGAGGAAGCCATGAAACTTGTCATAGCGATCATTCAACCGCACAAGCTCGACGACGTGATGCGCGAGCTGGACCTGCAGGAGATACACCTCAAGACCGTGACGAACGTGCTGGGGTGCGGGCGGCAGAAGGGCGTCACGGAGGTATACCGCGGAGTAAAAGAGGCGGGTACCCTTCTCAAGAAGGTGCGCCTGGAAATAGGGGTCAACGATGCCTTTGTGCAGCCGACCGTGGACGCCATCATAAAAGGCGCGCGCACGGGCAACATCGGGGACGGAAAGATATTCGTGCTCCCCATGGAAGAGTGCATTCGGATCAGGAGCGGCGAAAAAGGAAAAGTGGCCATCGGGTGAAAGTCAATGCGGGGGAGCGGCGCGCGCCGTGCCCCCGCTCCTCTCTCTTGTTCGGTGATCAGCACGCAACGGGCAGCCGGGCGCCCCGGCTCAAACCCGCCGGCGTGCTCCAGCAAGCTCGTTGGCGACCGTGGCCGGGCATCGTATCTTTCTATGAAGGAGGCGACCATGACCCACGGCGGCTTTCTGGAGAACCTGTACCGGGGTGAGTTCGTGCCGGAGCTTTTCAGCCCCGCCGCTCCGCCGCCGGACGAGCAAAGGGTGAGCAGCTTCATTCGCCGGTTCCATGAAGCGGTTGCACCCTATGATTCCCGCGCGCTGGAAGCGGGACATGGCGTTCCCCCCGACCTCATGAAGAAGCTGGCGGAGATCGGCACTTTCGGGATCATCATTCCCCGGGAATACGGGGGACTCGGCATGACTCTTCAGGAGTATCTTCGCGTGATCGAAGAGCTGGCCTCCTCCGACATGTCCCTCGCGCTCATCCCGTTGGCGCACCTTTCGATCGGAGTCAAGGGGATCCTGCTCTTCGGCACCGAGGAGCAGAAGAAACGCTGGCTCCCCGTCGCGGCGTCGGGGGAGACTGTTTTCGCGTACGCTCTCACCGAGCCGGAGACCGGCTCCGATGCGCAGCACGTGCGCACAACGGCCCGACCATGCGACGACGGCCGCTCGTGGGTCCTCGAGGGAACCAAGACCTACATCACCAACGCGAACTATGCCGGGGCGTTCACCGTGTTCGCCCAGCTCGGCGAGCCGGAAGAAGGCCGCATGGGGGTCTTTGTCGTCGAGCGGACAATGGAGGGACTCAGCGTGGGGCCCGACATGCCGAAGATGGGGCTCGCCGTCAGCTCGACAGCCATGGTGCGCCTCCACGGGGTGCGCGTGCCGGACTCCCACATGATCGGCGCCCCCGGCGACGGCTTTCGCATCGCCATGACCATCCTGAACTACGGGAGACTCGCCCTGGGGGCCACGTCGGCCGGGCTCCTCTCGCAGTCCTTGAAAGACATGGCCAGCCGCGCCTCCTCCCGCAGGCAGTTCGGGCTCGCTCTGCGCGAGTTCGAGCTCATCCAGGAAAAGATGGTGCGCGCGCGCACACACGGCTTTGCGGCCGCGGCCATGACGTCCTTCACCGCCGCCATGCTCCAGGCGGACCCGCTGTCCAATGTGGGCATCGAAAGCTCGCACAGCAAGCTCTACGGGACCACGCGGTGCTGGGACACCCTCTATGACGCGCAGCAGACAGCCGGCGGGGCGGGCTTCCTGTCCACGCTCCCCTACGAAAAACGCCTGCGCGACTTCCGCGTGACAACGATCTTCGAAGGCACCACGGAGATCCACTCGATCTATCCGCCGCTCACCCTGGCGCGGGCGTACGGAAAGGAGCTGGCCGCGCGCGGAACCCTGGGAAAGGTTGCGGGCCTCATCCGCCTGTCGAGCGCCCGCGCCCTGAGGCGCGCGCGAGAATCCCAACCCGTGTTGAGGGCAGCGCTTCGGTCCGCGGTGCGGAGCGAAGCGCTTTTCCGCTCCCTGCTCTCCATGGGTCTGCGCAGATATGGGAACCGGCTCGCGACCCAGGAGTTCCTTCTGAGGAGGATGACTCACCTGAGTCTTTCCCTCTTCTGGCTGGTAGCTTCGGTCTGGTACCTGAAGCGCCGTCACCCCGAGGGCATCTTCCCCCCTGAGGATCTTTCAGTGATCGCCTACCTGACTGAGGAAGCCCGGGAGGTCCAGGCGCTCGACGGCAGAAAGGCGCGCAGCCGCAAGGAGCAGATTCTCCGGCAAATCATGCGCTCACTGTGAGCGTCGGCGGCACACGCCAGGCCCCACGCACAGGGGCCGGCCTGGTCATTCCTGATGGAATCCCTTTCCCTCCGACGCCAGCGTGACAAGCAGCGGCGCGGGGGTGAACCGCTCGCCATGGCGCCGCGCAAAACCGGCGAGCGCTTCTTGGATCACGCCGATGCCGCGCTGGTCTGCCCACCGCAGGAGGCCGCCCCGAAAAGGCGGAAAACCGGTGCCGAGGATGAGCGCGAGGTCAACCTCCTGCGCCGAGGCCACGATCCCCTCCTGCAATGCAAGGGCTGCCTCGTTCACCATTGCCAGGAGAGGCCTGTCTCTGGTCTCATCGCGCCCGGGTGCGCCTTTGCGGGCGCCCTGGCGCGTCTCGATGAGGCGGCGCATCTCGGGGTTGGGGATCCTCCTCCCGTTGCGGTGCAGGTAGAAACCCTTGCCTGTCTTTCTTCCCAAAAGGTCGGCGCGTGCAGCCAGGGATTCGATGGCCGAGGAGGCCTCCATCCGATGCCCGTATGCCTGGGAAAGCACCCGGCCGACCTCGCGAGCCACGTCGATGCCGATCTCGTCCAGCAGGGTGAAGGGGCCCATGGGCATTCCGAAATCCCGGAAGAGCCTGTCCACTGCCACGAAATCGCTTCCCTCATCGATGAGCCGGACGCATTCGTTGAGGTACGGCATGAGGAGCCGGTTGACGAGGAAGCCCGGGCAGTCGTGGACGACGATCGGCGTTTTGCCGAGGGCAAGGACGGCGCGCACGGCGTCAGAAACGGCCTGGGGACTGGAGCGAGCCCCCGGCACCACCTCCACGAGAGGCATGCGGTTGGGCGGGTTGAAGAAGTGCATGCCGACGAATCGCTCCGGGCGGCGAAGCGACGTTGCCATTTCCGTGATGGAGAGAGAGGAGGTGTTGCTGGCAATCAGGGCATCGGGCCGGACCCGCTCCTCCACCTCGGCAAGCACCTTTTTCTTTACCGCGAGGTTCTCCACCACCGCCTCGATCACCAGATCAGGGCTTCCCAAACTCCTGTAGTCGACCGCACCGGAAATCCGGTTCATGCCGAGATTGGTTTCCCGCGGGCTGCCGCGTCGCTTGCTCTCCAGCTCGCGGAAGATGGCGTGCGCCGTTTCGAAGCCCTTTCGCACCGCCTCCCACGCGATGTCCTTCACGACGACAGGCACTCCCTGGCGGGCGAAGAGCCAGGCGATCCGGCCGCCCATGACGCCCGCGCCCAGGACCGCGGCGCGCTCGATCTTCCGCGCCGACGAACCCGACGGATTCCGGGTCGGGGCCCCCGATGAAAGGACCGCGGGCCGTTTGGCCGCTTCCTGCGCGAAGAAAAGGCGCACCAGGTTTCGGGTGATGTCCGTCGGAAGGAGCTTTCCGATGGTTTCCCGCTCGATTGCCAGGGCCCTGTCACGGCTCGCATGGGCCGTTTTTCTCAAAACACGCAGGGCGGCAAGAGGCGCGGGGTAATGCCCCCCTGTGCGGGACAGAACCTCCCGGCGCGCCGAGCGAAAGAGCAGGGCCCGGCCGAAGGGAGTCCCTTCGGCGAGCGTGATTCCGAGGCTTCTGTTCCTGCGTCTCAGCGGCGGCCGCTCTCCTCGGACAATCGCGCGGGCCATCTGCAGGGTCCGGTCCTCGAAAAAAGCGGAGGGCCAGCAGGCGTCGGCAAGCCCCATCTTCTCCGCGCGCGGGCCGTCGACTGCGGTGCCCGTCAGGATCATGCGAAGGGCGGCGGAGAGCCCGACGACTCTCGGAAGCCGATACGTGCCGCCGTAGCCGGGAAGAATCCCTATGGTGGTCTCGGGCAGGCTCAGCTTCGTGCGGGGATCATCCGTCACCACGCGGTAATCGCAGGCCAGGGCAAGCTCCAGGCCTCCCCCCACGGCCGCGCCGTGGATCGCGGCGATGGTGGGAAACGGCAGGTCATCGAGGATGTTGAAAACAGCCTGGCCCTCGCCCGCCCTTTCGGCGGCGGTCTGCTCATCCGTGATGGCGCCGAGCTCGTGCAGATTCGCGCCGGCGATGAAAGCTCCCGGCTTGCCGCTCTTCACCACCAGGCAGCGTACGTCGTCGCGCAGCGAAAGCGCGACGAGGTTCCGATTCAGCTCCTCCATGACGGTGGAGCTCAGAAGGTTGACCTTCTCTCCGGCGAGGTCGAACACGAGCTGCGCGATGCCGTCTTTCACCGTGAGAGAAAACGCCGCTGCGGGATGAGGTGACGGGGAGGTGAGAGCCGCGGCCATCATGCCACCTCCAGGAGGAGCGCCGCGCCCTGCCCTCCGCCGACGCAGAGGGTCGCAAGGCCGGTGTTCTGGTTTCTCCGGCGCAGCTCCTTCAGCGTGTGGATCACCAGGCGCGTGCCCGTCATTCCTACGGGATGGCCGAGCGCAATGGCGCCGCCCTGCGCATTCATCCGGTCGCGGTCCAGCTCGCCGAGCTTGCGGTCCATGCCCAGATGCTCCCGGGAGAAGGTGTCGGATCCGAAGGCGATCTCACAGGCGATCACCTGCGCGGCGAACGCTTCGTTGATCTCCACGTAGCGGATATCCGTCATGGCGGCGCCTGCCCGGTCCAGGAGCGCGCGGGTGGCGTAGACCGGGCCCAGACCCATGCGCTCGGGCTCCAGGCCCGCGTAGGCGAACTCCCGCAGGTAGCCCAGGGGCTGAAGGCCCCGCGCCCTGGCATCTTTTTCCGACATCAGCACCACGGCGGCCGCCCCATCGGTAACCTGGGACGAGTTTCCCGCGGTGACGGTGCCATTCTTCCTGTCGAAGTAGGGCTTCAGCCGGGCAAGGGCCTCCGTGCTCTGGTTCTCCCGGGGCCCATTGTCCGCGCTCAGAACTGCGTCGTACTTCGGAGGAACGGGGACGGGCAGGACCTCTCCGTCCAGGGTCCCCTCCCGCGATGCCGCCACCGCCCGCTGGTTGCTGAGAAGGGCGAACGCGTCCTGGTCCTCGCGCCGGATTGTAAACTCGCGGGCCAGGTTCTCCGCGGTCAATCCCATGATCATGCCGCTCACCGGGTCGGTGAGTCCCTGCAGAAGGGCCACCTCGGGACGAAGCATGCGCAGCCGGAATTGGAGAAGGGTTGCCAGCCGCTCGCGCCCATTCTTTGCGCGCGCGAGCCGATTCAGGAACTCCGCATACTCCCGGGGAAAGAGCAGCGGGATGCCGCTCATGCTCTCCGCGCCGCCGGCCACGAACACGCGCCCGTAGCCGGCCAGGATCTTGAGCGCCGCGGTGGTGATGGCCTCCATGCCGCTTGCGCAGTTGCGATGGACCGTCATCGCGGGCACACGCGACGGGATCCCCGCTTTGAGCGCGATGACCCGGGCGATGTTGGCGGCATTGGGCGGTTGTGCCACGTTTCCCATGATCACTTCATCGACATCCGCGGGAGAGACTCCGGAGCGCGCAAGCGCCTCGCGCACAACGATGGCTCCCAGGTCATCCGCGGATGTGTCCTTGAAGGCAGTGCCGGCCTTGGCCATCGGCGTGCGCACTCCGTCGATGACGGCGATACGTTCGGTCATTTCCATCCCCCCACGGACCTGTACATCTCTTCGATAAGGTCGCTGTATTTCTGCTCGATGAAGAACCGGCGCGGCTTGAGGGTGGGCGTGAGCTCTCCGGACTCCACGTCGGCCGGGTGGTCGAGAATAGCGAAGCGCTCCACCCTTTCGCAGTGGTGCAGGCGCTCGTTGATCCGGTCGATCTCAGCCTGCGTCTCGCGCCGCAGGAAATCGCTTGAGAGGAACTCCTTCTGGTCCATGCCCGCAAGGCCGACGCGGCTGCGGTAGGCGGCCGTCTTATCCGGATCCGGGAAAAGAAGCGCCGTGACGCAGGTGCGGTTGTCCGCCACGATCACCGCTGTGTCGACAAACGGGATCAGAGAAAGCGCGTGCTCGATGGGGACCGGCGGCACGTACTCACCCGTGGATTTCTTGAAGATCTCCTTCTTCCGGCCGCGGATGGTGAGGTACCCGTCGTCGTCCATCTCGCCGAGGTCTCCCGTGTGCAGCCATCCGTCCGGTGTCAGCGCCGCGGCCGTTGCCTCGGGGTTGTTGTGGTACCCCCGCATGATGTTGGGGCCCCTTGCCAGGATCTCCCCGTCTTCAGCAATCCGCACTTCCACGCTCGGGAAGAGGGGGCCGGCGCTCCCCAGCCGACAATGGCCGGGATAGCTGGCTGAAATCACGGGCGCCGCCTCGGTGAGGCCGTAGCCTTCGTGCACGGGAACGCCGACGTTCGTGAGAAGCCGGGCAACTTCCACATCGAGCCGCGCGGAGCCGGAAATCACCGAACGCAGGCGGCCGCCGAGGGCCGCGAGCATGCGGCGGTACACCACGGCGCGATAGAACGCGTCCAGCGGGGTCGATCGCTCCACCGGTCTTCTCGACGCGCGCGACATCGCCCCCCGGGCCAGCGCCCCTTTGATCCCCGTGGCGGCGCGGGCGGCCTCCAGAAAGCGCAGGGCGACCTTCTCCAATATACGGGGGACCACCGTCATGACCGTCGGCCTGACCCGGGCCATGTACTCTCCCACCTTCCTGGGATCATCCACGAAGTACACGGGAATCCCGCTCGCGATGTAGCTGTACATGACCATGCGCTCGAACACATGTTCCAGCGGGAGCGTGGAGAGCGCCACGTCAACGCGGGAGTCCGCATTGAGCCGCATGCAGCAATCCTTCACCTGAGACACGAGACTTGTCTGGGTGATCTCCACGCCCTTGGGAAGCCCGCTGCTGCCGCTGGTGTAGATGATCGTTGCCAGGTCGGAACCCGAGACCTCCTTCGCCATCAGGTCGAACGCTCGAGGGTCCGCCTGATCCAGCTCCTCCCCTCGGCTCATGATGCGGTCGAACTCCTCGTGAATCCCCGAATACCAGAAGGTCACCAGGTGCACGAGGCTGGAGGCGTGCGCATGAACCATGGGCATTTCCTCGGGGTTTCCCACGAAGAGGTGGCGCATGCCTGAATCCCGGATTTCATGGAGGAGGCTCTGGACCGAAATCCTCTTGAAGATGGGGACCGTGACTCCGCCCGCCGCCTGGATGGCGAGGTCCACCGCAAGCCACGGCGGCGAGGAGGGGGCGATGACCCCCACGGATTCCCCCTTCCCGATTCCCATGTCTCGGAGTCCCAGACTCAGGTGGCGAACGGTTCGCATGAGCTCCGCGTGGGACCAGGTCAGCCAACCCCCCTGCCGGGGAAAGCTCAGCGCGTCAGGTCTGTCATATTCGGCCGCCACATAGGTGAGGAGCCCGGGAAGGGTGCTGAATGGGAGGGATTCCGCCGACGCCTGTGAAGCTTCAATGCGCTCGGCGGACTCTGTCATCAGGATCGCCATGCAAGCTTCATTCCTGGCGTAAACTTACTTCACTGACCGCGTGGAGGCAAACTCGGCGCGCTCCAGAAACGCAATTACCGAATCGTTGAAAACGCGCGGGTTATCCAGGTGCATGGAATGGGAAGCCGCGGGAATCCGAATCCGTGCCGCGTGGGGGATGCAGCGCGCAAGCTCATCCGTGATCAGGTGAAACATCCGAGGGCTCAGCTCGGCATTCAGGAGAAGCACCGGGATGCGGATGCGTCGGACCTCTTCGAAGCTCAGAGGAGAGAAAAAGCCTTCGGCGGTCGTGTCCGCCATTATCTCCGCGGCATTCGCCAGCAGACCCGCCCGTGCCGTCAGAGGCACCTTGTCGTAGCTCCCTGATCCCAGGACGCCGTCCAGGAAATACCGCACGCCGAGCTCGCGGTCGCCTTCTTTGAAAGCGCGGCGCGCGGGCTCCCACGCTCCGCGAAGGAAAAGGTCCAACATCACCTGACCTCCGGGGATGTGCGGCAGCCAGGGGAGGAGGGGGGGCTCGCCGAGAACGAGGGTGCGCACCAGGCCGGGTTCCCGCACGGCCAGGATGAGCGCCGCGTACGCGCCGAAGGATGATCCGACGATGTGGGCGGGTCCGGGACCCACCGCACGGATCAGCCTTCCCAGATCCGCTGCATGGAGGGAGGCGGAGTAGTCGCTGCCCGCGCGGGTGGAGTTGGGAGAGTGGAACCGCCGACTGTAGGCAATGGCGCGGAACTTCGAGGAGAACGGATCCATCTGCGGGCTCCAGCTTCGGAAATCCGCCACGCTGCCGTGAACGAAGAACACAGGCGTGCCGGTCCCTTTCTCCACGTATGCAAGCTCTGTTCCGTTCACCTGCGCGGACAACATGTGATCATTATACGCATCTGCCATGCTGTGCGGCGAGCGCCGCGCTCTTCGACGCGCTTGCGCGCTGAAGGACATCCGCCTTGACAGGCGACGCCGGCAGTTGTATAAGGGCGCGACTTGTAAACGTTCCGATCAGCCAAATGATGTCCACGATCATCGCCATCACGACCGACGCCGTTTTCAATTCTGTCCAGCTTCTCGCGGGATGCATCCTCGCGATCCCGCTCCTTCGATTCGCGTCCGGCAGGCTGACGCGTCTGGGGAACGGCCCGGGCACGGTGCTCGCATCGTTGCTGCTCTTCTCCGTGTGCGGTTCCCTCCTGCCCCTGGGTGTCTTCGGCATCGCTCCTCTCTTCGGCGCGCTGCTCGCCGCGGGGCTCCCTCTCCCCGCCGCCCTGACGTTTCTTTGCTCCAATCTCCTTTTCAACATGCTCGTGCCTCTGCGCGATCCCAGCTTCATCTGGAAAACGGGCTATGGCCGCCCCATCCTGGCCATCGCCGCTGCGCTCCTGGCCGGCTGTCTCTGCCTCCTGGCCAGGTGCCGCGCCGAGCCCATCGTGCGACCACGAGAGCTCACTCATGCCGTCGACGGGACAGTGGACCCGGGAACATCTGTCCGCTCGGTCGGAAGGTTTTTCATCCGGGCCCTGCCGTTCGTTTTTCTGGGCACCGCGGCGGACGGGGTCTTCCGGCGCTTCCTGCTGCGGGAGGTGCTTCAGCTCCTGGCCGAGAACCCGGTTACTTCCCCGATTTTCGGCTTCATGTCCAGCCGTGATGTCGGCAGTCCCTTTTTCCTGCTCGCCATGTGGGTCCTGAGTGGTATGATCGACCTCGCGAAGCTCTCGGCCCTGGCAGTCATCCTGAAACTCAAAGGACTGCTCGCGTACCTCGGATACTTCGCGGGGATCGCTGCCCTGCTCGCGGTCTCGGCGTTTCTATGAAACACGCGCCGACGTACCTTAGCACGGTATCCCGTGCAGTTAGGCGGATTTAGCTTGAAGGAGTGAGTCTCGATGAGAAAGAAATTGAAAAGCATTTTTATCTATGTGGCCCTGGCGGCCCTCTGCCTGGCCACGCTGCCCGCGTTCCTGGGAACGCGAGGACCGTGGGCAGTGCCCGAGAAATCGGAGCGCGTGACGGTCGTCGAGCCGCCCGCGGCTCCCGACCTACACCCCGTGGTCGGCGTCGGCCGGGGCGAGGAGTACGGCGCCGTGACGGAAACGGCCATCGAAAACGCGGGCGGTCTCGATGGGATCGTGAAGAAGGGCGACGTGGTTCTGATCAAGCCCAATCTCTGCACCTCTCCTGCTCCTGACACCCCCACGACCACCGACTACCGCGTGGTCCAGCGGATCGTCGAGATGGTGAAGAGGTCCGGGGCCTCCCGGGTGATCATTGCCGAGGGCGGGTTCAGCGGGAATGCCTTTGCCAGGTCCACCGCTGCCAGGAGCAAGTACGACACCATTGCAGGGGTCGAGTTCTACGACTTCAACTCCTGCGAAAAGGAAGACTGCTACCTGCTCACCCCGCGGAAGAGCCTGCTCGGCAAGTCCCTGTATATTCCCAAGCCCTACATGGACGCGAACGTCGTCATCGACGTGGCCAAGCTGAAGACACACTTCCAGCCCGACGCCGTTGTCTCGCTGAGCCTGAAGAACGCGTTCGGAGTGCCTTCGGAGAGACTCTATGGAGGCTACGGGTACAAGGGCGGGCTCCATGCCTTCCCGCTTTCGGATGCCATCGTGGAGTTGAACCTGCTCCGCAGGCCGGATTTCTCGGTCATCGACGGCATCGTCGGCGGGGAGGGCCAGGGACCGGCCAACAACGCCCGCGTCCGCTCCCAGGTTGTCTTTGCGGGAAAGGATCCCGTGGCGCTGGACACCGTCGCCTTGACCTTCATGGGTTTCACGGTGGACCAGGTTCCGCACGTGAAACTGGCGGCGCAGGAGGGACTCGGGGTGTCCGATCTCCAGAAGATCACGGTCATGGGAGCGGAGTTGAACGCGATCAAAATGGATTTCAAGAGCTCGTTCAAACGCTCCAAGAATTAGCGGGGCCGCAGTGCTCGTTCTGGATGAGGTCTCAGCCGTTCTTCAACTCATGGTCCTGCAGTTCGGGAGGATCGTCCCGTACTGGATCGCGGGGGTCGCCGTCGGATCGCTCATCCAGATGTTTCTCTCCCCGCGCATGTCCCAGGCAGCCTCCCGGATCGGCGAAGGGAGGCTCGGATTGCCGAAGACGGCGCTTGCGGCGGGCCTTGGCGCCGCTTCACCCATCTGCATGTACGGGACGGTCCCCCTGATCGCGTCCATGGCAAGGAAGGGCGTTCCGCAGCACCTGCTTGCGGCCTTCATGGCGAGCTCGGTCCTGATCAACCCCAATCTCTTCGTTTTCAGTCTCGCGCTGGGCGCGCCCCTTGCGGTCATACGGCTGCTCGCCTGCCTCGCCATAGGCATTGCGGCGGGATTGCTGGTCCGGATCTTCTTCAAAGACCGGCCGCTTTTCGACCTGACAGGCTTCCCGGAAGGAAAGTGTCGAGGAGCAGGCGCACCGACTGCGCGTGATCTGCTGGCCAGCCTGAACAGGGGGATCCTGACCACGGCACCCTACCTGCTGGCCGGGATATTCCTGACGGCCCTCTTTGATCGCTGGTTTCCGAGGGACTGGATGGACTGGGCGTTCACGAGCAACAAGGGCCTTGGCGTGGTGATCGCCGCCTCGCTGGGGGTCCCCGTGTACGTCTGCGGAGGAGGGACGATCCCCCTCCTGCGCTCGTGGCTGGGCGCCGGAATGTCTCCGGGTTCCGCTCTCGGTTTCATGATCAGCGGCCCTGCAACCAAGCTGACGAACCTCGGCGCCGTGAAGATCATTCTGGGAACGCGGAACCTCCTCCTGTACGTCGCGTTCAACATCACCTTCGCCATCGCCTCGGGCCTGCTCCTGGACGCGGTGGGATTGAGGGCCTGAAGAAGTGGCGGGCAGCGTTTCACTCGTGCGGTGCGTCGACTATGATTTCCAGAGCGTCAAGGCATCGGTCAGGCAGAGCCTCGAGCTGCTCGGCGGAATTTCCGCCTTCGTAAAGCCCGGCGAGCGGGTGCTGCTCAAGGTGAACCTGCTCATGAAGAGAAAGCCCGAGAAGGCGACGACCACGCACCCGGCCGTCGCGCGGGCGCTCGCCGAGCTGGTCAGGGAAGCCGGCGGAACGCCTGTCATCGGCGACAGCCCGGGGGGGTACCATTTCTACACGGCGAGCACCCTGCGATCGGTCTACGAGACCTGCGGCATGGCGGAGGCGGCGCGGGAGAGCGGCGCGGAGCTGAACTGGGACACCGAGGTTGTCGACGTTCCCTATCCCGAGGGCCGCCGCGTCAAGCTGGTCAAAACGATCAGGCCCGTGCTCGAGGTCGACAAGATCATCAACGTGCCCAAGCTCAAGACCCATGGGATGACCGTCTACAGCGGCGCCGTGAAAAACCTCTTCGGCATAATCCCCGGCCGCTACAAGGGCGAGTATCACCTGCGATTCGAGGACGTGGACGACTTTGCCGACCTCCTGGTCGATCTGTGCCTGTTCGCAAAGCCCGTGCTTTCCGTCATGGACGCCGTAGTCGCAATGGAAGGCTACGGGCCGACGAACGGAAGGCCGCGGCCGGTGGGGCTGATCATTTCCAGCCCTGATCCCTATGCCCTTGACGTGGTGGCCGCAGAAGTCATCGGCCTGAAGGGCCGGCAGGTCCCGACCATCAGGAAGTCTGCCGAGCGGGGCTTGTGCCCCTTGACCGGGGAGCGGCTGATCGTGCTGGGACAGCGGGTCCAGGACGTCGCGGTCCCGACTTTCAGCAAACCGACCGTCAGGGTGGCCCTGAACTACTACGGGCTGCTGCTCCCCGCGGCCCTGAAAAGATGGCTGGACAATCTGGTCAAGCCAAAACCGCGGCTCGATCCGGATGCCTGCAGCGGATGCGGGGAGTGCGAAAAGGGGTGTCCCCCGAAGGCCATCAGGATGATGGACCAAAGACCTTTGGTGGACATGGACCTGTGCATCCGGTGTTTCTGCTGCAACGAGCTGTGCCCTCGCGGGGCCTTCGCCATCGCGCGACCCTGGTTTCTGCGGCTGCTCCTGCGCGGCAGCGAATGAGCCTCGCGCAAATGGTCGTGGAGATTTTAGAGATTCAGGTATAGTTTTTTTTACTTGACAAATCACCAGAGTCATTCTAATCTGCCAACATGTATGATCAAGTTGTACATACAAGTAAACATCAGCAGATCAGACAGTGGGTTCTGGACAACATCAAGTCAGGGACCATCGCCCCTGGAGACAAGCTCCCATCAGAGAGCGAGCTCTGCAGGAAATTCGGCACATCTCGCGGCTCCGTGCGCCAGGCCATCGCCACTCTGTCCGGTGATGGCTGGGTGAAAAGCCAGCGCGGCATCGGCACCTTCTGCGCGGAGAAGGACAGGTCCCTCACCATGGACGTCGGCCTCGTGTGCTTCTTCTCCAGCTCGTACATCTTTCCGCGCATCGCGCGCGGCTGCGACCAGGTGGCCCACCGACAGGGCTTCCACATCCTGCTGAACCAGTCCGAGTACGACCTTCGAAAAGAGGCGGAGATCCTCCGCAAGCTGCAGCGCCGGGGCGTGGACGGGATCATCATCGAGCCGGTGTTCGACGGCGGCGGCGCGTCGAACCTCGGCCTTCTCGACGAGCTGGACAGGGCCGGCATGCCCCTGGTCCTGGTCGACAACTTCTTTCCCGACCGCGGATTCACCCGGGTCGCGCTCGACGATGCGGCAGGCGGGCGGCTCGTCGCCTCTCACCTCTGGGACAAGGGTCACCGGCGGATCGGCATCGTGCTCGACGGCGGATACCTCCCGAAGAAAGTGCGCAGGGAGGGAGCCGCGCGCTTTTTGTCGGAGAGGGGTACCCCGGTCCCCGACGACCTGGTCATCCCGTATGAAGGGCCGATTCATTCTGGCAACCTGCTGCGCCTCCTGGATGGATTCCTTTCCCGCGGGGGAGACCTGCCCAGCGCCTTCATCTGCACGAGTGACGAGGAGGCAATGGAGCTGTACAAGGCGGCGGAGGCCCACGGGGTGAAGATTCCCGGGGACATGTCGGTGATCAGTTTCGACAACTCGAGCCTCGCGGCGCTTCCCGGGATCTCCCTCACCTCGGTCGACCATCCCGGCGAATACATGGGCGAGCTGGCCACACAGCTTCTGCTGGAGCGGATCCGCAACCCCGGCGTGGCCTGCCGAACGACATCCCTGATCGAGCCCCGCCTGGTGGAGAGAGGATCGGTGCGAACAATCAGCGCTCGCGCTGTTTGAAAAACCCTGCAAGGAGGGAAAGTATGAAGATTTTGATGTCCTGTGCGCTCATCGCGGCGGTGCTTCTGCTGCCGGCAGCAGTCTTTGCCGGCGGCGGGCAGGAACCCCCGGCCGCCGGGGAGAAGGTCGTCACCGTCTTCGCGGGTTCCAAGGCCATGACGGACAACACGTGGAAGCTGAGGAACGATGCTTTCGAGAAGGCGACGGGGATCAAGGTGGAGCTGCAGCTCGTGCCGGGTGACGAGGAGCAGTTCTACGACAAGACCGACATCGCCGTCATGGGCGGCGACACCACTGACTGCATCCGGCTCACCAACCCGCTGACATCGCAGCGCGCTACGTCACGGCCGGGTTCCTCGTGCCGCTGGACGACATGCTGAAGAAGGGCGGGTTACGACGCGAATGCGGTTTTCGGCAAGTACCTGAAACGGCACGACGGCAAGCTGCTCTACCTGCCCTACGAGCAGTCCATCCACGCGGTGTACTACAACAAGAAGATCTTCAAGGACGCCGGGGTCCCCTACCCGAAGGCACCCTGGACGTGGGACGACTACGTGGCAACGGCGAAGAAGCTGACCAGCAAGGAAAAGGGGATCTACGGATCCTACTTCGTCCTGGACTGGGAATACTACTTCTACATGATCGCCCGCCAGAGGGGGATTTCCGGCTACAAGGCGGACGGCTCCTCGAACTACGATGATCCCGGCTTCAAGGAGGCGCTGAAGTTCATGTACGACCTCGGGGAGACGTACAAGGTGCAGCCCACATTCAAGGAGTACAGGGCCAACAAGTACACGTGGGACACCTGGGCCGCCACCGGCAAGTTCGGCATGATCTGCATCGGGAGCTGGTTCACGGGACTCCTCACCGACCCCGTGACCTATCCCCGTGACTGGGACTGGGGTATCGTGGAGACGCCGGCGGCGGGACCCACGGGGAAGAACAACCTGATGGCAGGAGGTGTCTGGGGCGTGCTTAAAAACGCAAAGCACCCGCAGAACGGCGCCCGCTACGCCGCCTGGGTCAGCGAGAACTGGTACAAGGACGGGGGAGGCATTCCGGCGCGCGTCAACCTCACCCCGCAGGAGATCCAGGGGATCCTGGGCGGCAGCATTGCGGCCAAGTCCAATGGCTCCGTGACGGTAGCGGATCTCGATGCGGCGCTCATGCACAATACCCTTGGTGTTGTGGACGAGAAGATCACGGGGCCGAAGGCGCGGGAGTACACCGACGTGATCAACCAGGAGGCCCAGCTCTACATGACCGGCGAGCAGTCCCTGGATGATACGGTGAAGCACATCAAGGAGAGGGCCGACAAGATTCTGGTCTCGATGTAAAGGTACGGGGAAAAATCGAGAGAGGTTCCCGCCCGGGGACCTCTCTCCAGGGAGGAACTGGTCCCATGGAAATGCGGCAGAGCGCGAGCCGGGGCCGGGCACACACATTCCGACGCGAGGGGCGCACGGCACTCCTGTTCATCGCCCCTTTCTTCCTCGGCTTTGTGCTCTTCAACCTCCTGCCCATGCTCTACAGCGTGTTCCTGAGCCTGGTGAACTTCAACTCGCTGGGCCAGATCAAGACCAACGAATTCTTCGGCGCTGCGGAACTATGTCCGGGCGTTCACCGACCGGCTCGCCATGGCGTCCTATCTGCGCAGCTTCTACTTCTCCTTCCTCTACGTGGTGGGCATCATCGTGCTCTCCCTCCTCATGGCCCTCCTGCTCAACCGCAAGCTCTACCTCCGGACTGCCAGCCGGACCATGATCTACCTGCCGTACGTGGCGAACGTGGTGGCCAGCGAGCATCGTCTGGATCATCGTCCTCAATCCCTTCGCCGGGCCCGATCAACTCATTCCTGAAGCTCCTGGGCGTGCCCGAGGGCGTCTCTCCCCCAGTGGCTGCAGGGGCTGAGAAGCGCGCTTCCCACAACCGCCTTCATCAAGGTCTGGCAGAACCTCGCGTTCCAGACCATCGTCTTCCTGGCGGCCCTTCAGGATGTGCCGAGAGAGCTGTACGAGTGCGCCGAGATCGACGGGGCCGGCGCATGGCGGAAGCTCATCCGCATCACCCTCCCCATGATCTCCCCCACCACGTTCTTCCTCGTGGTGGTCACCGTGATCGGCTCCTTCAACAGCTTCACCCTGGTGAAGGTGCTGACCGACGGCGGCCCCGGAAGCGCCACACGGATCATCACCCTCTTCATCTACGAGCAGGCGGTCCAAGTTACTCCTACTACAGCTACGCCAACGCCCTGGCCTGCCTGCTGTTCGTGTTCATCCTCATTGTGACTCTTCTTCAATGGAAGGCGCAGAAGAAATGGGTGCACTATTGATCCCGAAAAGACGCGGGACGTCGCCGTCACGGCGATCGCTGTCCGCGGCTACTTTTCGTCGCTGGGTCTCCTCATGATCACGCCGTTCGTGTTCATGCTCTCCGCCTCGTTCAAGCCCAACGGGCTGGTGTTCGTCGAGCCCTGCGGATCATTCCCAAGACACTGTTCCTGGACAACTACCAGCGGATCTTCGCGGATCCCCTCTACCCCGTCTGGTACTGGAACAGCATCCGCATCGCCCTCATCACCATTCCCCTGCGGGCGTTCCTGGTGTCCCTCGCCGCCTACGCGTTCGCGCGCCTGGTCTTCCGGGGCAAGAACCTCCTCTTCCTGCTCTTCATGGCCACCATGATGATCACGCCGGAGGCCACCATGATTCCCCGCTACCTCCTGTACAAGGCGATCGGGCTCATCGACAACCAGTGGGCCATCATCGTGCCGGCCGTGTTCGACGTCTTCTTCCTCTTCATGCTGCGACAGTTCTTCATGACGATCCCGCGGGAGCTCTCCGAGGCGGCCCTCATCGACGGCTACGGCCACCTGAGAATCTACTCCCGCATCGTCCTGCCGCTGTCCAAGCCGGCCCTGGTCACGATGGTGCTCTTCACCTTCATCTGGATCTGGAACGACTACGCCAACCCCTTCGTGTTCATCAACTCGATGAAGAAACAGATGATCACCACGGGGCTGCAGTTCTTCCAGGCCCGGGAGGGCGCCAACTACGCCCTGCAGATGGCGGGCGCCACATTCGCCGTGATCCCCACCGTGATCCTCTTCACCTTCACCCAGAAGTATTTCGTCCAGGGAATCGCCACCAGCGGGATCAAGGGATAGCGGAGAGTCCCCATCGGGTGAAGTCAACGCGGGGGAGAGGCGCGCGCCCTCCCCCGCTCCTCTTCCCTCACGCGTCCCTCTCCACGTACTCCAGGAAATCGAAGTCCGCGTGGAGTCCTCTGCCGGACAGGTCCTGGCAGCAGAGGGCCACGAATGCCCCGGTGAAGCCGCAGGGTATCGCGTGCTCGTCGGAGAGTATCGAGGCATCCATCTCCCACCCGATCCTGGCCCAGGTGTTCCCGCCGGGAGAGTAGCGGAAGCTCAGCCTCTCGTGGTCCATATCAAACCCGAGGAAAACCCGTTTCCAGCCCTCCACGGGAAACTCCTTCTCGACCGGATACGAAACAACGCCGCGCTCGCAGCGCATGAGCCCGAGGCACTTGGGCGCGTGCGCCGCCCGGCTGATGTAGAGATAATAGAAGCTCTCGGAGCTGTAGAACGCGGCGAGCCCGGCAAGCTGGTGGAAGGACACGGGCTCGAACTCGACGCACGTTGATGCGGAGACCTTGAACGCGCTGATGCGCCGCGCAACCAGGGCCTGCCGGAAGTTCGAAAGAATGCTCTCCCGGCCCTTCAGCCTCAGAAAGCCCGGCCTTTCAGTCAGGCTCATCAGCGAGTCATCCAGGGGAACGCGAAGAGACTGGTAGCACGGGCGAAGGACCGGTGCATTCGAAGTCATCACGCGAAGGTTCCTGTTCCCACTCGCGCGTGGGAAGGTCCGGGCCATGGAACTCCAGGGAGGGGGACCTGCCGCCCTGCTTCAGACGCGGCCAGCCATCCGGGGTCCATTCCACCGCCTGAAGAGAGGTCTCTCTGCCCAGGACTGATCTCCCATTTGCCAGCGGACGGCGGCAGAGATACGCCATGACCCACTCGCCTTCCTGTGTTTCCACCAGACTCCCGTGCCCCGCGCTCTGAAGGGGAAGAGCGGGATCATGCGCCGAGGTGAGGAGCGGATTGCCCGGCATCACCTTGTAAGGGCCGCGGAGCCGCGCCGACCGCGCCACGCTGACGGCGTGCGTGGTGAATGTTCCCCCCTCAGCGGTCACCAGGTAGTAGAAGCCGTCCCGCTTGTACAGGTGAGGGCCTTCCACGAGACCCAGATCAGTTCCGCTGAAGATCAGCGATGCCTCGCCGACCAGCCGCCGCTTCTCGGGGCAGTACTCTTGCAGCAGGATCCCTCCGAATCCGCTCTGGGAGGGGCGGTAATCCCACAGCACATTGACCAGCCACTTTCTTCCGTCGGGATCGTGGAAAAGGGACGCATCGAAACCTGAGCTGTTCAGGTATAGGGGATCAGACCATGGTCCCTCGATGGAGGGCGCTGTGGTGAGATAGTTGTGGCAGTCCTTGGCCTGCCCTGCCCAGCGCTTCATGTCTGTGTACACGAGATGGAATAGGCCGTCGCTCCAGCTCAGGCAGGGAGCCCACACGCCGCCGGAGTTCGGATTGCCGCGCATGTCCAGGAGGCCGGGCCGGTCCAGGGGTCGTGCGGCAAGGCGCCAGTGCTCCAGGTCCCGAGAGTGATGGATGCAGACGCCCGGGAACCATTCGAATGTCGAGGTGGCGATATAGTAATCGTCCCCCACTCGCAGGAGGGAAGGGTCTGGATTGAACCCGCGCAGGATAGGATTCCGGATTACACGCACATGTCCTCATTACCCCTTGACCGCACCGCCGGTGAGGCCAGGGGCCGGGGCTACGGTACCGAAGCCTACCTCGCCGCGGGAAAGGCGGAAATCGGACAAAGGCCGCATTCGCGGATAGGTGGTATTGCCTATCCCGCGCAGGATCGCGCAGCCGCCCGCAGGCCTATACTCCTTCCCTCTGTTCGATGGAAGACAGCTCGACCGCCAGAGCGGCATCGTCCCAATGCGCGACGAGAATCTTAGGCATCGAGCCTTCTCGCGATCTTCTCCACCATGATGTAAGGGTTCATCTACTCGAGGTCACGGGCCCTCTCGAGAAGCCTCTGCACCTTTTGCCGCGAGAAGGAGATCCGCTCCTCCTCCGGCGACTTTTCACTTTGTGTGCGGAAGCTCGGGCTTCACGACACCTTTCTTCAATATAATGTTTGCGTAAATGGCGCTCTCGCCGGTGGCGAGAATGGCGTATGCCTTCTGCGCCCGTTCGTAGAACGCGAATCGCTCGACGAGCTCGAAATCACCGAACCCCGGGTCATGGCGGCGGATGATGTCGCGGTATTCGTCCCAGATCACCGTCTTCGCGGTATCCCCGGGCACGACCGCCATGAGCGCAACGGGATGCGGCACATAGGCGTCCAGCGGGAAGAAGCGCATGATCGCGTCCAGAAG
Organism: uncultured Spirochaetota bacterium; assembly: GCA_963820435.1. Classification (GTDB taxonomy): domain Bacteria; phylum Spirochaetota; class Spirochaetia; order SZUA-6; family Fen-1364; genus Fen-1364. The sequence continues at coordinate 74,566 of CAWGAC010000011.1, read as the reverse complement.
CGGCGGAACTCCGTGACCGTCGGCACGGAGAAGGCGGCGAGCCATGCTCGACGCGGGGAAATTGCCGTCCGCAATGACAAGCTCATCGCCATGTCCCATTGAAAGGAGAACGCTCAGGAGCTCGGGGGAGATGATTGTCGGAATGCCTTTCAACATGATGCGCTCCTTATGAAATGGTGCGGCCCCCCGAGAGCCGCGCCGCCGCTTCGCGCAAGGGTAACCTCTCCGGGCCTGGCGACATGATAGACCGAAGGGCCGCCCGCTGGAAACCCCCCGGCCAATCCCTGCCATTGACAGACGGCCGAAAATCGTCTTGTGATATGATCGCCTGCATAAACATGCACGCGAAGGTGGAACGGGGCGCAATACGATTTGCGTAAAGGAGAGCTATATGCTGGAACTGAGAAAGGGCGCCGACATCCTGGCCGAAGGAGGAGGCGTCAAGACGCTCGCTGAAGCCAACGCGCTGTTTGCGCGCGCGCTGGATTCGGCCGCCCGCGCGAAGCTCCAGACAATTCATACCCCGGACGCCCTTCTGCGCATCGCGAATGCCATTGCCCTGTGCTCCCCCGCGAAAGTCTTCGTGATAAGCGGCTCACCGGAGGACGCGGCTGAATGCCGCCGCATGAGCCTGGACGGCGGCGAGGAGCGCCCTCTGGCCATGGAAGGCCATACTCTCCACTTCGACCTTCCAGAGGACCAGGGGAGGATGGTGGACCAGACCTACTACATTGCCAACGAGGATGAGGAGGTCAGCGTCCTGGCAAAGAAGATGCTCCGCGCCGAGGCACTCACCTACATCCGGGACACCATGGGCGGCATCATGAAGGGCAAGACAATGCTCATCGGGTTCTACAACCGCGGACCCATCGGCGCCCAGGCGGCCGTGCCCGGGCTCATGATCTCCAGCTCCGCCTACGTGCTGCACAGCGCGAACATCCTCTATCGAAACGTATTCAGGCAATTCGACGCTGAAGCCGCGCGGGCGGGTGTGTTTTTCACGAACGTGCACAGCCAGGGAACAAACAGGTCCGAGGATATCCCCCGGGCGCGCATCTTCATGGACAGGAGCTGGTTCACGACCTTCAGCATGTACTGCACCTACGCGGGCAACACCCTGATGCTCAAGAAAGGGAACCACCGGTTCGCGGTGGACCTCTGCACCTACTACCGGCGGGAGAAAGAGCTTTCCGAGCACATGTTCATCACGGGACTGACGGGCCCGAAGGGGAGGAAGACCTTCTTTGCCGGCGCCGCGCCTTCCGGCTGCGGCAAGACGACCACCGCAATGGTCGGCACGGACTACATCGGCGACGACCTCGCGCAGATGTGGATCGCGGAGGACGGCACGCTGCGCGCCGTGAATCCGGAGTGCGGCATCTTCGGGATCGTCGAGGACCTCAACAAGGAAGGAGACCCGTACCTCTACAAATGCCTGCGCGAGCCGGGCACGGAGGTGATCTGGTCGAACGTGCTGGTGGACGAGCGTGATGTTCCGCACTGGACGGGCAGCGGCGAGACTCCCCCCTGAAAGGGCGGAACTTCCAGGGCGACTGGTGGCCGGGGAAAACCGATGCAAAGGGCAAGCCGGTGCCCATCTCCAATGCCAACGCCCGTATCACGCTCTCCAACGATGCCATAGGCAACTACAATCCCGCCATCGCCTCCGATCCGGCAGGGGTGCCGATCAGCGTCATCACCTACAGCGGGCGGGACAGCGACACGATGCCTCCCGTGTGGGTGGCGAAGAATCCCGACCATGGTGTGGCCATCGGCGCGTCGATTCTCTCCGCGGCAACGGCAACGGAGGTCGGCGCAAAGGGTGTCAGCCGGCAGCCATGGGCCAATTCACCCTTCATTCCCTGCCCCCTCGGGGACTACATGGAGGCGCAATTCCTCTTCTTCAACTCGAAGAAGTTCTCGTCAAAGGGACGGCCCCTTATCGCGGGGCTCAACTATTTCCTTCTCGACTGCGCGCGCGGCGGTGACCTGAACAAGCTCCTCGGTGAAAAGCGTGACGTGAAGGCATGGCTTTCGTGGCTGGACAGGTACGCGCACGGAGAGGTGGGTGGAATCGAAACGCCCATCGGCTTCATACCGCGTTATGAGGATCTGGAGAAGATTTTCAAGGAACAGACCTCGAAGGAGTATCCGAGGAAGCTCTACGAGCAGCAATTCTCCTTCTACGTCGACAACATCCTCTCCCGCATCCAGCTCCAGGAGGATGCGTACCGCAAGGAAAAGAAAATGCCCGCCAGGATCTTCGAGATATACGACGAGCAGAAGAAGGGATTGTCGGCTCTGAAGGAGAAGTTCGGTCCCGTGGTAAGCCCAGGGCAGCTGTAGCCCTTCCGCGGTACACCGCGGAGTTGGACGGAGTACTCGCCGTCAGCCGCGATTGCCGGAATCGCCTGTTTCGGATTTAATAGGATCCAGTGGAGCAGATTTCGAACGAGATCCGTGTCACCTACACCGACAAAGAGATCGGCGGGCTGCTCAACGGCATCGGCGACGATCAACGCCCCTTCAGCCGCCACTTCAACCAGAGCGAGGACTTCTTCCTGCTTCTGGACGGTGAGTACACGGTCCCCCACATGCCGATCCATCACGACGTGCGCCTGCACCAGCCGAGCGCCGAATACCTTGCGGCCCTGAAGCAGGTGGTGGAGCAGGTGACGCGGCTTGCGCCCCAGGTCCTGAAGGACCTGTCCTATTTCTTCGACCCTGCCGAGATCCTCCGCCCCTGTTTCTACCGCGTCTACCACATTGAAGAGAGCTGGTATCTCTACCTTCTTCGCGTCGACCTCATGATGAGGGCCGCGGAGAGCTCCGTCATCGAGCGGGGCACCAATGACATGACTCCGCTCTACAGGTCCCGCAGGCTCTTCCTGGAGACAACGGTCCTTCCGCTGTCAGAGGCGGTGCGCCCGGACGGCGCGGCGAAATCGTTTCACATCAGGCAGACGATATCCCAGACGTGGATCGGGGAGCAGGGGCGCGGGTATTTCGTGCAGGGCATATGGATGGATGCCGACCTCACGAAGTTTTTCACCAAGCTTTTCCTGCCCCCCGGCAAGAAGACCTACCCGTACTACCCGTATCTGTGCAAGTACAAGACTGTCTGTCAGTGCCTGATCGCCCTCTCTCCCGAGGGGCGCGCCGCTGCGATTCCCGGGCTGCACCGCTCACTGCAGTTTCTGCTTCCCGCCATGGACCGCATCCAGGCGGAGATGAAGAACGCGAGCTTTTCCGAAGAAATGCCCTTCTTCCGGGAGCTGAAAGGCAAAGTCCCTCCTGCGTGGTACGAGCTCTGGGAGAACATCCGCGTGGAAGCCTACCTGAACGACTCGGAGATGAGAGAGTTCCGCATTGAAGGCTGATCTTGCCGCCATCCCCGGCATGCGGGTGACCGTCATGGGGCTCGGCATCCACGGCGGCGGGCTGGCCTCCGCGCTCTTCTTTGCCCGCCGGGGCGCCCGGGTGACCGTGACCGACCTGCGCTCGCGGGAGGTCCTGCGGGATCCCATCGAGCAGCTGCGCGAGTATTCCATCCGCTATGTCCTTGAAAGGCACGACGAGGCTGATTTTGCAGGGGCCGACCTGGTGATAAAGAATCCGGCCGTCCCGCCCTCTTCCCCTTACCTCCAGGTGGCGCATGGAGCAGGCGTGGATGTCGAGACGGACCTCAGCGTGTTTCTGTCCCTGGCGAAAAACCCCATCCTCGCGGTGACCGGCTCAAAGGGCAAGTCCACAACCGCGTCGGCCATCGCTTTCTGCCTGGCGCGCGTGTTCCCCGAAGCGAGGCTCGGGGGAAACATCACCGTTTCTCCCCTCGCTTTTGTGGACGATCTGTCACCCGATGCCCCCGTCGTGCTGGAGCTTTCCTCCTGGCAGCTCGGGGACCTGAAAGGCCGCGGTCTTCTCACCCCTGTTGTTTCCGCGTTTACGCTCATCCTGCCGGATCACCTGGACAAGTATCCCGGCATGGAAGAATACGTGGCGGACAAAACGGCGATATTCCAGGAGCAGGGACCGGCTCAGAACGCGATATTCAATCTCGACGACCCCTGGCAGCAGGGCTTCCCCGCGCAGACCAGGGCGCGCCCTTTTTTCTATTCTGCGCGCGCGCTTCCCCGGGGGATGTGCGGTGCGTGGCTCGAAGAGGCCGGCGGCAGGAGCCGGGTCGCACCCGGCGGCGCGGAGGAGAGCATCCTCGGTGCCAGCCGCATCCCCGGGGCTCACAACAGGATGAATCTTCTTTGCGCGGGGCTCGCGCTGCGGCTCTTCGGCGTCACGCCCGACCTCGTGCGCGCGGCGCTTGCCGAGTTCCCGGGAGTAGAGCACCGGTTGGAAATGTTCAGAGAGTGGGAAGGGATCCGCTTCTACAATGATTCCGCCGCGACCATCCCCCACGCCACCGTTCAGGCGCTGAAGGCGCTGCAGGGCCCGATCGTGCTCATCACCGGCGGCACGGACAAGAACATCGACTTCAGCCCGCTCGCGGAAACAGCGCGCATCCCCCGGACCATCGTGCTGCTCGCCGGGACGGGCACCGGGAAGATCCGCGCCGTGCTCGACGCGCAAGGGGTGAGGTACGAGGGCCCGTTCGGGAGCCTGGGCGAGGCGGTGGATATCGGCATAGCGCGCGCGCGTGATGCCAGAACGGAGCGGGGCGTCTCGATACTCTTCTCCCCCGGGTGCGCATCATTCGGAATGTTCCTGAACGAGTTTGACAGGGGAAAAAAGTTCAAGGAGACGGTGACGGCCCGGATTGCTACAGGGCCTTTTCCAGAAACAGGGTCCCGGCAATCGGGTTGAAAGTGTAGGGGGCGATTTCCTGGAATCCGAATGATTTGTACAGGGCAACCGCGCTCTTCATGGAAGGGAGCGTGTCCAGCCGCATGGACTGGTAGCCGTGCGCGCGGGCTTCATCGATGATCCTGATGACCAGCGCGCGCCCTATTCCCAGCCCGCGCGCGGCGGCCTTCACGTAAAGCCTCTTCATCTCGCAGGTGCGCGTGTCGATCTTCCTCAAAGCCACGCAGCCGCACGGTTCTCCCCTTTTCCGGGCAAGAATCATCACGCCATCCGGCGGCGCGTATTTTCCGGGCAGCCCGTCCAGCTCGGCGTTGAAATCCTGGAATGAGAGATCGATTCCTATCGAGGCCGCGTATTCCTTGAAGAGCTCCCTCATGAGCGGCACCTCCGCGGCGGTGGGGATGCTGTAGAGAACCGTCGCGGCCGGAGGGCCCGCCGCGGAAGAGCGCTTTCTTTTCACGAGGACCTTTCGGTAGTCCCATTCGACCACGAGGAACTGACCGGCGGACAAGCCGGATTTCAGCGCGGCATTGAGCCAACCAACCTGCGTATCCCCGATTTCATCCTTCGAGGAAGAGCACTTCATTTCGACGAACACCACCACTCTATTTGCCCAGAGGATGATGTCCCAGCATCCGGCTTTGCTGTTGTTGTTGTTCGCCGCGATGCGGGAGATCAACTGGTTGATGTACGTGTTGAGCGACGCCCCCTTGCTCTGGTTGGGCATCTTGTCGAAGTATTTTCGATGATGCGCATCCGCCCAGACGCCCTCCCATCCCGTCTTCCGGAAAAGCGTGAGCAGGGCGAACTCCGCGAACATTGCCTGCTTGTCCATCATCACGAGCGGCTTGTTCGACCATGACTTGTCCAGCCCGACACCGGGCCGATCAGGACAGGAATTGAAGTCGACGTGATACCTGTGAACGGTCACCTGCCTCCTTTTTTCCAGATCGAAGGAAAAATCGTCGGTCGGGACAAGCTCCACGGGCAGAGGGGGGTACGTGCTGATCATGCTGTCGCCGTCAACGAGAATAGGTCAGTTCGCACTCACAATCAAGTGAGCGCCCGTCTCCTGCGCCCGTCTGCGCGCGAACTTCACGTAGGGCACGATCACGTCGTTCATGTATTGCCCGGTGCCGTCATACGTAATGCTCACCACCGGCACGCCGGTGAGCCGCTCGATGTCGCGCGCCATGGCCTCGGTGACCATGGAAGGACAGCAGAATCCCGGACTGGTCTGCACAAAGAGGGCCAGCTCGGGGTGGACCCGCGCGAGGTGGAAAACCTTGAGGAGGTTGTCGAACGACTCTCCCGAATGCTCCGTCCGGATTCCGAACTCCCGCAGGAACTGCTCGCACCCGTCATCCCTGACCTCCGGCTCAGGATCGAGGAACCGGTCGAAGTATCCTTTGCACCAGCCGCCCAGCATGTTTGCCAGAATCCACAGGGTCTTGTAGGTGAGAGCCAGGCGGTGGTCCCCCGCCTGGGTCCACCTGCGGAAGTAGGCTTTTGAAATGATCCGGATGTACTCGGTGAAAGGCGTCGTGACGGCCTCACCGCCGGCCTCCTCAATGGCCGTGATGAGCCCCTGGTTCAGGACGTCATTGTCCCGGGCGTAGAGGTCCCCGAAGATGGCCACGCGCGGCCTGCGCTCCGCTCGAATTGCCACGGAGTCGAAAAGGCCGGCAGCGCGCCGGATCGCGTCCCTTTTCGCAGTCTTCCCCTCGAATGCGGGGATGAGCAGCTCGATGGCGCTCGCGATTGCCGCGTTTGTGGCGCCCGGCACTTTTTCGTACGGACGCAGCCGGCAGCCCACCCGCTTCAGGAGACCGCCCGCCAGGTATGCCTTGTACGCATTGATCGCGGCGCGCGCCGCGATCTCGACGTAGAAGACGTCCCCGGAGTAGATCTCCATGCGCTCCATGCCGCCGCCTTCGGCTTCCATGAGGCTTTTCATGAGCGGTATCAACATCCCGATATTGCAGGACATGTTCGCACGGGGAAGCCAGAGCGCGGTCCGCGCAGGGTCCAGCCCGTTTGTGCGCACGTAGTCCATTGCCTCCTGGGCGATGATGCTCAGCGGAAGGCATTGCCCCGTGTTCAGCCGCATCGACTTCCTGATGGCCACGGGGTCCTCGGGCAGGAGCCGCGTATCCACCCCTTCACGGCGCAGATTGGCAGCCAGGAGCGGTATCACCAAGGGATCCCAGTTCGGGCACAGGAGCGTTCTCCTGCCCAGTTTCGTCAGGGCCGTCGGCACGATGGGGAGCGCGGGAGACCTGACGGCTCGCTGCGGCGAGGAGCGCTGTGTCAGGCCCTCGGACGTCCCGCGCGCGCGTCTCTGGTGATTGCGGAACGAAGCGACACCCGCCTCGATCCGGGTTTCGTATCCGAGGGTGGAATCGTGATCGTCGAGCTGAAGGATCAGGTACGGCTTGCCTTTATCGTCCAGGATGCGCTTGAAGTATTCCAGGGCGAAGCTGTCCGGAGAGCACTTGAAGGAGGTGATGAAGACCGGGTAGAGATTCGGCGTGTCTGCCACCACGCACGCCACTTCCAGAATCTTCGCTGCATGCACCCAGTGGACCAGGTCCAGGAGGGGGGCGATCCGCATCACGTCCTTTGGACCGTAGGGCACCATGTCCTGAAAGAAGCTCTTGATCCCCAGTGAGCCGAATATGCCGGGGATCCCCTTGCTCATCTCCGGGGAGAGCACATTGTAGGGCCGGCCCAGGAGCACGACGCTCGGCTCGGCGCAGCCGCGTGTCTCCTCGCGAAATCGGCGCTGGAGCACGCGCACGCCGGCTTCGTACTCGGCGGAAGCGCGCTCGAACGCCCGGGATACCCGTGATTGTGTCAGGGGGGCGCAGCCCGCCCGCGCGAGGGCCTGGTAGAGCTCGTGCTTCGACCGCTCCCGCCACTTTGTCCAGCTTACCTGCGGCATGAGGCAGCGCTCGCGCAGCCGCGCGTCGACCGCGCCCGAGGCAAGGGCAGAGCTGAACTGCGTGTAGTAGCAGTAAAGCCGGGGCTCGGCGCTCCGGGGCTTGCTCTCTTCCAGCAGCACGGGGAGAAAAATCCAGTCCGCCTTGTCTCTTAAATGTTTCACGTGGCCGTGGAGAGCGGCAAGGGGCGCGCAGAACTCCGCTCCCTGCACTTCACGGCCAAGCTCGATCCCGGCTTCAAAGCCCTCGCTCACAACGGTGGGAACTCCGAGCAGCGAAAAAAACCTCTTCCACAGGGGAAGCTGGCCGTAGAGCCCGAGCGCCGCCGGAACGCCGATCACAGGATTGGATGGCCCGGCAGGAAGCCGGGCGGTGAGCCGGTCCGCCTTTGCCGCGCCAAATGCCCTGCGCCGTTCCTTCAGCAGATCGAATCCCGACCGGTCCTTGTCCACGAACCGCTCGACCCCATAGTCCCTTCCGCAGAGAAAGCCATATGCTACCGTCTCACCCGCCACGCGGGCGATCCGAAGCCGGCAGTGATTCGCGCAAAGCCCGCACGTTTCCGATCGAACGGGAATCTCGTTCCGCAGAGCGGCAAGTCCGATGAACCGGGAATCAACGGTCCCTTCCTCAGCAATGAGAAGTGCGGCGCCAAGGGCCCCGGTGAGATGGCAGTAGCGCGAGACGAGGATGGGCTTGCCAAGCCCCTCGCGGAAGGCGGCCACGAGCGCCTTGTTGCGCGCCGTGGCTCCCTGGAACGCGATCCGTTCGCCGATCGCGGCTCCCCGGGACACCTTCTGGATGTAGTTTTCCCTCACGCTGTACAACGCCGCGGCGAGGATCTCTTCCGTGGAGAACCCGCGCGCAAGAAAGTTGTTGATGTCCCGCTCCATGAACACGGCGCACCTGTCGCTGGAGAGCGGGGCCCGGGCCCCGCGCACCCGGCGCTCGTAGTCTGCCAGGCTGCATCCCAGCCGTTCTGCCTGCTCCTCCAGGAAGCTTCCCGTGCCCGCGGCGCAGACGGTGTTCATGTGGGAGAAGGTGACCATGCCGTCCCGCATCGTGGTGAACTTGGCGTCCTGGCCGCCGATCTCGATGATCGTGTCGATTCCCGGATCGAGCGAGTATGCGGCCCGGGCATGCGCGGTGATCTCGTCCACGACAAGGTCCGCTTTGAGGAGGGAACCGATGAACTTCCGCCCTGCTCCGGTCGTGCCCACCCCGAGGAAGCGAAGCGACGCTCCTGCGCGCCCCCGCCAGTCCTCCACCGCCTCACAGATGGCCTGGACCGCGGTGAGGGGAGAACCGAGGGTCCGGGTGTAGAATCCCGCCACCGGCGCCGCATCCCCGTCAATGAGGATGGCCTTCGTGGAGGTGGAGCCGACGTCGATTCCCATTCGTACGGCGAGCTCCGCGCCGGGAGCCACCGACCTGTACACCTCGCCCTCGATCGGATGGGACGCGGAAAATCTTCCCCCGGCGTAGTCGAACCGTTTCACCCCGTTCGCAGAGTCTTCTTTGTCCGACAAGACGAGGGGCTCGAAGAAATACTCTCTTTCACCCTTTACCGAAGCGGAAACCAGGTCGGGTCCGAGCACGACGGGCGCGCCATCGCGGTACTCCGCGGATTTCGCATCGCGGTACTCCGCGGATTCCGCATCGCGGTACTCCGCGGATTCCGCGGCCCTGCAGAGCGCGGCCCCTATGGCGGCCATGATCGGGGCGTGCGGGTGCGCTAAAAGGGGAACCCCGATGATCTGCTCGAGGTGCTGCTTCACCGCCTGGTTCAGGGCGACCCCGCCCGCAAACACCGCCGGCGAGCTCGAGCCGCTCGCCGCCAAGAAGGGTGTCGGCGATGTTCTGGGCCAGCCCCCTGCACAACCCGTCGCAGATCTCCTCCAGGGAGAATCCCGCCTGCTGGGCATGAACGAGGTCGGTGCGCGCAAACACGGCGCACCGGGTGGAGATCCGGGGGGAGGGGGTCGTGCTGGCCAACGCGCGCCTGACGAGCTCCTCGATCCCCGCAAAACCGAGCCGCCGGGCCTGCTGATCGAGAAAGCTGCCGGTGCCCGCGGCGCAAGAGGAGTTCGTCCGGGCGCCGCGGTAGTTTCCTTCCCGATCGAATCGGATGAGCCCGAACCTCTCCCCTCCCACGAAAATGATGGACTTGACCGAGGGAGACCAGCGGCGGCACGCCGCGATCAGCGACACCTGCGTATCGAAGGCAGCAGCGCCGCGCATGAGCAGGGGGCTTGCCGAGGTAAATCCTATGCCCGCGAGGGGGACAGGGCCGATCTCTTCCACAAGGGCGCGCAGTGTTTCCCGCACCTTCCCCTTGTGAAAGCGATACGCCGTGCGCCGCGTTTCACCTGTTTTTTCGAGAAGGGCCACGCAGACTGAGACGGAGCCAATGTCGACCCCGAGGAACCCTGGATCGAGCATAGGCTGTCATGGTACTCTGAATTAAGCAAAGTCAACAGGCCCGGCAGCGCAGCAGGACGCGCGCCGCCGGATCTGAATACGCACTAATGGGGCGCGTGAACGTTCCTAGTAGTTCTCCGCCAGGACCTCGTAGAAGGACTGCGGATGCCTGCAGGCAGGGCATTCCTTCGGCGGTTCAGTTCCCTCGAAGACGTACCCGCAGTTGATGCAGTGCCACTTGACGGCGGTCTTTCTCTTGAAAGTCTCCCCGCTGACGACATTGTCCACGAGCTTGCGGTAACGCGCCTCGTGGAACCTTTCCGCCTTTGCGATCTGCTCGAATGAGCGCGCCACTTCGGGAAATCCTTCTTCCCGGGCGATCTTGCCGAACTCGGGATACAGAGTCGTCCACTCCAGCTTCTCCCCGGCCGCCGCCGCTTCGAGGTTCGATTTCGTATCCTTGATTGCGCCGGCCGGGTACATCGCCGTGATCTCGAGGTCCCCGCCCTCGAGGTGGCTGAAATACACCTTCGCGTGCTCTCTCTCGTTGTCCGCGGTTTCCTGGAAGATGTTCGCAATCTGCTGGAAGTTTTCCTTGCGGGCCGCGCTGGCAAAGTAGGTGTACCTGTTCCTCGCCTGTGACTCTCCCGCGAACGCCTTCAACAAATTTTGCTCGGTCTTCGATCCCTTGATTGATTTCGCCATACTGGTCCTCCCTGGGGTTTCCTCATGATAGCCGATGGGAGCAGCTCCTGTCAAACGCACACAACGCCGGAAACACGCTCCGGAGAGCGTCTTCTGCGCCTTGGAACGGGGCTCCGGCTTGACCAGCCGCGGTTTTCCGGAGTATTCCTTCAACGTACGAACGTACGCAATCAGAGGAGAAAAGCGAATGAGCGCGGCAAAGAACGTCTATCTATTCGGGGGCGGCAAGGCTGACGGCGACGAGAAAATGAAGAACCTTCTCGGCGGCAAGGGCGCCAATCTCGCCGAGATGGCGGGCCATTCGAACCTTCGCCTGCCCGTTCCCGCGGGATTCACGATCACCACCGAGGTGTGCAACCATTTCTTCAAGAACAAGGGCAAATATCCCGCAGGCCTCGACGCGGAGGTTGCCGCGGGTCTGAAGCACATAGAGAAGATCATGAGCCACAAGTTCGGGGACCCGGACAATCCTCTCCTTGTCTCCGTGCGCTCGGGCGCGCGCAAGTCCATGCCCGGCATGATGGAGACGGTCCTCAACGTCGGCCTGAACGAAAAAACCGCGCAGGGCATCATCAGGTCGACCAGCAACCCCCGGTTCGTCTATGACGCCTATCGACGGCTCATCCAGATGTATTCCGACGTGGTCATGGAAAAAGCGGAAGGAATCGATCCGGCGGAAGGCCAGGGGATCCGGCAGCAGCTCGAGCGCGAGCTGGACAAGATGAAGCGCGCCCGGGGCGTCAAGCAGGACACCGAGCTCACGGCGGATGATCTGAAACAGCTCATCAAGATCTACAAGGCCAAGGTGCGGGAGGTTCTGGGCAAGGACTTCCCCGAGGACCCCATGGAGCAGGTGTGGGGCGGCATCCGCGCGGTCTTTCAGAGCTGGAACGGCAAGCGCGCTATTTCCTACCGCCGCATTGAAGGGATTCCCGACGAGTGGGGCACCGCGGTCACCGTCCAGTCCATGGTTTTCGGGAATATGGGCGATGATTCCGGCACGGGCGTTGCCTTTACGCGCAACCCCGCCACGGGAGAAAATGTCTTCTACGGTGAATGGCTGCCCAACGCGCAGGGAGAGGACGTCGTGGCAGGCATCCGCACCCCCTACCCCATCAACGAAGCGGGGAAGACCGAACACACCGCCGCGCTGCCTTCACTGGAGAAACAGTTCTCGAGGATCTACTCCGAGCTGCACGCAATCGAGCTGCGGCTGGAAAGACACTACCACGACATGCTCGACCTGGAGTTCACCATAGAAAAGGGCAAACTGTGGATGCTGCAGTGCAGGGTAGGCAAGCGCAACGGCCCCGCGGCGGTCCGCATGGCAGTGGACATGGTGAGGGAAAAGCTCACGACCCCCGAAGAGGCAGTGACCCGCATCACCGCGGCCCAGCTCGACGAGCTCCTCCATCCCATCATCGACCCGGTGAAAGAAAAGGTGACCGCGGTATTCCTCAAAGGGCTCCCCGCGGGACCCGGCGGAGCGGTCGGCCAGGTGGTGCTCACCGCCAACGATGCGGTGGAATGGACCCGGCAGGGCAAGAAAGTCATCCTCGTGCGGGAAGAGACGAACCCCGAGGACGTGGAAGGCATGCGGGCCGCGCAGGGCATCCTCACCGCGCGCGGCGGCATGACCTCGCACGCGGCGCTCGTTGCCCGCGGCTGGGGCAAGTGCTGCATCGTGGGCGCGGGTGACATGCACGTCGACATGGCGGCGCGGCAGATCAACGTGAAAGGGACCGCTGTCCGTGAGGGAGACTGGCTCACCCTCAACGGGAGCAAAGGCACCGTGTACCAGGGCGCCCTGCCCCTCATCAAGGCAGCGGGGGAGAACCCCGACTTCGTGGCGTTCATGGGCACGTGCGACAAGGTGAAAAAACTCGGCGTGCGCACAAATGCGGACACGCCGCAGGATGCCAAAAAGGCGCGCGAGTTCGGCGCGGAGGGCATCGGCCTCTTCCGGTTCGAGCACATGTTCTACGGTGAGGGCGCGGACAGGCCGCTGTTCCTTCTGCGGCGCATGATCGTTTCGAAGACCGAATCCGAGAGGCGCAAGGCGCTGGAGGAGCTGTTCCCCTTCATGAAGGACGACGTGAAGAAGACCATGGAAGTCATGGACGGCCTTCCCGTCACCTTCCGGTTCCTCGATCCCCCGCTGCACGAGTTCGTGCCCACACGGCCGGACGAGAGGCAGCGCCTGGCCACTGACCTCGGAATCTCCCCGGAGGAGTTCAACAAGAGGGCCGACAACCTGCACGAGTCCAACCCCATGATGGGACACCGCGGCGTGCGGCTGGGAATCTCCTACCCCGAGATGACGGAAGTGCAGACCCAGGCAATCCTCGAAGCCGCTGCCGAGCTGATCCAGGCCGGGAAGAACGCCAGACCCGAAATCATGATCCCCGTCACCTCGACCGTGGTGGAGATCGAAGACCAGAGGAAGCTCATCGACAAGGTCTATGAGAAGGTGCTCACCAAGTTCGCGATGCCCAAATCGAAGCTGGCCCTGGTTGTCGGGACCATGATCGAGATCCCGCGCGCGTGCGTGACCGCGGACAAGTTCGCCGCGCAGTGCGACTTCTTCTCATTCGGGACAAATGACCTGACGCAGATGGGCTTCGGATTTTCCCGGGACGACATTGGCGGGTTCCTGCCCAAGTATCTTGAAAAGAAGATTCTCCCTGCAGATCCTTTCCAGACCATCGACCAGGAAGGCATCGGAGAGCTGATCAAGATGGGCATCAGCAAAGGCAGGGCGGTGAAGCCGACTCTCAAGATCGGCATCTGCGGCGAGCACGGCGGAGAGCCCGAATCCGTGAAGTTCTGCCACCAGGTAGGCATGAGCTACGTGTCCTGCTCCCCCTACCGGGTGCCGCTGGCCAAGCTGGCCGCCGCGCAGGAAGCGGCAGCGGATTTGCAGAAAGCAAAGGCAAAGCCGGCTGCCAGGCCTGCGGCCAAGAAGGCGGCCAAGCCCGCCGCGAAGAAGGCGTCGGCCGTGAAGAAAGCGCCCGCTAAGAAAGCACCGGCTAAGAAGGCCCCGGTCAAAAAGGCTGCTCCAGCAAAGAAGGCCGCAGCAAAGAAGCCGGCCGCGAAGAAAGCGGCTGCTAAGAAGCCCGCTGCCAAGAAGGCTGCCGTGAAGAAGTCGGCCGCCAAAGGCAAGAAGAAATAGACCGCCATCTGATTGAATCAGAGAGCCCCGCTGTCGGACCGACGGCGGGGCTTTTTTTGTTCATGCAGGAGCGGCGGCGTGCTGCAGAATCTCTAGCCGCAATCGGACGCAAAAAAAGCCGCCCGGAGGCGGCTTTGAGTTGCGGGTACAGCGCGCGGCAAGTGCCGCTGAATCCTACAACTTGACCCCGAATAGAACCGCGAGCTCGAAGCTCAGGTCGATCATTGAAACGTCAGTGGCGCCGCTGGCTTTGGCGGATGAGACCTCGTCGTTCTCTGGCCCGCTGAGCAGCTTGTAGCCGAGCATCAGCTCGGGTCGGAGGTAGAATTGCGGCGTGATCGGAATGTCAGCGCCCACACCTGCCTTGATCCAGAACTCGGTCGCATCTTTCAGATCCTGGCTGGTCAGTTTGGTTCCGGCCGAGGTGCCAGCGACGGCCAGGTCATACTCGATGCCTACCATTGGGAAGAGCACGATGGGACCAAGCTCAATGGGGAATTTGCCGTAGCCGGCGATGGACACATAGCTCAGCTTGGCATCTACATCCATTTCGGACTGGACAGTGCCGTTCACAATGGCTTTCGCGTGATAGCCATCGACCATCCGATAACCGACATTGAATTGCAGGTATCCTGCGTCGACAAACGCCATGAAGTTGAATGGGACTCCGGTTATGAGCCCTTCCGTCGGGATTCCGATGACCTGTGCCTTCAAACTCGACATGTAGTAGGAACCGGACAATCCGGCTCCGATGTCGAATGCAAATGCAACAGTCGTCAAGCATACCAGGGCCAGTACCAATAGTAACCTTTTCATGTTTTCTCCTTTTTCTGGGTGAAATGAAACTATCTCGCTACAGTCTGAATTATAGTCTGTTTTCTCCAGAATTCAATTTATGTTTGTAAACTCCAGAACGATGGAGCTGCACTGCAGAGCACGCTGCACAGGGAGTCGATCATGCGGCGCGAGGCGACCTGGATCAGCCACCCCCGCGGGTTGTCGGGCACTTACGCCGCGCTGCCTTCCGTGCGAGTCTTGCGGATCCGAAGCAGCGCTGCAACGAGCAGGACCGCGCCGTCAACTCGACGGAATCCGGTGATTATTGCCGGCCGCCCGACCCTTCGGCAGCCGCCAGGTCGTCCGCTACAAAAAGGAGCACGGGCTGGAAGCCCGTGGGATAGCTCATCATGGTGGTCCAGACCTGCGTGACACCCGATGCCGTCCACACTTTCCCCTTCTTCGATTTCGCGGAAAGGAGGTACCGCACAATGGCCCCTTCAGGGACCTGTATTGCTTTGCCGAACGTAAGGGCCTTATCCCGCTCGCGGCCGGGCCGACTGAAAACGGTATCCGTGCCATAGGCCGCATGGGTCCGCTCATCGACGATCTGCACCGAGATCGCGTACTCTCCCTTGTCGTTCTTGTCGAAGTCCTCCTTGTCCACGGCGCGATCCTTGCCCGGGGGCGTCCGCGAGAGGTAGCCGGTCACCGTGGTGGGGCTGCCGATGGGGGGCCAGCTCAGTCGAGGGTTGTCGCCAAAGACAAGGAACGGTATGTCGACCCTGACCTCATCGTCGGCGGCCTGCGCCTCGGTATAGGAAAGGAAATGTCCGGCCACTGTCCGAATGACCGTTTCTACCTCTACCAGCCGTTCCCTGTTCAGAGACACTGCGTCGGACCGGGCGGACAGCGTCAAGACAAGGTTGAGACCCTGTAGCCTGACCTCGACGGGCGCCGTGAACTGCGCGATTACCTCGTTGGTCCGATAATATCGCACGCTGACCTGCGCCTGTCTGCCAACCTGATCACCGTTGCTGGCAAGCGCGGCAAGTGTGGGAGCGGGAAGCTTCAAGTTTCTGGCCGTGACAGTGACGCGGTCATGACCGGCCTCCGCCGGCGGCTGCGCGGAGGGAACGGTGACAACGGGCTGCGTGGTGGGGGCAGGGCCGCCGGGCTTCGCGGGGGGAACAGTGACGACGGGCTGCACGGGTGCCGGCTGAGATGGCGCAGGCTGAGCTGGTGCCGGCTGAGCTGCCGCAGGGGGGGTGCCGCGCCGGCCGCGCTCCGGGTCACACGCAGAGTGTAGCGGAGCATCGCGCCGTTCTGCGCGGCAACGTCGATGAAAACAATGCGCGTGACTCCCGGCTGCAGGAGCACAGTGCGCCCGGACTTCTCCGCCGGAGTGCCGTCTATTGCGACCGAGGCGAGCCGGCCCTGGGGCTGGACCGCGACCGCCACGGACTCGACATTTGCCGGGACCCTGACGTCGTATTGAAGGATCGATGGATCGAAGCCGGGCACGAGCTGCGCGCCGGTGAGCTGCAGCATCGACAAGAGCGCGTTCCCTTCGGCCGCCCGTTGGATCTGCACGCGGTAAAGCCTCTGCGAGCCGTCCTCCGCGGCCACGATGAACGACGCGGCATTGGCGGCGCCGGGGTCCACGGCAATGGTGATAGCCTGGCGCGGCGCGGGCTTCAGGTTCGGCAGCTCGGCCACGCTCACGGACGCCACGGGGCTTGCCGCGACCGCGGTCACCACCACACTTTCCGCGGTGGCGGGCAGCGCGACATTGTACGACACGATCCGAGATGAGAAGGCGGGGCTCAAGACGCCTGCTGAAACGCCGAGGGAGGCAAGGTCGGCATTGTGATCCGGCGGCGCCCTGCGTACGTCCAGGAGGTACTGCTGCGCCGTTCCATCCTCCGCGACGACGGTGATCGCGAGCGTCAGCCTGCCGGACCGGGGGAAAACAACGAGAGCACCCGCCGGGGAAGCCGGGTCGCCCTGGTACTGAAGCTGACCCGCGCTGCCTGCGCTGCCGACCTGCGCGGCTGTGAGGGTCAAGGTTGCGACATCGCTCTGAGGGCGCGCATGGACGACAAGCTGCTTTGTGGCAAAGGGAGCGAGCGCCTGGTAGCCCCCCTGCGCGGGTGAGAAGGCGGGAAAGATCGGGGTGTCCTGCAGATCGAGCAATGCGAGGGCGGCGTTGCTGTCCGGCGCGGCCCGGGTGATTCTCACCGTGTACCGGTCCCGGGTCACGCCGTCCTCTGCGAGAGTGTCGATCGTGACGACGCGTTCCTGCACGGCCTGGAACTCCACCATGGCGCTCCCTGCGGTACCGGGAACTTCCGCGCCGTCGATTGCGATGCTCTTCATGTTGGGGCTCTGGGCTTTGGCTTCAAGGCGGACCGCGGTGGTGGCAAAGGGGACATCCAGAATGTAGCTGTGCACCGTGGGGTTGAAAGCCGGCTGCAGGCGGGTCCCCCGGGGAATCACCAGGATGTTCAACCGGGCATTGCTCTGCGCCTCCCTGACAAAGACCTTGTAATCCCAGGGCTTTTTCTCCCCGGGCACCTCGATGGAGTAGATCACGGGGACGGAGAAGTCATTGGGCGTGACGCCGTTCTGCTGAACGACCCGGCTCCCGCTGGAGATGACCGAAATGGCCGCCTCCTTGTTCAGCGAGAGCGTGGCCACCAGCGCGCGCACGTCGGTCCCCGGCGGAACGACCAGGCGGATCTCCTGCGGCTGGGGACGTTCGTCGATGGCACCCACAATGTTCTGGGCGAGCGACTTGTTCACGCCGGCCAGAAAGGCAAAGCTGTCGAGCGGGCCATGACCCCTGCCCATGCTGAGGCACCCGGCAAGACCCGCGATGACAACAAACGATACAACCGCGCCCCGGATGAGCTTGCTCATATGTGACCTCCCGCCCGGGGCCGATTGTATATCACGTCCGCGAAAATACCTACGCCTGCGGGCTCACGCCCTTCTTCCGGGCGAACGTCATCCAGGTTGCCCGTACGATGAATACAAAGATCACCAGATCCGCCGATGCCGAATACCGTGTCCGGCAGGATCCGCAGGTAGTTGAACACCTTGATCACCGGTCCTGAGGTGATCTCAGGGCTTCGCGCATACCATACGCCGTACGTGACCGCATAGTAGAGCTGGTAGAAGGCGGAGGGCAGAAGACTGAGGAGCGTCATGCCCAGCAGGCCTCCGTTCAAGAGCCAGAAACCCCACTTCAGCATCCTGTCCGACCACGCCCTGATGGCCACGATGTGACGCACGGAAAAGAGCATCAGGGCGATGGCGAAGAAGCCGTAGACGCCGAAGAGCGCCGTGTGCGCGTGCAGAGGGGTGGTGTTCATGCCCTGCGCGTAGTACAGCACGATGGGCGGGTTGATCAGGAATCCGAACACGCCCGCGCCCAGCACGTTCCAGAACGCCACGGCGATGAAGAAATACAGCGGCCACTTGTACGCGTAGTTGCTGCCCCCTGTCTTCAGCGTTTTGAGGTTCTGCGCCGTCTCGAAACCCAGGAGCGCGAGGGGCACGAGCTCCAGCGCGGAGAACACGGCGCCCAGCGCGATGACGGGAACCGGCGTGCCGGTCCAGTACAGGTGATGGAACGTGCCGATGATCCCGGCCCCCAGGTAGAGGAAGATGCTCACATAGACCACTTTCAGGGCGAACTTCGCGCTCACTGCGCCGATGCGCGAGAGGATGAAGGCGAGCACCACCGTGGCAAACACCTCGAAGAAGCCTTCCACCCAGAGATGCACGACCCACCAGCGCCAGTATTCGGCGTCTGAAAGATCGCTCGACTTGCCGTACATCAGGCCGGCCATGTAGAAGAGCGGGATGGCAACCGCGCTGTACAGGAGCACGTGCGTGAGGCCGCCGTTGTCCTTTTCCCCGAGAATGGCGGGTCTGATGGCCCTGATCACCAGGACGAGCCAGATGATCATGCCGACGATGAGCAGGATCTGCCACACCCGGCCGAGCTCGATGTACTCATAGCCCTGGTGCCCGAAGAGGAACCCGTTGGACCCGAATCTGCCCTGGATGGACAGCCACGTTCCGGCCAGGGATCCCAGCACAACGACCACCACGGCCAGGAACAGAGCCACGGAAAGTGCTGCCTGGCGCCTGGGCTCCTTGCCTACGAACGGGCCGATGAAAAGACCCGTGGCCAGGAAGCAGGTGGCGATCCAGAAAATTGCGAGCTGAAGGTGCCAGGTTCTCACGGAGGCATACGGGAGAATCTTCTGTATGGGCATGCCCAGGAAAGTCGCGCCTTCAACAGTGTAGTGCGCGGTCAAGGAGCCGAGCACCACCTGCAGGACGAACAGCGCCATGGCCGTGATGAAATAGGCCAGTGTCGTCTTCTGACTTCCCGTGGGCTTCGGCTCGCTGAACTTCAGCACAAGGTGCGCCGAGTAATCCGCCTCGTGCATGTAGCGCGCATAGAAGAATACGGCACCGCCCAGAAAGAGGATGAGGATGATGACGCTCACGATCGACCAGATCAGAAGGCCGGCGATGGGCTGGTTTCCCACAAGCGGATCGAACGGCCAGTTGGTCGTGTACGTGACCGTGTCTCCCAGACGATTGGTCCCGGCAGCCCAGGCCAGCCAGGCGAAGAAGCTGGTGAGATTGTGGCCCTCGGCGTCGGTCTTCACGATGCCGGGCTGCAACCCCATGCGATCGTTGCCGTCACGGAAAAGAGCCGTGTAGTACCCCTGGAGCGCGGCAAAGGCCTCGGCCTGCGCGGGGGTGAAGAGGAGCTGGTCGGCGGCCGGGTCGAACCTGTTCGTCTTGATCTCCCGGGTGGCCAGCGCGCGCAGCTCTGCCTTCTTCAGGTCCTCCATGGCATCAAGATCTTTCTGCGTAAAGGCAGCGGCGCCGCCCGCGGTCAGCCCGGTCAGCCTTGCCCCCACGTACAGACCCATGCGGTGCAGGAAGTCCGCGGACCAGTCGGGCGCGAGGTAGGAGCCGTGGCCCCAGATGGTGCCCATGTCCTGCCCGCCTCTGCTCAGGTACAGCTTCTGCCCGTTTTTCACGTCGTCCCGGGTAAAGACCGTTTCCCCCGCGGCGGTTTTCACCGTGCCGGCGATGGGCGGCTTCTCCCTGTGGATCAGGTACCCTCCGAAGAGGAGCACGCCGAATGTGACGGCGAGCATGAAGAGCAAAAGAGCGCGTACCTTTGGATTGTTCATGCACGACCTCCTGCGGCGCTGTGGCCGTCGATTGTATTAAAGGTCGCCTAGTCCGCGACCTCGGACAGCCTCGTGTTGCGAAGAAAGCCGAGGTACTCGTTCCTGATCCGGGCCCACCCCTCGTGGAGCGCGCAGTGATCTTTCCGGGTGCACTGGGCCCTGCCGAGCGCGCATCCTTTTATCCGGCTCACGTGCTCGATGGGCTCGAGCACGTCATACAGGGAGATGTTCCCGCTGTCCCGGGCCAGGCGAAAACCGCCGTTGCTCCCCTTGCGGCCTTCCAGCAGGCCGGCCCGGGCGAGCAGGCGCAGGAGCTTGCCCAGGTAGTTCTGGGGGGCCTTGATCTGCAGAGCGATCTCCCCTGCCCCCTCGTATGCGCCCACGGGAAGGCTCGCAAGGTATGCCATGGCCTTGAGGGCATGCGTGCCCGATCGAGTGATCATGTGATTCTCTCGAAATCGGATATGCGCATGCGGTTATCAGCATTATCACAGGCGCAAAGGATCTGTCAAGAAAAAAATCCCGCTTCGGCCGGCCGCTTCTCCCGCCCCACGGAGCATGCTATAGTGCGCGGGATGAGTCCCAAACGCTATCCCCCCATGGAGGCGTTGTCGCCGACCGGGCAGACGCGCGTGGTGCGTGAAATATTCACGACCGGCCACGAAAGGTACGATCTGCTCAATCACCTGCTGAGCTTCCGGCGCGACCTGGGATGGCGTGCGGTGGCGGTGAACAAGATGCGTTTTGGACGCACCATGCGGTTCCTCGACGTTGCCACCGGAACGGCGGACCTGGCAATCGCGGCGGCGCGGCGGTTCCCGGGGATCGGCGTCACGGGCATCGACTTCGCGGCGCCGATGCTGGAGGTCGGGCGCAGGAAAGTGCGGGAGGAGGGGCTGCAGGAGCGTATCAGCCTGCTTGAAGGCGATGCCCTCTCTCTGCCTTTTCCAGACGGGTCCTTCGACGTCACGGCAGTTGCGTTCGGCATGCGCAACATACCGGACCGGCGCCGCGCCCTCGGCGAGATGGCGCGTGTCACGGTCCCCGGGGGGCAGGTGATGATCCTGGAAATGACCTTCGCGCCTGCCCCGGCCTTCCGCCCGTTTTACGGCTTTTATCTCAGGCGGGTCCTGCCGGGGATTGCCCGGCTTTTCGCGGGCAATCCGGCAACGTATCACTACCTGGGGGATTCGATCAGGCACTTCCCTTCTCCTGACGCCCTGCGCGACCTTATGAGGCAGTCCGGGCTTCGGGAAGTCTCGTATACCCGCTTGACCTTCGGAGTTGCTTACCTGCACATCGGGCGCGCACCAGGAGGCGCATGAATGGAGCTTGCACGGATCTTCGCGCCCGTGGCGGACGAGATGAAAGAGGTGGACAGGGAGCTGAAGACGGTGATGCGGAGCGTCGGCGTGCAGACCGCCGCGGCCAGGGGAAAAGCGGGCATCATAGACCGGATCGTCCAGCACCCCTTCGAGGTGCCGGGCAAGAGGATCAGGCCGGCTCTTGTCCTCCTCACCGCCCGCGCCACTGGCGGGAGCCCCGGATCCCCGCTCGCTCATCGCGCTGGCCTCCTCGGTGGAGATCCTGCATGCCGCCTCCCTCGTGCACGACGACATCATCGACGGCGCCGATTCGCGCCGTCACCAGGTCAGCCTCAACAAGCGCTTCGGCAACCGGGTGGCCGTGCTGGCGGGAGACATCCTCTACACCCACTTCTTCTCCCTCATCACGGGCCTCTCCACGATAGATGCGGCAAAGCGCTTCTCACTGCTGGACACGTTTCTGGACACGACAAAGTCGATGTGCACCGGAGAGATCCTGGCCCAGGAAGCCGCCACCGCCGAACGGCCGCTTGGTTTCCAGGAGTACGTGGAAATCGCTTCGGACAAGACCGCCGTGCTTTTTGCCGCGTGCTGCAGGACGGCGGGTCTCCTCTGTGACGTGTCCGCGCCGCAGCTTCGCTGCCTGCAGGATTTCGGCATGCATTTCGGGCTCACGTTCCAGATGGCCGACGACGTGGTGGACAAGGACCACGGGCTGGACTCCCGCGTGGACCTGAAGGCCGCCACCGTGGAGTACGCGGAAAAAGCGCGGGCCGGCATCGAGTGGCTGGCGCCGAGCGTCCACCGTGATTCGCTTCTCAATCTCGTCGATTACGTGAGCGCATCCGCGATTCCTTGACTCCAGTTTCATCGTTGGTTAGATTGTAAACGGCCGCGCATGCGCGGCATTTCTGCGGGCCGCGTATGCGCGGCATTTTTTGCGGCCGTGCACCGGGAACAACGATGAGCGCAATACTATCTTTGGCGGTCTATCTTGCAGTCGTCGTCCTCCTCGTCGGCTTTCTGATGCTGGTGACGCATCTCTCGGGAGAGCGCCACTTCCAGAGCGGCACTGGCACTCCCTATGAATCCGGCGTTCCTCTCACCGGTTCCGCCCGCCTGCGTTTTGCCGCTGATTTCTACCTCATCGCCATGTTCTTCGTCATCTTCGACATTTCCGCCGTGTTCCTCTTTGCATGGGCGGTGGCGGCGCGGGAGCTGGGCTGGCCCGGCTACGTCGCTGCCGTGGTATTCATGATTGAAACGGTGGCGGGCCTCGCCTACCTGTGGAAGAAGGGCGCCTTTGACTGGGGCGCGCGCAGGCTGCGGGAGCACCGGGAAAGGCACGGTGTGGGTCATGCTGCGTAGAAAGCGGCCCGTCGGGCTGCCGCGGGGACTGGAGCGCCCGCAGTCCTCGGGCAATGACGTCTACATGGCCCGAAGGAACGACCTGATTGCCTGGGGCAGGAAATACTCGATGTGGCCGTTCAACTTCGGCCTGTCCTGCTGCTACGTGGAAATGGCCACGTCGATCACGAGCAAGTACGACATTTCACGATTCGGTTCCGAGATCATCCGCGGCTCCCCGAGGGAGGCCGACGTCATGGTGGTGGCGGGGACCGTGTTCGCAAAGATGGCCCCCCTGGTGCTGCACATGTACGAGCAGATGATGGAGCCCCGCTGGGTCATCTGCATGGGTTCCTGCGCCAGCTCGGGAGGAATGTACGATATATACAGCGTCGTGCAGGGAGTGGACTCGTTCCTCCCCGTCGATGTCTACGTCCAGGGATGCCCTCCGAGCCCTGATTCATTCATGAGAGGCCTCGTCCTCCTGGGAGAAGCGGTCGCCACGGAGAAACGCCCGCTCTCGTGGGTCGTGGGACCGCAGGGGGTCATCCGGACGGTGAAACCGTCGCTGCGCGACAATATGCGCCCGGAACGGCAGAAACAGACAGATTTGCGCTCGCCTGACGAAGTATAGGCGGGCTATCCGCGGCTCGGGAGATTGGGGAGATGATCGCAACGACGGGAACGATCGGGGAGCTCTCTGAAAGGTTCGGCGCAGGCTCTCTCCATGCGCAGCCGACAAAGGACGGCGTCCCCACCGTCTGGGCAGGCGTCGAGCGTTTCAGGGACGTCCTGGCCTGGCTCAAGTCCACGCCAGGGCGGCTCCTACACGATGCTCCTGGATATTACCGCCATCGACGAGCGAAGCCGGGCGCATCGGGAAGACCAGCCGCCCGCTGATTTCAGCGTCGTGTATCACCTCGTCTCCATGGACCGCAACCAGGACGTGCGCCTCAAGGTAGCGCTGCAGGGACCCAATCCCACTCTGCGCACGATCACCGACCTCTGGCCGAATGCGGACTGGTATGAGCGCGAAACGTGGGACATGTTCGGCATCACATTTGAAGGACATCCGCACCTGCGCCGTATCCTTACGCCTCCCTGGTGGGAGGGTCATCCCCTCCGCAAGGAGCACCCTGCCCGGGCAACCGAAATGGGCCCGTACCATATGACCAGCGAGGACGCCCAGCGCATGCTCGCCACAATGGAGTTCAAGCCCGAAGACTGGGGCATGAAGCGGGAGAGCGGCGACCATCAGTACATGTTCCTCAATATCGGTCCCCAGCATCCGGCCACGCACGGCATCCTCCGCCTCACCGTCCAGCTCGACGGAGAGGAGATCGTGGACGTGGTGCCTGACATCGGCTTTCATCACAGGGGCGCCGAGAAGATGGGGGAAAGGCAGACCTGGCACACCTACATCCCCTACACGGACCGCATCGATTACCTGGGCGGCCTGCTGAACAATTTCCCCTACGTGCTTGCCGTGGAAAAGCTCGCCGGAATAGAAATCCCCGAGCGCGCGCAGGTGATCCGCGTGATGATGGCGGAGCTGTTCCGGGTCATCAGCCACCTCGTTTTCTACGGCACGTTCAGCGCGGATCTCGGCCAGATGTCTCCCCTGTTCTGGATGTTCAACGACCGGGAGCGCGCCTTTGATATCGTGGAAGCGGTCACAGGGGGACGGATGCACCCCGCCTGGTTCCGGATCGGCGGTGTGGCCATGGACCTGCCCACGGGGTGGGACCGCATGGTGCGGGACTTCATCACGTACATGCGCAAGCGGCTGCGTGACTATGACGTGACGGTCATGAAAAACAGGATCATCAAGGCGCGCACCGTGGGAATCGGGTCGGTGAGCCAGGAGGAGGCCATTGCATGGGGCGCCACGGGACCCTTCCTGAGGGCAACGGGCGTGGACTGGGACCTCCGAAAAAAGAGGCCTTATGGCGGCTACGAGAAGTTCGAGTTCGATGTTCCCACCGGGACGCACGGGGATTCCTATGACAGGGTGGCCGTGCACGTGGAGGAGATCCGCCAGAGCCTTCGCATCATGGAGCAATGCCTGAACAACATGCCCGCGGGGCAGTACAAGGCGGACCACCCGCTGGCCACCCCGCCGCGCAAGGAGCGCACGATGCATGACATCGAGACGCTCATCAACCACTTCCTCGGCGTGAGCTGGGGACCGGTTGTCCCGGCAGGAGAGGCAATTGCCGTGGCGGAGGGGTCAAAGGGGAATCACTCGTACTACCTGGTGAGTGACGGCGGGACAATGAGCTACAGGACCCGGATCCGCACGCCTTCCTTCGCGCACATCCAGATGGTGCCCATGCTGTGCCGCGGGCTGACCGTCCCGGACCTGGTGGCAATCCTGGGAAGCATCGACTACGTTCTTGCGGACATCGACAGATGAGGGGGTCTGAAGGGAAATGCTGAGCGATCACGAGAGGCAAAAGATCGAGGAGGAGGCGCGGCACCACGAGCAAAGGCGGGCCGCCGTCTCCGAGGCGCTTCTGATCGTCCAGGAAAGCCGGGGATGGGTTTCGGATGAAGGCATCGCGGACGTGGCGGAGATTCTGGGGATGAGCGTGGAGGAGGTGGACGGGATCGCCACTTTTTACGAGCTGATCTACCGCAAGCCCGTGGGCAGGCACGTGATCATGGTCTGTGACAGCGTGAGCTGCTGGATCACCGGTGAGGAGCGCATCACCGCGCATCTCCGCCGGAGGCTGGGCATCGAGCCCGGCGGCACCACGAGTGACGGCGCGTTCACCCTTCTGCCCGTGGGCTGCCTGGGCGCGTGTGACGCAGGGCCCGCAATGATGGTGGACGGGGAGCTCTTCGACAACCTGACGCCCGAACGGGCCGACGAAATTCTGGCCCGCTATGGGCTGCCGCGGGGAGCGGCGGATGGGATGGGAGCAGATGCTCAGACCGCTCACCGCTGACATACGTCCGGATCGCGCTGCCCTGGACGTCGGCGCCTACGAGGCTGCCGGCGGATACCAGGGGCTGCGCAAGGCGCTGGCCATGAACCCGGTGCAGGTCCAGCAGGCAGTAACCGCCTCGGGGCTGCGCGGCAGGGGCGGCGCGGGTTTCCCCACCGGGATGAAATGGAGCTTCGTTCCGATGGGCACGGGCCCGGTGGGCGCCGTGGGCGGCACCGCAGGCGGAATGACGGATACCGACGGGCACCGCTACATGGTGGTGAACGCGGACGAAAAAGAACCGGGAACCATGAAGGACCGGTGGCTGATGGAGGGCAATCCGCACGAGCTCATCGAGGGCGCGCTCATTGCCGCCTGGGCCATGCAGGCGGATATCGCTTACATCTTCCTCCGCCGGGAATACATGAAATGCGCGGCGGCCTTGACAAAGGCCATGGAAGAGGCGCGCCAGCGGAAGTACATCGGACAGCGCGTCCTGGGCACCGGGTGGAACCTCGAGATAAGGCTGCACCTGAGCGCGGGCAGGTACATGTGCGGGGAGGAAAGCGGGCTCCTGAACGCGCTTGAAGGCAGGCGCGGCATCCCGAGGAACAAGCCGCCGTTCCCCCAGGTGAGCGGGCTCTGGGGAAGGCCCACGGTCGTGAACAATGTGGAGACGCTGTGCAATGTCCCCCACATACTGCGCGAGGGGCCGGAGTGGTTCAAGGCGCTGAGCACCTCGCCGGATTCGGGCACGAAGATCTACGGCGTGAGCGGCAAGGTGAAGAAGCCCGGGCTGTGGGAGCTGCCCATCGGCACGACCATCCGGGAAATTCTCGAAGAGCACGCCGGCGGCATGGCGGACGGTTGTGTCCTCCGCGGTCTCATCCCCGGCGGCGCCTCCACGGACTTCCTCGCCGCGGACCAGCTCGATGTGCGGATGGATTTCGATTCAGTGGCAAAGGCGGGGAGCCGCCTGGGAACGGGCACCATGGTCGTCCTTGATGATCATACGTGTCCCGTCGGCATGGTGCTCAGCCTGGAGAAGTTCTTTGCGCGGGAGTCCTGCGGCTGGTGCACGCCGTGCCGCGAGGGACTGCCGTGGGTCGCGCGCACCCTGGAGGCGCTGGAGCAAGGCAGGGGGGAGACCCGGGACCTCGAGATCCTGGAAAAGCACGTGCGCCTCCTGGCGCCCGGACGCACCTTCTGCGCCCTTGCCCCCGGGGCCGTTGAGCCGCTGGGAAGCGCGCTGAAACTTTTCCGCGATGACTTTGAACGCCATGTACGGGAGAAGAGGTGTCCCTGGAAATGAAGACCTTCACCCTGACGATAGATGGACAGCGCTACGAGGTGGAAGGAGAGGGAAAGAACCTCCTCGCCGTGAGCCTCTCCCTCGGCCTGAACCTTCCCTACTTCTGCTGGCATCCCGCCCTTCACTCGGTGGGCGCCTGCCGGCAGTGCGCCGTGAAACTGTTCAAAGACGAGTCTGACACCCGGGGAAGGATCGTCATGTCCTGCATGACACCGGTGGCGGACGGAATGCGCGTGTCCATCGAGGATCCCGAGGCCCGGGCATTCCGCGGCAGCATTACCGAGTGGCTCATGGTCAATCACCCGCACGATTGCCCCATCTGCGATGAAGGCGGCGAGTGTCATCTCCAAGACATGACGGTGATGACGGGCCACACCTATCGCAGCTACCGATTCACCAAGCGGACCTATCGCAACCAGAATCTCGGGCCTTTCCTGAACCATGAGATGAATCGCTGCATCCAATGCTACCGCTGCATCAGGTTCTACCGCGACTACGCGGGAGGCAAAGACCTGGAAGTGCTGGGCGCTCATGACAATGTCTACTTCGGCCGCCATGCGGACGGGACGCTGGAAAGCGAGTTCAGCGGGAACCTCGTGGAGGTCTGCCCCACGGGAGTGTTCACGGACAAGACCCTGAAAAAACACTACACGCGAAAGTGGGACCTGCAAACCGCGCCCTCCATCTGCGTGCACTGCGCGGTTGGCTGCAACATCATCCCGGGCGAGCGCTATGGCACCCTGCGGAGGGTGCGCACGCGTTTCAACGGGGAGGTGAACGGCTATTTCCTCTGCGACAGGGGCCGGTACGGATACGAGTTCGTGAACAGCCCACGGAGAATCCGGCAAGCCCTGGCCGCCAAGGACGGCGCGCTCGCCCCGGTGCCCGCGGAAAGCGCGCTCTCACTGGCCCGCGAATCACTCGGCGCCGGCAAGGCCGTTGGCATTGGCTCTCCCCGGGCTTCCCTGGAGACGAACTACGCACTTCGGAGGCTAGTGGGCGCTGAGAACTTCTTCATGGGCATTTCAGATTCAAGGCTGAGCCTGCACCAGCTCATGCTCAAGG
The DNA here is from genome assembly GCA_963820435.1 of uncultured Spirochaetota bacterium. Classification (GTDB taxonomy): domain Bacteria; phylum Spirochaetota; class Spirochaetia; order SZUA-6; family Fen-1364; genus Fen-1364. The sequence continues at coordinate 46,524 of CAWGAC010000011.1, read as the reverse complement.
TCCTGAAGGACGGTCCCGCGCCCAGCGCATCGGTGCGACAGGCGGGCGCGTCCGACGCGGTCCTCGTGCTTGGTGAGGACGTCTGGAATACCGCGCCCATTCTCGCGCTGAACCTCCGCCAGGCCTCGACCAATATCCCGGCCGCGGCAGCCATCAAAAAGCAGAAACTGAACCGTTGGGATGACTCGGCGGTCCGGGAAGCAATCCGGCACGAGAAAGGCCCCTTTTTCGTGGCTTCGGTCGAGGAGACCCGGCTGGATGAAGTTGCGAAGGCCGCTTACCACGCAGCGCCCGCCGACATCGCGCGGCTGGGTTTTGCGGTGGCGCGGGAGATCGACCCGAAGGCGCCCGCGGTTTCCGGCCTGGCGCCGGATGTCCAGGAGCTGGCCGCGCGCATCGGGCGGGCGCTGCTGGGCGCCGAGCGCCCGCTCGTGGTGAGCGGGGCAGGCCTTGGCAGCGCGGAGGTCATCCAGGCAGCGGCGAACGTGGCGCGCGCGCTGAAAACTGCGGGCCGGGACGCGCGGATCAGCCTCGTGTTCCCCGAAGCGAACAGCTTCGGCGCTGCCATGCTCGCGCGCGGCGGAATCGAATCGGCCGCGCGGGCGCTCGGCGCCCGGAAAGGGGCGCACGGCGCCGAGAAAGTGGCGCTCCTGGTCGCGGAGGCGGACCTCTTCCGCGAGGCGGACGCCAGGACGGTAAGCCCTATGCTTGCCGCTGCCTCATGTGTCATCGCCATCGACCATTCGACAAGCGCCACCACCGAGGCGGCGCAGATCGTGCTGCCCGGCCGCGACATACGCGGAGTCTTCAGGGACGCTTGTTTCAAGTGAAGGCCGGGCCCAGCGTTTCTTCTCCGTCATGCCGCCCATCGGCGACATGCGGGAAAGCTGGCACTGGCTGGGAGAGCTGGCGGCCGGCGCCAGAGGCGGCGCGGGCAACGGCGCCCCGGCATGGCAGAACCTCGATGCGATCATCGATGCCATGGTGGCGGAGTTTCCCGAGCTGCGCGGCGTCCGCGAAGCTGCCCCCAATGCCGCCTTCCGGATCAACGGGCTGCGCGTCCCGCGCAAGTCCATACGGGAAAGCGGGCGCACGGCGGTGACGGCGAACATCGACCTGCACGAGCCCCGGCCTGCCCAGGATCCCGACTCCCCGCTTTCCTACACAATGGAAGGACTCGGCCGGGGCGCGCCCCCGGCCCTCTTTGCCAGGTTCTGGTCTCCGGGCTGGAACTCCGACCAGTCGCTCAACAAGTTCCAGTCAGAAGTGGGCGGCCAGCTTGTCGGCGGCGATCCAGGGGTGCGCCTGGTCGAGGCGCCCTCGAGATCTGCGGGAACCTACTTTGCCGCAATTCCCGCAGCCCCTGCCGCGCGTGACGGGCTCCTGCTGCTCGTGCCCCGGTATCACGTGTTCGGGTCGGAGGAGCTCTCCGTACTTGTCACCCGGGGTGGCCGAGCGGTCCCCGAACGCCTACATCGCTCTTTCCCGCAGCGAAGCGGAGAGCCGTGGGCTGGCAGACGGGCAGACCGCGCGCGTCACCACAGAGCAAGGCGCGATGATGGACCTGACCGTCGTCATCAGGGAGCTTCCCGCAGGCGTGGCCGCGGCGCCCTACGGCAGGTCCGGCCTGACAGGGACCCAGCTCCCTGCCCGGGTCCGCATTGCGAGGAGGCGGCACATGAGCGCTGTCGGCCTGTCGATCCTCGTCATCCTCGGAGTCCTGGTCGGCGCCCTGCTGTTTGCCGCCGGGATGATCTGGTTCGAGCGCCGGCTCCTTGCGCGTTTTCCAGGAGCGTTACGGACCCAACAGGGCCGGGCCCTTTCGGCGTGCTGCAGGTAGTGGCGGACATGCTGAAGATCTTCACGAAGGAGAACTGGATACCTCCCTTCGCGGAGAAGGCCGTGTTCGTGATCGCCCCGTCCATCATCATGATCACGACCCTCGCATCCTTTGCCGTCATTCCCATCGCCCCCGCCATCCTCGTATCCGACCTCGACGTGGGGCTGCTGTTCTTCCTTGCCATGTCCTCATTCGCCGTGTACAGCGTGGCGCTGGCCGGATGGGCTTCCAACAACAAGTATTCCCTCCTGGGCAGCATCCGCGCGGTGGGCCAGATGGTGAGCTACGAGGTGTTCATGGGCCTCTCCCTCATGGGCGTCGTGCTCATGGCAGGCTCATTCAGCCTGCAGGACATCGTCACCGCCCAGAAGGGGATGTGGTACGTGGTCCCGCAGTTCGTGGGGTTCGTCGTCTTCTTCATTGCCGGTCTGGCGGAGACGCGGCGCATCCCGTTCGACCTGCCCGAGGCGGAAAGCGAGCTGGTGGCCGGCTATCACACGGAGTACTCGGGCTTCAAGTTCGCCATGTTCTACGTCGGGGAATACATCGGCATCACCCTGATCTCCATGATGATCGTGACGCTGTTCTTCGGCGGCTGGCAGGGGCCGTATCTTCCCCCCATCGTCTGGTTCCTCGTCAAGACTCTCGCCTTTGTCGCGTTTTTCATCCTGGTGCGCTCGGCGCTGCCCCGGCCGCGCTACGACCAGCTCCTGGCGTTCGGCTGGAAGCTCATGCTTCCCCTCGCCCTCGTGAATCTTGCCGTGACCGGCGGCATCGTGCTTGCCGTCGGCAGATAGGAGTTTTAACGATGTGGAGCATCCTGAGGACGCTCTGGATCACTTTCCGCCACTCTTTCGTGAAAAGGGTGACGGTGCTCTATCCCGAAGTAAAGCGCCTGCTGCCCCCGCGCTGGAGGGGGCGGATCGTTCTCACCCGGGATCCCGACGGTGAGGAGCGGTGCGTCGCCTGCTACCTCTGCTCGGCCGTATGCCCCGTGGCGTGCATCGCGCTCCAGGCGGGAATCGATGAGAAGGGACGGAGACGCCCTGATTTCTTCCGGATCAACTTCTCCCGCTGCATCTACTGCGGGCTCTGCGAGGAAGCCTGCCCCACTTTCGCCATCCAGCTCACCCCGGACTACGAAATGGCGGAGTACGAGAGAAAGAACCTCGTGTACGAGAAGGAAGACCTCCTGATCTCGGGCACGGGCAAGTACCCCGGCTACAACTTCTACAAGGTGTCCGGCATGGAGATCAGCGGCAAGGGCAAGGGGGAAGCGGAGAACGAGCGCCCGCCCGTCGACGTAAGGAGCCTCCTGCCGTGAACACCGTATTCGCCCTCAGCGCAGTGGTGGCGGTAGCCGCCACGGTCCTCGTGATCACGCGGCGCAATGCCGTGCACGCCCTCCTGTACCTGGTGGTGTCGCTGCTGGCCGTTGCCGTGATCATGTTCCTCCTCGGCGCCGCGTTCGTGGCGGCCCTGGAGGTGATCATCTACGCGGGGGCGATCATGGTCCTGTTCGTGTTCGTGATCATGTTGATCGGTCACGAAAGCATCGCAATGAATCCGCGGGCCTGGATCGGACCCTCTGTTCTGAGCGCGGTCCTGCTTGCGGAGCTCGTCTGGGTGCTGGCCGGCGGCGAGCTCACCGGCACCGCCGCCACGGAAGTCGGGCCCAAGCAGGTGGGCATTGCGCTGTTCGGTCCCTATCTGCTGGGGGCCGAGATGGCCGCGTTTCTTCTTCTTGCAGGGCTGGTCGGAGCATTCCATCTCGGGCGGAGGAGGAACTAGATGGCATCGGTCTCTCCTGAATACGCCCTGCTGCTGGCCGGCGTGCTCTTCTGCCTGGGGCTTGTCGGCGTGATCGTGCGCCGCAACCTGCTCTTCATCCTCCTGTGCGTGGAGATCATGCTGAACGCGGCAGGGCTGGCGTTCGTCGTGGCCGGGGCGCGCTGGGGCCAGCCGGACGGCCAGGTGATGTTCATATTCCTGCTCACAATGGCGGCCGCGGAGGTTGCGGTGGGGCTGGCGCTCCTGATCCTGCATTTCAATCGGCGCAAGACGCTCAATGCCGACCTGATGGGAGGAGGATGAGATGCTGAGCTGGATCTGGTGCATTCCCGCCCTGCCGCTTGCCGGGTTCCTGGTCCTGGCCGTGTTCGGCGGCAGGCTCTCCCGGACCCTGACGGCGGTCATCGGTGCCGGATCCGTGGGCCTCTCCCTGGCGGCGGCCGCGGCCGCGAGCGCGCTTTTCGTTGCGTACCCGCCTGCCGGATCCGCGTTCACCCTGCTCCTCTGGCAATGGGTCAATGTCGGCGGTTTCTCACCGACCATTTCCTTCACCCTGGACGCACTTTCCGTGGTCATGATCCTCGTGGTGACCGGCGTCGGCTTCCTGATCCATCTCTACTCGACCCGGTTCATGGCGGATGAGGAAGGCTACAGCAGGTTCTTCGCCTACATGAACCTCTTTGTCGGCTCCATGCTGATCCTCGTGCTTGCGAGCAACCTGCTTCTTCTCTACCTGGGTTGGGAAGGCGTGGGCCTGTGCAGCTACCTGCTCATCGGCTTCTGGTATTCCGACCCTGAAAACGGGCGCTCCGCCCGCAAGGCGTTCATCGTCACGCGCATCGGCGATGTGTCCCTCGCCGTCGGGCTTTTCCTGATTGCCACGACCCTGGGCACCCTCGACATCCAGGAGATCGCGCAAAAGGCGACCTCCCTGTGGCCGGTCGGCTCGACGCTCGCCGTGGCAACGGCGGCGCTTCTCCTGGGCGGCGCGGTGGGCAAATCGGCCCAGCTCCCCCTGCAGACCTGGCTTCCGGATGCCATGGCGGGCCCTTCGCCGGTCAGCGCCCTGATCCACGCGGCCACCATGGTCACCGCCGGCGTGTACCTGATCGCGCGCACCAATGCCCTCTTCCGCCTGGCTCCCGCGGTGCTCACTGACCGTGGCGATCATCGGCGCGGCCGGTATCCTCGTTGCGGGGCTGAGCGCAACCGCGCAGAGGAACATCAAGCGCGTCCTTGCCTACTCCACGATGAGCCAGCTCGGCTACATGTTCCTTGCCCTGGGGGTCGGGGCATGGTCAGGGGCGATCTTCCACCTCGTGACGCACGCCTTCTTCAAGTCCCTGCTGTTCCTCGGCGCAGGTGTCGTGATCCTGGCCATGAACCACGAGCATGACATCTTCGCCATGGGCGGCATGGCGCGAAAATCGCCCTTCACTTTCTGGACGTTCCTCATCGGCGCCTTCGCGCTTGCGGCCATTCCCCCGACCACGGCGGGTCTTTCCAGCAAGGACCTGATCCTCTCCCAGGCGTGGCAGTCCGGGGGCGCCGGCAGGGTGTTCTGGGCCCTGGGGATCGCGGGCGCGTTCGTCACCTCGATCTACATATTCCGCCTCGTCTTCATCGTGTTCGGCGGCACGCCCCGGGCTGCCGCTCCGGCAGCCGGGCACGGTCATGGCGCGTCTGCGGCCGGGGGACACGCGGCCCCGGGACACGCGGCCGGCAGGAACGGCATGCAGGCGGGCCCGGTCATGGGAATCCCGCTTCTTCTCCTGGCCCTGCTCTGCCTGGGCGGGGGTCTCCTGAGCTTCCCGCAATTCCTGGGCGGAAAGCCCATCCTGGTCGATTTCCTGCAGACTTCACTGCCCCAGGGAGCCGGGGCGGTCGAGACGTCCGTGCGGACTGAATGGGTGCTTTCGATAATCGCCGAGGCCGCATCCCTTCTGGGCATCCCCGTGGCATGGATAATCGTCAGGCTGCGCCTGCGCGCGGGGGCGGCCGATATGGCGGGTGCGGCGGCAGGGGCGGCATCGAGTGCGGCTCCGGTACGGGAAGCCGCGCACGTGCGATTCCTGCAGAACGGCTGGGGCTTTGACTGGATCTACGAACAGGTGTTCGTAAAGCCCTTCATGCTGCTGGCAAGGGTCAACGCCCGTGACGTGGTGGACCGGCTCTTTGACGGCGTGGGAGGCCTGAACATGCTCCTCTCCAAAGGGCTGCGCTGGACGCAGAACGGCCGGGTGCGCTGGTATGCGGCGGGTGCTCGCTGCCGGTGCCGTGCTCATTGCCGCCGCGGTGGTGCTGCTATGATCCTCGCGCTCCTCGTGGCCGTGCCATTGGTTTTCGGGATTGCCGGATGGGCCCTCGGCAGGCGGAACACGGACTGGAGCCGGTGGCTTACGCTCGCCGCCAATGCCATCAACCTCGTGATCGTCGCGCTGTTGTGGGCGGGTGCCGCGGGCGCCCTCAACATCGGCGTCCCGGCGCTTCCTTCCACGCCCTGGCTCGCGCAGGTCCGCTGGCCGTGGATACCCGGCCTGGGCATCTCCTTCTCCCTCGAGCCTGGATGGGCTCAGCCTCGCCCTCCTCGCGCTCACCGCGTTCCTCGGCATCATGTCCGTCCTGGCATCCTGGAGGGGCATCAAGGACAGGGTCGGGTTCTTTCACTTCAATCTTTCCCTGGTACTGGCGGGCGTGAACGGCGTATTCCTTGCCACCGACCTCTTCCTCTTCGCCTTCTTCTGGGAGCTCATGCTGATCCCGATGTATTTCCTCATCGACCTGTGGGGCCACGAGAACCGCCACAAGGCCGCGGTGAAGTTCTTCCTCTTCACCCAGGTCGGCGGCCTGCTCATGCTGGTGTCCATCATCGGCCTGGCCGTGGTGCACAGCATGGCTTCAGGATCGCTGACATTCGAATACAGTGAGCTGATCGGAACGGCCATGTCCCCCGTGGTGGGGATGCTGCTGATGCTCGGCTTCTTCGTGGCGTTCGCGGTAAAGCTTCCCGCCTTTCCCCTGCACACCTGGCTCCCGGACGCCCACACGGAGGCGCCGACGGCCGGCAGCGTGATCCTGGCCGGCCTGCTCCTGAAGACAGGCGGATACGGCCTGATCCGGTTCGCCCTCCCGCTCTTCCCCGCTGCTTCCCACGCCATTCGCGCCCGTGGCAATAGCCCTCGCGGTGGCGGGCATCATCTACGGCGGGCTCATGGCCTTCAGCCAGTCCGACATGAAACGGCTGGTGGCCTATTCCAGCGTGAGCCACCTCGGCTTCGTGCTTCTGGGCGTGTACGTCTTCACCTCGCAGGCGCTGTCCGGTGCCGTGCTGCAGATGGTGAGCCACGGGATCAGCACGGGGGCGCTTTTCATCCTGGTGGGCGCTCTCCAGGACAGGATTCACACGCGAGACATGAACCGCATGGGCGGACTCTGGAAGCAGGTTCCCCGCATGGGCGCCGCGGGCATGGTTCTTGCCATGGCGCTTGTGGGGCTCCCCGGGCTCGTGAACTTCGTGGCGGAGTTTCTCGTTCTGGTAGGCACGTGGCAGGTGAGCTCCGTGGCAACGGTGCTTGCGGGGGTCGGGCTGGTGATCGCGACCGTCTACGCGCTTCGCATGGTCCAGATGGTGTTCCACGGCGGGCCCAGGGAGAAATGGGACATCCCCGATCTCTCGGTGATCGAGACCTGCGTCCTTTTCATCATGATCGGGCTCCTTGTGGGACTGGGACTGTTTCCTCAGCCGCTCCTGCAGATCGTGGACAAGGTGGTCGCGGGCGTGCTGGCCGTGATCCCCTCGGGAGGTGGCGCATGAGCGTGAGCGACCTGGTCGGCCTTTTCCCCCTCATGATCCTGGCCGGGGCCTCCCTCCTCGTGCTGCTTGCCGCGGCGTTCCTCCGCCGGCTCGTCGTGTCCCTTGTGCTGACGCTGGTCGGACTCGCGGCGGCCCTGGTCTGCGTGGGCATTGCCTGGACGTGGCTGCCCCTCAAGGTCGGGGCGCTCCTTTCCTTCGATGGGTTCGTGCTCTTCGGTTTCGTGTTGATTCTTGGCGCTACAATTTTTGTCGCCATCAGCTCCTGGGCGTATCTTCGAGGACGCGATGACGAGGGCGGGGACTATTATTTCCTCCTGCTGCTCTCATGCCTGGGAGCGTGCATCCTGGCCGCCTCCAGCCGCCTTTGCGTCGTTCTTCCTCGGCCTGGAGCTCCTGAGCGTTTCGCTGTACGCGCTCATCGGCTGGCGAAGAGAGCGGGCAGCCGGGACAGAGGCTGCCATCAAGTACCTGATCCTGGCCGGGGCCACTTCAGCCTTTCTCCTCTTCGGCATGGCCCTGATCTACGAGGCCACCGGCACCATGGACCTGTTCAAGCTCGCGTCAATGACGTCCGCTCAGGGTCTGGCCGCACCCGTGGGCCTGGGCATGATCCTGGTGGGAATCGGCTTCAAGCTTGCCGTGGTCCCGTTCCACCTCTGGACTCCCGACGTCTATGACGGCGCTCCTGCCCCGGTCACCGCGTACATCGCCACGGTCTCCAAGGGTGCAATGGTGGTGGTCCTGGCTCGCGCGCTCGCCCCCGCCTTTGTGGGCAGCGGCGGCGTGAGCCAGGTTTCCACCGCGGCGCCGTCCCTTGTGGCAGCGGGATTTCCCTGGGTGTTCGCCCTTATCGCGGGCCTCTCCATGTTTGCCGGCAATCTTCTGGCGCTCAGGGAGAGCAACGTCAAGCGCATCCTGGCGTATTCCTCCATTGCCCACCTGGGCTACATCCTTGTCGCGTTCCTTGCGGGCGGCCCCCAGGCACTGCGCGCCATCGCCTTTTACCTTGTTGCGTACTTTGCAATGACGCTGGGAGCTTTCGGCGTGATCAGCGCGCTCTCCAGCCCCGAAAAGGACGCGGACCAGATCGAAGACTACCGGGGGCTGGCCGGCCGCAGCCCCTGGACGGCTGCCATGCTCACCACCATGCTCCTGTCCCTGGCCGGTCTTCCGCTCACCGCGGGATTTGTCGGCAAGTTCCTCATCCTCAGCGCGGGTGCCGGCGCGGAGCTCTGGACGCTCGCCGTCATCCTGGCGATAAACGGGACGATCTCGATTTTCTACTACCTGAAGATCGTTTCAGCGATGTTCCGAGGCGCAGAGCCCCCTCCGGCCTCTGCCCATGTCGCTGCTGCCGGCGCCCCCCTGCACGCGGGGTCGACACCGGGCGCGGGGTCGACACCAGGGGCGGGGTCGATACCAGGGGCCGCGCGCGCACCATTGCTTGCGGCCCTGGCCATTGCGCTCCTGGCCCTCGCCGTGGTGGCCCTCGGGATTTATCCTGCGCCGTTCTTGTCGATTATCGGGTCCTTCACGGCCGCGGGAGGGTAAAAGACGCTCCGGCCGGGACTACTCGACGAGGAGCGAGTACTCCTTCAGCCACGCCGTTCCCTTTCCTCCCGCGATTTCAGTGCCGAACTCTATGGATGCCACGTAGTTTTCCGCGGCAATGTAGCTCTTCGAGAGGAGATACTGGATGAACTGCCCGATATCCAGGGTCGCCTTGTTCTGAGGCTTTGCCCTCATGAAAGCGTAGTACGCCCAGCCCTGCCCGTTGCCCTTGTCCCCCATGCTGTCGAGCTTCCAGAGCTGGTAGTCCACCCCGTCCACCGTGACTTTCTCCATGAACATGCCCGCCGGCTGCATGTTTTCCCGGTTCATCCAGAACATGATTTCAGTAGTGATGCGGGCGGGGGCGGCCCCCATTGATGCCTCGCCGGTGCTCGTGAGCCAGATCTCGGGAGCGAGGTTGTAACCCCCGGTTGCCTGCAGATCGATGTCGAACTGCATCTTCATGGTGCGTATGTCGGTGACCTTCATCGGCAGTTTCGGGTCGGTGGACTTGCCGCCCGACCAGGGCTTCCATCCGTAGATGATCTCAGGATAGGCGAACACGCTCGCGTTGAATCCGGGCCACTCCCAGCTCCAGCCGTATTGGGGCGCGCCGTCCGCGTTCCGACGAAGAATACACTGAGAGTAGGGGCCATTTGCCTTTGCTTTTCCCCATTGATTGTTTTCGTAGACATAGGGGCCATTGCGCATCTGGTCACCGTCCATGCAGAGAGAGGCCGTTTCCGCCGGCTGCTCCGATTGTTGTGCCGGCGCGTGTGTGGCGCACCCGGCAAAAACGATCACGAGCAGGACAAGCACGGCGAGGGGTTCCTTGATCATGGGATGTTGCTCATTCTCCGACGTTTATCTGGTCCTTGCGGAAGTTGAAGTTGAACCACAAGTTTCCGAACTCCGTGCTCAATGTCATCAGGGCCTCCGCGCGCTCTCCCAGTTCCGCGACCACCAGGCCGTAGTATTCACCATGCGGGTCGATGTCCGAGGGGAAAAAAAGCGTGTCCCTGAGGTAGTCCAGCTCACGATTCGTTCCATTGATATAGTCACGCACATTGGAGAAGGCGACGTCCCGTTCATATGCCGCACGGGCGGAATCATACGTATAGGTGGTGTAGGTGTAGGTATCAAAGCCCTGATAGTAGCTTCTGCGGCCCCGGCCATAGCTCGAATAGTGTCCCGTTGTCACCGTCGTCGTCGTGGTACTTCGTCCGGCATTCATGGTGGACATTCCCGCCACCACCACCATCATGATCTGCCCGGCCGTGATCTCTTTCTGTCTCTTCTTGAGATACTCTTCCGCGCCGTAGACCCTGATGTCAGCAGGGAAGCCGCCCAGCGGGCTGGTTTCCGTCAACTTGATGTGGCTGTCATCGACGTAAAGGCTCTTATCCGAGAGGTTCTTGACGATGATCTGAAAATAGATCAGGTCCTGATCGACCTGGGCCGAAACCACCACGGCCATGGAGTCATTGCCGGACATGAGCGTTTGCGTGCCCCTGCTGTGCTTAATGGTCGTGTTTTCCGACTCCTGAGGCACAAGCTGGTACGTGACGCATGATGTCAGGACGGCAAGCAAGCCGACCAGTAGAAGCCTTCCTGGTTTCATATTCAGGCCCTCCGGGATCAATGTAACACGATAAACGGGGAACTGTCTGTCTACTTCTCCAACACCATATTGACGTGATCGGTGTCAAGATGATACCAGTCCCAGCCTCCGTTACGAGATTGGTGGAAAGGACACTAACAGAATTCCCCCGCACGGGCAAGTCAGGTGGTTTTCTCCCGCACTGTGCGCAGCCGCTACCTGCAGTGGGCATTGAGCCAGGCGAGAATGTCATTCATGACTTCCCCCTTGTTGGTTTCATGCAGAGTTTCATGCCGGGCGCCCTCATAAAACCTCGTGGTGACGTCCTTGATCCCATACTGCCTGTAGCGGTTTGCGAGCGCCTGAACGGTTTTTGTGAACTTGCCGACCGGGTCCCGCGTGCCCGCAAAGAGGTAGATGGGCAGATCTTTCGGGATGCGTGCTTCGTTGTGCGTGTTCCAGGTATCGGCCAGGAGCTTCGTAAGCTCGAAAAAGAACCCGTTGGGAAAGGGCTTGCCGCACCAGGGATCCGCGATGTACTTGTCCACCTCCATAGGATCGCGATTGAGCCAATCCTTGGGGGTCCGGGCAGGCTCGAATTTCTTGTTCAAGCTCCCCACGGACAGGGTTTCAAGTATTCCGCCCTGCGCAACCGGGCCGCGCCGTTTCGCGTCCCTTTTGCCGAGCATGACACCGAGCTTCACCAGGGGATCCTTCCCATGGGTGCCGCTCAGGATCGCGCCTTTCAGCTCACCGCCCCACTTCCCGATGTAGTTCTGTGCAAGAAAAGACCCCCACGAGTGTCCGAGAAGGAATACGGGAATCCCGGGGAGCTCGGATTTGATCCTGTCCGTCAGCTGTTTGAGGTCCTTGACTGTGCTGTCCCATCCGCCGGGTCCGAGCTGCCCCTGCCTGTCCTGCCCGATCGCGGTTTTGCCGTGCCCCCGCTGGTCGTTTGCATATACCGCGTAGCCGTTCTTTGTCAGGAGCTCGGCCAATTCAGCGTAACGACCCGCGTGTTCCTGCATGCCATGCGATATCTGCACCGCCGCCTTTGGGGCCTGCCCGTCCGACAGCCATTTGTAGACGAATATGTCGACCCCATCCGTGTCCGTGAACGAGAACCCCATTGTTTTCACAGCACCCTCACTTTCCCATGATGCGCTACGCACGCCGCCATGAAATGCCGGATTCGAAGTATTCCATTTCCGCGACAACCGCGGCGCGTGTTTCCGCGTCAACCAGCTTTTCCACCATATGCAGCGACAGGTCGATGCCGGCCGATATTCCGCCGGACGTCATGATGCGATTGGAGGCCTGCACAAAGCGCCTGTCGCTGACGATGGACGTGGTGGGAGAGAGCTCCTTGAGCTGTTCGAACGCCGTGTGGTGAGTCGTTGCCTCACAGTTCTCCAGCAGTCCCGCTTTTGCCAGCAGCAGCGCGCCCGTGCACACGGAGAGGAGCCATTCGACCTTTGTCGATTGACCGTGTATCCACGCAAGCAGCTTTTCATGCTTCAGGAGCGGGCGTGTTCCATATCCCCCGGGGACGATCAGAATGATCGGCCTGCGGACAGTCGTCGATTGTATAGGAGGGAGTCACGGTGAATCTGCCGCGCCCGATCACGGGGCGATGCCAAAGCCCCACATTGTAGACATAGAAAGCAGGAGGCGTCGTTGTCTGGCTGGCGACATTGAACACCTCATAGGGGCCTGCAAAATCCAGTATTTCGATGTCATCAAAAATGAGGATAGCGACATTGCGCAAACGCGGCATCAGAGCCTCCCCGGTTTTCTCTGAGCATGAATCAGGACGCAATCATACGACCGACGCACGTGACCGCCGTTCCTGTTGATCACCTCTTCGATACGCCTCATCACTTTCTGTTGAACAGTCCGGGGCAGCGACAGAAAGTCGGAATAGGTCCGAAACAGGCCGGCATATCTCTCCGCGTCGTATTCGTGCACCCATTTGTGCTTCAGGAGCTTCACCTTCTTGAACAATCCGCAGCTTTTCAGCTCCCGCACCCAATTGGCCACATCACCGCCGTAGTCCCAGACGTTCAGCTTGCCGCGAGTTTCCTTTTTGATTCTTGCACCCAGCTCCTCGAGCACGCTGTCTTTGTGACGTCCCGGGTAGTTGTACAGCAAGGCAAGAGATCCCTCATGCGCGAGCAGCCGGGCGGTCTTCTGAAGTCGGACCGCGGGATCGATCCAGTGGAAGGCCTGGGCGGAATAGATGAGGTCGTACGAAAGCACGTCGAAATCCACTTCTTCGAACTTGCCGATCTTGAATGACACGTTCTGCCAACGCTGGCAATTCCTCCTGGCAAGGGCGACCAGGTTCCTGCCGGGATCCACGCAATCGATCATGTATCCGCGGGAGGCGAACTGCATGGTGGCCTTGCCGGTGCCGCATCCGATTTCAAGCAGCCGTGATGACGATCTCAAGTTGGACAGGGAAACAACTTCGCGCACAACCTCCACAGGGTAGCTCGGACGGTACGTGTCATAGTCAATCGCGGCGGCATCGAAGACCGCCCCGCGCTTCAGCTCGAATTTCAACAGCCCCTCCGCAACGACATTGCCACAATTCATGTCGGAGGGAAAGGCCTAGGCAGGGACGGCGTACTCGCCGAACGGGTATTCCCGTGCTGCTGAAACAGCCATTCCCTCATTTCCGCGCTGGCGTAGGCGGGCACCCAGGACAGATGAGCGGACGGATAGAGATACACGTCCTCGGCATACGTGGTGTACCTGGGCTTGCCGCCGGCTTTTGTCAAAGCCTTGACCGTGTTATCGGAAAAACTGACGGAAACCATCGGGTCTTTGACCGCATGGAAAATCCAGCTCGGAATCTGCGCAACTGTGGCAAGGGCGTCCGGGTCACCGCCTCCGGCAATCACCACGAGCGCGGCAAAAGTTTCGGGATGGGCAACAGCCATTGCCCATGTGCCGAATCCGCCCATGGAGAGACCCGTGCAGTAGATCCGGTCCCCGTCGATCCGGTACTTGCCGCTCACGCTCTTCAGGATATCAAACGCGGTCTCCAGCTCCGGGCAGGGGCTTGTAGGGGTCCGCAAAGCCGAGAGGGATAAGCGATGTCCAGCCCTTCTTGCCATATCTAAACCGGGCCGGCTCGGCCGAGGGATCCATGGGGCATTGGGGAGCAAGGACGAAGCAGGGGTGCCGGGCTTGCAGCTCCGGCTTGGCCCATACTGTTGCACCCTGGTTGGCGACAAGCTGGATTTCATTGTCACTGCCCATTTCGCCGGCTCCATGAAGGAACAACACAAGCGGACAGGGCTTTGACGGATCGTAGCCGTCGGGCACGAAAAGCCGGTAGCCCATGGTAATGCCGGTTGACGGGTCGGCGAAGCTCAGCTTGAGAAACTTGTCGACGACCGGCTGAATGTTTTCGCGATTGACATGGACCACGTAGACCCGGGGGTCATGGCGATCGTCAGAGACCGCTACATTTATGCCATTGTCGCCGATGGCCAGTTCGACTTTCTCCATGATGCCGGAATACGCTTTCTTCTTATTGATTTGTATCTCGTATTTGGCAGCCGGATCAGAGGAAGCGATAATACCGACTGTTGAGATATCGCTTTGAACACTCAGGGAATACTCCAAAGTATCAGCAGCAAACCCGGGCGTCATGGCAGAGCCGCCGCCGAAGGTTACGAGGACTTTCAAATCATTCAGCACAGGCGCCGAGACCGAGCTCTCCGCCTTATTGCCCGAGCTGGAGCAAGCGACTATACCGGCAAGCAATCCTATGCAGACCGCGACTTGTAGCTTGCGCAAGAATCCCCCCATGATGAGCCACCCGGCTCATGGAGCGGCAGCATCCTCTCTCTTCCGTGTGTATCGCTCGATGAATCGATAGGGATAGGGGAGAGGAACTGCGCTCGCGGAATCGAGGAGATCGATCTCTTCTCTTGCGAGCTCCCAACCGACGCTCCCGAGGTTCTCCTCGAGCTGCTCCCTCGTGCGTGCACCGAAGATGGGCACGACCAGGTCCGATTGCCTGAGAAGAAAGTTAAGCGCGACCTGAGAGGCAGTCTTGCCTCGTGCTCTGGCGATCTCCTGGAGGCAGCCGATGGTCCGCCAGGCAAGATCGTTTTCCCTTTGCGCCGGCTGATCGTCCCACCTGTCCCCCCGGCCCACCCTGCTCTCCTGGTCGGGCGCCTGCCCTTTTCTGTACTTGCCGGAGAGCCACCCGCCCGCGAGGGGAGACCAGGCCATCAGGGCCAGGCCTTCCTCCCTGCAAACGGGAAGCAGCTCCCATTCCGTGCTCCTGACCAGAAGGCTGTATTCCGCCTGGAGCGAAACCAGGGTGGACCAGCCGCGCATTCTCTCCAGCATAACCGCCCTGGTGAGCTGGGAAGCAGTGAAGTTCGAGACACCGAGGTAGCGGACCTTCCCGGATCTCACCAGGTCCTCGAAGACGCGCAGCGTCTCCTCCAGCGGTGTCGACATGTCGAAACAATGCGCCTGGTAGAGATCGATGTAGTCCGTTTGCAGCCTGCGAAGGCTCTCCTCGACAGACTGGAGGATATGACTACGCGAGAGGCCCCTATCGTTGGGCCCCTCTCCTGTGGCAAAAAAAACCTTCGTCGCAAGGACGATCTCGTGCCGGTTCTTCCTGGATTTCGACCAGGATCCCAGCATGGATTCAGCGGCGCCGTTGTTGTACGTGCTGGATGAATCGAAGAGCATGCCGCCGGCCTCCGCGAATCGGTCGGCCATGGCATGGGCGGTCTTCTCATCAGCACCCCAGCCGAAGGTCTGCGTGCCCATGGCGAGCTCTGAAACAACCAGCCCGCTGCTGCCCAGGAATACGCGCCTCATCATCTGGCCTGCTGCCTACTCACGCACGAGCACGGCCCGGGGAAAATCATGATAGTGGAGATCGTCTTTTCCCGTTCCGCTTCGAAAGATCACCAGAAATCGGGCAGGACTCTCACCGACAGGAAAAGGGATCCAGTGCCACGCGCCCCGTTCCATGATGTAGGCTTGGCCGGGTCGGACCCTGAAAGCCATGATCCCGGAAAGCCCGCCATCCACGCTCTCCTGCGGAGGTGCCGCGCAGACTATGGCCTCCCCGCCGAGGGCGACCAGCGCCTCCCGGGTGCGCAGGTGGCGCTCCATCCGGTTCAGTCTCTTCGGCCGCGGCGAGCATTCGATCACCCCTGAGGAACAGGGCGCCTCGATCCCGATGTCACTGTTTGTGTCGGCATAGATGTAGTCCGCGCCAGGATTCGGCGGGACCCACAGCTCCGGTGTGAGCATCCAACCGATGCCTTTCAGCGCCTCCACCGAAAGATCTACGATCCTAAGGTCCATGGCATTCTCCTTCTGCTTCAGAGCCTCAGCCCTCATCACTGGACTGGGACCAGAGGTTGATGCCGCCCTCTACGGCGTCCTTGTCAATGCGGGCAAGCTCCTCGGCGGTGAATCGCAGGTTCGACAGGGCCGCGACGTTCTCCGTGAGCTGCTCGGGACTGCTCGCCCCGACCAGAGCGGAGGTCACCCGCGGGTCCCGCAAAACCCACGCGAGCGCCATCTGGGGGAGACTCTGGCCGCGCACCCTCGCAATCGCATTGAGCGCCCTGATGTGGCGCAGGTTCTCCTCCGTGAGCAGCTTCCTGTCCAAGGCAGTCCCCGGCGTGGCTGCGCGCGTTCCCGCAGGCACGCCTGCCAGGTACTTGTCCGAAAGCATTCCCTGCGCAAGGGGAGAAAAGGCGATGCAGCCGATCCCCTCTTCGCCCAGCACATCGAGGAGCCCCTTTTCGATCCACCTGTTCAACATGGAATAAGAGGGCTGGTGAATGAGGCAGGGGGTCCCGAGGGAACGCAGGATCGCGGCAGCCTCTCGCGTCCTGGCCGCCGAGTATGACGATATTCCCACATACAGCGCCTTTCCCTGCCGGACCGCGGTATCCAGCGCCCCGAGGGTCTCCTCCAGCGGCGTTTCGGGATCCATGCGGTGTGAGTAGAAGATATCGACGTAGTCAAGCCCCATCCGCTTGAGACTTTGATCGAGGCTTGCCAGAAGATATTTCCGGGAGCCCCATTCCCCGTACGGGCCAGGCCACATGAGGTAGCCGGCCTTGGTGGAAATGACGAGCTCGTCGCGATAGGCGGAAAGGTCGCGTGCCAGGATCTTCCCGAAGTTCTCCTCCGCCGAACCCGGGGGAGGGCCGTAGTTGTTGGCAAGATCGAAATGCGTGATCCCGAGATCGAACGCGCGAAAGATCGTCCGTTTGGCAGGCTCCATCGGCGATGTGCCTCCGAAATTGTGCCAGAGACCCAGGGACAGGGCAGGCAGAAACAGGCCGCTGCGTCCGCATCTGCGGTACACCATGGAACCGTACCGTGCTGCCGAAGGTTGTTCACTCATCTCCGATCCTCGATTCACTTGATCACCGGTGTCTTGCTCCGATCGAAGGTCAGCACGACGCTGACGATGATCATCAGTCCCAGGATGCTCTGCTGGAAGTACTGGTCCACGCCGACGACGGTCATGCCGTTGAGAAGAACGCTCATGATCAAGGCGCCGAACAGGGTGTTGAAGGCCCCGCCGGTCCCTCCCGTGAGCGCGGTGCCCCCCACCACGACAGCGGCAATCGAGGTCAGGATGTAGGTGGACCCCACGTAGGGGTTGCAGCCGTACTGGACCGCGGACACCATGATCCCGGCAAGAGATGCTCCCACCCCTGAGAGAATAAAGGCGAAGTTGCGCGTTTTCGCTATGTCGATCCCCGACATCCACGACATCTTGATGTTGCTGCCCACGTAGTAGATGCTTCGCCCGATCGTCGTGAATCTCAGGAGCGCGAAGTAGAAAAGGAACACGAGGAGCCCGATGTAGAGCACGTTGCTGATCGTCAGGAAAGTGCCGTTGAAGATATCGAGGTACCCCCATTTCGGAGTGGGCACGTTGACCGGTACAGGGGCCACGATCATGGCAAGGCTCATGAGGATGCCGCCTGTGCCCAGGGTGGCAATGAAAGAGGGGATCTTGATCCGCGTGAGGAGGATCCCATTGGCGTAGCCGACAAGGACACCCACGAGAATGAAGAGTGGGTATGCCCAGTACCCGATCACCTGCACGACGATGACAAAGGACACCGACACGAAAGACATCAGGCCGCCCACCGACAGGTCGATCCCGCCCACCAGGATGGCGCACATCTGGCCCAGGCCAATGAGAAGGAGGAGAACGGCGTAGCTCAGGATGGTGCTCAGGTTGTACGCGGAGATGAAATTGCCGTTCCCCAGCGAGAATACCAGGCCGACAACGAACAGGAGCGCTACCGCGTAGTAGATGTTCGGAATGCGGACCCTCCCTCCCCGCGCTGTGGATGGCTCCCTCCCGTTCCCTGTCTCCGCCCTCTTTTTCACCGTCACGTGCGTGCTCCTTCGCGCCTCGAAAGCTACACGATGGCGTCAATGATGTCCCGAGGGCCCGGCTTCTTGCCCGGCGGGCACACCACCTCTTTCACGAACATGCCGTCCTTCATGACGATCATCCTGTTGCACAGGCCGATATCCTCCTCCAGGGTGTCGCTCATGATGAGCATGGCGATCCCCCCATGAGCGAGCTTGCGGATCAGCTTGAAGATCTCTTCCTTTGCCCCGACATCGACGCCCCGGGTAGGATGATCCAGAATCAGGAGCGCGACCCGTGAGCTGAGCCACTTGGCGATGACGGTCTTCTGCTGGTTCCCGCCGCTCAGGTTCGCGCACATCGTACCAAGGGAGGGAGTCTTGATCCGGCATTCCTCCACCCAGGTCCTGGCATTCTTCTTTTCCAGCCGCAGACTGAGAAAGCCTGCGACCTTCAGGCGATTGAGCACCAGGAGGTTGACGTTTTCCGCCACGCTCATGCCGAGGGCAAGGCCGTCGTTGCGCCGATCGATGGGGATGTGCCCCACCCCTGCCCAGACGGCGCCGCTGGGGGAGCCGATGGGCAGCCTCTTTCCGTTCAGAAAGATTGCGCCCGTGTCGGCCTTCTCCAGCCCGTTGATGCACATGCACACCTCTTCCTTGCCCGACCCGACCAGGCCCACCAGGCTCACGATCTCGCCTTTGCTGATGACGAAGCTGAGGGGCTCGAATGCGCCGCTTTTCCCCAGGTCCTGCACCCGCAAGACCTCCTCTGCTCCCGCCTGCGTCTGCTCGTCTTCGCGGTAGCGATCCGCGGAGAAGGAGTGGCCCACCATGAACTGTTCGATCTCGGCAATGCGGGCGCGCTCCGCGGGCATCTCGGTGACGTTCCGTCCATCTTTCAGAATGACGATCCGGTCGGTGTTCTCCACGATCTCCTGCAGCCGGTGTGAGATGAGGACGACGGAGGCCTCTTTCCTGATGGAGCGCAGGATATCGAAGAGAATGGTCCGTTCGCTGTCGCTGAGGACCGTGGTGGGCTCATCCAGGATCAGCACAGGACGGTCCTGCTTGTAGAGCTTTGAAAGCCAGAGCAGGCGCGCAATTTCCACCATCTGCTTTTCAGCCGGGCTCACCTCGGAAATTGGCGTATCCACGTCAACGCTGAGCTTGACCTGCTCGAGAACGCGCGCGGCAGCGTTGCGCATGAGACGGAAGGAGAGAAGGCCGAGCTTCCGAAAGGGAAGCTCGTGGCAGAGAAACAGGTTTTCCCTGATTGACAGGTTGGGCACGAGGCTGCCGTCCTGGAAGACCATCCCGATTCCGTGCCCGATGGCGTCGGTAGGATGCTTCAGCGAGAGCGGCTCGCCGTCCCGCGTGATGGTTCCCTCATCAGGCTGGGAGAGGCCGATCATGATTTTCATGAGTGTGGATTTGCCGGCCCCGTTCTCCCCCACCAGGCCCACGATCTCGTTCGGGTACACTGAAAAATCCACGCCGCTTAACGCCACCACGCCAGGAAAAACCTTGGTGATCCCCTTCAGGACCAACGTGGCCTCGCGATCCGCCGTGCTGCCGATATCGTTCATGCCTCTTCCCCGCGCTACTTGATGAAGCCCAGCTTCCTGCGGTCGATTGTCAGCGCCACCGCGGCGATCAGCACGATCCCGTTCACCGCCTGCTGGACGTACGGGCTGACGTACATCAGGATCAGGCCGTCATTCAGCGCCGTGACAATCAGCGCCCCGAGGGCCGCATTCTTTGCCCCGCCGATCCCGCCCGTCAGGGCGACCCCGCCCACCGCAACAGCGGTGACCGCGGGAAAGAGGGTGTCGCTTCCCGTCCTGGGGTGCGCGCTGCCCAGCCTCGTGCAGAGGGCCAGGGCCGCGAGCCCGTAGAATATGCCCGCGATGATGAAAACGATGACCTTGATCCTGTTCACTTGCACGCCTGCCTGCTGGGCAAGCTGCTCATCACCGCCAATCGCGTAGACATACCGTCCGAAACGCGTCCTGTCCTGGACGAGCTGCATACACAGCGTCAGGCCGAGGGCAATCAGCGCGATGAGGGGAATCCCCAGGAGGTTGCCGGTGACGATGCTCTGGATGTGCGTGTCCTCCAAGGGCACGGTCGTGGCCTTGTTGATGTAGACGGCGAGGCCCGCGAGTATCCAGCTTAAACCAAGGGTGCTGATGAAGGAGGGGATGCGCAGCCGGGTGATGACCAGCCCGCTCAGGAGCCCCGCGATCCCGCCGGCTCCCACGACCACGGGGATGATCAACAGGCCGACATCGTTTGAGTTGAACTTGTTCTTCAACAGCAGCCCCACTAAAACGATGCACAGCCCTGCCACTCCCTCCACGGACAAGTCGATCCCCCCAAGCACGATGGTCTGGTGCAGGCCGACGGCAAGGATAGCGGGAATGCCCGCGATGCTGAGGATCACCTGGAGGTTGTCCAAGGAGAGGTACTTGCCGCGCGTTCCGATCGTGAATATGCCCACGACGATGATCAGTGAAACGATCTGGCCGGCAACGCCTGTTCGTTGCAGCCATCGCCATGCCCTTGCAAACAAGCCGGGGACGCTTTCCCGCGCAGGTGACCTGAACTTTGACTCACCGCGTGCCGACGTCATCGGTGGGTTTCTCCTTTGCGCTGCGGCGCCGCAGGGGGTGCCGATAGGAACAAGATGGCCCCCCCACGGCCGGCTTCGAGGTCGACCGTGGAGAGGATGTTGTGCGGGAGAAGAGATCCTATGGCGTTTCCGCCACCCAGCGGCTGAAGAAGTCGCTCAGGTCGTACTTCGGCGTGTTCTTGATGAAGTCATTGACGACCTGGTCGACGTTTTTGCGGGTGACCTGGGTGCCGGGGATCATAAAGGAGCGATGATTGGCCGGCATTGATGCCACCTTGAGCTTCCCCGCCTTTGCCGCGAGGGCCATCGACAACCCGAGTTGGGACTGATACTTGGCGTCCTGCATGACGGTGGAGGTCACGTACCCGGCCTTGATGGCGTCGAATATCTCGGGGATCCCGTCGGTGCCCGTCAGCGGGACCTTGCCCGCGAGACCCTTCTCCTTCAACGCCTGGAGGGCGCCCATGGCCATCTCGTCGTTGGCAGACCAGATGCCGTCGATGTCGGGGTGCGCCACGAGCATCGACTTGGTAAGGTTATAGCCCTTCGTCCTGTCCCAGTCCCCCCCTTCCCACTGGACCAGCTCGACGCCCGGGTTTTCCTTGAGTGCCTTCTGGAGGCCCTGGAACCGACCGATTGCGGCGTTGTTGGCGAGCTGTCCCTGGAGGGCGATGATCTTTCCCTTGCCCGGTGTCTTGAAAGCCTTGAAGAGCTGGGTGGCGTTGAAATACCCGGTGCCCACGCTGTCGAAGGTGATGTGCGCGACCCAGTACTTGTAGTTCACCACCTTTATGTCATCCGGTTTGTTCCACCAGTTTACCCAGTATACATGGGCGTCTTCCAGGATCTTGGCGATGGGGACAACGTCGGGCGCCTGGTTCGGGTCGATGCTGAGCACCATGTTCGCGCCGGTCTTGGCCACCTCCGCTTTGACGTCCGAAATCCCTTTCTGGCTGTCCGCCCCGGTGGCCAGGACGTCGACGGGGAGCTTCAGCAGCGCTCCCAGCGCCTTTGCTCCCACCGCGTAGTTGGCGTGGTACGGGTTGTCCATGCCCCTGATTGAGACGACCAGCGTGGTGTCGGCGAAGAGCTGGCCTGCGCAGAGCATTCCAGCCAGGAGCAGACACGCTGCCACGAGAGTGAGCTTTGTTCTTCATCTCGAAGACCTCCTTGAACTATTAGATGACTCTAGAATTGCAAGCGGCGTGCCAAGCCCAGTGCCTATAAGGTACTTGCCCGAAGGGACCGCAGAGGCAACTTCGCGCGCATTTTTGACGTTTTCGGGTCTCATCGCTGGATTTCAAGAAATTTTTATGTAGTTTTTTTGGACATGTCTTGCAACATGTCCAAGATTCTAGCGCCGGTAATTCTGGATCGGTATTCGAAGGCTCCTGATCTTGTTGTATACAGTGCTGCGCGCGACACCCATCCTCCGTGCGACTTCACGCAGGTTCCCTCCCGTTTCGTTCAAGAGGTCCAGCAGGCAGTCGTGCTCCAGCTCGTCGATCCTTCGGCCGCTCCTGGTTTCAGTTGCGGGAGCCCTTTCCGGCTCGGCCCTTTTCTGTCCCAGGCTTTGGAGAGCGGCGGGAAGGTCGCTCACGCAGACCCAGGATGTCTCGGCCACCGCAATCGCCCGGTCCATGATGTTCGCCAGCTCGCGTATGTTGCCCGGCCAGCTATACCTCTCGAAAATGGCATAGACATCCTCCTCTATGGCGCAGATGCTCTTCCCCATGTCCTTGGAGAACCGCGTCAGGAAAATATCTGCCAGGGTCCGGATATCGCTGATGCGTTCCCGCAGGGCGGGGAGCTTCAGCGCGAAGATATTGATGCGGTAGAAAAGGTCATCCCTGAACGTCTTCTCCTCGACAGCTTGATAGATGTCCTTGTTTGTGGCGGTGATCACGCGCACGTCCACCGATTTCGGATATTTCGCGCCGATCCGGATCACCTCCCCGGTCTGCAGAACGCGCAGCAGGTTCACCTGCGCATCGAGGGGCATCTCGCCGATCTCATCGAGAAACAGAGTCCCCCCATCCGCCAGCTCGAGCTTGCCGGGGTTCCCCTCCTTCTTTGCGCCCGTGAAAGCGCCTCCCTCATAGCCGAACAGCTCGCTCTGGATGAGATCCCGGGAAAGCGCCCCGCAGTTGATGACGACGAAGGGGCCGTTCCTGCGGTTGCTGTCGTTGTGGATTGCGTGAGCGAAGAGCTCCTTCCCTGTGCCGCTCTCCCCCATGATCAGGACGTTGGAGTTGTTGCGGTTGGCCATCCTGGCGAGGCTGATGCATTTCAGAAGCTCGGTCGAATTGCCGGTGATGTCGTCGAAGGTGTAGATGGCGCGGGAGCCGGTGATCCTGTTCACCATTTTGAGAATGGCCTTTGATTCGCGCACCCTGATGACCATGGCTTCGATGCACGTGCCGCTCTTGACCAGGGCGGTGGAGAAGCACAGGTAGTGCTGCTTTCCCTTCACCCTGACGGCCGCCTCCTGGTCATTCAAGGAGTGCTCCTCCGCCATAAGGGAGAGAAAATCGATGTTTACCGGAATGGTCTCCGAGACGAGATGCCCCACCATGTCGGCATCGATGTGCAGGATATCGTGCATCATCCGGTTGGTCTTCAGGATCATGCCCTGTCTGTCGATCAGGATGATTCCCGTATCCACCAGCTCCAGGACGGCGTTCTGCTGCTGGATCAGCCCCTGTTTCTCTGTCAGAGAAGCGGTCAACTCGAGCTCCCGCTCGATGGCATTCACCGAGGCGACGATCAGGCCGAGGGAATGCTCGTGGCTCGTGTCGAAAGGACAGGAGAGGTTCAGGCAGCCGACGACTTTTCCCGAGCGGTGGATCGTGGAAGAGTTGCAGGACCAGCTGTGGTTGTCCTGCAGCCAGTGCTCCTCCGCGTGTATCTGGACCGGGTTGTCCACGCAAAGCGAGGTCCCAATGCCGCTCGTGCCGATCACCTGTTCTGAATGGACGGATCCCGGGTGGGGGAAGTTCTTCATGTCCCGGATCTCGTCATCGCTCACAACGTCGAGGACGATGCCATCCTCATCAGTCAGGGTGATGAGGGACCTGCTCCCCTTGATAATCCTGTACAGCTCGTAGAGATAGGGGACGGCAGCCTCCAGCAGGTCGGCGCGCAGGATCTTTCTCCGTTCCAGCTCCGACGGCTCCACGCTGATGCATCCGCAGCTTCGGAACGGGTCTATCCCGTATGCCCGCGACCGTTTCCAGGACTCGAGAATCAAGGGCCGGATGTCGCTCGCAGGGATCTCCCCTTTGTCGACCGCGAATCGCCGCCACAGCGCTTGGAGGGACGCGTTGCCCACCATCGCCCGAGTATAGCGCCGATAGGCGCTGGGCACAAGGTCTGGATTCTGAAGCGCGTATGTGCACCTGCCCCCGCCATTCCCCGCGCAATGGGAAAGGCCGTTGGTAGTTTTATGAGACATGTCGCAACTCATGTCTGCTTTTTGTACATGTTCAAATTGCTGTTCATTTCTTCTTTTCGGATATTTTGCAAAGGTAATTTCTTTAATCATATCGACTTATCATACGCAGCCACATGGACGCGCCAATGGCACTATTCTTGCATAATAATGAAGGGAAACTCATAAACTCACTCGAAGGAGGAAACTATGAAAAAGAAAACGAGTGCAATCAGGTTTCTCTTGGTCGGATTTCTGTTGCTGATTCCTCTCATTCTAGCAACCGGCGCTCCAACGGCTGTACCGAGGAATCGGACTTTGATCAGCGTAGGAGGAGGTGGAGAAGCTCCTCTGCAATTCACCGACTACCAATCAATTAACCCCTACTATCTTGCTCATATCTCATCGCATGGCGCGCAGGTAGTCTACGAGCCGCTCTACTTCTACAACTACATGCAGGATAAAGAAATCCCCTGGCTGGCGACTAGTTATAAGTACAATAGTGATTTTTCCACCCTTACGATAACCATTCGACCAGGCGTAAAGTGGAGTGACAATGTTGATTTCACGGCCGCCGACGTGGCCTATACTCTGACGATGCTGAGGGATCACTCCCCGGATCTTCGCTACTCCACCGACATGAAAAAATGGGTCAAGGACGCTCTCGCGGCAGACAAATCGACCGTCAAGATAACCTTTAACACGCCGAACAGCCGATTCATGTTCGACTACCTGACGAACCATCAGGATATGGGGATCTGGATTGTACCCAAGCATATTTGGGAGACAATTGATCCGACCCAATTCTCGAATTTCGACATGGATAAGGGTTGGCCTGTGCTCACCGGGCCGTACAAACTTGCTCTTTCAACCGGGGACCAGACTATTTGGGATTTGAGGAGTGACTGGTGGGCGGTGAAGGCCGGCTTTAAAGCCCTGCCCAAAGTACAGCGGCTTATCTTCCTTCCGGCATTTGATGAAACCAAACATGCCCAGATGATGATTAACAACGAAGTGGATGTCAGTTTGAACCTCTCGCCGGAGAACATCCTGAAGGTAATGAAGTCGAATCCGAAGGTAAGCACATTCAGCGGCAATAAGCCGCCTTATGGATACAAGGACTGGTGGCCGACTTCTCTGGGATTCAACTGCAGCGAGCCGCCTTTCGATGATCCCGAGATTCGTTGGGCCATTGCGCATGCGATCAATCCCAGCGACGTGATTACTTATGGTTTGCAGGGAATGGGATCGTCAACCAGGTCCTTCTTCCCGGAGTTTCCTCCGCTGATGAAGTACATCGATGCCGTCAAAGATCTGTACAAGAATTATGACCCGAACGAATATAATCTTCAGAAGACCGCAGCTACCATGAATAAGAAAGGGTACACGAAGGATAGCGACGGATTCTGGGTAGATTCCAACGGCCAAAGGATGAAAATCGAAATTATAACCTTCAGCGTGCTTCAAGGCATAGCGCCCCCCGTTGTTGAAGATCTGCGAAGGGCCGGATTCGATGCCTCGTTCCAATTGCCTGTAGACTGGTATGAACGGATGAGCCAGGGAACCGCAAAGGCCTTCCTTTTTGGGCACGCCGCGAGCGTGCGCGATCCCTATGCGGCATGCAACCTTTACACCAGTCAATATAACGCACCCACGGGAACTGCGACCTTCCCATTCTATCGTTGGTCGAACCCTGAAACAGACAAGATTGTCGAGAAAATGGCCACGATTGCCCCTAATGATCCCAAATTGCTGGGCTTGTACCATGACTACATGAAGGTTTGGCTTAAGGAATTGCCGGATATTCCTCTCAGCTCCTACTACCATAGGAATCCTATAAACCACACCTATTGGGAGGGATGGCCGAACGTTGATAATCCCTATGCGAACGATGCCAATTGGCACAAAACGTTCTTGCTCATACTTCTCAATCTCAAGAACACGCAATAGCAGGAGGAAGGGTATAAACTCTCGTAGTTCTATGTAGCAGCGACGTTGAAACAATCCCCCCTGCGAAGCGATTAGCAGCATGAGCTTTGAGGGGGGATTTTATTACGTTCAATAAACTCTCGTTGCCCTATATTTTGTTGACGTCACGAAAGAAAAACGATAGGAATTCGCATGAAACAATTGTACGATCCTATGGTCCGATGTACATGAACGTCAATAGACCTGAAAACAAAAGGGAGGCTTTATGACGGTAATGTACCTGCTGAAAAGAATGGGCATTCTTATTTTAGTAATTTGGGCAGCAGCGACTCTCATATTCATTCTCCCCAGGCTTGCGACATCAAGAAATCCTATTTCGGCAAGAATAGGGCAAACGGCAGGCGCGGCCGGATACCTTTCGCAAAACGTTGGGGAAATGGTGAAAGCGTGGGAAGCTAAGTTCGGGCTCAACCAACCCTTATGGAGACAGTACCTCTATCATATGAAGGATATCGCAACTCTCGACTTTGGATATTCCCTTGCCTTTTTTCCGGCGAGAGTGAATGCACTACTTTTATCGGCGCTGCCGTGGACCATGTGTCTTTTCGGCACGGCGACTCTCATATCATTTTTGCTCGGCAGCTTGGCCGGCGCGCTGCTCGCATGGCCAAAAGCGCCCAAATTCCTGCAATACTTTCTTCCCTTTTTTCTCACCCTCTCCGCGGTTCCGTATTACTTGCTGGGTCTCGTTTTGCTGTTTGTCTTTGCGTTTACACTGCGGGTCTTACCCTTGTATGGCGGACATTCAATCGGAATGGTGCCAGACTTTTCTCTTTCGTTTTTCATGGACGCCTTGCGCTACATGCTTTTGCCCGGGTTGGCCATATTTCTATCCGGCGTCGGATTTTGGTCGCTCCAAATGCGCGGAACAATGGTAATCGATCTGGAGGAAGACTATATCAACTATGCCGAGGCAAAAGGGCTGAAGGAAGACCGTATCTTTTTCAGATACGCAATTCGTAATGCCGTTATCCCGCAAGCAACATCCCTGGCCATTTCTCTAGGCCAGATGATCTCAGGCGCTATTCTCGTAGAAGTAGTATTCGGGTATCCAGGCCTGGGAACGCTTCTCCTGAAAGCCGTTTCTTCCTTTGACTATAATCTTATCAGCGGAATTGTTTTTATCATAATTCTCATCGTGGCAGTAGCGACATTCATCATTGACCTTTTATATCCAATTCTGGATCCGAGGATAAGTTATAGAAGGCAAGCTGCATGAAAATATTCAAATCGATTTGGAGCACTCTCGGCTCTACAGCGACATACTGGCGCAACAATCCCAAATTGCTGGCCGGACTGATTCTCATCCTCTTTCTGTTCTTCTTTTGGCTGGCGGGCTCCCTGTTTGTGGATCTCAAGAGGGCACAGCCTATATCAGGCTTGCCCGATCAAAGTCCTTCCTCCCGCTATCTTTTGGGCACAGACAGCAACGGAAGAGATGTTTTTGCCGTAATGATTGTGGGAACGGGTCTTACTCTTAAAATCGGATTCTCGGCGGGAATCATAGGTCTTGGCATAGCCGTTATTCTCGGATTCATATCAGGGTTCTACGGTGGCGTGCTGGACGCGGTAATCAAAGGAATAGTCGATGTCCTTCTTACGGTGCCTCCTCTTGCAGTTCTTGTGGTCATAGCCGCAATGAGGACGGAAGCCATCACGCTGAATTTCATGATCTTCATCGTTGCCTCTTTGTCATGGATGCTGCCCACCAGAACAATACGGTCCCAGGTACTTTCCCTGAGGGAGAGGGCATATGTCTCGATCGCCAAACTTTCTGGAATGAATAACCTGGAGATAATCATCAAGGAGTTGATGCCCACTCTTATACCCTTTATGGCAGCCGGCTTTGTCAGTATTTCATCAACGGCGGTGCTTGCCAGTATTGGACTTGAAGCACTCGGCCTGGGTCCACAGTCGCTTCCCACCCTGGGCATGACTATCTATTGGGCAATCTCATTCAGTGCTTTGCTGCGCGGCATGTGGTGGTGGTGGCTGCCTCCGGTTGTTGTCATAGTAATTCTTTTTGTTGGATTGTTCCTGCTCACCTCAGGGCTGGATTATATAGCAAACCCCCGGCTTAGGAGAGTAAGGTGAACACTGCAATTCTTCGAGTTTCGAATCTACGCGTTTATTACGATACACTCGCAGGACCGGTAAAAGCAGTTGACGGAGTGAGCTTCGACCTCATGAACGGAGAAAGGTTTGGACTGGTAGGCGAATCGGGATCAGGCAAATCGACGCTTGCGCATGCTTTGCTGCTTCTCATCAAACCTCCCGGCCGTATTATGGATGGCCAAATCCTGCTCAGCGACCAGAATTTGCTGAATCTCTCACGAGAAGAAATACGCAGGCTGAGATTGAAGACAATAGCACTGATACCCCAGGAATCCATGAATTCACTTAATCCTGTAGAACGAATCAAGGATCAAATTCTTGACGGCGTGGCAGATCATTCCAGGAAGCTGTCAGGAAAAGAAGCAAGGGATTTCATACGCGAGCTGTTGGACAGAGTGCAGCTGAAACCCGAGGTCGCGGATCTGTTTCCTCACGAGTTGAGCGGCGGGATGAAACAAAGAATCTGTCTGGCAATAGCAATCTCGCTGAGACCGAATATCATCATCGCAGATGAACCGACAAGCGCTCTTGATGTAGTGGTGCAAAGGCAGGTGATGATTGCTTTGGGTCGCATGCAGGAATCCATGGGCGTAACGGTGCTTCTCGTAGGCCATGATATGGGACTCATGGCTCAGTTTGCAGATCGGCTTGGGGTAATGTACGCAGGAAAGCTTGTCGAGCTTGACACCGTTGCAAACATGTTCAAGAATGCCCTCCACCCGTACACCCAGCTTCTCATCGAATGCCCGCCCACTCTGCAGGAAAAACGGGAATTCAAGGGAATTCCCGGTATTCCGCCACAATTGCTCAATCCGCCATCCGGATGTATTTTTCATTCCCGCTGTCCAAAAGTCAAGAAACGCTGTCTCACCGAGGTTCCCAATTTGGAGGAGATATATCCTGGAAGATGGGTCGCCTGTCACCTGTATTCAGAGGAGAAGATATGACCCCTTTGCTTGAGGCGCAGAATATCAAGAAAGTATTCAGGAGCGGGGGCCTTTTAAAAAAGAATGAGACCATGGCTTTGGAAGACCTCTGTCTGCAGATACAAGACAGCCCGCCTACAATTACGGGAATCGCGGGAGAAAGTGGAAGCGGCAAAACTACTTTGGCGAAACTGCTGTTGGGATTCATATCGCCGAGCGAAGGAAAGGTGAAATACAATGGGAAAGAGCTCGAAAAGCTGACTAAAAATGAGCGAATGCTGTTCCGTCGAGATGTGCAAGCGGTGTTTCAGGATCCATTCGAGGTGTATAATCCATTCCATAAAATAGATCACGTGCTGACTACTCCGTTGGCAAAGTATCATCTTGCAGGTTCAAAGACTGAAATGCGAAAAATGATAGAAAACGCGCTGGAGGTGATTGGTCTTCAACCAGGAGAAACTCTCGGACGATATCCCCACCAGCTGAGCGGCGGCCAACGACAACGCATTATGGTTGCGCGGGCAATTCTCATAAAACCTCGGATTATCCTCGCCGATGAGCCGGTTTCGATGGTAGATGCTTCCATCCGGGCCACTATCTTACAGAATCTTCTTACGTTAAAGAAAGAGTTTAAAATCTCTCTTCTCTATATCAGTCATGATCTCACAACTACCTATCAAATAAGTGATAATATCCTGGTACTCTATAAGGGGTCTTTGGTAGAAGCCGGCGATGTGGAAACGGTTATTAAGAAGCCGCAACATCCCTACACGAGACTATTGATTTCATCAATTCCGAATCGTGTTCCAGAAAAGAAATGGATGCATGAAGATTTTCTTCCCGCAGATCAATCCTCTGAGAATAAAAAGAACATGAAAACCGCGTGTAAGTTCGAAGATCGATGCCCGCATGCAATGGCTATATGCAGACAGAAAATTCCCTCCGCTCTATCATACGAGCCCTGCACATACCGTGCGATGCTTTCTTTATGAAGGGGCGGGAGAGTGACACGGACTCCATGAAGGTTGCTCTCTATTCTTAGCAATCGTCATTCTATCAGAAGATAGACGTCAAACAAGTTGATGACAGGATCCCCTTGACCTGTGGCCAGCTTGTAGGCTCCTTTTTGAAGGTCATTTCCCACTTTGATGACGGAAGAATACCTCCCCTGGGCGTTTGTCTGGAATTCCGCGGCCATTGCCGGCGCCATCTTGAAGGACAAATCCATGTACTGGTTGTCGGTGATGTAGTAGAGCACGACTTTCGTTTTCGCGCGGGGGGCTTCATTTGCGCCGAACAAGTATAAGCTGTCACCTGCCTTTGCCGTTACTGAATGGGGATAATCAAATGGATCCGGTCTCTTGTCTCTTGAAATGGTTGCGGAGGCAGTCGACAGCGCCAGGGAAAAACTCCTGGCCTTTGAAATACTATTGTCCGAAGTGAGTCGAAAAGTCCATTTCCCCGCAAATGTGCTGGCAGGCGGCCGAACTGAAAACCCGATTACCGGGGCTGCATATTGAAACCCGGCCCGGCTCGAAAGGTAAACATTGAAGCCAGGATAGCTCTTGAAGTGCAAATCCCTGGAAAAGCTGCTCCCCTTTGGGTCGGTTGCCACGACGTGCAGGTTTTCCTGTGGAGGCGGATACCCTTCCACGAACACGGTATTATTCAAGCCGTCCCATGATGCGATAAAGCCGTCTTTCGAGGGCATGTCAGGGCCTTCTTCGATTCCGGTGATGTGCATTCTCAGATAGGGAAGGCCCCCGAGCGCGCCGCCATCAGCGCCCGCGAAATACGACCGGGCCGGAATGGTGTCTGTTTTTCCCACGGTACTTGTCGGTGGGGTATTCCGGCCGCTCAGGTCCACGTAGCCGCCGAAGCACCAGCCGACAGCCCATCCCTTGCTTACCTCGAGCCAGGGGGCCGTGATGCCATCTATTTTGTCGACCCATGAAGTGCGCGAAGCGATGTGTACCTCATCGCCCTTTGTCAGTCTTGCCACTTTCTCCCCGCTCAGCATGGGAAACGTCCGCAGCCTCAGGCCATCAACAGTGACATGACCAACGATGCCTGAGTCTATGGGCCCGGGCAGAATGTCGGCAGAAGATTGGGCGCTGCAGGGTGATGCACAGAGAGCAAGCACCGCGCAGGCCGTCATGAATCGTTTTATGGCGATGATCCTCATCACCCCACCCGCCTATTCTTCCCGCAGACCCAGCTCCCGCGCCTTCAGTGCAGCCTGCGTCCTGTCGCGCGCGTCGATCTTCTGCAGAATCGTGCTGACGTGGTTCTTCACCGTGCCCTCGGCAAGAAAGAGCTTCTCCGCGATCTCCTTGTTGCTGAGCCCCCGTGCCAGCAGGCCGAGCACGGCGCGCTCCCTGCCGGAAAGCGGTTCCACCAGGCCGCTGCTTCGCGGCAGGGCCGGGCTGGGCCAGCCGGGCAAAGGCATCCATCACCTTGCGCGCCACGCCGGTCTGGAGCGCCGCGCCCCCTCGGGCAACGTCGCGCACAGCAGTGGCCAGCTCCGCGCCGGAGAGGTCTTTCAAAAGGTAGCCGCGCGCGCCCACTCGCACGGCCTCGAACACGAGCTCATCCTCGTCGAATGTGGTGAGCATGAGGATCTTCGCGCCGGGCCATTTTCCCCGGATCCGCCGGGTCGCCTCCACCCCGTCCATCTTCGGCATGCGGATATCCATGAGCACGACATCCGGCGCGCAGTCCTCGAATGCCTGCACGGCTCCTGCCCCGTCCGCCGCTTCACCCACGATCGTGATGCCCTCTTCCATCTCCAGCAGCGTGCGAAGCCCTTCCCTCATGAGCTGCTGGTCGTCCACCAGGAGCACGCGGAGAGCTGCAGATGGTTCTGCCCGGCTCACGCACTGGCTGCACCCTCTGCCGCAGGCAGCGTGAGCCGAAGGAGCGCGCCACAGCCCGGCGCCGGCTCCAGGTCAACGCTGCCCCCGAAAGCCGCGGCCCGTGTCCGCAGGTTTTCAAGGCCGAAGCCGGTCCCGACAGACACAGGCTGTGCGTCTTTTGCCCCTGGAATGCCTCGTCCGTTGTCGCGACAGGTAAGGACATACGAGCTCCCCTCGGTCTTCAGGGCCAGCTCGATGCGCGTAGCCGCAGCGTGTTTCTGCACGTTCGTCAGCGCCTCCTGGGCGGTGCGAACGATCACGAGCTTCCGCTCGGGTTCGGGTTCGGCCACGCCGGGCTGGAGATCCAGGGTCACCTTCGCCTCTGCTCCCTGGGCAAACACATCCACGAGCGCGCCGAGCACCTCGGAAAGAGATTGCGTTCCCGGCATGTCCGTGCGGAGCGCGCTCACTGCCCCGCGCAGCTCATCCAGACCCTGTCGGACCTGCGCGCGCGATGTTTCCACCAGCCGGGTGGCGCGCGCGGGTTCGGTTCCGATCAGGCGCGCAGCGCCCTCCAGGAGGACCGCCGCCGCGGTGAGCCTGTGCCCCACCGCATCGTGCATCTCGCGCGCCAGGCGCTGGCGCTCCTCCATCACCGCCATGTCGCGCAGCCGGCCCTGGGCGCTCATGAGCTCGGCCAGGAGCTGCTGGCTTTCCGCGCGCGCCTGCAGCGAGCGGCGGAAAGCCACGGAGAAAGCGATGAATGCAAAGAATCCTGCGCCAAAGCTCAGTATCGTGGACAGCCAATTACGGTCCCCGGAGACGAGCAGACAGGCGAGAAATGCGACATACGCGCAGCTCACCCAGGCAATGGCTGCTCCCAGCGACAGCCGCATCGCCACGATCGTGCAAAGAACAAAGAAAAGAATGGCTCCGTAGATCGGCGTTGCCCCCACTGCCATGATGGCGATGCCGATTGCCGAAGCGGCGATTGCGGCCGCCAGGAATCGCGCCTTCCCGCGCATATGCTCCGTGCGGAAGATCGCCGCGAGAGCCGCCGCGAACGCGGCCAGAAGCCCGGCGGTCCACGCAAAGCGAGGGCCGAAGGGAATCTCGAGCAGCTCCGCAACAGCCACACCCGCCACAGTGAGATACCCCGCCAGGTGCAGGATCATGAAGCGGCCTCGCGTCTTCTCGCGGGGCGCGGACGCCGGTGGACTCTCAGCGGGCACCATGGCCGCAGTATACCATGTCAGGCGATCGATGCGCTGCGCGCGCGGGACGCTGCCGCTGCCAGCAGGAAGACGACCAGCGCGAAACCAATGAGAAGCGCAGCGCCTTGTACGGCAGGACCTGCCCCCGCGGACGGAGAGAGAGCCGCAAGAAAACCGTCCATCGCCCAGCCCGCAGGATCCAGTCCCTTGACGCTCCGAAGGGCCGCGGGGAAGAAGGCGGACGGGTACCAGCATCCGCCGAAGACCGCGAGCACCATCGAGAGCGCCAGTCCGAGTGATGCCGCCTGCCGTGAGGTTCTGCACACCGCGCCGAGGAGCATGCCCAGGGATGAGCCTGCCAGACAGAAAGCCGCGGTCAGCGCAATCAGCTCCAGCGGGTGGGAGAACCAGGGCAGATGAAACGCCAGGGTGCCGAAAGCTATCAAGAGGCTGATCTGCACGAGCGCGCCGAGCATCTCTGCGGCCACGCTCGCCGCGGCAACGATACCCCGGGACGCGGGGGTCGTGTAGATGCGCCGCATGGTTCCCCGTCTCCGCTCGGTGATGAAGCCTGCACCGAGCCCGAGGAGCGGAACCAGGGCCCACGTAATGATCTGTCCGGCATTGCTCGTTGCCGCGGACGACGGTCCTTCTGCTGCTGCCGGCGCGCTGCTTTCAGCCGGAGACGCAACGGCTGGGGCAGGAGCCGCCGCCTCCCCGGTCCGCGCGGCCTGCAGCCAATCCCCCACTCGCTTCGCCGTCGCAGCCGCGGATCCACGCCAGGGCGACAGCTTGAACGTGAGCGTGAAGGGCAGCCCGCTCCCGGGAGTCGATGACGGGGAGAGGCTGAGAAGCAGGTCAGGCTCCGATGTGCTGATGAGGGCGGTGGGATCAGTCACCTGGCGAAGCCGGACGTCCGGCATGGTTTGGATCATCGCGGTGAACGCGCGGCTTTCCGGCGACCCTACCCCATCGTTGAGGAGCACGAGAGGCGCAGCCTGCCCCCTGGCGGAGCCGGCAATCGATGCGCCGGACAGCACGACGGTGAACACGAGGGGGAGCAGGATGAAGAACACCAGCTCCACGGGAGAGGAGAACCTGACCCGAAGGTCCTTGATCATGATTGCAATGAATGCGCGCATCTCTATTTACCTTTCGCGGACCGAGTACGGCTCAGCAGGGCCGCCGCTGCCCACAGGGCGGCGCACATGATTCCCAAAGCGCCCAGGTCCCGCATGATGCTCGTCATGCCTCCCCCAAGGGCAAGGCTGAAAAAGGCGTGCTGACCCCAGTAGTTCGGGGTCACGCGGGACAGGGTGTCCATCCAGGGTGTAGTGGGGATGACAGCCCCGAAGCTCCTGCTCAGGATCCCGAATGTCAGGGTGAGCGCCAGCCCCAGCGCGTTGATCCGGCCTGGAGTGCGGCCCAGTGACACCAGGAGCGCAACCCAGCCGCTCGCGCTGACAGCCAGCGCAAGACAGACAAGGACGAGCACGGCAGTGGGCCCCCAGCTCAGCCCGTAGAGGAGGCTCGAAATCCCGATCAGCACGAGCAGCTGCAGAAACAGGAGGATGACGTGTGACGCGGTATTGCCCGCCGTGATGCTGATGTCGGCAACAGGGGCGGACCGCAGCCGATTCCGCACGCCGCGGTCCGTGTCTTCGGCGATGGTGCGCGCAGACTGCCGGACGGACAGCATCATGAAGAAAAGCGCCATGCCCGGCGCGATGTATGAAAGCGCGTCGAAGCCGCCCACGGGCGCCGGCTGGAATGGCGTGTGCCCGGCCACCAGCCCGATGGCCACGATGAGGACGAGCGGGACCGCGAGGGTCATGACGAGCCCGACGGGGTCCCGGACCGATCTCTTCAGGTCCTGCCAGGCGATGATCAGGACGGCCATCACTCTGCTCCGAAGAATCCGCCGGGTACGTCGGCGCCCTGGCCGGCAAGCTCGCGGCCCGTGTACGCAAGGAAGACCGTCTCGAGGTTGGGCTCGCGTATCTCGATGTCGCGCAGCGTGGCCCGGACGGCCGCGGCTGCCTCGACAATTCTCGGCAGGAGCTGGCGGACCCGGGGGGCCCGCACCGTCACCTGCGCGCCGTCGCTCTTCACCGAGAGCCCGGGCACCGCGCGCAGCGACTGCGACAGGCGCTCCCCTTCCTCCTTGCCTGACAGTGCCACACGGAGCTGCTCATCCCCGCCGACGCTTGCGGCAAGCTCCCGGCAGGTCCCCATGGCAAGAAGCTTCCCATGGTCGATGATGCCGACCCGGTCCGAAAGCTCCTCCGCTTCGGCCATGTAATGCGTGGTGTAGAGAATGGTGGTCCCCTCCCGCTTGAGCTGGAGAATGAGGTCCAGGACCGACCGCCTGCTCTGGGGATCTATGCCCACCGTGGGCTCGTCCATGAACACAAGCCGCGGTCCATGGAGCAGCCCCGCCGCGATGTTGAGGCGCCTCTTCATTCCGCCCGACAATGTCTTGATGGCGCTTCCCGCCCTGTCGGCAAGGCCCACCTTTTCTAGGATCGAGCTGATCCGCCCGCGAAGGTCTCCCCCGCGCAGCCCGTAGAGACGACCCCAGAAGAGGAGGTTGTCCTTCGCGGAAAGCTCCTCGTAGAGGGCGATCTCCTGCGGGACAACCCCGAACAAACGGCGCAGCGCCGCGCTGCGTCCACGCACCGACAGCCCCCCAATAAGCGCTTCCCCGCCGGTGGGCTCGATGAGCGCGGAAAGCATCCCGATGCTCGTGCTTTTGCCCGCGCCGTTGGGGCCGAGGAGGCTGAATACCTCCCCTTCGTGGACATCGAAGCTCACGCCGTCGACGGCCGTGATGCTCCCGTACTGCTTGCGCAGCTCCCTGACTTCGACAAGTGCCATGTCATTCCTCCTGATCATGGCACGAATATGCCGCCGGGCCCCCAGGTGCCGGACAGTGCCGAAAGTCATGGAAAAGTCATGGTGACCCTCGTGGACCAGGGCAAGATTCAATTCACTCCGCGCATCGGGATCGGTTTCATGGGCTTCGGGGTACGGTACTAGCCTTTATTCTTGCAGATCGCGGCCGGGGATGCAGGGGCTGATAGACTCCCAAGTCCCCTCCCCCCGGTAACTTCAGCCTGGTCAATAGACCCCAGGGTTGTCGCTGCACTTTGCTGCATTTGACCTTTACCGATCTCATTTCGCGAATCAGATTTTCAATATCATCGCACATCAGATAAAACTCATGCATATTGTTCTTCTTTGACGGATGAATAGCAACCTCCGCGGGAGGCAGTCCGAAGATCAGCCATCCCCCACCCGCGTCAATGCTTAGGGAATTTCAATACATCGCGTATGAAATCGCGGTCTTTTTCTGGATTGCTGCTGTAGATGATTGAATGCGCTCCTGTGATCATGCCTTGCCCTCCTTCTCGGGTCATGCGCCGATCATCGAATCCCCATCGCATTGACGGTGGAAAGGACTATGTCTTTGAGGGCGTCCCTGATTGTCCCGTCCATGTCATGACCCGGGCTAAACGCGGTTATTGCCAGCGCCACAACGTTGTAAGACGAAACCGCCCACGACAGCAGGCTCTTGATTTCTGCTTTCTGGAGTCCACCGGGAGATGCAAATCTGTTGGCATGGCCGACGCCGGTGTCCAGTACATCCGCATCCAGGTGGACATAGAGATCCCCGGAAGGCGGTGCAGCGTCCGTTGGAATTTGAAAACTATTCTTCTTAAGCTGCTCCGTGGCGGCGACCCTGATCCTGCTTTTTGCGAGCACTTTTGCTTCCTCTGGATCAAGATCTCTCGTGCCAACAAGCGTCACATGGTCCTCTTGGATGGCAAGATATCTCGAGTCGGTCGCTGATAGACTTTTCCAGCATCGCCCACACGCGATTGAAAGGGCCATCCCGTCCAGATAGCCGCTCTGTGTCGTCTCCGGTGTGTTGAAGTCAGCATGAGCATCGAGCCACAGCATGCTTATGTCGTCCTCGTGCAATCCGGACAGTGTTCCGGCCGAGGTCACACAGTTGCCCGCAAGGACGATGGGAAGGGCACCGGATTGCGTAATCTCGAAGATCGCTTTTGACAACAGCGCGTTCAGCTTGAATGACGATTGAGTATCAGTCAACTGCTCTGCGTCGGCACAGATGATCGTTTTGCTGTCCACGGTGTGTCCGGATTCACTGAGAAGCCGGGCAAGTCCAGAGCCCATCAAGCTGCCAGGTCCCTGTCCATGGCCCACATTGTATTTGCCCATGTCATACGGGACAGAAACAAAGCATACGCGCATCACTCGGCTCGCCGAAGCTCGGATGGTTTTCTCGATTGGCCTATTCGAGCCTTATGGTGCGACAATTCTCGAGCTGTAATTTGCCCAGTTAGGCGCGTTTTGATATGCGGCCAGGCTTCCCGGCGGCACATGGATTTGCTCGTTGGACGCATTCGAATCAAATACATGCATTCCGAGCGTAGGCGGAATGGCCGAAGGAGTGCACCGTGGTCGTATTGGCGCCTGCTCCGATTGCAGTGCCGTTCGCGTTCCTGGCGGTCACTGACACCGTCCAGTCGCCAAAGGCCAGCTTATCAATGGTCAGGCTCGACGAGCCTGTGATTGTCTGCGCGAAAGTAGCGCCGCCTGGCCCTGTCCCGCTGATATCATAGCTGGTCGGCTCCATGCTGATTGCAGGAATGAGCGTACGAGACACCGCATCCCCCACATTGATTGTGAGACTACCTGTGTTGGTTCCCACGACAGGATTTGGGCAGCCAATAAAAATCAATGCAAAGGCCAGGATGGGAAGGCCTGGAATCAGTCGTTTCATTTTATTCCTCCTATGACTTTTCTCGCGTTCCATCATACAGGCCTAAAAGAGTTCCGCAATACCATGCCGCGAGCCAGGCCCGCCCTTCGATTCTATGGTGCGACTTGCTTGTCGGACAACCATGAAACCTTCTGCACTGACTTATGATCCCGTCCGAGTATATCTCTATATAGCTCAGGCTTTCGGGCCATTGTGTACCGGTATCCCCCGGACTCCTGCCGTTTGCCAAAGACACAATTTCCGATTGCTATCTCGTTGTCAAATGACCGACATTCAGCGATGATATCGCCGAATGGATCGATTATCATCGAACACCCGTTCTTAAGCTGGTCATCATCCATGCCTATCGCATTTGTGAAAACAGCATATATTCCATTGTCATACGCTCTTGAAGGCAGCCACTTCATCAACCATGATCGACCTTTCAATCCATCAAATTCATTCCTGAGCGAGGTGGGATCCTTTTCCCTGTTTTCCCAAAGCTTTGGCGATACAAATCCCGCGCCCGGCCTTGTCGATGGTGTGCACATTGTTACATGAGGCATGAATATGATGTCGGCGCCAAGCAGCGTCGTGGCCCTCACATTCTCAATTATATTGTTGTCATAGCAAACCAGGATTCCACACTTCCATCCGTTAATATCAAAAACAACGTACTCCTGGCCGGCTTTCAAATGCTTATTTATGAAGGGATGCAGTTTTCGATACTTTGCTTTAATGCCGTTTCCATCAACACAAACGTATGCTTTATATAATTCGTCAGCTTTGGTCTTTTCAAACAACCCGGCAAGCACAACAATGTTGTTCCTCCTGGCTATTTCGACAAGCTCAGCGGTGCTTTCTCCTTCCGGTACTACTTCGGCCAGATCCAACATTTGCGTCTTGTCCAGTTTCCTCGCAAATGTATATCCAGAAATTGAGCATTCATGAAATGAAATCACCGCTGCGCCGGATTCGGAGGCTTTCTGCGCCAGACCGTTGATAATGCTCAGGTTGTGCTTCTTGTCGCCACTCTTGTGTTCAAACTGTGCCGCGGCGATTTTCAGGTCATTCATGATGGCTTCCTTTCATTGGTGGATTCTGCCGCTTG
This sequence comes from uncultured Spirochaetota bacterium, assembly GCA_963820435.1. Taxonomy (GTDB): domain Bacteria; phylum Spirochaetota; class Spirochaetia; order SZUA-6; family Fen-1364; genus Fen-1364. The sequence continues at coordinate 7,466 of CAWGAC010000011.1, read as the reverse complement.
TCGCTTTCAACCTGCAGTTTCTGATATTACTAGCTTGAGCGATCAATGAGTAGGGGCGAAGCATTTAGAGTGCGTCCCTAAATCCATGACCGTGCCATTCTGAAGCAAATGATTGCGTTTGCGAACTGGACAAGGGCCTCATAGTTGATCGGTTTGCGGCAGTAACGAATCTTCAGTTCGCGGAATAGGTTCACCCAACGACCCGTCCTCTCAACAACCCAACGCCGAGAGGGATAACGCTTCAACCCTTTTGCTTCGATTCCTAACCCCCGGTAAGGAATGTGAACGGTGTAGCCCTTCCTGGTCAGTTTGCGCCGACAGGCAGGGAAATCGTAGCCCTTGTCCTCACAGGCATGCTGCTCCAGTATTCCAGGGTTGGGACGGGGAAGCACAAGAGAGTCCCAACAGTGGTCGTGCTCCTTGCTGTCATGGACATTCGCACCTGAGAGAACCAGGGCCAGAGGAACCCCATTTTGGTCTACGACGATATGTCGCTTGCTGCCCAGCTTGCCTCGATCAGTCGGGTTTTTCCCTATTTTTTTCCCCTTTCACAGGAGCCGAGACTGTATGGCTATCCAGAATCTGCCACCGCCAGGCTATGCCTTTCAGATCATCATACTCGCGCAGGCAGTGTACCCACATTTTTCGGAATACCCCTTGCGCGGCCCAGCTCTGGAAATATCGATGCGTCGTGCTGCCCGCGTAGTACTCCCGCGGAAGCATCTTCCACTGACAGCCCGTACGCAGAACGTAGAATATCCCATTCAATAACTTGCGCGGATCTGCGGCAGGCCTTCCTCCTGGCTTCTTCCTTCGCTTGGGCTTGGGTATGTATCCCTTGACCTCCTCCCAGAACTCATCGCGGAGGTCTCGCCAACCCGGCCGACGCGGAAGTGGCCGTCGATTCTCCTTCCTTCGCATAGTAGTTCCCCTCCCACAAGGAGAACGTTAGCGGTAAATCTACAAAAGGTCTAGATATAGTTTAGGGACGCACTCTTAGATTGACGGCATTTTGATTCGGCATATAATCAGCATAATGAAAAAGCCTATTATTTCCCTTACGATTCTTATCATAGTGCTCGGATGTGGAAAAGCATACTGCCAGGTTTATTTCGACTGGTGGGGAACACAAAAGGTCGACATGGTTGTTATTGTTCGTTCGGCTGACACCAGGGAACCGATTCCTGGAGCTACAGTAAGGTTGACAGATCTTAAGGAACCAAATTCGCGCGAGTCTGAAGACAGCGTGCAGGAGCAGACGACTACTGACGAATCAGGCACAGCCGTGCTGCAACCTGAATTTGATGCCAGCGGCGGAGGCACTCTCTTGTTTCGCTCTTATGGCTGGCAGCTTAGCGGGAAACTTGAGATCGAGAAGGAGGGATACCGACCTGTACGCGACAGGATAGTCAATTACACTGGCAGAATTTCCTACCCTATGTCAGTTCGCCGAATAGAAGTAGAGGCCTTTCTAAGGTCCGGCAGCGATGGCACGCCGGCCCTGTTGGTTCCCATTGGTTTTGACCCTTATAGAGGCGGGTATTTGTTTAATGGGAAACTATACCAGGGTGACATACTGGACACAGGATTTGGGTCCATAGCGGACGCAATTGCCGCGTCTGGATCCACGGATAAGCAACTGCAGCAGTACATCAATGATTATTATTTCAGACTTGCCTTTTGCAGGGGTCTTTTCTGGTCAGGTGCAGCGCTTGTGCTTGGCGCTGCGGCAGTTGACATATATTTTACGACCAAAGACAAAGAGAGTACACTCAACAGCACCGGGCATTACATACGTCTCGGCGTAATGGTAGCCGGAGGCGTTGCAGTTTTTATCGGTATGCTTGCTCCCGGTGCGCCCACTGGCCTGGTCGACTACTATAATAAGACAAATCGGTAATACGTATGAGATCGAGTGTGCCACAGCGACTATATGGTTCGGAGACAAAGGATCGGACAACTTCTGGCAAGGGAGTGGGATTTATTTTGTCCGTGCTATTTCCATCTCGCATATCCTGCGGCTATACCAGCACCCAGGTCCCTTATCTTGTGCAGTCTGTTGCTATTGACGGTGTAGACCCACAACTGTCCTGATCCATCAAATCTTAGGAGCGAAATATATCCACGGTTTCGCCTAGGAGGTGAAAGTCACTATAGTGTTCTGACTTCCCCAGCGAAGCCGTCCAACTCGACAAGTTCTCCGTCATTCAGCCGTTTGGTAGCGTCCTGGGTATAGTAGATGGCGGGTATGTCCATTTCCCGAGCGATTATCCCAGAATGATCGAAGGGGGATCCGCCATCGAACACGAGACCGGTGATGTGCGCGAGGTATGGCTCGATATTGCAGTGGCCCTCTTCGAAGACCAGGATGCACTTCTCCTCCAGGGTGAAGGTGGGGCTTTTCGGCACCCGCACTTTTCCCCGCACTTTTTTCCGCAGCCCTGAGACGCCCTTCAAGACCTTCACTGGTGGGAGCTGCGGTTCTTCCGACTTCTCCGGACGCTGAGGAGGCTTGCCAAGGAACGCCGGCGGCTTCATTCTCTTTTGCGCCTTGAAGATCGATTCTCGTTTTTCAATTTCCTGACGAGAGACACTGCCCGCGCCGTTGAGAAGGGCCTTCAGTTCGTCGAGGAACAGGAAGAAGATGTCGCCCTGATCTCTCGAGCAGGCCGTTTGCCGACAGCCATCGGTCCGCCCTCTTAAGGGCGATGTTCAGATACGCATACTGCATAAGGTCGATATGATAGGCGTGATCGTCGCTTACCAGGAACGCTTTCTCGGCCAAATCCAGCATACCGGGAAACTCTTTCTTCTCCGGTTCGGTCATGCGGGCGAGAATCTCAGCGGCCAGCCGCTCCTTATTTCGGAGAGTTTCCTTCAGACGAGCCTCGTATTGCCCGAGGTCCCGTCCAAGAGAAGAGCGTACCCATCCCAGCACAACGCTCGGACGGTCTTGCAGCAGGGGTGGGAATGTAAAATCCCTTAAGGGCTCGACGCTGATCAGGCCGAACTCCTCCAGGTATCGTTCGATTTCCCGAAGGAGGATCCTTCCTCCCTCGAATCTGGATAGTTTAGGATACAGCACCTCATCGTAGGGGTGATCCTTGAACAGCGCTTTCAGCTCAGGCGTCTCGTTGACCAGCCCGGCCATTCTCATGATCAATTCGCGGCTGCGAGCAAGGCGGCTCTGTCGAAATACCAGGTCGAAGTAGTCGGGCACGGACAGCGCGTCGATCTTTTTCTCGAAGTACTCCTTGAGGGTGTATCGGAAATCCGGCGTCCCACTGTCGATCGGCCCTCGCCCCCAGACCGCCTGCCAGTGCAAAGATTTGCTCTGGCACAGGTGATCGAGGGCATCTTCAATGAAGCGCATGAGCTCGGAAGGACTCCAGGCAGACCGTACATACTCGTCCAACTTTTCTCGAGATTCATCCAGCCGGGCCAGAACGAAGTCCTGGAAAACATTCCGGCCTTCTTTGAACAACCCCATCATCTTTTCGAGAAAAGCCGCTCTTTTCTTCTCAGCTTCAGGCATGTCCTTCGGCCTGTAGTAGATGTATCCGTTCTGGAAAATGATATCCAAGTAGTACTGAGACAGCCCGGTCCCGTCGGCCCCCTGGTTGTTCCCTTCATTCGCCAGGAGAGCAATCTCCTGCTGAAGGGGCGTGAGGCAGTATTGGAGGTCGTCCAGCCTCCATGTGTAAGAGGAGTCCTTGTCGTTCTTCCAGTCTATTGGAAAGCGAGATTCACGGAAGGTGGTGATCGGCCGCGCCTGCAGGATATGTAGCCGACCGTCCCGGATCGTCCACTCGATGTCCTGATGGAAGTGGAAGAGACGCTCAATCTCCGCACCAGCTTCCTTCAATGCTTGCAACGCGCGTTCGTCCATTCGCGGGGCTTTGTCTGGAACCGTGGATTGAATGAGCCTGCCGCTTGACTTATCCAGCCGGAAGAGGGATGCGGGTTTTCCCCCGCGTACAAAATCCGCGCAGACGCCGTCCACGGCACTGATGACAATCACCTCTGCATCCATCTCGATGGTATCCGCAGTAAAGAAAACGCCGGAGGGAGAGCCACTGATGAACGGCTGTATCACTACTCCCATCTTCAGGCTGTCCCAGGCGAGCTCGTTTCTCACTATTTGCGCGAGCGCTCGATCTTGAAACATCGACGCATAGCACTTTCGAACAGCCTGCAGCAAGTCTGCCTGGGACGCGACGTCGATATACGACTCGAAGACCCCGGCCATGCTTTGTGACTCGCTGTCCTCACAAACAGCCGAGGAACGGACTGCGAGCAGCCTGTCCGGGCTGAGCAGAATCAGCTCTTCATTCACTCGTCCAAGCGACCTTTCCATTTCCGGCGGGATGACAGAGTCCAGAATGAAATCGACGATCTCATCGTTCTTTTCGAGGTACTCCTCGCTCGCGAACGGGAAGTGGTTAAACGAAAGAAAGCCGTCGTAGTCCTTGACTGACAGCGCATATCCCGGTGGCACGGGCATCCCGCTGCGTGCCATTTCTCCCATGGCCGCTGCCTTGCCACCGAACAGCGACGCTTGCTCTCGCTTCACATCTCTCAGGTGAGTGATCATTCTTGCCTTAACCTTTTAAGCCGGAGCTCTCTTCGCTTGACGAGGATGCAGTCACTTTCTATCTTGTAATAAATGAGTCCCCTGCAGCCCTGGTTTGAACGAAAGTTCACGTTCGACCTCCCCCTCGCGCGCTTTCCGAACGTCCTGGAGAGACTCCGCGGGAGCCCGGCACGGGTTGAAGAACGCGTTCGCTCTCTCCCGCCCGCCACGCTCACCGCGCGTTTCCACGACACGTGGTCGATCCAGGAGAACGTCGGCCACCTCTGTGACTTGGAGCCTCTCTGGATCCGGCGCGCAGAGCAGCTGCAGCTGCTGTCCGTCACGCTCTGTGACCCGCCCCGTCACCTGAACTGACCCACCCTCCCGTCATCGGGAGTGACCCACATGAGCGTCACGCGAAATGACCCACCTGCCCCGCAGAGGCTACGCTTCTCGCGGGGGGTGAGTATGCCGAAGAGGAGAAGCGCGATGGAGCTGCGTGATGTGGTCAGGAGATTGAAGGCCGCGCAGGGCATTCGCAGGATTCATGAGGAGACCGGTGTGCACCGCACGATCATCCGGGCCCTGAAGGACACTGCGGAGGCTCAGGGCTGGCTGAAACCAGACGCTGCCCTGCCCAACGAGGAGGAGATCCAGCAAGCCCGACGCAAAGAGGTGAGTCCCGAGGCGACGGCGCACCCGCTGGAGGCCTTTCGAGCGCAGATCGAGCAGTGGGTGCAGGCTGGTCATTCCTACGTGGTCATGCACCAGCTGATCAAGGAGCGCTGTCCCTGCTCGGAGGCGACGCTGAGGAGGTTCGTGCAAAAACGATTCCCTGTGCGTCCACGGGTAAGCGTCTCCCGACCTACGGTGGCGGGCCAGGACATGGAAGTAGACTTCGGGTATCTGGGAGTCACTTATGACCCGATCGGCAGGCGCAACAGAAAGACGTGGCTGTTCTCGGGCCGGCTACGCCACTCCCGCCTTGCATGGCGAGAGGCCATTTTCGAGCAGAGCGGTGGGGTGTTCTTCCTTTGCCACATCCACGCCTTGGAATACTTCGGCGGTGTTCCCGTCAACGCGATCCCCGACAACCTGAAGGCGGCGGTGTTGAGGGCCAGCTGGGAGGAGCCTCTGGTCAACCGCTCCTACCGCCAGCTGGCCGAGCACTACGGGTTTCTCATTTCAGCCTGTCCACCGCGACGACCGCGGGCCAAGGGCGGGGTAGAGAACGATATCAAGTATGTGAAGCACAACTTCTGGCCCCTATTCGTTGAACAGCAGCGCGAGCGAGGACGCGAGGTGCCGCGCTACGACGAGCTGGTGGAGAGTCTGGCGAAATGGACCAAGGAGGTCTCCGAGCAGCGCATCGTGCGTGGGGTGGGTCGAAGCCCCCGGGAGATATTCGAGTGCGATGAACGCGCTGCCCTACACCCGCTGCCCCTGGAGCGCTGGGACCCTACCAGCTGGGCGGTGGCCAAAGTAGCCGCCGACTTTCGCATTCAGTTTCAGAAGGGCTTCTACACGGTACCTTATCGTTTCATCGGAGAGCAGGTCACCGTGTGCGGGGAAAGCCGTACGGTGCGTATCTTCTTCGACTTGAAAGAAATCGCCCTGCATCAGCGAATCGAGCGTCCCTGGCAGACGCGGAGCAATCCCCTGCACGCTCCCTTATACATCGAACGCTACTTGGCCCAGAGTCGCGCAGGGCTCCTGGCCTGGGCGCAGCGGCTGGGGGAGCCGGTGGGCAAGGTTGCCCAGCACATCCTGGAACAGAAAGCGGTCGATGGCCTGAGGCCCACACGCGCTCTGCTTCGCCTGGCCAGTAGCTATTCAGCTCAGCGGCTCTCGCGGGCTTGCGAGCGGGCGCTTCGGTTCGCCACTCCCTGTTATGCAAGCGTCAAGAACATCCTGGTCAACAATCTGGATCGGCTGCCCACAGAGGCTGCCATGGATGAGCGGGGGCAGAGGGTCTTCCGCTTCTCGCGTCGGGGCACCGACTTTGATCCCCAGTTATTCGGGGATTCCACCAATTGAGGGAGGTACACAGATGGATGAACTGGCCGTGTTGAAACCCAAGCTGACTCGCCTGAAGCTTTCGGGGGTGCTGGAGACCCTCGCGGATCGGATGCAGCGCGCCATGGGTGAGAAATGGTCCTATTCGCAATTTCTCGACGTGCTGATCTCCGACGAGGTCGAGCGGCGTGACCATAAGCAGCTGGCGCGGCGCTTGAGCAAGAGCGGGCTGGATGCTCAGAAGACCCTGGAGAGTTTCGACTTCACCTTCAACCCACGCATCCACGAGCCGACCGTTCGCGAGTTGGCCACATGCAGCTTCGTCAGCAGAAAGGAGAACGTGTTCTTCGCCGGGCCCAGCGGCGTGGGTAAGAGCCATCTGGCGCAAGCCCTCGGTCACGAAGCCGCTCGTCGCGGTCATGAGGTCCTGTTCCGTCGAACAGCAGCCTTGCTGCAGTGGATCGCCGCCGGCCGTGCAGACGGTAGCTTAGATCGGCGTCTGCGCGCCGTCTCCACACTTCCCCTTCTCATCCTGGACGACTTCGGCCTGACACCCTACAGCGAAGAGCAGCAAGCCGATCTGTATGAGCTCATCTGCGAGCGCTACGAGAAGAGTTCCACCGTCGTCACCTCCAACCGTGACTTCAGCGAGTGGCTGGCGGTCTTCTCCAACCCCCTGATGGGTAGCGCGGCAATGGATCGCCTCGTTCATCGCGGGAACAAGATCGTGATCGAGGGCAAGAGCTATCGGGTGGACAGCTTCCTGAAGCGCTCCCGTACCTTGACGGAGAATGCCAAGGCAGGTTAGCTGATTGATGTACGGCTCAGGTGGGTCATTACCCGTGACGAGCCTGGGTCAGTTCGCCTGACGGACGGC
>CAWGAC010000010.1:0-58022 GCA_963820435.1 uncultured Spirochaetota bacterium | reverse complement strand
CCGATCTCGTCCCCATAGTCATCGAGCAGACCGGCCGCGGAGAGCGGGCCTACGACATATACTCCCGTCTCCTCAAGGACAGGATCGTCTTCGTCGACGGAGAGATCTACGACCTGAACGCCGATCTCGTGGTCGCCCAGCTCCTGTTCCTCGAGAGCCAGGACCCCGAGAAGGACATCCACCTCTACATCGACTCCCCGGGTGGCGCGGTGACGGCGGGTCTCGCCATCTATGACACGATCCAGTACATCAAGGCGAACGTGCAGACCATCTGTCTCGGGCAGGCTGCCTACTCGGCGGCCCTGCTACTCGCCTGCGGCGCCAAGGGCAAGAGGATGGCCCTGCCCTCCTCGCGCATCCTCATCCACCAGCCCTGGGGCGGGGTGTCCGGCCAGGCGGTGGACATCAGCATCCAGGCCCGGGAGCTCATCCGGATCAAAAAGCTCATCGTGTCGTACTTCGCCAGACACACGGGCAAGTCCCCCGAAACCGTGGAGAAGGACCTCGAGAGAGACTACTACATGTCTGCCGAGGATGCCCTCGAGTACGGTCTCATCGACAAGATCCTGAGGCGGAACAAGTATGAGCAGAGCCCTCCAAAAGTGACGATTCCAAGGTCTGTTCCTTCTGCGGCAAGAGCATAGACATCGCCGTCTTCGTGATTCTCAAGTCCAAGGCGAAGGAAGCTGGGATCGAGGACGTGAGCCCGCACGATCTACGGCGGACCTTCATCACGTCACTATTTGAGGCCGGGCAATGACATCATGTTCGTGGCAGCTCTGGGTGGCCATGTTTCGCTCAGTACAACGAGGCAGTACGATATAATAGGCGAGAAAGGGAAGAAGGCAGCCAAGAGCCTGGCGCTGTCTTCACGGGCGGCGCGGAGAAACTGAGAATAATATGAGCACGTCATGAATCCTTTGTGGAGAGCTCTTATAGCTAAGTCGATCAAAGATTTGAAAAGGAGGATGATGGAGGCGTTCGAACGTCCTCGCCGGAGAAACCAGGGGCAGGAACAGATGGTGTTCACCAAATCTCAGGTGTTGGCAGCGCTGCAGAAAGCGATCACGGAGAGGCGAGTCGACTACCTTACCAGCACGTTTATCAGCTACCTGATCGATAAGGGAAGGCCGTTGACGGTGGAGCAGGCGAAGGCTATCGGGCTGCTGGTCCCTATGCTGAAGGGACGCGCTGCCGAGCAGAAGATGATTCGAATTGAAGACGACGGCGATCCCCGATAACTCCACAGGCCTTAGGGCCGGGGATTGCCCGCTTATAGCATGGGATGAGACCTGCGCAGGCTGACACCGTGCTTGAGGGAGAGAACCGCGTGGAAGCCCCAGGACACGGCGGGTGGTGAGACCCAGCAGTGATTGACCGCAAAAGCCCAATCGTCCAGTCCAGGCAAGCGGGGGCGTCGAGGAGGCTATCGAAGGCCTTCGGGGGGTGAAGTATATGGTAAGGCTTCGCCGAAACATGCTTATGATCCACCACGATCGTCGTTTTCAAGAGTCGAAAGGCATGAGAGCCTCCGGAAGGTGGTCAAGAGGTACGTGGATGGGAGGGAGGGGCTGATATGACGCTACACCACCAGTGGGAGAAGCTGTGCAAAGCGGTGACAAGCCTGGTTGGGGCTGGCCCCATCAAGGAACGGTTGGCTGACGCCCATATCCACCAGTTGAGTCACCTCACTGCAGGCAACTTACCAGATGATATCCGAGGCAAGTTTGAGAATATTTGTGTATACCTCACGAAAGAAAAGGACAACTCGGGGAAAGGCACTGTCGAGGCAACTATCTAAGATGACCGACGCACAGGCTGCCGAATATGCGCGGGAGATTCTTGACCTCTTCGTTGATGTTGCCGAGCAGTACGAACGCGAAAGCTGACCCTGGGGAGGATTAATAACTCCAAGGCAAGCCCTCGAAAAGGTGCGGGAGGTTCGCCACGCGTGGATGGGGACGCTTTTATTGACTATTCTCTGTATAATGCTGAAACAATACTTGGAGGAACAGAACCTTGAAGATACTTTTAGTCTATCCACAATATCCTGACACTTTCTGGAGTTTCAAGCATGCTTTGAGATTCATTGCTAAAAAGGCAGCTTTTCCTCCCTTGGGTCTATTAACCGTCGCCGCCATGCTTCCTCCAAAATGGGACAGGAAGTTGGTGGACCTAAATACGGATGTCCTGCCTGATAAAGATCTCAAATGGGCGGATTACGTCTTTATCAGCGCCATGGCGGTGCAGCAGACCACAACCAAAGAAATCATTAAACGCTGCAAGAAGCTCGGCAAGAAGATTGTTGCCGGTGGCCCCCTATTTACTACCGGCAATGAAGATTTTTGCTTTGATGAGATTGATCATGTAGTACTCACCGAAGCCGAGAACGTAATGCCGACCATTATTTCAGACATAGAGAAAGGCTGCGCCACGCACAGGTATAAGTCTGATGAGCGGCCAGACATAACCACATCCCCGGTGCCGCTTTGGTCCCTTATCGACCATGGGAAATACCAGTCAATGACCATTCAGTACTCCCGCGGCTGCCCATTTGACTGCGAATTCTGCGACATCGTCATCATGAATGGACATGAACCGCGGACAAAAACAAAAGAGCAATTATTAACCGAACTGGATGCAATCTATAATATAGGTTTTCGGGGAAGCGTCTTCTTCGTCGATGATAACTTTATCGGCAACAAGCGAAAACTAAAGTCGGAAATACTCCTTGCCATAAGTGGCTGGATGGATCAGAGAAGGCATCCCTTTACCTTCTTTACCGAAGCCTCAATAAATATGGCAGATGATGAAGAGCTCATGGGGCTTATGATCAAAGCAGGATTTAATAGGGTCTTCATAGGAATTGAAACCCCGCATAAAGAAAGCCTGGTGGAATGTAACAAGATACCAAATAAGAACCGTGATTTACTGACTTCGGTAGTGAAGATACAGAAGTATGGTTTTGAAGTGCAGGGGGGATTTATTGTCGGATTTGATAGCGACCCGCCGACTATCTTTAAGCGCCAGATAGATTTCATCCAAAAGAGCGGCATTGTCACCGCAATGGTGGGTATGCTGAATGCTCCTTCGGAGACAACGCTTTACAAACGCTTGAAAGTGGAAGGGCGAATACGTCCGGGATTTACAGGTGATAACACCGATGGATCCACAAACTTGATCCCGCAAATGCCCTATGAAAAACTGGTTCAGGGGTACGGTCATATTGTCAATACTATCTATAACCCGAAGCAGTATTACGAGCGTGTCATAACATTTTTCAAGCATTTTAGGCATCGGATTAGGAAAAGGGCCAATATCGAGCCTCGCTACTTCATCGCGCTCATTAGGTCAATCTGGTTTCTGGGAATCAAGGAAGCCGGAAGAAGATACTACTGGAAGATGGTAGCCTGGATTTTGCTTAAAAGACCCAAGGACTTTCCACTAGCAATAAGCCTGGCTATTCAGGGATTCCACCTCCACAAGGTTGCCGAGAAGATACGCTTCAAACCTATTGAGGTTGTCCCGCAGCTAACCCAATAGATAAACGAACGACTGTCAGGCGGTAATGAATCGAGAGGCGAAGCGGAAGTGGGCCCAGGCCTTTTACGTCCTCTACGCTGTGCGGGAGATTGCGAAAAAGGGTCCGAAAGGCCCTGGCCAGCCCTACGTAGACGCCCCGAGGCGCCTGAAAGGTCTCCCATTACCTCCGTCGTGGTGGAGACAGTCGCTTTCGGTCAACCTGCAAGACCGCCGCAGTGTTCCAGCGCGTGTACGAGTGCTACTATGGGGCAGGGAGGAGCGTGTACAGCGCGGTGGCATAAGAGGGAGAGAACCAGCGCGAGCGGCTGAGGGTGGACGGCGGCTACCCGGGGTAGGTAGGAGAGAGAAGAGGAAGGAGCCCCGCCCCAAGCAGGCCTTTTTGATGTGCATATGAGCACTGCAACGATATTCTACAGTGAAAGGAAGACTCCGAGGGCCGACGAGGACGTCCTTTCTCTCTACCTCAAGGAAATCAATAAGATCCCCCTTCTTTCCCGAACGGAGGAGGACTCGCTTGCCCGCAGCGTGGCAAGAGGCGATCAGATCGCGAAGGAGAAGCTCACCCTAGCCAACCTACGGTTTGTCGTGACCCTCGCAAAGAAATACCAAAACCAGGGTCTTCCCCTCGCGGACCTCATCAGCGAGGGCAACATCGGCCTCATGAAAGCGGTCGATCGATTCGACGTGGAGAAGGGCTATCACTTCGTCTCCTATGCGATGTGGTGGATCCGCCAGGCCATCCAGAAGGCCATCTGCGAGAAGTCACGGATGATTCGCCTCCCTGTGAATACGGCGTGGGAGCTCGTGCAGATCGGGAAAGTTCGCAAGGACCTAAGGAGTGAGCAGTACCAGGGGTCCGAGACAGAAGCGATCGCGGAAAGGCTAAACCTTGACAGCGATCGCTTGACCGAACTCCTGAACATCTCACGGGAGCCGATCTCACTGGACGCGCCCGTCTACTCGGAGACGGATTCCTCCCTCCTTGGGGACTTTGTCGAAGACAAGACCCAACGAAATACGGAGGAGATGGCTATCGAGAACGTACTCCGCGCCGACATCAACATCGTTCTGACTTCCCTCTCGCAGAGGGAATCCGAGATCATCCAGTGCCGCTATGGGCTGAACGGGAAGAAGCCTATGACGCTGAAGGAACTCGGCAGCAAGTACAAGCTCACCAGGGAAGGGATACGCCAGATCGAGAAGAAGGCTATCACGAGGCTCCGGCATTCCTCCCGCAGCTGCCTGCTTTGGGGATGCATATGAGGGAGGATGCGAGCGGGAAAACTCGAGGGTATCCTCCATGACGAGGGCGCCCACATCGACAAGATTGAGGAGATGCAGGACCAGATCCAGCAGATGAGCCTGCGGGTTTTCCTTAGCGTCCAGATTAAATCGATGGGCAGCGGCGGCCAGATGGTCGGCAAGAGGGTCGGGGGGATCCTGGGCGACAAGCACCCAGAATGACCGGATTCGCGGCAGGTTCGTGGACGCCTGCTTCCACTCCCATGTTAACCTCGCCGACGCCTTCGATCTTACAATCAACACCGCGCATGTGACCCTACGAAACCGCCGGTATAACGCTTCCTTGAAGATTGTCAGTATCGTCGCGACGGCCATGCGCAGCGGGACAACGCGCCGACCGGCTTATCGCCGGTATGTACCGAACACCTCAACGGCGGCGAGTATTTTGCCTTCCATCGCCTTGTCCAACTCCCGCCTTGATGCGCCTGCAGCGAGGGGAAGCTTCTCCTTGAGGGCGTACAATCGAAAAAAGTATCTGTGCGGCTTTCCCGGCGGAGGGCTCGGACCCCCATAGCCGATACGCCCAAAATCGTTTTTCCCTTGGGCGCTGCCATCCGCCATGGTTTTCTTCGGCTGTACGCCCTCAGCGAGTCCCTTGGCCGAGGCTGGCAGGTTCCAGATCAACCAATGAACCCACGTGCCTATGGGGGCGTCAGGGTCATCACAGACGAGGGCAAAAGCCTGTGTCCCCGATGGCGGGTTCTCCCAACTCAACGCAGGCGATACGTCCGTTCCGTCAGCCGTGAACGCCCGCGGAATACTTGCGCCATGCTCGAATGCAGATGATGAGATTGAGAAGGCCATGGGGTTTCCTCCTTGTTCAGCGCTTGATGGCAGGACAACCAAGCATCCCACTGCCACGACAAGGGCGCGCAATGACCTCATAATCCAATGATGAGCCGAGACTGGGATAATTCAAGCCTGTGGTGCTCCCCACAAGAATTGTGAGCGAAGTCGGCTACTCCCTGAAGGCGGCCACTGTTGGCTTCACGAGCGCCTGGAAATCCTTGTACGCGAGCTGGACAAGCTCCGTGTGGGAACACGCGTTGAAGGCAATTTCCTCGTCTTCAGTCAGGCTCGCATCCACGTAGACCGGCATTCCGTAGAGGTTGCCGAACGGCGGCATGGCACCCTCGTCGCATCCCGGGAACTCCCGCGAAAACTCCTCTTCTGCGGCGAGAGCTATGCTTCCCGAGGAGCTGGCAACGCGCAGCCGCTCCAGGCTCACGTGGTACCTTGACGGCAGTACGGCCATGGCCAACTTTCCGTCGAGCTTGACGATTACCGTTTTTGCGAGGTTTTTGCCTTTTACATGGGCCGAGGCGGCGATCTCTGAGGCCGCATACGCCGTCGAGTGGTGGATGCTCACATACTTGATCTTGTGCTTGTCCAGAAACTCCTTCAATTCTTGCGCTGGCATACGTTTTCTCCTTCCTCGCATGGGGGACCCGATCGTGGCGACGCTATCCCCTTCAATCGTAGCAGAACCCGGGGCGCTTTCAAGGGGAGAGCCAGAGGGACTTATTTGTGAGGAGAGACGTAGTATGTTTGGACTAGTGAGCTCTACACGTTCTGGATGTTTCTCTCTTGATGTAAGGGATGAGGCGTCGCTCCATCTTTTGCATCCTCCCAATGTTAAGAGCCCCGTGAGCTTAAATGGGGCTCTTCACATCTCTCTGCAGCCGATCAGCATTGTTAAGTGTAAGATGGAAAGTGTAAGATTTTTCCTCCATTTACGTCTATGGAAAAACACTATAAAAACAAGGCTGAACAACGCGCTTGCCCTATCTTCTTTCGGGCAATATAATTGGCCTTGTAACAGCTTGTATTGGCTTGGAAGGACGCGCGCCGATTTGACGGCGCGGCGTGCTCATAACCCGGAGGTCGCAGGTTCAGATCCTGCGCCTTGCTGGGCCGTTTCTATTACGAAGAGTGTCAGAGATCCGCTGCCGAAAACGGCGCAATCCACAATCACCTGGCAGATGAAGGCTTCTCGCCTGGGAACGGATTTCATTCAGTCTAATATGAAATATGCTTTATGCGATAGACAGTTCTTTTGCAAGGTCGATTTCGTAGTCGTCATTTGATCTATCATGCGGTTAGCTTACGAAGATACGTATGACGCCGTAGGGAAAGCCCTGTGGCTGGATTGAGGCTGCGAGATAGACGCGTTCGCCCTTGTATACAGTGCACATACAGTGCACATTGACGACGACTCCGCTGTGCCGCTATGATAGACGGCATGGCAAAGACTAAGAAGGGACTGGCGAAGAGGGCATCAAAGTCAACAAAAAAACCAGCGGCGCGTAAACCAAAAGAGGAATCGAAGGGCAAGAAAATCACCGGCACGGTCCTCAAGATCGTGAGCGGCAAACCAACAAACGAAAAGCTCACAGCTGAAAAGGCGTTTAGTGACTTGGCGCAAGCACGCGAACAAGTGCTATACGTGGAGAGGCATGGATCAAGGGAAGAGAAACGTCTTGTTCGGTTGGCCTTTCGGCAATACCAGAATATGAGGTTTCGGGCCAAGTAGCCTAGATCAGTTCGAGGCTTCCAGAAATGTGTTAGCGAGTTCGCGCTTCAAAGCCGGAGAATTGCAGAAGTCTCCCAAATGCATCCTGCGCGGCCTGTTCAACTTCGCGGAAGGTTTCCTCAGTGCCGTGGTCGGCGTAAGCATCGAATACCGCGCCAGTAGCGTGACCCGTAGCGAGCATGACTTTCCTCTTCTCCAGTCGGTCCGCCATCCGCGCTGCGAAGTAGTGCCGCCACGAATGGAAAACCACGCGACGGCTCTTCCAGTACTCACGCGCTGGACGGAGCTTCGAAAAGTCCTTCATTTCGTCTTCACTGAGAGTCAGGCGCAAAAGGGCAGCCTGGAGCCCGTTGATGAGGCGATCTGCTTCCATGGGGCGCGAAGGTTTGCCGGAGCTCCAGAAAACGAACGTCGTTGGGCCAACACCATGGGGATTCCGTCGAGCTAGATCGCGAAGGGACTCTCGTATCGAGGGAATGATAGGCACGCTCCGTTCGGTGTCAGTTTTCGTTCCTTTCAATTCATCCCACTTGTTCCACGAATGGCGAATGCAGAGGCGGTCCTCCCCGATATCACGGACCTGGAGGGCAACTACCTCGCCCGCACGGAGACCTGTGCTCATTGCCAGCATATTCCCGATCTTGGAGTGTTCATCAGGCCAGCAAAGCGCAAAGAGCTTCTTCACTTCGGAATCGGTCAAGACACCACGTTTCGCGGGCTTGCCCGAAAAGGTCATGAGGCCCTCGGCAGGATTCACAGGGATCAACTCGTTTATTGCGGCCCAACGCAGGGCCACTGTCCCGACAGATATTACGTTGTTGATTGTATTGGCCTTTAGTTCCTTTTCTTCCTTGAGCCAGAGGGAGAACGCACCGAGGTCTGACTTGTGGATCTCTGACAACCTCTTTTCCTTCCCGAAGTATGGCCTCCAGTAGAAATCAAGACGGTTACGGGCATCATAGCAATGGCGGCGGCTTATCCGCTGGCCGTGGGCGAGTCTTTCGCGTACATACGGCGATTGCTCGTAGTCCCAGAAGCGCTCAAGGAAGCCGGTGAAGGGTTCTGAACCTGGACCGGCCTTGATGACAGTGTCTTCTATCAACTGGCGATCCTCCAAAATGCGAACGAGCCGTTCGGCGTCGTCAGGGGTAAGGGGAGCTCTGCGGATGATCGATAAGGCCAAGTCGAGATCAAGCAGTTCACGAAGGCGCCTGGATCCGCGTGCCGGTTCAGGCAAACCATCGCGCAGCCACTCAGCTACTATTAGGAGGGCGGCATTACGGTTTGATTCTCCCGTGGAGCGCCCGGACAAGTACTTCCGCGTGTGGGGATTATAGAATTGGACATACCAGACGCTGCCGCGGCGATACAAGGAAAACCGATCTTGGCGCATGCTCATTCTCCCCGAGGACTTTCCTACAGTCCATCTGACAGTGAGTTGAGAACGCGCCAGTTTTCTGGTAGCGATCTGACACAACTCCTTGTATATTAAGGAGTTACGTATGCCCCAGGGATGACTCGAACATCTGACCTACGGTTTAGGAATCCGGGCTATGCGCCGATCGTCGCGTGGCGGTTTGTAGCCGCCTAAAGCTTTCTGTGCTTTACTGTATATCGCCAAGGGACTTAGCGCAAGCGGAGTGTAGCTTTGCGTTTCTTTCTGTGGCGCTTCGAAGCGTGACAGAGCAGGGTTGTCAGTCACAATTCCAGTCACACTTGGGGCGGGTCCGCTCCCGCCGGCATTCAGGCGAAGATCGGCACCAGTGACTTCTACCGTGTGAATCTAGGCAGAGTCACCGTCGCCTTGTTCGTCGGCGTAGCTCTCTGTGACTATCTATAGAACTTAGAAGGAAATACGTCAAGCTCCACGTATCGCTTTTTTATTGGCTTCAGCTCTTCTTGAGGTCACGGGCCGCTCCTCTTCGACACCAGGAAGCGTCCGAAGGCTTCCTTCTGGAGCGTCGCGCGGCGGTAGCCGAGGATGAAGGAGCCGCCGACTCTGGAATACCGTTGCCCGTCTATTCCTTGAGCGCTCCAAGTGCGACGCCGCCAATGATGTATTTGGAGAGAACGAAGTAGAAGACGAACAAGGGCAGAACGGTGAGCGACAGTGCCAGGTACACAGAACCGTATTCGGTCCTGTAGATATCTCCCCTGAGAAGACTCACCATGATCGGCATGGTGTACTTCTTGCTATCCGTAAGGAGGATGAGGGGGATGAAAAAGTTGTTCCAACTGAACACGAACGAGAAGATGGCCTGCGTTGCCAGGGCCGGCTTCATGATCGGCAAAATGATCCGGTTGAATGTATAAAGCTCCCTGGCGCCGTCAATTCTTGCCGAATTGACGATATCCAGAGACAGCGTTCCTAGCAAGTATTGCCGCATGAAGAAAACCATTGCCGGAGAGGCTATGGCGGGCAATATCAACGGCCAGAAGGTGTTCGTCAAATGGATCGCATAGATGAACTTGTAAAAGCCGATGGCCGCAACCTGGGCAGGAATCATGAGAACCGCCATGATGAAGGTAAAAAAGGGCTGGCGCATTTTCCAGCTGTAGGCTGCCAGGCCATAGGCGGTAAGGGAAGAGAAATAGACCGCACAGAGTGTCGCGCTGCAGGATATTATCAAAGAGTTCATCAGCCCGGTCAAAGGGTTGAAGCTCTTGCCAAGGAGGATCCTGACATTGTCCAGCAAATGTGACGATGGCAGCAAGGCAATGGAACTCTGCTGGATCTCGTAGGTGCCTCGAGTCGCGTTGATGAA
Organism: uncultured Spirochaetota bacterium; assembly: GCA_963820435.1. Taxonomy (GTDB): domain Bacteria; phylum Spirochaetota; class Spirochaetia; order SZUA-6; family Fen-1364; genus Fen-1364. Next base: position 47,879 of record CAWGAC010000010.1, on the reverse strand, counting down.
CATGACCAGGAATGGGAAGATGCTCAGAAGCGACAGAAAAACGCAGGCGACATAGATGACGGTTTTCGTGGCGCCCCGGGAAATGCTGGTTTCGCGTCTCATGTTGCCGCACCTTCTCCGGCCAGTTTCGCCGCCGCCCTGGCCTCCCGTATCAGGGCCTTTCTCTGCTTGTTCAGCACTATAGCGTCCTTGTCACGCAGAATGTAGAAGAGTATGCCTGCGAAAATCGAGATGATGACAAACAGCATCATGCTCGCGGCGGCCGCGCGGTTGTACAGGTAGCTGCCGCTGAAAGCCTGTCGGTAGATGAACACGGCGGCCGTCATGGTCGCCTGGTCGGGACCGCCGAACTGGTAGAGCCAGGGGATGTCGAACATCTGCAGGCCGCCGATGAGGCTCGTGACCAGGGTATACAGAATGATGGTCCGTATGCTCGGCAGCGTTATTCTGAGGAAGGTCTGGAACGAGCTGGCCCCGTCTATTTCAGCGCTCTCAAAGAGCGTAGGACTGATGCCCAGGATGCCGGCGATCAACACGATCATGGTGTTCCCGTACCAGAGCCAGAATTGGATGAAGGACACGACATAGCGAGACGTCCATTTCTGGAGGGTAAAATTGAGCGGAGTGTGGATCAAGCCCAAGCTCTGGAGAATGTCGTTCACCGGCCCTTTGGGGTAGCCGAACAAAGTGTTGAAAAGGACGGCGATCGTTGCTGCCGTTATGATGTTGGGCATGTAGATCAGGACCTTGAAAGCACCCTGACCCTTTACCTTGAGACGCCGGTTCGTGAACCAGGCAGCGAGCAGAAGTGCGAGAAGGACTTGCGGAATGAAGTTGACAACCCAGATAATGGCCGTATTCGACAAGGAGAGCCTGAACGCTGCGGTCTGAAGCATTGTCTTGTAGTTCAGAAACGGATCTGCCAGGAACGCGAAGGTCGTCTTGGAAAGGCCGCGAAGGTCCGTGAAGCCTATAATGAGGGTGTAGATCAGGGGGTAGAGCGAAAAGACCAGGAAAGCCAGCACAAAAGGCAGGGAAAACAGGTAGCCGTACTTTGCGTAGCTTACGCTTTTGCGCCGCATGAGCGTTCACCTCCCGTCATAGAGCGAGTGTTTCATTCTTATTGCGAAAGATCAGGAAGCACGGATGATTTTTCGGGCGGCATAGAAAAGCTGTGGGCGGACAGCGTCCGCCCACACCGGCATGCAGATCAGTTGGAGTCGACGTCAAGCTGGTCCTTGACCTGCTGCTTGAAGTCATCGATGGCCTGGGCGCGGGTCTTGTTGCCAGCGGTGTACTCGCGTACCTGACCGCGCCAGATGTTGTTGATAGTCTCATCGTACTGGTTCTTGTTCCTACCCGTTGCGAACTTGCCTGCGGGAACGAACACGTCGAACATGTTCTGTCCGCCCAGGAATGGCAGCGTGCCGTTGGAGACTTTCATGACGGTCCCCGAAGCGACCGTATCCTTGGTGCCGCCGGGTCCGTTGAGGGTGCCGTTCGCCCAGAAGTACTGCAGACCAGTCTCGGAGCTGTCGAGGGTGATCCATTTGATCATGTCGCCGATGACGCTCTTCAACTTGCTGTTCTTGTTGGCGATGACCCAGGTGCCGCCCCAGAAGAAGCCGACGGGCGGTTCGCACACGGCCCAGTCACCATACGTGCCTTCGCCGGGGTTCTTGCCACCGGAGTTTCCGGCCATGACGTAGTTGATGAGCCACGCGGGGCCGAAGTAGCCGAAAATCTTCTTGGGACCGCCATCCTTCATGTCGGCGAACCAGGCGTCTGTCCAGTCCTGGGTATCGTTGTGATAGCCGTTGTCCTTCAGCTTCTTGGAGAGATCCAGGAAGGCCTCGCGGTCCTTGTCGAGGAAAAGCTTGCCGTTGACGATCCAGCCCTTCTTGGAGCCGCCTTCGATGGCGTGCCAGATATCCCCGTCACCGGAGACGATGCCGTAGCCCTTGGCCTTCAGCGCCGCAGCCGCCTGGAAGAACTTGTCCCACCCCGGTCCGACCTTGGTCTTGATCACGGCCGGATTGTCCGTGCCGAAGACGTCCTTCGCGATGGAGCGGCGATAGATGAACGCTCCGCCGGTGGCCTGATAACCGAGACCAACGAGCTGCTTCGTCGCCGGGTTGGTGCCGATGTCGATCGTGTACTGGGCGATGTCGGCCTTCTTCAGAAGGTTGGTCACGTCGATCCCCAGGTCCTTGTACGGAGCGGCGAACTGGCCGGCGTCGCCCTGCGTGTACTTGAGCACGAACGCCGACTCCGCCGTGTAGATATCGGGTGTGTCCTTGCCGCCGCCCATCAGCGCCTGGTCAAGGGCGGGCTGGTAGGCGCCGTTCGTCGTGGCGATGATGGTCGTCTTAATCTCATACGCCGCATCGACCTTCGGATTCAGCTCCATGTACTTCGCGAGCATCTTGGGAACTTCGTCGGTGAAGCTCCAGAGATTGATTACCTTCTTCTGCGCGAACAGCGGCATGCTGAAGGCGCACAGCAGAAGAAGAGCAACCCCAAAACCCCATTTTCGCTTCATTCAAAGACCTCCTCTCCTCGATCTGTCGGTGCTCGGCGCGCTCCGCTCGCCTGCCCCATGGGAGTCTACCCCCTGCCTGTTCGGTACGACATCGGACAAAGATCGAATTCGGGAATAGGCAGTATTACCTATCCCTGAGGTGACGGGGGCACCCGCCCGTCCCGGCTCCCGCAGGGGCGCTCAGGTGTCCCGGTTCTGCACCCACTTCACGGCGAACCTGCGCAGCGCCCCGGCTCCCACGATGCGCAGCTTTTCCTTGATGTGGTCCCGGTGGGCGTTCACCGTCTTCCCCGAGAGGTTCATCACCTTGGCGGTTTCCGCGACGCCGTATCCCTGCCCGATCAGCTCGAGCACTTCCAGCTCCCTGTCGCTCAACCGCTCCACCGATGGCGCCTCGGTCTCCTCGCGCCGCGTGAACATCGTTTCCAGCAGACGGTCGCGCATGACCGCCGAGACGAAGATCCTCCCCGAGAGCACCGTCTCGATGGCGTCGAGCATCACGGAGGCCGCTTCCTGCTTCATCACGTAGCCCCGGGCGCCGGCCTTCAGCGCCCGTTCCGCGTAGACCACCTCGTCGTGCATCGAGATGATGAGGACGGTCATCTCGGGGTGGGCCGCCTTCAGCGTCTTCACCAGGTCGAGGCCGCTCTGCCCCACGAGGGAGATGTCGATGAGGGCGATGTCCGGCACGCCCTTCTCCAGCGCGGCCAGGGACTCGGCGGCGGTGCCGGCCTCGGCGCACACCTGGTAGCGTTCGTTGCTGCGGATCAGGGCCACGAGGCCCTGGCGGAACACGGGGTGGTCGTCGACGACGAGGAATGTCACTGGTTTTTGCATCAAGGTTCTCTCTGGGAACAATCGACGCGGTACGAGACGCGGGTGCCCGGTTCCAGGCGCTCGATGCGCAGGGTGGCGCGAAAGGCGCGCTCTCGCTCCTCCGCCTCGGGGTGACCCACGGGGCCGCAGATGAGCGCGAAGCGCCGCAGCCCGTGCTCGCGCACGAGGTGGCGCACGACGGTCGAGACGCCCTCCGCGCCGCTCGCCGTGACGGTGGGCACTCCCGGCACCGGCAGGCCGACGGACACCTGGGGGATCCCCTTGCGGGTGGCGAAGAGGCCCGTCGTCTCCTCCGGGCCGAGGAAAGTGGCGATCGCGGAAGAGACGACTATGAGGCCGTCCACTGCCCGGGGATCCCCGATACGGTAAGCGATGTTCGCCGCTGCTTCCGACTCGATCGGGAAGGAAACGCGGTGCCCGACGAAGCAGACCACGCCGATACCTCGCTCGCGGGCCCGGGAGTCGATCCCCCGCCACACGGCGATCTGGTATGCGTCATCGAGCTGGGCGATAAAGACGCCCAGCAGCTTGGGAGAGGCCCTGCTCATGGATCCCGGGAGGGTAGACCTTTTCCACGGACAGCGAAACCGGCGGAAGAGCGGTTCGCCGGTTCGGCCACTGCACCGTGCGGGCATCGGTCAAATGCCCGATGCGGGACCCGGAAAGGGTGGCTTTTCAGCCCCGGATCGGGAATGCCGCCCCGGTAATCTCCATGTCCGCGTCCAGAATGGCAGCGCCAGACAGCGATGCGCTGCGCGCGTCGGGCTGCCTGCCCGCGATGCTCAGCCGGTAGCGCCCCGGCCGCACCGCCCGTTCGGCGATCAGCGAGCCATCTCTCTTTATCGCGAACGACCCGGTATGCGCGTCGGCGCGAAGGGGCGATAGGGTCTTGTACTCGTCCCCCTCCCACCGCGAGCCTTCGCGACCAAACATCTGTTCGATGAGTGGGACGGAAACCGCACGCCGTGCCAGAACGAAAGTGTCCGCGCTCATGCCCGTGGCGTCCTGGGCATGCCTACGGGCACCTTCTGGGAGTTCAGGAATTCCTCGAGATCCTTCAGATCAAATCGGACCAGTCTTCCGACGTGAAGGTGTGGTACGCGGCGTTGTGATACCAACCTTCTCAGACTTTGAGGCCTGATGCCCAGCAGATCCGCAGCCGTGCTGTAGTCGATCAGGTTGATGCTAGTGGACGGGACAAATGTTTCTTTTGTGTTCATGAGGGCACCGTATCACTGGGTCGAGCGAGGTGTCGAATTTCGCGTAAGGCATAAATACGGCTATTTTTAGCTGTTTTTCTCCCCCATTTTTGCTTTCCTCCTTTTCAAAGTTCCTGATTGCTTCTGTTGCTGTACGACTTACGGCGCTTTCCTTCTCGGGAAGAAACTTCTTCAAGACCGGCTCAGGCATATACGGACGTATCTGCTCGATGACCCTCTTGATGAAGAAGATGGGATACCCTCTGTAGCACTTGCGATTTTTGTCCCAGGTGATCTTTCCTTTGCCTCCGCTGCCCAGATAGATGCGATACAGCTCACGTACCAGATTCTTGAAGTTCTGTAGTTCTGGACGCCCAACAGGGTAGGACTCAGAGGCTTTTTTCTCGGCCGCTTGAGCGATCCTCCTAACGAGCCGTATCGCTTTTTTCACCGAGAACAGGTAGGAGTTGCTGTCGTCGGGATAGAAAAGATAAAAGTCATGTTCGGCAGCGTCGTGCGAGCAAACGCTGAGCTCGCGCAGGGCTTTCTTGGCCGCCGTGGCCTTCCTGTTGATCGTACGTGCTTTGCTCCTGGCGGCCTCGGCATCGAATGGTGGAGCTCTGTGGTACAGTCTTGCTTCCCCTATGAACTGGACGCAAAGGAGGCAGATCTGGCCCCTCGCAGTCAAGTCCAGGGACACTTCATAGCTTTCGATCTTTTCGAAGTCGAGGGAAAAATCGCTATCCGACATATGGTCTCCTATCATGATTTCTTCGAGAGCAACTCTCGTGGTCTCGTTAGGAGGCCGTCGGGAGAGATCGATTGGTAGCGCCAATAGCTGCCTCACCACTCGTTGTTGCCGCCTGGTGTGTACCAGGCAGTTCTTCAGCATCCGTGCCTGCACGTCCTGTACGTCAGCCATAGCCTCTAGCTGCGTGTGGTAGTAGAGCAGTGTCATCTCGCTACTGGAGTGGCCGGTTAGCATGCGGATCTTCTCAGGCGGCACATGTGCCTCGACTAGTTGCGAGTTGAGCCAATGGCGCCAAGAATGAAACGACAGATGGCGTCGTCTTCGTTCCGCCGCATCGATGCCGATCTGTGTTAGGGCTCTGTAAAGCCCACGCGTGACCAGCTTGTAGTCGCACGGCCTGTCCGGGGTCTTTTCCGACCAGAAGACCAGAGGATCCACACCAGTGTGCGGATTCGCCGTGGCCAACATCTCCAGCCCGTGACAGACCATCGGGGGGATCGTGACCATACGGGACTTGCCGTTCTTTGTCGTCGCGCAGATGACGCGCTCGGCGCTGTCGTACGATCTTTCCACGGAAACCAAGAGTCGCACTGAGTCAATATTCGAAAGACGCAGCGCGAGGATTTCACCCATCCGGCAGCCGGTGACCGCCGCCAACGCGGAAGCGTAGTAGGCGCGGGGATCCTCCCACCGCGCAGCAAAGATCCCGTGGAACTCGTTTGTAGTGGGGATGCCGCGCTCAGTAGGCCTGCTCGCTGCGCGGTCGATGCGCGGCACGGCATCGATACGGTTCTCATCCTCAGCGGCTTCAAGTACTGCCCGAATGCAATCCAATGCGCGGTTGATCGTGGAGCCCGAATAGCCGTCCTGATACATGGCGTTTCGAAAGTCCTTCAGCACGGCGCGGTTGATTTCGTGAAGTTTCATTTGCCCCAGAATGGGGATGACGTGCTTGTCGAACGTCCGCCGCTTCTCCAGGCACTGACGGGGTGAAAGCCTTTTTCCGCTTGCGCGCTTGTCCAGAGCCCACCGACCCTCGTAGCTGAAAAAGTCTTTGCTGGCGAACGCGGCGAAGCCGGTATCGGCCGGAGGCGCCTGCTCTCCTTCCTGCACTTCAGCCTGCCGTCGCCTTACCTCTGCGGTTGCCCAACCCTCGGCGAGGGAGCGGACAGTCTGCCCAGTCGAACAGCCAGCAGTCCAACTGCCATCATCGTTGTGGAATCGAGCGTAGTAGACGGGTCGGCCGCCCTTTCGCGGCCTCTTGTAAAGGGAGAAGTCCCGAACACCGACGCGCATGGAAACCTCCGCGGACCAGTGACAAAACTGGTCACATTGAAGTTTTGCGACGCCGGTTTTCCGGTAGTCTTTTCAGTAATTCCTTGCACCGCAAGGATTCGGATGTTGCCCCAGGGATGACTCGAACATCTGACCTACGGTTTAGGAAAACGAGTCCGAGCCCCGATTCTGGCGCGCGTCTCTTTACAACTCACTGCTGACTATCAGTAGGTCCTTCAAGGAGTTGGGTCAATCAGGACATGCCGCTGGAGACTTGCACTTCGTGGTTTGGTTTGCATCTACTTGCATAATAATTGCGGATTCTTCTCACATCTTTTATCTGACACTACATCCGGTGAGTTCTTTCCCAACAGGCGCGTCTTGCGGATAATCGGTGCTCGGCTGCTGGAGATCCGGCTCGCCGATGTCTGTGATTCCCGAATAGCTGTGCATGATGGTTATCTCCCTCTCGCCCAGCGACGATACGCTTCAATCCACTCTGCCCCTTCAGGTCGAGGAGATGGAAGGGAAAGGTCCACTAATGGGATCCTCTGCTTCTCTGGGCCTCTGGAACAAACGGCAACAATCTCCCCCGCGTCATTGAGTTCGACTTTCTGCACATTGACCTGGATGCCAAGCACGATGGTTGAAAACGGGAGGCGGAGATTCTCCTCGACCATAGTGAAAAGACCCATCGCCTGCTCACTCTCATTGTAGCAGTCGACGATTGCCTCTGAGATCATTCGCTCAAGACGAGAGGAAGACGTTGGGCTGCGTGGGCTACTCGACCCTTGACGTATGCGCTTCGGGCTCTTCCCTTGTTTCATTGTTATCCTCTACACGGACGTACCCCATCGCCCGATAGCCACGGAGACGCTTTTCGAACATCCGAAGAAGCATTGGGACTTTTCGGTCGACGTAGTCGTATATCCGCACTTCTGTCTTGCCGGCATACAGACGATGGAGACGGCCCGAGTATTGAATCAGCGTCCCTTTCCACGACACGGCAGGGCGAGAAACAAGCTATCCAATCGTGCGTCGTCGAAACCTTCCCCGATGTAACGCCCTGTCGCGAGGAGAAGCCGCGGCTTGCCGTCGGGCGCCGTGGCGAAGTGTGCAAGCGCCTCGCGCCGCGTCGACGTCTTCATTTTCCCATGGAGCACGACAAGATCCGGAACGTACAAACGCAGCTCATCAGCTAGTCTTTCCAGGTGCTCGCGCCGCTCCGTGAGCACGATCGGGGAGCGCCCGTCTTTAAAGGCTTGGATTACATCTTTGCAGATAAGATTATTGCGGGCCGGATCGGCTGCCAGCATCGAATAGAGCTCCTGGATGGTGGTTCGCTCGGCCTGCTGTTTGATCGCGAACTCGGTCTCGCGGACAATGAGAGATTGTACAAATGGGCGTTGTGCGTTCTTGTTTCGAGAATCCACAGCGAACCGCGCAGGACCGAGTTGCATGTGGAGGATCGGCTGCTGACCGTCCCGGCGACGTGGAGTTGCAGTGAGTCCCGTGACAAACCTCGCCTTCACTTCAGAAAGGACGCGCTCGAACGAAACGGCAGGGACGTGGTGGCATTCATCCACGACAATGTGTCCATAGCCAGCCACAAGGTCAGCTACGCGGCCAAGGCGAATCAGGCTCTGAATCATGGCAACGTCGACCTCGCCGGTAGGTCTGTTTTTTCCAGCACCGATTTGCCCGATTTCTTTCGGTTCTTTACCCAGGAACAACGCAAGTTGTGCGACCCATTGATCGAGGAGAGGCTTCCGGTGAACAAGAACGAGCGTGTTTCGACGCCGCATGGCGATCAGAAAAATCCCTACGACGGTCTTGCCAGTCCCCGGAGGTGCCACCAGGACGCCTATGTCGTGAGCCAGTAGAGCCTTTGCAGCTCGTTCTTGACTTGAGGTGAGAGTACCCGTGAAGGAGCAATGGAGCGCGGCTCCCTTCTCGCGCTTGTCTGCGACCGAAAGGGCGATGCCATACTCGTTCAACAGGGCCTCAACCTCGGGCCAGCACCCACGAGGCAGGGCGATGTGCTCGGAGAGCTCTTCGGCACATGCAATAACCCTGGGGGTGAGTGCAGTAGAAAGCCTCATGCCCTGCCTCTTGTAGAACTCTGGATTCTGGAAGGCAGCCAGACGCTTGATCTTATTGAGAAGAGGAGAGGGTAGGCCGTTTCGTTCAAGAAACAAGCGTTGAGAAATGACAGCGTGCACTTCGCGCGGAAGGGTCTCGTTCATGGACACCCGTTCCGAGTAGCCCGATGGAGGTCGTTTCCACGGAGTCTGGTCGGATTCCTCCTCGGCATCGACCATTCGCAGTCCCATAACCTTGCCGCGACGGCCAGCGTCTTGGACGATTTCGCGAACCCTATTCAAATCGGTGCGCTGGATGCTCGATATGAAAGCCCACTGGTCATCGTAAGGAGTGAATGATGCATCAACGAATACCGAATTGCCTTTCGCCCTCGCTTCCCGTTGAAGGGGAAGGGCAATGAGGTTTCCGAAGCCACCTTTGGGGACCGTATCCTGGCTTGGGAAGAGCCGATCGTAGGACGACATCGAAAGTTGGTGGCGACGACCCATGGTTTCGGTTATCAGGAAACACCCCAAACTCCTCGCGAGGCTGGAGGAAGCGGACAAGTAGGAGGGCTTATCCGTCGGGCGTGCCGGGCAGCGCGGAGTTCGGGCGTGCGATGCTGCGGATGGGGCTCGGCGAGCGGCGTGGGACGGTCGGGGGTGCCCTGCGAATCGCCGCAGCCGGGACGATCGGCCGTGGCCCGGGGCGATTATGCTCTGCGATGCCCCGCTGCTGGTATTCTCGCCTGGGTCAAGGACAAGTATCTTGCCTTGAGAAGCGCAAAGGGGAGGGGCTGGTTAGTTCGGCAAGGAGGCCTCCAGGCTCGGAGGGGCGACCCCGGTCTTGATCAGGTGCAGGAGGATCCTACGGACCTCGGGGGGATCGGTGATGACGGCAAGCACCTTCATGGGGGAGCCGCAGCGGCTGCAGTGAAGTGCGTCTACCTCGTAGACCTTGGCCAGCAGCCGCGCCCAAGCAGAACGCGATTCCCGAGTGGAGACGGACTGCTGGGCACTATCCTGGAGGACCGCTTGTAGAGGCGGGGGAGGCTGCTGCAGGTGCTGCTGCAGCCCCCCCCGGGGGCCAGGCGCACCAGCCAAAGTAGGTCTGTGGATTGATCATAGGAAGGCGATTGTCGTAGCTGTTACTGACAAAGGAGAAGAGAGAGGACTGATAATATCTGCGATTGAAAAGCAGGCCCGTCGTTCTCTCGGTTCGCGCCATACGGGCCCCTTTGAACCACTACAGGTCCCGGCAGATGATAGTCGACAGAGAGCCTTAACCGGACATCTCAACATTTACTACGATGCGGTCATCGCGAGCATTCGTGATGCGGAATCCATTCTGATATTCGGTCCTGGTGAGGCAAAGGGAGAACTGAAGAAACGTCTGGAAAGAATCGACCTTGGCGGACGCATCGTTAGTGTTGAAACAGTCGACAAGATGACGGATCGCCAGATTGCGGCGAAAATTCGACGGCACTTTGCAAAAAAGCATTCAGAAAAAGGACCGAGGTAATAGAACGTGGACCCTATGCAGCGAAAGACTGCGTAACCCCGGCTCCCGGCACGCGCCCGACCGACGCGCCGGCCTCTTTCACTCCGTCGGAATCGTGAACTCCCTGGCACACGGGTCTTCATGGCTGCCAGCGTCGGCAAGGGTACCTATGTTCCCGGCCCGGATCACTGCTCTGCCAATTGTTCTGCACACAGGTACGCCGACGAACATCAGGATCTTACCGGCGAAGGTGCCTTCGTCCCTCGCCCCCATGCGGTAGGCCATTTCATAGGACCATGGCTTCGCAAGAACGTTCACAATCTGCGTGAAAATGCGGGACTTCTGCATGAGGCTCACAACCGGCTTTGCCCAGAATGATAACCTATAAGAACTTCCTTCTGATTGTCTCCTATGTACCTCCCGAATGCTTCATCAGCTTTAAAAATGGTCTTATCCATTAGTCCTTGGCGATGCAGCTCAGTACAAATCACTGTTCCTTCCGGAAGGCGGCAAGTTTATGGGGATATGGACAGGTTGGGAAGGGGGGCTTTGAAACTGGACGCCTACTCCGATGTACTGGGGGCTGTTGCTCGCCGCCGCCGAGGTGATCGCGATGCGCGTCGACACTGGGGTATGAGTCATCGGAGGGATAAAGCGGTGGCACATTCCGACAGCGTTAGCGTTACCGTGAGCGTCGCCGGCGCGGTGCTTCCGCTGAGTGTAGCGGAGAGCCACGCAGGCGTGCCGTTGGGGAAGCTGCAATCCAGCCCGCTCAGAGTGTCGATGCCGCCGTTCGTGATGTCGGCTACGGAGACATTTGAGTCTTCACTGGAATAGGAGCCCCCCTCACTTCCACTGATCACCTAGAACGTGAGGCCCGAAATGGAGAGTCGGATGAGTGGCGTCGTGGCTGGAGTAAAGACCGCCGTAACGGTTTTGTCCCCATTCATCGTAATCGTGGTCGGGTTGGCCGAGCCGGTCGCATCTCCTTCCCATCGGGTGAACTCATAGCCAGATGCGGGATTTGCCGTGAGAGTCACGACTTGTTCCGGGTGTCGTATTGGGTCTTGTCAGGCGATCGGGTCAACGGTCCCCCCATCCGAGGGTAAGGCCGTGACCGTGAGCTGTGTAGCTTGGAGTGAAGACCGCCGTAACGGTTTTGTCCCCATCCATTGTAATCGTGGTCGGGTTGGACCAGCCGGTTGCATCTCCTTCCCATCGGGTGAACTCATAGCCAGATGCGGGATTTGCCGTGAGAGTCACGCTTGATCCGGACTCGTATTGGGTCTGGTCTAGGCGATCGGGTAACGGTACCCCCGTTCGAGGGCGAGGCCGTGACTGTGAGCTCTTGTTGCCCCGCGCCCTCCTGGCCTTCGTCCCCGCCTACGCCGAGCGGGCACCCGAAGATCATCAGACCGCCCACCAACAGGAATAGAAAATGAAGCTTTTTCATACTCACCTTCCCGTTCAACCTTTCGCATGCACCTTGATGACTCTCACTTGGACCATGCAAAGGGGATGCCAGGAGAGGGTTTGGCGCTATTTCCTTTCTGATGAATGACTTATTCTTCTGTTGGGGCGGCTGCCAAATTGCCTACCCCTGCAACTTATGTTGCATCATTGAGACGGAAGTTGCAGAGTACAACTACCAACTGGGGAGCGATCATCCGGGAGAGGTCGTGCCGCTAATAATGTTCCGCGCCTGAGCGCGGGCCTCCCTCGCCGGGAACGAAGTACACGTAGTCGCGGAACTCCTCGTTCGGGTTGCCGTCGCCGTAGGGATGCTTCTCGTTGGCGTTCGCGTGGCAGGTGATGCAGAAGTTCCCCATGAAGACCGCCTCTTTGCCGTCTGGGAGATCACGGGTGATCCAGAGCCACCCGCCCTGGGAGTGGGGGTCCTTCGGAGCCTTCACCATGATGGTGAGCTGGATGGGCTGCTCTGCCGGCGCGGGCTTCGTGTGTCTGGTAGACTTCCTTCACGATGACGGTGCCTTCGGGGAAGTCCCAGTGGCGCTTGCCGTTCTCGATGGTGGGCTTTGCGGTGAAGCCGAGACTGTTCATCCTCGGGATGCGGAATCGATCCTGATGGCCGGGTATCGGATAGTCCAGAACCACGACTAGTAGGAGGGCTTATCCGTCGGGCGTTACGGGCAACTAGTAGGAGGGCTTATCCGTCGGGCGTCCCGGCATGCTGCGGAGTCGGGCTGACTCGTCGGAGGGCTTATCCGTCGGGCGTCCCGGGCAGCGCGGAGTTCGGGCGTGCGATGCTGCGGATGGGGCTCGGCGAGCGACTGGGGTCGGAGGGCTTATCCGTCGGGCGTCCCGGGCAGCGCGGAGTTCGGGCGTGCGATGCTGCGGATGGGGCTCGGCGAGCGGCGTGGGACGGTCGGGGGTGCCCTGCGAATCGCCGCAGCCGGGAAGATCGGCCGCGGCCCGGGGCGATTCTGCTCTGCGATGCCCCGCTGCTGGTATTCTCGCCTGGGTCAAGGACAAGTATCTGCCTTGAGAAGCGCAAAGGGGAGGGGCTGGTTAATTCAGCGCAGGAGGCCTCCAGGCCCGGAGGGGCGACGCCGGTCTTGATCAGGTGCAGGAGGATCCTTCGGACCTCGGGGGGATCGGTGATGACGGCAAGCACCTTCATGGGGGAGCCGCAGCGGCTGCAGCGAAGGGCGTCTACCTCGTAGACCTTGGCCAGCAGCCGCGCCCAAGCAGAACGCGATTCCCTGGAGTGAGACGGACTGCTGGGCACTATCCTGGAGGACCGCCTGCAGAGGCGGGGGAGGCTGCTGCGGGTGCTGCTGCAGCCAGCCCCGGGGGCCAGGCGCACCAGCCAGGGCTTTTCAAGTCCATGTGCCGCGGGAACGGGAGGAGTACAACCCGTAGCGGCGCACGAGGTGGGTCCGAGCGTCGGGCAGGTGCTGCAGGAGTTGGACGAGGAACTCCAGGGCGGGGAACAGCCGGGCGTTTGTCTTGAAGTACGGATTGTACTCCGAGCGGTACAGGACGCTGGCCTCGTGCTCTTCCACCAGCATCTTGCTGAGGGAGACCGGCGGGCGGGCGATGTATTGAGCAAGAGCCTCGCGGGTGCGGGAGGAGGCGGCAGGGATCTTCACCGACATGTCCAGGCTGAAGCCGCTGTGGGTCCAGCCCAGCATGCTCCTTGCCAGGCGCTCGTTGATGAGGGAGCGGCTGAGGAAGAAGGCGACCATGGAAGCGCGGAAGTACTGGGCCAGCCGTGGCAGGTCCAGGGAGGGCAGCGTGCACGAATCGCCCCTGCCGATCGAATCCGCCTTCCAGGAAGATGCCGTGCAGGTGGGGATTCCATCGCACGAAGTCTCCCGCCGAGGCGTAGGCGATCACGGCGGCGCCCTGGATCCTCCTGCCCGCGGCCGCGCTGTAGACGCCCTGCATCATGCGGTAGACCAGCCTGCTGACATCGCCGAAGAGGCCATGGTCATGGCGGAAGAATACTCGGAGCACCTTGGGGAAAGTGAAGACGATCTGGCGGTGAGGGAGGCGCAGCAGGAGCCGCTCGTTCATGTACTCGCCGAAGAGCAGGGTGCGCTTCTGCGAGCATGAGGGGCACAAATGGAAAACCTTGCAGCTGAACGGGCGGAAGTACTCTGACGTGCACTCGGTGTTCGTGCACTTGATCCTGGCGATACCCTTGGAGTAGTCCCCGCAATCCAGGAACCGTTCAACGGCCTTCGCGATGCGCTGCTGCCGGTACTTGCCGAGCCGTACGGCGAACTCAGGGTCGTAGCGAGCAAGCAACTCGGGGAAATGGGCGCGGAAAAGCCTCTGCAGCGAGCTTGTGCCCCGCGGGCGGTACGTGCCCGGGGCTGTCGCATCCATGGCCAGCGCGAGTTGGTCTGCCACGCATGGATAGACGGCCCAACGGTGCGCGCTGCCTCACTGCCGCCATCGTCCGCCAGCATAACGGCGGCTACCGGAGTCGCACTGGGATGATATCGACCCAAGCAAAGGCCAGGGGCGGGAACGCTCAGAGCAGCCTGAACTCCTCCTAGCCTCGGAAGATGATGGTCTTCAGCTGCGTTCAAACGGTTTTGGGAACCGTAGAAGCTGTCGCCCCACTGCTCCAGTTTCTCACATCTTGTATCTGACAGTGCATGCGATCTCCCGGCGCTCAATCATGCAACTTTTTATGGAGTTAGAAGTTACAAATGCCCCAGGGATGACTCGAACATCTGACCTACGGTTTAGGAAAACGAGTCCGAACCGATTCGGCGCGCGTCTCTCTGCAACTCACTGCTGACTATTGTAGGTCCTTGCAAGGAGTTGGGTCAATCAGGACATGCTGCAGCGGCTTCCTTAGTGCTTTGGTTTGCATCTACTTGCATCAATCGATCGCAATTCGTCTCACATCTTTTATCTCACACCTCAGGCCGCCCGACGTCCGTTGTCGAATGCGGCGCCCTCGCCATATCGGGTCCTTCGGATTCGCCTGTTTCGACAAAAGGGGCTGCTCCGTGACTATCAGGACCGGAAGCCGATGCCGAGGAGTTGTCGAAGGAGTACTCGGGGACAAACACTTCCTTTTGCAGGGAAGTCGGACAGGAGACGTGGTCAGAGGAGCGGATCAACCCTATAGATCTTGACGATAAGCGTCCACGGCTAGCCTCGTCTTTGGGACCGTGCGACGTCTCCGCCAGTTGAAAGAGCTTCAGCCAACTTCAAATGCGGCACAAAGGTCGCTAGCCACCCTTTTGCCTTGAGCCCCATCGGGACTACGTACGGGAAGGTTATCCAAGAGCGCGAGCACGGCCCGCCGGTACCCGGCCCATAGTGCCGGAGCAGGCTTGGAAGACAGTACGAGAAGCTCTCGCATGAGATCAAGCCGGCCAAGCACAGAAGCGAGGTCTGCCGCCAAAAGGTTATCCTCGCGTCTGTCCTCGCCTTTCTCGATATCGATGATGCGAGCCACCTGTGTCGCGATGCCGCATTCGCGCAGCCATGCCTGTCCTTCCAACTCGGGCAGACGAACGGCGTGCCCTCGCGCTTCAATCACTGCATGCCGTCGATTCATGAGTTCCCACCCTGAATCTCCCTTTCTTTGCCATTCGTCCGCCGCATTCGCGATATCTCTCCAATTCGCTCAACGGCCTTCGCGATGCGCTGCTGCCGGTACTTGCCGAGCCGTACAATGGTTGACGCCTTCGGGAACCGTACGCTACCATGCTGGCATGCCGGAGATCGCCAGGTTCCTTGGGATTGTGATCGGCATTTTCCCGAGGGAGCACCCACCGGCCCATTTCCATGCGGTGTATGGCGAGTATGCGATTACGGTCGAGATCGAGGGCGGGATTGTTCACGGGGATTTCCCCAAACGGGCGCTGCGTCTCGTCCTTGAATGGCTTGACCTGCACAGGGATGAGCTGCTTGCTGACTGGGAATTGGTCCAGTCGGGCCGCCCTGCCAGGAAGATAGCGCCACTGGAGTAGTCGAGATGATCCCACGGGTGATACACGCAGAGTACCTGGGCGAGTACAAGATCCGTCTCCGCTTCGCCGACGGTGCGGAAGGAGATGTCGATCTGAGTTCTGAGCTTTACGGCGAGATCTTTGAACCTCTGAAGGACAAGAATCTTTTTAGGAGATTCTCCATTCATGCAGAATTCGGGACCCTCGTATGGGCCAATGGTGCCGACATCGCCCCCGAGTTCCTCTACGAGATATCGCGGCTGGCTGTCTGAGCCCTGCAGAGCCCAAAGGTGCGACACTAAAAGCACTTTCGGATTGGTACCCGACAGCGTTTGCAATAGCGGCAATGTTTGGCCGCGTTACTGGAGGGCTCAGATGCTTTCTGCATCCTCCAGTTCTTTAAATATTCCATGGGAGCCACATCCACCTGTTTTTTGAAATTGAAAGCGAATCCAGATCGAGACATGCCCACGACTTTCGCGAGCTCTTCGAGTGACCACGGCCGCTGTCGCCGCGTCGTCCGCGAAACAGATCCCGAATTGTAGTGGTAACACTGCAATTCAGGATTTCAATGGTTGTAGGCCTCCGGCCACAACGAATCTGAAGTCTGAGTTAAGAACACCGGGGCTATATGGTGATTTCGACGGCTACTCGCGCGGCAACGCCGTCTCCATGAACATCCTTTTCATGGTTCTCGGCAACCGCATGGGGCTGAAAATGGCGCTGGCGGAAGCGCCACTGCAAAGCTTTGTCGAAATTCACAGACAGCGAGGGCCGAGAGTGGAACCTCGAAGCCAGGAGTGGGGGCGCCTTACCCGTGAAAACCATTAAGGACTCTATTGCTTCGCGGGCTTGCTCTGTCGGCTGAACGTCGGCGCCGGGCACGACGGCAGTTCTATCAGGAAGGCAGGTTCTCCGATCGGCTCTTGCCGTAGCGAAGCCCATCAACGAGCAGAGCGACCATGCGCCGAGCATGGTCGGGTCCGCGATCGTAAGCTCTCATGCACAAGCTTGCCACCGTATCCAAAAGGTCCTCCGCAGCGAAATCGTTGCGGACCGCGCCAGCGGCTGCCGCGGACTCAAGAAGTGTTCGAAGTGCGGGTTGGAGTCGCTGCTGGAAGTACGTGGGCAAGGTTTCGAAGGCCGGGTTTCCCGAGTGCAGGGCGGTGGCCAACCCTCGTTTGGTTCCAATAAAGGCTGCGTATCGCTGCATCCATCTCGCCAGTGCCTCGCCGGGCTCGTGCTCGGCGGCCAGGATCCGTGCGGCGTCCGCGCAGGCATCGATTTCGTGACGGAAGACGGCCGCTACGAGGTCGGAGCGCTGCGGAAAGTGGCGATAAAAGGTCCCGATGCCGACCCCGGCTTTCTCGACGATCTCTCGCACTGGGGCGTCCACTCCAGAGGTCGAGAACACCTCGATCGCCGCCTGGAGCAGCGCGTTGATGTTGCGCTGTGCGTCGATGCGCACTCGCCCATCCCTGTGGCCCCGAGGCTCCAAGCCCTCGCCTTGGTCTTCCAGTTCGTCTTTCACCAACTTTCCCCTTGACAATCGGAACGGTGTTCCATATATTACTAGGTCAAGCGGAACGGTGTTCCGCTAAAATTGGAATGTGGTTCCGCTTAGCTTCAATGTAGCACAGCAAAGCGGCGTTGACCACACCCATGCAAAGGAGGCGAATAGCATGAAGTACCGCACGCTCGGAAGAACAGGCATCAAGGTCAGCCCTTATTGCCTAGGGGCGATGATGTTCGGCGCCGGGGCCAATTCCGACCACGACGACTCGATCCGGATCATCCACAAGGCCTTGGATGCGGGGATCAACTTCATCGATACAGCCGATGCGTATAACCGTGGTGAATCTGAGGAGATCGTGGGCAAGGCTCTCAAAGGCCGGCGCGACAACATCGTGCTCGCCACCAAGGCGCACCACCCTATGGGCGACGACCCGAACCAGCAGGGCAATTCGCGACGCTGGCTGATTCGCGAAGTGGAAGCTTCGCTGCGCCGTCTGCAGACCGACCACATCGATCTCTACCTGATTCACCGTCCGTCACCGGATACCGACATCGAGGAAACCCTCTCGGCCCTCACCGATCTGATGCGCTCTGGCAAGGTGCGCGCGATCGGATCGTCGACGTTCCCTGCGTCGGAGATCGTCGAAGCGCAATGGGTCGCGGAGCGGCGTGGGTTGGCACGGTTCCGCGTTGAGCAACCGTCCTACTCGATCCTGAGCCGCAGCATTGAACGCGAGGTGCTGCCCGTTTGTCAGCGGTACGGGATGGGCGTGATGGTATGGAGCCCCATGGCAAAGGGCATGCTCACCGGCCGTTACCGAAAGGGCCAGCCGCTGCCCGACACCCTGCGCGCCAGGGGGGTAATGGCCAGACAGATGAGCGACGAACGCCGGCTGGATGCGGTCGAGCAACTCATTTCCGTCGCCGCAGAGGCGGGGATGCCGCTGACGCATCTGGCGTTGGGTTTCGTGATGGCTCATCCCGGTGTGACGTCGGCGATTATCGGCCCGCGAACGATGGAACACCTCGACGATCTACTCGCAAGCGCCGAGGTTGCGCTTGATGACGATGTCCTGGACCAGATCGACAAGATCGTTCCCCCCGGAACCGACGTCGGATCAGACGCGGCGGCCTACAACCCACCGGAGGTGACTCAAGCCAACCTGCGCCGCCGTCCGACCAACGAGCGATCAGCGAGCTGACCTGTTGATGAGGCCGGGGGGGCCGGATGCTCTGGACCCCGGCCTTATGGCAGACCTTCGTCATGAACTAAGTGATGGAACAATCGATTCTCAGGCAGCGGTGCCGCTGGTCGGGTGAGGTGGCGAGCGCGGAGGGTGGGGCAGTTGTCGGGCCGCACTGAGCATCCCCGGCGAGCTGTCTCTGGCAAATGCTGGCCCCCAGTTATGAATTACTTTTGCCCCAGGGATGACTCGAACATCTGACCTACGGTTTAGGAATACGAATCAGAACCGTTTCGGTGCGTGTCTCTCTGAAACTCACTGCTGTTTAATAGTATTCCTTACAAGAGGTTGGGTCAATCAGCGCTTGGTGCGCTCCTGTTTTTGTGGCTATGATTTGGAGCTATTTGTAACGAAGACCGCATTTTTCCTACATCTTCTATCCTACAGCGCTGGCGTGTGCCCGAGTTCTTCATCGGTGTTCTTCTGCCTCGAAGCAGAATCAGTGAGGAACTCTCACAAAGGTGATACCTTATGCCCTCGTGAGGGTTTTCATAGCGTTCGTTGCTGAGTACTTGTACATTGGTGTCATCGTTGCCGAAGGGCTCTACCTCTTGATGTTATGAAGGACTACCGCGACAGAGAAGCAGACCCTACTGCGTGAGGAGGCGAGTGTGCCGTTCCAGACTCCCATCACCATTGAAGACGCGTTGAGGCCATGCAGAAGCAGGAGTACGGCCAAGTAGTCGCTTCAAATCCTCCAGGATGATGTGTCGTCCTTCTCAGTCATAGGCTATGCGCAGGGGCTGACCGGTACAAGCCATATGTCCCGTAGATCGGACACGTCCGCTCTCGACATGCTCGAACGAAGATAGGTCCTTGCCGTACTCAATATGGTTCCAGATAGCCTTGTTGACGCGAACAAATTCCATATCGCACTGCTGGCCTTCCTCCCCTTGAGGGCGGGAAAAGTTAGCGATGGGAGATTCGACTGATCAATAGCCTTCTGCTTCCTCGCTACGGCCGGCCTCTCGGCCGTTCCTGGCCTCCGCCGACTTTGACATTCTTGTCCAAGAAATGTAGCATAGAGACCGTTCGAACGAGTAAAGAGAAGCCAGAAAAATGTCTGAACAAATGCTCTTTGAGGAGTTTGACAGCGGCACTTTAGACCCTCGTCTTGCCTGGCGGTGCCCGCCTTCACATTGGTCGATCAACAATTCTCAACTCATAGTCGAGCCGGATGAAAAAACCGACTATTGGCAGAAGACCCACTACGGTTTTGAGGCGGACAATGGCCATTTCCTTTATTGCGTACTTCGTGGTGATTTTGTCCTGAGCTCAAGGCTGCGGCTCTTTCCCGTGCACCAGTACGACCAGGCTGGCCTCATGGTACGCTTCTCTTCCGAGTGCTGGCTTAAGACATCGGTGGAATTCAGCCGGCCGGCCCCAGTCAGCTTGGTGCAGTGGTGACGAATGCGGGTTACTCAGATTGGTCAACGCAAAGCTTCGCTGTTTCCGGAGAGGATTTGGCGCTCCGCATACGGCGCGAAAGGGATGATTTCATAGTCGAATACTCAGGGGGAACCGTGGCGGGGGAAGATGCTCATTCCTGGACGCAGATAAGAATGGCGCATCTTCACAATCCTACGGGGATGCCGATTGAGTGTGGTTTGTATGCGTGCTGCCCGAAAGAGAGCGGATTCAAAGCGGAGTTCGATTTCCTTAAAGCAGAAAGAGTGATCTGAACCCTTGTGGAACGTGGTGACGCTGATGCTATCCGCTTGAATCGCCTCCGATCAAGTCGGAGCGTCAGCGCCACCGTGTTTCGAAGCCCCGCCTTACGTCTCTCAGGCTGTTACAAACACCTTCTCAAGCCCCGCGGGAACAGGATCCGCAATGAGATCATTCTTGGACACCGATTTCGCGCATTGCCTTCGTCTTGTCCGTAGCTGCGAGAAAGGCCCTGGCACTGTCCAAGACCCATGAACAATCCCAGGGAGCAGGGTGGATACTTGCGATTCGTCCACGCGACCACGTTTTTCGCAATGTCCTTGCGCGTCGTCGCAGGCGGGAGCTCGGAGGGATCCACGGTCGTGACGACCTTTGCCCGCCTCTCGCTGTCGAACCCCAGCACGAGGGTGGCCCAAAGCGCATCCCCGTCAAAGACCCCGAGGACCGCTGTCGATCGCGCGGGGATGTGTTCGATCACGGCCTTGATTTCCTCGTAGCTGGCTCCAAGGCGCCACTGCAGTCCAAGGGTTGTACGGGCGGAGCCGGGGTAGGTGACGATCCCTTCCGGATAATCATCCAACATTGCATACATCCGGTGCACGTAGACGTCCAGGTCCTCGTCGGAGCGCCACGTATCCTGGACCTGTCCAAAGTAGCGATCGAACGCCCGGCGCTCGAATACAGCCACGAAGTCGGCCGCCTCCGAGTTGGCCTTGTAGACCTTCTCCGCGACAACGCGGGGCTGATCCACCCTGTCGATGTTGCGTACGATCTGAGCGCGCTGCGAATGCACGAATTTCAGCACCTTGCCGTTTTCATGGATCAAGATAATGCGACGCTTTGTCTTTGCCGATTCGAGAAGCAACGTTTGAAGATTGCGCCAGTGATTGACGTCGATGTCGGCCATCAATGGATTTTCATGCAGCATGGTAGTCTCCCTCCCTTCAGAGCGTGCACTCGTAGATCTTCACGGTGTACGGCTTCATTTGTTCGTTCACATTTCGCCCGCTCACCGGAACCTCCCTGTTGTCCCAGATCTCCCGCACGGATTTCATGTCGAAGTCGAAGGTCACCTGTGCGGGGATTGCGTCCGCGGTCGGATTCGCTACGAATGCAATGACCCGTTTCGGATCCCTCTCGGAGCGATGTAACGTCACATCGAGCCGGGGATCGTTCCGGCAGAAAGAAACGACGTTGACACCCTTCATGGCAGCCTTGAATGCCTCGGCCATTCTCTCAAGACCCGTGAGGTGCACGATGCGGCCCTTGCCGAGCGTGAAAACCGTTCCAAGCTCGGTGCCAGCTTCTCCTAACGGCTGGCGAGCCGCGCGCTGTAGCGCGGATTGGATGGTCTCGTCTTTCTGCATTGTGTCTCCCAGGTGAGGGATCTGAGGACCGAGCACGACGACGCCACCCCCCTTCGCGAAATCAACCAGATTGCGCTGTAATGCTCCGTTCATGTACTCGAAGGAGCTCACCACGAGGATCTTGAAGCGTTTCCATCGAGAGGGATCCAAGGCCGTGTCAGAGAGCAGGAATGCTGTTCCATTCTCCGTGAGCGATCGATAGAAGCTCGAGAACCATTCCGCTTTCACGAGCTGGATTGGCTCGCGGAATCCGAGGGAGCTTTCGGAAACGGTCATGAAGCTGGGGTATTCGGAAAAGCCGCTCGGCGTCTCCAGGAAGTCTCCGGGGAAGGAAACGAGCACGCTCGCCGCCTCCAACCTGTCGTAGTCGCGGTTGGCCATCACGAGCACGTCCGCCTGGCGCTTGAAGCTCGTGAACTCATGGCTCTTCGCCATTTCGTTTGCCCGACGGAACATTGCGCAATGGTCTTCACGCACCCGGCCATCGCGTCGGACGGGAGAATCCAGCCAGCGATCACGCTCAACGAGCGTATAACGACTGAATCCTTTGATGCCTTGCATAAGCCCCACCTTGGTGACGAACTCCTCGTCGCCGAGGTCGCCGGGATTCAGATACCACGGCCACACGCCGGGCAATGAACTCCGGCATGTACGGGAACCTGCTCGTCCCCACCACGTAAGAGACAATCGTCTTCACATGATCGTACAGTTCCTTGCGGGAGTAGACGTCGAATCCGACGAAATCGAGCTTCTCCTCGAGCTCCATCAGATTGAAGGGGGTGGTAAACCCACTCACGGCGCCCCCCGGGCCAAGGGGGTGGGGGTAGTTATGGAACAAGGGGATCCCCGCCAGACCGCGCTTTCTCATCATATCCGCCAATCTGGCCATCGAGTCGATGAGATAATGCTCTCGATAGGTGATCCAGTCAGTATAGTAGGGGATCGACTCTTTCCCCTCTCCCTCGAATCGTCTCGGCGGTTCGATCTGGTCGAATGAAGACCACTCCTGCGCGTAGACCTTGTTGAGGGCGGCGATGCTGCCGTACTTTTCCTGCAGGAAAGCGCGATATCGTTTGATCGACGCCGGGTTGTAGTCAGAGGCATAGGCATTCACGTGGAAGAAGAAGGCCATTTCGTTGTCCACCTGAGCCGCGATGAGGCGCCCGTTCGGATGCGCGTGTTTGGCGAGGATGGGACAGATGGCGTCGTACCAGAGCGCGGTTTCGTCGTAGAACTTGTCCGCCGCGTAGCAGAGCGCGGGGATCGGACGGGGGACCTGGGTCAACACGGCTTTCGTGCCCTGGCCGTTCAACGCCTGCAGCTCGGGATCTTCAAGCAACCTGCGCGGATAGCCGAACCACGTCAACTCGGAGTTGATTTGGGGTCCGGGCCTCACCACAATGTTGAAATCCTTCTCCTCGCACAAGGAGAGGAAAGCGTCGATGTCCTTGGAAGGATCGATCTTTCCAAAATCGAAGCTGCCCCGCTCGATTTCATGAACCTCCCACGGGATGTAGATCGAGATGGTTGTGAAGCCGATTGCACGGACCCTCTCGAGGATGACGTCCCATAGGTTGCGCTCCAACCTCCAGTAGTGAACCGCAGCGCCATAGAGTGCCACTGTCTCCTTGCCGATATGGAACTCATGATCGCTTGCGTTCACGGTCTTTGAGGAACGAATCTGAGACCGTTTCATCGTAGTGCCTCCCTCAGAAATCATCGTGGCTCGGACAACGCCGAGCGCGCAATTTGCATATCCCCCTACACGCTCCGTCCGCGTCTCCCGAGCGCGACGGCGAGAATAATGATCGCCCCCCGCACAATGAGCTGCTGCGAGTAAGCGAGCCCCATGAGGAGCAGCCCGTTGTTGATGAGCCCGATCAGGAGAGAACCGACCACAGCTCCAACGACCGAGCCGATGCCGCCGCTGAGGCTGGTCCCTCCTAGAATCACCGCTGCAATGACGGAGAGCTCGTCCCCCTGGCCCCACTGAAACCTTCCTGAATGCAGGCGGCCCGCGTACAGCATGCCCCCCATCGCTGCTGCGAGACCCGATATCGTGAGCGTGATGAACTTGATTCGCTTGGTCTTCACGCCGCTGAAGGAAGAGGCGATCTCGTTTCCCCCGGTGGCAAGGACTTGCCTTCCGTACGGGGTCATCCGCAGGGCGACATGTCCCACCAAAAGGGCGAGGAATGTCCAGATCACCAGAGAGGGAATCGGCCCGATATCGCCGGACCCGAAGACGTTGTTGTACACGTTGTTCTGGATGGGAACAGGCGCCGTGTCGGTGATCCACATCGCGATGCCGTTTCCGATTCCCAGCATCCCGAGAGTGACGAGAAAAGAAGGAATGAGGACCTTCGTCACCAGAACGCCGTTCAGCATCCCGACGATCAGGCCTGTCAGAACGCCCGCCAGGATGCCGGGGACCATGCCGAAGTGGCTTACCGCCATTGCCGTTATGACCGAAGAGAGGCCCGCGAGCGAGCCGACGGAAAGATCAATTTCTCCTCCCGCGATGACAAATGTCATAGCGACGGCCATGACCGTAATGGTGGCGGTCTGGCGGACGATGTTGAGAAGGTTGTTCGGGGTGAGGAATCCGCTGCTGTACAATGAGATGGAAAACACCAGGAACACGAGAATGAATCCGCCGTACACCACGTACTGTCGCCAGTCAAAGCGCGCGCGTGCGATTCGGACTGCGGTGTTGTGATTGAATGATTGCATGTGGCTCATTTTGTCAGTTCCCTTGGATGAGATGGTGCAAGGCGGCTTCGCTTTCGATCTCGCTTCGCTGCTTTTCACTTTCCACGCGGCCGCTGCGCATAAAAAGGATGCGATCGCTTACCGCGAGAAGTTCGGGCAGCTCTGAAGAAACAAGAAGCACTGCCTTTCCGAGGTCGCCGGCGAGCTGACGAACAAGCGCGATGATTTCCCCTTTTGCTCCGATGTCCACTCCGGCCGTCGGCTCGTCCATCAGGAAGATGTCCGGCTCGGCTCCCAGCCATTTGGCGATTACCACTTTCTGCTGGTTACCTCCCGAAAGCTCCCGCACGATCTTGAAGATCGAATCCGTGCGAATGTTCAGCTTCTTGACGTACTCCTCCACCTTCCTCTGCGCGTCGGCTTCGTGAATGATTCCGTGGCGCGTGAACTTGTCGAGCAGTGGGAGGAGGATGTTGTCCTTCAAGGCATGATCCATCACGAGCCCCTGGCTGCGACGATCCTCCGGGATCAGGACAATCCCCGCGGTCATCGCATCCTTGGGACTTCGGATGGGAATGCGCCGCCCTCGAACCCGGATTCCCCCGCGGTGATGGGGCGAATGCCGAATATAGACTGCAGGAGCTCGGTGCGACCGCTCCCCATCAGGCCGACGAGCCCGACGACTTCGCCTTCGAATACCTTCAGGCTGATCCGTTTTACCCGCTCTCCGGATACCACGCCGCTCAGCTCGAGAAGTGGGACGCCAGAGCGGGCGATTGTCCGCGGCAGCCACTGGAATGACTGACCCACATTCCGGCCGACGATATGCTCGATCATCCTCTCGAGGCGTCAGATCCACTATCGCTTCGGTGGCAACCGCTTTCCCGTCACGCAGGATCGTGACCCTGTCGGCGATTCGAAAGATCTCTTCCATGCGGTGGGAGATGTACACGATGCCCATCCCTCGCGCCTTCAACTGCGCGATGATGTGAAACAGCGAATCGGTTTCGCTCTTCGCGAGGGAGGCCGTTGGCTCGTCCATGATCAAAGCGCGGGCGTTCTGGGAAAGCGCCTTCACGATCTCCGTCAACTGCCGGTGTCCCGTGCTCAGGGCGCTGACAGGGAGGCGGGGATCAACCTCCACTCCGATCTCGCTGAACAACTCCCGGGTAGTTCTTTCGCATTCCCTGTCGTTCAGCAGGCCGAACAGACGACGCGCCTCGTGCGTAAGAAAGATGTTTTGAGATACTGTGAGGGTGGGAATGAGGCTGAACTCCTGGAATATCATTGCGATCCCGTGCGTTCTCCCTTCCAGGGAGGAGCTCAAACGCACAGGTCTTCCATCGATAACGATCTCCCCCGCATCGGGAGAATGAACGCCCTCGAGGATCTTCATGAGCGTGGATTTTCCCGCTCCGTTGCCGCCGACCAGCGCGTGGACCTCTCCCTCGCGAAGGTCGAAGTCGACGTCCTGGAGCACGCGCACTCCGTGAAACGCCTTCGTGATGTGGCGCATGTCTATGACGACCCCGCCCATCTTGCTCGGAACGGTTGAAAGCAAGCCTGACCCCCCCCAGCGTGAACATGAATAAGCGGGGGTCCCCCAGCGGAACGGCTAAAGGACCCCCCATGAATCGGGAGCTTACTGCTTCGACTGGAACGCTTGGACCAGATCCTTCGGAGGGTCCTGGTGATACACGTCCTTCCAGGCCTGCAGCACCGTCTCGCGCGTGACGGGCAGGGCGCTCAGAGCGACATACGCAGGAGCCTTCTTGTTAAGAAGCCCATATGCCGCGAGTATGGCCTCGGTCACTCCCTGGTCGAACGGGCGCTGCGCGCCAAGGCCCTGAATGATGCCGCCTTGCGCCATATTGATGGCCGCGTTTAACCCAAGGTCCTCGGTCGAGACGATCAGGTCGTTGCGCTGTGCCGAGCGGGCGGCTGCCAGGACGCCTTCAGCGGGCACGTCCCATACCGCCCAGATGGCCTGCATATCCCTGTATTTCGTAAGAAAGGCCGAAGCCGCCTTTTCCGCGTCTCCCGCAAAGTCGGGACCGACGATCCCCTGCTCAGCGAGAATCGTTATGTTGGGGTAGTTCTTCTGGATCGTTGTCTTGAAGCCGTCGTAGCGTTGCCGGGTCACAAAGAAGTCGGCGCCGTGAAAGATCAGTCCGACTTTGCCCTTGCCATTCAGGGAGAGGGCGAGCAGGTGCGCCGCCGCGATGCCGTTGCCGTAGTTGTCGGCCGACACCACGCTGACGTAATCCTTCCCCTGCGTCATTCCATAGGGCACATTGTCCATGAACACAAGCTTCACACCTTGGGCTGCGGCGCGCTTGTAGGCATCCGCCGTCGCGACCGGGTCAGTGGGGATCGAAACGATAATATTCGGTTTTCGAGCCAGCACCGTTTCTATGTCGGAAACCTGCTTCTCCGGCTTGAACTGTGCGTCAGTGACGGCGATGACCTTGATGCCCAGCTTGGCGAATTCGAACTTCAGACCGTCGGTCTGTGCCGTCGACCAGTCATTTCCACCATAATGAAGCACAATTGCTGCAGTGGCGTTCATGCTCTTGACCTTCTGCAGCTCGCTATCGCTCAAAGTGACGACGCTTGCAGGTGACGGGTCTTCTCCATGGGGCCCCTTGCTGAATACTTTCCCCGCCATGTCGGCAAGAGCGGCCTTGGGGTCGACTCCCTGTCCAAACGCGGCCAGCCCCCCGAAGAGAAGCGCCGCGATAGCGATCATCCACGCGAGATTCCTCGGTTTCATCTACCCTCCTCCTTGGATTTCTTTCCACGCGCTTGCCGGTTGCGCCTACCTATCCGGGCCAACGGCCTCTTCGAGCTCGACCGGCTTGGATCCTTGCACCTCCCTCTGCTCTTAAGCAAACCCTGTGCCAAACATGCGAAAAACCAGCGAGCATATTTCCTTACCACGCAAGGAGATGAAATCAGAATAATTATAGATATTGACTCTGATCAGCGTGAGTGTATAATATCTGCACATATTGTGCACATTGATGGGGGTGTTGCACACTTTGAACAGCGCCATTCTTATCGTCGATGACAAGGTGAAGCTCTGCAAGATCCTCGCGCAGGATTTCGAGAACGCCGGATACACGTGCTTCATTGCCACTAAAGGCGCGGACGCGATCAGCGCTTTCGTCACGAACGATATCCACGTCGTCATCCTTGATCTCAAGCTTGGTGCGGAAGACGGGCGTGAGGTCCTGCGCTCCCTCATGGACTTCAACGGAAATGTGCCCGTCATCATGGTGACGGGATATGCGACGATCGAGAGCGCCGTCGAGGCAATCAAGATTGGTGCGTTCGATTACATCCAGAAGCCCGTGAACTTCACGAAGCTCCAGCGCGTCGTCGAGAATGCGCTCAGTATCTCCCGCCTGAGGGTTGAGAACACCATTCTCAAAAGCAGATTGATTGATTCTTCCAGCCCCATTATCACGCGAGACCGGGGGATGCTCGCGATCATGAATAAGCTTGTGCGGCTTGCACAAACTGACTATCCCATTCTCCTCTGCGGAGAAAGCGGTACGGGCAAGGAATTGTTCGCGGATTTCATACACGTGCAATCGCGGCGCGCCGCGTCCAAGCTGTTCAAGCTCAACTGCGCCTCCCTGCCCGATTCACTCCTGGACAATGAGCTCTTCGGCCATAACAGGGGTGCCTATACGGGGGCGGATTCGGATTTCGTCGGAATTTTCGAGCGTGCTGACAAGAGCTCTCTTTTTCTGGATGAAATTGGAGACATGCCGCTTGAGATCCAGGCGAAGATCCTGCGCACGCTGCAGAATCATGAAATCAGGCGCCTGGGGGGCAAGGAAACCCGCAAGGTGGACGTGCGTTTCATCGCGGCAACCAACAAAGAGATCCGCTCGCTCGTGGAGGAGGGTCGGTTTCGAGAAGACCTCTTCTACAGGTTGAATGCGGCAATGATCCAGATACCTCTGCTCAGGGAACGCAAGGGCGACATCCCTCTCCTCATCCACCACTTCCTCGTTGAGCATGCAGAGGGCAATGTGCAGGAATCAAAGAAGATCGATGCCTCCGTCATGGAGCTGCTCACCAACTACAGCTGGCCCGGGCAACATCCGGGAGCTCAAGAACGTAATCAATTACTCGGCGACAATCGCCAGCCATCCGACGATCAACGTCGGGGACCTGCCTCCCTATCTTCTCTCGGGTCCCGTCCAGAAGGAAAGAGTGAACGTGCGAGAGAACATAGAGCGAAATCTCATCCTGGAAACGCTTCGGAAGACCAACTACAACAAGAAGAAGTCCGCGGAAATTCTGCAATTTCAGCAGACGGACGCTGTACAACAAGATGGAGAAGTATGGCATCAGCATTGGGCAACGGTGAGCTCATCAGCGTGCGAAACGTGTCTCTCTCGTACGGCTCGGTGAGAGCGTTGACGAATGTCACCATGGAAATCAACAGAGCCGAGATCCACGCGATTGTCGGTGAGCACGGCGCCGGCAAGTCCTCCTTGGCGCACGTCATTGGAGGCTTCCTGAAGCCGGATTCGGGCACCGTCGTTCTCAGGGGGAAGGGCTACAGCCACCTGACCTCGGACAATGCCCGGAAGAATGGGATCCAGATCATCACGCAGCACAACCCCCTCATAGACGATTTCACGGTCGCCGACAACATACTCATCGACGGGAGGATCGGGTTTCTCCCGCACATCACAAGCGCGAGTTCAATCAGGAAGGCCCGTGATTTCATCGACTCGCTCGAATGTTCCGCTCGATCCGACGTGCCCCGTCAGAGACCTGAACAGGGCGGATCGGGCGCTCGTCGACATCGTCAAGCACCTCTATCCCGATCCACAACTGCTTATTCTTGATGAGACCCTCGAGAACCTCGCAATTGAAAGCCGACAGAAGATCGTCGCGATCCTGAACGCCCGCAAGACGAGGGGCATGTCGGTGCTGTTCATTACCCACAGGATCGACGACATTTACAATTTCGGGGACACGATCACAATCATTCGGGATGGGGAGATCCTCACGTCGGATAGCGTTGAGAACATAGACAAGATCATGCTCATCCGTCTGGCTTACACGCACGCCCTTGCGGGCAAACATGTCCAGTCCAATCGCGATTTCGCCAACATTCTGAAGTACAACGAGGCAATTCTCTTCGACCTGCCGATCAATCTGATTGTCGTCGACAAGGAAAACAGTATCAAACTAGTGAACGCGCAGGCGAAAGATCTATTCGGACTGCGGGACGACGAGTACGGCAACACGTCTCTTCGAGACATCTTCCCGGCTGGAAACGAGAAATGTCTGCGGCTGATTGAAGATGCCGCTGGATTGAAACGTCAGACATCGCACTATCAGGTGCCTCTTCGGCTGGGAGGTCAGGAGACGCTTAACACAGTAACCGTTTATCCCATTTTTGACGGAGCTCATTTAATCGGCAACATCATCATCATCAGTGATATAACGAATGAGGAGAGACTTCGCCAACAAGTGGTCCTGTCGGAGAACCTCGCTTCAGTCGGGCTCCTGGCAGCGGGGGTCGCTCACGAGATCAATAATCCCCTCGATATCATGGGCTACTATCTCGAGAACATACGCTTCAACGCTGAGAATGCGGCCGTGCGGAGCTCGGTGAAGGCGCTCGAGGAGGAAATCGCTTCGATTGCGCAGATCGTCGGCAATTTGCTTACCTTCTCGGACAAGAAAGGCCGGGCGCTCGAGGAGTTCGATATAGTCGTCCTGATCAAGGATCTCGTCAGCCTCATCGCCTACAATGCAAAGAGGAGCGGCATCGTGATCGCCTTCGAAGCGCCGCAGGAGTCTATTGTCGTCGAGGCCAATCGGAACGAGATGAAGCAGGTGATTCTCAACCTGGTGAAAAACAGCTTCGAGGCCATGCCAGAAGGGGGCACCCTGGCAATCCGCGTTGGAAGAAAGGAAGTCGGGGGCGTTGAAAGCTGCTCGATAGACTTCGATGATACAGGATGCGGAATTGACGAAGCCGCTTTGAAAGACGTTTTCCTCCCCTTCTTTTCCACCAAGAACAGCACGGGAAGAAATGCGGGATTGGGGCTGTCGATCTGCTACGGCATCGTCACGAAATACCACGGTACGATCACTGTGGCAAACCGGGAGATCAGCGGTTGCAGATTTGCAGTCACACTGCCGATCGTCGAGTAACCCGTCAGGCTGCTCTGGCTCTCCCTGCGGCTCAAGGTGATGGCGATGACAATAATGATTCCCTGCGCGATCATCTGATGGGCCCCTGAGAGCCCGAGAAGAAGCAGCCCATTGTTCAACATCCCCATCAGTATAGATCCGACTACGGCTCCAATGACTGTGCCCCTTCCTCCTGTGAAGCTCGTTCCGCCGATGATCGCTGCCGCGATCACCGTCATGAGGTCCGATTCTCCTAGAGCATATCGGGCGCTGTGGAGTCTCCCCGCGTAGAGAATACCGGCAATGGAAGCCGTGAGACTGCAGATGACCAGCGCGGCGATGCGGATGGAGTCCGTCCTGATACCCGAGTACCGCGCCGCTCCAAGATTGCCTCCCGTCGCGAGCACTGCCCTGCCAAAGCTCGTGTGCTTGAGGAGGGTATGTCCAAGAATGATAATCAGGATCGTCCAGATGAGCAGGCTCGAGAAAGGACCGAGGTCTCCCGACCCGAAGAAGGAGTTGAAAGAGCCGTTGAGGATAGGAATGGTTTCAGAGTTCGTGATCGATCGCGCCAGCCCGCTAAGGACGCCGGCTGGTCCCGAGCGTCGCCAGTATCGCGGGGATTCTCGCCTTTGTCGTTATTAAGCCATTCACGAGACCGGTGATCACCCCCACACCAAGGCTTGCGAGTATGGCGAGGGGGATACTGTTCAGCCGCGAGAGAATGACCGCAGTGACAAGCGCAGAGAGCGAAACGAGGGATCCGATGGACAGGTCGATCTCCCGGGCTGCAAGTGCAAAGGTCATGCCAACCGCCATTATAGAAACCATTGCGGTCTGGCGGAGGATATTCATCAGGTTGTAGAGGGACAGGAAGCCCCGGTCGTGAAGTGCGATCGAGAAGAACAACAGAATCGCGAGAAAGCTGATGTAGACGACGTACTGCCGGATGCCCCGCATCGAGGAGGCGAGTAAGTGCGTCGGTATCATGAGTGACTGCTACACCTTCAATGCCCCCATGGTCAAGCCGCGCGCGACGTAAAGCTGAATCAGGACGTCGATGAGAAGCGCGGGGAGAGCCAAATCCATGCTTGAAAGGATTCGGCGGCTCATGCTATTCATTTGAGGTATCCGGATAATCGGAGATTCACGATGGCGAATACAGGCCAAGTGTCAATAACTGCCTTGACGCGCTGCTTAAATGCGGTAAACTGCGGGCAAATATGGGAGAGCTTCCCGGATTTGCATGTTTGGTGGGCGATCTGAGAAATCCCTGGTAGAAAGAAGTTACCGCATTCATGTTTAAAAGCCTCGATCGAGCGACTCGACGCCTCTACTTTCTCCTCCTCACCTGCTTCGTCCTCTTCGGCCTGATCTTCACGGTTGCCGGCGCAGCGCTTCCCCAGATCATCCGGACCTTCGGCTGGTCCTACACCGTCACGGGGCTTGTCCTGGCCGCGAGCTCGGCAGGATATTTCCTCTCCTCATTCCTGAACGGGTTCCTCGTGCAGCGCTTTCCTCCCCGGCTCGATCATGGTGATCGGGCTCGTGCTCGGCGCCTTCAGCATGTCCCTCTTCGTGCGGTGGCCGTCGCCATGGCTGAACCTTCTGCTGAACTTCGGAATCGGCCTGTGCCAGGGGGCACTGGAGGTTGTGACAGACCTCGAGGTCATCCACATGGAGCAGAAGGGCCAGAGCAGGCTCATGAACCTCATCCATGCCTCTTTCTGCGTGGGAGCCATTGTCGGGCCGTCCGCGGTGGGATACATCCTGAACGCGAGGATCCCCCTCGTCTCGGTATTTATCGCGTCAGCCATCCTGTCCGGCATTCTCGCAGTCCTTTTCGCCTTCACGCGGTTCCCCCGCGTGCGGCATGAGCCCAAACAGGCCGCCCACACCGGCGTGCGGCTCCTCCGGCAGCCCTTGCTCCTGCTTATGACGGCGGCGCTCCTGATCTATGTCGGGACAGAAATCGGCGTCTCCTCCTGGTCGTCGGAGTACGTCGTGAAAGTGCTCGGAGTGTCCGCATCGACCGCCGCCTTCGCGGTGGCGCTGTTCTGGCTCGGGCTCCTTGCGGGGAGACTGGGGATTTCATTCGGCTACAGGGGATCGCGGCAGGAGCTCTCATGCTCGCCCTCTCCGTGGTGTCCGCGGCCGCGCTCGTGGCGGTGCTGATTGCGCGGTCCACCGCGGCGGTCGCCGCGGCGGTCTTCATCGCCGGGCTCGGGTGCTCGGGGTTTTACCCGCTCGGGATGTCCTTGCTGGGCAAACATTTCAAGAGCGGCGTCGCAGTGGGAACGGCGGCAACCGGAGGGGCGGCGGGTTCGATCGCTTTTCCGTTCATGATGGCCCTCATCTCCCAGAACGTCGGCATCAGGAGTGGGTTCTGGTTTTACCTGGGCATGAATGTCCTGCTCGTCGTCCTTTCAGTTTTCCTAGTGCGGCTCGTTCGTCGGGGACGACCAGCCGACGGCTGAGCACCGAATCTGGGGAAAACCCAGAAACTTCTTGCATACTCACCCCGACGTGATGTGCTTCGACTGCTCTTTCGCCGCGGCTTTCGCCCTGTCGATCTCGGCCAGGTAGCGCTCGTACCAACGCACTGCGTCGTCCCACCGGGTGCAGCCCATAGAGATCGCGCTTCGCCTTTGTCCAGTATCCGGATTGCGGAACCGAACGTAGTAGAGCGAAGTATCTGACAATTGAGTATATGCAGGGATGCTCCAGGGCGGCTCATTACCACTACCTATAGTTCATCTGACAGTGAGTTGAGAACGTGCCAGTTTTAGAAGAGATCTGACACAACTCCTTGTATATTAAGGAGTTACGTATGCCCCAGGGATGACTCGAACATCTGACCTACGGTTTAGGGTGACTTAGAACCCCACCGCCTATGGCGGTGGTGATGTCCGTGTGCTGGGCATGTTCATTAGCTCTGGGGTGAAAGTCCCCTCGCCAACCTGATGGAGGTGAAGGCGTAGCGAAACGCAAGGGCACCTATCTCGCGAGAGCGTGTCCGAAAGAAGCGTGGAACAAAGGCGCGAGCCGACGAACAGAAACTGGATAAGAGGCATGCCGAGTCGGGCGAGCGGGCGGATGACCGCGAAGCCCATATCCATCAAGGGCTCGGGTTGTAAATCCAGCGGTTGCGCGCCGAAGGCGGGTGAGCTTACCCCAGGAGGTCTGGCAGGTGTCCCGAAATCGGGACTGAGGGATTCGCGAGAATCTCTGATCGCCTGCCAGAAGTCAGCAGAGGGCATAGTAGGGTCGTTGACCTGAAGGCCCGAACGGCAAGAGAGACGAGTACGGGGAGCGACTCGGAGTGGAGAAGCGACTGAAAATCCAGTACGAGCTGGCCTTTGCGGGTGAGGGAAGGGGTGAAGCCCCCAGGGCGCCCGAGGAAGGGATCGAATCCACGGCGGTGAAACTCGGCACGGAAAGTCAGGCGAACACAGACAAGCTGATCGAGGAGGCGTGCGAGAAGGAGAACTTGAAGGAAGCGCTGAGGCGCGTGAAAGCAAACGCAGGGGCGGCAGGGGTTGATGGAATGTCGGTCAAGGAACTGCCGGATTTTCTGCGGGAGAATTGGCCGCGATTGAAAGAGCAACTTTTGTCAGGGACCTATCGGCCACAGCCTGTGAGGCGGGTTGAGATACCGAAAACGGGAGGAGGCATGAGGAAGCTCGGCATCCCGACGGTGATGGATCGATTCGTACAGCAAGCGGTGTTGCAGGTACTGCAAGAGCGATGGGATCCCACATTCAGCGAGTTCAGCTACGGATTCAGGCCAGGGCGATCGGCCCATCAGGCGGTGGCGAAGGCGCAGGAATATATCCAACAAGGCTACGACTGGGTCGTAGACCTTGATTTGGAAAAATTCTTCGACCGCGTGAACCATGACGTACTGATGAGTCGCGTAGCCAGAAGGATCAGCGACAAGCGCATGCTGAAACTGATTCGAGGGTTTCTGAACTCGGGAGTGATGGAAAACGGGCTTGTGGGTCCGACGGATGAAGGAACGCCCCAAGGCGGTCCTCTTTCGCCCCTTCTTTCCAATCTGTTGCTTGACGAATTAGACCGAGAGTTGGAGCGACGCGGGCATCGCTTCGTTCGCTACGCAGATGACAGTAATATCTACGTGAAAAGCGAGCGGGCGGGCCAGCGGGTGATGGAAGGCGTGAAGCGATTCCTCACTCGCAAGCTCAGGCTCAAGGTAAACGAATCAAAGAGCGCAGTTGCACGGCCCAAGGATCGGAAGTTTCTCGGGTTCAGCTTCACCAGCGGAGAGGTGGTAAAGAGGCGTATTGCGCCCAAGGCCATTCTGCGCTTCAAGGAGCGGATTCGAGAGCTGACACGGCGGACACGCGGAATCAGCATCGAGCGGATGATCGAAGAGCTTCGCGGATACTTGATCGGTTGGCGGGGCTACTTCGGATTCTGCGAAACCCCAAGCATACTCAAGGAATTGGAAGGATGGACCCGAAGGCGGCTACGCAGTGTGATCTGGAAACAGTGGAAACGCGGGCCGGTTCGTTTCAAGGAACTGAGATCGCGGGGGATCGGCATAGCCCTCGCCGCGAAGACGGCGGGGAGCGCACATGGACCATGGGGGCTGAGCAATAGCCCCGCGCTGGCACGTGCGTTGCCGAATGCTTTCTTTAACTCTCTCGGTCTCTCGTCGCTTGCCACGTGAGCGCTCTATCTTGCCGAACCGCCGTATGCGGGCCCGCATGTACGGTGGTGTGACAGGGAAAGCCCGTGAGGGTCTACCTATGTCGATTGATGGCTATGCCGTAAGACCGAATACAAATAAGATCGAAGCATGTCGAAATGGAAAAAACAGTCGCACGTGGTCTACCAGTGCAGCTACCACATAGTATGGTGCCCAAAGTATCGATTTCGAATTCTGGAAGGAGCCGTAGCGAAGTACGTCGAAGAACGTATCAGGGTAATCTGCGAGTGGAAGGATGTGGAGATAGAAGAACTGAATGTGATGAGGGATCACGTGCATCTGGTGGTGAGCGTTCCGCCGAAAGTATCGATATCAGAGTTGATGGGGTTTCTGAAGGGCAAGACAGCAATTGGGTTGTTCAAAACCTATAGGAACCTCAGGCGGAAGCCGTACTGGGGAAATCATTTCTGGAGCCGCGGCTACTGCGTAACGACCATAGGGCTGGATGAGGAAAAGATACGGCGCTACGTGCGATACCAGGAGGACAAGGAGCGGCTCGAAGAGAAAGAGCGCGAAGACCCAGGCCTCTTTTAGAGGCCGGGGCTAAATCCACCGCCTCAGGCGGTGGATGCTTTAAGAAAACGAGTTGGCCCCGAGTCTGGGCGTGTCTCTTTGCAGCTCACTGCTGACTAACAGTATTCGCTACAAGGGGTTGGGTCAATAAGCATCCGCTGGAGAATTGCACGTCGTGGATTGGTTTGGATCAATTTGCAAAGAATTGCGGATTTTTCTCACATCTTTTATCTGACACTACATCCGGCGAGTTCTTTCCCAACAGGCGCGTCTTGCGGATAATCGGTGCTCGGCTGCTGGAGATCCGGCTCGCCGATGTCTGTGATTCCCGAATAGCTGTGCATGATGGTTATCTCCCTCTCGCCCAGCGACGATACGCTTCAATCCACTCTGCCCCTTCAGGTCGAGGAGATGGAAGGGAAAGGTCCACTAATGGGATCCTCTGCTTCTCTGGGCCTCTGGAACAAACGGCAACAATCTCCCTCGCGTCATCGAGTTCGACTTTCTGCACATTGACCTGGATGCCAAGCACGATGGTTGAAAACGGGAGGCGGAGATTCTCCTCGACCATAGTGAAAAGACCCATCGCCTGCTCACTCTCATTTGTAGCAGTCGACGATTGCCTCTGAGATCATTCGCTCAAGACGAGAGGAAGACGTTGGGCTGCGTGGGCTACTCGACCCTTGACGTATGCGCTTCGGGCTCTTCCCTTGTTTCATTGTTATCCTCTACACGGACGTACCCCATCGCCCGATAGCCACGGAGACGCTTTTCGAACATCCGAAGAAGCATTGGGACTTTTCGGTCGACGTAGTCGTATATCCGCACTTCTGTCTTGCCGGCATACAAACGATGGAGACGGCCCGAGTATTGAATCAGCGTCCCTTTCCACGACACCGGCAGGGCGAGAAACAAGCTATCCAGTCGTGCGTCGTCGAAACCTTCCCCGATGTAACGCCCTGTCGCGAGGAGAAGCCGCGGCTTGCCGTCGGGCGCCGTGGCGAAGTGTGCAAGCGCCTCGCGCCGCGTCGACGTCTTCATTGTCCCATGGAGCACGACAAGATCCGGAACGTACGCACGCAGCTCCTCAGCTAGTCTTTCCAGGTGCTCGCGCCGCTCCGTGAGCACGATCGGGGAGCGCCCGTCTTTAAAGGCTTGGATTACATCTTTGCAGATAAGATTATTGCGCGCCTGATCGGCTGCCAGCATCGAATAGAGCTCCTGGATGGTGGTTCGCTCGGCCTGCTGTTTGATCGCGAACTCGGTCTCGCGGACAATGAGAGATTGTACAAATGGGCGTTGTGTGTTCTTGTTTCGAGAATCCACAGCGAACCGCGCAGGACCGAGTTGCATGTGGAGGATCGGCTGCTGACCGTCCCGGCGACGTGGAGTTGCAGTGAGTCCCGTGACAAACCTCGCCTTCACTT
Organism: uncultured Spirochaetota bacterium; assembly: GCA_963820435.1. Taxonomy (GTDB): domain Bacteria; phylum Spirochaetota; class Spirochaetia; order SZUA-6; family Fen-1364; genus Fen-1364. The sequence goes on along the minus strand of CAWGAC010000010.1, from coordinate 10,903 downwards.
CAGAAAGGACGCGCTCGAACGAAACGGCAGGGACGTGGTGGCATTCATCCACGACAATGTGTCCATAGCCAGCCACAAGGTCAGCTACGCGGCCAAGGCGAATCAGGCTCTGAATCATGGCAACGTCGACCTCGCCGGTAGGTCTGTTTTTTCCAGCACCGATTTGCCCGATTTCTTTCGGTTCTTTACCCAGGAACAACGCAAGTTGTGCGACCCATTGATCGAGGAGAGGCTTGCGGTGAACAAGAACGAGCGTATTCTGACGCCGCATGGCGATCAGGAAAGCCCCGATGACCGTCTTGCCCGCTCCCGGAGGTGCCACCAGAACGCCTATGTCCTGAGCCAGCAGAGCCTTGGCAGCTTGTTCATGAATCGAGGTGAGAGTACCCGTGAAGGAGCAATCGAGCGCGGCACCTTCCTCGCGCTTGTCTGCGACCGAGAGGGCGATGCCATACGCGTTCAACAGGGCCTCAACCTCGGGCCAGCATCCACGGGGCAAAGCGATGTGCTCGGAAACTCTGACACTCTCAGTTCAATCGTGGGAGCCCCTTTTTTGCACTCCGTTTGGGCCTGCTGGACTGCGAGGGCGACTTCGAGCGCCGCAAGAGATTGGGAAGTGCCTTAGCGCTTTCCGCTGCAACCCGTTCCGCCAGGTATACCTTTAGCAGCGACTGATAGGGCACATCGCGCTTGTTGGCCAGGCGCTTCAAGTCTGCGAGAAGCTGAGCAGGAAGCCGCAGGGAAATTGTGGAAGTGGACAGCTTGAGGTTCGGAAACTGTACGACCTCTGCCCGCGACCAGTCAAAGTAATCAGCGGTATCATGCTTCTCCCAAAAGGCGCGTTCTTCGGCTTCTGACTTGAACCCAGGCACCGGTTTGCGTTCGCTTGGCATAGATCCCCCGTTCTCGCCGGCTCATTGGCCGGCCCGAAATCACCCGCAGCAAGGAGCCGCGGAGAATGAAAACAACAGTCAGCTGGCGACCAGAGTCGGCGTGTCCCAACGCCACAAACCTCCGTTCCAGCATGGAATGTCCCTCGTCAAAAGTTACAACAATCGGTCGATTGAGGAACAACTGCTCGCACTCGGTCTGGGATACCTCATGTCTCACCCAGGTCTTTTCGGAATTACCTTTATCCCACTGAAAGCCTTCGAGACTTTCAAATAACTCGTCAGCCAGGCTCACGCACAATGTATACGATGAACATATACAATTGTCAACTCAGGCAGGGGTAATGGCCGCCTTTACCACACTCTTTGGTGCTCAGTGCTGGTTGCGGCTGCGGAAAGAGCCAAACTTCTTGCTTTCCGCTTGTGGGATCGTCTTGTTCTTTTTCACAGCTCCAGTCCGTCTCGACCACGATGGGCGTTACGCACGACACCTTCGTCACTCAATTGATTGCTGATCTTCTCCATAGAAGGAATCGGAAACACTTTGGATGCCTTCGCGGCTTCCGCTCGCAGAACGTGACGCGTTTCCGCGTTTACCCTGACCAGATCACCGTCATCAAAGAACGTCAAGGCACGAAGACATTCCGCCGGAGCGAAGGCGGAGCCGTACAACGTCCGAGCCGCCCCAAGCCCTTGGATTAGGCTCGGTCCGGCGCCCAAGAGCTGAGCGATGTCTGAATAGTCCTTCGATTCAGCTCGCTGCATGATCACCTTGAGCTTCGTACCCAAGAGGTCAAGCGAGGATGCAACCAACACGACCCCATCTTCCGTCAGTGTTGGTACGCCGACCCTCCCCATCTCAAGGCCGCCGAAGAATGAGAGCCTTACGTTTCCGGGCTCGGTAGCAACGGTAAGGGAGTTTTTCTCGTCTTGGACGACATGGATAGCATTCCCAGATTTCCGCAGTTCCTGGTGGATAGTCGACTGATTCAGTGGCTGGTCGGTGAAGAAGTCGAAATCGACAGATGCACGATGGCCGCAGCGTAGTGCGATTGCAGTTCCTCCGTACAACACGAAGCGATTGGTAGTAGTCCAACCCAGAGCGGGCCAGGTTTCTTTCTGTGCTTCAGGCAGAACTTCCAAATGTGGCTTGAACGAACTCATGACACCATCCGCACCGGCATTGGCGGCAACCTATCATCGGCAAGCCGATTGAGAAGGTATTGCCAGTACGACCAGGAACGTGGTCGAAATTGCCCAGCCTCAGCGTTTTGCAGCGCCTGTCGCAGGGCTTCTTCGCCCACAATCCCTATCAGCTCATGGATGTCTTCAAATGTGCCCATGTCCATGATTCTAGCGATGACCCGCTGCGGGAATTCCAGAGCTTCTTCTGGGGCGAGCCACCAGACGTTGCGTTTTGCTAAGCCGAGCAATCTTGGATCACTCATAGCGTTACCTTCGAGCATCAGGGGGCTTGTTCGGGTAGACAGTGAAGGTTCCGTCAGCACGTACCTTGATATAGGCAGTCATTCCTTTGATCAGTCCGAGAGAGCGCACCAAGGCGGCGGGGAGGCTCATTCGCATAGATTGAGCAAGCTTGCCGTTGTTGATTTGGAAAGTCGAAGCATAGATACCCGGGGGAGTTCTTGCTTTTCCCATGAGTCAATAGTACTCGCTGCCTACTAATTGATCAAGACCAGGAGCTACCGCGAGTCGAGGAGTGTTAAGGTGGAATCAAGGGTGTCTCCATTCCGCTGATTTTGCCGCTACCCCGCTACCCACACGAAAATGCTAGCAAAACAGGGGAAAACTTGTTTGTGGCTCGGTAGCGGTAGCGGCAAAGATCCGCTACCCCCACGTCTTGTTCTTCAAGAACCAGACGGAGGCCTCCATCCCGCGAGGATAGCGTGAGCGTCCACGGTTTTGGGAACCGGTGGAAGTTGTTGATAAATGGGTTATTCCCCGATAACCTTGCAAATTCGGGGTTTTTGAGCGCCCGATGGGAATCGAACCCACTGCTCCAGCTTAGAAGGCGATGTCCGCGTCTGGCCCGCCCTCGCTCACTTTCGCCTGCTCGCGCTCATGTTCTCGTGCCGAAAGGAATTGCTGTCGCAGGCTTCGCTTGCCCTCGCTCGCGCTCGGCAGGCTTTTTAGGGCAATTGGTCCTAAATATGGTCCTCCGGAATGACCAACAGCGTGAAAAACTGTGGGTGCTTAAGGGTCGTAAGAATATTTTTCGGCACGGTTGTACGGCCGCCCGGTCAGTTTGCCGATAAAATCCGCCACCTGGTCTATGCTCTTCTTCGCTTGAAACACGCTCATTAGGAGGTTGCGAAGTTCCTCCTTCTGCCCATCGATTTGTCTCTGCAAGTTTTGGTTCTTCATGATTTCATCCGCTAACCGCGTCTGCAATACTTGAACATTCTCGCTTAGGGATTGTGACAAAATAACATTGACATTTCTGTCTCTTCCATGATCTATACTTTATGAGTGGAAGAACGTGAGCGGGCACTGCGGACAAAACTGGCGGAAATCCTTCCATTCTTGAATGAGAAGCAAAGACGCGTTCTCGCTGCCTCTGAGGCAAAGTCGTTCGGTCGCGGTGGAGTCCAGACCGTTGCGCGCATCACCGGCATTAGTCGTCAGACGATCTATAATGGTCTGGCCGATCTGGCGAAAGGAAATGTTTCGGATCGTATCAGGAGACCCGGCGGAGGCCGCAAGAAATTGAGGGAGCAGAGTCCCGAGCTGGTCAACAAGATCGAAGACATTATTGACGAAGGTACTCGCGGCGATCCGGAGTCGCCACTGCGATGGACATGCAAAAGCGTGAGGAACGTGGAGAAGAGCCTGGTAGAAACTGGCTATTCGGTCAGCTATAGGACGGTGGCTCGCATTCTCAACGAGCAGGAGTATAGTCTTCAGGCAAACCGCAAGACTTCTGAGGGTACGAAGGATCACCCCGATCGGGATCAGCAGTTTCGCTACATCAATGAACAGGCCAAGCAATTCTTGCGCGAAAGTCAGCCGGTCATTTCCGTGGATACCAAGAAGAAGGAGCTTGTCGGCAACTACAAGAACAGCGGACGTGAATGGGAGAAGAAGGGTCGAGCGGTCGAGGTATTGAGTCACGACTTTCCCGATCCCACGGTGCCGAAGGCCGTGCCATACGGGATTTACGATATTGGCGACAATACGGGATGGGTCACCGTTGGAGTCGACGCGGACACGGCCGAGTTTGCTGTTGAAAGTATTCGGCAGTGGTGGAGATGGATGGGAAAGAGGCGATACCCGAAGGCGAAGGGCTTGCTGATCTGCGCCGATAGCGGCGGCAGCAACGGTTACCGGTCGCACCTGTGGAAACGCGAGCTGCAAAAGCTGGCCAATCAGCAGAAGATGAGGATCACGGTATGCCACTTCCCTCCGGGAACGAGCAAGTGGAACAAGATCGAGCATCGCTTGTTTTCGTTTATCAGCATGAACTGGCGTGGGCGTCCCTTAACGGATTATCAAACTATTGTGAATCTGATTGCCTCCACGACCACGAAGACAGGCCTCACTGTCAAAGTGAGATTGGATACGAATCGTTATCAACGCGGCATCAAGGTTTCAGCGGAGGAGCTAAGCAGGATCGTGCTGGAGCCACATAAGTTCCATGGCGAATGGAATTACACGATCAGGCCGAACTAAAAAATGTCTATGTTATTTTGTCACATTCCCCATCGCATTGCTTTCCTCCTGTTGGCCCAGACTACCTCACCAGTGGAGAAAGTCAACATGCGAAGGTCGAGGTTCCGGGGTGGTCCAGGGTTAGCGCAGCCCTCCCGAAAGTCGCGCCTTGCCCCGCCACGCGCATCGTTTTGGGAGATTCGGAAAAAAAGAAAATCCCCGCCCCTGAAACAGTGCGGGCAACACTGACGGGGGAGGACGGGGGATGGAAAACAGAAGGGCGGACAGTAACACTGCCCGCCCTTGGCATGGCAATCTTCCCCTCGCTTAGCCTGGTCCACTTCCTCCCTACCCTTAGAGTGGAAATGAACCAGCATGGAGAGGCAGGCGGCATCAAGTTGATCTACTTTTAGATATATTGAAATCAGCTTTTGGAAATGATTCTTTCCGCGCCTTACCCTACCTTACCTTGCCATGCTAGATTAAATGCTATCATATCTGTCAAGCCCTATCCGCTCATGACGAAGGGTGAGGGCGCGGACCCATGCGGACCTTGCTACTCTTTCGCAGCTCACGCATGCGGGTCATGATCTCCTCGGCTTGGCTTCGCTTGCCATCGCTCACGCCAGTACCATTCTTCCCGCAAAAATGGTACTGGCAAGCCCTTTTGCTACAGCCTTGCTACGGATATGATGAAGGCAAGCACCGGCGCCCGTCCGCTGAAGTATTCGAGATTTCCGCTCTTCTCCAGGCGATCAGAAGAGCACCCCTTACTCCTTCGGACGCCGAGAGGAAATAAGATTTAAAATACACGGTCTCTCATCTCGCGATTATCTCTTGCGCAATGCATGCCTCCCGCAGCCTCCTGGGGTTCGGCTCAGCGCCGCAACCGGGCGTATCCGGTGCCGTGATCTCCGAAATACCGGAAAGGATGATTGGGGGATCGCTGAGGTCGCTTTTGTAATACTTTTCGCTCGGAGAGATGTCGTTGGGATAGGTGAAGTTCGGCAGTGTCGCGAGGGCGAGGCACTGGTGCGCGCCCAACGACGACTCCAGCATTCCGCCGACCCAGCAGGGCATTCCCGCCTCCAGGCACAGGTCGTGGATCTCGAGCGCGTTCGTGAGGCCACCCACCCTGCCCGGCTTGATATTGATCCACCCGCACGACTTGAGCGCGATAGCCTTGCGCGCCTTCGCGGCCGACGTGACGCTCTCGTCCAGGCAGATCGGGGTATTATCTCCCTTTGCAGCGCTGCATGATCGAGCAGATCGTCGTACATGAGCGGTTGCTCGATCATTGCGAGCCGCTGCCCATCGAGGGCCTTGAACATCGCCAGGTCCGAGAGGGTATAGGTGCTGTTGCAGTCGATGTGGAAGACCCCTTCGGGGAAGGCGGAACGGACCGCCTCGACTATTTCGAGGGCCCAGCCCGGCCTGTACTTCAGCTTCACCCGGAGATACCCTGCGCGCATCGCGCCTTCAACCGCGGCAAGCAGTTCCGCAATGGTGTCCTTGACACCGAAATCGGCGCCGACCCGCACGGTGCTTGTCTTGCCTCCGAGCGTCTTCCACAACGGCTCGGACCGAAGCCGCGCGTACAGGTCCCACCACGCCTGGTCCAGGGACGCTTTTGCGAAATAGTTGCCCTTCACAGGGGAAAGGAGCGCCTGCAGATCCTTTCCTGAATGGATGTCATCTCCCAGGAGGAGGGGGGCAAGGTAACGGCTTACCATAAGAAACACCCCCTGTGCCCACTCAGGGCTGTACGTGGGGGTGGCGAACGGGGTAGATTCACCCCACAGGCAAGCTTTCCCGAAACAATCTTCACGAACACCGATTCGATGGCTGCTTCATCCCCGTGACCCGCCCGCCAGGGGGAGGTCAGAGACATCCTCGCGAGGTACACCTCGATTACGTCGATCCTCATAGGTCCCTTCCTGCCTGATCACGTGCCGTAGACTCGCGCAAGTAATTCCTGCGTATTTCGCTGAAAAGAGCCAGGTGTTCCGAAATAAAATGCCACTTTCTCGCTCTGCCAATCTGCTCGTCTTGACCATATCATGATGGCTTTTTTCAATCAACGACCTCTACCCCTTGATCCTTGGGCCTCCCCGGCCTCTGACACCCGGAGATATTCGCTCCTGGACGGCTGCGGCGCTCCGATGCACTTCGTGGGTAGGTGCCCGGATACGGCAAGCATTTCCAGCACGCATCTACGGCCCACCCCCGAGCACCTTTTATTGCCTCCTTCGCTCTGCGGATGTTCTTCGGCACTTTTGCGCTCCAAGCCAGCTTCGACTTGGTCTCGCTGCGGTGAGCACAAAGCTTTGGCACCGACTCACCCTTCAGCCGATGGGCGATGTGCACGATGCGTTCGCAGATTGCGTCAGGTCAGTTATTTTCTGACAAGAACTTTCGGTCCCGGGTTCATCAGGGAATCCAATATACAGCCACCCACCACCTCAATCACCAACGCTCTCCCAGGAAGCGTGATGCGCATTATAAAAATCTTGACAGGTGATGTATAATTAGGGAAAATTTGAAAGGAGAAACCGTAATGACAAAGAGCCTTCTCAGTTCATTAGGTTTTCCTAGCAATAACTTTCTTTTTGCTGGATCCGGAGGGCAGCGCAGAGCGTTGACGCGGCGTCCAAGGAGCGGATCCTCACCATCGCAATGTCAGGCGACGTCGAGACGCTGGATTCCTGACTTCTCAGCACTTCACGCGTTCCAACGAGGTGAACTACAGCACGCAGGACGAAATTCTTCTTCTACGGATGGAACTCCCCTGCCTGAAGGGTACTCGATGTATGATCCCAAGGTGATCAAAGGGGGCTCTATAGAGTCCTGGACACTCGCGCCCGATGGCAAGAGCGTCACCCTGAACGTACGCAAGGGGATTAAGTTCAACCATACCGGCAACCCGGTGACAGCGGATGACTTTATCTACTACTACGATCGCGGCATCAAGACCAAGTCAGGCTACTTGTGGAACATTAAGAACGCGAACATCGAGAGGTGGGAAAAGACGGGACTCTACCAGCTCAAGGTCTTTTTCTCCAAGCCCAGCCCGTTCTTCTTCTACTTGTTCCGAGATCAATTGTCCGGCGCCCGTTGATTCGGTTGAGATGAAAAAACACGCCGCTTCCGACGATCCATGGTCCACGAAGTGGAAATCGAGGAACGAAGCCGCCAGCGGTGCGTATTATGTCAACTCATGGAGACCAGACGTGGAGATGGTGCTCAAGGCGAACAAGACTTACTGGATGGGCGCGCCTTACTTCGACACGGTCGTGTTGAAAGTGGTACCCTCTTCCGCCGACCGTGTGCTGCTTTTGAAGCAGGGCGCGGTAGATATTGCGCGAGACCCTGAGCCCGGACGAAATTGCCCAGCTACGTAGTGCGCCTGGTCTGAAAGTCCTTTCCGTCCCTACGCGCGACCAGTATCATATGGGCATGAACAACAAGATAGCGCCCTTCGACAACAAACTGGTCCGGCAGGCGCTGTCCCTATGCCGTGCCCTATGACACGATCGTCAAGGATGTGTTCCGCGGACGCGCCCTTAAGTCGCAGAGTACGGTCGCGGTGAAAGGGAACGGTTTCGTTCCCGGCCTGTGGCCATATCAGTACAAATTATTTAGACAAAGCCAAACAGCTGCTGGCCCAGGCAGGCATGGCGAAAGGCTTCAACTTCACGCTGGATATTCCCACGGGAGTCCGGGTGGTCGAGGAGTTGGCGATCCTGCTCCAGAGCACCTTCAAGCAGATCGGGGTCAACGTGACAATTGACAAACAGACCGCCGCAATCTTCGCAGAGCGTCTGGACATAGAGAACCACCAGGCCTGGATGCGGGAATTGCTCTGGTACGTGGACGACGCCGCTTATACGGGATTTGCGTTCTACACGTCCGACAACGCGATCAACTGGATGAATTACGCAAACCCGAAGGCTGACGATGCGATCTACAAGGCGGCGGCGATCTGGAAGCCCGAAGATCTGGCCAGAAAAACGAGCTGACAAAGACCATGCAGCAGATAATCATCGAAGACGCCCCCACGCTGATGCTCGGCGAGATCAACTTGGACCTGGCGATGCGCGATGACATCGCAGGCTACGTGCATCTCCCCGACAGCTTGCTGTGGTTCTACACGCTGCAACGTAAGGAGTAGTTCTCCGTTTCGGATCGGGGAGGAACGCAGCGCGGCTTGTGCGCCGTAGCTTTTGCGGGCGCCAGCCGATTGAGCTGACACTCTTCGGGCGCGAAGCCTCAGCTGCGTTCGCCTTGATTTATCGAACTGTGCATCTTCAAAAAGCGTCCAACTTCTCCTATAGTGATGCGTACGCGCACGTGACATCACCTCCTGAAGGGGGGAATGCGGCTCGACAGGAGTACCGACGGATGGCAATTTGGCCATTGCGTCTGCAATCTATATAGGGAAAAGGCTTTTGGCGATACTGCTCGTCCTCCTGGGAGTCGCGACCATCACCTTCGCCGTCACACGCCTCCTTGGCAACCCGTGTACCTTCTGGTGGGACAGCAGGTCGACAAGGAAATCATCGATAACATGGTCCACCAGATGGGTCTCGATCGCCCGCTCCCCGAGCAGTACCTTCGCTACTTGATGGCAGTCGCGCGGGGCGATTTGGGGATTTCCCGGTGACGCAACGCCCTGTCCTGGTCGAAATAAAGCTTCGCCTTCCTGCGACTTTGGAGCTGGTTACGGCTGCCATGCTTCTAATCTTGGTAGGAGGGATATCCCTCGGGGTTTTCTCCGCGATGCTCGGCCGGGGGGAGCGGTCGATCGGCCAGCGAGTTCATCACACGGCTGGGGGTCAGTATTCCCGACTTCTGGATCGGATTGATCCTGGATCTATGTTTTTTTCTTTCTGCTGAAGTGGGCTCCCGTGCCTCTGGGTCGATTGTCGCCTGGCATTCATTCACCGTCTCAGGTGACGGGGCTTCGTCGTGGACAGCCTCCTGGCTGGCAACTGGGCGGCGCTGCTCTCAGCCTTGGGGCACTTGGTGCTTCCCGGCATCACCTTGGCTTTGGTCGCCGTCCCCTCCACGATCCAGATCACTCGGAATACGCTGATGCAGATTCTGTCCAGTGACTATATCCGCACGGCGCGCGCCTATGGCATGCCCTCGCGGACCATCTACTTCCGCTACGCCGTAAGGAACGCATTGTTCCCGTCGTCACGATGCTGGCGATGACCTTCGGCTTCCTTATGAGCAGCACGGTCCTGGTTGAGACGGTCTTTGCCTGGCCTGGCGTTGGACTCTATGCAGTGAACTCCATGTACCAACTGGATTACGAGCCCATCCTGGGCGTGGTCTTCTTGAGCGCGCTATTCTACGCGTTGGCCTATCTGGTCGCTGACCTCATCACCTTCGCGGTGGATCCGCGGATTCGGGCCCAGTAAGCCATTCCATCGGGAGAAGCATGATGATTGATGGAGCAGTGCCACTCCGGTTGAAAAAAGCGGAGCCGGACGGTTCGCCGGGCACACTCGACAGTGGCTGTTATCGCCGCCCGTGCTCATCCTCAGTGTTCTGGTTCTCTGCGCCATTTTCGCGCCGCTGCTGGCTCCTCACGATCCGACCACCCCTGTCCCTGCGGAGAAGCTCCTCCCCCCTTGGCGCGACATTGGTTTGGCGCTGATCCCTACGGCATGGATATTTTTTCTCGCGTCTTGTACGCCGCGCGAATTGATCTCTCGGTGGCAATCACCTCGGTGCTGCTTGGGATTTCTAGTGGGCATGCCCTGGGCGCTTTCTCTGGTTTCGTGCGGGGCCGGTTCGACGAAGTCATGATGCGGATCACTGAAATCATGCAGGCCTTCCCCCCGATTATCTTCGCAATGGCGGTCATTGCCGCTGCGGGCAACAACCTGGTCAACCTCACCCTGATTCTCGCGTTCCTCAATGTCCCGGTCTACCTGAAGATGGTGCGCACGTGACTCTGCCGCTGCAGGAAAGCGATTTCGTTTTTGCAGCCCGGTGCGGCGGGCATTCCACCCTTTCGCTGGTCGGCCGTCACATCATTCCTAATACTCTTGTCCCGGTATTTTCGCAGTTCTCCCTCAGCTGCGCCTACGCCGTCCAAATGGTTGCGGGACTCAGCTTCATCGGTCTGGGCGTACGGGTCCCGCAACCCGAGTGGGGCTCCATGATCAGTCTGGGACGAGCTTCATCATCTTTGGCAAATGGTGGCCGGCGGTTTTCCCCGGGTTGGCCGTCTTTCTCACGGCCTATTCTCTCAACGCGCTGGGTCACCGCCTGCGCCGGATAGTTCTGCGCGAGACATAAATCAGAGCCTCCTGCTGCAAGTCAACGACCTT
>CAWGAC010000009.1:0-261954 GCA_963820435.1 uncultured Spirochaetota bacterium | reverse complement strand
GGGACAGACGTTCCCCATCGCGTCCATTTTTCCAACCTCGGTCGGCTCGCTATCAGCACTGAAGCGGGTGTGGACCCCGGAGTGCACGATAGGCGGCCATGAACAGTTCCCGATACGGATAGCCGGTTGACAGGCTCACTGCGACCCGTCGAACGCTCACCCGTACCAAGCCACCAATCTTGAACAGCTTCAGCCTGATCGTCTGGCAGGTGGCCTCGGCAAGCTCGGTGCCGCGCAGCGCTCGGCGCCGCAGCTCGTTCATCAGCACATAGCCCATCGCCGAGAACCAAAGCCGCAACTGGTTGGCTGTCATCTTCATGCAGGAGCTGCGGTCCGCGAACAGGTACAGCTGTTGCTCCTTGATGCGGTTTTCCATCTCGCCGCGGGGGCAGTACAGATCCTCGTACAGCTCCTGCGCGGAGTACCGCAGTTCGCGCGGGAGATTGGTCACGATGAAGCGTGGATTCTCCTTGCCTTCGGTGTACTCGGCCTTCGCGATGACGCGGCGGTTTCTGCTCCAGCTCCTTCGGGTTCGATAGTAGAAGCTCAGGTACCGCGGGCGGGCAAGCCTGTTCGGGCGTGCTCGAGCGCAGCTACGGTGCAGGTGCTTCTTGATTCGTGCGACAAGGCGCGTATTTCTCGCCAGGCCAATGATATAGAACACTCCATGCTCTTCGCACCAGCGCATCAACTCTTCGCGGCAGAAGCCGCTGTCGCCCCGAATAATGATCTCGACGTGCTTCCACCGATTGCGGATCAACCCCACGATCCGATCCAACTCCTCCGTTACCCCTTCGGCGGGATCCACATCGGCGCTGCGAAGCCTCGCGCACAACAGATCGTCACCGCAGTAGATATACAGCGGCAGGTAGCAGTAGCAGTCGTAGTGGCCGTGGAAGAACCGTCCCTCCTGTTTGCCATGCAGCTCGTTGTCCGTCACGTCCAGATCCAGCACGATCCGCTTCGGCCGACCGGGATGATTGTTCAGGAATGCTTTCACGAAAAACTGCTCGATCCGCCGGGTGTCTGCCACGATTTTCTTGGCCCCGTCGGTTTGCCAGAACCCTTCGCAGGTCTCCAGCCGATTCAGCGTGCTTTTGCCGGCACAGGCCTTGCCCTTGTCCCGCGCGTGGGTGCGGCTTTCACCGCTGGGATCTTGCTTGCCACACAGCGTGGCAAACAGCGGATCGAAGCGCAGCATGTCATGGTCGACAACATCTTCATATCCCAGGCACAGACCCAGAACTTTCTGACTGACCAGTTCTTGCACGCTATGCTCGACGAAACGCTGATTGCGGTAATCCAGAAAGCAGCAGGAAAACTGACGTACGAGATCCGTAGTCATGGCGACTTCGCGAAGGAGCAATCCCCCGGCATCGGAACTGATCATTCCCCCATCAAAGCCAGCGACTACCCTTCTGGATCCGAGGTCTTGAAAACCAAACAGGTTCGGCGTACAGTCTGTCTGCATCGTTTGGCCTTTCTCTCGTGGCGTAAGTTGTTGTTGGCACGACAACTATACCGGAGCGAAAGGCCTTTTCATAGTCGGAGTATGAGAAATCCGGGCTAGGCATTGATCACGGAAAGCTAAGGGCGGACATCGCGGTGATCAACCGTCGAATGACAGGGTACGAGATCAAGAGCGACCAGGACTCACTTTCGCGGCTGGCGAGGCAAATTACCGGTTACAACCGCGTTTTCGAATACGCTCATGTGGTCGCCACTGATCGCCACCTTGATCGGGCAGCGGCGATGGTGCCTCACTGGTGGGGGATCATCCGAGTCTACAGGGGTCCCCAGGGTGGCCTGCGACTTCGAACGGTGCGGAGGGGCTCTCCGAACCCCAAGAGAAGCTCGATTGCACTCGCCAGGCTTCTCTGGCGAGATGAAGTTCTTACTATCTTGAGAGAACTTGGCATGCACGGCAGATCCTTACGAAGGGAAAGGTCCAAGCTCTACCGTTCGCTCGTTCTTCGTGTGACTACGGATGATGTAGCCAGGCTGGTAACGACATTTCTCAGGTCCCGAGCTGCGTGGCGAGATCTCTCACAACCTTCTCCAGGTGATGGTTCGTCCCAACGAACCGCCATGTAGTAGGATTGCCAGGACCAACTCTTCGGGAGGCGCATTCCCTGATCCGCATATCGCCCGCGGAGTAGTCAGCACCACTGTAGTGTCTCGACCGAACAATTCCCGCGCTCAATCCAAAGAACTGCTGATACGCTCCGGCAGCGCGCAGATTTGTTCCCTTCGCAACAAGCCAGCCGTCATTCACTGTGTACCGGATGGCTGCCGCAGGTTTCAGAAGCCTCATGTCTTCTTTGACGGGATCAGCAGATGAGGAAGCTCTGCCAATCCTGCCCCATGCAGCAGCATCCACGAGGGGATTCTACACCTCCACAGCTTACAAAAGGGGCGCAGCGGAAACCCCGCAGGGTGCGAGGGGAGGGCAGGCTGGTGTGCAGGGCGCTGAACTGAACGCCACTGTCGGCCGCGCGCCCCCCGAGGAGTTGGAGCGGAGCACCCGACCCGCCCGAGGACCCGCGGGGCCGGCATCGAGAGGCTCGGTATGCCCCAGTCGGCACACTGTACATCTGCAGGATCCGCCTCGGGTCTCAGGTCGGCATGGCCGGGTCCATGATGGGATGGAAGGGATTGCGTCCCCACGAATGATCTGCCAGCTTTTCGGAACATCGTGGTGCGTCGGACTTTGGAGATTGTGTTGACGATATGTGGCAAAAGTATGCCATGGGGAATGAGAGAAAGACTGGGGTTGCGATTTTTCTACCAGGATTAGTATATTTGAAGGACTGGGGCCTATGACAAAAGAATCGACTACAAGCGACATGAGGCGAGTCTTCTCTGTCATCAACGAAATGACGCGGGACGGCATTATAGAGAACTATGCAGTCGGGGGCGCGGTAGCTGCAATATTCTACACCGAGCCCACAAGCACCATGGACGTTGACATTTTTGTTACGCCAAAACCCTATCCAGGGAAAGCAATTCTCAGCTTGCAGCCAATCTACGACTATCTGACGGCAAAGGGCGCCACTGTCAAGGGTGAGCATATCGTTTATGCGGGGTGGCCCCTGCAATTCTTGCCAGCGAACAGCCGCTTGGTCGAGGAGGCTCTTGACGGTGCCAGGGAATTTGATGATGATGGAGTTAGCATAAGGGTATTCAGTCTGGAGCATTTGGCGGCAATAGCCCTTGAAGTGGGGCGAGGTAAGGACAAGCTCAGGCTGGATGGGTTTATGAGTTCGGGAAAGATGGACCTCGGCAAGTTCAGGGATATCCTTGGTCGCCATGGGCTTGTCGCAAGATATGAGGATTGGCAAAAATGGAAACAAAGCATATAGCTGATTTTTCCGCTCTTCTGAAGAACAAGCAGGACAAGCGCGCCAAGAACGCATCGCTTCCAGTGTCTGAAAAGGTTCGCATCATGGATCGCCTCCACGAGAGGGATATGCATCTCGCGGAAATCCGGATGAAGGCCGTCAAGAGATAGGGCATTCTCTTACTCCTGACGGTGTCGCTTAAATCGCAAAGGCCCCAGGGAATTGGGCCTTTGTGTCGATAACCGCCGATTATCCTACCGGTCAGCCACCCGCGCTGCCTTCTCACCTTCGAGTCAAGTACCCGTCAAGTACCGAGCAATCTTGGAATCCTATTGAGGGTATCGAATTGGGATACAAAAGGAGTCGGATGGATCAATCGGGCGAGTTGTAAATCAAGTAGCGTCGTCTCCCTTCGCCCAAGATGGGACGTATCGCATGAGCTTTGGTGGGGCATTGGTCTCAAACGGGATGATCAATTGGGCCTCGACCGCATCACGAATGATCCTTGAGGCCATCGTAATATTCTTCGGCTGGCCGTAGACAAAGCGGGCGAAGCGGAAAGCCCGCAGGGGCGCGCAACGGACGGCCGCTGAGCAACCATGGTGCGGCACCTAATGCCCGTGCAGACCCCGCGCCCCGAAGAGTTGCAGCGGGGCACGCCCAGCTTCCTCTCACTACGCCTGCGCGATACTCAGCTCGCCTTCTGCCACCTCCCGAAGCGTCGCGCCAGCCGGTCCGGATCCAGGCGGTCGATCGGCCGAACGGGCAGGATGATCCGTGTCCCGTCCAGCTCCCGCAGGCCGTGCCTGAGCATGGGACCATCGCGTTTCTGGAGAACCTTCCTGCTGCTGGAACATCGAGATCATGCTCATGTTCGCGTTCATATGGAAAGAAAGAGCCTCACTTCTAGAGGTCTAGACAGGCTGTTCAGAATTGGTGGAATCGCTCAGCGACGGGAATCTGGCCAGGCGCGCGGGGGCGGGGCACTTGGAATCGCAGGGGCGCAGCCGTAGCGGGACGTGGCCGCGGACGCGGTTACCCGCACACTCCAGGTCATCGGGATCATCTACGCGGTGCCTAGAGGATAGCAGGTCGCCAAAGCGCAAGGCCGACTAATTGAAGCAAGGAAGCTCTCTCGCCCGTGATATGAGTGCGGAGCCGCCATGCCCACGCGACCGGGCGTGGGAGCGCCGGGATCGAGGTTGACAAAAATTCAAATAGATGTATATTTGTCAACAGAGGCGGAAACCAAATGTCGTTCGGAGAAAGAGTCCGGGCAGCCCGCAGGATGGCTGGCTTGTCGCAGGAGGAGTTGGCTGCACGGATGGGTGTGACCAAGCAGTCAATAAGCAAGTACGAGAAGGACATCATGCGGCCGCAGAGCAGTACGACGCTTATTTCCGCGGCGCAGGCCCTGCAGGTTCCTGTAGATTATTTTTTCAGGGAAACCTTGCCCGCACCCCTGCGTGTCCGCTACCGGAAGCGCGCCTCGATGCCCGCGAAGTCCCTTTCAGGAATTACCGAGAGGGTTAGTGACAGTCTCGAACGCTACCTGGAGCTCGAGGAACTCCTCGGAATCAAGTCCGAGTTTTCGGCTCCGGCACGCCATACCGGCCTCAGGACCGCGGATGCGGCGTTATTCTCGGCCCGCGAGCTTCGTAAGGACTGGGGCGTGGGGGAAACCATTGCCGTGCCGAGCGTGTCCCAGCTTCTTGAAGACAGGGGGATACGGTTGGTAGCCGTAAGCGGCTTCAAGGACTTTGACGGGTTGTCGGGTTTTCGCGGGGATGAGCCTTTCATTGCCATTGATGAGCGACGCCCCAAAGACCGGCTTCGCTTCACCATGCTCCATGAGCTTGCCCACATCCTGTTCTGGGCGGACGGCCACCGTGATGACAAGGATGATGAGAGGCACTGCCAGCTGTTCGCTTCGGAGTTTCTTCTGCCTGCGGCCGCTCTGCGATCGGAGCTTGCCGAGAGCGCTCGGCGCGTAATCACGCCTCCTGAGTTGCTCCAGATCAAGGAAAAGTACGGGATATCGATGCAGGCAATCCTGTACCGGTCTCACCTTCTTGGATTGCTCTCCGACGCCGGCTACGGGGCGGCGCTCCGTGATTTCGGAACTCGCGGATGGAGGAAAAATGAGCCCGGCGAGTTTCCGGGGACGGAGCGCCCCCTGCGGTTTGAACGGCTTCTCTTTCGGGCAATCGCCGAGGATGCAATCAGCCTCAGCAAGGCTGCTTCTCTTTCCATGCTCAGCCTGGACGATCTGCGACATCGGTTGAGCGGGGCGGATGCAGCTCGCGATAAGTGACGCCAATATTCTCGTCGATCTTGTCGACGTCGGACTCCTGGAGCAAGCGACGAGACTGCCCATTCAGCTCGTCGTCCCTGACATCGTGCTGAACGAGGTGACGAGGCCGGCGCAGATTGCCGTCATCGAGTTGCTGGTGAGTCGAGGCGAACTGACCGTCCTTCAGGCGAACGCCGAGCAAATCGCGATGATCGCAGACCTTTCGTCGGAGTTGAGGGCCCTTTCAATCCCGGATTGCGCTGTATTGATCCTGGGCCAAATGAACCGGGCGACCATACTGACAAACGACTCTCATGTCCGACGCTACGCCTTGAAGGTGAACCTCGAATGTCATGGGACGTTGTGGTTGCTTCGGAGGCTTGCAGAAAGCGGACTAGCTTCCAGAGGCCATGTCCGGGCGGGGTTGGAGCGATTGAAGGTGATCAACCCTCGTCTGCCTCGACACGAGCTGGACATCCTCTTGAAGCAACTCCAGGAGCCGTACTCCTCCGGGTAGAAGAGAGTCAAGCTTCCTAAACATTGCCCACACGGTGGCCCGGCGTCAGGGATTCGGTCGCCGTCAACTCACAAATGCGGCCTGGCCACGACATGTATCGTAAGCGTGAGCGGGCGAAGCGGAAAGCCCGCAGGGCGCGGTTGCGAGCGGCGCTAGCGGCGGGCCGCCGAGGGTAGCGGTGCGGAGGCCGGGGCTCCGCCCGAGGACTTGCAGCGGAGCACGCGACCCGCCCGAGGCTGACGGGGGAATTGCCACGTAGATCGCTGCCTGACTCCTCGGGCGGGGCACGCCCAAATCCAAAGCGGAGGATACGCCGGTGGTGATGAACCTGCTCGAGTTCGCGGCTATGGGGGAGGGGGACTGGACTAGAAGCAGCCCGAGGGCAGGGGGTTGCCGTTCTTTGCCTGCCTGATTGAAGCAAGAAAGCTGAATCGAACGTGTTTTAGCTCACAGAGCGTGGGCAGACTATCCGGGGCGCTGTTTGCGAATGTGAACAAAAGTACTATACTTAAGAGTGATGTATGGTATATTTGTTCAAAGATAGCTATAAACATGCAAGTGTGGAATCGGGCTGCTTCTATTATCAAGAGACAAGGCGGCTACGCCAGGTCCAAGGACCTCCGCGCCGCCGGCATTCACCCCTCAGTCCTGCCAGCAATGGAGCGGGGTGGCCGGGTTGTGCGCCTGAGGCGCGGGCTCTACGCTCTCCCAGAAAACAAGACCAGAGACGAACGCGTGGAGGCTCTGCTCGCCGTTCCTGGTTCCGTGCTTTGCCTTGGGTCAGCGCTTTCGTATCATGAGCTCGGTACATGGGAGCCACCGGAGATCTACCTCGCGGTCAAGTCCGGTCGGAAGGTTCGGATTCCTGATTTCCCTCCTATACGGGTTCATCACTTCTCAAGCCGTTTCTTCAGCCTGGGGCTCGTAGAACGGGCAGGCAAGGGCGGGTACCTCCGCGTCTATGACGTAGAAAGAACAATTTGTGATCTCTTTCGCTTTCGACGGCGCCTCGGTACAGATGTCGCGGCCACTGCTCTGCGCGAATATGTCAGGCGCCGATCCCGGAACATTCCCAAGCTTCTCGACTATTCCCAGCAGCTCCGCATCTCAGGTCCGGTTCGCCAGGCACTGGAGATTCTCGTATGAAGAATGTCGAGGCGTCCATTCGCGCTCGGCTCACGCAGAAGGCGAAAGAACGGGGTATCACCTTCCAATATGCAAGCATTCTCTACATGCAGGAAGGACTCTTGGTGCGGATCGCGGGATCTGCGTACGCAACAAAGCTCATACTCAAAGCCGATGTCAACCTGGATCGTATTCCGGACTGTACCGAGCCTTCCCGTAGGATGAAGGACCTATACGACCTGTGGTTCATTTTGGAGCATGTACCGCTGTCTGATCAGGAAATTCTATCTGCACTCCGCGCCACTTTTGTGCGAAGGAGAACTGCCATGCCGGAGGGCCCAGCTGTCTTCTCCCGCGAGTTGGCGGATTCAGAGAGGACCGAGCTGCTCTGGAAAGGCTTCACTCGCCGCTCAAAGCTGGGAGACCTCGCGCTCTCGTCGATCCTTGACATCATCAAGACGAGGCTCGAACCGCTCTATTCGAAGATGCGACTCATGCAGGACTGACCAATCCTGCTTTCAACACGCTACTGTAGTCATCATCGCTATCATCCTCATCGTCGTCATGTTCATGATGGTCATGATCGTCAGGATCATCGTCCTGGTAATCGTTGTGGGTGACCGCCCTTAGCTGTTTGCTGCTCCGGGGTCAGACAAGGTTCTTATCGATTCCAGCTCTTTCCTCAAGCCAATCCTGCTCTCTTCAAGGTCGTAGTCATTCTGCAGGCCGAGCCAGAACTCTGCTGAATTGCCAAAGTACCTGGAGAGGCGCAGCGCAGTTTCCGCAGTGATGCTTCTCTTCCCACGGATGATTTCGGAGACGCGCGTCTGCGACAGCGCAGTTTCTTTGGCCAGTCTATAGGCACTGATACCCATCGGCTTGAGAAACTCTTCGAGAAGGACTTCCCCCGGATGTACGTTCGGAAGTCGCGCCGCGTTCACTCGCCTATGAGTGATAGTCGATGATCTCGACCTCATAACAATCACCATCCTTCCAGACAAAATAGATACGGACCTGATCATTCACCCGGATGCTGTGCTGTCCTTTTCGGTCTCCCTTTAAGGCTTCCAGGCGATTCCCAGGGGGTATCATCAGGTCTGTCAGCTGGGATGCATTGTCGAGCATTCGCAGCTTCCGCCTGGCAAGGACTTGCAGCTCTCTTGGGTACCGCCGCACTTGGAAACCGTTCCATATACCACTCGCATCCTTCGTTCCAAAGGAACGAATCATATTTGAATACTATCATAGGACGATACTATTGTCAAACATAACTATCGAGGGACACAGAAGTCTTCACCCGTGCGGTGCGGAGACCGTACTAGCTTCAATATGGAAAGAAGCGCCCTCCGCTCTAGAAACCAGCCGAGATGTAGGGCTTCTTCTTCCCGAAAGCGCTCCGAATCGCAGTTCTTCCCAGGATGATTTCAAGCGTCAGGCCAGTGTTGGCCGTACTAACGTGTGTGAATTCTGACTGTGCGGGCGTTGCATCTTTCCAGACGGGGTGAGGCGGTTTCTTGACGGCGTCGGTGGAGGAGCGTATGCTGTTGGAAGAAAGACGGGAGAAGCTTTTGCGCTACAGAATTCTTATTACTGAAGACGAGGATGGCGAGTTTGTCGCGGAATGTCCCAGCCTTCCGGGATGCATCTCTCAGGGCAGGACCAGAGAACTAGCTCTAGAGAATATCCAGGATGCCATCAAAGGATACTTGGAGAGCCTGAAAAAGCATGGGGATCCCATTCCTCCTTCGATCAGCGAGGAAATTGTCGAGGTGAACGTCTGAGCAGACTACCCCGTGTTTCGGGGAAGTCGCTGGTTGCTGCTCTCCAGAAGGTTGGATACGAGCTCGATCACCAGACCGGAAGCCACATGATCCTGCGCCAACATTTGCCTCCCTTTCGCCGTGTCACCGTTCCGAATCACAAAGAGATCGCTATGGGGACTCTAAGGGATTGTCAGGAAATAACTGGACGAATTGCTTGGATTAGTATATGTTCAGCGTGTGGATGAGAAACGTCTCAGAGCAAAGTACAAATCCCTGGCCCCTGCGCTGAACGAGCGGGCGCGACGAATTTGGGCCGCAACCGAAGCGCGAGAGGCAGGCCGCGGTGGGATTGCTTTGGTATCGCGCGCCACCAAGATCTCCTATTCCACGATTGTGCGGGGCTTGCATGAACTGACGTCGGGAGAAAGCGCGGAGTCCGGACATGTGCGCCATCGAGGCGGAGGACGGAAGAGGTCGCAGGAGAAGGATCCGAGTCTTGTGGCCGATTTGGAGGCTCTGGTGGACCCAACGGCCTCGGGTGACCCTGAATCTCCATTGCGCTGGACTTCTAAAAGCGTGAGACTGCTGGCAACGCATCTGAAGGGTCGGGGGCATACCGTGAGTCACCAACTGGTGGCGGAGCTTCTGTCAGGGGCCGGCTACAGTCTGCAAGCCAACCGAAAGACCCGTGAAGGCACCAATCATCCAGACCGCGATGAGCAATTCCGTTATATCAATCGCCAAGTGCTTAGGCTGCAGGCCGATGGGCAGCCGGTGATCTCCGTGGACACAAAGAAAAAGGAGCTTGTGGGGGACTTCAAAAACACCGGAAAACAGTGGCGCCCGAAAGACACTCCGGAGTTGGTACGAGTCCACGACTTCCTCATCCCGGAGAAAGGTAAGGCGATCCCCTACGGCGTCTATGACCTGACCCGCAACACCGGGTGGGTGAGCGTGGGCGTCGATCATGACACGGCGAGTTTCGCTACCCGCACGATCCTGCGGTGGTGGCGCAAGATGGGACGCCCGATATACCCTCGCGCGAGTGACCTGCTGATTACAGCGGATGCGGGCGGGAGTAACGGTCCGCGGGTTCGACTGTGGAAGTGGGAACTACAGCAACTTGCCAACCGAACCGGGCTATCGATTACGGTCTGTCATTTCCCGCCGGGGACCAGCAAGTGGAACAAGATCGAGCACCGCCTTTTCTCCTACATCAGCACGAATTGGCGAGGTCAACCCCTGATAAGCTTGGCAGTAATCGTCAGTCTGATAGCATCTACGCGCACGGCAGCAGGATTGCGTGTTCGCAGCGAGCTCGACAAGCATAGCTATCCTGAAGGACGAGAAGTGTCTGACGAGCTCATGTCGAAGATTCAGCTGGAGCATCACCGCTTCCATGGGGACTGGAACTATACGATCCATCCGCAGCGCAAATCAAAGTAATTCATTCAGTTATTGTCTGACATCCTCTTAGGGCGATCATTAGAGAGACGGGGCTTACTGTAGAAAGATTCGCTTCCCTACTGTAGCAATAAATCGAGAGCGGGAGCCCCAATGGAATCCTGGTCTGGCGGAGAGCAAGCAAAGCCCCAATAGGCCGCTCTGTTCAGAAGCCCCGCCGCGGTCACGCCACGAAGAGTGATAGTTGAAGCCGTCGACACGCTAGCGGCACATAAAGCGTGAGCGGGCGGAGGAGCGCGAAGCGGTCCGAGCGGAGCGAGGACGGAACCCCCGCAGCACGTCTGAGGCGGCAGGCGCTGGAGCTCCTAAGGAGCGAAGCGCCGAGAGCCCGACCCGCCCCGAGGGGTGTCACAGGCCGCGCCTGCATGGGTGGCTCATTTGCCTTCGGGCGGGGCACGCCCAACGACTCCGTCTAGAAGAATCGAGCCTACCTTCCCCATGTTCGGTGTAGCCGCCTCATCCTGGCCTACGGCCCAGGCCCGCGAAGCCACCTCCAGCTTTTCGATAGCTGGCACCGGTTGCTCGCCCTTTCCGGACGTGCGAAGCGGCATGGCTTTCCATGAGGTGGTCTCAGAGGGGACGAGCCGGCCCCGAGCGACCCAACAGAAAGCCCTGGCGACAAAGGTGCTTGGCGCGCGGATGCCGGGCGGTGTAGTATTACCGTAGGAGTATTACCATGAAGGTAACCAGCAAGGGGCAAGTGACGATCCCGCAGCGGCTGAGGAAGAAGTACCGCATTGACTCCAATGCGGAGGTGGAGTTCGTCGAGGAGGACGGGAAGATACTACTCCGGACCAAGAAGAGATCCGAGGCCCCTATTCGGAAGCTCTTGGGCAGGTCGGATGTCCGTCTCTCCACGGAGGAGATCCTCCGTCTTACGAGGGCGGAGTAGTGGCCTCCTATCTCGCTGATTCCTCGGTTCTGCTCGACGTGCTCACAGCCGACCCCCGTGGGCGGAATGGTCGGTGAAGCGTCTCGAAAAAGCGCTCGGGGAGGGACCCGTCTTCATCGACCCCATCGTGTATGCCGAGATCTCGATTGGCTTTTCCAGGATTGAGGATCTCGAGGCAGCAATCGCGGACAGCGGGCTCACATGGAGCGAGCTTCCGCGTGAGGCACTGTTCCTTGCAGGAAAGGCTTTCATGAAGTACCGCAAGTCCGGCGGCCCCAAGTCAGCACCGCTGCCGGATTTCCTTATCGGGGCGCATGCCGCGGTGTCGGATCTCGTTCTCATCACCCGCGACCCGCAGCGCATCCGCACACACTATCCTACGGTGCGACTTTCGTGCCCGCCGCAACGATGACACGGACCCCGGTGGATTGACCTCGCGGCGAATGCCCTGCGCATTAGAGCCACCTGGCCGCATCCAACATCCGCTTCGCGCGCTTCGCGTGAGCGGGCGAAGGGGCGCGAAGCGGTCCGAGCGCAGCGAGGACGGAACCCCCGCAGCACGCCGTGCTACCGGTGCGGAAAACAGGGCCGTTTATCACTACCTTTGACCCGGGTGATCTGCCTTCATCGATTGCCTCATGCCCATTCGTCAGGAAGGGCTTCAAGCGGCAACGCATGCACCAGTCTGGTGATCGGGTAGGGATTAGCAGCGCGGCAAATCAGGGCCGCCCGCTTGACCTTGCCGATTTCATCGGCCACCTGCTGGAGCACCACGGCGTCTTTCGCAACCGGCAGCTCCGTCCACTTGGCATCCGCGAGCTCGAAAACACCTCCATGATGGAACAGGAAGTCGACCTCCTTGTTGCGGTCACGCCAGAAATGGAGTTCCCAGCCGCCCCTCCTGTTGACCTGGAGCCGTCGCAATTCGCCGAAAACGAGCGTCTCCCACAGAGCGCCCGCCATCGGAGATTCCCGAAGGTCGGCGAGCGATCGGATACCCGCCAGGAAGCAGCACAGGCCCGTGTCGCCAAGGTAGAGCTTAGGGGATTTCACAAGAGTCTTGGTTCGGTTGGAGAACCACGGCTCCAGCAGCACCACCTGTCCTGATGCCTGGAGGACCCCGAGCCAGGCGGCCGCCGTGGAACCGCTGATGCCGACATCTCGGGCCAGATCGGCACGGTTGAGGAGTTGGCCGCTACGCAGCGCGCAGGCGCGGATGAAACGCTCGAAATCGCGCAAGCTCGACACCTGCAGGAGTTGCCGCAAGTCCCGTTCAAGATATGTCGCCAGGTAGGACCGATGGAACGCCTGGGCATCGAGTTCCGGTTTTTCATACAGCTCGGGGAACCCTCCCCTGGCTAAGGAACTCCATGACGCCCGCGTTGGAGGATGCGGCGCGCACTTCAAGCCAGGACAGGGTCTCGAGCTCGAGGATATCCGCGCGCCCCGCCAGCGATTCGGAGACTGCCTTCATCAGGACGAGTTTCTGCGAACCCGTCAGGATGTATTGCCCGTTGGTCCCCCGATGCCTATCGACGGCTGCCTTGAGATGGCGGAACAGGCCGGGAGCGTATTGCACTTCATCCACGATGACGGGCGGCTGGTGGCGGGCGAGAAACGACACAGGGTCGTGTTCCGCCTGCTCTGCCTCGCTCGGCAGATCAAGTGACACGTATTCGTAGGAGCTGAATGCTCGTCGCACGAGGCTTGTTTTTCCGGTCTGTCGTGCCCCTGTTAACACCACCACGGGGCGTTGTGCCGCCCTGCCGCTGAGGAGGCCTTCCATAAGACGGGGAACCCACATGTTGCAAATTCTACGATTCTATCGCAGAATTTACAAGACGTCCACGACACTCAAGGCGTGTCAAGGGCACATCGGTCCGAAAAGGAGAGACAGCGCAACAACGTCTCGACCCGTGTCCAGAGCGGGCGGAGGGGCGCATTGTCAAGCAGATCTATCCAGGAGGAGACGACTGTTTCCCGGGATTATTGCCGGCCCTCGCCTTCAGGTTCCGCGCAAATGCTGCGGCATGTTCGAGGTCCCCGGCATCCGGCCTGCCCTTGTTCACGCCGCCGAAATACTTGAGGAAGCTGTTCGTATTGAATCCTGCGCAATTGAATTCCCCGGCAACCGTGTAGCCCTTGGACATAAGCTTCTTCCGGAGAGCCGCGTGGCTTTCTTCGGCATAGTTCTCGATGTATCGCTTCCCGAAAATGGAGGCGGGAATCCCGCAGGTGGAAAAGATGAACGCCCTCCTGCCCGCGGCTTGCGGCAGCGCATCGGCAAGATCAAGGAGAGGCTTGTAATGCCTGCTGCTGTCGATCCCGGAGCCGAAGCCGACCAGCTCATATCCCCGGAGCTCTTCGGGGCGGACATCACCCAGGGTTTTCACCTCCGCGCCCAGGGCATCCGCCATTGCGCGGGCTATTCTGGCCGTATTGCCATGATGATAGGAG
This sequence comes from uncultured Spirochaetota bacterium, assembly GCA_963820435.1. Lineage (GTDB taxonomy): Bacteria > Spirochaetota > Spirochaetia > SZUA-6 > Fen-1364 > Fen-1364. Next base: position 248,102 of record CAWGAC010000009.1, on the reverse strand, counting down.
TACACGATGACGAGGGATTTCACGCTCATACATCCTCCTCAGGCCGCTGCCGCAGGCGCAGCGTCCGGCTTCCACCTCAGGGCGAGCCAGATGATGAACAGTGTGCAGGGGATCTCCATGGCGGCGAAGAAGATGTAGTAGGGAGCCGGTGTCGATGTCAGCAGGGACAATGACATCGCCGCCGTGTGTATGATTCCCGCTATGACATTCGCCCAGCGGTTGGCCCGGTATTTCAATACTCTGGACAGGAGAACCATGGCTATCGCCGTCTCCATCAGTATCGCGGCGCCAAGGAGGAATCCCTGGTTGATCTGCAGGGGGCCAACGGATCCCGACTGTATGATTTTCCGGGCCTCGGGATCCATGAGCGTCACGATGTCCGCATACAGATAATTGAGCATCGCGAATATCCACAAAGTCGAAAGTCTGGTTTTCATGTCCGGCATGCGGGCGGTTTTCGCCTGAGACAGACTTCCAGCGCTATCTGACATTTCCATACCTCCGTGAATTAGTGAGAAGTATTTGTGATGCCCGGACAGGCGTCTCCCGCCCGGGCCCTGGACGCCGGCTCCACCGCGTCCGGCTCATTCTTTGGCGGCCTTCGCCTTCTTTTCCTCTTCTTCCTCGGCTTGCTCCCGGATGTAGCTGCGCAGCTTGCGCTTCCGCTTCCGGTCGCTCCTGCTGCCTTTTCCTCCGCCCCCGCCGATCCTGCCGAAGAGGATGCAGCTCAGGGCAAGCACGCCCCAGGCCTGCCAGTAGCTGAGCGTCTTCAGCCCGAAGATCTCCGGCATCAGCCAGTTCCACAGAAGCATCACCACCCAGCCGAAGAGGAAGAGCAGGCCCGCGCCAAGGATGATGAACCCGATCACCGTGAGGACTTTCTGGGGGATGTTGCGCTTTTCCCACCACGCATCCGTGCCGTCCTTGTGCTCCGTCTGTTCGAAATGGGACTGTTCCTGCTCGGCCGCCATGCCGCTTGCTTTCTCCTGATCAGACATATCCTTCCTCCTCTGTTGTTCGCTCATTCGTCGATCCAGTGCCGCAGGGCCCGGGAGAGGTTGCGCAACGCGTAGCGCTTTCGCGCTGTCAGCGTGTCTATGCTTTCCCCCGTTGCCTCCGCGATCTCCCGGAAACTCTTGCCGCCGAAGACCTGTGCCTCCACCACCTTGCGCTGGGCCGGGGGGAGCACGCTGATGGCGTCATTCACAGCATCCATCAGGCTTTCCCGCACGAACCCGTCCTGGGGATCAAAGCCGGCGCCGGCGATGATCTCCCGCAGCGTCTCCTCGGTCACGTCGGTTTCACCCGACGCTTCCTTCACCCGCTGGTGCCGCCAGTTGTCTATCAACCGCCGCGAAAACAGCGAATTGATCCAGGCGGGCAGGTTGCGGATGTTGGGGACCAGGTGCAGTCGCTCCATGGTCTCAGCGTACACGTCATGGATGATATCCTCCGCTTCCTCCAGGGTGCGTCCGGCGGCCCGCAGGCGGGCCAGGAGGCGCGGTTTCTCGCTCCTGTAGGCCTGCTCAACCCGGCGGTGCGCATCGCTTGTTTGCATCACAAGATCATTCTCCATGACGTTCAGTCATATCGACGTGCGGAATGTCTTTTTGGTGTATCCGATTTTGCGCGGACGCGGAATCCTCGGAAGCGCGCCCCTGCCTGCACCCGAGGGCGAGGCGGCGTTTGCCTCCTTTTCGCCGTGTCACCGTTCCGAATCACAAAGAGATCGCCAAGGGGACTCTGAGGGCGATCATTAGGGAGACGGGAGCCCCAATGGAACCGTGGTCTGGGGGAGGGCAAGCAAAGCCCCAATAGGCCACTCTGTTCGGAAGCCGCGCCGCGGTCACGCCACGATTAGTGATTGTTGAAGCAGTCGGCACGCAAGCGGCACGCCCAACGACTCGATCTAAGAAAGAACGAGCCTCATAGCTCAAACGCCGGATATGGTGCATGGATATCCATGGGCCAACGAAGTTTATCTGGGCATTCCCGCTTGACCGCCAGCTATCCGTTTGCTGCCTTGGTGTCAGACAAGGCTTTTATCGATTCCATCTCTTTCCTCAAGGCAATCCTGCTCTCTTCAAGGTCGTAGTCATTCTGCAGGCCGAGCCAGAACTCCGCAGAATTGCCAAAGCACTTGGAGAGGCGCAGCGCAGTCTCCGCCGTGATCGCCGTCGAGTCAAGCGTCACAAGAACCTGGTTCAGAAATGCCTGCGCACCTCGCCCCGTCCGACGAGATTGGCGAAAGTCCGGAAATCTTTCCTTGCGTGCTGGATACGGCCCGCTACAACTGCCGGGTGAACGCCATGCGCATGGGCATAGTCGACGACTTCTGCCGCGGATAGCGCTTCGCGTTTGTCCAGGTCGAAGTCTTCTGGCAGAAGTGCTTTTGCCGCGAAATCGTCAGCATCACGTTCCTGCGAAGAATCCGAGTCTGTCAGATCGAGATCGTCTGCTATCCAGGAGCTTTCAGCCGAAATGTGTCCGAGCTTGAGGTGTCCAAGCTCGTGGAGCAGCACGAACCAGAAATTGTCCAGCCGATCATAGCGCAGGGTCAGGGCGATGACAGGGCTTCCGCCTTGCCTGAGAAACACGGCTCCGTCGAGATACGTATGCGCAAGGTGTTGCAGGGCAATCATGACTATGCCTGCCTTGTTGAGGTAGTCGCGGGCATGACGCGGACCATCGTCCAGAACACTCAGGGAGACAAGTGTTTCGATGAACCTTTCGGAGAGGCATTCAGCGGTGAACCGCCGAGGAGTGCTGATTTCCGAGGCCTTCTGGAGCACTTGGAGACCCCAGCCGAGCATCGCGTAGCGATTGAGTTTGGCATTCAGCCGCATTCCATCGTTTTTGCGCAGAGCAAACTGCGGCACCGCGGAGAATCCCCCAACACGGCCAATTAGCCAACGGATTGCTTCCTCGGCTTGCTCTCCAATATCTCCTTGCCCAGCGGCGAAACCGCGAAAAGCGCCTCTCTCTTCCATCTCCCGCACAGGGAACCGGGCAAAATCCATATCGGCCAGGCCTTTTGGAAGAGGCTCCTGGGGCTCTCTGATGAGAACGTCAGCCGGAATTCCGACGTGCTTGTTGAGCAACCGGATCATGGAGAGTGAAAGCTCACGTTTGCCGGAGAGCACCTCTGAGACCTTGGAACGCGAACCGAGAAATGGAACCAGGTCCTTCTGCGAAAGTCCCGACTGTTCCATTCGGAACTTTATGGCTTCCACGGGATCGGGCATATCGATGGGGAAATGCTCATCCTCGTAACGCTCAATGAGCACGGCCAGGACATCCCTTTCATCGTACTCGGGTTGGTCCGGCTGAGCACCGAGGAGAGCTTCGAAATGTTCAATAGCAGCCGAATACTCAGCTGCTGTCTTTATTACCTTCAGTTTGCTCATCGTAGGTCTCCGCGTTTATGGCATCGTACTGCTTATGTGTTCCGATGAACTTGATGAACAGGATGCCTTGGCCGAATAAAACCTCGCAGACGAGCCGGTACTTATTCCCGCAAATGTTGAAGACGACTCGTCGCCCTTTGAGAATGCTCGCGCTGCGATACTGAGCCTTGATGTGCTGCGGAGTCTGCCAGGTTGCTCGCTTCGCTTCATGGTACCAGGACTTGAGCTGTTGCTCGCTGTCCCGATACTTCTTCCAGAAGAGTTCGAGCCTGCTCCGCGCGATCACTCTCACTTGTAAAAGAGAATATACTGTTCCCAGTCTATTGTCAAGTAAATATTTCCCAATTAGGGAACATTATAATTTGCAGGTTGACGATACTCTCTTATAGCTTCATTTAAATAAACATAAAGACACTTGAATAATGACAGTTTAAATGTTATTATAATAGCATGGACCAAGGCCAGTACCTGATCGATGAGCTGTGCAGGCTCTCCGGGTTCTCGCGAAGAACCGTCCGCTACTACGTGCAGGAGGGGCTTGTGAACCCTCCGGCCGCTCGCGGCCGGGGCGGCTACTACTCGGAAGTGCACGTGAGGCAACTCGCCAGGATCAGGGAGCTGCAGGAGCGAGGGTATCGCCTGGAAGCCATCCGGGGCCTGCTGGCAGGCGCGGAGAACTTGGGGAAACGCGAGGTGTCGGGGAGCTGGAGCCCCCCTTTTGCGGAGATCCGTGGGCTCGAGGCCGCATCGCCTGCAGCGCCCGAGCTTCAGGGCCCGCAATATCCCCGCGCCCTCTGGAGCAGGATCGCCCTGGCGCCGGGCGTGGAGCTTCACATCTCCGCGGAAGCGGAGCAGCGGCTTGGTCCCGCCACGGTGGCCGCGCTGAAATCGCTGCGGTCAATCATCCAGAAAGAAGGAGGATCGAATGAGTGACGTGTTCGGCCTGATTTCCAACGGGACCAACCCCGTCCCTTTGCAGGGGGTTTGCGTGAGCGGCAGCATCCTGGGCCGGGGTGCCCGCGTGAAGGTGGCCCAGAGATTCAGGAACGAGGAGGCCGACGCCTTGGAGGCCGTCTACCGCTTCCCCCTGCCGGAGTCCGCCGCGGTATGCGGCTTCGCGGCCATGGTCGGCGGCCGCAGGATCAGCGGTTCCGTGGAGGAACAGGACAAAGCCTTCGAGCTCTACGACGATGCCCTGGCACGCGGGGACGGCGCCTTCCTCCTGGACCAGGAACGGCCGAACATCTTCACGCTTTCCGTCGGCAGTCTGCCCGCCGGCGCCGAGGCCGTCGTGGAGATCGAGTACGTGGCGCTCCTTGACCAGCGGTGCCGGGAGGTGCGCTTCTCCCTTCCCACCACCATCTCCCCGCGCTACCTTCCCGCGGACACACCAGACGAGGACGGCATTCCCGCCTCCCACCGCATTCACCCCGAGTACGCGGCTTCCGTGCCCTACGGCCTTTCCGTGGAGATCGCCGTGCGAGGCGCCTCGTGCGTGGAGTCGGTGGAATCACCCAGTCACCCGGTCAACATCACCATGGGGCAGGGCAATGGCGATGAGCTCACGGTCCGCTTCGCATCGGATGTTGCCCGCATGGATCGCGATTTCGTGCTCACCGTTACCCAGCGCGCCAGGGAGGCCGCCGGGCGGGTGTGGCGTTCTGTCGATGAGCGCGGCACGTGGCTGCAACTGGACATGGCCCTGGATGAAGCCGATGAGCCGGAGAGCGCACCCGCTCCCAGTTCCCACGGCAGCGGCCGCGAGGTGATCTTCGTCCTGGACTGCTCGGGCTCCATGCGGGGCGATTCCATCAGCCAGGCCAGGCGCGCCCTGGAGGTCTGCCTGCGAGCCCTGGAAAAGGGCTCGCGGTTCAACGTGGTGCGGTTCGGGAACACCTTCCAATCCCTGTTCCCGCAGCCGCGGGAGTACGGCGAGAAAACTCTCGGCGAGGCGCTGGGGTGGCTGCGAGCCGTGGACGCGGATCTCGGCGGCACCGAGGTCCTGCAGCCGCTTCAGCACGTGTACGGGGCCGCCGTGCCCAAGGGCGTCAGCCGCAGCGTACTGCTTCTCACCGACGGCGAGGTGGGCAACGAGGCGGAGGTGATGGAACTCGTTCGCGCCCACGCGGCCGGCACTCGGTTCTTCTGCGTGGGCATTGGCGCCGGCCCGAACGATCACCTCGTGCGCGGCCTCGCCCGGGCCGGCGGGGGCGCTTCTGCGTTCATCTTCCCCGGCGAGCGCATCGAGCCCCGTGTCCTCTCCCTCTTCCGCCAAGCAGTCTCCCCCAGGATCTCGAAACTCCAGATCGATTGGGGCGGTGCCGCCGAGCAGGCCCCGCTGGAGCCCATTCTCTTGCAGGGAGAACCGATGAGCGCGTGGGCCCGGGTTCCGCGGGGTGCGGCGCCTGCCGGCGTCACGGTGAAAGCGGAAGTCGAAGGCAAGGCGCAGGCCTGGCAGTTGCCCGTTGTGGACGCGGGCTCGGGCCAGCTTCCGATTCCCACGCTGTGGGCCCGGGAGCGGATCCGTGGGCTGGAGGAGGCACACCAGGCAGGCGGCCGAGGTTCCCGCCAGGCTCGCCCAAAGGCCGAGACGTGGAAGCAGGAGGTCATCGCCCTGGCCCGGGAGTTCGGCCTCTCCTGCAGCCTGACAAGCTGGATCGCAATCGAGGAACGCGAGGAAAAGGATCGGCAGACTGGGGAGTTGGTCCTCCGCAAGGTGCCCGTGCTGGTCACGGTGGGTTGGCACGGGGTGGAGCGCTTCGGCGCGGCGTTGAGCAGTTATGTCGGAGCGGGGACTACGCCTTCAGCGCCGGTTACAACTCTTGGTCTAGCGCCAGCGGACAGGCGCCCGGTTCGGGGAGCTCCAGGTGAGAGGTCGTCGCAAGAACCGTTGTACCTCGGACGCCCCACGCGGAGCGCAAGTGCCAGCGGAAAGATCATAGCTGGACAGTCCCTTCGGTTCAGCGCGGAAGCATTTCAGCCAGACGCAGGAGGCACAGACACCGACCTTCTCATGTCCGTCCTTTCACTCCAGCGCGTGGACGGCGGGTTCGATCTCACGACGGATGATCTCAAACGTTTTGGAATCAGCGCATCAGCAATCGCAAGAGCAGCGGCTAGCGCACCCGGTGACCGGGCGGAAGCCCTTCGAGTGCTGCATACCGCCCTTGTTCTTGCGTTGCTTGAGGCGCGGTTCGCTGATGCGCGTGAAACATGGTTCTCCACCGTAAAGAAAAGCCGCGCCTGGCTGAAGAAGGCCTCTGCGGACTGGGGTCCGGTCCTGGAGGGCAAGACCGTTGCACGGTGGGCCAAGGCGGTCGTCGTGTCCGCTGCCTCGGCCCGCATGATCTGAGCGGAGGCACGGTGGCTGCAGGAGGCCTTCCCGCAGCCACCGATCTGAATGCAGAACGTGCGTCCTGGCACCAAGGTGCCCGTGGACTTTGTGGGCGCCTTCTGGGGTGTCCTCGTGCCCAATTCCCACTAGCGGCGGAATAACCAGGTTCTGGCGCTCATGTGAGCGGTCAATCGCGCGCTCTAGATGGACAAGTCCACGGGAGACCGTTCTCCGGGATTCGAGCCTGGGCGTGGCAGGCTCCGAACGGGTTCTCCTTGCGGTCCGATGCAGCGAGCGGTGACACCCTGTCCCCCGTAGAGTTCGCTTGAGTCAAGCAGCAAGACATCTCTGCCTGTTTCCTGGGGCATGAGAGACCTTCAAAGTGGCCACCGTGGCCGTCCGATGTCGTCTGCGCCTCGTAAATGCCGGTTGACGATGATAGCGAAAAATGCTATCACTCCAAGTTGAGCAGGCACGAAAGGACGCTCAACGCAATGAGAAGGCGTCCTCGGCCGTCCAACTTGCGCTGGGCGGACATCGAGACCCTGCTGGCGCACTTGGGTGCCGTCGTGAGAGAAGGGAAAGGCTCTGCAATCAGTGTGACCTTGAATGGGATCACTGCATACTTCCACCGGCCACATCCGGGTGACAAGGCCAAGAAGTGGCACATAGCGACTGCCCTGCGGCTAATGGAGGAAGCAGGCGTCGGCCTTGACAGGCCCTCCAGGCATCGAGAGCCGTGAGGAGGAGGCGACGGGTGATAACATACAAAGGCTATGCAGGCCAGGTGGATTTTGACAGCCATGCTGAGGTGTTCGGCGGCACCGTCGTGAACGCAAACGTTCTGATGTCGTTTGAAGGGAAGAACGTCGCCGAGCTCAGGAAATCATTCAGGGACGTGGTAGACACGTACCTCGCGGACTGCAAAGCGGCAGGAAGGCAACCCGAGAAGCCGTACAATGGGACGATCATCATCCGCGTGGATCCCGAGATCCATAGACGCGTCGCCATGAAGGCAGCCGCGAGCAGGAAGTCAATGAACAAGTACGTTCAGTCTTTGCTGGAGAAAGCTACCGAAGACTTCGCAGCAGGATCCTAAGACACCGGCGGCAGGGACGCCGGCGGTTCATTTTGGGAAGTTCGATCTGGCGCTCATCGTCTAGAAAGAAGAGCGGTTCCCTCAAAGGCCTGAAGGTACTGCCCGTTGATGATAACCGGCGAAAATTGATACGAACATGGCACATCTGATGGAAAGCTGAAAGATGTAGAACCAACTTGATTCTTTTCTAGAACACTACCCCTGACAGTGGGCGCGGCGGGCAGGGATCCGCGTGCCCAATCAGCGCCGCGTCTATTGACCCGCGGTGCCAATAGGCGACGCCCATTCGCCCTCAGAGATTTTGCCTCCATGGTGAGCGTCAAGTCGTAGCGAACGAGGGTGCTTCCCTCCTTGCCGCTGGCCGCGGGTCGCCTTCACCGGAAGACAAAGTTGAGCCATTAGCGTAGCCGTTAATTTCCATTGCGGCAATGATTTGGAGTGAGGCCGGATTTCGATTACCCCGGACAGCTCGGGCTTTTCGCTTGATCCGACAGCAAATGGCCGTTTTCCCAGGGAATTGACCCCATTTTCAGAAAAGGAAGCCCCTCGAGGTCACTATTCGTGCTACGATGAGTTGTCACCAACACCGTGCACAAGACCTGGGAGGGGCGCGATGGCAAGTATATCACAGAAGACGCTTTTCGGGTGGGACCAGATCGAGGCACTGGGCGATCTGAAGCGGCTGCAGCTGGTGCTGAACAGCCTCCCCGACGAGCCGTTGATGAGGAAGCTGGAGCAGGCACGGGATCGGGGACGCGACGATTACCCGATCCGCCCGATGTGGAACTCGCTGGTCTCGGGGGTGGTCTTCCAGCATCCGACGGTGGAGGCGCTGCTGCGGGAACTGAGACGCAACGCTCAGCTGCGGCAGGTCTGTGGCTTCGAACTGGTCAAAGGGCTGGAGGCGGTCCCAAACTCCTGGGTGTTCTCGCGTTTTCTGGCGCAGGTGATGGCCCATCGAGAGCTGATGCAGCAGATGTTCGACACCCTCGTCGACCGGCTGACGGAGCTACTGCCCGACTACGGGGTGAGCCTGGCTGTGGATGGGAAGGCGTTGCCGAGCTTTGCGCGGGGCAAGTCTGAGAAGCCCCATGACAAGGAGCATCCCGATCATCGACGTGACACCGATGGGGAGTGGGAGGTGCATGAGTACAGCGGTACCCACAAAGATGGGACCCCCTGGCAGACGATAAAGAAATGGTTTGGCTACTCGATCCATTTGTTGGTCGACAGCCACCACGAGTTACCGGTCAGCTTTTCGGTGACGCGGGCGAATGCGAGCGAAGTAATCGAAGCTCACCGGCTGATCGACGGATTGGGAGAGCGGCATCCCGAGGTGGTGCAGCGCTGCCAGGAGTTGGCAGCTGATCGGGCCTACGATGATACCAAGCTTATCCGCGAGGTGTGGGACGACTGGCAGATGTTGCCGATCATCGATATTCGCAATTGTCGCAAAGATGGCGAAGCCAGCTGGCTCATCACGGGATTTGAGAACGTGGTCTATGACTACCGTGGGACGGTGAGTTGCGTGTGTCTGAAGAGCGGCACGCAGCGCCAGATGGCTTATGGGGGCTTTGAGCGGGATCGCATGACCGTGAAGTATCGTTGTCCGGCTCAGCACTATGGCTACATCTGCGAGGGGCTGGATCGCTGTCCAGTCGGCAAGGCGGTGCGGATTCCTCTGGAGGAGGATCGCCGTGTGTTCACGCCGCTGCCCCGAAGCAGCCTGAAGTGGGAGCGCTGCTATGACAAACGCACCGCCGTGGAGCGGGTCAACAGCCGCCTGGATACCAGCTTCGGCTTCGAGAAGCACACGATTCGGGGACTGACGAAGATGTACACCCGCTGCTGCCTGGCGCTGGTTGTGATGCTGGCCATGGCGGTGGGGCGGATCAAGGCCAACCAAACCGAGACGATGCGCAGCCTTCTGAAGGCCGTCGCCTAACGGCCCGGTAGCACGGGCGATGATAAGGAAGGCCGAGGGAGAGCTGTGTCCGAGGGCCGGCTCTTGACCCCCGCGATCACTGCAAGAAGGTCCATTGATGCCCTCGGTGCCTTCCGCCGCCAGGCCCGCCGGCTCCGCATGAGAGTTCCTGGCACCAGTCGTCGCGTCACGGGTAGTCACCGGGGCGACCCAGCTCAACCTGAATGGGCCACAGCGCAAAAGCCTCAAGTTGCACTCATCTTGACAATTGCGGATACCGGGATGTACAATTGTACCAGATATGAATCTCGTGGTAGACACATCGGTCATCTTGTCAGTTCTCACCAGCGAGCCTGAGCGGGCCCGTATCCTTCAGCTGACAAAGGACGTCGACTTGCTGGCGCCGGCTTCGGTCCATTGGGAGATTGGAAACGCTCTGTCTGCAATGCTCAAACGTGGGCGGCTGAACGCCGGCCAGGCAAAGGCGGTTTTGAAGAGATATGAGCGAATCCCAATCCGTTTCGTCGAGATTGGCCTCGCAGAAGCAATCGAGATAGCCGCGCAGCAAAACATGTACGCCTATGACGCGTACCTGATTGTCTGCGCTCGTCAACAGCGGTGCCGCCTGATTTCTCTTGACAAGGCTCTTCTGAGGGCGGCGGAGGGGGCTGGTGTTGATGTGTTGGAGGTGCCCCTGAAATGAAAGAATACACTTTTTCAGAAGCAAGGCAGCGACTCGCATCACTGCTTGACAGGGCACGCAGAGAAGGTGCGGTCCGGATTAAGAGACGAGACGGGCAGAAGTTCATCCTCCAGCCGGAGAAAGGATCCCGCTCCCCCCTGGAAGTGCCTGGCCTTGGTTTGAACATGGAGCGTGAAGAAATCCTCGAAATCATTCGTTCAAGCAGACGTTCAGTATCGAGCGAGTGAAGGGCGCAGTCCTTTATGGACAGGGCATCCTATTCATCAAGTTCCTTGGCACTCACATGCGTATGATTGCGTCATGCTCTCCGAACTGAATCTGCCTGAAGACATCAAAAGGGACATCTCCGTCGCGGCAGAGATCCTGATGCAGGAAGGATGCAAGGAAGTGTACCTCTTTGGTTCGCTTGCGGAGGGCTCCGTTGCGCGGGGTTCTGACATAGATCTGGCGACCGTTGGGCTACCCAAGGAGCGCTTCTTCGCAGCCTACGGTCGTATTTTGTCGAATGTCCGCAGACGGGTGGATTTGGTAGGCTTGGACTATGACCATGATTTCGGAAACAGATTGAGAGAAGTAGGGACTCTGTTGCGTGTCGCGTGAAGGCGAGCTATGGATGACACTCTCCTTTGAGCTCCCTCAGCGTAATGCGATTTTGTTCCAGATGACGGTCACCCTGCAGGCAGGCGTAGCTCTCGTTGATAGCCAAGGACATCCTCGGCCTCTCGGTTGAGTTTCTCGGACAGACGATTGATCATGCGAAGGTCCTGCTGGTCTCTCCTCTTTCGCCGGAGGATCTGGAGATAGGTGCGAACCTTCACAGAGGTTTTCACCTTCATACCACGGACATACCACTCAAATACCGTGCCGGTCAATTGGTGCTCGAAAGCATCGCTGCGCGCCGGGAAAAACGGGGTCCGTAAAGGAAGGGGCAGGATCGCAGGGCGCGTGTCCATGAAGCGGGGTGAAATTGCCGTGGTTTCTCTCTCGACCAAAGCCGGCGCAAGTCCCGCGACGATTTCTGATGTATCTCCTTTACGATCAGCGGTCTGTCAGGTCCACGAAGGGAGTGCATGAGCTCGCTGAACGACCCCATGTCCGAGGATGTCCTCCTCTCCAGGTTTCTGTCTATCCGCGACAACTATTCCGGCCACATTGCGCACTTCGTCCGTTATCTCAAGAGCAACCAGCTGAGACTGGACCTTTCAGCGGTGCGAGCCTATTTCAAGTATCTCAATGCGCTGCCGCTGGCCGCGTCCACGAAGTGCGTCCGCCGGCAGGCAGTGAAGTCTCGGTTGCGAGCAACGCTCGCCAGCACGGATTTCAACAGGCAGGCAATGCTCGAGATGACGCTTCGCTCCCTGGACCATGACAGTGAAACCAAGGCTCCAGGATTCGTCATTGCAGGGGTTGCGGAAGATCGGATTGTCACGCGCGAGCAGTTCGACCTCCTGGTATCTGGGACATCAAGGCGAACCTCGCTGTTCCTGTGGTTTCTGTACAACACGGGATGCCGTGTAGCAGAAATGTGCAGCGCTCGGCTGGACAAGTGTGAAGACCTTGGGGACATGGTGAGGCTGACCATCACGGGGAAAGGCAACAAGGAGCGGAAGGTCGATATCGAGAAGGCCTTGCTCGAAGCCATCCGATCGACTTTTCCAGGAGAGAACTACCTTTTTCAGACGAAGGGGGGCAAGGCGTACCGCGCAACGTACGTCAGCTATGAAATCACCAAGGCGGGCAAGCGTATCCTCCGGCGCAGGATCTCGGCTCACAGCATGCGCCACAGCTTTGCCACTCTGGCAATCCGCGACGGTGCATCCATAAAGGCCGTGTCGAAGTACCTCGGGCACAGCTCGACCGCGATTACCATGGACATGTACGTGCACGAAAGCCTGGAGAAGGTTCAAAAGATCCGAAGGTCGTATGACCGCGACGCATCGCCTGAATGACACGTTTCCCTCGGATTCTCACTGGTGTACCTCCTCGATACAATAGCGGAACTGGGACCGCGATGGACGCCCCAACCCTGAGCTACTACGAAGACCACGCAGAGGAGGTTGCGCGCCGCTACGAAGCCGCAGGGCCGGGCGTGGCGTCCCTTTTTCCTTTCGTGTTCGCGCGCGGCGAAAGGGTGCTTGAGATTGGCGCCGGCAGCGGACGGGACGCGGCAGTTCTGCAGAGGCTTGGTACGGACGTCGATGCGGTAGAACCCAGTTCCGCGCTCCGCAACCAGGCGCTGGCCGCTCATCCAGAGCTGGCAGGCAAGTTGTTCGATGGCTTCCTTCCCAGGGGGCTTCCGCCGGGGATTCGCGACAAGTACGACGGCATACTTCTCTCGGCTGTGATCATGCACATTCCGGATGCTGAGCTCTTCGATACCGCCTTTACGCTGCGCGAGCGTTTGAAGATGGGCGGCAAGCTCCTGATTTCGATGCCGATGGAGCGAAGCGACGTACAGCCGGGCAGTGGACGTGACGCATTCGGCCGGCTGATGATCATGCGCTCGGTGTCCCAGGTGAGGCTCCTTTTCGAGCGGCTTGGGTTCGAGCTGGAAAACGAATGGAAATCCACGGACTCCGCGGGCAGGGACTTACTCTGGACGACTTTGTTTTTCCGCTCCTCGGGTGGAACCGCGCGCGCAATCGACCGAGTGGAAAGCATCATTAACGCCGACCGCAAGGTAGCGACCTACAAGCTCGCCCTGGTGAGGGCGCTCTGCGATATCGCGATGACCTCGTGGGCCTCCGCTCGTTGGGAGCCGAGCGGGGCGGTACGCGTCCCCCTGCAAGAGGTCAGCGAGAGGTGGCTGCACTATTACTGGCCCCTGCTTGAAACTGATGCGGGGGCCATGCTCCCGCAGATCAACGCCGAGGCGAAGGGAGGCAAACCGATCGCCTTCCGCCGCTCGCTCACTGAGCTCATCAAGGAGTGCCGCCCGCTGGGAGGAATCACCGCCTTCGCGGGGATGCAGACCGAGGGAAGATTGCCGCCCGGGGCCGCGGCGCTTCACCGGGCTGCCATACGGGTCATCGGGTCAACGATAGTGAAGGGACCCGTCCAGTTTGCAGGCAGTGCGCGTGGTGCGCCGGAGTTTGCCTACGACAAGCATTCCGGCTGCATCGTTGTTTCCGCCGACATATGGCGAGAGCTCTCACTCATGGGCCACTGGATCCGGGACGCGGTGATACTGCGATGGGCCGAAATGACAGCACGGCTCTCTGAGGGGAAACTGCTGCCGGGGGCGGTTATCGACAAGCTGCTTGCAGGCGCAGAGCCTTTCAGGCAGGATCCGACGGTGTTGTCGTTCTACAAGCAGCACCATATTGGTCTCTCGTGTGTCTGGACTGGTAGTGCGCTTCGATCGGATTTCGAAGTTGACCACGCAATACCATTCACTTTCTGGCAATCAAGTCCAGCATGGAACCTTTTCCCTGCTACCCGTGCCGTGAACAACTCCAAGCGCGACAAGCTCCCCACTTCAGAGCTCGTTCACCGACGGGAGGAAGCGATCGTCAGCTGCTGGCGGATGTTGGCGGCCGAATTTCCGGTGCGGTTTGAGCGGGAGGCGGCGACGCTCCTCGGCGCGCGCCCGGTGGGCAACTGGGAAAATCCGCTCCTGTCAGGCTTCATGGAGGCCATTGAGTACACCGCTTCCGTTCGGGGCGCTGAACGGTGGCAGCCCGAATGAAGGAGAGCAACTGACTGCACGCAACCGCGTGAGGGATGCGAAGGGCGCCCGGAGGGCGGTCCGAAGGACCGAAGCGAAGCGGAGCCCGCAGCAGCCCGACCCGCACGCCGTAAGGAAGATTGCCGAACAGTGAAGATCGGTCTTCCGTGCGGGGCACGCCCAACTGAGGAGCTACGGCTGCCAGGTTTTGCTGCCCGCTGGAAAGGGATATAGTAGTCCAGTGGCTTTGGATTTCCCATTCGAAGCATTCCTTCAGCGGGTCGAGGCGCGGCTCGATCCTGTCGATCTGGCGAAAATACCGGCCGCGGAAGAGGGCGTAACCCACGCGGCGGTCACGCTCCTCCTGCGCCCGGCAGGTGGGGCCGCCGACGGTGACGCAACGGGCGATTCGGCCGAGATCCTCTTCATCAAGCGTGCGGAGCGGCCGGGGGATCCGTGGTCGGGGCATCTGGCATTTCCCGGAGGCCGGGCGGAGAAACAGGACGCCACCCTCCTGGACCTCGCCATGCGCGAAGCAGCGGAAGAGGTCGGAATCGACGCCCGACACGGCGGCAGATTGCTCGGCAGGCTCCCAACGGTCCGTCCCCTGAGCACCCGCATTCCTTCGATCACCGTGACACCGTTCGTCGCCCTCGCACCGCAGGGTGCGATCCCCCGCGTTCAGCCGGCAGAGGTCGAGGAAGCTTTCTGGATGCCCCTCGCGGCGCTCAGGAAGACCGGACGCTCCGCTGTGGTGCGTTGGGAAGCCAGGGACGGTACGCGGGAATTGCCTGCCTTCCCGTCTCCCAAAGGCCCGATCTGGGGCATCACTGAACGCATCCTCTCGCAGTTCCTCGCACTGGCAGAATGATGCTCCCGCAGAACCATCCCGCGCGAGAGCGAAGGGCAGGGCAGAGGAGCGTGTCTCAGCGCGCTGACCAAAGGCCTGACAGACTGGTACTCTGAACGGGGGACTTCATGACCTATCGCAGCTTGGGAAGATCCGGCCTCGAGGTGTCCGTCGTGGGCCTGGGGTGCATGTCCCTGGGACTCGACAGATCCAGGGCAGAACGCATTCTCCGCAGGGCCTTCGACCTCGGCGTGACGCTGTTCGACACCGCGGACCTGTATGACCAGGGCGTCAACGAGGAGATCGTTGGCGAGACGCTCCATGGCGTGCGCGACAGAGTGGTGATCGCGACAAAGGTGGGAAACCGTTGGCGTCCCGACGGCTCGGGGTGGGACTGGGACCCAACGGAGAAGTACATCCTGCAAGCGGTTCGTGCGAGCCTGCGCAGGCTCAAGACGGACTACATCGACCTCTACCAGCTTCATGGAGGGACGATGGACGACCCGGCAGAGGAGACAGTGCGGGCGTTCGAGCGCCTTCTGAAGGACGGCACCATCCGCGCGTGGGGAATCTCTTCAATCCGGCCGAACGTGGTGCGCCGCTACGCGGCCATGGCCGAGAGCGGGGCCGCCGGGCTGTCGTCGGAGATGGTCCAGTACAGCGTGTTGGACCGCAGGCCCGAGGAGGAGATCCTGGAAACCGCCAGGCGGGCCGGGATGGGCGTCCTTGTACGCGGGGCGGTCGCCGGCGGTCTTCTGGCAGGAAGGCCTCCGGCTGGGAAGCCCCCGGCAGAGTACCTGGGCCTGGCGGCCTCCGAGGCACAGGCTGCCCAAGATGCCCTCCGAGCGATCTCCGGGTCGGACAAGGAGATAGCGCAAACGGCCATTCGATTCGTGCTGAGCCATCCCGCCGTGACCGCCGTCGCGGCCGGTGCCAGCAGCGTGGCGCAGGTTGAGGCAAACGTCGCCGCAGCCGATCGACCACCCCTGAGCGAGGCCGATCAGCGCGCCTTGCGGGAAGCGGTCCGACAGCTGCGCTACACGAGCCATCGGTAGGGTCGCGAAGCGCAGGGCAGCCGTGCGCCGACCGGGCACGCCCAATACTCAGCTCGCCTTCCGCCACCTCTCGAAGCGTTGCGCCAGCCGGTCCGGATCCGGGCGGTCGATCGGCCGAGCAGGCAGGATGATCCGCGTTCTGTCCAACTCCTGCAGGCCATGCCGGAGCATGGGACCATCGCGTTCTTCCAGTACTTTCCTGCTGATGTGTACTGCGTAATCCGGGCTGATTCCCAGGATGTCGGTGTCGTAGGCAGCATGGTGAATCTTGCAGAGGGAGAGACCGTTCTGCACGATGGGGGTGCCCCGAACATCGTTGTCAGGAATGATGTGGGCGGCATCGAGGAGCTCGGTATGCCCCAGTCGGCACACCGTACATCTGCAGCCATACGCGGCAATGACGATGTCACGAAAGGCGCCTTGGTGGAGGCGCTGCCGGGTCTCGGCCCACGCGTAGCGGCGCAAATCCAGGGGGGAAACGGCGATGGCTGCAGGATCCGCCTCGGGCCGCAGGTCGGCATAGGCCGGGTCCATGGCAGCCCTGACAAAAAGAGACTCCGGGTGATCCTCGAGGATGATAACCGGCCAGATGGCCTGGTAATGATGCTCGTGTACCTCCCTGAAATAGATGAGGGGTGTTCGAGTCCGCCAGGCGTCCCGAAGGCCGCGATTGTCGCGATGATTCGGGTCTGTGCCTCGGTAGGCATACGTCAAGAGTCCGTCGTCCGCGATATCATCAAGGCGGTAGGGGCCGTTGAGGGCAGTGGCAATGGAGATTGGAATCGAGAAGCCCTGCGGGATCCAGATGCCGGCTGGGCCTTTCAACGTGATGCGGCGACCCTGGTAGATGAATCCCTCGTTGAGCACCGTTCCTTGGAGAACGCCGCCGTCAGCAGCTCCTCTCCCGCGCAGCCACGCGAAGGCGGCGATGCGAACATCCAGATCGGACACGCGGCAGCCTCCTGCATTCCTTCTACTGCAATAGTAGCTGCCATGCAAGTTACCCTCTTCTAAGGAGAAGATCGATTCTCTGCGAGAGAAGAGGTCCCAACCGGCGAGCTCGTGTTCGATGTGATTCAGGATCAGGACGGAGGCTTTGTCGCGGAATGCCTGAGCGAAAGTATCGTCACTGAAGCTGACACTTGGCAGGAGCTCAGAGCAAACGTCAAAGAGGCAGGCATCAACGACCTTACGACCGCTGAGGTCCTTGGGCAGCTTCATGACAGGGTGAAGACTTCGTCCCCGCAGCAGCCCGACCCGCCCGCCGCCAGGGGAGGCCGCGGAGCGGTGAAGGCCGCACCCCGGGCGGGGCACGCCCAACTCATTGATTCGAGAGTATATTCGTCCTTGGGAGAATAGCGGGCATGCAGGTGAGGAAGGATGGCCGGTAGTCAGAGACCAGTGGCGCCGAACGTGCTCTTTGCAGACGGGGTATTTGAAGGAGGCGGAGTCAAAGGGATTGCCCTTGTGGGAGCCCTGTCTGCATTCGAGTCTCGCGGGTTCAAGTGGCGCAACCTCGCCGGTACCTCTGCAGGAGCGATTGTCGCGTCGCTTCTCGCCTCTGGATACAGCGCAGAAGAGCTGAAGGACATCATAGGCCGGATCGACTATACGAAGTTCGAGGACGCCAGCGCGGTTGGCAGGATCCCGCTTGTCGGTCCCGTGATAAGCCTGTTGACTTCGAAGGCTCTCTACAAGGGCGACTTTTTTGAAGAATGGCTGCGGGGTCTGCTGAGAGAAAAAGGAATCAGCACCTTTCGCGACCTGAAAAAGAAGGATGACGATGGCACTTCATTCACGTACAAGCTCAACGTCATCACCTCGGACATCTCCAACCAGCGCCTTGTCGTTCTTCCGTCTGGCCTGGGCAAATACGGCATTGAGCCGGACGAGTTCAGCGTGGCCCGCGCGGTGAGGATGAGCATGAGCATTCCGCTCTTCTTCCGTCCCCAGAAGGTCGCGGGCAGCTTGTTTGTAGACGGCGGAATCCTGAGCAACTTTCCGATCTGGCTTTTTGACGCGGCAGGCCGTCCCCGGTGGCCCACTTTCGGGTTCAAGCTTGTCGAACCCGAGTCCGCTGAGCCGCAGCCGTCCCGCAGGTTGCTGGAATTTTCAAGGGCAATACTGGATACAATGAAGAATGCGCACGACAAGATGACCGTTGAAGACGTCGACATGGAGCGCACAATCGCAATTCCCACCCTGGGCGTGAAAACCACGCAGTTCGACCTTTCCGCTGAGCAGCGTGACCGACTGTACCAGTCCGGGTTGGACACGGCCACCCGGTTTCTACAAACGTATACCTTCGACAAGTATGTCGCGGGCTCGGAGAGTCGCCATGGAGAGCTCTATCGAAGACACGTTGAACGGTCCCGTCACTCGATGAGGCTCGAGGCTCAAGGCGACAGACCCTCAGAATGACAGGGTCCTGGATTGCCCGGGTCTGCGTGCAGCGGCTCTTCCTCGCCTTGAGCACCGTAAAAGGGCATAATCTGAAAATCTTCGAAAAACTACGGATGCACCCGAGCAACTCGATGGCAGTTTCTGCTATCCTGCCGTCGAACACGTCAAATGGGCCGGGATCCATGGACAGCATGTAAGGAGGGAGAGACGATGAAACCCATGAAGGGCAGGACGGTTGTGATAACAGGGCCCACTTCCGGGATCGGGAAAGAGATCGCGATCGGACTGGCAGGGCTGGGGGCAAGCCTCGTGCTGGGGTGCAGGGATACCGCCAAGGGGAAAGCAGTCGCGGCGGAAATCGAGCGCGGCAAGCAGGACGGCTCCATCGAGATGGTGGCTGTGGACGTGGCGAGTCGGAAGTCCATCGAGCAGTTCACGCGAAAGATTCTTGAAACGCACGATCGCGTGGATGTGCTGGTCAACAACGCCGGAGTAAGCCGCGGCACGCAGCCATATGCAAAGAGCGCGGATGGCATCGAGCTGACGTTTGGGACGAACGTGATCGGCTATTACCTGCTCATGCTCCAACTGCTTCCCCGGCTGAAGGAGAGCGCTCCTGCGCGCATCGTCAATGTGGCCTCCACGTTCGCAAGCGATCTGGACCTGGAGGACCTGCAGTTCCAGCGCCGTACCTGGGACAGCATGAAGGCGTATGCCCAGTCGAAGGCGTGCGACAGGCTGCTCACGTGGGCCATGGCGCGCAGGCTGGAAGGCAGCCGTGTGACGGCAAACGCCATGGCGCCCGGCCTCATCGCCGATACCGGCTTGTATCGCAATACGCCCCCTCAAGTGATGGAGCAATTGCGGAAGCGAGGCGGTCGGACGCCCGCGGATGGCGCCGATACGGCCGTCTGGCTTGCAAGCAGCCCTGACCTGGAAGGAGTATCGGGAAAGCTCTTCGAGAACAGGAAGGAGATCCCGTGCTCCTTCAGGAATCGCGAGTCCGAAGAACGGCTCTGGAGCATCTGCGAAAACCTCACTCGATGAGCGGAGGACACAACGTCCTCTTCCGTGAGCATCACAGAGGTGCCCCGCGAATCTCGAAAGAGCCTCCTTCCGATCCTTGACCAGAGCTTCACAGGCATCTATCGCTGGCATGCCAAAAGGACCCTCCGCTCCGTTCGATGGGTGAGGGCGGCCTCGAAAGACAGCCAGCAGGCGGGGCTTGCCATGCTTACGATGCTCGCGGGGCGAGTGGGCTACGTCTACTACATTGCGGTGAGCCCGTCGCAAAGGTCTGCCGGCATCGGCGGGCTTCTTCTGGATGACGCACTTGCCACTCTGCGGGCAGCGGGCGCAGCAGTGGCCCTTGCCTGCGTCCGCGCAGACAACACGCCGTCCATCAGGCTTTTGCAGTCGCGCCATTTCGCAAGGACCGGCTTTGGCGAGCTCGTGCGGTCCAGAGGCCTCGCGAGGGCTGCTGTCATCTGGATACGT
The DNA here is from genome assembly GCA_963820435.1 of uncultured Spirochaetota bacterium. Classification (GTDB taxonomy): domain Bacteria; phylum Spirochaetota; class Spirochaetia; order SZUA-6; family Fen-1364; genus Fen-1364. The sequence continues at coordinate 228,163 of CAWGAC010000009.1, read as the reverse complement.
ATGTTCGTGGCGCCGGGCGAAAGGGTCTATGTAAAAGCGATTTGAAAGTGCCAAGCTGCTCCAGGCATCGGGCCAGATCATCCTTCTCGAACCGTGGTTTGAAAGCTTTGGCAAGCGAATCGTCAAAACCCCCAAGGTGTATTTCCGGGACACCGGGCTTCTGTGTTTCCTCCTCAACCTCGACGACTCAACGCTTGGAGCCTCACCTTACGTCGGCGCAGTCTGGGAGACCTTTGTATTTTCAGAGATGAGAAAGCTGACGCAGCAAGGTCAGCGCCAGGTGAACTTCTGGTATTACAGGGACCAGCGCGCGCGTGAGATCGATTTCGTCGTCGAGGCAGGCGGCCGACTCTCCCTTATTGAGTGCAAGTGGCGGGAGCAACTCACCATCGGCGACGCCCGGCACCTGGTTGCCGTGCGCGATGACATTGCCTCAAGCCGCTCTCACTGGCAGGCAGGTTCGTCCTGGGTCATCGGGACGCCCTCCGCGTCATATCTGATGGCGGAGCAAGTGTCCGCGGGAGGGCTTCGCGATCTGCGGAGCATCCTCCAGGAGTAGCGCCGCAGGGGGGAGCGCGCCCAGATTCTCCGCCGCGGGCAGCGCGGGGCGGCGGCTACGGAGATTGACGCCGCGTGCGGAATATCCTACCATGGTCATATGTCCATAGTCATAAGCAAAGGTGAGGTGACTGTTCCGGCAGGGCAGTTCAAGGCCCGGTGCCTTTCCCTGATCGACCAGGTGAACCGGACGCACCAGGTGATTACCATCACGAAGCGGGGCAAACCCGTTGCCCGGCTCGTCCCGTTGGACGTAGAGAAGCCGCGGAGGCTGTTCGGCTATTTCGCGGGGCACGTGGTTGAGGAAGGCGATATCGTGAGCCCCACGGGTGAAGCCTGGGAGGCGGAGCGTGGATAGGCCCGTGCTCCTGGACACTCATGTCTGGGTGTGGCTGATGGAAGGCCGCGCGGGCGTCCGACCTGAGGCGGTAGAGCTCATGGAGCGCGCGGGGGAGGAGTCGTTCCTGCGGGTCAGCGTCATCTCAGCCTGGGAGGTCAGCATGCTGGAGGCCAGGGGACGGCTCCGCTTCGACATCCCTTGCGAGGAGTGGTTCGAGCAAGCCTTCGGCTTGCCGGGGCTGTCCCTGATGCCACTCACACCCTCCATCTGCGTCCGCAGCTCCCGTCTTCCCGGGGTCTTCCACGGAGACCCGGCTGATCGACTCATCGTGGCAACGGCCCGAGAGCTGGGAGCCGTGCTGCTGACACGGGACGACCCGATCCTCCAGTATGCTGCTCTGGGTCACGTTCGGGCATCGCCGGCGTAGACACGATATGGGTAGCAATATTGAAAAATACTCCTGTATTGCTTATTCTTGCATCATGAAGACGACGATCGATATTTCCGAAAACCTGCTTAATCGGGCAAAGGAATTGGCCCGCAAGGAGAAGACCACCCTGAAGGAGCTGACGGAAGAGGGTCTGCAGCTGGTTCTTTCCCGGCGTGGACGCAGCTCGTCAAGGAAAATCAAACCGATTGTCTTTCAGGGCCAGGGGCTCTCACCCGCTTTTCGCGGCAAGTCCTGGGCGGAGCTCCGCGACGAGATCTATAGGGGCCACGGTTCATGATCGCGGTCGACACGAACCTGCTCGTCTATGCGCACAGGGCGGACAGCGAGTGGCACGCGTCTGCCCTGCGCCAGCTGGTACGTCTGGCTGAAGGACGGTCCCCATGGGCCATCCCCTGGCCGTGCGTGCACGAGTTCCTGGCCATTGTCACCCACCCACAGATCTATCTTCCCCCTTCGACCCGGGAGTCCGCTTTGGCCAGCCTGACGGTCTGGCTCGATTCATCGACGTGCGTTCCGATCGGCGAAGGACCCGGCTACATGGCTGTGCTTGCTCGGCTCCTCTCTGCTGGGAGGGTTGTGGGTGGCATGATTCACGATGCGCGCGTAGCGGCCATCTGTCTGCACAATGGAGTCTCGCTCCTGTGGACCGCCGACCGCGATTTCAGCCGGTTTACGGAGCTGAAGACGCTCAATCCTTTGGTGAAGAAGAAATAGACCGATTGAACGGCCCTCTCGCCCCTTGTTGTAGTCATGGACGGTCTTCTGCATCGCCAGGCTGCAGCCTGCTAGCGTTCCTTGGCCGTCACGTTTATCTCCGGCAGCAGGATGTACGGCAGATTGAAAGTGTTGTACACCCATGCGGTCTCCCGGCTGACCGCACCGACATTCGTAAGCAGATCGTATATGTTGCCCGCGATGGCGGCGTTCTTCACCCGACCGCAGATTTCGCCCTTCTCGATCTTGAACGCCAGACCCAGTGGATTGGAAAACGCCCCTGATATGACGTTGCCCTGACCCATGCCGATCACGTACTCTACCAGCAAGCCTTCGTCGATTCCTGAAATCATTTCTTCAAGCGATACTGCGCCGGGCTGAATGAGAAGGTTGGTCGGGGCCGGGTTGGGCGGAGCAAACAACCAGCGTGAGCCATTGCCGGTTGATTGCACTCCCGATAGGGCGGCGGTCTTCAAGTCATAGTAAAACCCGGTGAGCACGCCTTTCTCGATGAGAACATTGCGTCGATGCGCCACTCCCTCATCATCGAATGGGGCACTGCCGAACTTCCCGGCCAGCGTTGCATCGTCCACCAGGCTGATCTTCTCGTCAAAAAGCTTTTGTCCCGCCTTGCCCTTCATCGGTGAGATGCCAGTGAATGCATTCTTGCCGTTCAAGCCTTCCATCAATGGAATGGCCAGCACCAGCGACCCTGCGGGAGAGAAAATCACCGGCATCCTCCCTGAACGAACGGTGGCCAGCCGCTTGGCTTTCTGCAGGTTATCGGCCAGGCGGCGGGCAAAGGCCATGTAGTCCTCCTCCCAGACCGTTGTGCCGTTCATGTCGCAGATGATGAGAATATCGTCGCCGTGAATAGCCGAGATTTCGGCAATAATAAACAGGGGAGACCGTTCAAACGAGATCCCGGCCCCGGCCTGGTTCTCCAGGGCAAACCGGGAGACGCCGCGGACCAACGATATATTGATCCGCGCTTCCGCCGATGCCGGCAGCAGGAGATCCAGTATTTCCTGTCCGATCTGGACCAGACGGGGAATGGGCAGCTCGGCGATTTTGGAGTCATACGTGGTCACGGTGGGGGCCGGCTGCGGCGAGGGGAATCTGATTGGGACCTCTTCCCCATGGCACGCCGACTCGAGGGCGTTCGTCATGAGTTTGTCAGCGGTTTTCTCATCGCTCGAAGCGGCGAATCCGAGCCGTCCCTTTTGAACCACGCGCACCGCCATCCCCTGGGTTTGCTCGACCTTGCACGTTTTGAGCTTGTTGGCCTCGTATTCCACAAAGGTGAGCTCGTCGCGAAGGCGCATCACCTCCACCTGTTCTGCCTGGGATCGAAGTTTCTTTAAGATTTCCATGCGCGGTTCCTATTTCCCACCGATCACGACATTTTGAATGCGGATGTGCGGCGAACCGAACGAGACCGGAAGCCCGTCCTGGCCGTTTTTGCCGCAGCCGCCCCCCCCATTGATCCACGTGAAGTCATTTCCAATGGCGTCTATATTCATCAGGGTGGTGAACAGATTGCCCGCCAGGACCACATCCTTGACCATTTCCGCGATCCTGCCGTCTCGGATCATATACGCGTAGCCGCTGCTGAAAGAGAAGTTTTCGAGCATGGTCTGGCCGCCGAGGCTGGCGCACGCATAGACTCCCAGCTTGATGTCCTTGATCATCTCTTGGAAAGAAGTTGTGCCTTGCTCGATGCCGGTGTTGGTCATGCGCACAATGGGCGCATGACGGTAGTTGATGGCGCGGGCATTGCCGGTAGGCTGCTCGGCCATCTTGGCGGCAGTCTCTCTGGAGTGCAGCCGGCCGACAAGAATGCCGTTCTTGATGAGGTAGTTGCGTGTGGTGGGGACGCCCTCATCGTCGAAGGGGTGGGTGCCTCGCTGGCCGGGCACCGCCCCGTCATCGAAAACGTTCAGAATATCCTGCCCAAAGCGCCGTCCCAGCACCATCATCTCGCGTGCCTCGGGATTTTGGTAGACGAAGTCCGCCTCAGACAGATGGCCGAACGCCTCGTGAATGAAAACGCCTGCCAGTTCCTGGTTGCATATCACGACATACTGACCGCCGACCACGCTTTGCGCGCTCAGCAGGTCCACCGCCTTTTGGGCCACCGCCCTTGCGCGCTCTTCGAACCCCAGGACGCCCTCGAACCCAACCTGGTTGGACTGAGAATCCCGAGCCTGCTGGACATTGTCGCCATCGCGGGCAGTCGCGTGACAGACGATGCCCGCCAACGGCCGCTCTTCATCGAGATAGGTACCATCCGAGTTGGCAAAGATCCTTCTGTTGAAAGAGTCGCCGTAGATGCAAAAGGAATCCACGATCCTGCTGCTGTGCCCCCAGATGATATTGTTGTATTTTTCGATGAGAGCTTTCTTGGTCGCCATTGGCACGTTGCGGAAGTCCTTTTCCAAGGACACGGTGATGCGTTGGTCGGTGACAGGGATGGGCGCCAACTCGATTGGCTCGTCGGTATGAGCCACTTGAGCGCACTCGCAGGCCTGCCTCACGCGGTCGTCAAGATCGTCCATGTTATTGAACGTGACCACGCCCCAGCCGCGGTCTCTGACGAGGCACCGCACCACGCCGCCCACATCAATAATGGATTGCGCCGTTTCCAGCCGCTTGCCCCGATATGCAACTGTGGTATTTTCCCTGTTGTCGATGCGGATTTCGGTATAGTCCGCCCTGCTGCTGTTCAACGCTTTTTGAATCTTATCGCGCATGGAACTTTCCTTTCTATAATGAGGATGATTGTATCATGAGTCCGCCGACCTTGGCACCAGAGGGGCTTCAGTCTCTTGCGACCTTCCCGCTCATTTCTGTGGGCAGAGCCAGAAGCAAAGCGCCAATAAATCCCGTCTTATCTCCTGAGAGCTCTGGATCTGAGGGGGTGGTTGACGATATGTCAAAACTGACATATCAAGTCACGAGGCGCGAAGCCGCTTGTCTGGTTGCAGACCCAGATGATGCGGCGGCGGAAGGGTAGCGGGATGAATGCCTCCAAGAGGAAGAAACTCGAGAGGGCTGGCTGGAAAGTGGGCACAGCGGCAGAGTTGCTGGGTCTCGAACCAGCCGAGGAGGCATATATCGAGCTGAAGGTTCGCCTGGCAGTGGAGCTTGCAGCCCGTCGTCAGAAACTAGGTCTGAGCCAGAAGGCTGTGGCAGAACGCGTTCGGTCGAGCCAGTCGCGCATCGCAAGAATGGAGGCCGCTGACTCCTCCGTATCGCTCGACCTCATCATTCGCTCCCTCCTGGCGCTCGGGATCGCGCCGAAACCCATACGGGGAATGGTGGAGCGCTCGATATCTTGAGCAGCCGCACTTCAGCGCGGCTGCGCCCGAGCGTCTCAGCACCTTGACCTTCACGCCTTTGAGTTTCGATACTATTTCCATGAAGCAGCGGCTCAAAGTCCCCTGTATACACAGACAGGAGGGCACAGTGAGTGTTCTGCAGAAGGAAATCCTGCTGGTCGGGACACGGACCCGCCTGACCTGCATGGCTCTATTCGACAGCGGGGCCAGCTACTCGATCATCAGGAGGGACCTCGCGGAATCGCTGCAGCCTCTCTCACCGCTTCCCGATCCAGAGGAATGGGCTTTCGAGACGGCGCGACCAGCGGAGCTGATCGCGGCAGAGTTCTCGGTAGACCTGACGTTCCATTTCGATGACAGCGAGGCTGTGTTCCATGATGTCTTTTTCGTTTTCAACGAGTGCTCTGAAAAAGTCATCATCGCCGCCAAGACCCTCCAGTCGTGCCGCATTGTCCTGGACTTCGAGAATGACGAGATTCGCTACCGCAAAACGGCCGAACGCCTGCGAATCTAAGCGGGTTCGGCTGCGCGCCGCAGAACGTTGAGGCCATGCGTGAGCTGAACGGAGATCAAAGCCCGCCTTCCAGAATTCTGCTTGACCTTATATAATTCTTATTATACTATCTTGACTGAAAGTATAATAAACAAATTGTTGTTATCTTGAGGTATAGCAAATGCAAGGAGCGGACTTCGTCGACGGGTTGAGTGGAAAGGTCTTGAAGACCGCTCGAGGCTATCTCGCCTATGTCCCCAATTCGCTCGAGCCCCAGATCGACCTGTCACTTTCTCTTGTCAAGGAGCTTTCAGAGGCGGACCGCGCCCTGAGCGAACTGGCAGGCATTGCCCGGACCCTGCCGAACCCGCATCTCCTGATTGGCCCCTTCCTCCGCCGAGAGGCGGTGCTATCGAGTAGAATCGAAGGCACCCAGGCTTCATTCTCTGACTTGCTCTTTTTTGAGGCAGCGCGACTAGGTGAGAAGACAGTCCCAGACGTGCGTGAAGTGTCCAACTACGTGCAGGCTATGGAGTACGGGCTTGAGCGGCTATCTTCATTGCCCGTGTCTCTTCGCCTGATACGCGAGATTCATCAACGTCTGATGGCCGGAGTGCGGGGAGAAACGCAGACTCCTGGCGAGTTTCGACGCTCCCAGAACTGGATAGGGCCCGCAGGTTGCTCACTCCAGGATGCGACCTTTGTGCCACCTCCGGTCGAGGAGATGCACTCCGCGCTGGATGCATTCGAGAAATATATTCATACGCCTTCGGAGTTGCCCGCGCTCATGCGCCTCGCCCTCATTCACTACCAGTTCGAGGCTATTCACCCGTTCCTCGACGGGAACGGACGCGTTGGGCGGCTGCTGGTCACCCTGCTTCTCTGCGCGGAGAAGCTCCTTCCTCAGCCGCTCCTGTATCTGAGCGCGTACTTTGAACGGCATAGGGACAAGTACTATCGCTACCTTCTCGAGGTAAGCCAGAAAGGTGCGTGGAAGCAATGGATACAATACTTTCTCAAGGCGGTGGCCGTTCAATCGAGAGACGCGATCCAGAAGATCGACAATCTGCTCACTCTCCGACAGGAATACCGCAGACGTTTGCAGCAGGCTCGTGCCTCTGCGCTTCTCCTCCAGCTCGTCGACGATCTTTTCGACTTCCCCGCTATCATCAACCCCACGTTGTCGAAGCGGATGAAGATTACTCCTCGCTCAGCTCAGCTGAATATCGACAAGCTTGTTGAGAAAGGCATACTTCGGGAGGCGACGGGTCAGCAACGAAATCGCGTTTATATCGCCACGGAAATTGTCGCCGTCATCGAACGAGATGAGTCATAGTCGCGGAGCGCGCCCGTGTTGTCCAAAGGCATGCAAGATCATCCAGATCCGAGCAGCGCATCGGGTGCTCGCCGAGCCCGGCACACTTGGTGTTGGACGGCGTGCACCTCGCATCTCGTGACGACATCGCGCAGGTGGCGGCAGGAGTATCCCCCGGCGGCTGGAAGGGCGCCGCACGCGCATGGCAATCGGGAGGCACAAGAAGGGGGTATTATTCATCTGGCGAATAGGCCCGGCATCATTGACAAGTTGGTAGGAATCCTTACATTGGTGGTATGAAAGCCATTGTTTCCGAAAAGGGGCAAGTAACCATACCCAAGGGAGTGCGGGACGTGCTGGGCATCCGCAAGGGCACGGTGCTTGAGTTCGAAGCGCTTGGCGGCAAGCTCGTTGCGGTGAAAAAGGGCGCTGCCGACGGATTCATGCGGTGGCGGGGGAAGGGCAAGCTCCCCGGCGATTCGGGCGTGGACGAGTACCTGAGAAAGGCGAGGGGATGATTTCAGCGGTCGACAGCTCGGTGATACTCGATGTGCTTGCAGACAACCCAAGGTTCGCGGAGGCTTCCCTCGATGTTCTGCGCATGGGCGCGCAGCAGGGAAAGCTCATTGTGAGCGAGTGCGTCATTGCGGAGATTTTTCCCGCGCTCTCAGATCCTTCAAAGCTCAAGGGCATGCTCTCCGACTGGGAGCTGGAGTTCGTTCCATCGACCTTCGAAAGCGCGGCTGTTGCGGGCCAGATGTTTGCCGCATACCTCAAACGTTCCAGTGAAAAGAGGAAGGTCATCGCTGATTTTCTGATCGGCGCCCATGCGCTTGTCCACGCGGACAGGCTCATTGCGCGTGACAGGGGCTACTTTCGGGACTACTTCAAGGCACTCTCAATTCTTGACCCCTCCCGGTAACCCCCGATACCGGGCGTCAGCAGCGCCATCGAGACTGTTCTCGCTAAGTGCTCGGAAGAAGTCATCATCGGCGCCAAAACGCCGCCTGGCGCTGTCTGCGGACGACCTTCACCTACCGTCGGGACAGTATCCCCTCCACCGTTTTTCTGTCCGGCATCCCGGCCCATCCCCCCGCAGCGGTCACGGAGCAGCCGGCGCAGATGCTTCCCATCCGGGCGCACTCCTGCAGGGGGCGCGTTTCCAGGAGTGCCGCAAGGAAGCCGGCATCGTAGGCGTCACCTGCACCGATGCTGTCCACGAGCTCGCCCCCGCGAAAGGCGGGCTCGTGGTGATGCCATCCCTGCTGGAAGACCTCCGATCCAGCCTCACCCTGCTTGATGACCACCGTGCGGACACCTGAATCGAGCAGGCTCCGGGCTGCCCCCTGCGCCTCCTCCACAGCGGTGAGGCCGCGGGCCTCGTGTTCATTACAGAAGAGGATGTCCAGCGAGGGAAGGACCCTGCGCATCACCTCCATCCAGGGCGGCTTCATGGCGTGCAAAGGAAACTGGCTGTCCACGGAGGTGATGAGCCCTCGCGCGCGAGCTTTGGAGAAAAGCCCCACGATGTCGCTCTCGTACATCTGCAGGAAGTGCAGGAACCCTCCGTTATGGATGAGACGGGCGTTCAGCATGCGCTCCACCTGATGCTCGTCGTACCGCAGGGGCCAGGGGTCGTGCGTGGGAAGCTGGTAGAAGAGGGGGCGCTTGCGGCTGCCAAAGGCCAGGACATAGACACCGATTCCGCTGCTCGCGCCCTTCACAGAGGTGACCCAGTCTGTGCCCACTCCGTTCTCGCGAAGCTTCCGAAGGATCACTGACCCGAAGACGTCATCTGCAACACAGGCGCTGACAGAGACTGCCAGGCCAAGCTTTGCCATGTCCTGGACCGTGTAGCCTACCGAGCCTGCAACGGCCAGCTCCACGGCGGCTGGCCCCTCCCAGCCAGTGAGGACGGGGAGCTCGCGCGGCGCCTCGCCGCGCACCAGGATATCGACGTTCAGGGGTCCGATCACGGTGACGTCGTTTTTCATGCTCAGTGCGTGTCCTTGGGGAAGAGCCAGTTCCAGACCTTGGCGTGCCGGGCAATGTTTGCGCGCTGGCAGTCCGGGTTGATGTCTCCTTGCGCCACCCCGGCAAAGTAGGGCAGGAGCTGCCCGGGGAGGATGGCGAGCACGGAGAAGAGGATGGGGTCGCGTTCAGGAAACCGGAACACATCGTCCACCTCCTCCGCCACCGCCTGGTCCTCCTCGCTGATGATCGCGATCGAAGGTGACTTCAGCATCATGGTGACCTGGGCAATGTCGCGCAGCTCCTTGTAGCCCGGATCGTCCAGGGGCGCCACGACAATCGTGAGGATGTCGTGCGCGGTCAAGCCGAGCGCGCCGTGGATGTGCCGTCCGGGGCACATGCCCTTTGCCGGGATGTGGCTCATCTCATCGTACTTGAGGGCAATCTCCTCCGCGGTGCCTTCATTCGCCCCGCCTCCCACTATGAGCACGCTGCGCACATCCTTGTACCGGGCAGAGAGTATCCGTGCTCTTTCGCTGACCATCTCGAAGGAGCTCTCCATCTTGTCGCCCAGGCTGAGGAGCCGGCCCCGCAGACCCTTCCAGTCCCGGGAGTCAGGACGGGTGAGCGCGCCGACCTCCAGGGCAAGCCAGATCGAGGCTGCCAACCGGGTGGCATAGTGGAAGGTGTCCGAGCCGCCCGTGTCGAACCCTCCGGCGCAGAGGATGGTCTCATCGCTTTTCTTTGTGATCGGGCTGTCGGCAACGCTTGTGAATGCAACCTGGTACGCGCCCAGCTCCTTTGCCCGGGCAGCGGCCCTGTTGCTGTCCACCGTGCTGCCGCTTCCGGAGTAGCTGAAGAACGCCGTCCGCGTGAAGTCGATGGGGTGGGGGCAGGTGATGTACTCCAGGGAGTCGTAGTCCTTTGCCTCCCATCCTGCGTACTCCCAGAACGCCGCTGAGGCGGTCTGCGCCACGAACTGCGAGGTGCCCAGGCCGTGGCCCACCATTCCCCGCAGGCCCTTGTCCACCAGCCGGGCAGCAAGCGCCGGGATCTTCTTCTGGTTCAGCTCGAAGGTCTCCTTCAACGCGGAGGACTGGCTCTTGATATCGTCATAGAGATGAAAGGGATGAGCCGTGCGCGGTTCGGAGCCCAGGCTTCGGTACATGATGGGGTGCTCGCCCGTGCCCTCGATCAGGCGCGTGATATCGCCTTCGAGAATCCAGCGCTGGGCACGGGTCCCCGCCTTCTGCTTGTGTGTGGTGTCCATGTCGAAATCCCTCCTTCAGGACTGCGTCAGGATTGTGTTTCCACGCCCAGGGCAACGGCAAGGATCCTCTCCTGGCTCATCTGCGCCCGATCCAGGATTGCGGCGATCCTGCCTTCCCGCATGACCATGACCCTGTGGCTGAGCCTCACGATCTCCGCGATCTCGGATGACACCAGCAGGATGGCCCTGCCTTTCCTGGACTGGTCCATGATGAACTGGTACAGCTCGAACTTCACGCCGATGTCGATGCCCTGCGTGGGCTCGGCCAGGATCAGCACCTCGGGGTCCGCCGCAAGACAGCGCGCCAGCGCCACTTTCTGCTGGTTGCCTCCGCTCAGGCTGTCCACGGGCATCCCGGTCCCCGCGGTCTTGATGCTCAGGGCCTGCACGTGTTTCTCCGCAACCCGCTTTTCCTGGCGCAGGTTGAGAATGCCCAGCTTGCGCGATATCCGCGGCAGGATGGACAGCACGATGTTCCTCTTGATGCTCTGCTCTGAAAGGAGGCCGTCGTTTTTCCTGTCCTCCGGCAGGTAGATCATGCCCCTCTCGATTGCCCCTGAGGGAGAAGGGTGAAACTGCCTGCCCTTCAACAGGATGCTGCCGGCATTCACGGGGATCTCTCCAAAGAGCGCCTTGGCCAGCTCGGTCTTGCCGCTTCCCGAGAGCCCGGCCACGGCAAGGATTTCTCCGGCCCGGATAGAGAAGCTGACATCCTTCAGGAGCGTTCCCGCGCAGAGCCCGCGCGCCTCGAGGAGGACTTTCTCCTCTACCGGCGCCGCGGCGGACAGGTCGGCAGGAACCTCTCTTCCGATCATGTCGAAGATCATGGACTCACGGGTATAGCCGGACACGGGGCTTGTGCGGATATGACGGCCGTCCCGCATCACCGTGACGCTGTCTGCAAGCTCGAACACCTCGTCCAGGTGATGAGAGATGTAGAGGATGGTGACACCCTTCTGGCGCAGCATGCGGATGTTCCGAAACAAGGCATCGACCTCGGCCCGGTTGAGCGTGGAGGTCGGCTCGTCCATGACCAGGAGCTCGGCGTTGTTGAGGAGGGCCTTGGCGATTTCCACGATCTGCTGCTCGCCCACGCGCAGGCTGCGCACTGCTGCGCGCGGCGACACGTGGGACGCGTCGAGTGTGGCAAGCATGGCTGATGTCTTTTCCATCATCTGCCGCTCAGCCAGCCAGACCCCTCCGGCCGCGGGCTCTTTGCCCAGGAAGATGTTGCGCGCCACGGACTGGTCAGGCAGGAGATTGAAGACCTGGTAGATCGTTGAAATCCCCGCGCGCAGGGAATCCTTGGGGCTGCGCGGAAAGAAGGGCGTGCCTTTGACCAGGATGGTCCCCGAGTCCGGCATCACTGCCCCTGCGAGGAGCTTGATCAGCGTGGACTTCCCTGCGCCGTTTTCCCCCACAATGGCGTGAAGCTCGCCCCGGGCAATGTCGAAGGTGACATCCTTCAGTGCCTGGACGCCGGTGTAGGACTTGCTGACCGCCTGGAAGCGTACGTGCGGCTCAGCGCTCATGAGGCGCCCTTGGCTGTGCGGAGTCTATCCAGCGAGAGGGCGAGGATCAGGATTGCTCCCTGGATGATCTTCTGGATGTAGATGCTGAGGTCCAGGAGGATCATCCCGTTCTTGATGGTCATAAGGAAGATCGAGGCGATGAGTGTGTTGAAGATCTTGCCTTTCCCGCCGGAGAGGCTCGTGCCGCCCAGGACCACGGCCGTGAGGACGGGAAAGAGAAAATCGTCCCCCATGCTTGCTGACGCGGATCCCTGCCGGGCCACCTGCATGAAACCGGCAAAGGCGGCAAGAACGCCGGCCAGCATGAAGACGTTCTGCTTGACCCGGGAGGTCTTGATCCCGGCGAGCCAGGAGGCCTTCTCATTGTTGCCTGCGGCAAAGACCCGTGCGCCGAACCGCGTGTAGCGCAGCACGAGATGGAAAATGACATAGAGGACGAACATGATCAGGATGGGAGCCGATATGCCGAGCAGTTTCCCGCGGGCAAGAAAGTCCATGGGCGCAAGGGCATCTCCGTAGACCGTCCTGCCCTTGGTGTATACAAAGGCGATTCCGGAAAGGATGTACATCATTCCCAGCGTGGTGATGATCGGGTTGATCTTCAGCCGCGTGACAATGGCGCCGTTTGCCAGGCCCAGGAGCCCGCCCAGGGCCAGGACGCACAGAACGGCCGGCAGGGCCGGCACATGGGCGTTGACCATGAGCGCGCCGGTGAACACCCCGCCGACTGTGAGGATGGACGGCAGCGACACGTCCATGGTCCCCAGGAGCACGATGAAGTGCTCCCCGATTGCCACTATGGCGATGATGGCTGCCTGCCGGAGGACGGTGCTGACATTGTCCAGCGTGGCAAAGGACCTCGTGGTGAAAGTGAGGAACAACAGCCACAGGACGAAGATGACGACGAATCCCTGCTCGCCGAGGATGTTGATCCATCTGCGCGAGCTGAGGATGCCTCCCAGAGCTGCCTGGGTGTTCCGCATCATGCCCTCCCGGTGAGGGGGGAGGCGGAGCGCCTCCCCCTTTTCTTCTACTTGCCGACGTTTTCCCGGGTGATGAGATTCACGGGCACCCGGACCCGCTGCGGAAGCGTGCCGCCCGCAAGGAGCTTCACCACCGCGTTCGCGGCCAGCGCTCCCGTGGCAGCAGGGGCAGTGTCGATGGTGCCGCGGTACATCGTGCCGTTCCTGATATACTCCAGAGCCTGCTTCTCCGCGTCGATCCCCACGATGATCATGTTGCTTGCCGTGCGCCCGGCGTTCTGCAGCGCTTTCATGGCGCCGAACGCGCCCGCGTCGTTGATGCTTGCAACCACGTCGATGTCGGGATGCGCCTGCAGCGCGGACTCCATGGAGTTCAGCCCGTTCTCCGGCGTGCCTCCAAGGTAGTTGCCCACGATCTGCGCGCCCGGTGCTTCCTTCTTAATGGCCTTGGCGATGTTCTCCGCGCGCACCACGACGTTGGGAACGTCCGGGTAGTCCAGGATGGCCACCTGTGCCTTGCCTCCCTTCTCCTTTGCGATGAGCTTGCCCGCGTACTCGCCCGCGGCATAGCCCAGGTCCGCATCCTCGATGCTGATGGAGACACCGCCGAGGTCCACCACGTCGCGCCCGGCGTACTGGACGATCTTTACGCCCTGCTTTGCCGCGTCCGCCAGGGCGGAGCGCACGCTGGGCGGATCGAAGAGGCCGATGATGATGGCCGATGCGCCGCTTGCCGTGAAGCTCTCGATGGCGCTGATCTGCTTGTCCACCTTCAGCTCTGAATCAAAGGTCTTCACGCGGAGCCCCATCTTCTTGAGCGCGTTCTCGGCTCCCTCTGCCACCGTGGCATGGTACTCGGTGGAATAGGTCATGGCGATGACGCCGACAAAGGAGCCTTCCTTGTCCAGCCTCTGGCGGGCCGCGGCAATCTCCTTGTCTGTCGGCGTGAGGTCAGATGCAACTCCGAGCCCCGTGTTCACGAGCTTGGGCTCGGGATACGTACCCTTGCCTGCCTGGGCCACGGCAAGCGCCGCGCACACGAGCAGGATGATCCCCGGTATCACGACTCTCTTCATGCTTTCCTCCTTTTCAGGACTGGTTTCCTGGTCAAACCCACACGTTTCTTTGCCGCATCCCTCCCTTCCCCCTGTCCCCCGCTGCCGGAAAGCTCCTGGAGGACACGGGCAATGGTGTTCTCATCAGAGGCAAGCGCATTGATGAACTTGCCTTTCAGCGCGCCGATTATTGGAGCCACCTTGTCATTTCCGCACGCCACCCCCAGGGAGAGCCGGCCGCGGCGAAGGTCTTCCAGCTCGATGCCGATGATGCGCGAGGCAAAGGACGAGACACGCTCTTTTCCCTTCTCGTCGAAGAACCGACCGCAGATATCCCCGACTGCGCGGCCCTTGAGCTCATCGATCTCCCTCTGCTGGATCATGCCGACACGGACATAGAGCTGGTCGCTCTGGAGGGAGCCCAGCCCGACCACGAAGACATCGCCGGCCCGGGCCATGGCAAGCACGTCCCTGATTGTAGGGTTTGCCGCGATGAGGTCACGGGCGCTTCCGGACCCCACGCCCAGGATTGCGGGGGAGCTGATGAAGTATGGCCGGGCCTCGAAGGGGTGGGCCGCGGCCCTCGTGATCTCGTTGTAGTCGATGCCGTGCGCGTCATGGCCGAGATTCCCCATGGCCTGCACCACGGACAGCCCCGCCACCCTGCGGGGGAGCAGTGCGTTGGCCACGCAGCGAAGCGTGCGGCCGCACCCAAAGACGAGCTTCTGGCCCGGACGGACCGCGTCCCGCAGGAAGTTGGCCGCGTACCGGCCCACGATCTCCCGGGTGTTCTCCAGGTTTTCGCTGAAGGCGGGTGCGATCACGACCTCCTTCAGGTGGGGGAAGGCCCGCATAAGGGAGGCGCGGAGGCTATCGAACTGCCGGTCCGGCTCCACGATGCGGATCTGGACGATTCCCCGTTCCCTGACTTCTTTCAGGTACCGGGAGATCTGGCTGCGGGTGACACCTGTGCTTTTGGCAATCTCCGACTGGTTTCTGTTCTCCAGGTAGTAGGCGCGGGCAATCTCCATGAGGAGCGCTGTCTTCTTGTCCTTCATCCGGCCGCCACGGTGTGCACAATAGTGTATTCACATTTGTGCACTTTTGTGATAGGACTGTAGTATGAGACAGCATGAATTGCAAGACTTTTTTTTCCAGGGGCCATTGTGCGGTTGATTCTCGTGCGGCACGGGGAGACCGGGGGAAATCCCTCCGCGCGCCTTCAGGGACGGACCGACCTTAGCTTGAGTAAAATCGGAAGGGCGCAGGCACGGGCAGCCGGCCAGGCGTTGAAACGTGAATGCGCTGGGCAGGCTCGTGGCAAGCGACATGAAGCGGGCGCGCGAAACAGCGGATATCATCGCGGGCTGCCAGGCAACGCCTGTCCCCGTGGTACTGGATTCCCGGCTTCGGGAAGTGGACCTCGGGCTCTGGGAAGGCATGACCCTGGACGAGGTGCGCCGCACGTCACCGGGCGAGCTGGAGCATTGGCTTGGCAACCCTCAGGCCACCCCGCCGGACGGAGAGCCTTTCGCGGACGCCGGGGGGCGCGTATCCCGGTTTGTGACTGAGCTCCTGTCCTCCAGGGTCGATACCGTGGCGATCGTCGCTCATCTCCTGGTGTTCCAGGTGCTGATCTGCGCGCTCATGGGCATCTCGCCTGCTGCGAGATATCCCTTTCACCTCTACACTGGTTCTCTCTCTGAGCTGCGCGTCGAGGACGGAAGGCGTGATGGCGTCCGTCCGGCTTCCCTCGTGTACCTGAACAGGCTTTCCCACCTGGCAGATGCAGGACTCGACGTGGAGTCGATCAGGGATCGCTGATGGGGCCTGCTTTCAGGCGCCGATGAGGATCATGATTGGCAGTCCCGCGCCCAGCATACCAGTCGCGCGCTTCCTCCCGCAACACTGCAGCGTCAGCCCGGCCACGCCTCGTAATTTGTCGCGTCCGACCCCATGTTTTGTCGTTCTCGGCCCTCCCCGGGAGCAGCATTTCGAAGTTATATTGTACGGACTGACAGGCGCGCCGGGGAAAGGGGAGATAATATGCAGAAGATTGTTCCTTTCTTGTGGTTCGATAGCCAGGCCGAGGAGGCAGCGCAGTTCTATACCTCGCTCTTTGATAGCTCGAAAATCGTGACCAAAGCCTACTACGGAGACGCGGGTCCCGCACCCAAGGGGACCGTACTCACTGTCTCCTTCCAGCTCGAAGGACAGACCTTCACGGCGCTCAACGGGGGCCCATCTATCCGTTTCACGCCGGCAATATCGTTCTTTGTCACGTGCAGGACCGAGCAGGAGGTGGACGCCTTATGGCGGCAGCTCTCCCAGAATGGGATGGTCCTCATGGAGCTGCAGAAGTATCCATTCAGTGAGAAGTTCGGCTGGGTTCAGGACAGGTACGGCGTCTCGTGGCAGCTCAATCTCACGGGCAGGACGAAGAAGATCACTCCGTTTCTCATGTTCGTCGGAAAGCAGCATGGAAAGACCGAGGAGGCAATCAAGTTCTATTCGTCCCACCTCGAGAACTCGCGCATCGAGCAGGTCGAGCGCTACGGCCCGGGCCAGGGTGAGCCCGAGGGAACAGTCATGCATGCCAGGTTCTCCCTGGACGGGCAGGAGTTCATGGCCATGGACAGCAACCGGGAGCACGACTTCACGTTCACGCCCGCCATCTCGTTCTACATCAATTGCGATACGCAGAGGGAAATCGATGAGCTGTGGGACAAGTTTTCCGAGGGCGGGGAAAAACAGCCCTGCGGCTGGGTCCAGGACAAGTATGGCGTTTCATGGCAGATCGTCCCCTCCATCCTTGCCGATATGATCAGCGACAAGGACCGGTCGAACAAGGTCATGGAGGCGCTGTTGAAAATGCAAAAGCTCGATATCAAGGCGCTGCAGAAGGCGTACGGGAAGTAGTGTCGGTGTACTGATAGCCCCCCACATAGACTGGGGCGTACTGGGTGTTGTCCGTCAATCCCGCCACGAATACTCCGTTCGGCCTTGCCGTGGATCCGGTGAATGGCAAGGTCTATTGGACGGAGTTCTCGGTCTCATTCAAGGGCATCTGCCGCATGAGCGTGAACGGCGGAGCAGTCGAGACCTTGATTTCCTCAGGGGCCACCAGGCCGCGAGGCATCGCTCTTGATGTTGCCAACAGCCGAATGTACTGGACAGACGATCTGAGACCGAACGAAATGGAACAGCTGACGATCAGGCAGGTGCCGAGGACTGTTGGCGAGATTCTCAGGCTGTTCTGGCAGATCCTGGTTCCTTCAAAGGAGCGCCCGGCCACAAAGCGCTTTATCCGGCAATACAGCATCTGGTGCCGGGAAACTCTGGTGCGCGCGGGGCTCGCGGAGGACGATGGCCGGGCGCACGGGGCCTGGCCCGGCGCGCCGTACAGTATGAGGGCCACGCCGTTCTTCAAGGCGTGGGCACGACCCGGCAAGACGTCGTGATGGAATACCGGCTTTCTCAGTGGCGGTCCTCCCTTCGCCGTGGTATCGTCAATAACAATGATGCCCGAATGTTGCCTGGCCTGGCTCCTCCTTCAGGCTGCTGTCGTGATGCTCGTGCCGCTGTGCCCGGCATATGCGGAAGATTTCAGCCGCACGTTTTCCATCGAGGCGCCGGCCCCATGGGTCCAGCAGGAGGCGCAGGGCAATACCGTCCCGCCGACGCAGGTCAAGGACGACAGCGCGATCATCCTCCTGGCCGACTACCAGGAGAACGTCGCCGCGTCCTCGTTGTATGTCCGCATGGTATACCAGCCGCGTACGGCCGAGGGTGTGGAGCAGTGCTCGACAGTCATGGTCAATTACGATCCCGCCTACCAGATGCTGACCTTCCACCACATCAGCGTCACCCGGGATGGGGCCGCCTCCTCCCGCCTTGACCGCACCGCGGTAAGCCTCCTGCGCCGGGAGACTGCGATCGAGTGGTCCATGCTCGATGGGACAGTAACGGCCTCGATCGTCCTGAAAGACATCAGGCCCGGTGACGTCGTTGACTATGCCTATACGGTCCGCGGCCGAAACCCAGCCCTGCGAGGCACGTTCGTCGATACCTTTCTCCAGGGTTCGGGCTACGCAGTTGCGCGAGAGCGGATACGTGTGCTCTGTCCATCTGCCCGTCCACTCAGGTATCAAGCGGTCGGAACTACCGCTGAGCCGCGCATTGCAAGGTCGGGAGGCACGACCGAATACGTGTGGCAGTGGAGTGACCTCGTTCCCCTCACCACGGAAGATGAAACGCCTTCGTGGCATGTTTCGTACCCCTGGATCGAATTGTCGGAGTTCACCGACTGGTCGTCCGTGGTCCGATGGGCGATTGCCCTCTATCCGCCTGTGGAATTGCCGGCGGAGCTGCAGGCACTTTGCGCGAAATGGCAACGTGCCTCCGATTCGCCGGAAGCAAGACTGCAAAGCGCCCTCGACTTCGTACAGCAGCAGATCCGCTACCTTGCCATAGAGCTTGGGGCAGGCTCGTACAAGCCGCGTTCCCCGCAAACCGTCTATGCGCAGAGATTCGGAGACTGCAAGGACAAGGCCTACCTCCTTTGTACGCTCCTCCGTCGCATGGGGATGGCGGCCTCTCCGGTACTGGTCGATACGTACGGCCGCTCGCTCCTGGGCAGCAGGCTTCCCTCGCCTCTGGACTTCAACCACGTCATTGTCGAAGTGACCGTCGGGGGCAGGCAGTACTTCGTCGATCCTACGCGGACATACCAACGCGGCCCTGTCGCAGATCGGTTCGTGCCGAATTTCGGGTACGGCTTGATCGTCGCCGCAGCCCAGGACACCCTCACCCGTTTCGCATCCCACCAGGGGAGGGGAGCCGAGGTGCAGACGGTTGACAAGTTCACCGTCCACACGCAGAAAGATCCCGCCCGCCTGATCGTGGAGACGACCGCTCGCGGCGGCGCGGCGGAAGACATGCGGGCCCAGTTCGCCGCGCGTCGAAACGACGAGATCTCCAAGAGTTATCTGGACTACTACGCGGCCGTCTACCCGGGGATCAAGCTCGAGGGCGGCCTCGACGTGCATGACGATGAGGGCACGAACGTTTTCACAACCGTGGAGCATTATTCGATTCCCGGGTTCTGGAGGCTCATGGATGACAAGAGAAACTACACTATCGAGTTCTTTGCCCGGCCCATCTATGAGCGCATCCCCAAGCCGCGGACGAAGATTCGCAGCTCGCCAATCGCAGTCGCGTTTCCCGTGAACTACCATGAGCGATTCGAAGTCATGCTGCCCGAGCCCTGGCCCATCACTCCGGATAGCTCGGACATCACGACCGCAGCATTCGTGTTGACGTCAAAGAGGTCGATCGAAAACAATCTCCTTGTGATGGACTACGAGTACAGGAGCATGGCGAGCGAGGTGCCGGCTGCCGATGTCCCCGCGTACAATCAGGCTGTCCTGAACATCGACCAGAAGCTCGGTTTCAGCCTCTCGTGGAGGTCGCGGAGCCTTTCGACCACCGACAATGCGCTCGACACATCGGCACTCATGATCATGATCCTCTCCGTGCTGCTCTTCGGGGGGGCAGGATTCGCCCTGTACCGCTTCGCCGTGCGCCCCGCAGCGGGCGGAGTCACTGCTGAAATCGGCCTGGCTGCGCAACCAAGCGGACTCGGCGGCTGGCTCATCCTCGTTGGGTTTGGGATTGTCGGGGGACCCCTCATGGTGGTCGTGGCGTTGGAGAAAGTCTGGCCCCTGTTCGGAGCGGCCAACTGGCATGACTTGACCGCGCAATCCGGTGCTCGCTACAGCCCAGGCTGGCAGGCGTACCTGATCTACGTGATTGTCGCCAACATTGCCCTCATTGCCGGTGCAATCCTTCTCGGCTTCCTGTTCTTCCAGCGCCGGCGTAGATTCCCGCGCGTGTACATTGGGTTCCTCCTGTTTATTGCAGCAGCAAATATCGTGAGCACCATGCTTAGCTCTTCGGTTTCCGTTCATGGCGAAAATTCGGCGGGCGCAGCTCCACTCCAGTCGCTCGTACAGGTCTTCGTTCAGCTCGGCATCTGGATCCCGTACATGCTGACATCGAAACGTGTGAAGAATACGTTCGTGCGCTGAGTGTTGCAATGAGTGCCGATGGGAGGGGCTGCGGCGATTCTAGTGCACGCCCGGCGAGATATCGAGCGTCACAAGGCTCAGCGTGGGGAACCTCCGGAAATCGCGATCTTCGCTGAGCAGACGGTCAACGCCATGCTCCCTGCAGAGGGCCGCAATCTGAGCGTCGAACACCAGGTTGCCGGTTGCTTCACTAGCGACTATGGAGGCCCGCAGCAGCGACCAGTGCCCTGTTGAAGGGGTCAGGAGCCGCACAGAAGGACTCTCCAGGAGCGCGTCCACCGCGTCGATGGCCTGGGCGATGGTGGAGGGTGGATCGAAAACCCGGCGGTGGGTCACCACGCTGCATCAGAGTTTATTTGCCGTATGCAGGGATTCAAGCAGCGCGGTCTTGTCCATGGGCTTTCCGAAGAAATACCCCTGGCCGAATTCGCATCCACATTCCCGAAGCATTTGCGCCTGCGCTTCCGTCTCGATCCCTTCAGCCACGACTGTCTTGCGCAGCTCATGAGAGAGTGAGATCATGCCGCGCACGATCCCGGCTGAGTTCTGGTCTCCCTGCACAGGATCCATTCTTGAAATAAAGCTGCGGTCGATTTTCACGCAATTGATGGGAATCCTGTGGAGATATCCCAGTGAAGAATACCCTGTCCCGAAATCATCCAGCTTGAAACTGATCCCCTCGGCGGAAAGCTGTTCTATGATATGCGTCGCGACATCGCGGTTTTCCATGATGGCGCTCTCCGTGAGCTCCAGGTGGAGCATTGCGCGCGGGAGCTCCAGCCGATCCAGGGAGGAGAGGACGAACTCCGCGAAATCACGCTGTCCGAACTGGATGGCGGAGACGTTGACGGCAAAAAACATTACTCCCTGTGCGCCGTCATCAAGAAGGCCTTCGCTGCGGAGAGCGGCGGCGGTCTTCAATGTCTCCAGGAGAATGTAGGCGCCCAGCGGAATGATCAGGCCGGACTCTTCGGCGATGGGGATGAACCGGTCCGGGCCGATGGGGCCCAGGTGCTCGTGTTTCCATCGCGCCAGCACTTCCCAGCCGGCAGTCGCGCCGTCCATGCGAACGATGGGCTGAAACGCCAGGGAGATTCCGCCGGAGGCGATGGCGGTCCGCAGCGCGGCTGACAGGAGGTTGTGCTCGTCCACCTGGAGGCGCATTTCCTCCGAGAAGACCACCCGCAGGTTCCTCCCGGTGGATTTGGCCCTGTGCACGGCGATCTCCGCGTCGTGCAGGATTGATTGCGGATCCTTGTAGTCTGATTTGCCAATGACGATGCCGATGCTTGCGGAGGGAATCACCGCGCTGGATCCGAAATAGATGGGGACGCAGAGATTGTCCACGACACGATCGGTGATCTCTTCCAGGTTCTGAGCGCTGGTGAGTCCTTCCAGGAGAACGACGAACTCGTCTCCCCCCACCCGGGCTGCCAGATCGACCTCCCGCACGCTCCGCTTCAGCCGTGAGGCCACCTCGCACAGGAACGAGTCTCCCGCGCTGTGACCGAACCTGTCATTGATCGTCTTGAACCCGTCGAAATCCACGTGGAGAATCGCGTAGGACATCGCGGGATCGCGGCGGCTGCGCATGATGAGTTGTTCGATCCGGCTCAGCGCAAGGCTGCGGTTGGCCATGCCGGTAAGGGCATCATGGAGAACGTCGTGGGAGAGCTGCCGCTCGGCGCGCTTGCGATGCTCGAGCTCCTCGGAGAGCTTGAGATTGCTCTCCTCCAGGGCCCGCGTTCTTTCCGCAATCCTCTGCTCGAGGAGGAGATTGGCCTTTTTCAGTTCCTCCTCCGCCGCCGCGCGGCGCGTCACGTCGAAAAACGTCACCACGGAGCCGATGCGTCTCCTGCGCCTCACGATGTCACTGGTGCGTGTCTCATACAGTCGCTCGCCGTGGGACAGCACGGACTCCTCGGTGCGCGCGCCACTTCCGGCTTCGCGCGCCAGGGGCAGATCGGCAAAGGGTGGGCCCATTTCAATCAGCCTCTTGCCGATGTCTCTTCCGCTGGTGGGGAAGGCGGCGCGAGCTGCGTGGTTGACGTACGCGAGGTTCCCGTCGCGGTCAAGAATAAGGACCGCGTCTCGGAGCTGCTCGATCGCGGTTGCCTGGGCGGTGGTCACAAGGGCGAGGAAGCGGAATCGAGCGAGATTGAGCACGGCCAGGAGGCCCGTGAGTGAGAACGCGAGGGGAGTCGGATCAATGCTGCCAAGGGGGAATATCCCCGCAAGGTACATGAGGTTCGCCCCCACGGGGAGCAGGGTCCCCACGACCAGCGTGATCCGCTGGGCTCTTCGGGTGCCGCGGCTGGCGTGCAGCGCCTTGAGGATGAGCACGGTGCCGAGAATAATGAAGATGTAGGAATAGGCGGAATGCACCCAGAACCATGGCCCGAACTCCTTGGCGATCACCGAGAAACCAGACTCGACCTCGAGGCGGAACGAGTGGCGCACGAAACCCAGGGAAGGGTCGGTCCAGACCAGGACGGCCGTGACAGCGGGAACGATCCATATCACCAGCGGCGGTCTCCTGGCCGTGACGCCCCGCTCACTCTGTTCGAGCGATGAACCGAGGACGAACCACAAAACAGGGATTGCGGCGATCGCGAGATATTGCAGGTTTGCGAAGATGAGCTTGACCTGAAGATCGGGGGCCAGGTATTCCAGGGCATTCCATGCGGCCCACCAGGCGGTTGCCCCCATGATGAGTGCCATGACAACGGCGCTTCTCGAGCCCCGGCTGCGGAAGGCCATGTACGCGGTCAGCTGACCGGAGAGGAGTGCGGTAGCGGCGAGGATGCCGACAATGAGGATCATGATTTCGACAGTCTTTGGCTTTCCTCTTGAGATGTCAAGGCAAAGAAGATCAGCCCCACTGCCGCACCGGGGGCCCGCACGCCGCCTACTTCGAGAATGCCATTGGCTTGATCTGGCTGCCGGTCCGGACGTACAGGTCGCGGGCAAGGGGCTCGAGTTTCACCCTGTCCAGGACGCGGATGCGGCCCCTTGCCCTGTCCAGGATGCCCGCGGTTCGAAAGCGATGCACGACCCGGGCAAGCTGGCGATAGCTTGACCCGAGAAAATCGGCGAGCTCCCCCAGATCGTCAGTGCCAAGGATCCAGCCTTCGCCGTCCGTCGAGGCCAGAAGGTAGCTCGCCAGGCGATTCTCCACCGGGTAGCGCAGGTTGATCGACTCGGCGATGATGCGGTCCCTGAGCTTGGCGCCCAGCCGGCCGCAGAGATACATGAAGAGTCGATAGTTGCGGTCCGCGCTCTTCCTGATGGCCGCGACCGGGAGGCCGAGGCAGGTCGTCTCCGTGAGCGCTTCGACACTCAGCGCATAATGCTTGGAGGCGAAGAGCTCTACTTCGCCCAGAACGTCGAAGGGCCTGTAGATTGCCGCGAGAAGGCTCTGGCCGTTATCCATGACGCTGTAGATCTTGATCCGGCCTTCTACGAAGAACAGGAGGTCGCTGACCGGGTCCCCCGCCCTTATGATGAGCTCGCCAGGTCCTCTATGCAGCGGACGCAGCGCCTCGAGGAGGTCCGCGGAGAGGAGGCTGTCCAGGGAATAGCGCTGCACGTAGCTCGCCACTGAGTCCATGGCATGCTCCTTTTCCGGCATCGATAGGACATATGTCCTATTGCATCCGCGAGTATGGCGGGATAATCGAAGCATGGGAAGGGAGCCCCGCTCCATGTACAGCGCCCTTGTGCCTCTCATCGGCGCGCTCATCACTCTCATGTCCGGCGTGAACAGTCGACTTGCGGGGATAGTCGGCAACCTTGTTGCGACTCTCGTCATTCATGTCGTGGGGCTCGCCGGGGTGTCAGCGCTCCTTCTTGTGAAGCGGGAGCAAGTGAGGCCATTGTCCGGGCAGGGGCGTCTTCCCGTGTACTACTACCTGGGCGGATTCGTCGGCGTCGCGACGGTGTTCTCCAGCATCTACGCCTTCGCCGCCCTCGGCGCTGCGCTCGCCGTGGCCCTTGCTCTTCTCGGCCAGGCGCTCTTTTCCGTGGCGGTAGATGCAACCGGCTTCCTGGGCCGTACCAGGTATCCCCTGTCCCTGCGCCGCCTGCCGGGCATAGGCCTGGCCGTCGCGGGTGTGGCGATAATGGGGGCGGCATTCGTCGGTCAGCCAGACGTTGGTCAGGGCAGCGCGGCAGTGAACGGGGGCTCGAGTGCGCTCGCCATGCTCGTGGCTCTTGGGTCGGGTGTCCTCCCGGGTCTCACCTTCATTCTCAATTCGGAGCTGGGGCGGAGGAAGGGCATATTGCGAAGCACGCGCGCCAACTACGTGACAGGCCTTGCCACGACTCTTGTGATTGTCCTCGCAGTCCGGCCGCCCGCGGCGGAGGCGGCGCACGCGGTGGTGACGGCAGGTCCCTTCCTCGCCCTCGGGGGAGGCCTTCTGGGCGTCACCGTGGTGACGGCCATGAACTTCATCTTCCCTCGCATGCCTGCCTTCTCCGCCACCCTCCTCCTGTTTTCCGGCCAGGCGCTCTCTGGAGTCCTCATCGACGCCGTGGCGGAGGGAGCCCTTGATGCGAGAAAACTGGTCGGCACATTCGTCCTCCTTGTGGGTCTGGCCGTCAATGCTCTTCTCACAAGGGGAGCGGAGACCGGGCGGCGCGTCGTGTCCTGACAGCAAGCGTGCCCTGGCGCCGCGGCTTGAAGCCTTACCGGGTCACTCGACAGGGGATGCCTTGGGAAGCGGTTTGCGTCCCTGGTAGCCTTCTTCGATCGGGTGATACCAGGCCAGCTCGTTCTCGTCGCTTCGCCAGCACAGGAAGACCGTCTCACCGTCGATCACGGCAGGGAAATCGACAAGACCGACCGAGAAGTTCCAGTCTTTGAAGAAGCATCCCATCCCTTCGAGCTCCTGGATGTTTTCCTCCAGCTCGGCCTGAAGCCGGGGAAGCTCGCTGTCGTTCTCCTCCAATTCCCGGATCTTGCGGGCTGTCTCAAGAACATCGGCCACGATCTGCCGCACAAGGGGCAGGGCGCTCTCTGCTTCGTGCTGTGTGAAAAGCCGCTTGAACTCCATGACCCTCGAATTCTTGCCCTCATGCGCGGGACCGTCAAGTGCCGCTCCGGCAGGCCCGATTTCCTTTCACGCTCTCCAGTCATTATCTTGGTCCGAAGAAGGCCAATCGAGCTGGTCCGCTGCCAGGCGGCCATATCGACAAAGGAGATCGCGATGAAGGGAACACACACCCTGGGAATGGGATTCCTGAAGGAACTGGAGGGGGAATCTGCCTCCTGCCGAAAATGCCTGGAAAGAATTCCTGAGAGCCTGTATGGCTGGAAGCCGCACGAGAAGTCGATGCCGCTGGGCTACCTGTCCTTGCTCGTCGCTGAAATTCCCCTGTGGATCTGGCAGATGGTGGAAACGCCTGAAATCGATTTCGCAAAGTTCGAGCACTTTCAGGCAAAGACCACGGCCGAGCTTGTGCATCATTTCGATGAGAATCTTCTGAAAGCGAAGAATGCGCTGTCGAACATCTCGGATGAGGCGCTTGCGGAAACCTTCTATCTGAAGAACAACGGACAGGTGCTCGTGAGCCTGCCGAAGAAGGATAATATCGGGCCGACGATCAATCACCTGGTTCATCACAGGGGTCAATTGACCGTCTACATGCGGCTCAATAACCTGCCCGTTCCGTCGATCTACGGACCTTCAGCGGATGACAGGGGGTTCTGAGCGCGCCTTGCCGTGAGGCGCCGGAATACCTGCTTGACGCTTCAAAGTGATGCAATGAGAATACAAATGAACAAGGATAGCAGCATGGCAAAGACAGTGACTGTCCGTCTTGAGGACAAAGTATACGATCTCATTCGCAACGCAGCGGAAGGGGAACGACGCAGCATCTCAAACTTCATGGAGTATGCCGCTCTGCAAAAGAATACCGAAGCGTGTACGACAAGGCCAGAAAGTACGTGTATCCCCAGCTCCACGTGAATCCGTTCTTTGGGCCGAATATCAAGAAGCTGAAAGGGGAGTTTGCCGGAATCTACCGATACCGTATCGGCGACTTCCGGCTTTTCTATATGGTCAGAAAAGAGCAGATCCTGGTGGTTGTCATCGACGTGGAAAGACACAAAGACGCATATCGTTGAGCATTCACGCATGATAAGCTTGCCTCGAAAGGGAGGGCGTCATGGCCAAGCGAGCCGGGTCGACCGGGCCGGAAAAGAAGGCTGCAAAGAAATCAGCCAGGCCGCGCCGAAAGAAGGGGGCTGTGTCGATCAAGGGGTTGACCGCTCCCGAGGTGACCAGAGATACGCCGCCTGCGGAGATCGAGGGCTTGAGCCGGGCTATCCGAGAGAGCGGCGGGGGAGTGGTCGGGAGCTACCGGGATCCGGTGGGCGGGCACTGGCACCTGGTTGCGAGCCTCCCCATAGAGAAAGTCGAGCCGACTCCATTTCAGCGCGACATTTCGAAGACGCACGTGGAGAGGCTCGGCGACGTTATCGGGCGGATGGGTCGGTTCCTGGATCCCATCATCGCGGTGCGCACCGCAGAGGGAGCATTCTGGACCCCGAATGGCCACCACAGGCTTTCCGCGATGCGGAAGCTCGGCGCCCGCTCCATCCTCGCGGTTGTCGTTCCCGAGCTCTCCGTGGCGTACCAGATCCTCGCCATGAACACGGAGAAGGGGCACAACCTGCGGGAGAAATCGCTGGAGGTGATCCGCATGGCCCGCTCCCTGGCCGAGCTCGATCCGCGGCCTGAACAGGACTTTGCTCTCGAGTTCGAAGAGCCGGACTATCTCACCCTTGGATTGGCCTATGAGAAGCGAGGTCGCCTCAGTGGAGGGGCGTACCATCCCGTTCTCAGGCGGGTGGAGGCATTCCTCGATTCGCCCCTGCCCGAGGCACTGCAGATACGGGAGGGCCGGGCAGAGAAGCTTCTTGCCCTGGACGACAGGGTGGCCACGGCGGCGGCTGCCTTGAAGGAGCGGGGATTCACGAGCCCTTACCTGAAGGCATTCGTAGTGGCGCGTCTCAATCCGCTTCGCTTCCGCCGCGGGGCCGCCATGAGCGCGGATGAGGCGCTTGATGCCATGATGGCGGCAGCCGCGAAATTCGACGCGCAGAAAGTAAAGGTCGGGGATCTGGCCGCCGCGCCGCCGGGGCCGGCGGAGGATGAGGGTTCGGAGCGCGACGAGGGAGGGGGGCCGGGGGGAGCGTTTTTATTGCGGCGCGGTTGACACAGCACGTACATAATATATACATTTGTATTGCATCTATACATGGAGACGGAATGGCGCTGAGCATCAGGAATAAGGACGCGGAACGTCTTGCTCGAGCGGTCGCCCATGAAACCGGGGAAACAATCACGCAGGCAATTCTGACGTCCCTGGAGGAGCGGCTTCTGCGGCTGAGCGGTCGAAGGATAGCAGGTGATCTTGCTCAAGAGATCCGCAGGATAGGGGAGCGCTGCGCAGCTCTTTCGGACCTCGACACGAGGAGCCCCGAAGAAATCCTCGGCTACGATCACGATGGGACACCGGGCTGATGGTTGTGGATACTTCAGCGCTCCTTGCGGTCCTCTTCCAGGAACCTGAGGCGGATCGCATCGCGCGTTCGATCGCTTCCGATCCTCGTCGGCTGGCGAGCGCCTTCACTGTTCTTGAAACGGCAATAGTTGTGGAAGCCCGCAAAGGTGAGCCAGGCGGGCGGGAGCTGGATCTCCTCCTCCACAGGATAGATCTGGAGAGCGTTCCGCTGACGGCATCTCAGGTTGAGGTGGCCAGGGACGCCTGGAGGAGATTCGGCAGAGGAAAGCATCCGGCGAATCTCAACATCGGGGACTGCTGCGCATATGCCCTTGCGCGCGTCTCGGGCGAGCCGATGCTTTTCAAGGGAGACGATTTCCCCAAGACGGATGTCGCCCGCGTGGGGTACTGAGGTGCCGGCGCGGGAAGCAATTTCTCAGACATGGACCTGCGGCGGCGCGCAATTGAAGCTGCCGGCCGATTCCATTCGGGCCGGAGCGGACGACCAGAAGCACCTCGCGGCTCGCCGTGAATGGGAGCGCGAGCTGAACAGCGATGAACTACTCCATGCGAGCAGCTACGTGCTGGTGGAAACCGCGGCGCTCCTGCAGCGCCGTACAGGCTTGGACGGACTCGTAAGCTTCGAAGCAATACGGCGTCTCGGCATCGACCAGGTCCTCTGCTTCGATGCTCACTTCGCGGAGCAGGGCTTTCCCGTGCTGCCTGCCGGCGGCTGACCCAGGAATACCGACATGCATTACGCCACACTGATAGACAGCACTACCGCGCGCAATCACCTCACCGATCCAGGCTGGGTGTTCGTGGACTGCCGATTCGTCATCCGCGACACCGGGCGTGGTCAGAAGGACTATCTCGCTTCTCATATCCAGGGCGCGGTCTACGTGGACCTCGACAAAGACCTGTCCGGTCCCATCGTGCCCGGCCGCACGGGCCGCCATCCCCTGCCGGACCCGGGCTCGATTGTACGGGTTTTCTCACGGTTGGGAATCGGGCCGAGGACACAAGTCATTGCATACGATGAGTCCACAGGGGCCATGGCGGCCGCAAGGCTGTGGTGGCTCCTGAAGTGGGCAGGCCATGAAGCGGCGGCCGTCCTTGACGGCGGCTTCAAGGCATGGACCGGGGCCGGGCTGTCGTGCGGCAGTGGACCTGAGTCCAGGCCCCTGTCCAGATTCGCTGCCGCATTCAGGCCTGAGCTCGCGGTGGATGCACCGCACGTTCTTTCAGTGTTGAACGATCCCGGCTGGGTCGTCCTGGATGCAAGGGCCGCTGACCGCTACAGAGGAGAAAACGAGACCATCGACCCGGTGGCGGGGCATATCCTTGGCGCGGTCTCCGCGCCGTACGTCTCGGCGCTCGGCTTGGATGGACTTTTCAAACCGGCCGAAGAGATCGCCCGACTCTATGAATCCGCCATGGGAGGCCGTGACGCGGAGCATACCATCGTGTACTGCGGCTCGGGGGTGACCGCGGCGCACTCTGTCCTTGCCTGCGCGCACGCGGGCAGGGGACTGCCCCGGCTTTATGCCGGCTCATGGAGCGACTGGATCACGGACAAGGACAGGCCCATAGCGCGATAGGCGTGCGCGCGCGTTCCGCTGCCGCTATTCATTCCATTTGAAAAACTGGGAATGTTCCATATATTAGTCCAGATGACAAAGAAGAAACCGCCGCAGGAGACCTGCGCTCATCTTGACCAGATCAGGGATGTCTCGCCGAGCTCGGAAGGTTGCGAGGATTGTCTGAAGACGGGTGATTCCTGGATGCATCTCCGCCTCTGCCTTACCTGCGGACACGTGGGATGCTGCGACCAGTCGAAGAACAAGCACGCAACGAAGCATTTCCACGGGACCAATCACCCAATCATAAAGTCCATTGAGCCGGGAGAGAGCTGGATGTGGTGCTACGTGGACGAGATCGCGTTCGAGTAGCCGTGCAGGAAAGGTGGTCGGCCCTTTCTTACAGTGAGTGGAGGGACACGCGTGACACGCTTCACCTGTGGACTCAGATTGTCGGCAAGGTAAAGCTGGCGCTGAACCCGTATGAGAATCATTGGTGGCACGTCTCGCTCTCCGTGACGGCCCGCGGGCTGACCACAGGCCCCATGCGCGGAAACAATAGACAGGGCAAAATCCTCGAGGTCCAATTCGACTTCATCGACCACACGCTGCTTATACTTGCGTCTGATGGCACCCGCAAGGCTGTACCCCTGGTCCCCCGCTCCGTTGCGGAGTTCTACCGTGAGTTCATGGACTGCCTGCGCGCCCTGGAGATCGATGTCACCATCAACCCGCTTCCCAGTGAGATTAAGAGCCCGATTCCCTGCGACCAGGATGAGCAGCACGTCTCATACGATCCTGTTTACGCCGTCCGGTTCTGGCGGATCCTTCTCGAGACTGCAATGGTTCTCAGGCGCCACCGGTCACGGTTCATCGGCAAATGCAGCCCGGTCCATTTCTTCTGGGGAGGTTTCGACCTGGCAGTGAGCTTTTTCTCGGGCCGGCGCGCTCCCGAACGCAGGGGAGCGGATCTGATGACCAGGGAAGGCTACTCCCACGAGGTGATAAGCTGCGGGTTCTGGCCCGGCGGAGAGACCTTTCAAGAGCCGGCCTTCTACGCGTATGCCTCTCCGGAGCCTCCCGGTCTCAAGAGCGCACCCATCCTGCCCTCCGCCGCGTTCTATCATCCTCAGCTGCGCGAGTTCCTGCTCCGTTATGAGGACATGCGGACGGCTGACAATCCCGAGCAGGCTCTCCTTGATTTTTGTCGCAGCACGTATGAAGCGGCTGCCAATCTGCTGGGATGGGATCGGGGAGCGCTGGAGAGACCCGTCAGCGGGGCGCAATGAGCGTCGTGCGTGTGGCCGAGTGTATTGTCTGGTCCGAGTTGCAGCCTCATGACTGCGGCTTCTCGTGGTTGAGCATCCAGTTGAGGCCGAACTTGTCCGTCAAGTCCCCGTAGTAGCCGAAAAACTCCTCTTTCATGGGATGGGTGGCCTTGCCCCCCGCGCAGAGTTTGGCGTAGAGGGCATCGGCTTCCTTGTTGCTGCTGCAATTGAGCGTCAGAGAGACGTTGGTGCCCTTTGTCACGCCCCCGGGTCCCATCATGTCGGAAGCCATGATAGTGACGGAGCCACTATCCAGTTTCGCGTGAAGGATGTTCTTCTTCGCTTCAGGAGGCATCTGGGCAGCCATCGGCGATTCTCCGACGCTCATCATGCTCAGCTCTCCCCCCAGGCATTCCTTGTAGAATGTCATGGCCTCACGGCAGTTGCCGTCGAAGTGCAGGTATGTGTTGAGTGTCATGGAAAGAACGTACTGATCCGGTCCCGTGGGAGTCAAACAGATGGCGGACGACCCCGTCTGCGCCGGCTCCTACCCGTCAGAAGAGCGCAATGAATATCGGGCCGCCGCGCGGCATTCCGCTGTAGTATCTTGTGGGACGAAGAGGAGGACGGCGCATCAACTGGCAGGAACGCATGGAAGCCGCCATGGCCTACCTTGAACGGGGCCTGGAAGGGGAGATCGAATACAGGAGAGCCGCGGCCGAGGCGAACTGTTCGCCCTTCCACTTTCTCAGGATGTTCGAGGTGGTCACCGGCGTCACCGTGGGCGAGTACGTCAGGCGGCGGCGCCTCAGTCGGGCCGCGCATGTCGTTTTCTGTCGTCCTGAAGGGAGATGTTGCAATGGAGTTCAGGATCGAGAAGCGCGATGAGTTTGCCGTTACAGGCCTCACAATCCGCGCGAGCACTGAAAACGGTGCGAACCTGCGGGAAATCCCGGCATTCTGGGATAAGTGCCACAGCAAGGGGCACGTGAAGGCACTGGAGCGCGCCATGCCGAAGAATGCCAGGCTGGGTGTCATGGGCATATGCGTCAACGATTTCGACGACAAGACCAATACCTTCACCTATCTCATCGGAATCGAGCGGCCGACGGATGCCCAGGCGCGGAAGGCCCTCCCCAGGGGCTGCGCGGACGTGGCAGTTCCTGCCGGTACCTGGGCCGTGTTCGGCTCGCGCGGGCCCCTTCCCGGTGCCATCCAGGATGTCTGGAAGCGCATCTACTCGGAATGGTTCCCGACGTCGGGCTACGAGCACGCCGACAGTCCTGACCTGGAGGTCTACGGAATGGGAGACACCCGGGCGGCAGACTACTACTGCGAGGTCTGGCTCCCGGTCAGGAAAGCCTGAGACCGGCCGGAGAGGGCCGCCGAACTGTCATCGGCGGCCTCTCCCAGCGGCGCTGATCTCAGGAAACGGGCTCGTGTTTGTCGGCCTCAACGAGTCGGGCAAGCGCAATGGGGAGCTTGTGCGTACGGCGAAACGTCGGCTATCAAGCCTTATCGAGATTTTGATCACGGATAAAATCCACACCATTTCGTGAATGAAACTGCCGATTTTCTGTTGAATGGTATATTTCTAATCGAAATAGCCGTGAAAGTACGGGGAGATGTCGCGCTTGTGCGAGTCGTGGAGGCTCCGGATTGGGGCGAAAATACGTCCGCCGACAATGCAATGCCCCTCAGAAACCTCCGGCGTCGTGGGTTTGGAGGCCGGGTCCGGCACGCCTTCGAATCTCTCTCACACTGCTCCTTCTCGCAGCAACCTCGGTTCCGCCGCTCATGGCGCAGTCCTGGTACGATTCCGCATGGACCAGCAGGCAGAAGATCACGATCAACAGCAACGCGGGAGCTTATGGCTTGTCCGCAAGCCTGACCAGGTTCCCGTTCCTGGTCAAGATCACCGACAGCGCGAATGACCTTTTCGCCAGGGGCCAGGCGAGCGGGAACGACATTCTTTTCACCGCCGAGGACGGCATCACCAAGATTCCTCACGAGATCGAGAACTACAGCAACGGAGGCTCCAAGGACCTGACGGCGTGGGTCCAGCTCCCGATTTTCCGGTACAACGCGGCAACGGTGATTTACATGTATTACGGCAACCCGAGCGTGGGGAGCCAGCAGCAGAAACGGGAGGTCTGGGACGCAACGTATGGATCTGTCTATCACCTGAAGGAAACCGGGACCGCCGGCAACTATGAAGACAGCACGCGCAACGCGAACGCAGGGCTGGGAGGGACGATCACCACCAACCAGGCGCCGACAAGGAGCACGGACAGCATTGCCGCATACAGCGAGGACTTCGATGGAACGGACGACTACATCAAGGTGTCCGGACATATGGGGGAGCCCGCGAACGTGACCTTCAGCGCGTGGGTGAACCTCGACGCGGTGGGTACCTCCGGATCCGAGGTTTTTTCGATTGGTGACAGCCTGCTCGTGCGTCTGGATTCTCCCGGTAACGGAGGTCACATCAGGGCTAGTTTCTATGATGGGACGGCCTGGCGACAGTGTAACACAAGCGTCGCTGTCGCAGGAACAGGCTGGCATCTGGTGACCTACCGCATAGACGATACGACGCACTGGTCATACGTCTACCTCGATGGGGTCCAGCAGGCCGCGGCGAGTACTACGGGAAGCCCCACGTACAACCAAGGGCCTGACACCTACATTGGAAAGCACGGCAATGGCCAAACGGGATTCGAGTACAACGGACGCATGGACGAACTGCGGTTCTCAGCCGCGTCCCGTTCACCGGACTGGATCAAGACGGAGTACCAGACCCAGGTAACTTCGGCCCAGGGGGCGCCCGCGAGCCCAGGCACCGTGGACAACACCAGGTTCATCAAGCAAAAGGACCGGCAGCTGAGATACTTCCAGTATCAGAGGGCGGTGACCATCAACAAGGACATGGTGGTGGGGACCCACACGGACTTTCCGGTCCTGGTCCACGTGACCCTCAACCCGGCCCATGTGAAGAACGCCAACGGGTACGACACGTTGTTCACGGATGCCAGCGGGGTGCCGCTGTCGCACGAGATCGAGTCCTACAACAGCGGGACCGGCGAGCTGTGGGCGTGGGTGAAGGTGCCGACCCTGACGAGTGTCGCAGATACGTTTCTCTATCTCAACTATGGAAACGCGAGTGTCACCTCAAGTCCGTCGTCGTCCGCCGTTTGGGACAGTACCTACGGCATGGTCCAGCATATGAACGAAGACCCTTCCGGGTCAGAGACAGACAGCACCGCAAATGGAAACAGCGGCACGAGTAACGGCATGACTGCGGGCAACCTGGTGAATGCCCAGATAGGGAAAGGCGTTCAGTTCGACGGGAGCCACTACATTACCGTGCCCACGAGCGCGAGCTTGAACGCAACAAGTGCGCTGACGATGTCGGTGTGGGTTAACCTTGCCAACTCAGGTACCGACCAGAAGATTCTTGGAAAAACGAACAGTCCCGCTCCAAACCGAGGCTACCTGCTGGGGGCCCAGACCGGCGGACTCTATCCGGAGGTCTGGGACACTTCGGGCGTCCACGAGACTTTCAACGCCGGTTCGGTCTTGTCCGGCCAGTGGACGTACCTGGTCGTCACGCGGACCACCGGTGGCGCCACAGTCGGATACGTCAATGGCGTTCCGGTCAACAGTATTGCCGCCTCTGGGCTCAACATAGGCGCGGGCAATAGCCTGGTCATGGGAGCCGCTCCTTGGGATCCCACCCAGTTTCGCATAAACGGAACGCTGGACGAGGTGCGTATTTCGACCAGTGCCCGCTCGGCCAACTGGATCGCCAGCGAGTACAATAACCAGAATGACACGACAATAGGGGCAGGCAAGTTCATCAAGAGCGTAGGGGCCGAGATTGCGGCGTACCCCTCCTGGTGGAATGCGAGCTGGAATTACCGCAAAACCCTGACCCTGAACGCTGACAAGGTGGGAACGAACAACGTACCCAAGGACAACAGCGACCTGGCAGATATGCCGGTGCTCCTGAGCTTCACGGACGCGGAGATCGGCGCGGACGCGCAGTGGGGCGGCAACGACATTGTCTTCGCGATCAACGGGCAGAAGCTCGACCATGAGCTGGTGAGCTTCGACAGCACGGGCAAGATAGTCGCATGGGTGAAGATCCCGGCAATCTCCTCGTCGATGGACACGAAGGTGGACGTGTACTACGGGAACCCCGCCGCCGCGGACCAGCAGAACATTCCCGGGACATGGAGCAACGGGTTTTCAGGGGTCTGGCACCTGGAAGAGGCCGGCGGAGGGGTCAGCTCCGTTTACCGGGACAGCTCCCCGGCAGGCAACAACGGCACCAGCGGAACGGTCACCGTCAGCGGAACGCCGACCGCCGTGGCGGGAAAGATCGCCGGCGGACAATCCTTCGACGGCCTTTCCAACACCATCACCACCTCCTGGTCGGTCGTAAATCCCCAGGAGCTCACACTCTCCGCGTGGGTAAATACAGGCTCCGCTTCGGGACGCAAGATCGTCGGGTTTGAGAACACCCAGACCGGAGCGGGAAGCACGGTCTTCGACCGGAGTCTGTGGATCGGGACGGACGGAAAGGCATACTTCGGCTGTTATTCCGGCACTGCGGACTCGGCGGTGTCGGCAGCAACCTACAACAATAGCGCCTGGCACTACCTTGTGGGCGTTCGTAATAACAGCACCGGCACGCTTTATCTGTACGCGGACGGAGCGCAGGTTGGCACAAAGGCGAACGCAAACGCTGAGTCGGCGACGGAATACTGGCGAATCGGGAGCTACAGGGGGGGCGGCTGGACGAATGCTGTAGACGGATACTTCCCGGGCACCCTTGACGAGATACGGATATCCTACACGGCCCGGAGCGCAGACTGGGTCAAGGCAGAATACGTGAACCAGAACGCGCCGGGGAGCAACATCACCATCGATCCACCTCCCAGCCTGTGGACCTGGACAGGCCTCAGCGGAGCTCCCTGGTCGGTCAATGGGAACTGGGACCAGGTCCCTTATCCGAACGACATCACGCGGCAAGTGCTCGTTGGCGGGACAGGCGGTCCGCAGCTCGGGGAGAACATCGCGATCAAGCGCCTGACCATCCAGGCCGCGCACAGCGTGGACCTCAACGGGTACACCCTGTCGATCGATGACGCGAACGGGCTGGAAAACCAGGGAACGGTGTACTTCAGCGGCAGAGCGGGATTGAGCAGCGACACGCTCACGCGAATGGATACCAGCTCGGGGACGGTCGTGTATCGGACCACCGCCGCGTCGATTCGGGACTTCGGGGCGGTTGACTACTGCAATCTCACCGTTGACGGGATCACAGGGGACCTGGTTTCGGATATTACCGTGGCCGGGAACCTGGCGCTGGCGAACAACGCCACGCTGAACCTGAATGGCTATACCCTGACGGTCCAGGGGGACCTGACGGGAACAGGGACCGTAGCGGTAGGCAGCGGGACGCTGGTGGTGAAGGGCAACCTGACGGTGAGCACTGTGTCTGCCGCGAGCGGGACGATCCAGATTGCGCGGACTTTCAACCCTGGCAGCTTTGCCTCAGGGGCCGGCACGGTAGAGTTCATCGATCCTGCCTGGAATGGGGAGATTGTTGGCAGTCGGACCTTCAACAGCCTGAATATCGTCACGCCGGGAAAGACGGTGCTCTTCCAGAACGGGACTATTCAGACCGTGGCGATCTTCATGGTCACCGGTACGATAGGGGTCCCGGTGAGTCTCCGGAGCACCACGGACACGATTCAGTGGACGATCACGCCGACCACCAAGTCCGTGAGCTACGCGTATGTAAGAGACAGCATCGCCAGCTCCGTGATCAGCGCGAACAACAGCACCGACGGGGGGAACAATAACGCCAACTGGCAGTTCAATTCCGCCGGCCAGCTGCATCATTTTGCCATCTCCGCCGTCACCAGCCCCCAGGCGGCCGGGGTGCCGTTCTCGATCACGATCACGGCGCAGGATGCATCGAACGCGACGGTAGCGGGGTTCACGGGGACGGTGACCATCAGTGACCGCACCGGCACGATCGTGCCCGGGGTGAGCGGCAGCTTTGTGGCGGGAGTGCGGACGGAAACGGTGATGATCGGCGCCACAGCCACGAACGTCACGATCGTCGTGAGCAACGGCACAATCGCGGGGCAAAGTGCGACCTTCGACGTGCAGGCATACGCGCCGTTCACGGGTCTCATCGGCTACTGGAAGTTCGACGAAGGCTCCGGAACGACAGCGGTCGATTCCTCGGTAAGCTCCAACGCCGGGACGCTTGTCAACGGACCGACGCGGACGACCGGTGTCCTGGGCGGCGCACTGAGCTTCAATGGGACCAATTACGTGAGCGTGGCAAACGAGGCAACCTACGACATCACGGGCAGCATCACCGTGGCGGCGTGGATCAAGGTCGCTTCGTTCACGATTCAATGGCAATCCATCGTGACCAAGGGGGACAGCGCCTGGAGGCTGATCCGCAACAATACGACCGACACGCTGTGCTTTGCCGGGACCGGATTGACGACCGATACCGTTTACGGAACGAGGAGCGTCAACAACGCCCAGTGGCACCACGCTGTCGGCGTGTATGACGGCGCCAAGCTCTCCTTGTACATCGACGGCACCCTGGACACCTCGATTGCGTCGACGGGGGCGATTTCGACGAACAACTACAATGTGTTCATCGGGGAGAACGCCCAGGCGACACTAAGGCAGTTCAACGGGCTGATCGACGACGTGCGGATCTACAACCGGGCCCTGAGCCCCGCCGAGATCTCCGCACTCTACTACGCTCCGCCGCCCAGCCTGACTCCTGTGACCATCGCATCGAACAACGCCGCCACGAGCAGGGCAAAGGTGGGAGACCAGGTCACGGTGAGCTTCACCTCCTCGCAGACGCTTCTGGGGCTGCCCAGCGCCACAATCGCGGGACATGCCGCAGCGGTGGTCAATACGGGGGGGCTGAACTACACGGCGACATACACCATGGCAGCAGGAGACGCCGAAGGGGTGGTGGCCTTCAGCATCGACTATCTCAATGCGGGCGGGAACTCAGGCCCGCAGGTGACTGCCACCACGAATGCCTCGAGTGTGACATTCGACAGGACCCCTCCGACACTGCCCACCGTGACGATAGCGTCGAATAACGCCAATACCGCGCTTGCCAGGACAGGAAACATAGTCACGGTGAGCTTCACGGCGAGTGAGACCTTATTATTGGCGCAGACGACGGCAACAATACGGGGCCAGGCGGCCACAGTGGCGAATGTGAGCGGCCTGAACTACACGGCGACATACACGATGCAGGGAACCGACGCGGAAGGGGCAATACCATTCGCGATCAATTTCAAAGACGCGGCCGGCAATGCAGGCACGCAGGTGACAGCGACCACAAATGCCTCGAGTGTGACATTTGACCGGACCCCTCCGACACTGCCCACCGTGACCATAGCATCGAACAACGCGAATACCGCGCTTGCCAGGACGGGAAACATAGTCACGGTGAGCTTCACGGCAAATGAAACATTGATCCTGGCGCAGACGACGGCAACAATACGGGGCCAGGCGGCGACCGTGGCGAATGTGAGCGGCTTGAACTACACCGCGACATACACGATGCTGGTAACCGATACGGAAGGCCTCGTGCCTTTTGCCATAAACTTTGCGGATACGGCGGGCAACGCAGGTACGCAGGTGACGGCGACCACGAACGCCTCGAGTGTGACATTCGACAGGACACCCCCCACGCTACCGACCGTGACTATCGCCTCGAACAACACAAATACTGCGCTTGCAAAGTCGGGTGATATGGTCACGGTGAGCTTCACGGCAAGTGAAACACTGCTGGGCCTTCCAACCGCCACGATTCGGGGTCAGGCGGCGACAGTGACAAATGTGGGCGGATTGAACTATACGGCCACATATACGATGTTGATATCCGATGCGGAAGGCATCGTGCCCTTTACAATAGACTTTACAGATACAGTCGGAAATGCAGGCACGCAGGTAACGGCCACCACGAATGCCTCGAGTGTGACATTCGACCGGACCCCCCCGACACTGCCCACCGTGACCATAGCATCGAATAACGCGAATACCGCGCTTGCAAAGACCGGGGATGTAGTAACAGTAAGCTTCACCGCGAATGAAACATTAATCCTGGCGCAGACGACGGCAATAATACGGGGCCAGGCGGCCACAGTGGCGAATGTGAGCGGCCTGAACTACACGGCCACATACACGATGCAGGGAACCGACGCGGAAGGGGTAATACCATTCGCGATCAATTTCAAAGACGCGGCGGGCAATGCGGGCACGCAGGTGACAGCGACCACAAATGCCTCGAGTGTGACATTTGACCGGACCCCTCCGACACTGCCCACCGTGACCATAGCATCGAACAACGCGAATACCGCGCTTGCCAGGACGGGAAACATAGTCACGGTGAGCTTCACGGCAAATGAAACATTGATCCTGGCGCAGACGACGGCAACAATACGGGGCCAGGCGGCGACAGTGACGAATGTGGGCGGCTTGAACTATACGGCGACATACACGATGCAGGGAACCGACGCGGAAGGGGTAATACCGTTTACAATAAACTTCACGGACGCGGCGGGCAATGCGGGCACGCAGGTGACAGCGACCACGAATGCATCGAGTGTGACATTTGACAGGACGCCACCGACACTACCCACCGTGACCATAGCATCGAATAACGCAAATAGCGCGCTTGCCAGGACGGGAAACATAGTCACGGTAAGCTTCACGGCAAGTGAAACGCTGCTGGGCCTTCCCACTGCCACGATCCGGGGCCAGGCGGCGACAGTGACAAATGTGGGCGGCTTGAACTATACGGCGACATATACGATGCAGGGAACCGACGCGGAAGGGGTAATACCGTTTACAATAAACTTCACGGACGCGGCCGGCAATGCGGGCACGCAGGTGACAGCGACCACGAATGCATCGAGTGTGACATTTGACAGGACGCCACCGACACTACCCACCGTGACCATAGCATCGAATAACGCAAATATCGCGCTTGCCAGGACGGGAAACATAGTCACGGTAAGCTTCACGGCAAGTGAAACGCTGCTGGGCCTTCCCACTGCCACGATCCGGGGCCAGGCGGCGACAGTGACAAATGTGGGCGGCTTGAACTATACGGCGACATATACGATGCAGGGAACCGACGCGGAAGGGGTAATACCGTTTACAATAAACTTCACGGACGCGGCGGGCAATGCGGGCACGCAGGTGACAGCGACCACGAATGCCTCGAGTGTGACATTTGACAGGACCCCTCCGACACTACCCACCGTGACCATAGCATCGAACAACGCAAATATCGCGCTTGCCAGGACGGGAAACATAGTCACAGTGAGCTTCACGGCAAGTGAAACGCTGCTGGGCCTTCCCACTGCCACGATCCGGGGCCAGGCGGCGACAGTGACAAATGTGGGCGGCTTGAACTATACGGCGACATATACGATGCAGGGAACCGACGCGGAAGGGGTAATACCGTTTACAATAAACTTCACGGACGCGGCCGGCAATGCGGGCACGCAGGTGACAGCGACCACGAATGCATCGAGTGTGACATTTGACAGGACCCCTCCGACACTACCCACCGTGACCATAGCATCGAATAACGCAAATATCGCGCTTGCCAGGACGGGAAACATAGTCACAGTGAGCTTCACGGCGAGTGAGACGCTGCTGGGCCTTCCCACTGCCACGATACGGGGCCAGGCAGCCGCAGTGACGAATGTGGGCGGATTGAACTATACGGCGACCTATACGATGCAGGGAACCGACGCGGAAGGGGTAATACCGTTTACAATAAACTTCACGGATGCGGCGGGCAATGCGGGCGCGCAGGTGACAGCGACCACGAACGCCTCGAGTGTGACATTTGACAGGACACCCCCCACGCTACCGACCGTGACTATCGCCTCGAACAACACAAATACTGCGCTTGCAAAGTCGGGTGATATGGTCACGGTGAGCTTCACGGCAAGTGAAACACTGCTGGGCCTTCCAACCGCCACGATTCGGGGTC
Source organism: uncultured Spirochaetota bacterium (assembly GCA_963820435.1). Lineage (GTDB taxonomy): Bacteria > Spirochaetota > Spirochaetia > SZUA-6 > Fen-1364 > Fen-1364. The sequence continues at coordinate 187,622 of CAWGAC010000009.1, read as the reverse complement.
AGGCGGCGACAGTGACAAATGTGGGCGGATTGAACTATACGGCCACATATACGATGTTGATATCCGATGCGGAAGGCATCGTGCCCTTTACAATAGACTTTACAGATACAGTCGGAAATGCAGGCACGCAGGTAACGGCCACCACGAATGCCTCGAGTGTGACATTCGACCGGACCCCTCCGACACTGCCCACCGTGTCGATAGCATCGAATAACGCGAATACCGCGCTTGCAAAGACCGGGGATGTAGTAACAGTAAGCTTCACCGCGAATGAAACATTAATCCTGGCGCAGACGACGGCAATAATACGGGGCCAGGCGGCCACAGTGGCGAATGTGGGCGGCCTGAACTACACGGCGACATACACGATGCAGGGAACCGACGCGGAAGGGGTAATACCATTCGCGATCAATTTCAAAGACGCGGCGGGCAATGCGGGCACGCAGGTGACAGCGACCACGAATGCCTCGAGTGTGACATTTGACCGGACCCCCCCCACACTGCCCACCGTGACCATAGCCTCGAATAACGCCGACACCGCGCTTGCCAGGTCGGGAAACATAGTCACAGTGAGCTTCACGGCAAGTGAAACATTGACCCTGGCGCAGACGACGGCAATAATACGGGGCCAGGCGGCGACAGTGACAAATGTGGGCGGCTTGAACTATACGGCCACATATACGATGCAGGGAACCGACGCGGAAGGGGTAATACCGTTTACCATAAACTTCACGGACGCGGCGGGCAATGCGGGCACGCAGGTGACAGCGACCACGAATGCCTCGAGCGTGACATTTGACAGGACCCCTCCGACACTACCCACCGTGACGATAGCCTCGAACAATGCCAACACCGCATTCGCCAGGACCGGTGACACGGTTACGGTAAGCTTCACGGCAAGTGAAACGCTGCTGGGCCTTCCCACTGCCACGATCCGGGGCCAGGCGGCGACAGTGACAAATGTAGGCGGATTGAACTATACGGCCACATACACGATGCAGGGAACCGACGCGGAAGGGGTAATACCGTTTACAATAAACTTCACGGATGCGGCAGGCAATGCGGGCACGCAGGTGACGGCGACCACGAATGCATCGAGTGTGACATTTGACCGGACGCCGCCGACAATCCTCGGCCATACGCTCGCGGCAGGAAATGCATACGTCGATGTGCAGATGAGCGAGGGGGTTTACACTACCGCCTCAGGCGGCCCCCTGGTGCTCGGCGATGTGGCGCTCGTCTTCCTGCAGAATGGGGGACATGCGACGGGCTGTGCTGTCACGAGCCTGTCCCGAAACGACAACAGCGCTTTGAGCGGGGGTGAGTCGATCATCCGCATGCACTTGTCGATTACCGGCATACCCAACGGTCTGGAAACGATCGAGGTGCGGCCTGCGAGCGGAAATGCGATATTCGACAGGGCGGGCAACCCGATGGCCGGATCCGAAACCACCGGGGCGATCACACTGACTCCCTCCGCGCTCATCATCCTGTCCCGGGAGACCGTGGATGCGGATAGTGACGGCTTCATCGACCAGATACGAATCACTACCCAGCAAACCTTGAACGACAATTTCAGCGGGCTGAGCATTCTGGTGGCCGGTCATACGGTGCTTTCCTGCGACACGGGGTCAGCGGGAGGGGATGCGGTATTCATCGTCCACATCGGCAAGGGCGCGCATTTTGACACGGGGGACACACCGGTCGTACAGGTGGTGAGCGGCGGATTGCTCAAGAGCGCGGATGGGCTCTACAGCATGGAGGTCGAGCCCACAGGTGTTGCCGCCGCCGACAAAGCAGCCCCCGTGATCGGGGTCACCCTCGCTGCCGTGGGCGGATCGCGCATCTATGTCGAGTTCTCCGAGCCCGTCTACACCGATGTCTTGCAGAATCCGATCACGACAGGAGATATCGGCTATGCGGTGACCGGCATTGTTCCCATCGAGCAGGTCGGCAATGGAATCAAAAAGGCCTTCCTGACGGTCGCCTCGCTCTCTGCGCAGAATGTGGTTGCCGACCAGCTCACCATCAGCGCGAACGCGATCTATGATGCGGTCGGCCTTCCCATGGGCCCGACCACGCATCCCATCTCGCAGCTCATGCTGGACGTGGTCGTTCCGGTCTGGGCGGCCGACGGTATTCATACGGACGTTCCCATTTCGAAGTCAGGCGCGCTCAAGGTGTTCGACGGGACAGGCAGGCTTCTTGACCGTGACATCACCCTCGAGGCGAGGTTCGCCACCACGAGCCCATGGCCGTCTCCGCTGGACATTGTTTTCGACGCGGCCGTTCCTGCCTCGATGAAACCTCTCGGCTTCTGGCTCCCGGCGACGATCGACGGATTGGCGCCGGCAGACACGGGTGCGCGAACCGTCGCGCAGGCGGATCTGGCCGATGTGGATCAGCTGCGTGACTTCACGATTCCGGCGGCGGATAGCAAGGTGGCAGACGGAAATACGATCGAGTTCCTTTTTGCCGCCGACTTCGGCCTGGGAACAAGGTATTGTCTGCGGGTACTGGATCCGAATGATCCGCGGACCGTGCGGCCGTACGCTTTCAAGATATCCGACGTCATACGCCAGAAAAACAGGGTGACGATAGTGGAGAATGTCATTAATCCGAGCGCCGGTGACAGGACACGGTTGTTGTACACGCTTTCCTCGAGCGGCAGAGTCACCATACAGGTCTTCTCCCTGGGCGGAGATATCGTGAACGTCCTGTACGCGGGATACCAGGCCGCGGGGGAATACTCCGCCTGCTGGGATGGTCGGAACAGGGCGGGCAGGGCAGTTGCACGGAATATCTATTTCATAAGGATCGTGGCGCCCGGCATCGACGAGATCAGGAAAGTACTGGTTGTCAAATAACGCTGAATGCTGCCGCGCTTGACTCCCGGCACCCCGCAGCACGACTTTTAGATGATGAAGACACGAGCTCTTGGGAAAACGGGAATCACCGTTTCGGCGATCGGCCTGGGCTGCATGGGAATGTCGGAGTTCTACGGCCCGTCGGACGATGAATCGTCGATCGGGCTCCTCCGCAGGGCGGTGGAGCTGGGGATCACTCTTTTCGACACGGCCGACATGTACGGCGTCGGCCACAACGAGATGCTCCTGGCCCAGGCCTTCCGGGGCGCGCTGAGGGACAAGGTGATCATCGCGACCAAGTTCGCCAACATGCGGCGCCTTGACGGCGCGTTTCTGGGCACCAACGGCAGGCCCGAGTACGTAAAGGCGGCCTGCGAGATGAGCCTCAAGCGCCTGGGCGTGAAGCATATCGACCTGTACTACCAGCACAGGGTGGATCCCGAGGTTCCCATCGAGGAGACGGTCGGCGCAATGGCTGAGCTGGTAAAGGAAGGCAAGGTGAGGTTCCTCGGCCTCTCCGAAGCGGGAGCGAAGACGATCCGGAGGGCGCACGCGGTACACCCCATCACCGCGCTTCAGACCGAGTATTCCCTGTGGACACGGGACGCGGAAGGAGAGATTCTCGACACCTGCCGTGAGCTTGGTATCAGCTTCGTCGCTTACAGTCCCCTTGGCAGAGGCTTTCTCAGCGGGGCCTTCAAGCATCCGCACCAGTTCGCGCGGGGGGATTTCAGATCGATCAATCCCCGGATGAAAGCCGGTAATTTCGAGCGGAATCGGCCCCTGGTCGAGAAGATCGAAGAGATGGCCGGCAAGAAAGGCTGCAGCGCGGCGCAGCTCGCCCTTGCATGGGTCCTGTCACGAGGCGAGGATATAATCCCGATACCGGGGACCCGGCAGGAGAAATACCTGAAGGACAACATCGCGGCGGTCTCGTTGTCCCTTTCAAAGGCGGAGCTGGACGAGCTTGGCCGGATTGTCGAACCGTCGAAAGTCACGGGAACCCGCTACGACGAAGCCGGCATGAAACGATTGGGAATCTGAGGCCCGGCCCCGGGGAGGCGAGCGCACGACTGGCGGGACTTTCGCAGCCGCCGCCGGCAGGTGTCTACCTCCCGGCGGTGTCCGACTCCTCCCCCTCGGGCGGTTCCTGGTAGAGGAAGTTCTGGCCCCGGCTGAACGCGAGAAATGCGGTATTGTCGGTTGCTGAAATGTGGCAGTATTTGAAGTTCTACAATTGAGGAGAAACATATGACGGAGCTTCTCTGCCATCGAGACTCGTACGTGAAGGAATTCGAGGCAAAGGTCGTTGAAGTCAATGCCGGCGAGCGCTCAGTTGCCCTGGACAAGACGGCCTTCTTCCCGGGAGGGGGAGGTCAGCCGTTCGACCGCGGCTGGCTGAACGGCATCCCCGTGCTCCGCACGGGCCGCCAGGGTGACCTGGTGTGGCACTGGCTCGCCGGTGAGCCTCCCGTGCCGGGAAGCACCGTCTCCGGGAAGCTGGACTGGGACCTGCGCTACCGGCTCATGAGGACCCATACGGCATTCCACATCCTCTGCGGCGTGGTCTGGCGCGACTGGAAGGCGCAGGTGACAGGCGGCAACATGGAGCCGTTGAAGGGGAGGATGGACTTCGAGTTCGAGACGTTGGGGCACGAGCTGGTGGCGGAGATCGAAAAGCGGATCAATGCCGAGGTGGCGGCGGCGCGTCCTGTCCTGGTGAAGGTCCTTCCGCGAGAGGAAGCTTTCCAGATCCCTGACCTCATCCGCACCAAGATCAACCTTCTCCCGGAGGGCATTCGGGAGGTCCGGATCGTCGAAATCCAGGGCCTCGATCTGCAGGCGGATGGGGGGACCCACGTGGCAAATACCCGCGAGGTGGGTACCATCAAGGTGGCGGGCTATGAGAGCAAGGGGAAAATCAACAAGCGGATCAAGCTGGAGATCACGGATTGAGTGAACCCGGACATCCTCGCCGCATGATCATCGCGTCCCCTCACGCGGGGACTCCCCGACCGGAGACCCGCAGATCCGGGACGCTGGTCACCAGGATGCAGAACATGCCCGGGTTCGCGGTTCGGAGCCCCGGCAAAAATAAGCACGAGAAGCTTTACGGTCAGAGTCAATTGTAAGTATTTTCCACCAGGAGAAAACAGTTGGGTGATCCGCCTGTGGTCCTGGTGACGGGTGCATCCTCCGGCATCGGCAAAGCCTGCGCACGGCGGCTTGCCGTGGGCGGGTCGGCCGAGGAGATGCTGATCCAGGAGATTCAGGACCAGATCGAGACGAATCTTCTCGGCCTGATGGGCGTGCCCTTCCAGTCCGCGTACAGCGCAACCAAGCATGGAATCGAAGGCTATTCGGAGTCTCTTCAGATGGAAGTAAAGGCCTTCGGTGTCCGAGTGGTCGTGATCGATCCCGGAGACGTGCGCACGGAAATCACCCAGCACAGAAAAGAATCGCAGGGAACCGGAAAAGATTCCCCCTACCAGCGGAGCCTGAGCGCGGCCATGCGCTCCCAGGCGGAGAGCGAGCTCCGCGGCTGGAATGTCGAGCGCATTGCGCGTCTTGTCGAGCGGGTGGTGCGGTCCCGGCGGCCGCGCTTCCGCTACACACCCGGACCATTTGTAGAGCGGATTGCCCCGGTGGCTCGCCGGCTGATCCCTGTCAGGCTTTTCCTGAGCATACTGGCCGCTTTCTACGGGGTGAAATGAACATATCAGGAGGGGGGGTTCCATGGCTGGATCTGAAGTGAAGCTCTATCCCTACCGGTGGGTTGTCCTGGCGGCGTTCATGCTGATCAACGTGATGGTGCAGGTCCTCTGGATCTGCTATGCGCCGGTCGCCTCGATTGCGGCAACCGCATACGGCGTGCAGAGAGCCGACGTCGATCTCCTGGCCAACCTGTTTCTGCTTGTCTATATCCCGATTGCTTTTCCCGCCGCATGGGCAATCGACACTTTCGGTTTCAAGAAGGCGGTCGGGTTCGGCGCCATACTCATGGCGGTGTTCGGCCTGCTGCGCGCGGTTTTTCCGCTCAGCTACACCGCCGCCCTCATCGGGACCATCGGCATCTCGATCGGGCAGCCGTTTCTCCTGAATGCTTTCACGAAGCTCGCCGCGGAATGGTTTCCGCAGAAGCAGCGCGCCACGATAACGGGAGTGATATTCCTTTCGTTGTTTCTCGGAATCGGCCTGGGAGAATCACTCGGCCCGGGCATGGTCGCCGGCTTCGGCTTCGGCGGCATGCAGCTCGCTTATGGCATCGCGGCAGCGGCCACCACGGTCGTGTTTCTTGTGTTCGCGCGGGCCAAGCCTCCCACACCCGCCAGCCCTCCCGGGGAAGAGGTGCGCGCGCTTGTGTTCGACGGACTGAAGCAGATTCTGAGAAACCGCAACGTCTATTTCCTGTCCCTCGCGCTTTTCCTGGCCAGCGCGATCGTGAACGGCGTCTTTACCCTGATCGACGGCCTGGGCAGGGAGAAGGGCCTGACCATCGACCAGGGTGTCCTCCTGACCGCCCTGCTCCTGCTGGGAGGCATAGTGGGCAGCGTGGTGATGCCCGGGATCTCGGATGGAATTCGGCGTCGGAAGCCTGTTCTGCTCGTGGGGCTTTTTGTCGGAGTGTGTGCAACCCTCGGGCTCGCGTTCGGGAGCGGCTTCGTTTTCGAGGCCGTCGCGTTTTTCCTCCTGGGATTCTGCGTGACCGGCATGACCCCCGTTGCATACCAGTACGGCGCGGAAATCACGCACCCTGCCCCTGAAGGAACGAGCAACGGCATTTTCGCGCTGGTGGTCCAGGCCTCGGGCCTGCTGATCGTCCTGATGGACGCCTTGAGAGGCGCGTTCAACAACTCCTACCTCCCCTCGTTCATCGGCCTGGCCATTCTGCTCGCGGGGAGCGGTATCCTCATGTTCTCTCTGAAGGAATCCCCGAAGATGCAGAGCCAGGCGGCAAAGGCGGCCACCCGGGGAGGCTGAGCGAGGCCGATTGTCTTGAGCTCGTCACGACGCTCGGGTCTAGAACGTGTAGGTGCCGTTCAATCGCGCGAGGAAGGGGACGTTCGGGGCGCCTCCGGACGCGTACTCGCTTACGCTGACGGACATCGTCATCGCGAACCCCTGCAGGAGATTCGCGGTCAGGGAGAGGGTGCCGTCGTGACGAAGCCCCCGAAAGCCGAAGGACAGGGCATATTCGGTGGTCAGGGAAACGGGCAGGCCCTGGCCGCTGATGGTAAACCCCAGCGCGTTGCGGTAGTTGCTGTCCGCCGCGGTGGCGCCGGGAAACGGCACGCTGTCCCATTCCCAATCGAACCGGTATCGGGTGGTAAGGTACGACAGCACGGGCACGGAGACCCCTGCTCCCGCTTTGGATACGATCAGGTTCGGGCTGGCCACGAGATCGAGTGAAAGAGAGTCATCCGCGGCAAAAGTCACCACGCTTTCTCCGAATCGAGGCGTGACGGCGATCTTGCCCTGGTAGGTCTGGACAAATGTTGATTGGGTATCCGGAGACATCGAGTTGGAAAGGTCGCCGCTGAAGGACCAGGAGAACCAGGACGCAACCTGGTCGGTGACGCCCGCGTGCGCCGTGTTGGTCAGCGAGATCTGGGAGATGCCGTCCACGCTGCCGGTGTAGCTTGCGGCCACGGCCAGGGCGTTCTGGTCACCGATCCCGAGTGATGCCTTCCACGTTGCCTGGTTGTACACCGGAGTGCCGGAGTCATTCAGGGAAACCGTTTCTGTTCCTCCGGCCTGGATCTCTTTCAGCGCGTCATCCTGCTGACCATGCCAGGCAACCAGCGCATCGAGTGAATGGATGTAGGGACCGGACACGGTCTTTCCAAAAGCATAGTTGGACGATGCGCTGAATCCGGTCGGCTGCTTCCATTCGACCCCGGCGGTCCCTTTCCAGGTCACGCTGTAGGGAAGCAGCGTGGGGTCGGTATTCGCGGACGGCCCTGATTGTCTCGACCACTGGTCGACCCTTCCGGCCCCCATCCTGAATGAAAATGATTCCGAGACGGGGAAGATGACGCCGGCATCGCTCTCCAGGCTTGTGGTCGCCACGTCATTGCCCGTCATCGAGTAGGAGGCTGCGTTGTACTTCGGCATGAGGGTGGCGTAAGCCTTGAGGAACGACGCCACGGGCACCGTGACGCCGACTCTTCCATCGAAGCCCGTTGTCTCCATGCTCTTTGCGGCGTCCGTGACATTGGAAAAGCTCGCGCCCGTATCCACGCCGACAGCTCCCAGGGTGCCGACCGCCTTGAGCTGCGCCTGGTGCTGCGCTTCGTCCGCGGTCAGAGAGGAGGCGCCTGTCGAGTCCGACTGCTTCTGGGACAGGCGCTGGTAGGAATAGGTTGCGTTTATCGGCAGGGTCGGGATCATGCTCATGGTGACTGCCGCGTGCACGTCACCCGCGGTGTCGTCCGATGAGGTGGCCGGTGACCCGCTGGGCTGGTTGTTCGCATGCTGGACGTAGCCGCCGGCCACCTCGGCCTGCCACGCCTCAGAGGTGAGCTTGGCGTCCCCCTTGTACGTCTGGTCAAGACCGTCCAGCCGGGGATTGCGGTTGGCATCAGCCGACAGGAGGAATCCCGTGCCGGCTCCCATGGGCAGCAGCAGTGAAAGGTTGGACTCCGTGAATGTATCGAAGCTCCGCGCTCCGGACTCATTCACCCCGCCGGATGCGCCCAGGCTGATCCGGCCGCTGAGCTGGGCGCCCGGCTGCGGAGCAGGGGCCTGCACTGACGGCAGGGGCGGCCGCCAGTCCGCCTGCGCCTGGTTCTCTCCTGTCTGGGGCAGCTCACGTATGATCTGGACCTGGCTCCACGAGGGGGAGGGCGCGAGCGCGGCCAGGAGCACGGCCAGGGAAATCCCTGCGCGCAGCAGCCACGGTACTCCGCGGCGTTCTGGTCGCCACGGTACTCCGTGGCATTCTTTCGCTCCGCCCGTCACTGCGTCCCTTTCGGGCCGGGCACCTTGACCGGGGCAGATACCCGCGCACCTTCATTGCCCGGAGACGTCCACCGCGGCCACGGCGTAGAGGTTGTCTTTCCCGCCTTTCGCGTCGATCCATGCCGTGCCGGAGATCGGGGCCGGGGTGACGCGCGTGAATTGGGCGCCCTTGTACGGCGCGCGGTAGATGAGATATCCGCGGGTATCCGGGGATGACGAGGCCGGGCCATGTCAGCGCCACCCCTTTCGGCGTGAGCTCCGCGCTGAGGGACGCCGGGGGATCAGGAGGAATGCTCGACGTCACGGTGATCTTTGCCTCGGGAGACGGGGCGCTCTCCACCCCCAGCCCGTTCACCTCGATGACCCGGTACGTGTAGGTCTTGCCCTTTGCCGCGGCGGGGTCGATCCACGTGACGGTTCCGGCGGGAAGCTCTATTACGGTCGCGAACGAGGCGTCGGATTTCCTCTGCACGCGGTGAAGGGCAAGACTGCGCGACGCGGTGGGCTGCCAGGCCAGTGACGCGCGGCCTTCCCGGGTGGAACGGGCTGAGAGGGAGAGCGCGGGGCCGGGAGGGGCCGTGTCGGGAATAGGCACCTCCACGAACTGGGGCGTGCCTTCATTCAACGACGTATCGATGGCCGCAAAGGCATAGACGAGGGTCTTCCCGGATGGCAGACCCCCTCCCTGCCAGCCAGTGTCCTGCCAGGATGGCTTGGCGGCAGGCGCCAGCGGACGGGGGGTCAGGCGCACGAGGCTGTTCCTGCTCTCCCCCCGGAAGACCAGGTACCCTTTCAGGTCAGGCTCATCCACGGCGTTCCAGGTGAATGAGACGGTTCGCTTTTTCGCGTCCACAATGAACTGCAGACCCGTGACCGCGCCCGGCGGCGTGGTCTTGCGGGGGATGATGGGTGACGCAGCAGACCGGGCGCTTGACACCCCCGCCCTGCTGACAGCGGCTACCTTGTAGTACCACACCAGGCCCCGGACGGGCTTCGTGTCGAGGAACCGGGGCTGGGAAACAGGGATGGGCGTGGAGCTGATGAGCTGGTAGCCCGAGTCCTCGGAGCCGCTCTTGTAGACCTCGTAGTGGTCCGCGTTTGCCTCGGGAGAGATCTTCCATACGAGGAGAACGCCGTCCTTCTGGTCCACGGCGGTGACTCCTTGCGGGGCCATGGGAGGTGTGGTGTCCTTGAGCGTCACCTCGGGCGCGCTCACCGGGTCGCTCACGGTTCCGATGATGTCGACCGCCTGCACCGAGTAGGTGACGGGTGTGTCGAGCAGGGCCGCGTCATCGATGAACTGCAGCTGGCCCTCGATCCTGAGCACCGGTGACGGGGTGAGGAGCTGCGGCGGCGCGCCGCGCGCCTGGCGATTGACGAGGAAGCCGACGGTCAGGTCTCCGTCTCCGCCCGCGAACTTCGGATAGTCCCACTTGACCGTCACGTCGGTCTTGCCGGTTTGCGCGGTTGCCTTTGCCGGCGCGGGGGGCTTGCGGGGAGCGGCGATGGTGAGCTGCTTCTCGATCCTCCCTGATTCCTTTCCCACGGAATCCAGGAGAACGATCCGGTACTGGTAGGTCTGCCCCGGGCTCACTGCCAGGTCGAAGTATGTCCTGCCCAGCGCCATCCGAAGACCGTTGCTCAGGAATGACAGCACCACGCCGAGCTCCGGCCGCGAGCGGATCCGCCGCCACGCGGTGTCCGGGTCCACCGTCTCCACCCTCCGGCTGATCCACTCGAAGTCTCCTCCCATCAGCTGGCGCGCGAGGAACGGATCGTCCACGGCGCGGACCGGCTCGGTAGTGATCGGCAGGTAGTCCGCGTCCCCCGGTCCTTTTCGGAGCACGGTGAACCCGGAGAGGGTGCGCGGGACATTCCCAAGGATGATGACCGCCTTGTCTCCCGCCGAGAGGACGTACGCCGGCGGCTGCTGCGCCTGGGCGGAAGCCCCCGCCGCGGCAAGGGCCAGCAGCGCTGAAACGGCAAGGATGCGATGTACGGCTTTCATCTTCATTACTTCATGAACCGGGGGAGAACCGGTAGTTGGGCTGCGCCGCCACCACCTGGATGACCGCCTCGCTGCTTTCCGCCGAGACGCCGGAGCCGCTTGCCGCCTCCACGGTCACGCGGTAGTACTTCCCGATCTCAAGGCCCGGCGACGGGAAGCCCGTGACGATCACCTGGATGTCGACGGCCGTCGGCGGCGCCGCGTTGGTGACGGGCTGCCAGTCGGTGGTGTACCACGCCTGGCCCAGGGGGGGATTGGCCAGCTGGATCCCCCGGCTCTGCACGCTTCCCTGGAACGTGCCCTGCGACGTCCATCCCATGACGGGCACCGCTATTGCGGATGCTTTCTCGCTCTCGGACACCGGGCCCTTCACCTGCCAGACCTTTGCCCGGTAGCGGGCCACCCCGGAAACGGGATCCTTCGCGCTCATATCCACCGCCAGCCTGTCCGTTCCCGGGCTTTGCGCCTTTGCCGTGAGGGTCACGACGGGCGGCGCGAGGTCGACGACCACCCCGGAGGATGCGCCGATGGAGGTGAGACCGCTGCCGTTGGTGGCGCGCACCAGCGCGTAGTACATCGTCTTGTCCTTCAGGCTGACCGAGGCGGACGCCTTCAGGGACTGGCTTCCCTGCCCGCCCTGCGGCCCCTGGCCGAGGAGGTAGGGCGTGGAGCTTCCCGCCGCCGGGGTCCAGCCCAGCGTGTCCGGCCGGACGGCGAAGTGCCCACCCCGTATTCATACCCCACGATCCCGGAGTCCGGGTCCGCGGCGGGAGACCACGCCAGGTCGAGCTCCGTGGTGTTGGAGGTGAAGTTCAGCGGGCTGGCCACGACGGTCGGCGCGACCGGCGGCTTGGCCCCCGTGTAGGCGATGGTGATTGTCTTTGTCGTGGTCGACTCGAGCCCCGCGCCGCTTGTCGCCTTGACCTGGAGAGTCACCTGCTTGCCCTTGCCGAGAGGAAGGTTGACGACGGTTGCCGACATGCCCTGCGCCACCGTCCACGGCCAGGCTTTCTGGTCCTTGTCGGACAGGCCGAGCGCGAAGGAATGCCCGGCGATGCCGCTCACGGTGTCCGTCCCCGGCGTGAAGGTGAAGGTCACGGAGTTGGCGTGGCCGTCCGCCGAGGTCTGCTGGAACGCGGTGACCTGCGGCGGCGACGGGGGAATCGCGTCCACGATGATGGGGTCGGACCGGCCGATGCTCGCGCGGCCCACGCCGTTTGTCGCCATGACCCACACCACGTAGCTCTTGCCCTGCTCCAGGGAAAGGCCGCGGATGTTGGCCTCGGTGCGGCCCTGGGCGTCCACCCACTTGTGAGAGGCTGCTTCCTGCGCGGAGACGAGTGGGCCGGACTGGAAATACTGTGCCGTGGTGGTGGTGGTGGGCTGCGCGCTCAGGACCTTGTTCACCAGCTTCCCTCCGCCCTGCGGGGCGGCCTGGACGGCGCCCGTTGCCGCCTTGGCCGTCTGGTCGGTGTACTCTTCAACGGCATACTGGTAACCCTGGATGCCGGAGTACTGGTCGTCGGAGCTCCACTTGGCGTACAGGGTCTCCTTGTTCGAGGTTGCGGCGCCGCTCAGCGTCACCACCGGCGTGGTGGGCGGCGTGTTGTCGCTCGTGTCCATCCCGCTGGTCACCGGGACTTTCTGTCCCGGCGTGGCGTATGTGACCTTGAACCGTCCCTGGTGGATGATGGTCTTTCCCCCTGCTCCGCGGACCCTGATGGAGATCGCGTAGGTGCCGGGGTCCTGGATCTGGGGAATGAAGAGGAAGTTGATGTCGGTGAGCGCCCCCACGGATAGCCAGGGCGTGGTGCTGAGGATGATGGCCTTCAGCGCAGGGGACATGACCATGGAGGCGCCTCCGCTCTCCCCCTTGCCCTGGCTGAGGACACTCGACACGGAAAGGACCTGCCCGCCCTGCTTCACGGACGGGGACACGCTGTACATCGATTTCGGCGCGGACACCACGGAGAGGGAAGGCTTCTTTGCCGCGGGGTTGGTAAAGCCCGTGGGAAGAACGCTCTTCGTCCCCACGTGGAAGAAGCTCTTGTACAGGCTGTCGGCTCCCTGCCCCTCCCCGGTGGAAATCGGCTCAACGCGGTATTCGTACTCCACCACCCCGACGGGGTGCGTGGCGTTGAAGCTCGCGTGCAGGAGCGCTTCCAGCTCGCTGGAGCTGGCGGCGCTGCCGTTCATCGAGGTCACCTGGGGGATGACCAGGTAGGGGGCGATCTCGGAGCGCTTTGCGGCAAAGTAGGTGGTGACCGGCACCCATGCGACCGGCGGCGCGATCGCGACGGGAATGTTCAGCACGGACCTGTCCAGCACGCCCCGGGCGGGCATGCCCGACGGGACTTCCTTGAGCTGGATGCTGGGAGAGGAGAGGCTGAAGCCCGCCCCGATTTCGGGAAGAAGCGCGGGCGCCATCGTCCGGGGTGCAAGCATGAACGGCCCGCTGTTCGGGTTGGGCGGCTTGACCTGCTTCAACGGCCTGTTGGGCCCGAAGGTGGGCGTGGTCGGCGCCACCGTCCCCTGGGGCAGGCGCACGGACTTCGAGCTCACGGCGCCGGACAGGGCGCTGGCCCGGAAGGACAGCCCTACCGCCGCGATGCCCTTGAACCCCGCGGCGTTTCCGTTCCCGGTGATGCCGATGTTGCCGGACCCGTAGGTGGCAAGCTGGTCGTAGATCTCGTAGAGCAGCCCGTAGAGGTCCGCCTTGCGTTGGAAGACCTGGTCGGTGAGGTCGGTGGCGTCTCCCCAGTTCTTGAGCAATGTTGCGGAGGACTTGGAGAAGGACGTGATGAGGCCCGGCATGTTCTTCTGTGAGGCATCGATGGAAGCGGCAAAGCCGGCGTCCGGCATGTGGAACCACAGTTCGTAGCCGGTCACGTCGAAGAGCGCTTTCGCGTCGACGCTCGTGTCGGGGGAATAGGGAGAACCGGAGGGATCGCCCGCCTGCACCAGCTGGGAGATGAGCTGGATCCTGCTGTTGTTCCAATCGGAAAGTGCGCTCCCTCCCGTCGCCTGGGCCCTGGCGTCGAGCGCGTTCTGGACGTCGCCATCCAGCCCGTCGATGGTCTGCTTGCCGCTGGTGGCATAGGCAATGCTCTGGCCCTGGAACTGGACGAAGTCGTCGGTGAACTTGCTGAGCTCGGAATGGATCTGCCCGAAGCGCTGGTTGAGCGCGGTCAGGTTGGCGTCCCCCTGGAACAGGATCTCGTCGAGCTTCTGCAGCCGGGCGTCGATCCCGCCCGCCGCCTCGATGAATGCCTCCTGGTACTGGGCAAAGCTCTCGCGGGCCGAGGAGAGCGTGGTCTTTTGCGTGTCCGCCTTGGCGGAATCCAGGACAAAGCCGGCCTTCACCGTCTTGGTCTTTCCGCCCACGGTCACCGTCTTCTGCTGCATGCCCTGGAACGGGTTGCCCAGCGTCCCCACGTCCTGGATGCTCGGAAGCTTCTCCACCAGGATGTCCTGGTAGTCCGAGAGGCGCTTGGACACGTCCTTGCGAAGAGTGTCGAGGTCGGTGAGCAGGCCGTCCAGCTCTGACTTGGTTTTCAGCAGCTGCGCACGGGCCTGCACCAGGGCCTTCGCCTGCGGCCCGAAGAGGACCCCGTGGATGGTGACGAACGGCTGGGGCAGCGAGCCCCACTTGCCGCTCTCGTACTGGTCGAACGCCGCGTCCACCGGGAGGTTGCCGAACACGGCCTTCTGCTGCTCGGTCAGGACCAGCCCGGCCAGCCCGGCCTGCTCGTCGGTGAGCTGGGCAAGCTGAAGCTTCGCCGCCTCGAGGCTCGCGTTCAGCGCATCCTTTGCGGCCGTGAGCTGGTTGGCCATGTCCTTGGCCTGCGCGATCAGGGAATCGTATTGGGAGTTCCTGCCGGTGCCCCCGTCCAGGCCGTCGCCGCTCACGCTGAACCAGAGGCTGCCGTTGAACACGGTGACCCCCAGCACATCGACCGACAGCGACCCGACGCTGTAGATCAGGAAGCTGGGCGTGATGATGAGCGCCCCTTCGAGGCCGGCTTCCGCGGAGAACAGTCCCGCGAGGAAGCTGCCCTTCAGGTCCACCGAGGCGTACGCCCCGAGGGTCCCCGTGGGCCCGTAGTACCAGAACATCCCGGTCATCGACACCGACCCGGATACAATGCCCAGGTCGATGCCGGCGCCGACCGTGGCCTGCACCATGAAGCCGGGCGTCCCGACGAACATCTCCCCCTGGGCGATGTTGATCCCCAGCACCTTCACGTTCATGTTTCCGTCGATGCCCCAGACTCCGGGGTAGAAGTAGAAGTCCAGGTCTCCTGTGCCGCTCAGAAGGGCATCGTCATGCGTGGGGAAGGCCATTTCCGCGGTGATCTTCCCCTCCGCGTAGGCGGGGTTCCAGGAGACGGCGAGGTACACCTTCCCGTCGGCAAGACCGTCGATGAGGCTCACCTCCGCGTCGAGGTTGAAGTAGCTGGAGGTGATGGTCATCAGCGCCCTGCCGCTCACGAGGTCCTTCTCCGCCACGGAGAAGCCGCCCAGGATCATGAGGGCGAAGGACTGGCTGTTGCTCGCCCCGCCCGGCCTCCTGGCCGAGATGGTGTCCCCCATGTCCGGGCGTTGGAATTTGGCGAGCTTGCGCACCAGGGCGATGTCGTCATCGCTGGGGTTGACGAAGAACCCGCCGCCCAGCTCGTCCAGGAACACCCCCGGACCGATTGGCACGCCCGGGCCGAAATCCGCGATGACGAACAGGCCGAAGGACGGCTTGCCGTTCAGCGTCCCGACCTTGCCCACCGCCTCTGCTGTCACACTCACGCTCGGCAGGCTGAGGGAGCCGGCAAACAGGAAGCTTAGCGGCGACGGGGAGTACTCCATGTCGAGGGTCACGTCGAGGGCGTCCGACACGGAGAGCTTGGCGTTTCGCACCACGAACCCCGTGCCGCCTCCGTCCTTGGCCGCCAGCGTGTAGACGGTGAGCTCGTCGAAACCGCCGCTCATGATCGAATCGGAGCCGGACCCCAGGGTGATGCTGGCCCCCTTCATGGAGAAGTAGCTGTCGACGTTGATGGTGTTCGACTGCTTGTTCGGGGCCATGTTCTCCCCCGAACCGGTGCTGGTGTTCTCCGCGAGGGTGATGGTGGTCGGGCTGCTGCTCCACCCGATCGAGTCCACCTCGATCGAGACGGCGTCCAATACGGACAGCTTGCCGCCGCCCCCGGCCGCCACCGCTGCCGCGATGTCGGAGATGGTCCCGTCCAGGCCGATCTTGAGGTTGTCGAAGCTGATGCCCCCCGAAATCCCGTCCAGGTCAACGGCGATCGAACCGGTGATCACCAGGGCAAAGGGGTTAGGGTTGATGGAAACCTTGTCGAATGCAAGCTGGACGGGCCCGAAGGCCAGCCGCTCGTCCTTGAGCACCTCGATGTTGCCGGGCGTCGGCCAGGTGATATTGCCCGAGAAGTCGAGGACCATCCCGTTCTGCAGCTTCCCGCTGTTGTCCAGGTCTCCGAAGCTGATGCGCCTGTTGTCGTCGCTGGGACTCCCCCCTCCCTTGGTGGAAAGCTTCAGATACAGGTCGACGGCCATAGACACCTGGCTGTGGTCCAGGTCGAGCGTGCCTCCCGTCATGGAAAGATCGAGAGAGAGATACGTGAGGTTCAGAGTGGCAATTCCGAGGTCCCACGCGGTGGGATCGGATTTGTCCGGGAGGGTGTGTCCCGTGCCGCCCGCTTTCAGTTTGTCGATCGCGGCGACGCTCAGCGAGCCGTTGCCGCTGGTGTCGATGCTGAACGACACCGGCAGGTCCCCGGTCTTGTCCAGGGGCGCCGGCAGGTTTTTCAGGGTTCCGGAGAGCTTCAGGCTGAGCTTGTTGGACGCCACGCTGATGCCGATGGTGTCGAACAGGAGGCTCTTCGGAATCAGCTCGAAAGGCTGGGAGAGCTTGATGGTGCCGTCGAGGCTCCCGTCGGTGTAGAAGCGCAGGTCGGTGTTGCTGAAGCTGGCAAGGTCCTTCTGCGTTGTGCCGGTGCCCTGCTTCTCCTCCATGCTGATGCCGCCGGAGATTCCGATGTAGTACTTGGTGCCGTCTTTCGTCTTTCCGAAGGCGATGGCTTTCTTGTCGTCCGACCCTCCCCCCTGGACGTCGTGGATGGAGAAGGTCATCCCGAAGAGGGTGAAGGAGAGCGCATGGTTCGTGTCGATGGAGAGGGTGATGTTGGAGATCCCCGATGAGTCGAGGACCATGTCCTTGGCGGTGAAAAGCTCCTGCGCTGCGGAGGGGAGCGTGATCGACGCGTCCACGCTGAGGTGATCCGCCGCCTTGCCGAAATCAAAAGCGATTTTCTTGATCTTGAGATAGCCCCCGGCAAAGTCCGTGAGCGATGAGTCGCCGCTGGCGTCTATTTCCGCGCTCCCGCCCTCGATCTGCGGAGGGCTCAGGTTGTCGAACATGCGCACCACGACGCTGGTGATTGTGAAGCCCGGAAGGTTGAGGCTGCCCAGGCTCGGCAGCGTGAGGGTTGCGCTGCCGGTGAAGGTGTAGTCGGTGTAGCCCGCGCCCGAGACCGCGGTTGCCTTGCCGCTCAGGCCCGTGAGCTGGGCCACGCCCTTGATGAGGTCCAGGGACGACGGCGGGAAGGACGGCGGCGTGGAGCTCACCGTGTACGTTGTCTGCGAGGAAAGGCTGGCGGGAGATGAAATCTCCACCCGCACCGTGTGGCTGCCTGCAACGGAGGTCGGGAGGTTCCCCAGGACGTCGAAAACCGTGTTCCCCGTGATGCTGACGGTGAAGGCGGGGGTGCTGGACCACGACGTGGAGCCGTCCACCAGGACCTGTCCCGTGACGGTCCCGGTGCCTGACGCGGTGAGGTGTACCCGCGCGTTGTTCACCGTGTCTCCAAGATTGTAGGGCGATGCCGGAACCTCAACTGAAACCCCGATCAGCGTCAGCGTGGAGGGAGGAGAGCTCGCGACGGTGACCGGCACGGTCACGGAGCCCTGCACGTCGTTTCCGAATCCGTCCTTGCCGCGCGCGGTGAGGATCAGATCGAAGCTCCCGCTCGACCCGCCGTTCAACGCCTTGCTCCGCTGCAGGACGGAGAGCAGGACCGAGCGCGAGATGGTCTGGTCGGTGCCGCCTGGCCAGGCTCATCGGCAGGCCCTCCCACCCCCCGTCTTCCTGCGGCCACGATGTGTATGCCCGGCTTTCACGGATGTCCGTGACGTTCACGGAGCCTCCGCGGGCGCTGATATCGAGGCTGAGCGTTTCGAGGGTATCCGTCCCGCCGAAGCTCAGGCTCGAGGGGGAGGCGGTGAGCGCGAGCGTAGCTCCAAGGACATTGATGGCCACCGGAGTGGTGGCTGTGCCGGTGAGTCCCGCAGCATCGGTGGCGGTCACCTGAAAGGTGTAATTGGCGCCGTTGTCGCCCGTAAATGTTGCCGAACTGAGCTGCGTGCGCGAAAGCCACGGCCGGAGAGGCCCGCCGTTGATCCGGTACGCCACGTCGTAGTGGTCGAGGAGAACGCCGGGAGTGATTGTAGCCGACCAGGAAACCGTGAAAGTCGCCTTCGTGCTGATTGCGCCGCTCGAGGTACTGATGGTGGCGGACGGGGGCGCCAGGTCTGCGACAAAGGGGCTGGAGCGAGCCGGGGCCGACGGAGTTCCAACCGAGTTGATTGCGGTTACCCAGAAGTAGTAGGTCTGGCCGTTCGAAAGGAATGCTGCGGCAAACGACGCAGAAGTCGAAGACGTTGGTGGGATGCCGACAGGCAACAGACCGGTTGCCTGTGAGGCGTTCTGGTTGATTCCGTATAAATAAGTCCCCGGGCCGAGGCTGCCGAAGTTCGACGCCCCCCAGTTTGCCTGGAAGGTCGTGGGATTGGTCCAGTACCGCTGGTTGGCTCCCGGCCCGATGTTCACGAACAGAGGAGGTGTCGGGGCCGTCTGCGCCATGACGGGCGCTGCCAGCACGAGCAGAAATATCAGGAGGGGCAGGAGCCGACAGGCTCCGCGGAAGAGCGTTTGACGTTCGACGACGAACGCACAGGCGCCTCGCATGCCGCTAAAATACAAATACCTGAGTTAAAAAGTAAACTATTTTTCCAAAAAAAAGAAGCGGCTATTTCCCCGAATCGATCTGGACGGCGCGCGCCGAATGAACGGCGGCATCGGCCTCCAGGCCGAGCGCGCCCTCAAGGCCTGCCAGCTCCCGGAAGAGAAGCGCATTTCGCGTGTCCCGGTAACTGCGGTCCAGCAGGATCTGTCTCAGCTCCGCTTCTCTGCCTGCGTACAGCCGTCTCAGGGCCGCGTAGAGATCAGCGGACCGGGGATTCAGCTCGAGGGCCCTGCGGTAGGCCATGACCGCCTCATCCTTCTGACCCAGCTTTTCCCGGGCCAGGCCTTCGCCCTCCTGCGCCTCGCCGTCCAGGGGATGGTCACGGAGGATTCGCTCCCAGGCGGCGAGGGATTTTTCCCACTGCTCCTTTTCCCGAAAGAGCCTTCCAAGCGCGGCGGACAGGTCCACGCTCCCGGGATACCACGACTGCAGTCGCGATAAGTCCTCTTCGAAAAGGGCGTCCCCGTCGATCTCCCTCAGGAGAATGAGGGATGAAGCGAGAGTGGCGCGGACCTCTTCGACTTTCGTCGTGAGAAGCTTTGCTCCCTTCAGGTCTTCCGCCTTCCTTGCCTTGCCGATGGCCTGTGAGGCCTGGATCTCGAAGGACGCGATGAGCTGCACCGATTTTGCCACGGCATCATGGAGCACGTAGCGATCGCGCCGGGCGGCGCCGGCGCGCAGGTAGGGCAGCGGATCCTGGCTTCCCCTTTCCACGGCCTTAAGGAACTCATCTTCCGCCTCACCCTGTTTGCCCTGGGCTTCGAGCAGCCGGCCTTTCACCGCGTGCGGCTCGGGGTC
Organism: uncultured Spirochaetota bacterium; assembly: GCA_963820435.1. Lineage (GTDB taxonomy): Bacteria > Spirochaetota > Spirochaetia > SZUA-6 > Fen-1364 > Fen-1364. The sequence continues at coordinate 167,889 of CAWGAC010000009.1, read as the reverse complement.
AGCGGGTTGCGCGGCAATGAGACGGTCCAGGAGCGGGAGCATGGCCGTGGTATCCCCCTGCCGATTTCGCGCAAGGAAAAGAAGCTTGAGAAGCTCCACGCTCTCCGGGGTGACCGCGAGGGCCTGCTCGAGATATTGCGCCGAGACGGCGGGGTCCCCCTTCTCGAGCTCGATGATGCCCATGTTCCGAAGGGCAGGCACGGATTGCGGGTCCAGCTCCAGCGCCTCCTGAAAGGACTTTCGCGCTTCCTCCGTCCTGCCCTGGCCGAACATCTCCACCCCGACGTTTGCCAGGGAGGCCACCATCCCGCTGACCGCGTTCCTGTCCCCCGGGTCGAGCCTGTGGGCTTCCCGAAAGAATGTGAGGGCATCACCAAACCGCTTGCGGGCAAACGCGAGGTTGCCTCGGGCATTCATGAGGGGAACGCTGCGGGGCTCCATCAGCGCGGCCATGTCGAGGACCGCGCCCGCTTTGTCCAAAGCCAGGAGCTCGGTGTAGCACATGCCGAGAAGGATGAGGTCGGCGGGCGACTGTTTCCCCGCGCGCTCCACCCCTTCGAGGACGGCCGCTGCCTCGGCGTATTTCTTCTGGTCGAAGAGAAGCCGAGCCCGCCCTGCTTCGAGCGAGGGGGATTGCGCGCTTACCCCCGCAAGGGGAAGAAGCAGCGCCAGCACAACTGTCGCGCGCCGGAGCTTCCCACTGCGCAACCGGGGTGCGCTCATTCGAGAACCTCGGCCATCCAGGCAAGGTACTCATTCGACCCGTCCGTGATGGGCACAAAAGTGAGCTCGGGCAGCTCATAGGGGTGGATCTGACGGAGAAAGCTTTTCAAGTCCGGCAGCAGGGTGCGCCGCGTTTTCAGAATGATGAGCCGCTCGGGTTCCGTCTCCATCTTCCCTTTCCACCAGTAGATGCTGCTGAGGGGAGACGTCACCTGCGCGCAGGCCGCAAGCTTTCGCCGCACGATCTCACGGGCGATGCCCTCCGCCTCGCTGACCGGTGCGCTCACGAATGCCATGCCTAGATCTCCCTCGCCTGTACGCTCCACAGACCACCCGCCGTCTGGTTCCAAGCATCTCTCCCGTGCAGGCGGATGTCAACTCGGGTCTCAGACCAAAGACCTAGTCCGGCCTGGGACCAGGTGACGAGCCAAAATCCATTCCTCCGCCCGACGCGCGACGCGCGCCGTCAGGGTTATATCTGTGGCATGTCAAGGAATGACAGGAGGATAGTCATGGCTCAGTCAGTAACGAGTCCCACACTCACCAGCACCCGGCCCGCTGCGGCCGTGCCTGCGGGGGACAGGATGGCGTTCATCGACAATCTCCGCTGGCTTGTGATCGGCATGGTCGTGATCATGCACGCGTGCGTCACCTACAGCGGGCTCGGTTCCTGGTACTACAAGGAGCCGTCCACCCTGGGGGTCGCATCGACTCTGGTGTTCAGCGTTTACCAGAGCTTCGCCCAGGCGTTTTTCATGGGGATGCTCTTCCTGATCGCCGCTTATTTCATACCCCGGGCATATGACCGCAAGGGATTCGGCAGGTTCGTGCGCGACCGGCTCTTCAGGCTCGGCGTTCCCACCCTTGTCTACATGCTCATACTCAACCCGCTCACCGACCTGCTGGCGCAGGCATCAAGGGGACAGGCGATCGGCTCGCCCTTGCCGTCGGGGTGCCCGTGTGGTTCCTTCTCGGAGGCCTGGGCGGCGCTCTCACCGGGTCCATGGACGCGTTCGGCGGCGGGCTTCACTGGCAGGCGACCGGTTACGCCCTGTGGGAATCCTTCTTCTGCGTGTCAATCAGCCTCGGGCTCATCACGCTGTACCGCGAGCGGGTGAACGCTCCTTCCCTGGTGACGGGCTTCCTCTCGGCCAACGCCTTCGGCGTGTACGTGTTCCATGCGCCGATACTCGTGGCCATCTCGATGGCCCTGCACCAATTCCTGGTGGCGCCCCTGGCCAAGGCCGCCGTGGTTTCCGTGATCGCCCTCGCGGCCAGCTTCCTCTTTGCAGCTCTTGTACGCACCGTGCCGGGGCTGCGCAAGGTTTTTGCGTAGCCAAGGCCGACTGGACGCCCAACTCCGCGGGGTACCGCGGAAGGGCGGACGGAGTCCGCTCCAAGCGGCCAGAGCGGTACTCCGCACCTGATCCCTGCCCGCGCCGGGGCCGCTGCTTCTCGCGCCCCGGCGCGCTTTTTCTCCGCGGCCGAGCAGAGCTTTACTTTCGCCCTTGAAGCGATGCACCGAGCCCTCGCGCCGAAATCGAGGGGGGCTGTTCGGTAATGGCGTCGATGTATCGCTGCGCGGACACCTCCACGGCCATCTTCGCGCCCTCCGGCACCACTGCGTCCCACCAGGCGCCATAGATGCGATCGAACTGAAAGGGATCAAGGGCTTCAACGATCCGCCGGATGGCGGATGCCGGCAGCGGGATGAGATTCGGATAGCTGTACATGAAGCTGACGTATCGCTTGTCCGCCGCCACGTACACCGAGTCACCGGTGTGAAGCGAGCCTTTGCCGGAAGCGCCTGCCTGCCAGTGAAGCACGGAGGAGCCGGGAAAGTGCCCCCCACCCGGATGAGAGTGGCGCCGGGCAGGATCTCCCGCCGTTCTCCGCTCCAGAACACGATACGCGGGTCCCGCCGCATCACCCAATCCGCGTCATCCGCATGCAGGTAGACAGGTACGCCGCCGAGCCGCCTGCTCCATTCGACTATCGAAGAATAGTAGTGGGGATGAGACAGGGCGATGGCGGCAAGGCCGCCCCTGGCTTTCAGTATTTCCACCGTCTCATCGTCGATGAATGTGATGCAGTCCCACAGGATGTTCCCCGCGGGGTCTCTGATGAGCATGGCCCGCTGGCCTATGGCGAACACGGGCTCCGTGGCGATGCCGATGATGCCGGTCTCGATGGGGCGCGTGATGTTGCGGCTGGTTCGAGCGAGGTCCGGCAGGGTCGTCCATTCCTGTCCGTTCGGCCCCAGGTATTGCCGGTCGTCCTGACAGATCGGGCAATGCGACGGCGGCGCGGCGGTCTCCTCGAACTGCATGCCGCATCTGGTGCAGATGAAATTCGGCATGGGAGAAAGCTATCGCTCCCGCGGCGGCATCGGCAATCAATCGGAACGGGGAGAGTATTGCCCGCGCGCCTCGAGGTAGTGCGCCCACAGGAGACGCGCCGCAACGGAGCGCCAGGGGGACCACCGGGCGGCAATCGAACGCTGATTTTCCGGGCTCGGCAGATCGTGCATGCGTTTCACCTCGCGAAGCGCGGTGGCCAGCGCCAGGTCGCCCTCGGGCCACACGTCGGGTCGCCGCAGGGCCATTAGATAGTAGATGTCGACGCTCCAGGGTCCCAGTCCGGGAATCGACAACAGGATCGAACGGCCCGCGGTGTCGGGAAGAGCGGCCACGGCGGAGAGGTCGAGGCTTCCCTCGACGATCCGGGCGGCAAGCCCGTGACAGTAGCGAGCTTTTTGCCGGGTAAGGCCGAACTCCCGAAGGCCGGTCTCTCCCATGGCGCACACGCGCTCCGCGCTCATGCCCCCCAGCCGGCCGAGGAGCCTGCGATACAGCGACCTCGCGGCGGCCAGCGATACCTGCTGCTCGAGGATGATGCGAACGAGCGTGGGAAAGCCGGGGCGGCGTCCCCACAGGGGAGGTACTCCAAGCCTGTCCAGGATCCGGGCAAGGTCCCGGTCCCTTTCCCTCAACGCCCGGGCGGCCATGCTGAGAGAGGCATTTGTGAGGGCCCGGGAAGCTCGGCTCTGCATGGACATCGACATCGAATGTCTCCTTTGCGGCCGCAATAGTCAAAGAGGCCGGGCCTCCGTATCTTAGGGCCATGTCGAACGAACTGAAGGACAAGGTTGCGCTCGTGACCGGCGGCGCGAGGGGAATCGGGTATGCAATCGCCGAAGCGCTGCTGGAGGGGGGCGCGAAAGTGTTCATCTGCGGGCGGGATGCCTCCACGGTGAAGAGCACGGTTGCGAAGCTCGGGGGACCCGGAAGGGCTGACCGGATCGACGGCGCCGCAGCGGACGTCCGCCGCTATGAGGACTGTCGGAAAACAGTGGCCGGGGCCGCGGAACGTTTCGGCGGCCTGGACATTCTGGTGAACAATGCCGGTATCGGGATCTTCAAGCCCGTTGACCAGCTCACCCCTGAAGAATGGGCGGCCACTATCGAAACAAACCTCTCCGCGGTCTTCTACTGCAGCAGGGAAGCCATTCCCCTCATGCGCGGCCGCGGCGGCGGGTATATCTTCAACGTCTCCAGTCTCGCGGCGGTCAACACGTTCCCGGGCGGCAGCGCCTACAACGCGTCCAAGTTCGGTCTGAACGGCTTTACCGAGGCGATGATGCAGGACATCCGCTATGACGGCATCCGGGTGAGCACGATCATGCCGGGAAGCGTAGACACCGATTTCGGCGCCGAGCCGGGAAAGAAATCCAGAGAGAGCTGGAAACTGTCCGCGGCGGACATCGCAAAGGCAGTGGTCGATCTCTACAGTTTTCCCCGCGGATCGCTTGCAAGCCGCATCGAGCTCCGCCCGTCCCAGCCGCCGCGAAAGTAGCCCCGGGGCCGACAAGGCGCAGGTGAAGCTGACGGGGACAGGGACAAGCTGAGATAGTCCAGTACCCGCCTCTCCAGAGCGACCGCGCGCAGGAAGCCGGCGAGTTTTTCATTTTTCCGGGAAAGGCGTGGTCTGGCAAGGACAGCCGCGCATTCGCGCATCAGCCCCTGACTCCTAGAACTGCTCCATCCTGAAGCGAAATCCCGCCCTTCGGGAAGCGGTTCGCACTATCCTGCCAAGGGGGTAGGGACCGCAGAAGAAGACATCGGTCCGGCCATAGGGGTGCTCGGCGGCTATACGGTAGAATACCTGGTCCCAGTCCGGCTGCCCGAAGCTCGTGCGCGACGTGAGGCCGGTGAGCACGTCCTTGCGGGTTGAACCCTGCACAAGGTCCAGGCCGATCTTGAGCAGCCCCGTGGTCGAATTGATCTTGGTATCGGTGAGATAGATGTTGATCTCCAGGAGCTTCAGGCGCAGAGCGTCGATCCGCCCCAGCATTTCGGAGAACCACTCGTAGGTCTTCTGTCCCCTGTAGAGCCAGAAGAAGTGTACTTTTTCCAGTTCCATCTCGCTGCCCTGCGTGCGCCGGGCAACGATGCTCTGGAGGATCGACGCAAAGGGGGTGACGCCGATGCCCGCACCTATAAGCACCGCGTGGCGGGAGGCGAACAGCCGTGCGCTGGGGCTCCCGTACGGCCCCTGCAGCAGGACGGGCATCTCCCGCTTTTCTCTGGGGAGTTTCATGAAGAGACGATGAAGCCTCCGCGTCCAGTTCCCCAGGGCCCGGATATGGAGCCCGATGTGGCTCCCCTCCTCGGGGTTGCTGCTGATGGTGAACGGGTGCCACCCGAAGAGACTCACTTTGGGAATCCTCAGGTACGCAAACTCCCCGGCATCGAACCGGAAGGACTCGGGCCGATGAAGCTTCAGGTGCGTCACGCCGGTGCGAAGCGCCTCTCCCTCCTTGACGAAGCTGAGCGTGCGCTTGTTCACCCTGCGGATGATCAGCTCCGCGAGGAAACCGGCAACCGGCGCCGCCGCCCATGGGATGAAGGAGCGCGCATGGATGAGATCGGCCGCGAACCACGCCCAGTAGAGCACGTGGGTGATGGCGAACAGCCCGTAGGCCGCCGAACGGCGGATGAAGGGCAGCGCAAAGAACCACATGACGAAGAAGATCCCGAGAAGCACGAGTCCGCTCAGCCCGGCTTTCGTATACAGCAGGCTGTCGGTGAGCGGCACGGAGAGCGTCGTGTAGTTCAGCAGGTGGGCCCCCGTGTGCACCAGCGCGAAGAAGAACATCACGGTGCCCACCGCCTTGTGAAACCCGATGCTGTGATCCACCGGGATGAACGCGAACAGGAAGGTCTGACGGATCCACCGCATCAGGGTGCGGATCATCGGCAGGAGGATGAGCATCCCGTTGAAGTTCAGGCAGGCCCCCGCCCCGCGCGCCACCTGGATATAGAAGTTTGCCCCCGCCGCCCTGTACCGGCTGAAGGCCAGCCAGAAGAACCAGGCATTGGCGGCCACGTACGCCGCCACAAGGAGGAACCGCCAGAGATAGTAGGGAACGACCACGACCGCCTGGCGCACGATGGTGCTGAAGCGCACATGACGCACGTCCAGCCGCGGGCGGCCCTCGGCGCCGAACCAGTCGGCAACGCTCTGGATGAGCTTTCGGCGGACGAGCTCGTGGGCGGCCAGGAGCCTTCGAAAGGCGGAGAAGTCCAGCGCCCTGCGCCGGCCCCTGGCGAGCAGGGCGTCGCGAATGGCATGCCGTTCCTGGATGCTGATGTCGATTCGATTGGAGGAGAGGCAGGCCTGCAGCATGTGATCGAGGTCGTGGGCGTCAATCTTCCCGTCCGCGTCATCGTCGTGGAGGCGGAAGATGAAGCGCAGCTTGTCCTCATCCTCGCCGAGAATCAGTGACACGACCGATTTCAGGAAATCTGTCTCCGAGACGCGGCCGTCCCCGTCGTCATCCAGGACGGCGAACAGGCGTCTGGCGATATAGGCATTGCCGATGCCAAGGAACCTGCGCAGCTCGGCGGATGTCATGCGCCGGCCCCTGTCCGCGTGGTTGCGGAACCGTGTGCGCACGAGGTTGAGAAAATCCTGATCCACCTTGGAGAGCTGTTTGCGCGCCCGGCGTCGTTCCGCCGGCCTGGTGGTCACATTTTCCGTCGGGGACCGCATACTGACTGTTAATATAAGAACTGAGGGCCGGCGCGGAAATAGCGCGGATCAGCGGTTGCCGCACGCAGCTTGACGTGGATATGCTGTCGGCTTCGGCCCGCTACCGATAGGTATCCCGCAGGTGCCTGACGGCGATGGCCTGCATGACGCTCTCCCGCTGCACCGGCTTTCTTGGAGTGAAAAGCACGGCGCGTGAAATGCCGGGGAGCAGGGTAAAGAAGTTGTCGTCGAACTCCCCGGGAATTCCGTCCGCGCTCAGGGAAACATGGAATGCCGGCGTGTTCGAGGAGAGCCGCACGGAGTAGCCCTTTTCTACAGGAAGGATCTCCGTCTTGACGACCGCCTTCGCGAGCCTGCACCGCTTGGGCTCGGTGAAGAAAAGCTCGTTCCCGATCGTCGCTCCATTCGCGGTGAGCGTGACGTAGAGGAAGGTCTCCTCCGGGCTCGGGGCCAGCTCGGACAACGTATAGCTCTTCAGGAGTCTCGCGCTCCCGGCAGGGGCGCGCGCGGTGAGCGCCTCTTCCATGAGCACCTTTCCCTGGAAGTCGAGCAGGAAGACCTTTGCCTCATGCCGCGCTTCCTCGCGCCGATCGTTCGTGAGCCACACCTCGATGCGCTCCTCGTTCCGCTGCGCGGCAAGCAGGGTGGGCGCGAAAAAGCGCCTTGCGGCATAGTGCAGCAGCTTCCACGATCCGTCGTACTCCACGGAAGACCACGAGCAGACGGGCCAGTTGTCGTTCAACTGCCAGTAAAGGGCGCCCATGCAATGGGGCCGCAGATGTCTCCAGTGCTCCACCGCCGTCTTCATCGCCAGTGCCTGCTGGACCTGGCTGAGGTAGACGAAGTTTTCAAACCCCTCCGGGATCCGGAAATAGCGGGCAAACATCTCGTTGATGATGGAGTTCCCGCCCCGATGGCGCTGGTGATGCTCCATGACCGGCGAGGTGACATTGAGGTCTTCCTCCCCCGCGTAGGTGCGGACCGTGGACAGGGACGGGAAGGATTGATAGCCGAACTCGGAGCAGAACCTCGGCTTCACCGTGTAGTAGGCGCTGAACGGCTTGCCCTCGTGCCAGACGCTCCAGTAGTGCATGTCTCCGCGCGCATCGTCGTGCCAATTGTCGGAGTAGTCCCCCCGCCCGGCAGAGGGCGAGCTGGGCCAGAAAGTCCTCGTGGGATCGCATTCGTCCACGACCCGTCCGATGACGCCCTCGTTGAGCCGATCGTAGTCCACGAGGTAGCGGTCCCGGTTCTCGCGCGACTCGGGAAACCACGTGAGGGCCCCCACGTCCTCGTTGTTCCCGCACCACAGGGCGATGCAGGGGTGGTCCCGCAGGCGCTTCACCTGATGGCGGATTTCCCGCTCGACACGCGTGAGAAACGCCGGCGTGGCCGGATACAGCGAGCAGGCGAACATCATGTCCTGCCAGACGAGGATGCCTTTTTCATCGCAGAGGGAGTAGAACTCCTCGCTCTCGTACTGCCCGCCCCCCCAGACGCGGAGCATGTTCATGTGCGCCCAGGCCGCGCTGGAAAGGAGGTGCTCCAGGCGTTCGGTTGTTTGACGCTGCGGCAGCGCGTCCATCGGGATCCAGTTCGCTCCCTTGCAGAAGACGTCCACGTCATTCACGCGGAAGGTCATCGAAAGCCCGGTCTTGTCCTTGCGGTTCACAAGAGTGAGCCTGCGCAGCCCGATCGTCTTCCTGACCTCGTGCGTTCCCAGCCTCACGTGGAGAGCGTACAGGGGCTGCTCACCGTACCCGTTGGGCCACCACAGCCGCGGATTGTCGACCGTGATATCAAGGCGGGGGCGGTTGGGCCCCCGCAGAAGCCTCACCTTTCGTGATGAGGAGAGCTCCCCGAGCGTCACCACAAGCTCGTACTCCCCGTCCTGCGCGGCTTCGCATTCGGCTTCCACGCGCACCACGCATCTGCCCTTTGAATGCTTCTGCGCGGTGAGCACGTAATCAATGCGCACGTCGGAGTATGCGCACAGCTCGATAGTCCCGTAAATGCCGGCCACCATGAGGCAGGGACCCCAGTCCCAGCCCGCGTGGCACTGGGCCTTGCGGATGAGATTGCGGTGCGGCGACTGCACGGGGAAATACTGGTGCGGCACGGGGTAGGGGAGCGCGCGGGATTCCGCGAGCGCGGCCTTCTCAGGGGACGCGAAACGGATGCGGATCGTGTTTGTTCCGGGCCGCAAGGCGGCCTTCGCATCGAAGCGCCAGCGTTCGAACATGTTGTCCGCGCTGCCGATCTTTCTGCCGTTCAGGAAGACATCCGCGCACGTGTCGAGGGAATCACAGGAGATGAGCTGCTTCTCCTCTGCAAGAATGGCGTCCTCCACCTCGAATGTGCGTTCGTAGATCCAGTCTTCTCCGCCGACCCATTGCACCTTCAGCTCATTCATTCCCTGGTAGGGGTCCGGGATCGGCCGGCGGCCAGGAGGGCCGAATAGGTATCCCCGGGAATCCTGGCCGGAACGGCTTCATCCGTGGAGGCCCTGATGAGCCGCCATTCACCCGCAAGATCGATTGTTTTCACGAGGTCCTCCTTTGGCGGATGCTCTGACGGGTCACAAGATCTCCCCCGATCACCGCCTTCGAGCAGGGTTTCTCCGGGTGATCGATTCTTTCCAGGTTAGAGGCTTACGCGTCCCTGTCCTGCTCGTACGCAAGACCTATCTCGTCACGCCAACGGTCCAGGAGCCTCATGTTGCCCATGCTGTCCTCCCAGCTCATGGCAGGGGCCTTGCGGTCCGCGATGTGCTGATCCACGGTGTCGGCTTCGTAGGAGTACAGGTCCCGGTCCGCTTCTATGATGATCTCCGTCGGCTCAGACCGGTCGGCAGACTGGAGGATGAGCTTCTCCGAAGGCCAGCGGGTGTCCATGGGCAGTGGCTTCAGCGCCGTGCGCACGGGAGAGGTAGGGAGCCAGGGGTTCGGCACGGAGAGCCGGCCCTTTGTGCCGGTGACGCTGACCTCGATCGGCATCTGGCAGGTGATGCCGCAGACGAGCTCGGCGATGATTCCGCGCGGGAACTCCACGGTTGCCGCCGCATAGGTGTCGACGCCGCTGGGCCCCATGACGCCGCATGCTCTCACCCGAATCGGGTCCGCGAACGGCTTGGCCAAATCCGCGGAGTACCGCGGTGCGATGGCCGCGCCCGCAATGAAGCGCGCCATGGAAGCAGGGTAGCAGCCGACGTCCAGGATGCTTCCCCCGCCCAGCTCTTTGTTGAAGAGCCGGGAGCTCTCATCAAAGGGGATCGCGAAGCTGAAGGTCGAGCGGATCATGAGCACCTCACCGATGGCTCCTTCTCGTATCAGCTCCGCCAGCCGGGCCATCTGCGGGTGACAGCGGTACATGAACGCTTCCATGAGAAAGATGTCGTTCCGCTGGGCCGCATCGATCATCTCGGCGGCCTGGACCGAGTTCATGGCGAGGGGCTTCTCCACCAGTATGTGTTTCCCTGCCCGTGCCGCCTGGATTGCCCACTGTGCGTGAAGGGGATGGATCAGGGAGATGTAGACCGCATCCACTTCCTTGTCGGCAAGGAGCTCCTCGTAGCTCGCGTATAATCGAGAGATCGAGAAGTCCTCCGCGAGCGACTCCCCGCGCGCAGGCGTTCGGCTGGCGACCGCTGCCACGCGTCCAGTCCGGGAAAACCGCACGCCGTTGGCAAAGACCCGGGCGATCCCGCCCGCCCCGATGATGCCCCAGTTCGTCATATGACCGCTCCCCCTCCGCGTTGATCGTACCCCTGGTTCGCCTTGTTGTTCCATCCATGTTCCAGGCCGCTCCATTTACGTTCCAGAATGGTTCACCCTGTGAGAACGGTCTGCACTGGTCGCGGCGCGCCGACCGACTCTTCCATCTGGCAACTCCTGTCTCTGAAAAGAAAAGGAGTCGATCAGGGTTCGGTCCATGGCAACGGAGCCGACGCCCGGTTGTTGGCACGGCGATTGCAGGTTTCTCCGCACTGGAGTCCCGCAATGCATATCCGCGGCCGCCCGGAAGAGACTCTCGACCTGTTGCAGAGATCCATCGACATCGCATCTGACGCGGTGTTCTGGATGGACAGCAGCGCCCGGTTCATCTACGTCAACCAGTCAGCCTGCGATTCCGTGGGATTTACGCGGGATGAGCTGCTGAAAATGACGCTTTTCGATATCAATCCCGAGTCCACGCGGGAAGACATGAGAAAGCTCCTGGAGCATTTGCGCAGCGTCAAGACGGTGCGTCTCGAGATGACTCATCGGCGCAGGGATGGCTCTTTCTTTCCGGTGGAAATAGTTTCCACGCTCGTCGTGCACGGCGGACGGGAGTACATCAATGGGTTTGCGCGCGACATCTCCCAGCGCAAGCGCGCCGAAGCAGATCTGCACAAGTGGGTTGCGGCGCTGTCCGCGCTCCAGACCACCGTGCTCGAGATCACCGCCCCCCACGAGCTGTCCCCCTCCTGCAGACCATTGTGGAGAGGGCGGTTCGCTTGCTGCACGCGGATGGCGGCTGCCTGTACCTGTGCGATTCGAAATCCCGGGAAGCGCGCTGCGTGGTGAGCTTCAATACTCCCCGTGACTATGTGGGCACCAGGCTGAAATACGGAGAGGGCGCGGCAGGTGTCGCCGCACAGACGGGAAAGCCTCTGCTGATCGACGACTATTTCGCCTGGCCGGGCCACGCCCGCTATGACGGGGAGAAGACACTCGCTGCGATGGTGACGGTGCCGATGCTCTGGCGGGGCGAGGTCACCGGCGTGATCGATCTCATGAGGTTTCGCCACAACACCCCGTTCTCCCGCGCCGACCTCGAGCTGCTGACCCTGCTGACCAACCATGCCGCAATCGCCACGGAGAACGCTCGATTGCGCGATGGTCTTCAGCAGGAGCTGAGCGAGCGCAAAAGAGCGGAGAAGGAAAGGCTCGATCTCCAGCGGAGGATTCTTGCCGCGCAGAAGCTGGAGGGACTCGGCCTGCTTGCCGGAGGCGTGGCCCATGACTTCAACAACACGCTGGCCGTCATCCTGGGGTGCGCCGAAATGCTGAAGACCGGACAAGCGTCGGAGAGTGATGCGCGCGGCTACCTCGAGGAGATCATCGACGCCGCGGGCCACTCCCGGGACATGACGCGCAAGCTTCTTGCCATCGGCCGCCGGGAATCGCTGGAGATGAAACCGCTGAATCTCAACGACGTGATCCTGGGCTCCGAGAGCATCCTGCGCCGGACCGTCCGGGAAAGCATCGTCCTGGATCTCCGCCTCGCGCCCTCTCCGCCGTTCATACTGGCTGATGCAGGCCAGATCGAGCAGGTCATCCTGAACCTTGCCGCCAATGCGCAGGACGCGATGCCCCACGGCGGGAGGCTCCGCATCGAAACTTCCGAGCTTCTGATCGACGAGGCGTACGCAAAAAGCAAGGGTGATGTCGCACCCGGCGGCATGTCCGGCTCGCGGTGAGTGACACCGGGGTGGGAATGGACAGGGAGATTCTCGAGAGAGTATTCGAGCCCTTTTTCACGACCAAGGCGGAAGGCATGGGGACCGGCCTCGGCCTCTCGACCGTCTACGGCATCGTGAAACAGCACGGCGGGAGCATCGACGTGCAGAGCGAAACCGCGCAGGGAACTTGCTTTGTCATCTATTTTCCCGCAACCGAGGTGCCCCTCTCACACGCGGACCGTGTCGAGCCTTCCTTCGGCGCCATAGGCGAGGAAACCGTGCTCGTCGTGGAAGACCAGGACCAGGTGCGGAAGCTTGTCTGTCAGCACCTGCGCAGCCTCGGCTACGCCGTTCTGGAGGCGAAAGACGGCACGTCGGCCCTCCACCTTGCCTCGGGCTATGACGGCGTCGTGCACTTGTTGGTCTCCGACGTCGTGCTGGAAGGCATGAACGGCCGGGAGCTCTACGATCGTCTGGCGGACGAACGGCCCGGCATCAAGGTGCTCTTCATGTCCGGCTACGCAAAGGACATCCTGAGCCGGCACGGCGTGTCCGGGGAAGGGGGGGCGCTCATTCAGAAGCCTTTCACCCACCAGGTCTTTGCCTCCCGGGTTCACGACGTGCTGCACCGCGGGCCGTGATTCCCTCAGGCCTGAACAGGCTGCCGACTTGCCTGGTACCATTCGAGGGTGCGCCGTATCCCTTCCTCAAAGGGCGTCGGCGTGAACCCGAACCTTGAGCTGAACAGGCTGCCGTCAACTACGTATGGCTCCTCCTTCTGATAGAGCACCTCCCCCAGCTCGCGAATCACGGGCCTGAACAGCCCCAGACCGGCGAGCACAAACCTCGGGATCCTCGAAACGCCGGTGCCCCGCGCCGCCGCGGCGAAGAAAAGCCGCGCAACCTCCCTGCTCGTCATGGTGCGATCGTTCGGCACGATCCAGGCTCGGCCATACGCCTCGGGGTTGAGAGCGGCGTGAGCCAGGGCGCGGCCGTAGTCCCCGACATACGTGTACGTGTGCGGCTGGTCGGGATCCCCCAGGAGCCCGGGGCGCTTGCCCGCGAACAGAGGATCGAGAAACCGCGTTGTTCCGAACACGCTCTGGAGGATCGCTCCCGGGCCGTAGAAATCCGAGGCGCGCACCGACACCCACTTCAAGCCGCGGCGCTCGCCTGTCTCGATCAGCCTGCCGTGCAGGGCATGCTGGAGCTTTCCCTTTCGCGAGGGAGGAATCTCCGGCGTGGCCTCGTTGATGACCTCTACGCCGGGGGCATACATGTAGAGATTCTCCGCCACTGCGAGGACGGCTCCGTGCGCGATCGCCGCTTCGACAAGATTCGAGTGCAGGCGAGGGAGGACGGTTTTCCAGAGCTCGTAGCTGACGTTGGCGCAATGATAGATATGCGTCGCTCCTTCGCTGATGGAAAGCGCCTGCGCCGGGTCAAGGGCATCGGCCGGCTTGATCTCGAGCCTTGACGCCTCGTCCCTCGTGAGATCCTCGAGGAGCCCGTGGGGCCGTGTGCCGGTTCGGTTGACCATCCGCACGCGAAAGCCCTTTTCCAGCAGGAGTTTTGCGGCGGAGCATCCAACCGGCCCTGTGCCGAAAATGACATGGAGCCCTGTATCCGATGCGTTTTTTGCTGTTCCCGTTTCAAGACCCATAAAAACCTCCTATGTAGGCATTGCCCACATATGGAATGTAGCATCTTATGTTGGCAGTGTCAACATAAATTGTGGGCAATGCCTACATTTTTCTTGCCAACCAGGCCACTCGGTAGTACAGTGGCTCCATGGGCGAAAAGGACCACTATCATCATGGAGCTCTCCGTGAGGCTCTTGTTGCGGAGGCGCTCAAGGTCCTCGAATCCGATGGCCTGCAAGGGATCAGCCTGAGGGGGCTGGCGGAAGCCGCGGGGGTCTCCAAAACCGCCCCCTACAGGCACTTTGCCGACAAAACGGACCTGCTCGTTACGCTGGCAGCCGAAGGGTTTCGCAGGTTCGCGGACGTGCTGGAAGAGGCGGTTGCAGCCGTTCCTCCGGTGGTGCCAGCCGATTCTCTTGCAGGGATCCGAGCTCTTTCACGGGCTTATATCGATTTTGCCCAGGTCCAGCCCGCGCTCTACCGGCTCATGTTCTCGAAACTAGGGTACAGCCTTCACTCGGAAGCGTGCCGCCTGAACAGCGCAAGGGCCTTTGGCATCCTCACTCGAAGCGTCCAGGATGCACAGCGCGCTGGATGGAGATCGCATCAGGACACCCGGGCACTTATTCTCTCAGTCTGGGCAGGAGTCCACGGTTGGGCCGGCCTTTTGCTCGATGGTCTGGTACCGGAAGGGTTCATCGGCCCGGAGGAGGATCCACTCGCGCTGTTTCAGGGATTGCTGGACTGAGCTGTCCAGAGTGGGAGAAATCTGGATTGCCGCTGAAGCGGTCCCCGGGGGCCGGATGAAGCCTGACTCAAAGCCTCAGTAGTGAAGCTTCGGCGTCGTAATGCACGTGATGTCAGTGCCGAAGGTGCCGACGCTTACGGTGGCGTGAAGTCCCCGCGCTTTCATCGACACATCGACTTTGAGATCACGCGGGAGCCACAGGTCGATGAAGCCGTTCGGAAGAGTAGTGGTATCTTCGTCCACCAGCTTGCGGCCGTCGGAGCTGACCGCCGTCACGTGCACGGCCGTATTGGCCAGCTCGCCTCGACAAGTGGACGGATAGTGCCCGCTGCAAGGATGGGTTTTCATGATGTAGGGAGCGATGGAAACAACCATGCGGTCATCCGGCATCGCGATGACGGTTTTTGTTCCATCAGCGAACTGGCAATTGAACGCCCGGCTGGACGTCCAGATCGTGACCTTGTTCTCATCGCTCTTCATGCCCCATGAATTGGCCAGGCTCAGGGTCGCCTCGGGAGTGAGTCCGACGAGCAGTTTGGGCGATGGCTGTTCTCCGACCGTTTCGGCGGATACACCAATCCGAACCGAGCCGAGCAGCACCAGGACAGCGAGGAACCTTGCAAGGGTGGTCATTCATGCCTCCGAATATCCAGCGAGGGTAACGGACCGATGTGAAGGATTTGTGAAGCCTGGATGATCGATATCTGTTGACAAGTCGCAGAAGCTGGGATAGATTGAGTATGTACCCCTCCCCACCAGGGGTGGGGGTGCAGCGAGGAGTGATATGAGAATCGAGGAAATGACGGTCACCGGGATGACCTGTGCATCATGCTCCGCCAGGGTGGAGAAGGTCGTAGGGAAAGTCGAGGGAGTCGCGAAGGCGACCGTCAACCTCGCCACCGAAAAGCTGCACATCGAATATGACGAGAATCTTCTCCGCGACGGCGCGGTCCGAAAGGCCGTCGAAGCGGCAGGGTACGGTCTGCTCGAACAGGAGAAGGCAAAGCACGTGACGATCCCGATCGAAGGGATGACCTGCGCCTCCTGCTCGGCCCGGATCGAGAAGGTGGTCGGGAAGCTCGAAGGCGTCACGAAGGTCTCGGTCAACCTTGCAACGGAGAAGGCGGACGTTCTCTATGATCCTGAGAAGGTCCGGTTGTCGGCCATCAAGAAGACGATCACCGACGCCGGATATACGCCTCGGGAAATCGATGCGTCGGAGACCGTGGACCAGGACGCGGAGCGCAAGGCACATGAGATCCGCGTGATGTGGACGAAGTTCATCGTGGCCGCCGCGGCCGCGGTGCCGCTTCTGTACCTGGCCATGGGGCACATGCTGCCGGCACTGAAATTCCCGCTGCCGTGGTTCCTGGATCCCATGCAGTTTCCGCTTTTGTACGCCCTGGCCCAGGTGATCCTCGTGATTCCCGCCATCGCCGCCGGGAACCGCTTCTACCGAGTGGGCGGCAAGGCCCTCTGGCACCGGGCGCCGAACATGGATTCGCTGATCGCAATCGGCACCGCGGCCGCGGTGCTCTACAGCCTCTACTCGACGTGGAGGATCGCCACGGGTGACATGACCGCGGTGAGCAATCTCTACTTCGAGACGGCCGCTGTCATCATCGCGCTGATCCTTCTGGGCAAAACGCTTGAGACCGTGTCCAAGGGCCGGACGTCCCAGGCCATCAAGAAGCTCATGGGCCTGGCGCCGAAGACCGCGATCGTGATCCATGACGGGCAGGAGACCGAGATCCCGATCTCCGAAGTGGAGGTGGGGGACCTCGTGCGCGTTCGTCCCGGAGGCAAGGTCCCCGTGGACGGCGAGGTGGTGGACGGCTACACCTCGGTGGATGAATCCATGCTCACCGGAGAAAGCATCCCCGTGGAGAAGAAGGCCGGAGACCAGGTCACCGGGGCGAGCATCAACAAGAACGGCACGATCACGTTCCGCGCCACCCGCGTGGGCAGCGACACGGCGCTGGCCCAGATCATCAAGCTCGTGGAGCAGGCGCAGGGAAGCAAGGCGCCGATCGCGCAGCTCGCCGACGTGGTCTCGGGATACTTCGTGCCCATCGTCATGCTCATCGCGCTCGCCGCGGGAGCGGCCTGGCTGATCAGCGGTCAGAGCGTGGCGTTCAGCATGACCATCTTCACCTCCGTCCTCGTGATTGCCTGCCCGTGCGCCCTGGGGCTCGCCACTCCCACCGCAATCATGGTGGGAACGGGCAAGGGAGCGGAGAACGGCATCCTCATCAAGGGCGGCGCAGCGCTGGAAGAGACGCACCGGATCCAGACCGTCATTCTGGACAAGACCGGGACCATCACCGAGGGCGCGCCGGTCGTCACGGACGTCGTGCGGGCAAATGGAATGAGAGAGGAAACCCTTCTCCAGCTCGCCGCATCCGCGGAGAAGGGCTCGGAGCATCCCCTTGGCGATGCCATCGTGCAGAGCGCGGAGCGTCGAACGCTTGCGCTCCTGCCCATGGAGCGGTTCCAGGCCATGCCGGGTCGAGGGATCGAAGCCCGCATCGACGGAAAAGCGGTCCTCCTGGGCAACGAGAAGATGATGAGTGAGCGGGGCATCGATCTGGGCAGCCTGCTCGAGACTTCGCGTTCCATGGCCGCGGCCGGAAAGACGCCGATGTTCGTAGCGGTGGACCAGTCAGCGGCCGGCGTGATTGCCGTAGCCGATGTGCCGAAGGAATCAAGCGCCCGCGCAATTGCGGCCTTGCGGGACATGGGCCTGGAGGTCGTGATGATCACCGGCGACAACGCGAGAACCGCGAAAGCAATCGCGGCGCAGGTAGGTGTGGACCGGGTGCTCGCGGAGGTTCTGCCCCATGAGAAAGCGGAGGCAGTGAAGAAGATCCAGGCGGAGGGACGCAAGGTGGCGATGGTTGGCGACGGTATCAACGACGCGGCGGCCCTTGCGCAGGCGGACATCGGCATCGCCATCGGCTCGGGCACGGATGTCGCAATCGAATCGGCGGACATCGTGCTCATGAAGAGCGACCTGGGCGACGTGGCGGGAGCCATCCGGCTCAGCAAGGCCACCATCCGCACCATCAGGCAGAACCTTTTCTGGGCGTTCTGCTACAACGTCCTGGGCATCCCCATCGCGGCAGGGGTCCTGCACCTGTTCGGCGGCCCCCTGCTGAACCCCATATTCGCCGCCGCTGCCATGTCCCTGAGCTCCGTGTCGGTCGTGAGCAACGCGCTTCGGCTTCGCCGGTTCGGAGCGCGGCGCCGGGCCGGTGCGAATCCGCCAACTGCGCGGAGTGCGGAGTACCGCTCTAACGGAAAGGTGCTCGCTTCCGCTCGCAGGTCCGTTAGTGCCGTGCAAGGTACGGCGGCGCAGCCTAATCCGCCAACTGCACGGAGTACCGTGCAAGGTACGGCGGCGCGGAGGTGAAATCAATGGATCATGGAAGTCACGAAAGTCACAAGGCCCTTGCGCTCCTGAAAACAGCGCGCGGGCAGATCGACGGAGTGCTGCGGATGGTGGAGGAGGACCGTTACTGCATCGACATCTCGAAGCAGGTTCTCGCCACGATCGCCCTCATGAAGAAAGCGAACATCGTGATCCTCAAGCAGCACATGGATACCTGCGTCAAGGACGCCATCCGCACGGACAAGGGCGCGGAGAAAATCGACGAGATCTCCATGATACTGGAGAAGTACCTGGAGAGATGAGGAGGAAGAAATGGCCGCAACAGCAGAAAAGGTGAAGGACCCGGTCTGCGGGATGATGATCGACCCTGCTACTGCCGCCGCGAAGCGAACCTACGCCGGCAAGGATTTTTATTTCTGCGCCCAGGGGTGCGCGCGCGCATTCGATTCCGATCCACAGAAATACATCGGCAAATAAGGCCGTCGGGAACGAGGGCGCTGCGGGACTCGATTGAGGCCTCGCAAGGCCCCCCGCGCCTATTTTCCGCAGCACCCCCCTGCGCCGGCCCGCGGCTTGTAGGACGCCACCTGGGCCCTCACCGCGTTGAGATCGACATTGTCCGTGTTATCCACGACCTTGACGTATCCATGGAGCATGCCCATGCCGCACTCGAAAGTGAAGTCGGATGAGATGTCGAGAAACGGCGTCTCCAGTTGTCCCTGCCTGAGGTCCAGCCCGCCCCTGTATTCGGGGAAGTTCACGACATAGTTGCAGGAGCTCAGGTTGCCCGCCACGAACCTTACTTTCCCTTTCACGCCGCGCTTCATGACGATGACCGCGGGCGTATAGCCGTTTGCATCGACAACGATGTCCGCCACCTGGCCTTCAGCAGTGCGTTTGGCAATCTGGATGACGTCCGTCGGAATCCTGCCGTTTGCAAACTTCCCGGGCGTTGCCCCGCAGCATCCCCCTCCGCCTCCGCCGGGCCCGAATGCAGATGCGATGTTTCCGCCTGCCGGCGCGGAGAGGTCTCTGGCCGTCAGCAGCTTGAGATCCGGCACGATCCTGATGGAGCTCGAGATCATGCCCATCCAGCATGTGTACGCGATTGTCCCATCCCTGTCGGGAGTGAACTCTATCAGGTTGTCGCCCGGCACCAGCGTTTTCCTGATCCCGTACTGGGGAACGGTGAGGGGATTGTTGCAGCCGTTGAGGTCCTCTGCTTTCGCGCTTACCGTCCACCGAACGGGGATGCCCTTCTGCACGATGAAGGGGTGGTAGTCTCCCGATTCGACGGTGGTCCTCACTTCCTGGTAGTCGCCGATCACCTTGGCCACGGCTATGGAGCCGCTCGATCCCGGAGCGACCGTGGGCAGGGCAACGCCGAAGAGGCTCATCCCGCGGGTGAACATGACAAGGCCGAGCGCCATGACCAGAACGCCGCTGGCCTTCAGCATGCGGCGATTGAACTTCGCGCTGAGGAATGCGCTGATGGCCCCGAATCCGAGCAGCAGGGGCACGGTCCCAAGGCTGAAGAGGAACATGGACAGCGCGCCGGCAAGGAAGCTTCCCGTTCCCAGGGCGTAGACCTGCATCGTCTGCAGGGGCCCGCACGGCATGAGACCGTTGAACAGTCCCACCACGAATGGCCCGCGCCCTGATGCGGCGGAGCGCAGTCTGCTTCCCCCGAGGCCGGGGAACCGGACTTTCAGCCGCGAAAGCCATGGAAATATCCCGAGCATCCGCACGCCGAGGAACAGCATGAATGCGCCCGCGATCACGGGCATCACGCCCTTGAGAGCCGTGGAGAGGCTGAACAGGGAGCCCAGGGCTCCCACGATTCCGCCGATGATCGTGTAGGAAACGACCCGCCCTCCGTTGTAGAGGAGGCTCGGAAGCAGCCGTTCCTTCAGGCCGGCGGGAGCCGCATACGTCGGCGCAGCCGAGTCATCGGCCTTCGGCCTCGTTCCGCTTGATCCCCTGCGACAGCACGATGCCGCCGCACATGGCGATGCAGTGCAGGGAGGTGAGCAGGCCGACCACGAAGATCAAGCCGTAGCCCATGGACTGCGTGACCGCGGGAAGGAAAGTGAAGCCGACCGTGTAGCGGATGATGAGATAGATGGCCGCGACGACCGCGATGAGGCCAAGGAAGCGGTACAAGCCGCCCGACTCCGACTTCGTTGCCGCATTTGTCCGGGCCGCGTCGGGGACGCGCCGCTGCCGGCGCGGAATCCTCCCGCACCTGGTACCCCGCGCTCCCGATTGCGGCAACGATCTTTTCCCGCGTGACGAGGTCCGCCTCGTAGTAGACCATCACCTCGGAGAGCGACGCGCTGGCGCTCACCTGGCTCACACCGTCGAGCGCGCCTACCGCCTTCTCGATGCGCTGCTCGCAGCTGCTGCACGACATTCCGTCCACGATGAGACGTGCGGTGGCACGCTTTCCGCTCATGGAACCTCCCTGCTGATCCTGGATGCGCCGAGTATAGGCGGCGGGTGTGAAGAAAATGTGAAGCCGGGCGTTCATACTTTCTTCACACCGGCAGGCATAGATTCCCCGCACCACGATCACACCCAGGATTGAAGGAGCATTTCACATGACCAGGAAATCTGCTGTCACGGTATCCGCGGTTGTCGCCCTGTCTCTCAGCGCTCTGGCCGGGTTCGCGGGAGGCAAGATTCTTCCCAACGGCGACATGCAGATTCCGAAGAAGGAGGTCACGGCCACGGCGAAGTTCTACCAGTACAAGCTGGACGGCGTGCTCATGGAAGTACTGGCCCTCCGGGCGCCGGATGGGACGGTGAGGACCGCCTTCAACACCTGCCAGGTGTGCTACGCGTCCGGGCGCGGCTACTACGTCCAGCAGGGCGACGTGCTTGTCTGCCAGAACTGCCGCAACAGGTTCAAGGCCAGCCAGGTGGAGATCATCAAGGGCGGATGCAATCCCGTGGCGATCACCGCCGATCTGAAGACCGAGGACGCGAACACGATCACAATCGGCAAGTGGCTTTTCGCCGAGGCCAAGCCGCTCTTCCTCAAATGGAAGACGAGGTAGCGTAGGCAGTTGGTCATAGGGTGGTCATTCTGGCGGGGGTGCGGTGGTTCTTGCTTAAGCCCGGCATTGTCCTTGACCCTGGAACAGGTTCCAGGGTTTATATTCCATACCTGTGAAGGAAAACAATCCCAGCCGCTACCTGCGGTCGGCGGAGCTGGCCCATCTCTGCGGCCTCAGCACCGACACGCTTCGCCACTATGAACGCAGAGGCCTTCTCCATGCCGGGCGCTCCGCCAACGGCTATCGCGAGTACCCGCCGCAATCCGTCGATCGCATTCGGCTCGTGCAGCATGCCCTTTCCGTCGGGTTCACTCTGGATGAGCTGGCACGACTCCTGAAGATCCGGGAGAAAGGCGGAGCGCCCTGCATGGAGGTTCGCGCGCTCGCGGCCGCGAAGCTGAAGGATCTCGAGGAGCAGCTTCGCAGCCTTTCCGTGTTGCGGAACGGGCTGCGCAGAATGCTTGGGCAGTGGGACACGAAGCTCGCTCTCACAAGAAAAGGCGATCAGGCGCACCTTCTCGATATGCTTCAGGCCCTGCCTCCTGCTTTGAAGAGCGCATCTCGTGGTACAGCGCTCGCTGTGCAAAGGAGAAGGGCTTCGAGGAGAACGGTGACGCACGCGCGGTCGCGCTCACGGCCGATTCGCACAATGAACATTTCTTACTTGGGCGCAGAGCTTTTCCATCGCCCTCGGCGATCGCTGGCCGCCCTTCTCAGTATGACCTTCGGGGTGGCATTATTGCTTTCACTTCAGGCCTATTCGAACGGATATCGTCTTGCCGCCCGGGCGCCTCTGGCAGAAATCGGAGCTGATATTGCCGCCCAGCGCCAGGGGAAGGTGCCGCAGGCGTTTGAGGGGATTCTCTTTCCCCATTCGACGGCCCCGATCCACAGCGATGAAATCGACACAATCCGGCGCATCCCGGGCGTTGAGGATATCGGGGAGTCGGTGTTCTTCTGGGACTTTGAAAAAAGCGGCTTTCTCGTCGTGCTGGGCCTCGATCCAGCCTCGAAAACCGGCCCGGCCCGCCTGAGATCGGCCGTCCTCCAGGGCCGCTTCCTGGGAGCGGGCGATCATGACGTCGCCGTGGCCGACGCCACGTATGCGCGGAGCAACAACCTTTCCGTCGGCTCGAAGGTTCTCGATCGCGGGCCGCCCTTTCGAGGTGGTCGGATTCGTCGACACGAGCCGGATCGGGCAAGTTGCGAACGCAAACCTCTATATCATGGTCGATGATGCGCGCGGCGCTCGCGCATGCAGCAAAGAACGTCATGGCTGTCCACGACTTCAGACCGACCGACGCCAACATCCTTTTCATCAAAGCAAACCAGGCAAAGGTGGAATCCGTTGTCCAGGCCGTCGGCTCGCTGCTTGGCAGCCAGGCGCTGGTCTCCTCGGCGCAAAGCTTCAGTGACGTCATCGGTCAGGCTTACGGGCTTGTGGACAGATTCAGCTGGCTTGTCGGCCTTGCCGGCCTCCTGGTCGCGGTTGTGGGCCTCGTGCGCTCGATCAGCTCGACCCTGAGGGAACGGCGCCGCGACATCGGCTTGATGCGTGCAGTTGGGTGGAGCCGCGGCAATGTTTCGATGCAGCTCACCAGTGAAGCAATCAGCCTGGCTGCCGCGGGTGCGATTGCCGGTCTGGGCCTTGCCGTGCTGGTCTCCCGCGCCCTGAGCTTGATGCGAGTCAGCATCCCCGTACCGTGGGAGCTCAGCCCCACGCCCCACTTTCTTCCCGGAGGGGCCGTGCCCATGGCGGTCACTATTTCTCTATCCGCTCGAATTGACCTGCTGCCGGCGGCACTCGCGGTGGCACTGTCGGTGCTTTGCGGACTGGCCGTCGGACTGTGGGTTTCCCGACGGGCAACGCACATTCGACCCGCGGAGGTATTGCGAAGTGAATGAGCTTTTGAAATGCATCGACCTGCACAAGTCCTTTGGACGCGTGGACGTGGTGAAGGGCGTGAGCCTTTCATTCCAGACGGGAGCCTTCAACTCCATCATGGGCAGGTCGGGCTCGGGAAAAACAACCCTGCTCCATCTTCTCTCGGCCCTGGAAGCGCCTACGTCAGGCAGCATTTTCTTCGAGGGAAAGGAGATCAGCTCGCTGAATGAGGACCAGCTCGCACTGTGGCGGAGAGAACACATCGGTCTCGTCTTTCAGGCTTTCCATCTCATTCCCACGCTCTCCGCCCTGGAGAATGTGGCTTTCCCGCTCTACCCGGTGAAAGTCACCCCCGACGAGCGCAGGGATCGCGCTCGCGCTCGGTTGGAGCAGGTCGGCCTTGGGCACCGTCTTGAGCACCGGCCCAGCCGACTGAGCGGTGGTGAGCAACAGCGAGTTGCGATTGCACGGGCTCTGATCAACCATCCCACCTTGATCCTGGCAGATGAGCCTACGGGCAATTTGGACAAGAAGAGCGGGGAGGAGATACTCGAGATTTTCAGCAGGCTCAACCGGGAAGAGGGGGTGGCAGTGATCGTCGTCACCCATGACAGCGAAGTCGCCGCCGTCGCGACGCACAGCTTCACGATGGTTGACGGCAAATTGGAGGATGGAAAAGCAATGAAACGCCATATGCGCCTTCTCGTCATTCTTCCTGCGCTTGCAGTTGTCGCGTGCAGTGGCCGCTCGGAGAGCAGCGCCACCGGCCCTTGCCGCCGCGACGGGCAGCCACCGGCATCGCCCGAAGGTGGAGATCGCATTCCTCAACCATCCGCCGGTTCTCGGGGCGTTGACGGAGTCGACAAGCTCCTTGCCTCCTACGGGGACAAGGTCACGGTCACCCGCTACGACCTGGAAACCGACCAGGGCGCCGCGTTTGCAAAAAGCAAGCGGCTGACCGGGCATGTTCCGATTGCGATTTTTGTGAATGGCGCATGGAGGTCAAGCTCAAGGATCGCACGGTCAAGTTCTTCAGTTTCCCTCAAGGGAAGGGCACCTTCATGGTCGCCAGCGGATCCTGGACCGTGGAGGATCTTCGACAGACCATCGATCAGGCACTCAGTCGCTCGAAATGATCCGCTACATCTTTTCACAGTTTCGTTACCGCGGCGGGAGAACACTCGGTGTCATCACCGGTATTGCCCTGGGGGCGGCGCTCTATGTCGTGCTGACCTCGCTTGGCGGCGCGTTCCTCCGCGCTGCCTCTCTCCCGCTGAAGGGAGTTGCGGCAGACCTGGTGCTCACGCGCCCTGCTATGGGCGCGGCAACAAGCGCGGGGGCCCAGCGCACGCGAGGCCCTCGGCTGCCCTTCGGAAATGGCAACTTTCAGCCCTCGGACCTGAAGCTCATCGCTGCGACCCAGGGAGTGACGGCCTGGTCCGGCAGCCTCGAGGTGTGGGACTTTGGCGAGAACAGCTACAAGGTCGTCCTCGGCATCGATCCCACCCAGGATCAGGTGGGCCCGATGGTCGGCCTGAAGGACGGGCTTGATAAGTGGACGGCTGCTTCAAGCCGGCGATAGCGATGTTGTCGTGGCGGACCGTCACTTTGCGGCTCTATTCGGCATCAAACCCGGTGATACGGTCCGAATGGGAGACAGGGATTTCCGCGTTGTGGGCGTCGCAGAGCAGAAGCAGAGCAGTCAGGCAGGGGTAGCCAACCTGTATGTGCCGCTTTCCGCCGCGGAGGCGTTGGCCGGCGTCCCGGAGGGAGAGGTCAATCAGGTATATGCGCGCCTTTCCGACGCCAGTCGGACAGACGAGGTGGTGAAAGGGCTCTCGATCAAGCTGGGCAAGCTCAGTGCGGTCAGCCAGCAAAGCATTTTGCAAGTAATGGGTGGAGTGTCACGCGTGACGGCCCGCTTTTCGGCGGCCGCCGGTCTGCTTGGAGCAGTCGGGGGAGTTGCGCTGGCATGGGCAGCCTTGTCGGGGCTTATGGCCGAGCGCAGACGAGAGATCGGAGTCATGAAGGCTGTGGGCTGGCGCACCCGCGATATCGTGCGCACTTTCCTCTCCGAGTCTGCCATTCTCAGCATTTGCGGCGGGATCCTTGGGACCGCGATTGGACTCGTTCTCGCCCTCTTGCTTGCCGGCCTTCCCACGCCCGCGCCCCTGCTCCAGCAGCCTCTCCCGGGACTTGCCGCCGCGCCGATCCATACTGCGTCCATGACGTTGCCAATTGAGATTTCCCCGGCAATGCTTGCATTTGCGCTGCTCATCTCAGCCGCGGGTGGAACCATTACAGGCTGGCTCGGGGCGCGAAAGGCTGCCGGCGTGAGAACGGCGCAGGTGTTGAGAAACGATTGACTTGAAAAGAACAGAAAGTCTTGTCATGAAACACGGGGTCCCGGCGCCGACCTCCGCCTCCCTCCCTCCCTCGGCTTTTTCTTTCTTTTCTTCGCCTTGGCCTCACCGCCTTCGGCGGTCCGGCGATGGTATCATTCATTCGCAAGATGGCAGTGCAGGACAAGCACTGGCTGGACGAGGACACGTTTCGAGGCGGGGTCGCTCTTTGCCAGACAATTCCCGGCGCAACGGCAATGCAGACCACCGCATTTGTCGGCCTCCAACTCCGCGGCGTCAGGGGTGCCGCGGCGAGCTTCATTGGTTTTGGACTTCCCGCATTCCTGCTCATGTTCGGCCTCTCCTTTCTGTATGCGCGCTATCAGTCCTTGCCCGCCGTGGCGGCGGCCTTTGGCGGCCTTCGCGCCCTCATCGTCGCTTTGATCGCGCACGCCTCCATCACCTTCGGCCGTTCGTATCTCAAGAGATGGCGCGACCTCATCATCGTGGCCTTCGCGGCGGCGCTCTTTTGGTTCGGATTGACCCCGATCCTGGTCGTGGCAGTCGCAGCGATCCTTGGAATGGGCCTTTCGTATCGATTGGAAGAGGCGCCGAAGAGGCTAAACGACTTGCAGGCTCCTTTTCGGCTGATCCCTCTGGGCGCGGTGCTTGGCTCCACGGCTCTCTGTCTGATCTGCCTGCTCATCTTCGATAAAAGGCTTTTCCAGCTTTCTATTCTCATGATGAAAGTCGACCTGTCTGCCTTTGGCGGAGGGTTCGCCTCCATTCCCCTCATGCTCCATGACGTTGTCGACGTGCGGCACTGGATGGATCAGCATGTCTTCATGGACGGCATCGCGCTGGGCCAGATTACCCCCGGCCCCGTCGTGATCACAGCCACTTTTGTTGGCTACATCTTCCGCGGGCCTCTGGGAGCGGTGATCGCTACCCTGAGCATCTTTCTTCCTTCATTCGTACTGGTGATCGTCACGGCGCCCTTTTTCGTTCGGCTCAACGCGTTGCCGCTTTTCCGGAAAGCGGTCGAAGGGATCTTCTGTTCATTCGTCGGTTTACTGCTGATCACGGCTGTGCGTCTGGGTCTCGCCGTTCCATGGACCGTCTCCCATGGGATTCTGGCCGCCGCTGCGCTCGCGGCGCTTTTGCTTCGGGTGGATTTCATCTGGGTCGTTATTTCAGGAGCAGCGTTGTCGCTTCTGCTTCGATGATCACATCGACCTGGGTTTGGATTCGTTCGCGCGAAGAATGTCGCTGATGCGCAGCGTGACCTTGCCGCGCACTTCATAGGGACACAAGCGCTTGGAGGAATGGGGTACTTTCTCACATACGCCGTCGGTGCCGCTCTCATATTCGGCTTCTGAAACGGCCGGTCTCCTACAAACACTATGTCTCAATACCTGTACCCGAAAGACAATCCGACCTCCCGATCGCGCACGACGAGGCTTACCTTTCCCGCAGACTGCTTCTTATTGTACGCATCGGCAGCCAGCCCTGCAGTAAGGGCGTCCACGAACTTCGTTATGACAAAGCTGCCCAAGGCAGAAAAAAAGACCACCTGACCAGTACTATCCCAATCTCTGATGGGAACACCTGCATGCATCATTGTGGTTCCCTCGTACACAACGACGCCGATCGTCGTGGCTGCTTCAGCGGTTTCCACAAAGGAAAACAGCAATCCTGTTGCCCAGTCACCGGCATAGAATTGGCCAAAGGCTATTGGCATGGGGGTAAGGCTCAAAAGTGCCGCGACAGCGGGGCTTCTCTCCCCGCTGTCGAACCAGCCCCCAAACATGGGCATAGACTCTGCCTCAGGCAGTGCGACTATTCCAGACAGCACGACAAAAAGTATTGCAGGGAACATGGAGTTTTTCATGGCTCTCTCCCTTGCTCTTGAGCATTCCCGCTTTCCAGGGCGCACGATGTTTTCACATCAGGTCTTCTCGCTTCCCCAGGTGTTCCTCCTTGCTGATCTCTCCTCGTGCATATCGTCTGCGCAAGACCTCGAGCGCGGAATCCCCCGGTCATGCGAGCTGCCCTGTCGAATGAGAAAGCGGGCCAGGAAGACGATCCGCGTAATGACAGCGGCCCAGAAAAGAACCATTACCAGCGGGCCGCGCCAACCGAGCCAGTTCCCGTAGCCGCCGTACCCCCATCCCTACATCATGAACGCCTCCGGTTACGCCCTCTCAATATTCCTTCATCCCGATGAACTTCCCGTGCCATTCGTGGTACCAGACCCACCCGTTGTACCCGTTCACACCAAGCATTCCGTAGACGCTTCCATCTTTGTTGAGCACATGCATCGTGTAATAGCCGTAGAAAATTTCAGTATCTTTCTCCACCGTGGTTCCTGGCAGTCGCGCATCGAGAAAATCCTGGGCGTACTTGTGGGCCTGCGTGGTGCTCACAGTCATCTCGGAAGTTGGATTCTGCCATCCACGATATCCCCCTCTGCCGCCCCAACCCCATGCGGGGCCTCCCATCATTCCCCCTCCCATCATTCCCATGCCCATCTGACCGTATTTGGTATTCCACATCATATTCGGCCCTGGCTCTGGAACGGCTGCGCCCGTCCACTTGTTGACCAGCAGCTCGAACGCACCCGTGCCTGAGCTTTTCTCCCTCACCTCGGCGTAGAATTGGTTATCGAACTCCATGACTTCGGCGAGCTTCAGGTCCGGGCCCCAAAAGCCTTTGAGGTAGTTCTGAACTATATCCGCGGCCTGGTCGATCGTGAGCGCCTTCGCGTTCTGCGGCGGAGGGGAGTTCCACCAACCTCCCATCATCCCTCCGTATCCGCCATAGCCGCTGGATCCTGGGCCCATCATCTGTGCAGCTGCAGACCCTGCGGTCAATATCGATAAGACCCCAACGATCATCAAAACTCTTTTCACGGCAAAATCTCCTCTCGAAATAAGGCATACATCACGGAAGCGACGCATCGTGCTGAATTACCGACTCTACGAATGAAAGTAGCGAAAACTTGTGAAGAAGATGTGAACGGAAGACACCTGAGGCAGGACGAATGCCGGCGTTTCCTGGCGGCAAGGATCAGCGGCCTTGACAGTCCTGCCGAAAGGAACTACCGTGTGTCAGCAGTTTCAACAAATAGAAACTGCTAATGTTCTTAACAGGGAGGTCGCATGGACGAGGAAATCTTTGAGCTGCATGCCGATGTCTGCCGCACGCTTTCCAATCCAAAGCGGTTGAAGATTCTCAACGCCTTGCGGGATGGAGAAATGCAGGTCGGCAGGATCCTCGCGAAAATGGGTCGCATCGGCAAGGCCAACCTCTCTCAGCATCTGGCGGTGATGCGACAGAAAGGCGTGGTGGCCGCCCGAAGGGAGGGCAACCTCATCTACTACCGGATTTCCAGTGCCAAGATAATTCAAGCATGCGACCTCATGCGGGAGGTACTTTTTGAGCAACTCGAGGGGAAGGGCGCGCTCTTCCTGAGATATGCGAAGTCGAAGGAGACCGGGCATGGAAGACACGCAAGGCCATCCGCTCACTCGCGATCCGTGCGCCATTCTGGTCTGCCAAAAACACCGGCGGGAACGCGTTCGTGATGGCAGCGACTGGCTAAATGTGGGCCCGTGGCGTCGATCCAGGGACGGATGTCGAATCTAATTTTCTGGAGAGGTCAGAAACGGCGAGGATGACGAGGATGAGGGAGCCCCTTACCGCAACATTCGACCGCATGGCTGAGGGTTACGATTCCTGGTATCAGACACCCTTGGGCGCCCGCAGCGATGCCCTCGAGAAGAGAGCGATTTTCTCTCTTGCGGAACCAAGACCAGGGGAATACGCGCTGGATATCAGCTGCGGGACTGGTAATTACGCCCTTGCGTTGGCCTGCAGAGGGGTCAGGGTTATCGCTATTGATGCCTCCGCACAGATGCTGCAGATCGCGCAGTCAAAAGCAGGCCGGGAAGGGCTTCCCATCGAATTTCGGCAAGGGAGGGTGGAAGAAATGCCTTTCGGCAACGATTCCTTCGACCTCGTGACGGCAGTTCTTATGCTTGAATTTGCGCCTTCCCCGAAGAAAGCCCTTTCCGAGATGTTGCGTGTCCTCAAGCCGTCAGGTCGTCTGGTAATAGGAGTCCTGGGCAAGCACAGCCTGTGGGCGGCAGCAAGGCGTGCAAAAAGCTTGTTTTTTCATTCGATTTGGAGTGGGGCGACCTTTTTTACCCCCTGGACGATGGCTGATCTCTTCCGAGAAGCCGGAGCGCATTCCTTTCGATGGAAAAGCGCCATTTTCTTTCCCCCGGTC
This sequence comes from uncultured Spirochaetota bacterium, assembly GCA_963820435.1. Lineage (GTDB taxonomy): Bacteria > Spirochaetota > Spirochaetia > SZUA-6 > Fen-1364 > Fen-1364. Next base: position 138,310 of record CAWGAC010000009.1, on the reverse strand, counting down.
CAGAATAGCTGGCTGCTGGATCGCTTCCAAGCACTGGAAGGCATCGGGCAGACCGCCTTCCCTGGTCTGGGAGCCTTTTTTGCGGTCAGGGTTGAAAAGTGAGGCAAAGCCATGATGCATGGTGGAATGATGTTCTCTCCGTGGGGGACGCCCTTCGGTGGATTCTGGCTCCTCCTCATACCCGTGACAGTTCTTATTGCGATCGGCTTTATCAGGCTGTTTGTTTCCACCGGCCGTCGAAGGGAAGAGCGCGGCCGGAAGCTTCGCAAAATGCCAATCCAGGACCAGATCATCAAGCTGGCGTATCGGAAGGGCGGACTTCTCACCGTTACGGATGTAGTGGCCGAGACGGGTCTCTCCTTCAAGAAAGCGGAGAAGGCGTTGAACGAGATGGTGGACTTTTCCCGTGTGAACATGCGTGTCAGTGACTCCGGCATCATGGTCTATGAGTTTGTGGAGATCCTCCATAAGGATCTGGATAGTGCGAAAAGTCTCCAGGAGATGGGGGTCTGACAACTCGAGCTGGTTTGAGAAGGAGGTCTTGAAATCAATGAGAATCTCGCCTCGCTGTGCTTTGCTGAGCTTCTCTGATCGCAGCTACAAGAAGACTTCTTGGGGGGACGCCGTTGATGCCGTTCGGAGTTCGGTAGACACGGCAGGCAAAGGTAGCTTTCTCCCCGCGCCTGCTTGCTTCTATGTCCCGGCCATCAACCTGGATGGTCGGTGATCCGAGAAACCCCTGTCGTCGAGCCTCATCCTCGCCGTCGATTTGGATGGAGTCAATCTCAGCCTGAAGGTGAAGCTCATTCGCGGTTTCCTCCACCAGTCTTCTGGTCGCCTCGCAGTTCGGACAACCTTCGAATGTGAGGACACGTATTACCATGAAAAAAGTTTAATTCTAAAACTCGAAGCGGGATAGATCATTTCGCAACCGGTGCGGAAAGCCGATTCCTGATCATTCGACTCCGCCTGACGCTTTCCTGCAAAACGCCAGAAAGTGCACAAAATAGCCGCCGCGTCCAAAGACAATTCGGATCGCCCTCCCTTATAGTGGCTCGATGGCCGTCTAAAGTGGAGGTACGCATGCAGAATGACAGACGTTTGTTCGGCCTTTCAGGCTTTGGCCTGCTTGTGTGCGCTTTTGCCGCCGCAAAGTTTCTTGTTCACATCTTGACGGGGCAGAACTACGGCTATTTCTGCGACGAGTTATACACCATTGCCCTCAGCAAGCACCTTGCCCTGGGTTATGTCGACGTGCCGCCGCTGGTTCCTTTCCTGCACGCCTTGAGCCGCGTGCTGTTCGGAGAATCGCTTCTCGCCATCCACATTTTCCCTTCGCTCGCCGGCGCCGCGACGCTTGTCTTCGTGTGCCTTATTACGAGGGAGCTCGGCGGCAGATTGTTTGCCACCGGTGTTGCCGCGTTGGGATTCATCATAGCCCCGGTCTGGCTGATACTGGATTCATTCTTCTGCTACGACAGCATCGACCAGCTTGTTCTGGCCATTTTCCTCTATCTTCTTGTTCGGCTGATACGGACGGAGAACAAAAGGCTCTGGATGGCGCTCGGGGTGACTGCAGGAATCGCCTTCCTGACAAAGGCTACCATCCTTTTCCTGGGACCCGGCCTCCTGATTGCCCTTCTTGCTACGAAACAGCGCAGGCATTTCCTGACGCCCTGGCCCTGGTTCGCCGTTGGGATTTTCCTCGTTATCATATCGCCCTACGTGATCTGGCAATATGTCAACCATTGGCCGACTATCACGTACTGGGGCAGGTACAGCGGCCAGAAGCTGTACCACTCGTCCATTCCCGAATACCTCGTCAACATCGTCCTCACCATGAATGCGGTCCTTGTTCCGCTTATTGGCATCGGGCTGTATCGAATTTTCAGGCGTTTCGGCGGCACCCGGTATACGCTTTTTGGCATCATGTTTCTGGTCACGTTCGTGCTTCTGTTCGTCCTGCACGCACGGGCCATGATGCTGGCGGAGGTTTGCATCCCGCTCATCGCTGCTGGCGCCGTCTGGGTAGAGGAAGTGCTCACCGGGCCGGCCTGGAAGAAGGGAGTCAGAATTGCGGCAGTTTCATGCATGGTCGCGGGCGGCATCCTTGTCGCGCCCGTCACCCTGACTCTTTTGCCGCTCCCTCTTATGCAGTCATACACCCAAACGTTCAGTTTTCTCTTCAAGCCAGTGAAGGATTTCAATGATCCCAAGTCCGAATATCCTCAGGAGTTCTCCAACAGGATCGGCTGGGATGACCTGGTACGAACGGTTTCCGATGTTTACCACACCCTTCCTCCGGAAGATCAGGCAAAAGCCGGAATTTTCTGCGACTGGTACGGCCCGGCAGGCGCGATCGACCTCCTGGGGCCCCGCTACGGTCTTCCCCATGCCGTGACCGGGCACATGAATTACTATCGGTGGGGTCCGGGCGAGTCCATCTGGGAAGTGATGATATTCGTGACGGCAAACATTGACCCATTCAGACCCTTCTTTGGAGAGGTGCAGCAGAAGGCCAGAATCACGAATGATTTTGCAATGCTTTACAACAGAAACACCGTATACGTGGCAAGAAACCCATTCTGGTCTTCCAAGGTGATATGGGCCGAATTGAAAGGCTGGTAAAATACTCGGCGGTCCCGATTGCGGGACAAAGATTAGCTCGACGCGACACTCCGCTCTTATTACATTGCCCGCTATGGATTACCGCCATGTGGGAAAAACAGGACTCAAGGTCAGTGAGCTCTGCCTGGGAGCCATGACATTCGGCCGCGAGGCAAGCGAAGCGGAGAGCCATGCCATGCTGGATCGCTACGTGGAGGCCGGCGGCAACTTCATCGACACGGCGAACGTGTACTCGACGGGGAAGTCGGAGGAGGTGGTCGGCAGGTGGCTGGGAAAGCAGCGACGGGAAAGCTTCGTCATCGCGACCAAAGTCCGCTTTCCCATGGGGCCGGGACCCAATGACGTCGGCTTGAGCCGTAAGCACATCTACGCCGCCGTGCAGGAAAGTCTCAAGCGTCTCGGGACGGACTACGTCGATCTCTACCAGGTCCACGCATGGGACCCCGTCACCCCGCTTGAAGAAACCCTGGGCACCCTGAACGAGCTGGTGGCGCGCGGATGGGTGCGGTACATCGGGGCCAGCAATTTCCGCGGCTGGCAGCTCCAGAAAGCGCTCGATATTTCCCGTGCACACAACTGGGAGCCGTTCGTCTGCCTGCAGCCCCAGTACAACCTGATGTGCCGGGCAACCGAGTACGAGATCCTGCCTGTGTGCCGCACGGAAGGAGTCGGCGTCATTCCCTGGAGCCCGCTGCGCGGCGGGTGGCTCAGCGGCAGGTACCGCCGTGGCATGAAGGGCCCCGCGGAAGGCAGCCGTGTCGCCGTTGCGGAAAAACAAGGCTGGTCGGAGTCGTGGGCCAGGTACAACAACGAGGCCACGTGGAAGACCATCGACGAGCTTCTCGCTGTTGCCGAGCAGGCAGGCAGGACTCCCGCACAGACCGCTCTCCGCTGGCTTCTTCAGAACCCGGTCGTCACGGCCCCGATCCTCGGCGCCCGCTCCATGGAACAGCTCAACGACAATCTGGGATCCATCGGCTGGGTGTTGAGCGGCGAGCAGATGCGCCGTCTCGACGCCGCAAGCGCCCTTCCTGTTTCCTACCCTTATGACGATGCTGCCGAACAACAGCAGCGCGCGGGAAGGGCGGAGAAGCCGGCACGCTCATGATCAGGATTGCGGCGTTCCTTGTGTTCTTCGCCGTCCTCGTGTCCGCGGGGGGCACCACGGGCGCCACCGCGCCCTGCACCGATCCGATGGCCGTGCTCAAGGTTTTTTACGACCTGAATGAAGCGCGTCATTTCGAAGCGAGCGCCAGATACCTGGCTGATGACGCGGTCTTCGCGACATGGGCAACCGGCGTGAACGGCTACATAATGGCGCAGCACCATCTGAAGGGCAAAACCGCAATTCGAAACTACATGGCCGCGGCCCGCGGCGTGAGGTGGCACCTTCCGGACTCGCCGTCTGAAGGGCCGATCTACCATGTCACCCGTGCCCGCGTGAACGATGACATCGTGCAATTCATGCTTGTTCCTGATCGCAAGAGGCCAGGCGGAAGATCCTACAATCCATTCAAGGTAGAGGCCCGGGTACGGGACTGCAAGATCGTGTCACTGACCGTTGTGGAGGAGGTCACCTGGCTTTGAGGCTGCCGCGCCCGCGGCGCTCCCGGCCGCGCCTGCGGCGCTGGGCATGCGGGTCAGGAGATTCTCCCAGGGCCGCTTGAATCCGAGCTGTGACAGGTAGATTCCCCAGGCGGAGAATCGCTCGTGTATCCGGGCCAGATTGAAGTCCGGATCATAGTCTGAGGACTCCGGCTTCTTTACTCCGACGCATTCGCAAAGAGGATCGATGCGCTTCGACATCCAGGCGCCGACGAAGACCGGGACCCCTTCAATGCGAAGCCCCTCCACGCGCGAATCCGCCGCGATCACGGGCTGAGTAATGATGAAACGGGCGCCCTCCTGGAGCTTTCGCTGAAGCTTTTCCCTTTCCTCTTTCAGGGGCTCGTACTGGTTGAAGGCAACCCCGCAGGTGAAGAAGCCCCCGTGCTCGCGTTCGATGTACCGCAGCAATTCCACCGCGGTGACGGTCTTTGCATCGATTCCGAGCTCTGCAGGCTCCAGCCGGGTCAGTCGCGGGCCGCCGTCTCCACTGATGACAAGCAGGTACTTGAGGCCTCTCTCACGCGCGTAACGGAGAAACAGATCGAAATCTATCTTTCTGTGGAAAGAGTTCAGGTGAAGAAGGGTGCATTCGGGATCAAAGGGAAGGCCTAGAAATCCCACGACCTCCATGGCCGTGAAGTGGATATTGCCCAGCGGATTGTCGCAGATGGAGACAATGGCGCCGGTGTCCAGGATCTTCCGATACCGCCGCGCAAAAACCTCGAGCTTCTGCTCGAAGTTTTCATCGCTCTGCTTGGGTGTGAGCAGCTCGATTATGTAAGGCCTGTCTTTGAGGAGCATCCTGCCCGCCCTTGCTCAATTATACATTACTTCTCTTGTAAGGTATTTCCAAACCGTCAGGCAGGAGCGCTCCTTACTCTCACCTGATCGAAATCACCACCTTGTTGTCCCTGACGATCACCAGGCAGATCTCGTCTCCGATCTCGTAATACTCGAAAGCGTGGCGTACCTGGTCGAACGGAAAGTTTTTCATCACCGCGCTTTCAGGGCTCACGTACGCGTCCTTCAGCGCCCCATTCTCCACCACGGCGATGATGGCATGCTTCTCGTTGCCCGACTGGCGTTCCTCCAACGACTTCAGGAGGAGTGCGTCGGACAGCACGGTCGTCGCGATGAACCAGTCAAGGCTCTTTTCTTCCTCGGTCATCTCCTGGTAGATCAGGTTCTCCATGCGCGTACCCTCGCCCCGCCTTCTGCGCATTTTATAAGCATCAGTTGAGGATCACAAGATACCCGGGCCGCAGGGCTGCGATTCGAGCCGGCAGCGCTCGCGCCGCCGCAGTAAATGGCTTCCGCCGCTTGACCCGGGCGGCCCGGGACCATAGCTTTTTCAATATGCAAGACACCGGAAAACTGATCCTGCGCCTCACGCTGGCGGGCCTCATCCTGTTTCACGGCATCCACAAGCTCATCTACGGTATCGCGTTCATGACAGGCCCGAGCGGACCCCTCGCCGCCATGCACCTGCCCGCGTTCATCGCCTACGGGGTGTACGTCGGAGAGGTCGTGGCGCCGATCTTCATCATCATTGGTCTCTGGACGCGTGTTGCGGCGCTCGTGGTCGCTTTCAACATGGTCATGGCGATCTCCCTGGAGGCATGGAGGCTCGCCCCCACCATCAGCCGCGGCGGCGGATGGGGCATCGAGCTGGAGGCTTTCTACCTGCTGACCGCGGTGGTGATTTTTTTTCTCGGTCCTGGCAGATACGCGCTGTCTCGCGGAGAGGGAAAGCTGGGCTGAAGGCGGCGACGGCCCGACTGACTTCGCCGCTCTCCCGGTCATCCTCGGCCACCTCGACGACCATCTCCAGCTCGACGGCGATGTTGAAGGGGAGATTGGATGTGCCCAGCGCGGCGCGCGCGTGCCTGCCCGCCTCTCCGAACACGTCCAGCATGAGCTGGGAAGCCCCGTTCACGACCTTGGGCTGGTCGAAGAAATCAGGTGCGCTGTTCACGAATCCCCGAAGGCTCACGATCCGGCGTATCTTGTTCAGGGAGCCGATCACAGAGCGGACCTCTGCCAGGCAGTTGAGCGCGCAAATGCGCGCGGCCTGGTATCCGTCCTCCTGCGTCAGGGTGTCCCCGACCTTGCCGATGTACTTCAACACTCCTTCTACGGAGGGTCCCTGCCCCGAACAGAACACAAGGGAACCGGTCCTCACCGCGTGAACATAGAGACCCATGGCCGCGGGCACCTGGGGGATGGCGAAGCCCAGGTCACGCACGCGCTTCTCGTAGTCCGGCCTGTTGATATCGCTCACTGCCCAATCCTCCCCCTGCGCGGATACTCTGATCTCATTTTTTCCTCCGCGAGAGCACCGCGGCAAGAATGATGAGACCCTTGATGATCTGCTGATAATACGACTGGACGTTGTACTGGTTCAACAGGTTGTCGATGACCCCCAGGATGAGCACCCCCCACAACGTCCCGATGGCTCCGCCGCCACCCCCGCCCATGATTCCCCCCCCGATGACCACGGCGGCAAGCGCATCCATCTCGAAGCCGAGCCCGAAGCTCGGTTGCGCGATGCCAAGCCGGGAGGCCAGGAGGACACCCGCGAAGCCCGCAAAAAGACCACAGACCATGTAGGCCATGAGGAGGTGACCCTTGACGTTTATGCCGGCAAGCCGCACCGCTTCCTCGTTCCCCCCAATGGCCACAACGGCGCGACCCGGGATTGTCCTGTTGAGAAAGAACCACACGACTATGAAGAAGGCGAGCATGATGATTGCCGACCTCGGAATAGGTCCGACGAAACCACCGCCCAGGAGCGAACGAAACAGCGGATCCACGGGTGATTGCGGCGTTTCCGAGTAAACGTAGGTCGCGCCGCGAATGATGCCCATGGTGGCCAGGGTCACGATGAAGGGCTGCAGCTTGAAACGTGCGATGAAAAAGCCGTTGGCCATCCCGACGGTAGTCCCGACCATGAGCGCGACGAGGATTGCCACCGGGGTGGGCATCTGTTTCTGCAATCCGGTGGCCATGATGCCGCAGATTGCCACGATGGATCCTACGGAAAGGTCCACGCCGCCGGTGAGCATCACGATCAGCATGCCGAGGCTGATGAGACCGTTGGTGACGATCTGGCGGGAGATGTTGATCAGGTTCCTTGTAGTGAAAAAGGTCTCGGAAATGAGGGAGCTGATCAGTATCAACACGACGAAAATCCCCATGAAGATGAAGTCGGACCACCGCAGCCTCACCATCTGTCGTGCCCTCTCCATGAGCGGGAGTGTCGCTTTCATGTTGTTCCCCTCGCCTGTATGGTGGCCGCCCCGTCCACGCCGGCGGCGTACTGGAGCAGCTTCTCTTCGTCGGCCTCCGCCCTGGTGAGATTTCCCACGAGCCGTCCCTCCCTCATGACGATGATTCGATCGCTCATGCCCAGTACCTCGGACATTTCCGACGAGATGAGCAGGACCCCGATCCCCGCCTCCACGAGACCATTGATGATGTGATAGATCTCGACCTTCGCGCCGATGTCCACGCCCCGGGTAGGCTCGTCCAGCAGCAGGACCCTGGTGCGGGAGAGCAGCCATTTCGCAATGACTACCTTCTGCTGGTTGCCCCCGCTCAGCGTCCAGGCCTTCTGCCCGATGTCCGACGGACGGATGGCCAGCTCATCCACCTTGCTTTGCACCATCCTGTCCTGCAGCCGTCGATCCAGGATCAATCCATGGCTCATGTGACGCAGAGTGGCCAGGCTGATGTTGTCACGCAGCGTGCAGCTCATCACCAGCCCGTCCCGCTTCCTGTCCTCCGTCACAAAGGAGATCCCCGCGTTCACCGCGTCCTGGGGGGATTTCACGTGTACCTTCCTGCCGTCCAGAAAGACGCTGCCGGATGTCGGCGGCTCAGCCCCGAAGATGCTGCGGGCCACGGCGGTTCTTCCGCTCCCCACAAGGCCGAACACTCCGACGACCTCTCCCCCGTGGAGAGAAAAGGAAACGTCGTGGAACTCCCCCGCGCGGCCAAGCCCCTGCACGGACAGGATCTCCTCCGCGGACCGCGCGGCGCGCGCGGGATAGATCTCTTCAACGGAACGGCCCACCATCATGCGGATCAGGGCGTTCTGGTCCACCTCGTCCCGGCGAACGGTGCCCACGACCTCACCGTCCCTGAGAACGGTGATACGATCGGCTATCTCGAAGACCTCCTCCAGCCTGTGGGAGATGTAGATGACGAGGGTATTCTCCGCCGCAAGCCTCCGGATGAGGGAAAACAACAGCGTCAGCTCATCCTTGGAGAGAACGGCCGAGGGTTCGTCCAGGATGAGGATGCGGGGTTTCTCGGCGAGGGCCTTGGCAATCTCCACGATCTGCTGGTGGGATACGCTCAGGTGTGAGACGCGCGTGCGCACGTCCAGGTGCGGAAACCCGAGGTCGTCCAGGATCGAGCGGGCGCGTCGGTTGGTGCCGGCCCAGTCCACCCACACGCGTCCTGAGCCGCGCGTAGGCATCTTGCCCATGAGGATGTTCTCCGCAATGGTCAGGTGACGCACAAGGCTGAACTCCTGGTGCACCGCGCGGATCCCCAACCGGTTTGCCTCGTGCGGCGTGTCCAGAACGACCGTCCTGCCGCCTATTGCAATTGTTCCCGAGTCCGGAGTGACGGCTCCGGAGAGTATGTTCATGAGCGTGGACTTGCCGGCTCCGTTTTCCCCCACGACGGCGTGGACCTCGCCGAGGGCGGCGGACATGGAGACGTTCCGCAAGGCCACCGTGCCGCCGAACCTTTTGTGTATGGCCTCCATGCGGAGGAAGCTCTCATTGCTCATGCACCGGCCTGCCCGGCATCGTACACCGAGAGCGCGTTGTGGAACAGGATCACCTTCTGTTCCGTCATTTCGAGGAGCGTGTCGTGCAGACCCTCGCGGCCGTACCCGCTCGCCTTGGTTCCCCCGAAGGGGAGATTCTCCGCACGGAGGGCCGAGGACCAGTTCACGATCACGCCCCCCACCTCCAGGCGCCAGGCCATGTTCATTGCCCGCGTGATATCGGCGGTGAATACGGCTGCCTGCAGCCCGAAGGGGCTGTCGTTGGCCATGCGCACCGCGTCATCTTCGGTGGAAAAGGCGACCAGAGGCGCCACGGGGCCGAAGGTCTCGTCCTTGAACAGATGCGTCCCCACGGGCACGTTGGTCAGGACGGTCGGCATCATGAACGAACCACGACGCCCGCCGCCGAACAGGATTTTTGCGCCCGCCTTCACCGCGTCTCCAATCGCGTCCTCCACCTTCCGGGCGGCCTCCTCCGTGATGAGCGGTCCCACGTCGGTGTCCTCGTCAAGCTGATCCCCCACCTTGAGGGCCGCGGCCTTTTCCACGAGACGCTTCGCAAACTTGTCCATGACGCGCGCGTCGACAAACACGCGCTTGACCGCGCAGCAGATCTGCCCGTTCCCGCGCGCCAGCCGGCCCAGGACCACGGCCTCGGCCGCCTTCTCCAGATCCGCGTCCGCGCAGATGATGACCGGATCGTTGCCGCCGAGCTCCAGGTGGATCTTTTTCAGTGTCTCCGCGCCGAGCTGCGCGAGCCGCTTTCCCACTGCCGTGCTTCCCGTCACCGAGACGAGTCGCACGATGGGACTCATGGCCAGGCGCTCGCCGACAAGCTGACCCGGCCCTGTGATCATCTGATGGGCCGCGCGGGGGAGGCCCGCCTCCTCCAGTATCGCGGCAATCCGGAGCATCGTGAGAGGGCAGTCGCTGGGCGGCTTGGCAATCACCGCGTTGCCTGCCGCGAGCGCGGGGGCGGCCTTGTGCGCGTAGAGCTCCGCCGGGTAGTTGAAGGGAACAATCGCGGCCACGACTCCCAGCGGCTGCCTGATGGTCATGGCGAAATGCCGCTCCTGCCCGGGTATCGCGTCCATGGGGACGGTGCGGCCGAAGAGCCGCCTGGCCTCCTCGGCGAACCCGCGAAAAATCCGGGAGGCGACCTCGATCTCGTCCCTCGTCTGGCGGATCGGCTTCCCGTTCTCCCGGGCCAGAAGCGTCGCGAGCTCCTCTTTCCTCGAGCCTATGATGTCGGCCGCGCGGGCGAGGATTGCCGATCGCGCATGGGCGGGGGTGGCGCGCATGCGCGCGCTTCCCGCAACGGCCGCCTCCAGTGCAGCGTCCACGTCCCGGAGCGTGGCCATAGGGACGGTATCGATCGCCTCGCCGTTTCCCGGATTTCGAATGGAGCGGGTCTTTCCGTCGCGGGCGTCGACCCACCTGCCGTCGATGAGCATTTGCATTGACGTTCTCCCTGAAACAGGCCATGACCTCCCCGAAGGGAGGTCATGGCAATGGCTTAGAATACGCTCTCGGGAATGAGGAACCGAGCGACGTTGTCGATGGTGATGAGGGGTGAGGGCAGTATCGTGTCCTTTTCAGACTGCGCGCCTGCCAGGAGCGACATGAGTCGGGTGAACCCCGCGCGGCCGATCTGGTCCGAGCTGTTAAGCCCTGTGGCGGCAAAGTTCGCTTTCTTGCTGATTTCAACGAGGGCGGCTTTCTCGCCGTCAGCGCCGCAAAGGAACATCTCTTTGGAGCGTCCCGCATCGGCGATGGCTTTCTGCGCGCCCAGTGCCATGGAGTCGTTCTCCGCGAAGACCGCGTCGATCTTCTTGTACTTGGCAAGCATGTCTTCCATGAGCTTGAACCCGCCGTCGGAGCTCCAGCCGCCGAAGTTCGGGGCCATGACGACTTCCATGCCCGCCTTCTTTACCGCGGAAAGCATCCCGTTGGTCCGATCCAGGCCAATGGAGTTGTCCGCGGGCCCGCCCCGCAGGACCACGACCCGGCCTTTGCCGTTCAGCCGCTTCACGATGTACTCGCCGTCCTGGACGCCGATGCGCGTGTTGTCGGGGCCGACCCAGCTCGTATAGTCTCCGCCTTTCAGCTTCCTGTCCACGAGCACCACGGGTACTCCTGCCTTCTGGATGGCGTCCAGTGCTTCAGGGGCCGCCTCCAGCCATGCAGCGCTGATGATGAGCCCGTTCACGTTCTGGGCCAGGACGTCCTCCACGTCAGAGGTCAGCTTCTGCGCGTCGCCCTTTGCATCGGTGGTGACGAGCTTGATGTTCGTGAAGCGATCGCACTCCTGCTTGACCGCCTGGGACATGCCGATGAAATAGGGACTCGTGAGCGCCAGGTTCACCATGGCGAGCTTGATCTGTCCCTTTGCCTGGGCTGTCGCGGATGTTGCGGCAAATACGAGCGACACCGCAACGAGAATGAACAGCAATTTCTTCATGCTCTCTCCTCCTTCTTCGGATGGGAACCCTGGAAAACTTCCAGATTTGCTATCCTCCCAAGCATTTCTCATGCCAATCGTCTCGACCCAGGGCTGGGAAGCACTCTATTTTTAAATAGCATTCTTGTAAGGAATTATGCTGATGTCAAGAAAATCGTTGACAGCCCGCAGGCAACGGCCCTATAGTGAGTGCGTAAAAATTACTCATATTGCGAGGGGCGATTGGGTAACTTGGTGACAATCAACAGATGAAAAGCAGCATCCTGGTCATCGACGATAAAGAGAAGCTCTGCAAGAGCCTGGCCTGGAACTTCGAGCACGTCGGTTACAAGGCTTTCTACGCGACCAATGGCCAGCAGGCAGTCGCGGTTTTTTCCGACAACAGGATCGATGTCGTTCTTCTGGACGTGATGCTGGCCGATGAGAGCGGCATTGATATCCTCAAGCGCCTCCTGGCAATCAACGCCCGGGTCCCCGTGATCATGATCACCGCGTACGCGTCCATAGATACGGCTGTACAGTCGATCAAGCTGGGGGCGTTCGACTACGTGAAGAAGCCGCTTGATTTCGACGAGCTTCTGAAGACCGTGGAGAACGCGTACGAGTGCTCGAGGCTGCGGGAAGAAAACGTCCAGCTGCGCAGCCGGCTCATGGAGCTCTCCGCGACCATCGTCACCCAGGACGCACGCATGCTCGACCTCTGCCGGAAGGTGGAGAAGCTCGCGGCCACCAATCTCCCGGTTCTGATTTGCGGCGAGAGCGGGACCGGCAAGGAGGTCATCGCGGACAATATCCATGCCGAGCTCCGCGCGCGGCGCCCGGAAGATGATCAAAATCAATTGCGTCGCTTTTCCCGAGACCCTCCTGGACAACGAGCTGTTCGGGCACGAGAGGGGGGCATACACCGGCGCGGATTCCGCCTTCAAGGGGGTGTTCGAGAAGGCCAATGGAAGCTCCCTGTTTCTCGACGAGATCGGAGACATGCCCCTCGGTATCCAGGCAAAGATCCTCCGGACCCTCCAGAACAGCGAGATCAGAAGGCTGGGGGGGAGCGAGACGATCCGGGTGGATGTGCGCTTCATCGCCGCCACGAACAAGGACCTCGGAGCGTTGATGGAGAAAAACCTGTTCCGCGAAGACCTCTTCTACAGGCTCAATGCGGCGGTGCTTACCGTTCCTCCCCTCCGGGAGAGGAAAGAGGACATCCCTCTGCTCGTCGAACATTTCCTGGCGGAGTATCACGATTCCAGCCCCGGCGCCCGGAAGGAGGTTGCCCCGGAAGTCCTGGCCCGGTTCCTCGATCACTCGTGGCCGGGGAACGTCAGAGAGCTGAAGAATACGATCAACTATTCGGTGGCAATGTCGGCGGGCGAACGGATCGGGATGGAGGACCTCCCGGTCAGCTTCCTGGACGGCGGGCTGAACGCGACCCCTCGCAACATCCGTGAGGATATGGAAAAGCACCTGATCCTGAAGACCCTCCAGAGCACCAACTACAACAGGTCCCGGGTCGCGCAGCTTCTGAACATGAGCAGGAAGACGCTGTACAACAAGATGGAGCGATATGGGATCAATGCGTAGCATCGGGGGCGAAACCCACGAGCTGCTCCGTCTTGCCCACATATCGCTGGACTATGGCCAGATCGAAGCGCTGAAAGACGTCAGCCTCTCCCTCTTTCCCTCGAAGGTCCATGCGGTGGTGGGGGAGCATGGAGCGGGAAAATCCTCGCTCGGCATGGTCATCAGCGGCAACATGAAGCCCAAGAGGGGATCCATCGAATTCGGCAGCGGGAGATACGCCGCCCTGTCCACGAGTCTTGCGCATCGCATGGGCATCGAGATGGTGCACCAGCAGGTCCAGCTCAACGACTATTTCTCCGTGGCCGAGAACATCTTTTTCCTGGACGGAAAGTTGAAGCGCTGGGGCATGCTGAGCAGGAGGGACATCCTGCGCCATGCGGAGGAATACCTCTCTTCCCACGACTTCAATCTCGACGCTTCCGCGACGGTGAGCCACCTCAACCTTCCCGACCGGGTCCTGACCTCGATCCTGTGCGCGCTGCAGAAAAGACCGAGACTGCTGATCCTGGACGAAGCCCTGGAGAAGCTGTCCTCGGGAGATCTCGCCCGGGTGCTGCGCATCGTGGACGGGATGAAAAAGGAAGGCATGGCCGTTCTCTTCATCACGCACCGCATTGACGACGTCTACGACGTGGCGGACCGTGTCAGCATAGTCAAGAACGGCGAGATCCTGGTGACGGATGACGTCGAGCACATCGACAGGATGAACCTGCTCAAGCTCACCTATACGCAGGTCTACGCGCGCAACGATTCGGGAAACCTGAAACGCGAGTTCAACCAGTTCCTCAAGTACAACGAGGCGGTCCTGCTCAATCTGCCGGTGAACCTCATCGTGAGTGACGCGCAGGAGAACGTCAAGATCGTGAACGAGCGCTGCAGGGAATACTTCCGCCTCGAAGGCGTGCAATTCGAGGACAAGCCGCTCGCGGACCTGCTGGGGGCGCGGAACAGCGGGACGCTCGGGCTCATACGGGATGCGCTGCTCTCCGACGAAGGCAGGGCATTCTACCACGTCCCGCTGGTCATTGGCGGAGCGGACACGGTGAACAATGTCAGGACCCTCCCCATCTATGACGAGGGAGCGCGCATCGGGAACATCATCATCATCGAAGACGTCACCGAGTTCGACAAGCTGCAGAAACAGGTCATCCTCTCGGAGAAGCTCGCTTCACTCGGCCTGCTCGCCGCCGGGGTCGCGCACGAGATCAATAATCCGCTGGAAATCGTCTACAACTATCTGACGCACATCAAGTTCTCGTTCGATGACAAGAAGCTGCACGAGGCGGTCGACGAGCTGCATGAGGAGATCACCTATATCGCGGGCATCGTGAAGAATCTCCTTTCCCTTTCGAACATGGACACGGTGGAAAGGGAGGAGATCGACCTCAATGACCTGATCCGCAACATACTGAGCCTCCTCCGTCATAACGCGGATTACAAGCACATCACGATCACGTTCGATTCGCCGGAAAAGACGCTCATGGCCACGGTCAACAGGAACGAGATGAAGCAGGTGGTCCTCAACCTGGTGAAGAACAGCTTCGAGGCCATGCCCGCCGGCGGGATCATCAACATAGAAACCCGCCGGACGCGGGATGAGCAGGGCAGGGGCGCGGTGAATGTGACATTTACCGACTCAGGGCCGGGAATCCAGGATACGAACCTCAATGACATATTCATACCCTTCTACTCGACACGGAAGGGGAAGGGGGACAACATCGGGCTCGGTTTATCGATCTGCTACCAGATCGTGCAGAGGCACGGAGGGAGCATGAGCGTCAAGAACCTCGAAAGCTCCGGGTGCCAATTCGATATCCGGCTGCCTGAATCGACGGCTGACGCTGAGGAGGAACCATGAAAGCGATCGTCGTAAAGGAGTTTGGCGGACCCGAGGTGCTGAAGCTCGCTGAGATCCCCCTGCCGAAGCCGGGTCCGGGGCAGGTCGTGGTTCGCATCAAGGCGGCCGGCGTCAATCCGGCCGACACTTATGTGCGCAGCGGGAGCTACTCGCGCAAGCCCGAGCTTCCCTACACACCGGGCACGGACGGCGCCGGAGTCATAGAGACCGTGGGATCCGGCATTCGCCGGGTGAAGCCGGGTGATCGTGTGTACACGGCCCGGACGGTGAGCGGGACGTACGCCGAATACGCTCTCGCGCTGGAGTCCCAGGTCCAGCCGCTTCCCGAGCGGATCTCGTGGGCCCAGGGCGCCGCCGTGTTCGTGCCCTACACCACCGCCTATCGGGCGCTCGAGCAGCTTGCGCATGCCCGCGGAGGGGAAACGCTCCTCGTCCATGGCGCGAGCGGCGGGGTCGGCGTCGCGGCGGTGCAGCTTGCGCGGGCCCGGGGCATGAGGGTGATCGGCACCGCCGGCACGGACAAGGGCCGGGATCTGGTCCTCCGCGAGGGCGCGCACCACGTGGTGGATCACCGGACGGCCGGCTACCAGGATCAGGTGAGGGAGTTGACGGGGGACAGGGGGGTCGATGTCATCCTCGAGATGCTCGCCAACGTCAACCTCGGCGCTGACTTGAAGCTGCTGGCGCCGCGCGGACGCGTTGTGGTGATCGGCAATCGCGGGGAGGCGACCATCAATCCGCGGGACCTGATGTCCAGGGACGCGGCGGTCTATGGCATGTTGTTGTGGAACATCTCCGACCAGGACGTGGAGGCTGCCCACGCCGCTCTCGTTGCCGGGCTGGACAATGGGACGCTGAGCCCCGTGGTGGGAGCCGAGCTGCCGCTTGCAAACGCTGCGGAGGCTCACCGCAAAGTGCTGGAGCCCGGCGCGTTCGGCAAGATCGTGCTGATTCCGTAGCCCTTCCGCGGTATTCCGCGGAGTTGGATGGCGAGGGTGGCCGAGGCCAGGGATGCGTAGCACGCCGAAGGCGTGCGGAGGGCGGCAGGCGTTTGCAAAGCAAACGCCGAGAGCCGCCGAGAGGCCAACCCTGAGGGTTCAATCCGTCCGCGCGACCGCCTGCACCTTGTCACGTCCGCCGTACGCGGCGTACCAGGGCTTTGCGTACTGCTTCAATACATCGTTCAGCGTCTCGATGTTTTTCACGCCGCGGTCGGCAAGCCAGTCTTCCAGCGCCTTTGCCCCGCGTTTCGCGTAGACGGGTATTCCCTCTTTCCACGTGGCCCGGCCGCAGAGAACCCCCGCGAACGGCACGCCGGCTTCTCCCGCCATGATGAGCGACTCGCGAAAGACGTCATCGTCCACGCCGGCTGAAAGATAGATAAACGGCAGGTGCGTGCACCGGGCGGCTCGCAGGAGGATGTCCTTGGCCTCCTGCTTTTCGTAGGCCGCCTGGCCGCTCTTGTTCGCCTTGGACCCCTTGACGAATGCGATATCGAAGGGGATCTCGACTTTCAGCACGTCCACGCGATACTGGGGCTTGGAGAACTCCCTCATGTACCCCATGACCAGATCGGGCTTGCGCTTTGCAAATGAGACGCTCTTTTCCTCCCCGCCCCTGGGATCATACGTCACGATTTCGAGGAACAGCGGCATCTCCTCCGCGGCGCACTCCGCTCCTATCCGTTCGATCCATGCGTGCTTGATGTCGTTGACCTGGGGATCGTCGTCCGCGGCGTAGTAAAGGAGGAGCTTCACCGCATCTCCTCCGAACGCCGCGAGGCGCTGGACGCTCAGGTGATCCAGCAGATCACCCAGCCTTCCCGGCTGCGTTGCATCGTAGCCGGTTTTCTCATATGCCAGCAGAAGGCCCGCGTTCCTGGCGCGCGCCTTGATGGCGCGCTGGCCGAACTCGGTATCCAGGAGGATGGCGGTGGCATGCGGCGTGAGCACCCTGCTGACCGCCTCCTTGAACTCGCTCATCACGTCATCGGAGAGCTGTGACGGATCCACGCCCTTTTCCTTGGCAATGGACTTTTTCAACGAGCCGCGCTGGTCCATCGCGGCCGCCGCGATCACGCCCCGCGAGTCGGCCAGATGCTCCAGCCGCTCCAGCTTCCTGCCTGATATTTTGACCATGATGAGCCCCCCGGTTGAAGTTACTTGCTGCGCGCGCCCCGGGCAAGGCGTTTACAGGTTTTCTTCAAGCCAGTCGAAGATCCGCTGGCAGGAGACGGCGGACGACCCCGTCTGCACGTGCAGCTGCGCCGCCTCGGCAGCAGTGAACAGCATGTAGTCCTTCGGGCAGCGGAGCGCCGCGAGGAGCTCCTTTGCCTGGCCGAACTCCTCCGCCTCACCGTCCACGACAAGGGTCTTTGCGGTGATCTTCTCGGCAAAGCCCTTGTTGGTGTATTTCTTCATTTCCTGGACGAGCTGGGCCGGGGTCGCGCACCCCTGCTTCCACATCGTGTCCCTGAGTCCCCATCGCATGAAGGGGTTTCCCGCGATTACCTGGGCCATGAGGGCATTGAAGCCCTGCGGATCTTTTTCCGGCATGTCGGCAATCTCAGGATAGCGCTCGGCGATGAATCCCGTGACGACCCGCCCCCAATCCAGGACCCCGGGGTTGGCAACCAGGAGCTTCAGGCGTTTTTCGAATGCCGCGGCCCGCGGGGCCAGGGCCCCTCCCATTGATATGCCCATGAGCGCGATCCGACTGGAGTCCACGCCCGGCTGTTTGACAACGAAATCCACCACGGGGGTGATCACCTTCTCCCAGTCAGGACGGAAGGCAAGCCCCTGCAGGCGGAGGGTCTGGCCCTGCCCGGGACCGTCGAAGAGCAGGCAATGCCAGCCGCGCCGGAGAGCCTCCTGGGCGATGTATGTGTCATCCTCCGCCCATGCGTCCCGGCCCGAGTGGACAATGAGAATCGGCGCTTTCTTTCCCGCATTGGCAGACCTGAAAAAATACCCGGGAAGAGTCGTGTCGTCATAGGGTATTCTTACCGATTGGACGGGGAGAGAGAGGAGCCGCACGGCGCGCGCGAAGCAGGCAACCTCATTCTCCGAAAGCCTCCGCACCTCGGGTGCCGCGGGGTCCGGGTGCCGGTGCAACGCAGCCCGGTAATAGGCCGCTGCCCGCATGAAAGACTCCCCGGCGCCGAGCCGATGCCCCGCCTTTTCCCCCGCTTCCGCGGCGGCGCGCATGCGCGCGGCGGTTTTTTCCCATTCCCGAGTCCAGCTGTACTCGTCATCCCCCCTCACCCGGCTCGCGGTATCCAGGACTTCTCCCACGTCCGTCATGCCCATCCGCGCTTCGCCCAGGTAGAAGAGCAGAACCTGGTCGAGGATCGGATCGGGCATCATTCGCAGATCGTACCAGGGGCGCCCTGCCGCCCGTTCGCTGCCCGTGCCGGCAGGTGCGCCGTCAGGGGGCGTCCCGCCCGGCCCGGCCGCCGCGCCCTTGTCCTGCGCCCATGCAGGTCCGAGGATCGTGAGCCCGATGGGGAGAGCGAACAGCCCCAGACGCTGCAGGAGGGTGAATCCCCCGTTTGTTCGTGGTGACATTGTTTTCTCCTTTGTCGATGCAGGGCGCGGCCGCCGTCCGCCTGCCGCGTCTCCGGAGGATTTGACGATGCCGAGGGGAGAAACCCTTCAGGAAATGATCGAGTGATTTAATCCGTTGATTAGAACTTCACCTCTATGTTCAATCCCGCCTGCACGCCGGCCCGCGCGGCCAGCGCCGGGTCGTAGCCGGCTTTCAGGTAGGCCTGGAACGTGGCGTTCTGGGCCGCGCTGAGGGATCCGAGAAGCAGGGCCGTGCCCGACCCGTCCGCGATATCCCAGATGACCGTTTCCGAAAGGCTGAAC
This sequence comes from uncultured Spirochaetota bacterium, assembly GCA_963820435.1. Taxonomy (GTDB): domain Bacteria; phylum Spirochaetota; class Spirochaetia; order SZUA-6; family Fen-1364; genus Fen-1364. The sequence continues at coordinate 119,504 of CAWGAC010000009.1, read as the reverse complement.
AGCTCCGTGGCATTCCAGAGGAGGGACGCATAGAGGTTGTGAGTGCCGGGAAACAGGGGGTCTGCCTCGGCGCCGCCTCCGTTATAGTAATACTCGGCCGCCATCACAAAGTCGCCAATGGACCAGTCGACCCCGGCCGCCGCGCGAAGCGCGCCTGCCTGGCCCGAGTCCGGCAGGGAGCAGGCGACATCGCCATAGATGCCGACTTCGATGTCGGCCTTGAAGTCAGCGCCGAACATCCAGCCCTTCCCGGCACGGGCCGCGGTGAGCGCGCCGTCCACGCCGGCAATAAGAGCTGACAGACGGGCGGAGTAGCGGCCGTCGGCGGGCGCGGTCGTGGGCGCCGCCACGAGATCGAGGCCGGTCTGTCGCGCCCAGGGGGACGGCCGCGCGGAGCGCATCGCTTCCCAGGCGGACCGGCGAGAGCCCTGTCAGGTCGAGCTCGTTGAACAGGTCAGTCGGGCTCCACAGAACGCCGCGGTTGTAATTGACCACCTGGCGCCCCGCAGTCAGTGAAGCCCAGTCGAAGTCGAGCTTGAGGTAGAGGGTGCGAAGCCTGAAGGCCACGAGAGTTTCCGCCGCGGGCGCGGCAGGGGCGGTGCCGGGGACAAGCAGCTCGTCCGGCCGCGCGAGACCGGATGCCGATGCAGCCCAGGCGGCAAGGGCCGATGCGCCGGTCAGCACGGCAGCCTCCACCGAGGCTTCGGCCCGGGCGCGCTCGCCCAGGGCGCGCAGGTCGAGACCGAGGGTCGTATCCGAGCCGTATGAGAAGTCCGCGGCTCCCAGGGATCCGTTGCCGGCATAGGCAGCATAGGGCTGCGCGGTCACGGACCCGCCCAGGCTCCAGGAGGCCGTGTCCTGGGCACTGGCAGGGGCGGCAATCATGCCGGCAATCACCGCCGCGGCAGCGAGGGTCGTGATTTTCATTTGGACAGCGCCGCCAGGGAGAACTGCCTGTCGTCCACGGCGGCGCCGATGTCGATCCTGTCCATGCTGAACACGGTCTTCGTGTTGTTGCGCAGCTTCGACACGAGCTCCGTCCGCGCGGGGAACCACCGGTCCCCCAGATGAACGACATCGAGCGTATAGCCCACCTTGAGAAGCTTCCCCGACTTGGCGTACATCTCGGCCTTGAGCCTCACGAACCGCTCCGCGTCGATCCAGAGAAGCTGTTTATCGTAGGAAGCGGTCGGCACCTTTGCGCTGAGCTCCACCACGTAGCAGCGCCGGCCGTTCACCGTATCCTCGCCTTTGAGAGCGGGAGAATAGCGCGCCCTGTAGTCCGCTGATTCGAGCGCGTCCTCGTAGGAGACGTCGGAGCCCATCATCCCTTCCTTGAGCAGGTGGCCGGAAATCTTGACGGTGTCCTGCTCCTTCGGAAAATAGATCCAGAGGTTCTTGTCCAGCTTCAGATACCGGGTGCCTCGATCCTCGGGATTGGTGAACTCGGCAAACGCCTTGTTCGTTCCTTCTGCAATGACGTCCATGGTCTTGTAGCGGGTTTCCCCGCCCACCGTGATTTCCATCCGCCCGCTGTAGCGGATGCTCTCATATGAGACGTTCGCGTCGAGCCTCGCAAGAATGTCTTCCACCGATTGTCCGGATGCGGCCGCTGCCGCCACGCCCGCGCACACGACGGCCAACGCCGCGGATTTGAACAGTTGCATGGCCTCTCCCCCTATACCGATCGTATCGCTTCAATCGGGTCCATTCGTGCCGCGCTGCGGGACGGCAGGAAGGACACGATTGCGGACACCGCCACACCGAGCGCGAAGAGCAGGGCAACGTGGAGCGGATGCACGCCGGTGTAGATGACGTTGTCCATCGCGATGCCGCTGCCCGAGATGCTCGCGCTGAAATCCAGGCCCTTCACGGAAAGCCACGCGTTCAGCGCTGTCCCGAAAATCGCCCCGACCGCGGAGCCGATGACACCGAGGAACACTCCCTCAACGAGAAAAAGACGCAGGATCCGCGACCCTTCCATGCCCATGGATTTCAGGACGCCGATCTCGCGCCGCCGCTCCAGAACGACCATCATCATGACGTTGGCGATGATGAACGCCCCGAGGAACGCCACGATGATTTCCGCCCAGAGATAGATTCTCCCCGACAAAGTGATGAGCGCCGCGATGTCTCCGAGGGACGTCCAGCTCTGCACGGAGAGTTTCCCGAGGCCCGCCGACGCGAGGTGGGCCGAGATGAGCTTTGCCGCCGCGTCGGAGTCCCGATAGTCCTTCAGCATCACGAGGATCTGCGATGCCCCTTTGCCCAGCCCAAGAAGCTCCCGCGCATCGGCAAGGCCTACCTGGAAGGTCGATGCATCGAAGGTGTCCACTCCCGTGCGGAAAACACCGGCGATCCTGAACTTTTTGAAGCCCAGCCCGTAATCCGCTTTTTCACAGACGACCTTCAGGGTATCCCCCACTTTCAATCCCAGGTCCTCGGCGAGCTTCGCGCCCATGATGGCGGTGCCTCCGTGCGGGTCGAGGTACGCGCTGCCCGGCAGGAGCGCCCGGTCCAGCATGAGGAGGCGTTTCTCCCCATCGGGATCGCCGCCGATTCCCCGTGCGGCCTTCGTGGCCGACGCGGAGGAAAGCACGACTGCAAAGAGCGCCCGGGGGGCGACCTGCACGATGCGTCCCTCCAGGCCGGGGGTTGAGCGGATTGCTTCCTCCACCGCATCAGAGTCCGCCATCGCCGCGGAAGCGGGCATGAACCGCTCCCGGGCCCGGTACTCGGAGGTCGTCACGCTCACGTGACCTGTTTCGTTCTTGGTGAAGTTGCGCGCCATTGAATCCAGGATCCCGCCGATGATCCCGTCCATGAAGACCACCAGCGTAATGGCGATGAGCACGGAGAGCACGGCGAGGAAGGTTCGACGGCGGTTTCTCCCGAGGTTTCGGACGGCCATGCCAAGCACGTTCATGAAGGCTCCTCCTTACTGAAACCTGAGCGCATCGGTCGGCTGAAGGCGTGAGGCCCGGCGCGCGGGGATGCGCGCGGCGATCAGGGACACCACGACCCCGAAGAGGAAGCCGATGATCATGGTCTTCGGGTTCCACTCGCCATGCAGGACGCCGGAGATCGGAAGTGACCCCAGGCTCTGCGAGAGGGAGCCCATGCTCACCCCCCGAACCACGAGGAGGAGATCCAGAGCCGCCCCGAGTGCCACGCCAAGGGTGGAGCCGGCCAGCCCCAGGGCCAGTCCCTCCAGGGTGAACAGCCGTTTGATGTCGCGCGCCGTCATGCCGTATGCCCGCAGGACGCCGATCTCCCTGACCCGGGAGAAAACCGACATGAGGATGGTGTTCACGATGCCGACGGCGGCGATCATGAGCACGATGATCACGGGTATCAGCGAATAGCTCGCCTTGGCATTTCGAAGCGCGAGGTAGCCTGCGGCGAGGGACCCGATCGGATCAATGCGTTCCGCCGGGAGCGCGGCGCGAAGACGTGAGGCGGCCGCCTCCCCCTGCGCGAGCGCCGCCGCCAGGCTGGGTGCGCGGGGAAGGGCCACGTCCACCTCGGTCACGAGCGCGCCCGGCCCCGCAGGCGTGTCCAGCAGCGCGCGCGCCTCATCCAGCGGCATGAAGAGCCCGCCGCGGTTGACCTCGGGTGCGGGCGTGCTCAGGAGCCCCGCCACCGTGTATTCGTCCGCGTTCGTGACGTCATGGACGGTTTGCGCGGTGACGAGCACCGTGTCACCCACATTCAGCGAAAGCTCGCGCGCCAGCTCCGCTCCGAGCACGACTGAATGGGGCGAGGCGCGCGAAAGCCATGCACCCTCGGTGACGGCCTGGGCGAGCCTGAACACCTTCGGATCGGCGGCAGGGTCCACCGCATCGGCCAGAACCGGGATTTCGTCGGTGTAGTTGGAGAGCCTGGCCACGAAGCGGATCCGCTGCGTGGCCTGCAGGCCCTGCGCGGTCACCACGGCAAGCGTCTCCTCGGGGTGGGCCAGGCCCTTGTCCAGCGGCGCACCCTGGATGTCCTGGACGTAGGCGGGAGTCCGGATCTTCAGCGACGATAGTGTGTAGCTCTCCATGGTGTCCACCGCCATGCGATCCAGCCCTGCCAGCAGGGAATCGTAGAATATGAAGACGGCAATGCCGCCCATCATTACCACCGCGGTGATGATGGTCCGCCGCGCGTGCCGGACCGTGTTGCGCAGCGCGATTTTCCAGAGGGTACCCACGTTTATTTCCCCGCCGCCGAAGGCGGATTCTTGCGTTCGTCCGCGGTCACACGGCCGTCGCGGATGGTCACCACCCGGCGCGCGTGCTCCATGACCAGCCGGTCGTGCGTGGAGAACACGAACGTGCTGCCCCTTGCGGCGTTGATGCCGCGCATGAGGTCCACGATCTCCTCCGCCGTGTGCGAATCCAGGTTCGCCGTGGGCTCGTCCGCAAGAATGACGAGCGGCTGTTTCACCAGCGCGCGGGCAATTGCCACCCGCTGCTCCTGCCCCCCGGAAAGCTCGCGGGGAAACCGGCTCTCCATGCCGGCAAGGCCCACCGCGGCGATCATCTCCTCGGCGCGCCGCCGGATCTCCGCGGTATCCCGCTTCCGCTCGATCACCAGCGGCAGCTCGACATTCTCCCGGACGGTGAGGACGGGAATGAGATTGTAGGACTGGAAGACGAAGCTGATCCGCTCCCGCCGGTAGGCCGACCTTCCTTTCTCTCCGAGCCCCTGCAGCTCCGTCCCGTCGTACACGATGCGTCCTTCGGTCGGCGAGTCGAGGCAGCCCAGGATGTTGAGGAACGTGGTCTTTCCCGAGCCCGAAGGCCCCACCACGGTCAGGAACTCCCCGGCCTCGATGTCGAGGTCAACGCCGTCCAGTGCGCGCACTTCGGTGTCTCCCTTCCGATACACCCTGGTGATCTTCTCAAGATGCAATACCGCCATACTGCTGCTCCCTCTCTTTCACTTTGCCGCCGGCTCGCCCCCCGGAGGACCTGCCGGTGCTCCGCCTCGAAGGGCCGTCACGATCACTTCCAGGTTCCCCAGGTATGCCGTAATGGCTTTTTCCCCTTTCACGGTGAGCCTCACGCCCGTGAAGGGCTTGTGGGTGACGAAGCGCTTGTCTATTTTCACGTAGCCGGCCTCCTCGAGCGTCCTGAGCTGTACGGAGAGGTTTCCCGCGGTGAAGCCGAGCTTGTCCCTGAGCTCCGTGAAGCTCGTTTCCGTCCGTTCTGAAGAGGCCAGGTACGTGAGCAGAACGAGCCGCGCCCGCCCGTGGATCACACGATCCAGCTCCAGCCCGGAAAGGGCGCGCTCCCTGCGGTCCGAGCCCTCCTTCGCGCTCATCTCTTCCCCGGCTCGGCATTGCGCGCTTCAGAGCCGTCCTTGCCTCCGCGGCGCCCGCCGCCCCAGATGAGGGAGACCATGCCGAAGATCAGGCACATGCCGCCCGCCACGACCGCTGTCCAGATAAAGGGGGCTCTTTCCAGGAAGAAGACGGAAGCAATCCCCGCGGCCAGGGCATACCAGCCCGAGGCGAAATACTCGGGACGCTGTACAAACAGGCCGACGCCATTGGCCGCGAAGGTGTAAAAGACGGCAATGGCCGGGACGATGTACCAGGGGTGACCGATGGTCACGGCGAAGGCGGACGCCGCCACCATGCAGAGAAAGGCCGGGGCGTAGATATTGGAGACGAGGCCGCCATACAGCACCTTGATGACCGTGATGAATGTTGCGCGCGTGTCCACTTCGGCGGCGCGCCGTCCGATTATCAGCGGCTTGCTGACCACGGCTGCGGCGCCGAGCAGCACGAGAGCCGACCAGAAGCCTGTCTTCCACCCCTGCGGGATGGCGGGGAAGGAGCCGTACCATCCGATAAGGATCTGGCTTGCCAGGCAGAACGCGGTTGCCGCGAGGCCGATGGCCAGCGCGTAGGCGGCGAAGAGGCGCGAGGAGATCACTTCGCGCAGGAACGGGCTGTTCCGCCTCACCGCGCGCCGCAGCTCCTCCACGTCGCGAAGGAGAGTATTCAGATCCGTCGCACTCATATGCGCCTCCATAAACAAGTTTATGGTATAAACTTAATTGAAATATAGCCCCGACGAGGAAGTCCGTCAAGATGGGGCGGGGACAGGCGGTTGACGCCCGGGAACAGGAGCAATATCTTTCTTGTTTTCCGGCCGGAAGACCACGCGGCGGGCTTTGCCCGCGCGACGTGCACCGCCAGGAAGGTCGGTACTATGAGCCCTCCGCCACTTGCGTCGCGCGAACAGGCGCGCCAACGGCGTTTCGATACGGTCTGGAGGCGGCAGCTCGACAAGGTGTTCGCCGATGTTGCCCCCTACTACGACCGCGCGAATCTTGTCGCCAGTCTCGGGCTGTGGAACTGGATTCTGGGCAGGTTCATGGCGACAATCGACTTACGGTCCGGGCAGCGTGTGCTGGATGTCTGCGCCGGCACGAATGCCGTGGGCATTGCGCTCCTCCAGCGCGAGCCGAGCCTCGAGCTCCTGGCAATCGACCGAAGCGTGGCCATGCAGGAAGTCGGACGCGACAGGGCAGAGGCAAGAGGCTTTCACATCCAGAGCCTCATTGGCGACGTGCACGAGCTCCCCTTCCCGGACAATCACTTCGACGTCGTCACGCTGCAATGGGCTTCCCGCCACCTGCGGATCCGGCGCGTCTTCGAGGAAGTTTTCCGCGTGCTCAAGCCCGGCGGCTGTTTTCATCATTGCGACATGCTGCGCCCGCGCAATCGAGTCGTGGAGAAGCTCTATCATGGATACCTGCGGTTCTGCCTCTCGTTCACCGCCGTTCTGTTCGGAAGCGGCCCGACGGCCCTGAGCGCGCGGACATACTTCATAAACGCGCTGGAGATGTTCTACTCCGCCGATGAGCTGTCCGATGTACTGCGCGCCCAGGGCTTCCGAAGCGTTGCCGCCAGGACGCTGTTTGCCGGCACGCTCGGATTTCACCGTGCGGCAAAGCCCGGCTGATATTGCGGCCGCGGTACCTTGCACGGTACTCCGCGCAGTTTCGCGGCATTTTTATTTCCGCTCCTGCGCCCTGTTATTACTATAGTAGGGTGCACCAAAACTTCGGACCCGCGAGGAGCACGACATGAGCGATCCGGGGCTTCCCCTCAAACGAAATCTCGAGCGCTTTGCGGACCTGCACCCTGCGCTGGATTCGAAGTCCGCGGTCACGGAAGCGAACCGCTGCCTGGGCTGCTTCGACGCCCCCTGCATGGACGCCTGCCCCACGCACATCGACGTGCCGGGCTTCATCAAGAAGATCGCAAGCGGCAACGTGCGGGGCTCCGCGCGGACCATCCTGGAGGCGAATATCCTCGGCATGAGCTGCTCCCGCGCATGTCCCGTGGAAGTGCTCTGCGAAGGCGCGTGCGTCATGCATCGGTACAACAAGAAACCCATAGAAATCGGGCGGCTGCAGCGCTTCGCCATGGAGGATTTCCATGAGAAGAGGAAGCCGGGAACGCCCGTTCCGGTCCGGCATGCGGAGAAGGTAGCCTGCATCGGCGGAGGACCGGCGTCGATTGCCTGCGCCGCCGAGCTGCGTCGGCAGGGCTTTGCGGTGGCCGTGTTCGACAACCGCCCCTTGCCCGGCGGCCTGGCCACCTACGGGGTGGCGGAGTACAAGCTGCGTCCGTCGGACAGCCTGCGGGAAGTCGAGATGGTCCGGGATCTGGGCGTGGAGTTCCGCCGCGCGGAAGTCGGAAAGGATGTTGCGCTGGATACCCTGGAACGGGAGTACGCATTCATTTTCCTGGGTATGGGACTCGGCGCCATGGACATGCTGGGCGTTCCGGGGGAGGACACACGCGGCGTGATCGACGCGCTGCGGTTCATCGAGCGCTACAAGACTCAGCCGGATCTCCCCGTGGGCAAAGTCGTGGCGGTGATAGGCGGCGGCAACACGGCCATCGATGCGGCAAACGCGGCGAGGCGCCTGGGCGCGGAGGAAGTGCATATTTTCTACCGTCGGACAGAGAAAGAGATGCCGGCTTTTCCCTTCGAGTACGATCACGCGAAGATCGAAGGCGTGCAGTTTCACTGGCGGGCGCAGCCGGTGGAAATACTTGCGTCGAACGGCCATGCGGCGGGCGTCAAGTTCGTGAAGACCGCCCTCGGCGCGCCGGATGCAACGGGCCGGCGAAACGCCGAACCGGTGCCGGGCTCCGAGTTCGTGTTCACCTGCGACATGGTCATACCCGCCTTGGGCCAGTCGCGGTTCCTGGAGCTGCTGCGCACCTCGCGGGGAATCACAATCGACAAGAGGGCCGTTTCCGTGGACCGGCCGACCGGTCGTACCGCCAATCCGAGATATTTTGCCGGCGGGGATTGCGTGAACGGCGGCCGTGAGGTCGTGGATGCCGTGGCGGACGGCAAAAGGGCCGCCCAGGCCATGGCGCAGCTCCTGATAAATCCGCCGAGTACGGCGGCGCAGAATCCGCGGAGTACCGCGGCGCGGCAGAAGGCATGAGGAGGTAATCGATGGCTGACCTCAAGACGCTTTTCATGGGCATCAGCTCCCCGAACCCTTTCTGGCTGGCCTCGGCGCCACCCACCAACTCCGGCGCGCAGATCATGCGCGCGTTCGACGCGGGGTGGGGTGGCGCCGTGTGGAAGACCATCGGCGAGCCGGTGGTGAACACGGCCTCCCGCTACTCTTCGGTGGATTGGAACGGCCAGAGGATGATGGGGCTGAACAACATCGAGCTGATCTCCGACCGTCCGATTGAAGACAATCTGCGCGAGATGGCGGAGGTCAAGAAGCGCTACCCGAAACACGCGGTCATTGCCTCTCTCATGGTGGAATCCAGGCGCGATGTCTGGCATGACATCGTCAAGCGCGCCGAGGATGCCGGCGCGGACGGGCTGGAGCTGAACTTCGGATGCCCGCACGGGATGAGCGAGCGCGGCATGGGCTCGGCGGTCGGCCAGGTGCCCGAATACTCCTGCATGATCACGGAGTGGGCCAAGGAGGCGGCGCGCACGCCGGTCATGGTGAAGCTCACCCCCAACGTCACGGACATCCGCCTGGTCGCGCGCGCGGCAAAGAAGGGCGGCGCGGACGGGCTGTCCGCGATCAACACGATCAACTCGATCACCGGGATCGATCTGGACACACTCGTGCCGCGGCCCGACGTGGGCGGACTCTCCGCGCACGGAGGGTATTGCGGTCCTGCGGTCAAGCCGATCGCGCTGCACCTTGTTCAGCAGATCGCCTCGGACCCGGAGGTTGCGCTTCCCCTTTCGGGGATCGGGGGCATTGCCAGGCTGGCGGGAGGCGGCGGAGTTCATCCTCCTGGGCTGCGGCAACGTCCAGGTCTGCACGGCCGTGATGCACTACGGCTACCGGATCGTGGAAGACATGATCGACGGTCTTTCGAACTGGATGGATGAAAAGGGATACCGGACCATCGAGGATTTCCGCGGCCGCACGGTGCCGAAGACGACCGAGTGGAAGCACCTCGACCTGAACTACAAGATCGTTGCGCGCATCAACCCCGACAAGTGCATCGGCTGTGACCTTTGCTACGTTGCGTGCTGGGACGGGGCGCACCAGTGCATCCACCACGAGGTCAAGGAGCCTCCCGCGGTCCGGGAAGCGCGGAGCAGGCAGCGCATCACCCTTACGCCCATCGCCAAGCTCGACCAGGCGCGCGGGGGCAACGGAAACGGGCCCGCGGCCGCTCCCCGCGTTCCCCACGTGGACGAGGAGGAATGCGTGGGATGCAACCTCTGCTCGCTGGTCTGCCCGGTGGAGGAGTGCATCACGATGGAGAAGGTGGAGACAGGCAAGCCGAGCGAGAGCTGGGAACAGCGCACGGCGGGGCGCGCGTACAGCAAGCCCGGGCAATAACGAGGCAACCATGGGAAACACATTGATTCGAGGGTGGTACCGTCGTCACCGCGAAAGAGACGAAAGCGGCGGACGTTCTCATCGAGGGAGAGCGCATCAAGGAGGTGCGGCGCGGCATCGCCGCCCGGTCGGCGGAGAAGGTGATCGACGCGAAAGGGCATGTACGTGATCCCCGGAGGGATCGACGCGCACACGCACCTGGACATGCCTTTCGGCGGCACCACGTCGGCGGACGACTTCGAATCCGGTACGCGCGCGGCCGCGTTCGGCGGGACGACGACCATCGTGGATTTCGCCATCCAGGCGCGCGGCACGCGGATGCGCGACGCCCTGGACACCTGGTGGAAGAAGGCCGAGGGCAAGGCGTCGATCGACTACGGCCTGCACATGATCATCACCGACCTTGGCGCTTCAGGCCTTGAAGACATGGACGACATGGTGAGAGAGGGCGTGGCGAGCTTCAAGCTGTTCATGGCCTATCCCAACGTGCTGATGGTGGACGATGCCACCATCTTCAAGGCCCTCTCCCAGACGGCGAAGAACGGCGCGCTCGTGTGCATGCACGCGGAGAACGGCAGCGTCATCGACGTCCTCGTGGCCCGCGCGCTCGCGGAAGGGAAAGACCGCGCCCGATCTACCACGCGCTGACACGCCCGCCCCGGGCGGAGGCGGAGGCCGTGCACCGCGCCATCGCCATGGCGGAGATCGCCCGGCGTGCCCGTGTACATCGTGCACCTCTCCTCGGAGGACGCGCTGAACGAGGTGCGCGAAGCGCGCGACCGGGGCGTGCCGGCCTTTGCCGAAACCTGCCCCCAGTACCTGCTCCTCTCCGTGGATGAGCTGGCGCGGCCGAACTTCGAAGGGGCAAAGTACGTCTTCACTCCGCCGCTGCGGCCCAAGGAGCACCAGCCGAAGCTCTGGGACGGTCTGAAGAACGACCACCTGCAGGTGGTCTCCACCGATCATTGCCCGTTCTGCTTCAAGGACCAGAAGATCCTGGGCAAGGACGATTTCACGAAGATCCCCAACGGGGGACCCGGGCATCGAAAATCGGCTCCAGCTCATCCACCACCATGGCGTGAACTCGGGAAAGCTCACGCTCAACCGGTTCGTGGAGCTGACTTCCACCACGCCGGCCCGGATTTTCGGCATGTATCCCCGGAAGGGGGAGATCGCGCCGGGAAGCGACGCCGACCTCGTGATCTGGGATGCCAAGGCGCCGTACACGATCAGCGCAAAGACGCATCACATGAAGGTGGATTACTCGATGTTCGAGGGCTTCCCGGTGCGCGGAAATGCGCGGATGGTCCTCTCCCGGGGTGAGGTCATTGTGGACGGGCAGGAATACCTCGGGAAGCCAGGGCGCGGGAGCTACATCAAGCGCGCGGCCCGCGGGGGCGCGTGGAAATAGGGCCGGGGCGGCCTCCAGGGACGCCAGTAGGCGTCTTACGGTCCGCGGAGCGGCCTCAAGGGGACGCACAGCGCCTCCCGGGACGTCCTAGACCGTCTCCCCTTCGACGATCCTGTGCTCGAGGACGCGGGAATCGATGCACTCGCCCTTTATGGTTTCCAGCAGGTAGTCGAACGCCTGTTCGCCGATCTTCTTGATCGGGCTGGCCACCGTGGTCAGCCGCGGCGTGATGTACTTCAGCTCGTCCAGGTTGTCGAACCCCATCAGGCCGACCTTGTCGGGGATGGCGATGCCATGCGTCTTCAGCACGGACATGACCTCCAGGGCCACGGCATCGCACGAGCACAGAATGCACGTGCGCTCCCACCCCTCGAGGCGCGATTCTTCGATCATGCGGATCATCGTCTCGTCCGTCACCACGCAGGGAACGTGGGAGTTCCCCGCCTCGTGGAGCGCTTCCTTGTAGCCCAGGATGCGCTGGTCGTCGCAGTAGAGGCTCTGCAAGGACCGCGGATCCTGCTGCTGCGTCACGAATATGATGCGCGCGTACCCCCTGGAGATCACGTACCGGGCGGCGTCCCGCACCGCCGCCCGGTCGTCGATTCCCACCCACGTCCACTGCTTCGATACGCGGTTCGCGATGGTGACGATGGGGGTCGCGAGACTCTTCAGGTAGGCCTGGAACGGGCGGCCCCGATTCACCGGCATGATGACGATGCCGTCGACGTTCAGCGCCCGCAGCCGATCCAGTGAAGCGATCTCCTCTTTCGGGTCGAACTCGCTGAGCATCATGTACACGTGGTATCCCGCGGTCCGCGCTTTTTTCTGGATCACCTCCACGAGCTCCGAGAAGAAGGGATTTTTGAGGTTGGGGACGACCGCGCCGATGCTCATGGTGAAGCCGGTCACCAGGCTCCGCGCCAGCAGGTGCGGGCGGTACCCGAGCTCCTGCGCCACCGACAGGACCCGTTCACGAGACTTCGGGTTGATGCCTTTCCTGTTGTGCATCGCGCGGTCGACGGTGCCGATCGAGAATCCGCATATGGCAGCTATTTCTTTTATCGTCACCTTCAAGAAACCAGCTCCTTGTCGCCCGCTACGGGCAACCGACCGGGCGCTACCAGTATCCGTCTCCAGCCCACAGCTGTCAATGCTGACATCAGCGGCGCAGGCGGCATCTCGAGGAGCCGTCTGGAACCGTTAGCTGTTGATATTGAAAAAACAGCGAAAAGCTTCTGTGAGATCTTCGGATTGCCGATGCCGAAAATATTCCAAATCCCTCCTGCTGAAGAAGCCCACACGAGGTTTCGAGGAAAACCGACAAAGACGCGCGCCAAGCTGGCTGTCTTCGATCTGGGCTCTCTCGTGCTCGAGCTCACGGAGCCCGATGGAGAGCCGAGCTCGTGGAAGGAGTTCCTCGATACCAAGGGGGAGGGCGTCCACCACATCGGCTTCATGGTGGACGATCTGCCGGCCACTCTCGAGTTCCTGGGCAAGAAAGGCATTCCGGAAAGGCACAGCGGCGACTATCCAGGGGGACGCTACGTGTTCGTGGAGAGCGCCCAGAAGCTGGGGGTCCTGCTGAACGTGAAGCACGATTCGTAGACGTAACCAATTTTAGGAGGAGGCGAAAATGAAAAGAAGATCATGGGCAACGATTCTTATCGCGGCGCTGATGATGGCAGCGTTCGCATTCCCCGTCTTCGCGGCGGGTGGATCGGAACAGGCGTCCGCCTCGGGGCCAGGGACGCTCGTGTATTGGTCCCCGTTCGGGGGTGATTCCCTGAAATGGGACCAGTGGCGCGTCGGGGAGTTCGAGAAGGCCAATCCCGGCGTGAAGGTCAACCTTGTCGCCACCCCTGCCGGCGGCGTCAACACGGGCAAGCTCCTGGCGGCCATTGCCGGAGGCGACGCTCCCGACATCGCGCTTTCGGATAACGCGAGCGCGGCATATTCCTTCGCGGCCAACGGCACGGCGATTCCCTGGGACATGAGCAAGATCACCCTGAAGATCCCCGAAATGCTCCCCGGGATGAAAGAGGTCACCCAGATCGACGGCAAGACCTACCTGCTGCCCCAGGACTCCAATGTCATCATGCTCTACATGAACGTGAAGGTCTTCAAGGACGCCGGTCTTGACGTTACCAAGCCGCCCAAGACCCTCGACGAGCTCGATGCCCTTGCCGCAAAGCTCGACAAGTACAGCGCGACCAGCATCGACCGGTTCGGCTACATCCCCTGGCTCGACTACGGCAACGACAATCCATTCTACTGGGGCTGGATGTTCGGCGCCAAGATCTTCGACACGGCAAGCAAGAAGCTGTACCTGACGGAAAAGCCGCTCGTCGACGTGTACAGGTGGATGAACAAGTATGCGCAGAAGAAGGGCCCCACCGAGATGCAGGCTTTCACCTCGGGGTTCGGCGTGCTGTTCTCTCCGGACCACCCCTTCATGACCGGCAAGGTCGCGATGACCGTGGTGGGCAACTGGTTCACCAACGCGCTGCGCATTTACGCCCCGAACCTCGAATACGCGGTGGCAAAGGTCCCGACCCCGGCGGGCGGAAGGGCGGGGGGCACGACATTCCAGTCGAACGTGTTCCTGCTCCCCAAGGGCGCAAAGCGGCCTGATCTCGCGTACAGGTTCTACAATTTCGTCATCACTACACCGATCAGCGCGAACAATTTCGACATCTGGCGCTCGATCCCCACGAACAACAAGCAGTTCGACGAGGTGAGCTGGACAATGAAGAACGACCCGATCTATAAGATCGAGAGGGAGCTGGCGAACTCTCCCAATTCGGGTCATGCGGCGCTGACAAAGGTGGCCGCGCAGCTCGGAAACGACCTGAACGCGCTGCGTGACGACGTAATCTACAACAATAAGGATCCGTTGCCCCTTTTGGAGGGCCTTCAGGACAAGTTCGAAAAGCAACTCGCGCAGTAAGCGCGGACCTGCCCTTTCTTGAGGGCGCTGAAGCGCCCACGACTATTTCGGATGCCCGGGCCCGCTCCCCGCGCGGGCCGGGCATCCGGTTTATTACTGCCGCTTTGCTCGCTTAAGGTAGGGATCGCTTAAGGTAGGGCTCGCAGGCTACACTGGGGATGGGAGCTGTCTGATGCCACGGAAAGCGAAAGAAGCTGTTTATCTCGCGCCGGGCGAAATCGCCATATCAACCCTTATCCTTGCCGTACTTGCTCTCGTCTTCATTGTTCCATTCGTGTGGATGACGTTGAGCTCGTTGAAAGTCCCTGCCGAGCTTTTCGTCGTTCCCATGCAGTGGCTTCCCAAGAAGGCTCAATGGCACAATTACGTCCGCATCTTCAACGAGTTTCCCTTCCTGCAGGACTTCCGCAATACCATGGTCCTGGTGGTCCTCAACGTCATCGGCGCGGTTCTTTCCAATACGCTCATTGCATACGGGTTTGCCAAGATCGAATGGAAAGGCCGGGAAGCGCTTTTCTATGTCGTTCTGGCCACGTTGATCCTGCCGTTCCAGGTTGTCATGATCCCGCTTTTCATCCTGTTCCACCAGCTGCATTGGATCGGAACCCTCCTGCCCCTGATCGTGCCGGCCTTCTTCGGGAACGCGTTTTTCATCTTCCTGCTGCGCCAGTTCTACATGTCGATACCGAACGAGCTCTCCTACGCGGCAAAAATGGACGGGGCGGGCGACTTCATGATCTATCGGCGCGTCATCATTCCGCTGTCCACGCCGGCAATCACGACGGTGATCATCTTCTCCTTCCTGAGAACCTGGAATGACTTCATCGGCCCGTTGATCTTCCTCTCGGACAACAAGCTGTACACTCTCTCCCTCGGCGCGCAGCAGATCATGCACATCCTGGATCCGAAATGGGACATGCTCCTCACCCTCGGCGTCATGATGACCTTCCCCGTGCTGATCATATTCTTTGTGCTTCAGAAATACTTCATCCAGGGGATTGCAATGACGGGAATAAAGGGATAGCCGATGATCGGTTCAAGAGATCGAAGAAACGGCCTGCTCTTCATTTCGCCATGGATCGTCGGTTTCCTGGTCTTCACGGCGTATCCGATTTTCAGCTCCCTCTTCTATTCCCTCACCCGTTACAACGTGGTGGATCCGCCGAAATTCATCGGGCTGGGCAACTACATCGACCTGGTGACCACCGACCCGGTCTTCCGCACCTCGCTTCTCAACACCCTGTACATGGTCGTGGTCGGAACCATCGTCATCACGATTGCCACCCTCGCCCTTGCCCTCATCCTCAGCAACAAGCGGATCAAGGGCCTTTCGGTGTTCCGCATCATCTTCTTCGTGCCGACGCTCGTCCCGCTCGTTATCCTCTGCATTCTCTGGGTCTGGATCCTGCAGCCGCAGACCGGCCTGATCAACACCTTTCTCTCCTACGTGCACATCAAGGGGCCCGGCTGGCTTGCTGATCCGCTCCTGGCCAAGCCGGCCTTCATCATGATCTTCCTCTGGGTATCGGGGGGCGCGGTGATCATCTACCTCGCCGCTCTCCAGGATATCCCGCAGTCGCTGTACGAGGTCGCGGCAATCGACGGGGCAAACTTCATGCACCGGACCTTCCGGATCACCATCCCCATGATTTCCCCCGTGATACTTTTCAACGTGATCACCTATGTCATAGGCATATTTCAATCCTTCGCGGAATCATTCATCATCACGTCCGGCGGGCCCAACCAGTCGACCCTCTTCTACTCGCTCTACCTCTATCAGAATGCGTTCCAGTATTTCAAAATGGGGCTTGCGTCCGCGATGGCCTGGATACTCCTCATCATCGCCCTTTTCCTTATTGCGATGCTCCTGGGGCTGGAGAAGCGTTTCGGCTATCGCCAATGAGCAGAGTGCACGCCATCACCCCGTCGGGGTAGCTGTCCCGGAAACGGGAAAACAAACATAGAGGAGGCACGCAGAATGAAAAAGAAAATCCTTGGCACCCACATAGTCACGCAGGTGGGAATTCTCGTGCATGACATAGAAAAAACGGCCCAGGCCTATGCCGACTTTCTAGGGGTGGAAAAGCCGCCCATCCAGATCACGGATGAGCTGGACAAGTCTCAAGCGCGCTACAAGGGTGCCCCCACAAAGGCGCGGTCGAAGCTGGCATTCTTCAAGGTCGGCCCCACCCTGGATATCGAGCTCATACAACCGGACAAGGAGCCGAGCACCTGGAGGGAGGACCTCGACCGCAAGGGAGAAGGGGTTCACCACATCGCGTTCGTGATCAAGGGCATGAAGGAGAAGGTCGCCGAGCTGAAGGCCAGCGCAATGCCCCTCCTGCAGACGGGCGAATACACCGGCGGCCGCTACGCGTACGTGGACGCGAACCGGGACCTGAAAGTCATCATCGAGCTCCTCGAGAACGACTGATGGGCGCGCGTTCTCTCACGGAGCTCATTCCGAAAGGGGTGGGCCTGGGATGCTGGCAGTTCGGCGACATGGGGAGCGGAACGCCTGAGGATGACACGTCGGTTGCCCTGATACGGGAAGCGTATCGCAGGGGAATGCGGCATTTCGATACCGCGCACGACTACGGAATGGGTCATTCTGAAGAGGTCCTGGGCCGGGGCATCGAGCCCTTTTCGGAAAAGGCTTTCGTCTCCACAAAGATGCACGCGGCGGGCAAGGCCGAAACCATCGCGGGCGTCGAGAAATCCCTGGCCAGGATGAAGAGGCAGTGGATCGACCTCTTCTACGTGCACTGGCCGAAAACCGGTTTCGACCTGCGTCCCATGATGGAAGGCCTCGAGCTCCTGCGCGCGCAGGGCAAGATCCGGCTCGTCGGTGTCAGCAACTTCAGCGTCAAGGACATGGAAATGGCATCCGAGGCCGGACGGATCGACGCGCACCAGCTCTGCTACAACCTGTTGTGGCGCTACCCCGAGCGGGACGTCATTCCCTGGTGTATCGCACATGGCATTGCGGTGGTCACCTTCAGCTCCATTGCGCAGGGCCTCCTCTCCGACACCCCAAGGAGCCCGGATTCATTCGAGGAGGGCGATGCCCGAGGGAAAACCCTCTACTATCGATCCGACGTGTGGCCATACGTGCGGGACGCGGCGGCCGCCATGCGGGAAGTGGCCCGAAGAAACTCCACATCCTTGAGCACGCTGGCGATCCGCTGGGTGCTCGGCAGGCCCGGCATCGTCGCCTCCCTGGTGGGCGCCCGAAGGGTCGCGCAGATCGAAAGCAATGTCGCGGCCGGCAGCGGCAGCATCGAGCCCGCAGTTGCGGAGGAGCTTACGCGTCTTTCCTCCGAAGCGATGCGTCACATCCCGGACGTGGGCAATATCTTCCTCTTCTACCCCTGAGAGCGGGCCCCATTCAGCGTGACCGTGCCCTCGATCCAGGGATGCACGCCGCCGCCGAACGTCGTTGTGGCGAGCACCTCGTTTGAAGGATCCACGTGCATGTAGTATTGCTCGGAGAGCATGTCGAAGTCGGCGATGCCCCTGGTGATCGGGTCCGGGCGATCGAGCACGTGCACGCGGTAGGCAGCGAGCCCATCAGCGTCTGATCGAGATACGAATCGAGGGAGGCGGAAACCGTCACCTCGAATCCCTCTTGTCGGAGCCAGGGAATAAAGAGGTCGGCGCACTGCTTCGGTTCGTGCCCTTCCCAGCCTCCCCACACGATGAGTGCTTTCACCGTCCCTCCTCGCTCAATTGGATTCGTGCAAGATAAACGCTCGTTTTCCCTTCGTGGGAGGAGTAGTAGCTCACCCACAGATGGCCGCGATGCCAGACAAGGCCCGGATAGCTGCAGTCACCGGCGCTGGGCAGCTCGAGCACCGGCGTATACCCGTGGTCGTCCATCCGGGCGATGAGAGTGCGCGGACCCTCCGGAAAGTAGCCGCGGCCCGCGGCCCACAGGTCACCGGTCGGCAGAACAAGAAAGTTGGGGCCGCCCACCCGATGCCGCGCAGCATGCCACTGCCACTCCGTGTACGGGGGCCGGCTGGCGCCGATCCAGGCTTTTCTGCTGCCGCCCTCCCGGCGCACGAGCGCAATTGCCCGGCCATTGCGTTGGAATCGCAAGGTCGTTTCGTTCGGCTTGCCCGGGACGCGCAGGCTGCACACCTCGCGGTACGAAAGACCGTCACCGCTTGTCACCAGCGTGACCGTCCACTTGTCCTTGTCCACGACCCTGTAGGTGACGCCATAGGCCTGTCTTCCCTGCCACGTCACTCTCCACAGCCAGTCCCCTTCCGAGAGAATGCCGCGGGGCCTGCTCCAGGCGCGGCCGTCGAGTGAAAAGGCGACTCTCGGGTTCCTGCCCGTGTATTTCCCCCCCGCGTACCGGGAGCCTCCCATCAGGAGCATGAGCCGCTTCCCGGGCGCAACGGAAAGCTTGGGGTCTCTCAGGTCAACGCCCCGTTCGGAGAAAAGCGCGGCGGATATCCAATCCGTGCCGTCGGCTGAGGTGATGATGCGCACGCGGCCGATGTCCCCCACGTGGCTCCTCGACTCGCGCAGCGCGCAGTACCACCTGTCCTTGAACCGGACGAGATCAGTGAAGGCGTTGTGGGGCGCGCGGCTCCAGATCCTTCGAAGAGAAACGAGCCGCGCCAATTCCGTCAGGAATACTTGCGGCCGATGTACGCGGCCGTCGTTATGTGAAGGAATACAAGGGAGCCTGATGTATCGTTTCTTGCCGTCATAGCGGCACCTTATCACGGGGCATCTGAAAATGCCACGGATTACCGTGGCCGGTCATCCCGCAAGCAAGAGAAGGAAATCGTACGCAAATCCCGCGCACATTGCCCCGATCCAGAGAACACCGACGACCAGCCCGACCACCCGCCAACGGGCTATCGTCAGGGCACCGGCAATGGCTCCCATCGACGTGCCCGACCCGGCGATGAGGAACGCCATGACAGCCCCCTGGCTCATCCCGGAATCCAGAAGACCTCGAATCAGCGGAAGGGAAGCTTCGGAGTTGATGTACAGCGGCAGACCCAGGGTGGCTGCCAGCGGAACGCTGTAGACATGGCCCCTGCCGAACAGCGCGCTGATCCACGCGGCCGGCACAAGACCGTTCAACAGAAAGCCTATGAAGGCAAATCCGAGGAACATCGGAAGAAGCCGCTTGCCGACGGTCCATATCTCCTTTGGCAGACCTGATACGCGGGCGAGGGTTTTCATGAAGACAGTTTCGGTGATCCGCGCCGTTATCGCCTCCACAGGCGCGCCGCCTGCGCAGCATGCGACGAGCGGGAGCCCGACGGTTTCTCTCACCTGGATCTGTCTGACCGGGAAAGACGGTTGGCTGCACGCGCAGGCCGGCGCCGGACAACCGCGGCGGAAGGAAGGCTCCCGCATGCGCAGGCGCTTGCCGGGGCGCGCGCAGCCGGGAAGCGCGCCTGGTTGTCGAGCCAGCCGCGCCGTTCGAATGACGCCGCAATCCAGCCTCCTGAAAGCCCCAAAACAATGGAGAAGAAAAAGGATGCCAGCGCGAACGGCCAGCCGAAAAGACCCGCGCTGTACACCATGCCTTCGGGAGAGCTCAGCGGGGACGACACCATGAAGGCAACGATCGGCGCCCAGGGCATTGTGCTCGCCATCATGCCCAGCACCACGGCCGTGGTGCCGCAGGAGCAGAGCGGCGTGGCAACCGCTGCCGCCGTGGCTGCCACGACCCCTGCGCTGCGGTGGCGGCCGAGGAAAGCCGATACCTTCTTCACATCGACGAACACCTGCAGCAGCGCGGCGATCAGGATGCTGGCCAGAAGATATGGCCAGTTGTGCAGGAGAGAGAGGAGAACCTGCCTGACCGACTGCTCGAAAAGATTCAGTATGAAGTCCATTGTCATGTGGTCGCCCGCCCGCAGCAAGGTCGCTCACACGCCCTCTGTGAGCAGAATCCTCGAAGTCTTGCGAAACTCAGGGGGCGCGGCTCCACGTGAGATCGGTCGTCGCGCTCTTCCTGCCGAAGAATGGGCAAAAACATCCGCATCGTGAAATCCTGCAGCATCCGTTCCTCCTCGTGGCTCGAGTATTGAGACATCCTGGTAGACGGAGGCCGGCTGAAAAAGACGCAACGAATGTCGCGGAACTGCACGGAGTACCGCGGTCACGGTACCCCGTGACATTCGTGCAAGGTATCGTGACGGCGAATTTCGGAAAGTTATGCCCGGTGCGGTTGAGAGGCCGCGCCGCAGCGGCAGCAACGTTTGTAGTAGTCGATGATTCTTCCTCGACGGTCCAGCTCGAAATGGCAGCAGGCCAGGAGCATATCGCGCAGCTTCTCCCGGGCGCGCTGTACCCGTGACTTGGCGCCGGAGAGCGATATTCCCATCCGGGAGGCGAGCTCCTTCTGGCTGAGCCCGTCGTATTCGGTCAGCAGCAGCGCCTGGCGATATGGCTCGGGCATCCCGTCTATGGTTTCCCTGAGCGAGAATGAAAGCCGGGCCACGGGGTCATCCTCCACGCCCACCTGTTCCCGGGCCGGCACGCTTTCGTCCACCTCGACCGTCTCTCTTCGGCTTCGGTAGTGATCGATGATCAGGTTGCGCGTGATCTGGTAGATCCATCCCTCCGGCTTGTTCCATGCCTGGCAGCACAGGTTGCGGTGGATCCGGATGAAGACTTCCTGCAGGATGTCTTCCGCTTCAGATTCGTCCGCGATCCGCCCGCGTATGAACGCAAGGAGCCTGCAGCAGTATCTCTCCCATAGAGCTTTTAATTCGTCAGCCTGCATCGATGTCTCTCAGAGCTGATCATACCCTGCGCAGCGGCCTGTCGGAATAGCCATTGGCACGGATTTCCGCATATAGTGAGGGCCCGGGAAAGCGCATGCATCAGCAGGACGGTACGGTCGACAAACGGGTGGTTCTTTTCGTGGCCTCAACGGCCTCATTTCTCACGCCCTTCATGGCCTCCTCGATCAATATCGCGATTCCTTCCATCGGCAGGGAGTTTTCCGCCGATGCCATCACCTTGAGCTGGATCAGCACCGCCTATCTGCTTGCCGCCGCCATGTTCCTCGTTCCCATGGGGAGAGTAGCGGACATCCACGGCCGGAGGAAAGTGTTCCTCGCGGGCATGGCCGGCTACTCGGTCGTATCGCTCTTGTGCGCGCTTGCCGCCTCCGAGGCCATGCTGATCGCCCTCCGCGCTCTGCAGGGATTCACCGACGCCATGATGTTCGGGACCTCGCTGGCCATCGTTACCTCGGTATATCCGCCCGCCCAGAGGGGGCGCGCTCTCGGCATCACCGTGGCGTCCGTATACGCCGGCGGCGCGCTCGGTCCGTTCATCGGCGGCATGCTTACCCAGTTCCTTGGCTGGCGGAGCATATTCCTGCTGACCATGGTCCTGGGACTGTTCGTGACCGGGCTGGCTCTCTGGAAGGTGAGGGGAGAATGGGCGGAGGCGCGCGGCCAGAAAATGGACGTGGTCGGTTCGCTCTTCTACGCCTGCACGCTGTTCGCCGTAATGTACGGCTTCCGGCTGCTGCCGGCGGTGACCGGCCTCTGGCTCATTATCGGCGGCGCCGTGCTGCTCGCGGCCTTCGTGTGGAGGGAGAGCCGTGTCGCTTCCCCCGTTCTGGACATCAGCCTGTTTCGACGCAACTCGGTGTTTGCCCTTTCCAATCTCTCCGCGCTGATCAACTACGCGGCGACCTTTGCCCTTTCCTTCCTGCTGAGCCTGTTCCTCCAGTACATCAAAGGATTCTCTCCGCGTTCCGCGGGGCTGATCATGCTCACCCAGCCGGTGATGATGGCGGTATTCTCCCCGCTGGCCGGGCGGCTCTCGGACCGTGTGGAGCCGCGAATCGTGGCCTCCGCGGGCATGGCCATGAGCACTGCCGGTCTTCTCCTCACCGCGTTCCTCGGCCGCGCGTCGAGCCTTGCACATATCATCGCCATCCTCATGCTCTGCGGCCTGGGATTCGGGCTTTTCTCCTCCCCCAACACCAGCGCCATCATGGGTTCCGTGGAAAGGAAGTACTACGCGGTCGCCTCGGCCACTACGGGCGCCATGCGTCTTATCGGGCAGATGCTGAGCATGGGAATCGCCGCGTTGATCATCGCGGTGTACGTGGGCGAAGTGGAAATAGCGCCTGAGCGATACGCCGCGTTCCTCAGCGCGTTCCGCGCGGGGTTTTTCATCTTTGCCGCGCTGTGCGGCGTCGGCATTTTCGCATCCCTGTTTCGCGGACGCATGCACGCCTGATCGGCAGGCGTGCGGGCGGCCTTCTCGCACGCAGCCCCCGCGCATGCGGCCCTCGCCCGGCCAGCCCCACTCGCTTGCGGCCCCCGCGCATCCAGCCCCGCGCACGCAGGCCCCACTCGCTTGACACAAATCTTCTGCCGCGCTATCCTTTCATTTGAACAGTTGTTCAAGTGATAAAGGGAGCATTCATGGCAGCAGGCACCGGCACGCGCGCCCTCCACCCGGAAGCGGTGATTGCGGGCAGGGCAAGGATTCCAGGTCGCGGTGAGCTCGAAGATATGGAGGTCTTTTTCAAGATCCTCGGAGATTCGACAAGGCTCCGCATTCTTCACGCGCTGCTTGCGGGAGAGTTGTGCGTCGGCGACCTCAGCGAGGCGTTCGGCATGAGCGTCTCCGCGGTGAGCCACCAGCTCGCCGTGCTGAAGAGCGCGCGGCTCGTCAGCCACCGTCGGGAAGGCAAGATCGTGTACTACTCGCTGAGTGACGACCATGTGAGCGCGGTCCTGCAGTCCATCCGGACCCACCTGGCGGAATGACATGAGCAGATTCAACCTGCGCGGGGAGCTCGTGGTGCTGGGGGCAGGCGTTGCCCTGCTCATATTCGGGATCGCGGCCGGCGGTCGGATCCACGCGTCCGCGTGGCCCTGGCTTGAGTACATGGTCTTCGGCGCGGCATATCTGCTGGCCGGATGGAACGTGCTGGCCGCGGCCGCGCGGGGAATCTTCCGGGGCAGGGTCTTCGATGAGAACTTCCTGATGACCGTGGCCACGGGCGGCGCATTCGCCATACGCCTGCCCTCCGAGGCGGTCGCGGTGATGATCTTTTTCAAGGTGGGGGAAATACTGGAGCACCTGTCGGTGGATCGCAGCCGCCGGTCCATAAGGAAGCTCCTGGATCTGCGGCCGGATTCCGCGCGCGTACGACGGAACGGCGAGCTCGTGGAGATCCGGCCCGAAGAGGTCGCGATTGACGCTGAAATCATCGTCCGGCCCGGTGAGCGGGTGCCGCTGGACGGCCGGGTGATTTCGGGCAGCGGATTCGTCGACACCTCCGCCCTCACGGGAGAGCCTGTCCCGCGGCGCGTGGAGCCCGGTCAGGAGGTACTGGCGGGGTTCATCTGCATGGACGGCCTGATTGAAATGCAGGTCACGCGCAGCGCGGGGGAGTCGAGCGCCACGAAGATCATACAACTCGTGGAGGGCGCCACGCGCGCCAAGGCAAAGACGGAGCGGTTCATCAGCCGGTTCGCCCGCATCTACACGCCTCTTGTGGTCGGCGCGGCGGCGGGGGTGGCTTTCCTGCCGCCGCTGCTCATTCAGGGCGCTCTCCTGCACGACTGGATCTATCGCGCCCTCACCATGCTCGTCATCTCCTGCCCATGCGCCCTGGTCATCAGCATCCCTCTCGGGTATTTCGGCGGTGTGGGCGGAGCTTCACGTCACGGGATACTGGTGAAGGGAGCGGCGTACCTGGACGTGCTGGCGCGCGTGAAGACCATGGTCTTCGACAAGACAGGCACTCTCACGAAGGGGAGCTTCCACGTGACCTCGGTGAATCCCCGCAACGGAATCTCCGGACCCGACCTCCTGCGCTACGCCGCCGTTGCCGAGACCCATTCCAATCACCCCATCGCCGCATCCATTCGGGAAGCGTACGGCCGGCCGGTGGATGACTCCGCCGCGGCGGCATTCCGTGAGCTCGGCGGCCAGGGGGTTTTCGCCACGGTGGAGGGGCACGCGATCATGGCCGGAAACGACCGGCTCCTCCATGCCCAGCAGATCCCCCATGACACCTGCTGCATTGACGGCACCGCGGTGCACGTGGCGGTGGACGGGGCCTATGCCGGCTATCTCGCAATCGATGACGTGGCCCGTCACGGGGCAAAAGAGGCGATCAGGGCTTTGCGCGCGCTGGGGGTGGATCGGACGGCCCTCCTGACCGGTGACGGCGTCGAGGTAGCCGAGCGGGTCGCCGTCGAGCTGGGCATCGACGAGTACCACGGAGACCTGCTGCCGGCGCAAAAAGTCGAACACCTGGAAGCGATCATGCGGTCCGGCGGGAGGCGCGCGCGCACCGCCTTCATGGGAGACGGCATCAACGACGCGCCGGTGCTCGCGCGCGCGGACGTGGGTATTGCGCTGGGCCGATCAGGGGCCGATGCCGCGGTGGAGACCGCGGATGTCGTTCTCATGTCGGACAACCCGGGCAAGATCGTCGAGGCCATCCAGAGGGCACGGAGAACACGGGCGATAGTCGCAGAGAACATCTTCTTCGCCCTCGGAGTGAAGGGCGTCTTCCTTGCGCTGGGCGCGTCAGGGGTTGCCACCATGTGGGAAGCGGTGATTGCCGACATGGGAGTGGCCCTTGTCGCAATCCTGAACGCGACGCGCGCCATGAACTGAATTACGGGGGCCGCTCGCGCTCCGGGCCCGGCTTCCGGAAAATACACTGAGATATTCATCGAGGCGGGAAGGCTCGCTTTCGAATCGACGCGTTGGGTTCGGCAGCCGCCTCAACCGGCCACCAGAGCTTCCACCTCGCGTGTGTCAGGCAGAGCGTTCATCACGCCTTTCGTCCGCGCGGTGAGGGCTCCGGCCGCGTTGGCCCATCGCAAGGCGCGGGACAGGTCAGCTCCCCCCAGGCTCTCCAGGCCGCTCCGACGGCCTTTCTTGCGGCCGCCGAGGGCATCGAGAATTTGGACCAGGAGGGCTGCCATGAACGCATCGCCGCATCCCGTGGCATCCACTGCCTGTACGGTGAATCCGGGAACTGCGTCTGCACCTGAGCGAGCGGCCCATACACTGCCTTGCGGCCCTAGGGTTGCCACGCAGAGCGCGGGTCCGCGGTCGATGATCGATCGGCAGCCGGCGCGGGCATCGTCGGTGCCGGCGATGAGACGCAGCTCGGTCTCGTTCACCTTGACGATGTCCGCCAGGGGGATTGTCGCGGCGATCTCGGCCTTTGCCCGAGCTTCACTCTCCCAGAGGCCGGGCCTGTAGTTCACATCGAAGGAAACGAGCGCTTCCGCCCTCCGGGCGCACAGAGCCCCCTCAATGGCAGCGCTTCGGCAGGGCTCGATCGCCAGGCTGACCGACCCGAAATGGAACACGGACGTTCCCTCGATGAGCTCGATGTCCAGCTCACCCGGCTCAAGGAGCATGTCCGCTCCCGGGTTGCGGTAAAAGAGCATTTCAGTGTGGTGAGGGTCCGGCAGAGTCATGAAGTTCAGCGTGGTACGGTACCGCGTGTCGAAGCGCATGCCCCTGGTTTCGACCCCATAACTTTTCAGGACCGCTTCCAGCCTGTGTCCGAACGGATCTTCTCCGACCTTGCCGATGAATGCCGATTTCATGCCAAGTCGAGAAGCCGCAACCGCTACATTCGCAGGAGCCCCTCCGGCAACAGGGAGAAAAGCCACGGTTGCGGTGAAATCCTTGCCCGGATTCCGAAGCAAACATATCCAGTATCAACTCCCCGAGGGTGACGATATCCATCAATGCTCCTTTCGCGCGGGGCGTTCGGATCCCTTGCTGCGAACATTGGCCAGAGTGGAGTCCAGCAAGAAGCGGGAAGAATCAAGACCTCAGCGTGACGGATCCAGCAGTATCTTCACATATTTCCGTGCTCGACATGCATCAAAGGCCTCACGCCACCTGCTCAACGGCAGCACCGTCAACATGTTGCTCAGCACGAGCTTTCGTTCTCTTATCAGCTCGGCCACCTCTCGTACGTATTTTGGTCTTCCCCCCCAAACGCCGCGGATGGTAATGTTGTTATAGGTCACGCGGGTCATGTCAAGGTCATACGGCCCGTGACCCAATCCTGCCACGACAATGAGGCCGGAAGGCTCGACGCATGACGTCGCCGCTTGCAGCGCGAGTGGCGAGCCCGAAGCATCGATCCACTTGTTCGGGCGCGCGCGCTGAACGAATTTCACCGTCTCCTCGTTGAATACCAGAACCTCGTCGGCACCCACTCCTCTGGCAAGCGGCAGGCGGACGGGTTCGTCTGCTTCGGTCCCGAACACAGTGACATGGGCACCCGACAGTTTGGCGATTGCAGCGGTCATCAAGCCGATGATTCCCACACCGGTCACCACAACTCGGTCGCCCGCGTTTGCTTGTGCTTCGTCTCTTACCAATCTCATGGGAGTGACAATGGTCTCAAACTGAGACGCCTCCTCCTGGCTCACCCCGGGAGGCGTCCGCCACATGCACGATGCAGGCGCTCTCATGAACTCTGCAAAACCGCCGTTGCTCCCTACCCCGGGAAAGGGATCCCACCCGTCGAGAAAGGCAACCGCGTCCCCGACGGCGAACTCTCTCACGTTGGGTCCCATTCCCTCGATGACCCCGGAGAACTCGTGCCCGATTACGACGGGCGGTTGGCACGGGTGGACGCCGTCCTCGATATGGAGGTCGCTTCCGCATATGCCGCAACAGGAGATTCGGATCAGAAGGTCATCATCTCCGATCTTCGGTAGCGGCAGGTCCTCCAGCGAAAGGTGTCCTGCACCAGGTTCTCTTTTCACCAAGGCTTTCATAGCCCGCCTTTCCGCACGTCAGCCGCCTGTACCGGAGTCATGGCTCCCCTCTCCCCCAGGCGAGATATCCGCCATCTACAGGGACAATGGCTCCTGTTATGAATGATGCGTCCTCCGATAGAAGGAACGCAACGAGCGACGCCACCTCTTCAGGCTGACCGAGCCTGTTCATTGGATGCCATGCGCACACTTTCTTGCGCATTTCCGGGTCACTGAGCCATTTGGCTGTCAGCGGCGTCTCGATTACTCCCGGAACGACGCAATTCACCCTTATGCCGTCGGGCGCATGGGCTACTGCCATGTGCCGCGTAAGATTTATGATAGCCCCTTTCGCTGCCATGAATGCCGTGCCGTGAGGCGAGCCGGTAACGCCGCCCAGAGACGAAATGAGGACAATTCCTCCCCCTCCCGCTTTCTGCATCTCGGGAACGGCGAACTTGCACGCAAGGAACGTACCCGTGAGATCCAGGCCGATCACCTCATCCCATGTCTGGACGGTTGTGTCCACGACTGTCCGGCCGGGTCCATGGATTCCCGCGCTCGTCAAGGCGAAGTCGAGCCTTCCGAATCGTGCAACGGTCTCCGCCACCATCCTTTTGCATTCCGATTCCTTTGCGACATCGCAGGTAATGTCCTGCGCTTTTCCGCCGAGGTCTTCAATCTCGCGGCGCACCTCCCGGGCGCGCTCGCCGAGCACGTCCGCAAGCGCAATAGCCGCCCCCTCCCTGGCCATCCTCAATCCCGTTGCCCTTCCGATTCCGGCTCCCCTCCGGTGATGAGTGCAACCTTCCCTTCGAATCGCCTCTGTTTGTCCATTTCTTCTCCTTTTCATCATCCCTTCACGGCGCCGATAGTGATGCCCGAAACGAGCTCCTTCTGCATCCGGACGAAAATGACCAGTACGGGTATGACCGAAATGAGCGTGCCTGCGATCAGAGGCCCATACACCGGTCGGGTGAGGCCAACGAACGAGGCGAGACCGACGGGAACGGTGAGACGCACCTGATTCTGCATGAGGATGAGAGGGATCAGAAAATTGTTCCATGAGAACATGAACATGATGATGGCGAGGGCGCCAAGCGCCGGAGGGATCACGGGAACGATTATCGAGAGATAGATACGAAACTCCGAGCAGCCATCCACACGGCCGCTGTCGATCATCTCCGAGGGTATGCCAAAAATGTACTGCCGCATCATGAAGATCCCGAGGGCCGGCGCGCTTCCCGGCACAATGAGCACCCAGTACCGGTTGAGCGAATTGATCTTCGAGTACAGCGAATAGAGGGGGACGAGCGTTGCCCAGACCGGGATCATCATTGATCCAAGCACGATCAGGAAGAGCGCGTTTTTTCCCTTGAACTCGTATTTCGCGAAGGCATACCCTGCAAGCGAACAGAAGAAGAGGGTGAGAGAGGCGTACGCAATCGCCACCAGGCAGCTGTTGAGAAACCAGCGGGGGTAGAGGCTCGACCGGAAGAGGTCGATGAAATTGACGACGGTGAGCGGTCCGGGCAAAAGGGAGGGGTTGAAGATATCGTTCGAAGGGCGGAATGCGGCGATCAGTCCCCAGTAAAATGGAAGGAGAGTCACAACGGCAACGACGGTCAGGAACAGGTACAGGACGCCGAAAGAGGCGATGCTTCGCGGTTTCATGTTGAGAAGCCTCCTCTCCTGCCCATGATCCTCACCTGTGCCAGGGTGAGAATAAAAATGATGAGCGAAACGATGAACCCGACCGCGGCCGCTTTTCCAAATCTGAACTGCTGGAATGCCGAGTTATAGAGGTAGATGGCGGGTGTGATCACCTCGTCCCGGGGCGGAACCCCCCCTTGGGCCGTGAACAGCACATAGGGCTCATCGAAAAGCTGAATCGATCCTATCGTTGCCGTCACGATACAGAAAAAGATGGTCGGGAAGAGCAGCGGGAGAGTAATGCGGAACAGTGTTTGCGTGATCGACGCCCCGTCGACTCTTGAAGCGTCGTACAGTTCCGACGGGATGTTCTGGATGGCGGCAAGGAAGATGATCAGGAAAAATCCAAAGGAGCGCCAGGTGGTCACGACGATGAGCGACGGCATCATGAGTTTGGGGTCGTTCAACCATCGATAGGAGGGAAGGCCGAAGGACCGGAGTATTTCATTCAGAATTCCGACGCGCTCCGCCAGTATAAGCCGGAAGAATATTCCCGCAGCCACCAGGGAAGTCACGACCGGAAGAAAGTACGCTGACCTGTACACGACCCTTCCCGGCAGCCTCACGTTGAGGAGATTTGCCAGAAGCAGAGATATGGCGAGTGTGAATGACACGGCGACCACCGTGTAGGTGAAGATATTCAGGAGGCTCCTGTGAAAACGCGGATCCGTAAGAATGTTTATGTACTGCCTGAGGCCGACGAACTCGGGAGCTTGAGCGAAGGATTCGATTCTGTTGAAGCTCATGTACAAAGCATAGACAAGAGGGCCGACTGAGAAGAGCGTGAAAAGCAGGAAGAAAGGCGATATGAATAGATAGGGCGTGTATTTCTGTTCCCTCAATGCATTTTCCTTCCCTCACGCCTGGGCACAGCAGTTCCGATCAGATGGGAAAGGCGGGTGCAGCCCGCCTTTCCGTTGCATCCATTCGACCTGTGCGCCTTATTTCATATCGTTGAGGGCCTGGGCCTGCGCTTGTTTCAGGGCCTCTTCGGGAGCCATACCTTTTTCCACGACATTGTGCACCGCGGCGCTCAGGGCGGCACTGAAGACACTATGATTCTTATCGTAGCTGAAGTTGTTCACGATTGAACCAGAGTCGCTTATGAGCTTCCAGATCTTCTGTCCGCCGAAGAAAGGATCGCCTTGATCGGCGAGGGCTGCCGTGCCGCTCTTCGTTGCGGGACCGAGCACCCTGCCAATGGCCATTTCCTTGGCGGCACTGTCAGTCAGGAACCAGGAAAGCAGCTCCATGCAAAGCTTGGGGTACTTGGTTTTTGCCCACACCGCCCAGCCTCCACTTCCATGCGATCCCCCCGGATACGATTCTCCTGGCTTCCACGCGGGCCACAGGGCGGTACGCCACTTGCCTTCCAACTCCGGTTTGTACCCCATCCGCTTGAGGCCGAACCCGACCTCCCAGAACGGAGCTGACTGTGCAACGTCAACATTGTTCTTCATGAGCTCCCAGGCCTCAGGAGAAAGGAACGTCCCAAACCTCATGTACTTCTTGTCCACTACTTCCTTGATCCACTTGAGCACCTCGGCCTTCACCGGGGTGTCAAGATTCGGGCTCCCATCCTTGTTGTTGTAGAGCTCCTGCCTGCCGATCATCCAGAACTCTACCTGCCAATCATTTATGTCACCCAGGTAATGATTCGGTTCGCCACTTGCATTCTTGTCCTTCGTCACTTTGTCTGCGATCCGCATGAAATCCACGGTCCAATCCTTGGGCGCGCTGACGCCGTACTGGTCGAAGATGTCCTTCCTGTAATAGAAGAAGATCGGGTTGTACGCCATGGGCACGCGGATGATTTTGCCGTTCACCGTGATCATGTGCAAGAGATCTGGGAGGATGTTGTTCTTTACGGGGCCGACAACGGGCGTGATATCAAGAAGTCCGTTGAGCGCCACCATCTTGGGCTGCCAATCCGGATCACAGATGAATATGTCAGGGCAGCCGACACCCGAAGACATACCGACGATGACCTTGTTTATTGCATCGCCTGAGGCGAGATCCAGTCGATTGAGCTTCACATTCGGGTGAGCTTTGATAAAGGGCGCCGCGGCTTTGTCCAGGTAGGTGGTTGACATCTGGTCCCACCCCATGATCGTGATTTCGGCGTTTTCCGGCTCCGCTTTCTGAGCAGCGAGTTGACCCGCGCCGACAAAAATCATAAAGAGCACAGTTATAATAGAAAGCAGCCTCATTCTCATCGTTACCTCCTCTTAATTGCGGCTTTGCCTAGCCTCTCGCGCTGAACCATTTTTCCACCAAGGAGCAATTGACACTCGATCCTTCTCTTTTCGCCTCCTTTAGCTCTCGAAGTATGACTTTAGTAATGTCATTAGGTAATGTCATTATGTACTGCCTTAGTTATTTTGTCAACAAGGATTCTTGACAAATCTTTAATATGTTATAATGTAATGTCAGATCGGAGATGAAAGGAGTTTCATTTTGAAGAAGATCAAGTTCAAGAAGATGGTCATTGGAGAGATTGCGAACTCTACGGGGAATGGCGCAATGAACACTTTAGGCACTGTTGGCGATATCAACTCTGATGGACGCCCTGATATCGCGATCAGCGGAAGAAACGGCGCCATGGTCTGGTTTGAGAATCCCGGGCCTGGCAAATCGTGGAAAAGGCACCTCATCGATGAAGTTCATAACCAGGAATGCGGAGGGTGTCTCATCGACCTCACGGGCAAAGGCCATCTCGACCTCATCAACGGGAGCGACTACATGGGAGTTACCATCTCCTGGTGGGAGAACCCCGGAAATACACCCGGCACATGGAGGCGGCACGAAATCGCCGACACGACTTTCGGTCAATTCCACGACACTGTGATAGCCGACATTACGGGAGACGGAACCAGAAGTCTCGTATTCACAAACCAGCTCGCGAAGGGGGGCACAACGATTTTCAGGATCCCCGTTCCTCGGGACCCCTACGCGGTGCCATGGCCGGGCCTCGAAGTGATCGCGGCGGCCAAGTGCGAGCCTAATCCCGCGCACCCATTTCGCAATGACGGCATGCAGCCGGAGGAAGGTCTCGCGGTTGGGGATGTCGACGGCGACGGCAGGAACGAACTGGTGGCCGGGACTCACTGGTACAAGCGCGTAAAGGGCAGATGGGAAGGCCACAAGTTCGCTTCGGGATATCTCACGACGAAAATCGCCGTCGGGGATATTGACGGCGACGGCAGGAACGAGATTCTCCTCTCCGAAGGGGATCCGCTCGTCTACGGGAAAGACCAGGGTGGAAAGCTCGGATGGTTCAAACCAGGGAAGGTCATCACCGAAATGTGGGAAGAACACATCCTCGAGGAAGGCCTCCTGGACGCGCACTCTCTGAAGCTCGGGAACCTGTGTGGGAACGGCAGGATCGACATTCTGATCGGTGAAGTCGGTCTGGCGGACCCCAAGACTGATATGTATCTCAGGCGCCCGCCACGGATCATGGTGCTTGAGAACGAGGGAAAGGGAAACTTCACGCGGCACATCGTCGACGAAGGAACGGGGTGCCACGATGCGGAGATCCTCGACCTGTTCGGCGCGGGCAGGTTGGACATCGTCACAAAGCCGCTGCACGGCCCTGAGAAGTGGAACATCCACGTCTATTCGAGAGAAGGATGAAAGGAATATCAAATGAAGGGTGATTTCCCTCTCGGCATTCAGAGCTATTGCTTTCGCGAGTTCAAGACGATTCGCTCGCTCATCGATGGGTTGAAGAAGGTGAACCTGCCCTACGTCGAGATCTACCCCGGTCATATCGATTATCACCAGGACCCGAAGAAGACGGGCGCGGACCTTGCGCAGATCCGCGACGCGGGAATTTCCGTCAGCGCCTACGGGGGGGTGGAGCTCAAGAACGACGAGGCCGATGTGCGCAAGATGTGCGAGCTGGCCCTGAAAGCGGGAACACACTTTCTCACGGTGGTGACCGTGGACGAGAAGGCGCTCCCGATGCTCGAGCGGCTCGCGGTTGAGTATAAGATCAAATACTGCATCCACAACCACGGAAGAGGTTTCCAGTTCGGAACTTTCCGTCAGCACCACGACTTCTTTGCGCATACCTCGAAGAACTTCGGACTGTGCCTTGACGCGGCCTGGTTCCTTGACAGCAAGGAAGATCCCGTCGCGGCGGTGGACGAATTCGCCGACAGGCTGTATGGCGTACACCTGAAGGACTTTGCCTTCGACCAGGCAGGCAAGCCGTATGACGTCATCATCGGGAAGGGCGGATTGGATCTGCCCCAATTTATGGAGCGGCTCAAGAAGGTCTCGTTCGGCGGGTATCTCTCCCTGGAATATGAAGGCAATCCCGTGGACCCATTGGCGGAGGTGCTCGAGTGCATGGCGGCCGTCCGCGCAGCCATGACGCGGCAGTAGGGAGGAGTGACGGGATGGAGTATCGGTACCTGGGGAGAACCGGCGTGAAGGTTTCCGCGTTGTGCATGGGGACGATGACCTTCAGCATGGAGTGTGACCAGGCGCTTTCGCATCGGATCCTCGACTGCTTCGACGCAGCAGGAGGCAACTTCATCGACACGGCGGACATGTACAATCGTGGCCGCTCGGAGGAAGTTCTTGGGGCATGGCTCTCGGCGCGGCCCCGTGCGCAATGGATCGTGGCGACAAAGGTATATCACGACATGGGTGGCGGGCTGAACGATATGGGCGCAAGCCGCGGGCACATTGTCACGGCGGTGGAGGCCAGTCTGCGGCGACTGCGCACCGACTATATCGACCTGTATCAGCTGCACAACTGGGACTGGTCTACCGAGATTGAGGAAACGCTCGCGGCGCTGCACGACCTCGTGCGGGCGGGAAAGATCCGCTGGATAGGCGTCAGTAACTACGCGGGGTGGCAGATACAGAAAGTTCGTGACCTCTGCGATCGAATGGGCGGGAGCAGAGTCCAGTGCGTCCAACCCCAATACAGCCTGCTCTGCCGATCGACGGAATGGGAAGTCCTGCCGGTCTGCCGTGAGGAGGGACTTGGCGTCGTCGTCTGGAGCCCCTTGAGAGGGGGATGGCTCAGCGGCAAGTACCGCAGGGACATGCGGCAGGCGCCTGAAGACACGCGCGTGAAGAAGACCCCTGGCAAGGGGGGCGCCGCACCCTGGGCGGAGCAGAACACCGAGAAGACATGGCAAGTGCTGGACGCTGTGCTGGCCATCGCGAAGGAAACAGGACACTCCCCGGCACAAGTAGCGCTCCGCTGGCTGCTGCAGAGGCCCGGAATCACCGGACCTATTGTGGGCGCACGCACCGTCGAACAATTGGAGGATAACCTTGGTTCGATGGGTTGGAAGTTGACGACAGATCAGATGGACCGGCTGACCGACGTAAGTGAAGCGCCGCTGCCGTATCCGTATGACTACCTCGCGGACGCCGCGAAGGGGCGTTTGAAACTCTAAGTTGACAAACTCTATAATGTCGTGATATTATGACATTAATCCAAGCGGGATAGCCGCACCCTGACACGTCGACGAAAGGAGAATCGAGTATGATCCGGAAGAGCCTGAAACTAAGCTTTCTATTCATTGCCGCGCTGGTATTGACCGTATTCGCCGTGGGGCCACTTGCCGGGCAGGCAAAGGTGGTCAACGTGTGGACACACTATGCGGCGAGCACGGACCTTCAGTACTGGCAGGCGCTCGAGAAGGACTTTTTCGCGAAAACGGGCATCAAGATGAACACCACGGTCGCGCCGCAGCGCGGCAATGTGTACATGGAGAAGCTCGCAACCATGCTGGCGTCGAAAGACGACTCCTTCGATGCCACCGAGTTCCCCAGTGGAACAACGTCCTCCTATGTGGCGGCGGGATACATCGCGTCCATCGACGACATAGTGACGCCGGCGATGCGGAAGGACTTCACTATCCTCGACGGGGTGAATATCATCGACGGCAAGCTCTACTCGCTTCCGTGCACCTCTGAGTCCGTTTTCCTGTTCGTCAACAAGGACCTGTTCACGAAGGCGGGACTCAAGTACCCCAGGACGCAGAAGGAGTTCATCGACGCAGGCAAGGCCCTGACAAAGGGCGGCGTGTACGCAACGGGTGCGTACTGGTCGAAGGATTTCCTCAACGTCGAGCTGCCCCGCTACATTCTCCAGTTCAACGCGGACATCTACAACTGGAACAATCCGAACAACAAAGAAATGCTCCAGTACATGTACGACCTGATCTACACGTACAAGATCATGCCGGAGTCGGTCCTTGCGGACAACATGGACGTGTTGAACCAGAAGTTCATCGACGGCAAGTACGCCATGGTCTACCAGTACCCCTATCTCGCCGACGGGCTGGGGAAGAAATTTCTGACCATGGCGGAAATAGCGCCGGTCCCCAAGTACAAGTCGAACAAGACCATCTTCGGCGGCTGGTCTTTCGGCTTGAATGCGCAGGCGGTGAACAAGTCCACTGCCGCAGAGTTCATCAAGTACCTTACTACCAAGGATGCCCAGACATTCTTCTGCAGTTTTTCCACGGCAATGAGCGCGGGGAGCAACTCTGTCATGTCCGACCCGAAGATCGTCGCGAAACTCCCGGTGTTGAAGTACGTCGCGCAATACTCTGCCGCGGGCAGTAATGCGTCCGTGATCACCGATCCTCGTGACGGCATTGCAGCGCAGGCGCGCGCCGACGCCATCCATCGGTTCCTGACCAAGCAGATCAAGATCGATGAGGCCATCGCCCTGTGCCAGAAGGGCGTCGAAGAGATGAAGAACCAGTAGCGTTCTTACCCGAGTGCTTCGAGGGCGGGCCTCATGGGAAAGAGGTCCGCCTTTTCCCGCAGTCCCGGGCCGCGCAGGCAGCGGGATCAGAGCGTGAGACGAGAGGAACCTGACTGTATGCGAAAGAGGCTGAGGGCACGCACAAAACGCATCCTCCTGGCATGGATCCTCGTTTCCCCCGCGGTGATCTTCAGGGTATTTGCGACCCTGTACCCGAGCGTGTGGACCTTCTTCTACAGCTTCTTCAATTACAACCAGATCGGCAGGATAAGAAGGTTCATTGGTTTCGACAATTATATAAAGATCTTTCGGGATCAGGCGATCCTCGACTCATTGGTATTCTCGGTATTCTTCGTTGTCGTTTCAGTCAGCATGCAGATAGTCCTAGGTGTTCTGATTGCCGCGCTCATGAACCAGAAGTTCTTCGGACGCAAGTTCGTCAGGGTGGTCAATCTCATCCCCTGGGCGATTTCCATGCCGATAGCCGGTTTTTCCGCTTACTGGATATTCAACGCCGACTACGGTCTCGTGAACGACATTCTCTATAGAATCGCTGGCATCAAGCCGCTCTGGTTCGTGAATGCGGGTCTTGCACGGATGTCAGTGGTCATGGCGGACGTGTGGAAAAACACGCCCTTCCTTTCGCTGATGATCCTGGCTGCCATGCAAGGCATTGACCTTCAGCAATACGAGTCCGCATCAATGGATGGCGCCGGTGTCTTTCGGAAGTTTTTTTCCATCACGCTTCCGTCCATTCTCCCCACAATAGTGACGCTCGGAATATTTATTACCATCTGGCGGGTCACCTCCTTCGAGCTGGTATACGCGATGACTCAAGGTGGCCCGGGAACCGTGACATCCCTGCTGAGCTACCAGATATACAGGCACGCGATAATAAATTTCAATTTCGGATACTCCTCGACCATCTCGATGGTCCTGTTTGTTGTCGTGGGGTTGATGGGTGTGTGCGGGTTGGCGCTTCAGAGGAAAATTGCCGAATCCCGGTAGAGAGCGGTAAAAGGACGCGATGATGAGACGGAGCATTGGCGCGAGAATCGTAACCTGGGCATCTACCGCGGTGTTGTCTGTCGTCATCCTGTTGCCGCTCTACTGGATCGTTCTTTCCTCTATTCTTCCGAGGGAGCTGATATTCCAGTTCCCGATCCAATATATCCCCAAGCAGCCGACCTTCAACAACTACGTCATGCTGTTCAAGAGCCTGAACATGCCAAAGCTCTTCACCAACACCGTAATCACAACAGTGCTCGGTGTTTCTTTCGGGGTGCTCTTTTCCGTCATGGGCGGGTACGCCTTCTCGCGAATAAAGTTCAGGGGATCCAATCTCGTCATGGGTCTGCTCATGCTTTCAACGATCCTTCCCGCCACGGCGGTGCTGGTGCCCCTGTTCCAGCTCTTCCGGAGCTTGAGAATCATAGACAATGTCTGGGGTCTGACGCTGTTGTATATCAACGGGCCCATCCCCTTCGGCACGTGGGTCATGTACGGTTTTTTCAACCAGATACCCGTTTCCCTCGAGGAGTCCGCGGAAATGGAAGGCGCCGGGTTCGTCCGCACCATGTTCTCCATAATCGCGCCGGTCCTGAAGCCCGCTATCGCAACGCTCGTCATCTGCGATTTCGTAGGCGCTTTCAATGAATTCATGGTTCCGCTCATCTTCGCCGCGAACAAGGCCACGACCCTTCCGGTCGGGTTCGTAGAGCTTTCGGCATCGAGCATGTTCGCGACGCCCTGGGACACCATGAGCGCCCTGGGCACGCTCCTGCTGGTTCCGTTCGTGATCATCGTGATCGCCTTCGAGAACAGGATCACCCAGGGCCTCGTCGCCGGAAGCATCAAGGGGTAAGAGGGGGAGACCATGCCAGCCGAAACCCTGAACCCGAACAGCAAGTTGCCGCTGTATCACCAGCTCTACGAGCTCCTGGAGGGCAAGATCGGCACCCGGCAGTGGGAGCCCGGAGACATGATTCCACCGGAATCAGAACTGGTTGCCCAGTACGGCGTGAGTCGCATCACAGTGCGGAAGGTGCTCGATATCCTGGCTAAGGAAGGACATATCAAGAGGGAGAGGGGAAGGGGCACTTTCGTCGCCCATCCGAAGCTGGAGCACGGGCTGACCCGCATCATCAGCTTCACGGATGACATGCGCCAGCGGGGGTTTGTTCCCGGCACACGTATCCTGTTCCAGGGCCTTGTTCCCGCTCCTGCGAACATCGCCCTCGCTTTAAAGGTGCCTGAAGGGGAGGAACTGGCGCGCATCGACCGGCTTCGCCTCGCGGACAACGAGCCGATGTGCGTAGAGGAATCCTTCCTGGTGCATCGTTACCTGCCGGGGATCATCGAAATTGATTTCAAGGAGAACTCCCTGCGCGAGATCAAGCAGAAGAAATACGGCGTGCGCTGGTCACGGGCCATGCAGACCATCCAGGCCATCGCCGCGCCGCCTGAAATCGCGCACATGCTTTCCATCAAGGCGGGTGCTCCGCTCCTGTACTTCGAGCGGGTAACCTTTTCCCAGGACGACATCGCCATGGAGTACCTGCGGATCTACTATCGCGCCGACCGCTATATCCTGCACAACGAGCTGGTAGGCGGCACGGGATAGGAGGAGCATACATGGAAAGGAATAAACTGCTGTTGGGCCTTGCACCGACGCGAAGGTTCGTGTTCTCCGCCGAGGACGCGGCGCGCTATAAGGTGCTCGTGGAGCAGAAGCTGAAGAGCTGGGACATCGATTTCGTGAACATCGACTCGGTGAACAACGAAGGGCTGCTGTACGAGCGCGACGCATGCCGCCGCGGCAGCCGAGCTGTTCAAGAAGGCGAACGTCGATGCGGTGTTCGTCCCCCACGTGAACTTCGGCACCGAGGAGGTGGTC
Source organism: uncultured Spirochaetota bacterium (assembly GCA_963820435.1). Classification (GTDB taxonomy): domain Bacteria; phylum Spirochaetota; class Spirochaetia; order SZUA-6; family Fen-1364; genus Fen-1364. The sequence goes on along the minus strand of CAWGAC010000009.1, from coordinate 81,176 downwards.
TGTCAGCTTGCTCGCGACGTGGGAAAGCCATTCCTCATCTGGGGGCCTCGCGACGAGGCGCCCCTGCCGGACGGCACTCGGCTGCGCGACACGCAGTGCGGCATGTTCGCCACCGCGAACGTTCTGAAGAAGTACGGGGCCACATTCTCCTGGATCGTGAACTCCCGGCTGGAGACGCCGGTATTCGAGAGTGGCGTGCGGACCTTCCTCTCAGCCGTGTCCGCGGCGAAGGCCTTCCTCGGGGCGCGCATCGGTCAGGTAAGCACCCGGCCGCCCAATTTCTACACAGTGATCGTCAACGAACAGGACCTCCTCCAGCGATGGGGCATCGAGATGGTGCCCATCGACCTGGTGGTCCTCACGAAGCGGGTCCTGGAGATGGCGGCCCTGGACCCGCGGGTAAAGGATGAAGCGGAGTCGATGCGAACGAGAGTCTCGCTGAAAGGGGTGGACGACGAGGCACTGACCCGGGTCGCCGCCCTGAAGCTTTTCCTCGCCGACTGGGCCGAGAAAGAGGAGCTGGACGCCATCGCGTTCAAGTGCCACGACGACCTGCCGGACGCGCTGGGCATCTACCCCTGCTTCGTGAACGGGGAGCTGGCCACCATGGGCGTCCCGGTGACCTGCGAGACGGACATCCACGGAGCGCTGAGCGCTCTGCTTCTTCAGGCGGCAGCACGCTGGAGCACGCCTCCCTTCTTTGCCGACCTCACCGTGCGCCACCCGACCAACGAGAACGCGGAGCTTCTCTGGCACTGCGGCAACTTTCCCCATTCGCTCGTCAAGGAGCCCAATACCGCGTTCCTCGGCACGCATTTCGTAATCCCCCCGCACCGGCCGGGAACCGGGAACTTCCAGATCAAGGGCGGGGATATCACAGTCGCGCGGTTCGACGGGTAGGAGGCGAGTATTCCCTTCTCATGGGGCACGGCAAAGGCACGGGAGGGCCGTTCACGCTCGGCACCTACCTGTGGGTCGAGGTCCCCGACTGGCCCTTGTGGGAGGAGCGGATCGTACGCGGGCCCTACATTCACCATGTTGCAGGCATCCACGGGCTGTACTCTCCTGCACTCTACGAGGCGACGCGCTATATCCCCGGATTGAAACCGGACCCGGTGCAGCCATCGGCAGAGCAGATCGGGGCTTTTCTTCGGGGTGCGTGACATCCGGCCGTGAAGGAAACATCTTCAACTGATGAATAACTACGAGCAATTTGGCTTCGTCAACACGCAGGGCATGCTGAAAAGGGCATACGCCGGGAAGTACGCAGTTCCCGCGCTCAACTTTGTCTGCCTGGAGCAGATGCTCGCGATCCTCGAGGCGTGCATGGAAACCCGCTCGCCTTTTATCCTGCAATGCTCGGCGAACGTCCGCAAGTATATCGGGCCCGCAATGGTTCCCCGCATGGCTCAGGGCTGCGCGGAGACGATGAACAGGGCCGGGAAATCGGTCCCGATGGCGCTGCACCTCGATCACGGAATGTCGGAAGGAGACTGCATTTCCTGCATCGACGAAGGATTCTCCTCGGTCATGATCGACGGGTCAGCCCTGCCGTACCTGCGGAACGTCGAGGTCACCTCACGGGTCGTTGAATATGCGCACGCGCATGGGGTCACGGTCGAGGGTGAACTGGGCGCCCTTTCGGGGGTGGAAGACGATTCCGCTCAAGCGGAATCCAGCTTCACCGACCCCGGGCAGGTCGCTGATTTTGTGCAGAGCACGAGGGTCGACAGCCTCGCCGTCTCCATCGGGACGTCACACGGATTGCTGAAGATTCGTGTGAAGGAGGGAGAGAGCATTCCATCCCTCCGATTCGACATTTTAGAGCAGATTGCGCGAAACCTGCCCGGGCTTTCCCATCGTGCTTCACGGCGCTTCCGCTCTGCCACCTCACTATGTGGAAATGGTGAACCGTTTTGGCGGAGCCCTCCTCGAGGCCCAGGGAATACCGGAGGAACAGACGATCCGGGCGGTGAAGTCCGCGGTGTGCAAGGTGAATATCGCTTCCGACGGCTGGATTGCAATGACGGCCGCCTTGAGAAGGGCGCTTGCGGAGAACGCGGCGTCCATCGATCCGCGAGCCTACCTCTCCCAGGCGAGGCAGGAGATGAAAGAGCTTTATATCCAGAAGATCACGCGGGTCATGGGAAGCGTAGGCAAAGCATAAGGCCCGAGCAGGAGGGGGCATGGCAGCGCATCTGAACTCGGAGACGTTTGACGGCGAAGCTTTGGCGGAGATCGCCAGGAGAGTGCGCCTGGACGTCCTGGAAATGACCTCGCGCATGGGGGGGCATCCCACCAGCTGCTTCTCGGCAGTCGAGATCCTCACTGTGCTCTATCACGGGGGGATCCTGCGGGTAGAGGCCGCGGGCAGCCCGATTGGCCGGATCGGGATCGATTCATCCTGAGCAAAGGCCATGCCGCCCCTGCATTGTACGCCGTGCTGGCTCGCGCCGGCTACTTCCCGCTCTCCGAGCTTGCGCGGTTCCGCGTCATGGACTCTCCGTACCACGGACATCCGAAGCAGGACATCTCCATCGGCGTCGAGGTGACCAGCGGCTCCCTCGGACAGGGGCTCTCCTTCGGCCTCGGCAGCGTGCTGGCGGGACGCCTGGCGAGGAAGGAGTACCGGGTCTACGTGCTCACCGGGGACGGCGAATGCGACGAGGGCCAGGTATGGGAGGCTGCGATGGCGGCAGCCCATTTCAAGGCGGACAGCCTGACCGCGATTGTGGACTACAACAAGTACCAGCAGACCGGACCCATCGCGCGTGAGATGGCTCTCGAACCCTTTGCCGAAAAATGGAGGGCCTTCGGTTGGCACGTCGAGGAGGCGGACGGCCACGACATGGCGGAGCTGCGCGGCGCTTTGAGCCGCGCCCGGGAGATCAAGGGCAAGCCGCAGGTGGTGATCGCGCACACGAAGAAGGGAAAGGGCGTCTCTTTCATGGAGAAGGATTACACGTTCCATGCGCAGATCGCCCAGTCGGCGAGCAACTGAAGCAGGCCCGGGAGGAGATCCTCAATGCGAATCGGTGAGAAAGCCGGTCTTCCTCCGGGGACAAGGCAGATGCGGGATGCCTTTGGCGATGCGCTGCTCGAGGCTTGCCCGAGTCAACGACCGCGTCATTGCGCTTGACGGCGACCTTTCCAGCTCCACCGGCATGGCCGGGATGCGGAAGAGTTTCCCGGATCGGTTTTTCAACCTCGGGATCGCGGAAGCGAACCTCGTCGGGGTCAGTGCGGGCTTCGCCGCGAACGGCTTCATACCCTTCGTCGGGAGCCTTCCCTGCTTCCTGCTTCCCAATGCGTACGACCAGCTGCGCCTGCAGGTCTCCATCGCAGGGCCTGAACGTGAAGCTGCTGGGCAGCCACGCCGGTATTTCCACCGGCCGCGAGGGACCGACATCTCACGAGCATCGAGGACCTCGCGCTGGTGGGAGGGCTCCCGAGCTTCACCATCCTCGTTCCCAGCGACGAGGCCTCGATGGCGGCGGCGGTGAAGGCCGCGGCCGCGCATCGAGGCCCTGTGTATATCCGATCCAGCCGCGGGGAGTTTCCGCAAGTGTACGCGGATGGCAGGTGCCCGTTCTCCTTCGGAAAGGCCAATACGGTGCGCAAAGGCAAGGACGTGACCCTTGCTGCGTGCGGCATGATGGTCGGGGTCGCCCTCGATGCCGCGGAAATGCTGCGGGAACAGGGAATCGATGCGCGCGTCCTGGATATGCTCAGCGTGAAGCCCATCGACAGGCAGGCCGTCCTGGCGGCGGCGCGGGAGACCGGGCGCCATCGTCACCGCGGAAGAGCACCTGGTGCGCGGCGGCATGGGGGCCGCGATCGCGCAAATTGTGGCGGAGGAGCATCCGGTTCCGATGCGATTCATCGGCATCCGGGACGCACACATGGAATCAGGCTCGGTGGAGGAGCTTATGGTCCGACACAAGTTCGCAGCCGCTGACATCGTGCATGCAGCTCGAGAGGCCGTTGCCGCGAAAACGAAAGGGATGAGGATGTCGCTATTACAGGATCTGTCGAAAAGGGAGAGCCGACGGCAAGCGCCATCAGGGTCGGCGGTGAGCGGCGCCGGCTGGATTGGCGGCGGCTTCGTCACCCAGGTCTCCCGCATGAAGGGCATGGAGGTCACCGTCCTGGCAGACACGGACACTGCACTGGCGCGGCAGGTTTTCGAGTCCACCGGCGTCCCGGCGGACGCCATCGTGGAGGCCGAAAGCGTTTCCAAGGCGCAGGATGCGCTGCGAAAGGGCAAGCGGGTTGTCACCGGCTCATATAGCCTGGCTGCCCAGCTTCGAGATGTGGACATCGTGGTCGACGTCACTCCCTCTCCGGCCATTGGGGCGGAGACGGCATGGTCCTGCATCCAGAACAGGAAAAACGTAGTAATGGTGAATATCGAGGCAGATGTCACGGTGGGGAGGATTCTCAAGAAGCTGTCCGACGAGGCGGGCATTCTGTACACCGTTTCCAATGGGGACGAGCCGGGCTGCCTTATGGAGCTCTGGGACTACGTGCAGACTCTCGGGCTTCCAGCCCATCGCCATTGGAAAGGGAAAGAATAATGCCCTGAACACCGTCGGCGACCCCTGACACGGTTGCCGAGTCCGCACGCAGGGACGACAAGGATCCCTACCAGATTGCCTCATACGTCGATGGCACCAAGACCATGTTCGAGATGACCTGCGTGGCAAATGCCACCGGATGCCTGCCCATCAAGCGGGGAATGGTGGGCCCGGAGGCGAGCAGACAGACAGTGAGCGACATCTTTTCACTGAAAGAGGACGGGGGGATCTGCCCCTTCCCCGGCGTCGTGGACTTCGTGCAGGGGAGCGACATGTCCGGCGGCGTTTTCCTCACCGTGCGCGTGGACAACGCGCGTATCGCAGAGGATTTGAGGTACCTGAAGGCAGGCAAGGGGCGATACACGACCTTCTTCCGACCCTATCACCTGTGGTTCATCGAAGCGCCGATCTCAGTGGCCCGCGCACATCTCTATGGCGAGCCCTGGCTGGTGCCGCTGGACCGGCCGGTGGTGGAGGTGCTCACAATCGCGAAGAAGGATCTCGCCCCGGGCGAGACCCTCGACGCGTTCGGCGGCTACACCTTCCACGGCAGCATGGACAGGGCCGATGAGGCGATGAAGCTCAACGCGCTTCCCGTGGGGCTTGCACCCGGAGCGAAGATTGCGAAGCCGGTGGAACAGGGGAGCCGTCATCAGCTGGGATGATGTGCTGCTTGATGAAACAAGTATCGTTGTGAAGCTGCGAAGGCAGCAGAACGCTCTCTGAGGGCGCGAGGAGTCCGTCCGCATGGATGGACTAAATTCATATGGCGGCATTACGCCATGGTTTTCCAAGGAGTCGGCAATGAGAAAAGGAGTTTCGATTCTGGTGGCGGTCGCATTGATCGCGACCGTGCTGGTCATCACCAGCTGCGGGCCTGCCAAGCCGAAGGAAAAGGTGCTGGGAATGAGCTTCCCGGCGGCTGACCACGGCTGGGTAGCGGCGGTAATCTACAACGCGAAGAACCAGGCAGAACAGCTTGGGGTCAAGTACATCCTGACAACCGGTGCAAACCCCAATGAGCAGTCCGCGAAAGTGGATGACCTCATTGCGCAGAAAGTGAGCGCGATTGTCATGCTGCCGTCGGATACCAAGCCGCTCACTCCGGCTGCCCAGAGGGTCCTCAACGCAAAGATCCCGCTTATTATCTTCGATCGCAAGGTAGAGCTGGAGCCCACCTTCTACCTGGGCGGCGACAATGCAGGCATTGGCGTGAACGGCGCGAAGTTCATCGGCGAGAAGCTCGGCGGGAAGGGCATTGTCGTATCGATCGGAGTCCCTGCGTACGGTTCCGTGCATACTGACAGAGTGAACGCGTTCAAGGACACCATGACGCAGTCGTTCCCCAACATCAAGATCGCCAAGGAGGTCGGCGCGGAGAACAGCTCCAAAGAAGCCGGGCTGAAGATCATGAGCGACCTGCTCAATGCCGAGAAGCACATCGACGCGGTGTTTACGATCGACGATGAGCTTTCCATCGGAGTCCTGCAGGCAATCGCAGAGAACAAGCGCAAGGATATCAAGATCGAAACCGGAGCGGGCGGTGCGCAGGAGTACTTCAAACAGATCCAGGCGGGCGGACCCATCACTCTTGCATCGTTCCTCTATTCTCCTCTCATGGTGAAGGACGCAGTGAAGTACGCGGTCGACATCATGAACGGCAAGATGCCCGATCAGAAGTCGATCATCGTTCCGGCGAATGCGGTGACCAAGGATAACGTTGCTCAATATATCGACGCCAATTCGCCCTACTGAGGCTGAAGGCCCGCCGCTCTTTCCACGGGCGGTGAGAGGTGATGATGGAAGGCAAGACCCTGGAGATGAAGAGGATAAATAAGTCCTTCCTCGGGCAGCCGGCACTCCGCGGGGTTGATTTCTCTCTGGAGGTGGGGGAGATCCACGCGCTGATCGGCGAAAACGGCGCCGGGAAGACCACCCTGATGAATATTCTCGGCGGCGTCCTCCCGCCCGACGCGGGGGAGATCTTCCTGTCGGGGGTCAGGGTGGCAATTCCGAACCCGGCGGCTTCCCGACGGCTCGGTATCAGTTTCATTCACCAGGAGTTGAACCTCGTCAACGACCTTCGCGTCTATGAGAACTTCTTCCTGGGGGAAGAGCTGCGCACCCGCTTCGGGTTCGTTGCAGAAGAGGCCATGTGTGCGAAGACCAGGGAGATTCTCAGCCAGCTGGACGTCACCATCGATCCACGGGAAATTGTCGGGAAACTGGATGCCTCCTACAAGCAGGTCGTGGAAATCGGCCGCGCCCTTCTGCAGAAGGCGAAGATCCTCATCATGGACGAGCCGACCACGTCACTCACCGAGCATGAAATTCGCCATCTCTTCACCATCATGGGCGCCCTGCGCGAGCAGGGGGTCGCCGTCGTCTTCATCTCGCACAAGTTGAAGGAAGTTCTGACCGTGTGCGATGGCTACACCGTTTTGCGCGACGGCGCGATTGCAGCGAGCGGCAGGGTCGGGGACGGTGTGACGGAAGAAGATCTTGCCCGGATGATGGTGGGCCGGGAAATGGCGGTTCAACACTATTACAAGCCGAGAGAGCCGGGTGAGGTAGTTCTCGCTGTCGATCATCTTTCCAGCGAGGGATGCTTTCGTGACGTCAGCTTCAGCCTGCAAAGGCGGGAAATCCTCGGCTTCACAGGACTCGTGGGCGACGGCCGCACGGAGCTTTTCGAGTGCATTATCGGCTCCCGACGGAAATCAGGCGGGCAGATCCTCGTGGACGGGACAAACCGATCGATTACTCACCCCGAGAAAGCGCTAGCTGTCGGCATAGGACTTGCGCCGAAAAACCGCAAGGAGAACGCGCTCATCAAGGATTTTTCTGTTCGCGCAAATACCACTTTGGCCCGGCTGAAGGGATTCACACGCGGCCCCTTCATCGATGCGCGGCGGGAGACGCGGCGGACCGAGCAGCACGTGGAGAATCTCAACATAAAAGTGCAAAGCGTCAACACGCCGATCACATCCCTCAGCGGCGGCAACCAGCAAAAGGTTGTTCTTGCGAAATGGATCGAAGCGGGCTCGCGCATCATGATCCTTGACAACCCCACGCAGGGCATCGATGTCGGGGCAAAGGCCGAGATCTATCACCTCATGATGCGAATGGCCACAGAGGGGAAGTCAATCATCTTCCTCTCCTCCGAAGTGCCCGAGATCCTGAAAGTGTGTGATCGGGTGGCTGTCATGTTCCACGGTCAGCTCGCGACGATTCTCGATCGCGCCGACGCAACGGAGGAAAGCATCATGATGTATGCCACGGGAGCGAAGAATCGGGCGGATCCTGCACGGCAGGAAAGGATCCGCTCATGAGCCTGAAATCAACGTACGCCATTGTTCGGCAGCATCGTATCGCGGGGCCCGTGGTGAAGTTCCTCGGAGAGAACAGCGTCATTGTCGCTTTCGTGGCGATGGTGGTCATCGCGACGATCCTCGCCGGCGACAACTTCATGAGCCAGGCGAACATCATCAACATTCTTCGCACGGCGTCGATCATCGGCATCATCTCTCTTGGAATGACTCTGATCATCATCTCCGGTGGAATCGACCTTTCAGTCGGCTCTTCGCTCGTTTTGGTAGGGGCAGCGGGGATCTGGGTGTTGAATGAGACACGAAGCATACCCCTTGGGCTCATTACCACTCTCGCCAGCGGAATTGTCATCGGCGGCGTCAACGGCATGATTATTACTCGCGGGAAGGTTACACCCTTCATCGCCACCCTCGGCGTCATGGCGACGTGCCGCTCACTCGCGCTGTATGTTCTCAACGGGGGGGGCATCAGTGCGAACGTGAAGGAGTACTGGGTCATCTCGAACGGGGATTTTCTCGGGATCTCTTATCCGGTGATCTACTTCATCCTGCTGACTGCCATTGTCTTCGTGTTCTCTCAGAAAATCCCGCTGGGACGCTACATCTACTCGATCGGATCCAACGAACGGGCTTCTCACCTCTCGGCGATCAACGTCAACAGGATCAAGCTGATCACCTACATGATCGGGGGAGCCATGGTGGCGTGCGCGGCCATGGTGGAAACGTCACGACTCAATTCTGTTTCTGCCGCCAGCTCGGGCAACGGCTACGAGCTGGATGCGATCGCGGCGGTCATCATTGGCGGGACGCGAATGACCGGCGGCAAGGGAAGCGTCGTGGGTACGTTTTTTGGAGTGCTGATTCTCGGGATTCTCAGCAACATGCTCACGCTGATGGGAGTCTCCCCCTTCCTCGCCGGGACGGTGAAGGGGATCATCATCATCGTGGCCGTGCTCGTGCAGCGGAAAGAATAGGCGCAAAAGCGTCGAGGGGAGAGTCATGGAAACATGGAAACGAAAGCTCCGCATGGGGATGGTCGGGGGAGGTCAGGGCGCATTCATCGGCTGGGTTCACAGGATGGCGGCAAACCTGGATGGGCAGGTCGAGTTCGTCGCAGGATGCTTCTCTCGCGACCTCGAGAACTCGCGGGTAACCGGGGCGCAGCTCTATCTCGACCCCGCGCGCGTCTACGCGACATGGCAGGAAATGGCTGAGAAAGAGGCTGCGCTGCCTCCGGAGAAGCGCATCGATTTCGTTTCCGTCGTCACGCAGAACGTGTCGCATTTCGACATCGCGAAGACGTTTCTGAACAAGGGCATCCACGTGGTCATGGACAAGCCCATGACCTACAATCTGGAACAGGCCCAGGAGCTGGTGAAGCTGGTGGAGAAGACGGGGCGGGTGTTTTGCCTCACCCACAACTACACCGGCCATCCCCTGATCCGCCATGCCCGCGGGCTCTTCCGCAGCGGGCAGATGGGAAAAGTGCGCAAGGTGCTCGTGGAATACCTGCAGGACTTCTTGATGGTGCCCCAGGAGAAGCAGGGCAACAAGCAGGCCGTCTGGAGGACGGACCCGAAGCAGGCGGGGCTGGTCGGGACCATGGGGGACGCAGGCACCCACTGCGAGAACCTTCTTGAATACATCACGGGGGAAAGCATTTCTGAGGTGTGTGCGGACTTCACGACCTTCTTGCCGGATCGAGTGCTGGAAGAGGATGCAAATCTCCTTCTGCGTCTTTCGGGTGGCGGGAAGGGGATGATGACGGTCAGTCAGGTGGCCACAGGCGAAGAGAATGGTCTTACCATTCGCATCTACGCGGAAAAAGGCGGCATTCTCTGGGCACAGGAGAATCCGAACTATATGCAAATATACCATTATAATCAACCTCGCCAGACAATTTCTCGCGCCCACAAGGAATACCTGTCGGATTTTGCGACGTGGAGCACTCGTGTGCCAACTGGACATCCCGAGGGCTATCTGGAGGCATTCGCCAACATCTACTGCGGGGTCGTGGAGGCCATCCGCCTGTTCATCGATGGGAAGCCGATGAAAACCGCCGAATACAATTTCCCAACTGTCTATGATGGGCTGCGCGGCATGAGGTTCGTGATCACAGCAGGGGAGTCGGCCAAGCGCGGCTCGGTGTGGCTAAGGGTGTAGCGACCAATAGAGCGGCAGCATGAAACCGCGCAATCTATCCCTGGGCGCAGATCCGGACTTCAGTCGGCTCGAAAAGGTGCTTCGACGCCAGGGAACACCGGATCGGGTGCCCTTCTATGAAATATTCTCCAATATAGAGGCCAAAGTCCTGCGCGAGATCGGCGATCCTCTCATGCCGGGAATGCGAGAACCCGATAGAGCGGAGACCGCCTGGGAACGCGATCTCCGCACCCACATCCGGCATCAATACTGGATGGGCTACGATTACGCGGCAGTGCGGGAGTCCATGACGGGATTTGTCTTCCCTCAGAAAGAGAGGCCGATTGCGCGGACAGCGGAGGGCGATCGACCGTACATGACACACGCACTTAAAACTATCGCGAGCCGAGAGGATTTCGAGCGATACCCCTGGCCGGACATGCGCTCAATCGACTACTCGGCATTTGAACGCGCCGGCAGCCTCCTGCCGGAGGGGATGCGCGTCATTGGAGACAGCTCGGGAGTGTTCGAAAACGTCATGTGGCTTCTGGGATACGAAGGAATCTCCTACCTGCTTTACGACGACCCGGGCCTGATCAGCGACATGTTCGAGGCCGTCGGATCCCGGGTTCTTGAGTATTTCGACACTATTGCCTTGTTCGACTGCGTCGGAGCGCTTCGGTACGGCGATGACCTGGGATTCAAGACTCAGCTCCTGATTCCACCCGATGTGTTCCGCACACATCTGCTGCCGTGGCACCGGAGGATCGTTGCCGCCGCGCATGCCCGCGGCAAACCGATCATCCTGCATTCCTGCGGCAACCTTTCCGTGGTCATCGAGGAGATAATCGCAACGGGGTGGGACGCCCGACATTCTTTCGAAGATGTCATCGAGCCTGTGTGGGAGGCCAAGCAGCGCCACGGGTCCCGCATTGCGCACCTCGGCGGGTTCGACATGGTCAAGCTTTCCATGATGGATCTGGAGCATGTCCGCGCCCACACGCGGTTCCTCATCGAGAATTGCGCGCCCGGCGGGGGGTGGGCGCTCGGCTCAGGGAATTCGATACCCGAATATGTGCCCGCGTGCAATCTCATCGCGATGCTCGAAGAAGGTCATAGGGTCGGACGTTACTGAGATAGCAGGTACGGGGGAGCCCATGGGGCGTCCAACAAGGAGGACATCGTGCGTATTGGAGTTTTCACGGTCTTGTTTCAGGACATGCCTTTCGAGAAGGCCCTGGATCGGGTCGTTGCTGCCGGCATTTCAGCAGTGGAAATCGGGACCGGCGGCTATCCGGGGAACGGCCATTGTCCGGTCGACGAGCTTTTGGGAAAGGAAACGAAGCGAAAAGAATACATGAACGCGGTCACGTCACGCGGTCTTGTCATCAGCGCGTTCAGCTGCCACTATGAGCCGCTCAGCCCCAACCCGGCGCTGGCCCGTGAATCGGATGAAATATTCCGCAAGACTGTGAAGCTTGCCTCGCTCATGAGCGTGCCGGTGGTAAACGTGGCATCCGGTCTGCCCGCGGGGGCCCCCGGGGACACCTGTCCCAATTGGGTGACGTGCCCATGGCCGCCGCACAACTTGAGGATGCTGGACTACCAGTGGAACACGGTGGCGATCCCGTATTGGAAAGGAGCGGGGAAGTTTGCCCAGGAGAACGGGATAAAGATCGCCGTAGAAATGCACCCTGGTTTCCTTGTCTATAATGTTGAGACGATGCTGCGGCTTCGAGAGGCCGTGGGCCCAATGCTGGGCTGCAATCTCGACCCGAGCCACCTTTTCTGGAATGGCGTCGACCTGCCGGCAGCAATCAGGAAGCTGGGAGATGCGATTTTTCACGTGCATGGAAAAGATTGCTTTGTGGATCCGCTGAACGTGTCGGTGAACGGGTGCAACGACAACAAGCCGTACGACCAGATCCCCCGGCGAGCCTGGACATTCAGGAGCATCGGCTACGGCCACGATCAGAAGACCTGGAAGGACATAATGAGCGCGCTGCGAATGGTGGGATATGACTACGTCATCTCCATCGAGCATGAGGATGCGATGATGTCCATCGGCGAGGGGCTCTCCAAGGGCGTCGCGATGTTGAAAAATGTGCTCATGTCGGAAAAACCCGGGGAGATGTTTTGGGCGTGAGAAGTCCTCCCGGATCGCATGGACCCGCCATTGTTTTCTAGGCTCGCACGATGTCAAACTGGAAAAAAAGCTTCTACGCCATTTTTGCTGCGGAGATCCTTGCCCTCATCGGTTTCACGGCCCCCATACCGATCACACCGTTTTTCATCCGCGACCTCGGTGTAACGGACCCGGCCGGCCTCAATCTCTGGGTGGGCGCCTGTGCCACGGCGCCGGCAATCAGCATGTTCCTATTCGCCCCTCTCTGGGGCCAACTTGCCGATTTCTACGGCAAGCGTTTGATGCTCCTTCGCGCTATGATAGGCGGCGCCGTGATCATTGCTCTTATGGGCGCCGCCAGCCGACCCTGGCAGATACTCGTGCTTCGCGGGCTGCAAGGCGCCCTTACGGGCACGGTTTCAGCGGCCACGGTGCTCGCGGCCACAATTTCCCCCAGGGAACAGCTCGGCTACACGCTGGGGATGCTCCAGACCGGCATTTACGCAGGGGCCTCCGTAGGCCCTGCCTTCGGCGGCCTGCTCTCAGACTTTTTCGGTCATCGCGTCGCATTTTTCGTCCCCGCAGTATTTCTTTTAGCTGCGGCGTTGGTCGTTATGAGATTTGTCAATGAAGACACCGCCGGTTTCGCCCCTCCCGGGTCTTTCGTGAAATCAGTGATCCCTGACTTTTCGCCCCTGGCGCAAACTCCCGGGCTCACCGTGCTGCTTCTCGTCTCCGGGGGGCTGCAGATCGCCATGAGCACCGTGGCGCCCATCCTGCCGTTGTTCATCCAGTCCATTTCCCCCCAGGCAACGAAAGTCGGATCTATGACGGGACTTATCCTCGGGGGAAGCGCCGTTGCAGCGGCGTTTTCCGCCGCGGGCCTCGGAAGAGTGAGCTACAGGATTGGCTACGAGAGGCTCCTGGCGTTCTGCCTGACAGGGGCCGTACTCGCGTTTCTTCCCCAGGCATTCGTTCGCAACCCCCTCCAGCTCCTTATTCTACGCGTGCTTGGTGGAGTCATGGTCGGTGGCTCCGAGCCCTCGATCAATGCCATGATCGCCATGCGGGGGGACAAACGACGTCAGGGAATGATCTTCGGGCTGAACACAAGCATGAACTCCGCCGGGGCTGCCGTGGGACCCATGATCGGAGCAGTATCATCCGCGGGGTTCGGCTATGCCTCGGCCTTTTATGCAGGCACGGTGGTGCTCCTGGCTTCAGCCATCGCTGCACGGACCGTCAGGAAGGTCGAGTCGGGGAGCCGGGGGGCATAAAATCTCCCCGGCGTCGTGGACCTTGCGAGCTCAGAAACCTACGACCGCATCGTGTTGACGATGGAACCCGAGGCGTAGAGCATTTCGCCATCCACCATGTTCAGGATTATGCCGGCGGCCTCTTCAGGCTTCATTACTCCGGTATCCTTCGTGGTCATATCGCGGTGTTCCTGGTCAATAAAGGACTGCCGTCCCATTGGAGTATCCACATAACCCGGCCGGAAGATCAAAAAGCCGACACCGTGCTTCTGAAACTCGCGGGCCATGCACTGTGTCAGTCCCATGACGCCCATTTTCGCCGCCGTGTAGGCGGGATACAGAGGAGGCCAGCCGATCGTTGCCGCTGAAGAGATAGTGACGATCATGCCGTGCCCCTGCCGGACCATAATGGGCAGGACGCTCCGGCAGCATAGGAACACGCCTTTGAGGTTGATTGCAAGGTTGCGGTCCCACTGGGCCTCCGTGATGTCAAGGGTTCCGGCGTAGACATCGTTGACGCCGGCGGCGGGAACGAGAATCTCTATTGAGCCAAACTTGTCAAGGGCGGTCTGTGCCATCCGGGCCGTTTCATCGGACCTCGTGACGTCGGTCTTCACGAACACCGCTTTGCCCCCGAAGGCTCCGATCTCGCGCTGAGTGTCGTTTCCGCCCTTGTCGTTGATGTCACAGCAGACGACGCGAGCACCCTCGCGAGCAAACCGCAACGCCACCGCCCGGCCGATGCCCGAGGCAGCCCCTGTCACTATCGCCACTTTTCCTTCCAGTCGCATGTTCTTCCTCCAAAAAAAGTTATCCTTTGATGGCTCCAGAGGTCAGGCCTTCCATCATCCGGTCTCGCAGGAAAAAGTAGGCCACTATAATGGGCGTCATGGCGATGACCATGGCCGTAATCCTCATGGTGATTTGCGATGAGTATTGGCCCTGGAAGGTCGTCAGCCAGATCGGCACTGTCCGGTAGCCGGCGCCGGACACGAGGACCAGGGCAAAGGGAAACTCGTTCCACAAACCAAGGAAATTGAGCACCAGGACTGTGCCCGTTATGGGCATGCAAATGGGGAACATGATCTTGGTCATGATCTGGTTCGTGGTCGCCCCATCGACGAATGCCGCTTCTTCGATGGACCGGGGAATGGTGCGCATATAGCTGTCGAAAAGGTAGATCGCCTGGGGGAGAGAAAAGGCCACGTAGGGAATGAGAAGCGTGTAGCGGTGGTTGGTCATGCCCAGCTTGTTGAACTGGATGTACACAGGCACCAACAGTGCATAGATGGGAACCAGCATCCCGACAAGGAAGAAGCCGTAGATGAAATTTCGGCCTGGGAAGCTGTAGCGGGACAGGAAATATCCTACCGTGAAGGAGAAGAAAACTATAAACACCATCGAGAGGGCCGTGTTGTAGCTGCTGTTGATCAATGCGGAGTATGTGTCGGGGATACTGAAGATGTCCCTCCAGTTAGACCAGACGGGAGGGATGGGCAGGCTGAAGATGTTCAGAATGAACTGGGGCTGTGTCTTCAGCGTATTGTAGATCATCCACATGAAGGGGAAGATGTACGTGGCACAGAAAATCCAAAGGATGCCATTTGATGCAACCGCCAGGACGCCACGACCGAAGACTCGACCGCCGCTCCGCCGCCTGCCCACTTCTTCCATTGACGCAAGGGTGTTGAATTCGCTACTCATTCTGGCCCGTTGCGCGCCTCACGCGCGTCATGACGATGATGATGATGAAGCTGATGACCAGCATCATCACGGAAATGGCCGACCCATACCCGTAGTCGTTTTGCAGGAAAGAGGCTGTGTAGGCATACATCGCCAGCACGGTGGAGGCATGTCCGGGGCCGCCCGCTGACATCGCGTAGATCTGGTCGAAGATCTTGATGCTCCCTGAAAGGCACAGGAGCAGGCTGACATTGATGGTGTTGCGCATGAGTGGCAGAATCACATAGATCGCTCGCTTGGTGCCGGTAGCGCCATCGATCTCTGCAGCCTCCAGGATATCCCTGTCGATGCTCGTCAGTCCGGCGAGCAGGATCACGAGATAGAAGCCGATGTATTGCCAGCCAAGGGGGATGGATATGGAGGTCATGATGACCTTGGGATCTCCCAGCCAGTTCTGCTGCCAGCCGGGAAGCCCGACGACCTTCAGCAGCTGGTTGATGACCCCGTACTGGTTGGAGTACATCACCTTCCAGATGTAGGCGGTCACCAGCGGAGAAATGACCACTGGAAAGAAGAAGATGGTTTGCACGAACTTCTTGGCCACGACCAATTTCGTTGTCATGGCGGCCATGATGATGAACGCCGGAACCATCTGGAGGCCGACGGAGACTAAGATGACGATCGCGTTGTTCTTCAAGGACAGGTAGAAGTACGGATCCGCCAGGAGGCGCTTGTAGTTGTCGAAACCGGCAAAGGTGAGCCGGTAGTTGAAAGTGTTGTTAAGACTGTAGTAGAACGCCTCGACCAATGGAACGAGCACCATGAAAAGGTACAGTGCGAGAGGGATGGCGAAATAAGGGAGAACTCGTCTGAAGGGGATTCGGTAGAGGGTTGCCGTTGTCTGGTTATTCCGCACGAATTCCTCCCTCGGGGATCCTAAGTCAAGGAGAACGTGCGCGCGGGCGAGGCCCGCGCGCGCGTTGAAAGCACAAATCAGGATTATTGCTTTTGCATTTCCGCAACGACACGGGCGAAGGTATCCTGGATATTCTGCACGGCCTGCTCGGGGGTTATGGCGCCCGCGATCATGTCTTCACAGGCTTTGTACAGGACCTCGGACATTGCGGGACCGCCCTGTTGCTGGTTCATCCGGGGAATCCGGGGAGCGGCCGAGACGAGCTTGTTCATGTCCTGCAGGAGTACGGGCACCTTGTTCGGGTTCCACCCGGTGACGTACTGCATCTTGAGAACGGGGATGTTGCCGGCCTCGATGGCGTATTTGGAATACTCAGTCCCTGTGAGGATCTTCACGATATCCACCACGACCTTCTTCTGGGCTGCGCTCAGCTTCGTGTTCGCGCCCCATTCCCATCCCGATCCTCCTGTAAACATCCCGGCCTTGACCAACGAGACCGACCCGCCGGGCCTGGGTATCGGGGCGACTTTGATCGATGCGAGCATCTCCTTCGGGGCATTCGTCACCATCTGCTGGACGCCCCATGAGCCGATGAGCGTCGTGGCGGCTTTTCCGTTGAAGAAGTAGCCGAGATCATCGGTGCCATGGTCAATGGCCAGGATGTCGCTGTTGAAGTACCCCTTCTTCCACAGGTCGTTGATCATGTTCATGATGGTGAGGAACCTGGGATCGGTGTAGTCCTGCTTGCCCGTGAAGGTGCCGACCTCCTTCACCCAATCCGGACCCATGACGTATTCGCAGAGAATCTCGCCCAGGTGAGACCACATAGGCCATCCACCCTTGTCCCCGAGCGCGATGGGGATGTAGCCCATGCCCTTGAGCTTTTCGCACATGACGAGCATGTCTTCCCAGGTTGCCGGGAAGGAGTTGTAGCCGGCTTTCTTGAGTATATCCGCGTTGTAGTAAAAGGCTTCGTTGGTGATGAACTGCCAGGGGACGCCGTAGATCCGGCCATTGACAGTCGTCTCGCCCCACAGGTCGAGGAACGAGTTCTTCCATTTGGGGTCAGCGTTGAGCGTGTCCGTCCAGTCCATCAGGCGTTTTGCCTGGACAGATGGGATTATCTGCGCGTCGAGCACCATGAATAGCTCAGGCAACGTGTCGGCCACTACCCAGGTCTTGTACTTTACACTGATGTAATCGTCATGGCTGCTCGAGTCGATCTTGAGCTGAACGTTTGGATGTGCCTTGACGTACTTGTCGACGAGATCATAGGGGTAGGTATTCGGCCCCATATCGCCCCTGTTCCAAAAGTTCGCCCAATTGATTGTCACCTTTTCCTGGCTGCCCACCGCCAATACGGCTAGGAGGAAAAAGCTCGCACAAACAAGAAACAAGATCCTCTTTCTTGTCATCGTAGATACCTCCTAATATAATAATGTTAATACTACATGCCAATCAAAACATAGATTCTACGATATGTCAATAAATTTCTATCGAGTCGGTGAAACCTTGAACCTTTCTCTCAGCAACTTGACAGTGCTTGTCTGACGCTGTAAGTTGTCATGACCTTAATACTTTAAGAGGAAATCAGAGTTGTAGAGGATAAATTTCAGCCAGTGAGGTATCCGCATGCGGGAGTTGAAGGTTTCGGTAGGAATATGGTACATGGGGGCGACGGGTGATCGGTTTGTAAAGGCTGGATACCGTCCAGACAGGACCATCGAGGAGCGTTTCGACGCCGCAGGCAAAATACCCGGCGTTCGCGGCCTGGAAATGCATTATCCTACCGAGATCAATGACAAGAATTACAAAGATCTGAAGAAGCGCGCGGCCGATATGAACCTGGAGTTCGTCATGCTGACCCCGCACTTATGGGTCGATCCCGTATACAAATTCGGCCAATTCAGCAATCCTGACAAGGCATTGCGCCGGCGCGCGTTGGACTTTGCCAAACGCACGACGGACATCGGGGGGAGCTCGGCGTGCGATTCATGTGTTACTGGCCGGCACAGGACGGATACGACTATCCCTTCCAGATTGACTTCATGCAGCGTTGGGACTGCCTTGCGGAAGGACTCGGCCAATGGGCTGATTACAACCCGAGGCAGCAGATCGTCGTGGAATACAAGGCATTCGACCCCCGGTCGCATATTCTGCTACCCACCGTCGGGCAGGCCGTCACGCTCTTGAACGAGATCAATCGATCCAATCTGGGCATCAATATCGAAACGGGCCACGCACTTATTATGCATGAGAATCTCGCGGAGACCTTCGCCTTCGCCATGCGCTACAAGCGTCTGTTCCATACGCATTGGAATGACAATTCGAAGATGTACGACGACGACGCCATGGTGGGGATGATAAACCTGTGGGAAACCGTCGAGCTTTTGTTCTGGCTCGAGGAGCTAGGGTACGACGGGTGGTTTGGACTGGATCTTTTTCCCTTCCGGGAGATGCCGGAGGATGCAGTCGCCGAGAGTATTGCGAACATTCGCATGGGCTACGAGATGATCGACAGGATCGACAGGGAAGAGATCCGCGCCTGCTTCAAGAGCTCCGACGCAATCAAGATCTCCCGACTCATGCGAAAAATGCTGGGCACTGCAGGAGCATAGCCGGCATGCAGAAGACAAGGGCGGTTACCCTGGCCGAGGTAATGCGGTGAGACAACAGCTTTGGGAAACACCGCCGGGGGGGGCATGGGTGCAGAGGCTTTGAATCCTGTCAGCAAGCTTCCGCTCTACCATCAGCTCTACGAGCTGCTGGAAAGCAAAATCCGCACGGGGCAGTGGAAGCCAGGTGAGATGATTCCGCCGGAGTCCGAGCTTACCGACCAGTATCGGGTAAGCCGGATCACCGTGCGCAAGGTTCTGGACATGCTCGTAAGGGAAGGCCAGATACTCCGCGAACGCGGAAGGGGGACATACGTCGCGCACCCGAAGCTGGAGCATGGCATGACGCGGATCGTCAGCTTCACGGACGACATGCGCCAGCGAGGGTTCACGCCCGGTACGAAGGTCATCTTCGCGGGGCTCATTCCGGCGCCGGCGGGAATCGCGGAGGCTCTCTCGATCCCCGCAGGGGAGGAGTGTGCACGATTCGATCGGCTGCGCCTGGCTGACAATGTGCCGATGTGCGTTGAGGAGTCGTTTCTTATCCACCGATTCCTCCCCGGAATCTTGAACCATGATTTCACGACAAACTCACTGCGCGACGTCAAGCAAAAGGAATACGGCATACGCTGGTCACGCGCGCGGCAGACCATTCAGGCAATCGGCGCGCCGCCGGAGATCGCGCGCTTGCTGGCCATCAGGGCGGGGACACCCCTCCTCTATTTCGAACGAGTGTCATTCTCACAAGACGACATCCCGATGGAGTTCCTGCGCATATACTACCGGGCCGACCGTTACATACTGCACAACGAACTTGTAGGCGGCGCCGGCTGAGGAGAGAAGGCCGCAACGCCGGCAGATCCAGCTCTTGCGCTGGGCGCGTCAGGGGTTGCCACCATGTGGGAAGCGGTGATTGCCGACATGGGAGTGGCCCTTGTCGCAATCCTGAACGCGACGCGCGCCATGAACTGAGCTGCGCGACCGCCGCGCGCGGGGCTCTGACCCGGCCGCCGGGCCAAGCTGGCTTCAGGCAGGCATGCCCTGTGCATTCTTTCTGTCAGGCTGATCCTTGCATTCTGACTTTTTCGCATGCTATTATTTGAGAAACGTGTATTGAGGAGGTTGAATATGGTCAGGGTGGAGAAAAGTGTTTCCATTATGGCCCCCGTGGAGAAGGTGTTTGAGTACATGGCCGATCCGAAGTCCAATCTGGATTTCCTGCCCGGATTGATGGACGTCAGGGACATTCATGAGACGGAGAACCACATCGGCACGCATTTCAATTGGACATACAAAATGGCAGGTCTCCGTTTTGAAGGGGAAACCACGGTCCTCGAATGGGTGAAGAATAAAAGAGTCGTCACCCAGGGGAAAGGGGGAATCAGCAACAAATGGTTTTTCAGCTTTGAGCCGATTGATAACGGGACGGCCTTGTCCCTTGCAGTCGAATACGAAATTCCCCTGCCAGTGATAGGAAAGCTGGCAGAAGCTGTCATTCGAAAACAGAACGAGCGTGAGGCAGAGCTTGCTTTGTCCAACATAAAGGTGAGAATGGAATCTTGAGAATAGTTCGACTCAGATCAAAGGAGGCTTCCTATGCCAGCCTATGTCACTCTCTGCCGATTCACCGAAAGAGGGGCGCGGGAGGTGAAAGAAACCGTGGCCCGGGCCCGGGAGGCAATTGCAGCCGTCGAGAAAGCCGGAGGCAAGCTCACTGTGTATTGGACACAGGGCCAGTATGACCTGGTATGCTTTGCCGAGGGGCCTGAGGAGCTCGCAATGATCACCTCCCTGGCCCAGGCGAAATCCGGCTCCATCAGAGTGGAGACCCTGCGGGCGTTCTCCATCGACGAGATGGACCGGCTTCTGAAAAAAGTGCCTTAGGCTTTTGCCGGTTCCTTCAGCAGCGAATCCACCTCTGCGCCCGCGGCGCTGCTCTGATGGCGGGGCCGCCAGGACCAATCCTGCTCGTGGGTCTGCGCCCTACTCTATGTCCTTTTCCCTGATCTCGACACGGCGGATCTTTCCGCTGATTGTCTTGGGGAGCTCGGCGACGAACTCTATGACGCGTGGGTATTTATAGGGAGCGGTAGTCTTTTTCACGTGCTCCTGCAATGTCGCGGCAAGCTCGGGGCACGCCGTATACCCCTTGGCCAGCACCACGGTGGCTTTCACCACGGTGCCCCTGTCCGGATCAGGAACTCCCGTCACCGCGCATTCCAGGACGGCCGGGTGCTCGATGAGCGCGCTCTCTACCTCGAACGGACCGATGCGATACCCCGAGCTCTTGATGACGTCATCTGTCCTGCCCACGAACCAGAAATAGCCGTCCTCGTCCTTCCAGGCAACGTCGCCGGTGCGATACACCCCGTCATGCCAGGCACGGGCCGTGAGGTCCGGGTCCTTGTAGTAGCCGTGGAACATGCCCACGGGCACGCGCGCGTTGGTACGGACCACGATCTGGCCCTTTTCTCCGACCTCGCAGGATTTGTCCCCATCATCCAGGAGGTCGATGTCGTAGCCCGGAGAAGGCTTTCCCATTGAGCCGGGCCGGGGCTCCATCCACGGGAAGACCGCGATTGCGGGGGTCATCTCGGTCTGGCCGTAGCCTTCCATGAGCTTGAGGCCCGTCAGCTCGAGGAACCGGGAATACACCTCGGGATTCAGCGGTTCCCCGGCGACCGTGCAGTACTTCAGCGCGGAAAAGTCGAATTGACTCAAGTCCTCCTTGATGAAGAACCTGTACATCGTGGGGGGTGCGCAGAAGGTTGTGACCCGGTGCTTCGCAATCACCGAAAGGAGCGCGCTCGGCACGAAACGGTCATAGTCGTAGACGAAGACCGCGGAGCCGCACAGCCACTGGCCGTAGATCTTGCCCCATGCCGCCTTGGCCCAGCCGGTGTCTGCCACGGTGAGGTGGAGACCGCCGTCCATGACGTTTTGCCAGTACTTGGCGGTCAGGATGTGGCCCAGCGGATACACGAAATCATGCTGGACCATCTTGGGCATGCCGGTCGTGCCGGAGGTGAAATACAGGAGGCTCGTGTCCGCGTTTTCCGTGTGCACCCGGTCCAGTTTCGCGGGCGCTTTCTCCATTTCCGCCAGGAGGTCCCGCCATCCGTTTCTACTCACTCCCAGCGCGATGCGGTGCTTCAGGGTAGGGGATTCGGGCAGGGCGGCGTCCACGTTGTCCAGCACTTTCGGATCGTTCACGCAGACGATGGCCTTCACGGCAGCCGCGTTGTTGCGGTAGGCGATATCCTTCTTGGTCAAAAGGTGCGTGGCCGGAATGGCGATTGCCCCGATCCGGTGCAGCCCCAGGAGGCAGAACCAGTACTCGTAGCGCCGCTTGAGGATCAGCATGACCGGGTCCCCGCGTGCCGATGCCCAGGGAGAGGAAGAAGGTGGCGGCGCGGATTGAAAGCTCGGCCATCTGGCCGAAGGTGAATGTGGCCTCCTGGCCGTTCTCATCGCACCAGACCAGGGCTCTCCTGCCAGGCTCTTTTTTCGCCATGACGTCCACCACGTCCCAGGCGAAGTTGAACCGTTTGGGGACGTCGATGCGGAACTTGCTGATCAGCTCCTCATATGAGGAGAAGCTCGTCTGTGGAAGAAATTGCTCGAGCATGGACCCGGACCTCGCTTTCTATAGTATGACTGCCACGAACTTCGCCGGCGTCTGGCCGACCGCCTTCATTCCGTGGCCGTGGCGCGCATCGAAATAGATCGAGTCCCCCGGGGAGAGCAGCACTTCGTGGCCTTCCACGACGACCTTCAAGGCCCCTTCCAGCACGTAGTTGAACTCCTGGCCGGGGTGGGTGTTCAAGGGGATGGGATCGGAATCCGCCCGGGGCTCCACCGTGATGAGAAACGGCTCCATCTTCTTGTCGATGAAGTTGAACGCCAGGCTCTGGTAGCCGTAGTCCTTCCTTCTATCCACCCGGACACCCCGTCCCGCCCGGGTGACCGCGTAGACCCGAAGCCGCGGCTCCTCGCCGGTGAGCAGGGAGGAAAGCTCGACGTGGAACTTGCCCGCAACCTGGTAGAGAAAGCTCGCCGGGATGTCGGTTTTCCCGCTCTCGTAGCCGCAGTAGGTCTCCACGGGGACGCCCAGGTCCCGGGCACAAGTTTCCGGCGAAATCTGCGCGATGTCGCGCAGGGTGCGGATTCTCTGGGCGATCAGCCTGATCTGCTCGTTCATTGTGGCCTCCGGAACTGGGGTGAAAGGGAACGCGCGGCTATTCTATCCGATCAGGGAGGGGAGTCAAGAGCAAAAAAGATAGGCCCCACTAACGGAGACGCTCGCGGGGCCCCTACAGAAGGAGGTTCTATGAAGATTCAACAAATAAACAAGCGAGAGGAGCAAAGGTTACGAGGCTTGTGTCGGACGGCGTGCCCGACTATACTGTCCGTAGCACAAACGACCGTGGCCCCGCGGGGCATGAAAGGCAGTCATCGCGTGATCCGCTCGCTATACTTCACCTCTGAACCAGACGGCACTCTCGGTCTGGCCGCGGCAATGGAACACGCCGTGCTCGAGGTCATTGCGGTCCCTGATGACTACACAGATGCGATGGCGCAGCAGATCGCGGAAAGCGTGCACAAGGCGGGGATTCTGGAGACCCGGGCCCGCACCGGCGCCCGGGGCGGACCCATCCGCATCACCTGGGCGGCGCTCGTTGAAAAAGGCATGGCTGCCGGCGTGCTCGAACAAGAGGACGCCTGATTCCGTGAAGACCATGCGGAGGGAACGGCACAAGGCCCTCAGAAGCGCGGGGATCGATCAGCGGATGCTGGAAACGCAGAAGCTGGAGAGCCTCGGCGTGCTTGCCGGGGGCATTGCCCACGACTTCAACAATATCGTCATGACCATTCTCGGAAACGCGGACCTCGCCGAGCGGGGGCTTTCTCCGGATTCTCCCGCGCGTGAGAACCTTCACGAGATCACGCAGTCGGCAAAGCGGGCCGCGAACCTCTGCCAACAGCTCCTCGCCTACTCGGGCAAGGGCCGTTTCGTGAAAAGGACCCTGGACCTGAACGCGGTCATCATGGAAATGGAGCAGATGCTCAGGATGTCGATCTCGAAGAAATCGGCCGTCCGTTTCATCCTCGCCCCGAACCTCCCTCCGCTGGAGGCGGACCTTTCCCAGATCCAGCAGGTGGTGATGAACCTCGTGATCAACGCGTCGGAGGCAATCACCACCCCGTGCGGCGTCATCACGGTCAGCACGGGCTCCCTATGCTGCGACCACGCGTATCTTCGTGAGATATGGAGCGGCGAGGACCTGCCGGAAGGGCTGTATGATTTCATCGAGGTCGCGGACAATGGATGCGGCATGGACGACACGGTGCGCGCCCGCATCTTCGATCCATTCTTCACCACGAAGGTGAAGGGACGCGGCCTGGGGCTGGCGGCGGTAATGGGACTGGTACGCGGTCACAGGGGAGCCATCAAGGTGTACAGCGAGCCCGGACGCGGCTCGACATTCAAGCTGCTCTTTCCCGCCGCGGCCGCGCCCGACTCTGCAGGCCCGCGCGCGGAGGCGAGCGGCAAATGGCGGGGCACCGGCACCGTCCTCCTGGTTGACGACGATGAGAGCGTGAGGAAGGTGGGGCGGCGGATGCTCGAGGCCCTGGGGTTCAGCGTGCTCCTTGCGGACGACGGCCGGGAGGCCATCGAGGTATTCCGCGCGCGGCGGAGCGAAATCTCCTGCGTCATTCTCGACCTGACGATGCCCGTCATGGACGGAGGTGAAGCATTTCAGGAATTGCGCGGCATTGATCCCGATGTTGTCGTCCTGCTGTCCAGCGGCTACAACGAGCAGGAAACAATGGAGCAGTTCGAGGGATCCGGCCTGCCGGTTTCATACAAAAGCCGTACCACGTTCCCCTGCTGGAAGAGAAACTGCGGAAGGTGCTCTCGGAATAGCCGCTCAGCCGGGGTCGCGCCCGGGCGCGCCCGCCGCGCCCGCTCCCGCCTCGCGGAGGACCTCCGCCACGATCCGCACGGAGTTTCGAATCGTCCGGGGATCGGTCATTGTGTAGTTCAGCCTCATCGTTCCCAGACCCTGGCCGGGGCGCGGATAGAAGTACCGTCCGGGCACATATGCGACACAGCGGCGGATGCATGCATGCGCCAGCTCGTCGGTGTCCAGCTCATCCGGCCCCTCCGCCCAGATGAACATGCCTCCCTCGGGCTTCGACCAGTGGAACTCACGCGGGAAGAACTCAGCCAGCGCGGCGAGCATGGCCTCCTGGCGCGGGCGGTAGAAGGCGAGTATCTTCGGCAGATGCCTGTCGAGGTGCCCGCCCGTAATGTACTCCGCAGCCAGCGCCTGACAGAGTGTGCTCGTGTGCAGATCCACACCCTGCTTGACGATCACCAGCCAGCGCGCAATGGGCTCCGGTGCAAGGACGTACCCGATGCGAAGACCGGGGGCCAGCACCTTGGAGAGGGTGCTCGTATAGACGACATGCTCAGGGGCCATCGACTTGAGTGAGGGCAGAGGCTCCCCGCGATAACGCAGCTCGCTGTACGGGTCATCCTCCACCAGGAGCGTGTCGTGCCGCTGGATGAGCGCGGCAATCCGGCGCCTCCGGGACAGCGGCAGGGAGCGGCCGGTGGGATTCTGAAAAGTCGGCACAAGGTAGACGAACTTCACCCGCTTGTGCGTCAGCACGTCCTCCAGGGACTCGGGAATGAGGCCGTCGTCGTCGGTCTCCAATGTCTCATACGCCGGCTCATAAGGGCTGAAAGCCTGGAGAGCGCCGAGGTACGTGGGCGCCTCCACGGCAACGGAGTCCCCCGGCGCGATAAGCAGCTTGCCGATGGCGTCCAGGGTCCCCTGGGACCCGCTCGTGATGAGGACCGCGTCCGCGTCTGCCTGGATGCCGCGCGCGGCAAGGCGATCCGCCAGCGCCGCCTGGAGCGGGGCGAATCCTTCGGTGCGGTCGTATTGCAGGGCGGTGGAGCCGAAACGCGTGAGAACGGTTTCCGTGAGCGTTCCCATGAGCTCAAGGGGGAAGCTCTCCGGCGCGGGAATGCCGCCGGCAAGAGAGATCATGCCGGGCTGCGCCACGACTTTCAGGATCTCCCGGATGGCGCTTGCGCCCATGACCCGGGTGCGCGGCGCGAGCAGGTTTTCGAATCTCATCCACCCACTTTGCCACTGATATCCGCGAATGTCTATCGCGGTCGCTCCCTTCCGCTCCTGGCGGAGTTGGCGACATTCGCGGCAACGCTTGGACAGAAATCGATCTTTGTGTACGCTCACCTGCTATGAAGCACCGCGACCCGTTCATCGTGGGCCTCGTACAGATGGCGGCGGATGTCGATGCGCGCGTGAACTTGTTGAGAGCCGTGCAATTCGTCCGCGAAGCCGCCGGGGCGGGCGCCCAGGTCATCTGCCTGCCGGAGCTTTTTCGCACCCGCTACTTCTGCCAGCGGGAAGACGCGGAGCTTTTCAACCTTGCGGAGACCATACCCGGTCCTTCGACCGACGCGATCGGCGCCGTTGCGAGAGAAAAAAAGATCACGGCAATTGTGCCCGTTTTCGAGCGCCGGGCCGCCGGCCTCTATCACAACAGCGCCGCCGTCATCGGGCCCGGCGGCGGGATCGAAGGGATCTATCGAAAGATGCACATCCCGGATGATCCGGCGTTCTATGAGAAGTTCTATTTTACGCCGGGTGACCTGGGATACCGGGCATTTGATACGCCCGTCGGACGGATCGGCACTCTCATCTGCTGGGACCAGTGGTACCCCGAGGCGGCGCGTCTCACGTCACTGCGCGGCGCCGACGTCCTCTTCTACCCCACGGCCATCGGCTGGCACCCGCATGAGAAGACGGCGCATGGCGGCGCTCAGCTCGATGCCTGGCAGACCATCCAGCGCGGCCATGCCATTGCCAACGGCGTGTACGTCGCCGCGGTCAATCGCGTGGGGCTCGAGAAGCCGTCTGACGGCGCGGGAATCGAGTTCTGGGGCGCGAGCTTCATCGCGGATCCCTTCGGAACAGTGATCGCGCAGGCAAAGGCTGACAAGGATGAGATCGTCCTCGGTGAGGTCGACCCGTCACGCATTGAAGAGGTGCGGCGCAACTGGCCTTTCCTGCGGGATCGGCGGATAGATTCCTACCAGGGCATCGAAAAACGGTTTATCGACAGAGAATGACAGGCCGAACCCTCCTCCATGGCTCACCCGCCTCGAACGGATTCAGGATGCCGGCAGAATGGGAGCCGCACGCCGCGACATGGATCGCATGGCCGCATAACCGCAGAGACTGGCCGGGAAAGATTGCGCCGGTGCATTGGGTGTACGGCGAGATAGCGCGCAAAGTGACGCGGAGCGAAAACCTCCGCATCCTGGTGAACACCACCGCCCACGAAAAGCAGGCACGGCGCATCCTCACCCGGGTCGGCGTGGATCCCGGCAGGGTCGAATTCTTTCGCATCCCCACCAATCGCGGGTGGACCCGGGATACCGGGCCGATCCATCTCAAGCGCGAGCTGCCCCGGCCGGAGCTCGCGATAGCCGGATTCAAGTTCAACGCCTGGGCCAAGTACCCCGATTGGGACCTGGACTGCCGGATTCCCGCGCGCGCAGCGGCCGCCACGCGGCGGGCCTTATTCCCCGTCCTTTTCAATGAAAACCGGTCGTGCTGGAGGGCGGAAGCATCGACGTCAACGGCCGCGGCAGCGTGGTCACAACGGAAGAATGCCTGCTGGACGGGAATATCCAGGCGCGCAATCCGGGCCTGGGCCGGGAGGATCTTCGCGAGATCATGGCCGACTATCTCGGCGCCCCGAACGTATTGTGGCTTGGGAAAGGTATCGCGGGTGATGACACGCATGGGCACATCGATGACATTTGCAGATTCGTCGGTCCCGCAACGCTCGTCCTCTGCCGCGAGTCCGATCCTCGGGATGCCAACTACCGCGCCCTTGAAGAGAACCGCGAACGAGCCGAAGGCTTTCGACTGGAGGACGGCGGAAGGGTCGAGCTTGCGTACATCCCGATGCCCGCCCCGCTGTACCTGCAGGGCCAGCGGCTGCCCGCCAGCTATGCCAATTTCTACGTCACCAACACGGCCCTGCTTGTTCCGACATTCAACGATCCGAACGACCGCCTGGCACTCGGCATACTGGCAGAGCTGTTTCCCGGCCGCGCGGTGGTCGGCATCCACGCGGTCGACCTCGTGTGGGGCCTGGGAACGCTCCACTGCCTGACGCAGCAGGAGCCCGATATTGCGTCTCCTGCCGAGGGATGAGCGGGCGCCGCTTCCGCCGCTTCCATTGACAGCGGGTGGATAGATGCATATACTGCTATATAAGGAAGGCAATACCCATGAGAATAGAGGGGAATGCAGACAGCGGTCAGTGGCAGTGGGCCGCGCGCAACGCCATGATGCCCGCAAAACCCGAGACGGTGATGGACCAGGAACCGGATGGCGACCAGGATGACGTGAAGAAGACGGCCCTTCAGCCGGCCCAGACCCTGAAGATCAACCCCAATGATGAGCAGACCGGCACCAGGGTGAACCTGCTCGCTTAGTTGACAGTGCGGAGACCTCCTCGTAGGCTGGAGATCCACGCTCGCACACGGAGGAGGATCCTCATGAAGAAGACGTTGCAATTGTTCCTGGCCTGCGGCGCCCTGGCCGTCCTGTTGGCGGGCTGCGCGAGCCAGGGACCTGTTGTTTCCGCTCCCCCGACCGTTCGGGTAAGCCAGCTCCAATCCCTCTCCTTTACTCCTGACCTGGTGAAGTTCCAGGCGAAGATACTGATCCACAACGTCATGACCATTCCCCTTGACTTCGAACGGGTCGACTACGCGGTGGATCTGTTCGACAAGGAGCTGTTCGCCGACTCATTCAACGGAATGAAGCGCACCAACGGAGACGGCAATCAGACCGTCACTTTCCCGTTCCAGATCGGCATGGATGACATTGCCAAGCAGGTTGTGGATGTCCTTTCAGAAGAGAGCGTGCGCGTGACATTCCGAGGCGAAGTGTATCCCGCGGCAAAGAACGGATTCGACCCCATCCCGTTCACGGAGACCATCACCATCCCCATTCCCAAAGTGCCTGTTGTCGCCCTGGTCGGGATTCAGGGGGTGCCTTTCAGCGATTATTTTGCGCTGACCTTCAGCATAAAGAATACCAACACCTTCGCTTTCTCGGTGGGCACGGTGCAGACTTTCCTGGTGCTCAATGACAGGAGATACAGTCTCCTCCATACCGAGCAGTCCACGGAAATGCAGCCGGGCGAGTCGGGAATCGTCACGCTGCGCATGGAAAACACCCCGGGGAAGACCCTCGGCATGGCTCTCAACCTCGCCCAGTCCCCGGACAAGAAGTTCGCCGTCACGGGCACCATCCAGTGCGGCACGCCGTACGGCTGGTTCATCTTCCCGATAAGGCTCGAGGGAAGCCTGAACTAGAGATCTATTGCCCGCCGGATAATTAGCCCAAACCGCGTCACTCCTTTCACGTACCCCAGACCCATGGGACGCTTGTGGGGATTGCTGAACTTTCCCTGACCAACCCCGTCTTGGCGACCCTCTGCGTAAACTGCCCTGCAACTGTGAGTTTCTTAAATTTTCTGCTAAAAAGTACTTGACGAATACTCTAAAAGTTTATATTCTACAAGTAGATTATTAGAAAGGAGGACTAGTTGATGTCCTTGAGGCACGGAATACTGGGTTTGCTCAATTATCTGCCGAGGTCGGGCTATGATCTCATGAAGACTTTCAGCGATTCCCTGGGTCACTTTTGGACAGCCCAGCCGAGCCAGATTTACCGGGAGCTGGACAGCCTCTCGGCGGACGGCCTGATCAGAGCTTCGGGTAAAGTCCAGCACGGGCATATGACCAAGACTCTCCACGAAATCACCGATGCAGGCAGAGTCGAACTCGCTCGCTGGCTGGGCGAGGTGCCGGCGGAGCGGTCCGGAGCGGTCAAGAGTGCGCTCCTGCTCAAGCTGTTCTTCCAGGCCGGTCTCGGAAAGGCGGCCGTTCGGGAGAAGTTCGTGGCGATTATGGCTCAGTCGGAAGCGGAAGCTGCAAATCTCCGGTCCTCGGTTCGCGAAACGGCAGAAGCATACGCCGCCCGGGGCGAACCGCTGGAAGCATTTTGCTGGAAGGCAACCCTGGACTATGGGATTGCCAACTACGAGATGGTATCGCGCTGGGCCGCGAAGAAGCTGGCCGAGCTCGAGAATATCCCAGACCTGAAACGCAAGGAAGGAGCACGGACATGAAGAAGGATCTATTTGAAGAAGCTGGTCGTCATATAGATCCACTGAGGAGGAGGATAACATGAGTGTCTTAGGCTGGTTGACGGCAGCACTGTCTGTTGTGTGGTTCACTACGGAGGTCCGCGTCAGTGTTCGTAAGCGTTCTCGGGGACCCCTGGAGGCCAGAGACAGACTCAGCCTGCTTGCGATGAGGGCAGCAACAGTTGTTTCGATTGCCTTCGCGGTGTCGACAGAGTTGGCTCCCGCGATTGTCGGCGGTGCCGGCAGAATTTTGGCGCTTTCTCCGTTTGTCGGCTACCTTGGATGTCTTCTCATGGTTGTCGGTTTGATAGTTCGGCTGACGGCCATTGCAACTCTCAAGCAGCAATTCACCGTTGATGTTGCAATTGTGAAGGACCACAAGATCATTGACAAGGGGTTATACGGGATTGTCCGTCACCCGTCCTACCTTGGCAGTCTACTCACGTTCGTGGGGTTGGGCTTGGCCCTGCAGAATTGGCTCAGTCTTCTTGTCCTGTTGGTCTTGCCGTCTGCGGCAACTTTCTATCGCATTTCCGTCGAAGAAAAAGCCTTGATCGGTCACTTTGGCTCCGTGTACACGGACTACATGAGTCGGACCAGGAGACTTATTCCTGCACTGAATATGAAACAGATAATCAAGGCATTCGCAGCTGTCACACTTGCACTCTTTGTACTTGTCATGCTCCCCAGTTGTGCCGCGCGAAGACCGACCACTGGTGCGCGCGAGGAGATGCAGCACCTGATTTCCGGACTGTTGGACAAATCGGTGAAGAATTGTGTCCTCTCTGTGATGAAAGGTGACGGTTCCTTTTCCTGGTCGGGCGCAGCGGGAATAGCCCACCAAAATGGGCAGGTGCCTATGACCGCGGAAACTCCTATCTACATCGCCAGCATTACGAAGTTGTACACCGCAACGGTGATCATGCGATTGTATGAGACGGGAGCACTCTCCCTGGATGATCCAATGGCGAAATATCTTCCCGAGGAACTGATCCAGGGCATTCATGTATACAAAGGGCGGGACTACTCCCACGAAGTCACAATCAGGCAGTTGCTGTCGCATACTTCAGGCATAGCGGATTACTACTCTGAGAAAGGGAAGGATGGGAAAAGCCTTTTTAACCTGTCCCTCGAAAACCCGGATCGGGTCTGGACTGTGGACGAAACTATTGAACGGGCGCGAAAGGACATGCAGGCCAATTTCCCGCCAGGTACGAAAGCGTCCTACTCTGACACGAATTTCCAGTTGCTGGGAAAGATCATCGAAGTCATAACCGGTAAGCCGCTTCAGGTGGTCTACCAGGAGTTCCTTTTTGCTCCGCTTGGTTTGAAAAATACCTGGCTTGTAGGGCATTTTGAAGGTAGGCCGGTTCAACCGGCTTCTCCTGCGGACGTTTTCTATAAAGACCGCAACATCAGCGAAATCCGCGCACATGAATCTTATTGGGCTGATGGGGGCATCGTTTCTACAGCTCAAGAAATGATCACCTTTCTTAAAGCCCTGAATGAGGGCAGGATTGTTCGGCCGGACACACTCGGACTGATGCACAATTGGCGCAAGCTTGAGTTTCCCATGAAATATGGTTATGGAACGATGCTCTTCAAGCTTCCTGCACCATTGGCCCTGGTCTCTCATATGCTCCCTCTATGGGGTCATTCCGGCTCTACCGGGTCGTTCCTCTACTATTCTGAAGAACTCAATCTCTACATGGCAGGGACCATTGATCAGGCGGATTCGCACTCCAAGCCATTTGAATTGATGTCGAGAGTGATGAAGGTTGATCTCTCCGGATCATGAGGACACTTGCCCATCCTAGCGCTCCAGGCCGGACAGCCCTCTCTCGCGCCCCGTGCGCGGTCGGCCCTGCTCCTGCGTGCTGACAGCCGCGGGACCGGGGGGGCCGTCCCGCAACCCGACTGTTGTGCGGACGAAGTGAATGATCTCGGGTTTGAATGATTCGAACAGCACGGTTGCGAAGAGAATGATGAGCACGACGACGGTGATCTGGAGCCAGATCGCGGACTGGATCCGTCTTTTCAGCTCATCGAAACCGCTCTGACGCCCCGCGCGGCTGCGGGTGTCCCGTTCCAGTTTTTGTATTTGCGCATTCAGAGTGTGCCGTCTTGCCCGCAGGAGAACGAGGTTCGCCTGGTCCTTGTGCCGTACCGCTTCCAGCAGGTTCTTCACTTCCCTCATGCGTGGATAAGGATCGGAGTCCCTGGTTTCCCGCTTTTCCGGCCGCGTATAGAAAAGCCGGAGCCTTTGCGTGACGATATTCCCATTGACGTATGAGAGACCCAATGCCTCGACGCCGTCGAGCCAGGCGAGATACTCCTTGATCGCGGCGACGGATCCGGGCGCGTGCGGGGAGCTCAGGTTCACATTCAGCACCGCGTCCACGCTCTTGACCCGCCTGACAATCCCCCCCATCTGCGTCTCGACCTGTCTCAATTCGTCTCTCAGCTCTGTTTCCGATTTCATGCTCAGGGCCCGCCTATTCGAAATTATCGAATTTGCAGGCCCTCCGCGCAAGGGTAAGCGAAAAAAGGGCCCGGCGGGGCGCTCCCGGTTCAGCCGGGCTTTCCCTCGAGCGCTTTCTGGACCGACAGATGCAATTCCTGCATGTCGAACGGCTTGTGAAGGATGCGCAGCGGTTCACCAAGGGATTGCTCCAGCTCTTCGAACCTGCTCGTGTAGCCGGTCATCAGGAGTATCCGCGCGTCCGGGCGCGAGGCTTTCACGTGCTCGGCCACTTTTCCGCCGCCCATTCCCGGCATGACGACGTCCGTGAGCAGCAGATGGATGGGCCCCTTGTGGTCCTGACTGATTTTCACCGCTTCCGCTCCGTTCCTGGCCTCCAGCACGGCGTATCCACGGCTGGTCAGGTTGAGCAGGATCAAGTCGCGCACCGCATCCTCGTCCTCGACGAGAAGGATCGTCTCGGTGCCCCGGTGCGGCCTGCCCCTTGATGAATCCGGCGTTTCACCTGAATCAAGGGTGAGAGGGAGGTAAACGCGAAAGGTGGACCCGGCGCCCACCTGGCTGGTCACCGTGATGTACCCCTCGGCCTGCTCGATGATCCCGTAGACAATGGACAGGCCGAGCCCGGTCCCCTTCCCCAGCTCCTTTGTAGTGAAAAACGGCTCGAAAATGCGGGCGATGGTC
Organism: uncultured Spirochaetota bacterium; assembly: GCA_963820435.1. Lineage (GTDB taxonomy): Bacteria > Spirochaetota > Spirochaetia > SZUA-6 > Fen-1364 > Fen-1364. Next base: position 48,090 of record CAWGAC010000009.1, on the reverse strand, counting down.
TGCGCGTCCATCCCCGCTCCCGTGTCGGAAAATGACATCACCGCATAGGCACCGGGCACGATGTCGGGCCTCTCGGCGATGGCTCCTGCCCGCACCTCCTCGGTGTGCGCCTCGATTGTCAGCTTTCCTCCCCCGGGCATTGCGTCGCGCGCGTTGGCGGCCAGGTTCATCACCACCTGCTGGAGCTGGCCCGTGTCCGCTTTCACCCTGCACGGCCGATCGCTCTGCCGCACGATCAATCCGACGTCCTCCCCGAGGACCCGCTGAAGCAGCTCTTCCGACTGTTTGAGAAGGGAATTCAGGTCGATCACGGCGGGCTGAATGATCTGCTTTCGGCTGAACGCGAGAAGCTGGTGCGTGAGGGAGGAGGCCTTCTCCGCGGAGTCCCGCACGATCCCGATAGCCTTCAGAACCTCTCTCCGGTCCTCGGGCACTTCCCTGATCAGGTCGCAGTAGCCCAGGATGACCATGAGAATGTTGTTGAAGTCGTGCGCGATGCCTCCCGCCAGCCTCCCGACTGCTTCCATCTTCTGAGCCTGGGTGAACTGCTCCTCCAGGTTCTTGCGTTCGATTTCAGCTTTCTTGCGCTCCGTGATTTCGCGGACGAGAACGATGAAGTGCGCGTTCTCCGCCCGGGAATCGCCGATCGCCGAGATCGAAAGCTCGAACCATCGGGTGCCGGTCTCACTGTTCATTGTGTACATGGCCCCCTTGTCTTCCCCGTTCAGGGAGGCCCTTTCCAGCGCATTCATGCTGATGGCCGCGGCGTCGGCGGGAAGCATTTCGACGATCGTCCGTCCGATGAAGACTGAAGGTGCGGCGAGCAGGTGCTCGGTATGTGGCGTAGGGACTTCGTAGAATCGGCCTTCCCTGTCGACTTCGAAAAGCAGATCGGGTATTGCATTCAGCACGGCATGCAGGTGCGCATGGCTGTCCTTCAGCGCCGCCATTGTCGCGCGGAGCTCTCGGAGCGTATTGCTCAGCCTGCCGACGACAATCCCGACGAACAGGAAAATGAGCGGCGGGATGAACGAGGCCATGGCCCAGAAAGGGGTGACCGGATTGCGGTGCACGAGAAAATGCACGGATGAAAACACCAGCTCGGTGTAGAAAATGCCTATCACGGCAGCGCTCACTCCCGTGCGCTCGCCCCGGTTCCAGGCGATGAGCGTGAGGGGAATGACCATGAACGCCCCGAACAGGACACCTCCGGGCACCAGGTACGTCGCAAGGGGAAACGCAATGACGAACAGGACAGCGCTCAGGATGGGCACCAGAAGGTGCCTGCGAGAGTCACACGAATCGGAGTTGGGCATGCGGGGATACTATCATGCGAGGTTCATACCATGGCAATACCACACGCCGTCGTTGACTTGATGCTCCTGACGCGCTACAAGGAAGAAAAGCCGGGGGAAGGGAAAGCGTATGCATAAGCCGATTAGAATCCTGCTCATCACGCTGGGCGCTCTCCTTCTGATCGTCGTGCTCGCGGGCGTGGCCGCGCTCCTCACCGTCCGGGCCTCCTTCCCCCAGACCCGGGGCACGCTGACCGTCAAGGAACTGACCGAGCCCGTGGAAGTGCTCCGTGACCGTCTTGGAGTGCCCCATATCCGGGCGCGGAACATGCACGACCTCTACTTCGCGCAGGGATTCGTGACCGCCCAGGACCGGTTCTGGCAGATGGAGGTCTGGCGGAGGATCGGCTCAGGCCGGCTGTCGGAGCTGTTCGGGAAGACGACGCTGGGCACGGACATCTACCTTCGTACCGTGGGCTTCCGTCGGGTGGCAGACCTGGACTACGCGGCAATGGGCCAGGAGGCGCGGGACGTTTTCCAGGCCTACGCGGACGGGGTGAACGCGTACATCCTGAATCGACCGGCGCGGAAGCTCAGCTTGGAGTTTGCCCTGCTCAAGCTCCAGGGCGTCAAGTTCGAGATCGAGCCGTGGGTGCCTCAGAACTCCCTCACCTGGGCCAAGCTGATGTCCCAGGACCTCGGCGCCAATATGCGCCGGGAAATGTACACAATCGATCTCATCCAGAAGCTGGGTCTCTCCCTGACACGAGACTTTTTCGGCACATACCGTGCCGGAGAGATGCCTTTCATCGTTTCGGACAGCGAGCTCAAGCAGTCACTCCTCAAGAAGGGCGCCTCCGGCGCCTCCTGGGGCGCCTCTGGCGCTGCCTACCCGTCACCAACCGCAGATCAACTCGCCGCTCTCTCGGGCGTGAGCACGCGTCTTGTCGGCGGTTTCGATCCCGGCTCTGCCCTGGCCATGGGCATCGGGCCGGGCATTGGATCGAACAACTGGGTAATCAGCGGGTCCCGCACTGTTTCGGGGAAGCCGCTCCTGGCGAATGACCCTCATCTGGGCATCCAGATGCCCTCCATCTGGAACGAGGTTGACCTGTACTGCTCCGCCCAGGACGCACAGATGGGCAAGCGGGCCGGGGAAACCTTCCACGTGCGGGGTTTCACCTTTGCCGGGGTCCCGGGAGTCGTCGTCGGGCATAATGACCGGATTGCCTGGGGCGTCACAAATGTGAATCCTGATGTGCAGGACCTCTATATCGAGCGGATAAATCCCGAAAACCCCAATCAATACGAGGTGAACGGCCGGTGGGTGGACATGAAAATCCATCGCGAGGAGATCCGCGTCCTGCACCAGGACGAACCGGTTGTGATACTGGCGCGTGAGACCCGGCACGGCCCTCTCATCACGGACCAGGAGGCTTTTGCCGGATATCGCGGATTCGCCATCAATCCCCATGGCGAGTTCCCGATGAACCTCGAGCTCAAGGCGCTGTCACTCCGCTGGACCGCCCTGCAGGCGAACAACACGTTTCAGTCGGTGCTCGGCCTGAACGATTCCAGGAACTTCACGGACTTCCGCGAGAGCCTGAGGTTCTGGGATGTTCCCTCCCAGAACTTCGTCTATGCGGACGTGGACGGGAATATCGGGTACCAGACCCCGGGCCTGATCCCGATCCGCAGAAAAGGAGACGGCTCCGTCCCCTCTCCCGGGTGGACGGACGAATATGAGTGGACCGGTTTCATTCCTTTCGAGGAGCTTCCCTGGTCGTTCAACCCGGCAAAAGGATACGTGGTCACTGCCAACAATCCCGTGACGAGCGACAGCTATCGCTATTTTATCAGCCGGGACTTCGATAGCGGCTACCGGGCGCGGCGCATCGTGGAAATGATCGAGGGAGCGGGCAGGAAGCTCTCCCTCCTCGACATGGAGGCCATGCAGAGAGACATTCTCAATACCTCCGCGCGGGAGATCATGCCCTACCTGGCCGGCCTGACTCTGAAGGGCGAATCCGCGCGGGCGCGTGATCTCCTCATGAAGTGGGATTTCAGGATGCAACCGGAGAGCACCGGGGCGGCGGTGTACGCCTATTTCTGGCAGTCCCTTATAGAGGAAATCTTCAAGGACAAGCTGCCCGGGGGACTCTGGAATCCTGACACAGCCCTTGAGAGCAATTCCCGGCTCATGAACACCGTCTTTCTCATGTTGAAAAACCCGACGCACCCGCTGTGGGACCGGACGACCACCCTTGATGTCAAAGAGACGCGGGACGACATCCTCGTCCGCGCCTTTGAATCAGCGGTCAAGCGGGGGAGCAAGGCCCAGGGAAATGATACGCGGAAATGGCGATGGGGGAGGGCGCACACCGCGGTGTTCCGCAACCTGACGTTCGGCAAGTCAGGCATTCGCCTCATCGAGCGGATCTTCAATCGCGGTCCTTTTCCCGTGGGCGGCGGTTTCCAGCAGGTCTACATGACGGACTGGAAACCGACCGCGCCGTTCGACGTATACGCTATCTCCTCCATGCGCCAGATTATCGACCTGTCGGACTTGTCCGCCTCGGTCGTGATCAACGCAACCGGCCAGAGCGGCCACACGGGCAACCGGCACTACGACGACATGATCGACGCGTGGAGCAAGGTGCGCTACCACGCCACCTGGTGGGACCAGGCGGCGCTCATTTCATCGAGACCCGACAGGCTGGTGCTCAGCCCGCGTTAGGATTTGCCACCAGCTCCGGGTAGGACCGCTGCAGGTCAGCGATCTTCGGGAGATCCCAGTACACGATGTAGGGGTAGTTGGGATTGTTGTCGAGGAATTTCTGGTGATAGTCCTCCGCCGGATAGAATGCCTTCAAAGGCACCACCTGCGTCACGATTGGCTTCGGGAACAACTTCGCCTTGTCCAGCGCGCGGATATAGTTTTCCGCAACCTGCTTCTGCCCGTCATTGGCGTAGAAAATCGCCGAGCGGTACTGGGTCCCATGGTCCGGACCCTGGTAATTGAGCTGCGTGGGGTCGTGCGCGACCGAGAAGAAGATCTTGAGCAGGGTCCCATAGCTGATCCGCGCGGGATTGTAGTGGATCTGGATTGACTCGGCGTGCCCCGTGGTTCCCGAGCCGACCATCTCGTAGTGCGCGGTGTTCTTTTCCCCGCCCGAATACCCCGAGGTGACGTCCACGACGCCCTTCACCCGCTCGAAGACTCCCTCCATGCCCCAGAAGCACCCGCCCGCAATCACGGCGGTCTGCGTGCCCTTCATCATTGCCGGCGTATCTGCCGGGGGATTCGGAAACTCTGCCGCGGCGTTCGCCGCGCCTATGAGAAGCATCGCCGCCATCGAGGCCAGCGATACGATGGATATCCCTGATCGCTTCATCCTGATACCTCCCTGAGATTCGATACAAAAATACATGGCAATAGTCACGGAACAATCACGGCGGGGTACACGTTGCGTCACGGTAGAATATACGGAATCCCGGCGTCGATGAGATCTCTTCAGAGGCGAACGCTTTCGTAGACCCGGGAACGGCCGAGCGGAGAGAAAACGATCTGCCAGAGCTGGATATGCCGCGCCCGGAAGGAGCCCGCGCTCGTCAGGAGGTAGAATCTCCACATCCGGAAGAAGCGCTCCCCGTAGCGTTCCTTGATCCTGTCCCAGCCGGCGGTGAAGTTCCTGTGCCAGGCAAGAAGGGTGGGATCGTAGTAGTGCCCGAAGCTGTGCCAGTCCTCCATCATGAAGAGCCCTTCAGCCGCGGCAGTGAGCTGCCGGGCAGAGGGCAGCAGGCTGTCCGGGAAGATATACTTGTCGGACCACGGATCGGGCACCCGGCCGGACAGGTTCCCGCCGATCGTGTGCAGCAGAAAGAGCCCGTCCGATCCCAGGCACTTTGCCACGATCTCCATGTAACGCCGGTAGTTCTTGTAGCCCACGTGCTCGATCATGCCGATGGATACGACCCGGTCAAAGTGCTCGTTCACATCCCGGTAGTCCTGGAGCCGGATCTGGACCGGCAGACCCCTGCAGCGTTCCTGCGCCAGCTCGGCCTGCTCCCGGGACACGGTGATGCCGACAACCTCGGCGCCATGCCGTTCGGCAGCGTGCCGGGCAAATCCGCCCCAGCCGCAGCCGATGTCGAGCACCCGCATCCCTTTTTCCAGGCCGATTTTCCGGCAGACAAGCTCGAGCTTGTCCTCCTGGGCCGCGTCCAGGTTGTCCGCGCGCTTCCAGTAGCCGCAGCTGTAATTCATCCCCTTGTCCAGCATGAGGGAATACAGGTCATTGCCCAGATCGTAATGTCGCCGGCCGATGTTGAATGCCCGGCTCTTCCGCTGCAGGTTCAGCAGGACGGCCCTGAGCCCGAGCAGGAGCATCGCGGGTGAAGGCCGCACGCGTTTCTGCAGGTCATGGGAGAGAATCCGCGCGAGCAGCTCGTCCACCGCGTCGCTGTCCCACCACCCATCCATGTATGACTCGCCGAGCGCCAGGGAGCCGCCGGCAAGCACGCGTGCGTAGAAGCGCTCATTGTGTACCTGGATGTCCCACGGCCGGTCTCCGCCTATCCTGACGTCCGCCAATTCGAGGATTTCGGCCGCGATCCGCTTCGCTGAATCCATTGTTCCCTCCCGCGCTTTGGGTGTATGTTCGTTTTAGCAGGGGGAAGAGGGAATGGGAAGACGGTCGTTCAGTGACCGTATCACGGCGTTCGCCCGCGCGCTCCGCGGTGCGCCTTCACCGGAGGCGCTGCGCAATACGGAAGAACGCTACCGATTGCTCTTCAGCAGCATCAATGACGCCATCCTCGTCCACGAGTACCACGCAGACGGCCAGCCGGAAATCTTTGTCGAGGTGAACGACGTGGCGTGCGAGCGCCTCGGGTACACGCGCGAGGAGCTTCTCCGCATGAGCACCAACGACATCGACGCCCCTGAGGGGCTTGCCGCCGTGCCCGCGGCGATGGCAAAGCTCACGGCCGAGGGCCGCGCGGTCTGGGAAGGGATGCACGTCAGAAAGGACGGCCGCAAGATCCCCGTGGAGATCAGCAACCGGCTCTTCCAGCTCGACGGCAAACCGATGATTTTCGCCACGATTCGAGACATCACGGACAGGAAACGCGCGGAGGAGCGGATCCTGAATCTCGCGCGGTTTCCGGATGAGAACCCGAACCCCGTCATGCGCGTTACGCCGGAAGGATCTCTTCTCTACCACAATGCCTCGAGCCGCAGCCTGCTGGCCTCATGGGTGGGCGCGCCGGATGGCAGAATACCCTCGGCGCACCTGCCCGCGCTCCTCCAGGCTTGGGAGGCGGGAGAGCAGCGGGAGATCGAGGTGCGCGAAGGCAGGAAAACATTCGCCCTTACCATCGCGCCCATCCGCGCCGGCGGCTACATCAACCTGTACGGGAAAGACGTCACCGAGGAGAAATCCCTTGCCGAAAAGTTCATGCAGGCGCAGAAGATGGAGGCCATCGGGCGATTGGCGGGCGGCATCGCGCATGATTTCAACAATCTCCTCACGGTCATCAGCGGCTACTGCGACCTTGCGCGGGCGGATCTGCCGCAGGGGAGCCTCGTGGAGGCGCAGATCGGCGAGATCGCCCGGGCGGCAAAACAGGCGGCCACTCTCACCTCCCAGCTCCTCGCGTTCAGCCGGAAGCAGGTCCTCATACCCCAGGTGATCGACACGAACGGGCTCGTGCGCGCCCTGGAAACCATCGTGGGAAGGGTGGTCGGAGAAGACATCGAGCTCAGGACATTCCTCCATCCCGGAACGGGCAACCTCAGGGCGGATCCGGGACAGATCGAGCAGGCGCTCATGAACCTCGTGGTCAATGCGCGGGATGCCATGCCCGAAGGCGGAAAGCTGACGATCGAGACATCCGTTCGGGTCTTCGACGAAGCGTACGCCAGGGAACACGCGGACGTGAAAGCGGGTGAATACGTGCGGATCGCCGTGAGCGACACGGGCGTGGGCATGGATCGGGAGGTGCTGTCGCATATTTTCGAGCCGTTCTTTACGACGAAAGAGCAGGGGAAGGGCACGGGACTCGGGCTCTCCACCGTGTACGGAATCGTCAAGCAGAGCGAGGGCCATATTACCTGCTACAGCGAGCCGGGCAAGGGCACGACGTTCACGATCTATTTCCCGCGCACGGCGGAGGCCAGCGTCCCGGCGCCGGCCCCCCTCCCGGGACCGGCGACGCACCGCGGCACGGAGACGATCCTTCTGGTGGAAGACGAAGAGGCGGTGCGGGCCTTTGCGCGGACGGTGCTGGAGAGGAATGGCTACCTGGTCATCGAGGCCGCGGGAGGCATGGACGCCCTGGCGCGCGTGGCAACCAGGGAGCACGAGGTGGATCTGCTGGTGACCGACGTCGTCATGCCCCAGATGAGCGGAAAGGAGCTCGCGCGGAATCTCGCCCTCATCTCTCCGCACGTGAAGGTGCTCTACGTGTCCGGGTATACGGGGAAGGCGATCCTGCACCACGCGATCCTCGATCAGGGCTCGGACTTTTTGCAGAAACCATTCAGCTCGCAGGAGCTCCTGGCAAAGATCCGCGAGCTGCTGGATACGCGCGCGTGATCGGGGAGCGCGGAACACGGTGAACGAGCTGGAGGGCCGCATCCATCGCCTGGTCCGGCTGGCAGGCTCCGATGAAGGGTTCTTCGTCCTCGCGCTCCATTCTTTCATCGAAGCATATGTCTGCGACGATCTTCCCCGGCTGACGAGCATCGACCATTTCCCCGATCTCCTGTGGGAATACGGCGAGCACCTCAAGTCCCGGGGATGCCCCGTTGAAGACCTGAAGACCGTGACGCGCCTCATCAAGGAGCATGCCCTCACCAACCAGGTCAGGCACTCGTTCCTCCGTCTGGACAAGGAGGAGGTGCGGGCCGCCACCCACAATTTCCTGAGCTTCTGCGCGCTCTGCCGCCTCGAGGCTCCAGGGCTTGCCGACCTGAAGCGCACCCTTGAATCGTGGGAAGAGAAGAAGTCGCCGCTCGAGCAGAGCGCGGAGCTGAAGCGCGTCCAATACGAGCTCTTCATCGCGCAGCGGGACAACAAGAAGCTGCTGGCGCAGACGGAGCAGTGGGCAAAGGACAAGTGGCGGCTGGCCGAGCTGGACGGAGAGAGCATGCGCCTTGCCACGGAGCTCGAAAGGGAGAAGGAACGCGCGGATGCGAAGGCGGGCAGGGTGGATGAGCTGCGCAGGGAGCTGAACGATCTCACGCTCCAGAAGAGGCGGCTCTCCGAGCAGCTCGAGGCCTTTCGGGACCTCGACCTGTACGTGCAGCACGTCCGCCGCTTCTCTCTCTACACGCGCACGCGGATGGACTATGAGCGCAGCGTGATGAAGCTCACCCCGGAGCAGCGGCAGGCGGTGGATGCGGTGCGGCCGGGCCATGACTTCCTCATCCGCGGCGGCGCCGGCACGGGAAAGACCATCGTGCTCCTGCACGCGCTGGAGAATCTGCGGCGCGCACGGGAAGGCGAGCTCGAGCTGAAGACCGGCCCCCGCATCCTCTTCCTTACCTACACCAATACGCTGGTGAAGTACGACCGCTACGTTGCGGAGATCCTCAGCGCGAAGGACGCGGACAACCTCATCTTTACGGCTGACAGCTTTTTCCAGGCCCGTCTGCGGATGCTGGGACAGGGCCAGAGGGTGGACTACGCCGTCATCTCCAAGCTTGCCGAGAAGCTCAACACCACGGGGTTTTTCTCCGCGCAGGAGCTGTCCGTGGAGATCGAGGATTTCATCTTCGGCAATCTCGTCACGCGCCAGGAATACGTGCAGGAGATGATCCCGCGCAAGGGCATGCGCCAGCCGCTCTCCGCGGGCCAGCGGGAGACGGTATGGTCCATCCAGGAACGGATCAAGGCGGAGATGGAGAACAGCGGCCTCCTGAGCAAGAATTATTCGCGCACGAAGCTGATCGAGCACCTCCAGGCCCACCCGGATGATGCCCGGCTCAGGGACCTGGATTTCTGCTTTGTGGATGAATCCCAGGACCTCAGCGCCGCCGATCTCAAGGCGCTGAAGCTCATGACGCAGCGCGGTCTCATCATGGCAGGTGACACGGGGCAGAGCATCTACGGCCTCAGCTCTCCCTACAAGCGCGCCGGGAGTGGACATTGCCGGAAGGTCCCGGGTCCTGCACACGAGCTTCCGCAACACGGTGGCAATCCAGGAGATCGCGGAAGCGTATCGGAAGCTCTCCGGGTTGGACGATGACGAGGGAGCGGCGAGCGTGGCTTTCCGTGAAGGTCCGATCCCCGAGCTGTACACGGCGGCAAGCCGGGACAAGCTCGCGCGGCTCCTGCTGCGCAAGGCCGCGCTCTTCATCGACACCCTCGGTTACGATCCGGAGAACCTCACCGTGCTCGCCCCCGCGAGGACCGACCTGGTCACCATTGGGGATATGCTCGGGCACGCGGGCTACCAGTACGCCAATATCCGCGACGAGGAGTTCTCCTTCAAGCAGGAGAAGACGATCAGGCTCTCCACCCTTCATTCGAGCAAAGGCCTGGACTTCGCCGTCGTGCTGCTCTTCCTCCCGGCTCTGCCGCCGCGCGGGGATTATGACGACAAGACAGGTGACACCCTTGTGCGGAACCTCATCTACGTGGCCATGACACGCGCAATGGACAACCTGAACGTCTTCACCCTTGAAGGCGCGCACGACGGGCAGCGGGAAGAGCCGCTGCAGGACCTGGTGAGGGTGTTCCGGGAGTACCAGGGGAGAGGGGAGGAGAGAACGCCGTCAGAGGCTACCCCGACCTCGTCATGATTTAAGCGCCCCCGAGGTGATGCTCTTGATGAGCTGTCTCGAGAACACCAGGTAGATCAGGAGGATGGGGACCATGGCCATGGTGAGGGAAGACAGGACCGCGTTCCAGTCGCTCACGAACTGGCCGAGGAACTGCTGCACGCCGAGGGTGATGGTGGCCGTGCGCGCGCCCGGGGCGATGATCAGCGGGAACCAGAGATCGTTCCAGATCGGGATCATCGTGAAGATTCCGATGGATCCGAGGGCGGGCCGCACCAGGGGAACCACGAACGTATATATCCTGTATTCGGTCGCGCCATCGATGCGGGCAGCCTGCTTGAGCTCATCCGGCACTTGCCGCATGAAGCTCGACAGGATGAAAATAGTGAGCGGAAGCCCCTGCGCGACGTAGATCAGTATGAGCCCGAGGAGCGTGTTGACGAGGCCGAGACTCGCCATCAGCTTCAGAAGGCTCACCGAGCCCAGCCGGATGGGAATCATGATCCCGATGGCCAGGTAAAAGCCGAGAAATCCCGATCCCGTGAACTTGTATTCCGAGAGGGCATAGGCGGCCAATGACCCGATGAAGAGGATCAGGAAGAGCGAGGAAAGGGTCACGACCAGGCTGTTGGCGAAGTTCAGCATCACGTGGGACCTGGCAAGGACGGTCTGATAGCCGATGAGGCTGAACGCCTTCCCTATCGGAACTCCGAATGGGGCCCCGAAGATGAACTTTCTCAGCTTGAAGGAGTTGCTGAGGATCATGTAGATCGGGAAGAGCGCCATGATCGTGAACAGGATCAGGATTATCTGCGGGACTGCGTCCCGCATTCCGCGGCGGGCTCCGAACGCCCCGGTACGCCGCGGATTTCTCAATCCTTTTCTCATAGCTGGTAGGTCTGCACCCGGCTGCGCCACAGCGTGTAGAGGGATACCCCGACGGCGATGATGAGGAACATCATGGTGGCCACGGTCGCTCCCATTGTCGGGTTTCCCATCTGGAGCTGCTGTCCGAAGAAGGTCCGGTAGAAGAGCGTGCCCATGATGTCGGTGGAAAAGTCAGGACCCGCAAGTGCTCCTTTCATCGTATAGATCAGGTCGAATGCGTTGAAGTTCCCGACGAACGTGAGGACACCGACGATACCGACCATCGGAAGCAGCAATGGGAACTTGATCCGCCAGAAGATCTGGAGCTTCGTGGACCCGTCCACCCTGGCCGCCTCCAGGAGCTCGTCCGGGATCCCGATCAGGGCCGTATAGAAGAGGATCATCGGTATGCCCACGAACTGCCACACGGAGATGAGGGCCACCGTGACCAGTGCGGACTGCGAGAGCCCCAGCCAGGGTTGAAAAAGGCTCCCCAGGCCCACGGTCTTCAGGATGGTCGGCGTCACCCCCCACAGGGGGCTCAGGATGAGCTGCCAGATGAAGCCGATGATGACCACCGAGAGAACGGTCGGCATGAAGAGCACCGTCCGGTAGAACACGCGGCCGCGGATGTTCCCGACCAGGAGCGCGGCAATGAGAAGCCCTACCGGGTTCTGCACGAGCATGTGGACGCAGAAAAAAACGAAATTGTTCTTCAGCGCGCCCCAGAAGCGCGGCGCCCAGTTGCTGTCTCCGAAGAGCGTGCGGAAATTGCCCAGCCCGTTGAAGACTTCACGGTTGTCCGGCGTCGTTGCGAAAAAGCTCAAGCGCAGCGAATCCAGCAGGGGATAGATCATGAAAAGGGTGTACACGGCCACCGCCGGACCGAGGAAGACGATCAGATAGACTGGGAAGCGCTTCGCATGCGTCACGTCCAGCATTGGAATCCCTCACGTCGAGATGCGCTGGAAAATATCCCGGCGGCGCGGGCCGCCGGGAAGACTCACTGGAGAAGATGCTTACATCGATGGCTTATACCACTTGTCCAGACCGGCCTGAATCTCCTTGCCGGCCTGTGCCGGGGTCATCGTTCCGTTGATGACGGCCGCGCTTACCCGCCACAGCTCGTTCTCGAGGTTGGGGGTCCCGCGGGAAAGGATCTGGTAGGAGTTGCGGATGGTCGACTTGCTGGTTCCGCGCCAGGAAAGGAACTCGTTTGCGAGAGGGTCTTTGAGGGTAATCTTGACGTTGGAGAGCGAGAAGAATCCCGGCAGAGCGTTCGAGTAGAGAGTCGCGAACTCGGGCGTGGTCATCCACTGGAGGAACTTCCTGGCTGCAGCGGGATTCTTTGCGTTCGCGTTCATCCCCATCGCGATATCCGTATGGTCGGAGATGTACACGGGGTCTCCGCGCTTCTCCACCGGCGGCTTGAAGATGCCGAGGTTGAAGCTTGCGTCTTTCTCGAATTGGGGGATCTCCCACGAGCCGGTCGGATAGATTGCCGCCTTGCCCAGGGTGAAGAGCTGCTGCGAATCCGGGTATTTCACTGACTGGAACCCGGGCGGCATGAAGGGCGCCCAGGAGGCGAGCTCCGTCCACGTCTTGATCATGGCGGGATCGGTGAACTTCGCCTTGCCCTTGAGGAGGGCCATGCGGCCTTCCTCTCCCTTCCAGTTGTTCGGACCGATGTTCTGGAAGCCCATGGTCGCGGCTTCCCACATGTCCGAGGTGCCCATGGCGAGCGGGATGTACCTCCCGTCTTTCTTGATCGCCTGGAGAACCGCTATGAACTCGGCCTTTGTGACCGGAACCTTGAGCTTGAGCTCGTCGAATATGTCCTTGTTGTAGAAGAAACCATGGATGACCGACGCCATCGGTACCGCGAAGACATGCTTCCCGTCGTCAGTGATCCAGGCGCTCTTGGCGACCGCGCTGAAGTTCGCCATGCCGGGGAGATCGGTCAGATCAGCCAGGTTGTGCGCCTGGAAGAGCAGGAGAGACGCGTCGAATGGGCGCGCGGTGATGAGCTCTCCGGCCGTTCCGCCCTGGAGCTTCGTGTTGAGCACGCCGTTGTATTCCGCCGGTGCGGCCGGTGAGAACACCACGTGAATGTCCGGGTTCTGCTTCTCGAAGACGGGGATTATCTGATCCGTCCAGATGGACAGATCGTCATTGCGCCAGCTCTCGATGGTGAGAGTGACTTTCTGAGCGAAGACGGGCAGAGCGCATACCACGAGCACCATGGCGAGCGCGAGAACAAGACCTCGTTTCATAACCACCTCCTGTGTCGATTCGACCTTTGACCAGAAACCCACATTTCCCCGACGATCGTGTATAAATATAGAGTCGCCATCCGGTGGTGTCAAGAATGCGGGCGTGGCGGGGAGGTGTCCATTGCGTTCTCCCTTGAAGGTGCTCGTCGTCGGCGTGGGCGGCATGGGCGCTTCCCATGCCCGGGGATACACGAAGCTGCCCGGCTTCAAGCTGGTCGGGTTCGTCGTGGCGAAGAACGTTGACCGCGCGGCACGAAGCTTGCCGCGGACCTCAAGCTCGACATTCCTGTCTACACGGACTACTACAAGGCCATGGCGGAGCTGAAGCCCGACGTGGTGTCCATCAACACGCTCGCCGACACCCACGCCCCGTACGCCATCCACGCGATGCGGCGCGGCTGCCACGTGTTCATGGAGAAGCCCATCGCGAAGACGGTGGCCGAGGCGGAGGAGGTGGCCCGTGTCGCGCGGGAGACGAACCGCAAGCTGGTGATCGGCTACATCCTGCGCGTGCACCCCGCATGGACGAAGTTCATCGAGCTGGCCCGGACCCTGGGCAAGCCGCTGATCATGCGCATGAACCTCAACCAGCAGAGCTACGGCCACGAGTGGGAGGTGCACAAGTCATTCATCGCCCAGGTGCCGCCCATCGTGGACTGCGGCGTGCACTACGTGGACGTGATGTGCCAGATGACGCGCGCGAAGCCCGACCTGGTCCAGGGCATCGCGGCCCGGGTCTCGGAGGAGATCGCCCCGGACGACGAGCAACTACGGCGCGCTGCAGGTCGTGTTCGAGGACAAGTCCGTGGGCTGGTACGAGGTGGGCTGGGGCCCCATGATGAGCAAGACCGCCTTCTTCGTGAAGGACGTGATCGGACCGAAGGGATGCGTGAGCATCGACAAGGACGCAAGCCGGGTGGACCCCTCGGATGTGTCCAAGCACACCACGGTGGACTCGCATCATCGTGCACGCCAGCGCGCCGGACGCGAACGGCCTGCAGGCGAAGAAGGACGAGGTCGTGCACATCACCGACGAGCCGGACCACAACGAGCTGTGCCGGCGCGAGCAGGAGTATCTCTACCGGGCCATCACCGAGGACATCGACCTCTCCGCCCACGTCGCGGATGCCGTGAACAGCCTGCGGATCTGCTTTGCCGCGGTCGAGTCCGCCCGGACGGGCCGCGCGATCCACCTCGATTGATGCACCGCGCCCGGCCCTCAGATGCGCAGCTCGGGGTCCAGCACTTTCTTCATCTTGTCCAGGAACTCCGCCTCCGTCATCTCGTTCTTGTGGATGAACTGAACGGTCCCGATCTGGAGCTGCATGCCCTCTGAGAGCTCGGCAGGCTGGAGGAACACGACCATCATGCTCTTGTTCTCACTTGACGCGAAGTTGATCTCGTTGCGCACGTTCCGGGAATCCATGGCCGCCGGGCTCATGAACACGAGGAACAGCCGGCACCCGGTGAGCGCCCGGCCCACCTCTTCGGGCCACTCGTTGCCCGGCTCGATCCCCTCGTCATACCAGATCCTGTAGCGGCTCTCCGCAAGCTTTTTGATGCACCAGAAGACCTCTTTGATGTTCTTGTGGGAGTAGCTGGCAAAAATGTAAGGCTTGTTGCCGCTGTAGGCTTCGATCGGGGGCTTGATCTGCGGGGTCAGCCGGGCAGCCAGCTTGCGCAGGGTGAGCCCGGGCGCGGGTTTACGCGCCGCGGCCGTCGGAGCCTTGGGAAAGCGGCGGACCGGTTTCTTGCGCTTCCTGGCTGCGGACTTTCTGCGCGCGGGCTGCCTGCGGATCTTCCTCGCCGCGGGCCGGCGCTTCGCGGTTCGTCTTCGGGCGGTCGGGCGCGCTTTTCCGCGTTTCCGCGCGGACCGCGATCTGGCTGAAGCCTTGCGCCGCGCAGGCTTCTTCTTTTTTCGCGCGGCCGATTTGGGCCGCTTGCGGGCGGTCTTGCGGATTGGCTTGCGCCGGATCTTGCGCTTTGCGGTCTTGCGCCGGACCTTGCGGCCGACCTTGCGCTTTGCAGAGGTCTTGCGCCGGGCGGGCTTCTTCTTCCGCTTCACCTTTCGCTTGGGGGCGCGGCGGGTTGTCCGCCTGGCGGCCTTCTTCCTGGTCCGCTTTGCGGTTTTTTTCCTGGCGCGCTTTACGGTCTTCTTCCTTGCGTGCTTTGCCACGCGTTTACGGGCGGTCTTTTTCCGCGGTGCAGGTTTCTTTTTCCTCTTCTTTGCTGCCATACCTCTATCCCACTTCCGTCATTCGCTTCACATGATATATCGGATAGCTTCCGAATTCTTTCGGCAGAACAATGACGCCGACGTAGCGGCAGTCGAAAACGTTTCTCCTGTCCGCCAGCAGCAGGGCGGCGAAGGATTCGCTCGAATAGACATTGCCCGGGCTGGTGATCGGCTCGATGCGGGCGGCCTGATTGACGTGGGAGCCGAAGAAATTGCGCCTTTCCTGGAGCGGCTCGCGGACGCTGTACACGGGCCCGGCATGCAGGCCGATGCGGATGGTGAGATCCTTCGGAAGCTCGAGCTTGGCCCAATCGGTGTGCCGGACCATGTCACGCATTGACAGGGCGCACTCAGCCGCTTCCAGGGGATCGGCGAACATGAAGCAGATCGCATCCCCCCAGGAGTTCTTGTAAAGCGGCTCATGCCCGGCGCGCTGAACCGTTTTGGCCAGGCCGCCGAGAAAGCCCTGCACGTAGTGCGGTATCTGCTCCTCCTGGAGCCGGCTGTACCCCACCAGGTCGGCAAAAAGGATGGCAACGGTCTGCCGCCCGGTGTGCGCTGAGCTTTCGCCCCGTGCCCTCGATCTGCCCGCCGGCGGCGTCCTGCCTGCCTGCTTCCGATCCCTGCCCGCGTGCTCCTTCACCGCCGCGGTTGCAGGGTGGATCACCACGTACGGAAATCCGTTTGCTTTCCACGTCTCGACGCTTTCGCCGGTTCCTCCCGACTTCCCGCCGCGCGCTCCGTCCCACACGGCCAGAAGAAGCGGTTCCGTCTCCAGGAACCGGCTCCGCAGGATCGCCTTGCCCATGATCAACCGGTTGGCGTACGCGAATAACTGGTCTTCTCCGCCGTACCCGCCCCGGGTGGCCTGCTCCACGACCGAGCCGCCGGAAAGGATGCATTCCGCTCTCTTGACCCATTCGGGACCCGCAAAGCTCACGCTCGCTTCCAGGAAGTCCTTGCGCGCGAACGGGAGCACCACGTTGCTTTCCCCTCCGCGCTCCCGAAGGCATTCATGAAACAGGATGTCGGCTCCGCACGCCGCAGAGGCAAAGCCGATTCTCACGTCGAGCTTTTCCAGTATCTCCGCGATGCGCCGCTTCACCGGCTCCGCGGAGGTCTCAGGGAAACGCGGTCGTTTCTGGCCCGGCTGGTCGAGCATGTGGCCCGTGAATGCCACCACGGGCGGGATACGCAGGGTCTCCATGACTTTCGGGTCGACCGCTGTATAACGTGCAAGCAGGTTGAGCTGCCGGCGGGTGCTGGCCAGGTTGGAATAGTTTTGCGCGCTTCGTGCCCTGGCGATGCCATAATACCTGGCCGCCTGTTCCTGGCGCCCCAGCAGGAGGAACGCTTCCGCCACTGTGGCCACGGTCCAGTAGTCACCGCGTGGAGTTTTTCTCCAGGCCGCGGCGCAGAGCCGGATCACCTTCCGCGCCAGCCGCTCGGCCCTCACGCTGTCCCCCATGATCAGGCTGAGGCTTGCCGCATTGATGCCTGAGTAGAAGCCTTTGCTGCGGTTGAAAGCCCCCAGGTACAGCTCCCGGGATTTCACCAGGTGCGGGTGATCGGGCGCGCCGCCGCCCTCGATCAGCCACATCTCCTTGTGGACCCTGCCGAGAATGCCCAGCGTCTCTTCGTCGAAATGCCCGTGCTTCACCATGTCGGTGAGCAGGTCCCGGGCAGTGAGAAGGAACCCGCATTTGATCAGGGTAAGGCTGTAGAGCTGGGTCAGGCGCGGATGGCCGGGGAAGAGCCGCAGGCCGTCTTTGAAAATGTCGTGGGCGAACATGGATTGGCCGATCGTGTCCGCCTTCTTTCCCAGGCGGAGATGGTAGTAGGGGTCCTTCGACCAGAACTCTTCACTGTGAGACGACCACAATTCGTGGATGGATTTCTGTTCCAGGAGCTTGTCGAAGCTTGCTTTTTTCTCTTCCGTCATTGGATGCTCGTTCGCCGGACCCGTGCACTATACCCTATTATCGGAAAAATGATCAGCCGGAAAATTGCGGCGGATCCGGAGCTGGGGCAGAGGAGCACACCTCCGACCTGGGGGTTTTCGACAAATTGAGAAGCGCGCTGGCCTGCGGAAGCGTCCGGGAAGCGCACGAGCTGTTGCGCCGGCGAGGAATGTCTGATACAAAGTAGGCCACTCACATGGGAGGAACCAACGGCAAGTTTGCCCTGAGACGAACGCCAATCGGATTGGGACTTTTCACGAGCAGGCGCCTTTCAAAAGGGGACCTTGTCATTGAATACACGGGCAAGCTCCTGTCGAACGCGGAAGCGGATCTCCTCAACAGCCGCTACCTTTTCCAGGTGAACAGACGATGGACCGTTGACGGCAGCGGACGGGAGAACCTGAGCCGCTATATCAACCACTCGTGCAGGCCGAATTGCGTGGCGTACGTCACCCGGCTGAAAATCTTCATATACGCGAAGAGAAACATCGCCGCGGGAGAAGAGCTCTCATATGACTATGGCAAAGAGTACTTCAACGAGTTCATAAAGCCAAAAGGGTGCGCCTGTCTCCATTGCGCAAAAAAGAACGGGCGGGGCGGCCCCGGCGCATGACGCTTGCCGCCGCGCTTTCGCGGCTTCCCGCGCCGATGAGAATCCCCGGCGCCCGCGCCGCGATCCGGAGCAGCCTGGAGAAGTCGGGAACGCGGCTCATCGTGATCGACGATGACCCGACCGGGACGCAGACGGTCCACGACGTGCGGGTCTACATGGACTGGTCGGAACCGACACTCGCCGCGGCGCTCCGCCGCGAGGACCCGGTGTTCTATATATCCACGAACTCCCGCAGTCTGCCCGAGGCCCAGGCGGCGGGGCTTGCCGCCGAGCTGGGCCGCAATCTGCGCAAGGCATCCGCGGAGGCGGCAGTAGAGCTCGTCGTCGCTTCACGCAGTGACAGTACCCTGCGCGGCCATTTTCCCGCCGAGGTCTCGGCGCTCGTGTCCGCGCTCTCCCGCCCCATCGACGGAGTCATCCTTGTGCCCGCGTTCTTCGAGGCTGGGCGCTATACCATCAATGACGTCCACTGGGTGGATGAGGGGACGGAGCTTGTCGCGGCTCACCTGACCGAGTTCGCGCAGGACCCTGACTTCGGCTTCCGGCACAGCGACCTCAGGGACTGGGTGGAAGAAAAGACCAGGGGGGCCGTGAAAGCCCGTGACGTCATGACCATCCCGATCCGGGAGCTGAGGCTGAAGGGCCCCGCCTGCGCTGCAGACGTCCTCTCCCGGGCGGAGAAAGGAATCCCGATTGTCGCGAATGCGGCCTGCTACGAAGACCTGGAAGCGCTGGCACTCGGCATCATCGAAGCGGAAAGCCGGGGCAAGCGCTTCGTCTATCGCACGGCTGCCTCTTTTGTAAAGGTGCGCGCGGGCCTCGAGGATCGGCCTCTCCTGACCCGGGAAAAGATCAAGCCGACGGGAAGGGCAGGGCTCATCATCATCGGCTCATACGTGACGAAAACCACCCGTCAGCTCGAAATGCTCCTGCGCGCCAGGCGAGTCCAGGGAATCGAGCTGCAGATATCCCCGACGGGGATCGAACGAGCCGCGCAGGAAGCAAGTCAAGCTCTGGAGCGGGGGACAACACCCGTGGTCTATACTTCTCGCGCGCGGGAACAGTCCGAGGATTTTCTGGCAACCGGCAGGGCAGTCATGGCGGGACTGTGTGAAACGGTGCGCCGCATCAAAGGGAGACCGGGCTACATCCTTGCGAAGGGCGGGATCACGAGCATCGAGGTGGCGCGGAGCGCCCTGGGGGTGGAGGCTGCGGACGTCATGGGCCAGGTGATCAAAGGCGTCCCGGTCTGGCGGCTTGCCGGCAGCGGGCCATGGAACGACGTTCCCTACATCGTGTTCCCGGGGAACGTGGGAGACGATTCCGCCCTTCTCAAAGTATTCACCCTGCTCGACGGAGGGACCTGATATGACGCGGCAGCCAGGGCATCGGGGAAAGGGAAGCTTTCACAGCCCTCCATCGTCCAGCTCTGGGAGAGCCTGCTGGGAATCGAAGTCAAGAACTCCTTGTGACAGGAGCCCCTTCACCCACTGGAAGACAGCCCACGTTGCCCTGAGGTCTTCTTCGTTGTAGCGGAGGATCTCCTCCATGATCGCGCCGCGTTCCGACTCGTTCTCATTCTCCACCGCGCGAATGTAGCGTCCGATGGACCAGTCCCCTCCATACTCCTTCATGGTCCGCCTGAAACCGGCAAGTCCCTCGATGGCCTTCAGGCTGTAGCTGGGCACGGGCAGCGCGAGGCTGTCCCGCACCACGGTCAGAAGGTCGAAACACGCGTCGAGAACCCGGGCCGCCGTCCCGTCCGGGTCTCCATACCTTGCGATATACTCCTTAAGCTTGTTTTTCTCGTAGTCATGCCAGTGGATGAACGGGACCTGCCCGCGCTCTTTCATGATCTCCCGCGCGTTGGAGAGGAATCGCTCCCATCCCGCGCGGTCTCCGTCAGCGCCGAACCCGGCAACCGCCGGCGTGTAAGGACCGATGGGACCGCCCGGCTCCATACACCTGGGCGCCCCACAAGTACACCTTGTCCAGCTCCTCGTATTGGGGCGGAATGCCTTCCAGATCGAACATGACGAGGCTCGCTGCACGCGGCAGAACGAAGCCGCCGAGCCTGACCACCCTGCCTTCGGCAAGCGCCCGTGCCTGTGCGAGAATCCGCACGGCCTGCCCGCCGACCCTCTGCGTGCGGGGGCCCCACGGTCTTTTCAGTTTCGCCAGGCCTTTGACGTCCATGCGCTCCAGGAGCTGGTCGTAAGTCGTGATCCCCTTGTCGCGGAGGGCCCGCGCGGTCCCCCTGTCCACCCTGTAGATCACGGACACGTCATGCGCCTTTTCCGCGATGGACCAGCACCGCTCGCGAAAGGCACAGGCGCTGCACTTTGTCCACCCGACCGGATCGTAGGGCTCCTCCTCCCGCAGGGAGAGCTCGCGGATCCGGGCAATCTCTTTCACCGCGCTCTCGGCGCCGCGGTAGGGCGTTGAAACAATGGTGCGGTTCCCGAGATATGCCTCCAGCGCCGACGGCTGCTTTGCGAACGTTTTTTCGAAGAGCCACCCATAGGTCTGGAGCTGGAGATCGATCTCGGGGTGCCTGCCATTGCCCATGCTCCGGGCGAGCTTGCAGTCCCTGATTCGATAGCTTTCCCCGTCAAGGATCATGAAGTCCGGGCTGCCGGACACGATGTCCCGGGTCCCCGGGAAGGCCGCGCGAAGTGCCCCCTGGTAGATCACCTGCACGCCCTGCGCAACCGCGTCCTTCGTGCGCTGCGCGCGGTCCGCGAGATTGCCGTCGCTCAGGTCCTTGTACCGCGGAAATGCGGCAAGGTGCTCCTTTTCATGCCGCTCTCCCAGGTCCCTCAGCAAAACGTCGAAATCGGATGCCGGAGGCAGGGTCTCACCGTGCGCGATCAGGTAGACGCGCCTTTCGCAGAGAGAGGGGCGATAGAGGCTGTAGTGGCTTGATGCCGAAAAGTACCGCGGCTTTTCCAATCTGGATATGATCGAGAAGCATACTCCCCTGGTTGTCAAGATCCGCCATTTCGGTTTCACTCATCCCGAGGAGATAAAATGGAAAATCTTATTTTCAAAACCGAATCAGCGTACAGCTATCCCCTCCTGATCAAGAATCTCATGTTCGCCCCCGTGGTGGACAACCCCAGCCAGGAAATCGTCTATCGCGGGACGCTGCGCTTCACCTACCGGCAGTTCAAGGAAAGGGTCCGCCGGCTCGCCACGGCTCTTGGAAAAATCGGGGTCAGACCGGGCGATACGGTGGCCGTGATGGACTGGGACAGCCACCGGTACCTTGAATGCTTCTTTGCAGTGCCCATGATCGGCGCCGTCCTTCACACGGTCAATGTGCGTCTCTCCGCGGAGCAGCTCGTTTACACGATCTCCCACGCCGAGGACACGGTCATCATCGTCAATTCGGATTTCCTTCCGATACTGGACCAGATCAAGGGGCGGATCGACACGGTGAAGAAGTTCGTCCTCATCAACGAAACCGGCGCGCCTCCCGCGGTAACGCTTGACGCTGAGTATGAAGCCCTGCTGGCATCCGCAGAGCCCATGCAGGAGTTCCCCGATTTCGACGAAAACACCCGCGCCACGACGTTCTATTCCACCGGGACCACGGGCATGCCCAAGGGGGTGTACTTCAGCCACCGCCAGCTCGTCCTGCATACTCTTGGCACCATCGCCACTCTCGCCACATCCGTCACGCAGGGCCGCTTCCATCGGGAAGATGTGTACATGCCGCTCACGCCGATGTTCCACGTGCACGCCTGGGGGATCCCGTACGTGGCCACCATGCTCGGGGTCAAGCAGGTCTATCCCGGCAAGTATGTGCCGGAGATTCTTCTCAAGCTCATTGCGGAGGAAAAGGTCACCTTCTCCCACTGTGTCCCGACAATCCTGAACATGCTGGTGAGCAGCCCGGCCGCCGCGGCGGTCAATCTTTCCGGTTGGAGGGTTCTCATAGGCGGAGCGGCCCTTCCCCGGTCCGTGGCCATTGCCGCTCTCAAGCGGGGGGTGGACGTCTCCGTCGGCTACGGCCTTTCCGAGTCATGCCCGGTTCTGACCTTGAGCCAGCTCAGCACGGAGCAGTTGAAGCTGGGAATGGAGGAACAGGCCGACCTGCGCTGCCGCACCGGCAGGCCGTTCGCCCTTGTCAACCTGAAGGTCGTCGATCAGAAAGGCGGGGAAGTGCCCTCTGACGACAAGGCGAGCGGAGAGATCGTGGTGCGCGCCCCGTGGCTCACCCAGGGATACCACAAGGACCAGACCAACTCGCAGAAGCTCTGGGAGGGCGGCTGGATGCACACGCAGGACATTGCCTGCAGGAACACCGCCGGGTCGATCCGCATCACGGACCGCAGCAAGGACATCATCAAGGTGGGAGGGGAGTGGCTGTCGTCACTCGAGCTCGAAGACATCCTCTCCACGCACCAAGCCGTGGCAGAGTCCGCGGTAGTCGGCCAGGCCGATGTCACCTGGGGAGAGATCCCTGTGGCGCTCGTCGTGCTGAAAAAGGATCAGAAGGCCACGGAGAAGGAGCTGTCCGCGCACGTGAAGAACTACGCGGACAAGGGCGTGCTGCCCCGCGAGGCATTCCTGATCAAGATACGGTTCGTGGATGCAATCGACAAAACCAGCGTCGGCAAGATCAACAAGGTGGCGCTGAGGGCAAAGTATCTCGCCTGAAGAGAGGAGGCGCACAGCAGGCGGCCGCCCGGGCGGCCGCGGCCCTTACTGATGCACGAAAGAGCTCCAGCGCGAAGGGGGGATGCCCGCCTTCTTCTTGAAGAGCCTTGAAAAATAGTACTGGTCATCGAACCCGAGGCGGAATGCCACTTCCTTGATCGCAAGACCCCCGCTTTCCAGCAGTTCCTTTGCCTTTCTGATCTTGATGCTGATGAAGTACTGGTAGGGCGTCATCGACGTGTATGACTTGAATACCGCGTTCAGATGCGAGGTGCTCACGCCGAGCATCTCTCCGATGGCATTGAGGTTGATCTCGCTGTAGATGTTCTCTTCCATCAGGAACCTGGCCTTTTCCACGAGCTGTTCCGAATGGGTGTACTGCACGTTTTTCCGCTCGTGCGCGAGTATCTCCGCGATGAGTGTGAGGACATATGAGCTGGCCCTGACCTGGTAAAGGGGGCGTTGGTTCTGGACGAGCTCGAGAATCTGCGTGTAGATGGCAAGCAGGCTGTTCTGCAATCCCACCTCGTACAGCGGCTTCTTGGGGGAGAGGAAACCGTGCTGGCACAATGTGTCCACGTGAGGTCCCTTGAACCCGACCCAGTACTCGGTCCAGCCGACCTCGTACTCGGGCTTGTAGAAGTGGGGGACGCCCGGAAAAACTATGATGATCGAGCCGGGCACCACGACGTGCGTTCTATGGTTGGATTCGAAAATGCCGCGGCCCTTGGTAATATAGATGATCTGGTATTCGGTCAGCGTCCGGCCCACCGCCACCGACCTGAAGGGCTGCGGGTGGCCTTCCTTGTGCGGCGGATAGGGGGTGTTTGGCCCGATCTCGATATGCCCGGCGTCCGTGCAGACCATCTGCCATTTCTCGTCTTCTTCGCTGTAGGTCAGGTAGCGGAAGAATGCCTTGTTGTTGTTCAGGTCTCCCGGGGACATCCGCATTGTTATACGAAAAATACGCTTTCTCGGCAAGTTTTGTCCATCTTTCAGGGTTTCCTCCATCTGCGTGCAGGAATAGTCCATTCACGCCGTCGAGACTTCAATAGATAATCATGCAAGGACGGAATGGAGAATCGCGGAAGAATCGGGCTGTTCGGCATAGGCCTGGATACTTATTGGCCCCAGTTCAAAGGACTGAAAGAACGGCTCCTTGGATACCAGGGCTACATCGCGGAGCGTCTTTCTTCCCTGCAGGTAGAGGTGGTGGATGCCGGGCTCGTGGACACTCCGGACAAATCCCTTTCCGCGGCGAGCCTTTTCGGTGAACGCCAGGTCGACGCAATTTTCCTTTACATCTCGACGTACGCCCTTTCCCACACGGTGCTGCCCGTTGCGCAGCGCACGAAGGTCCCCCTCATCGTGCTGAACCTGCAGCCGGTCTCTTCCCTCAACTATGCGGAGTTCAACGCGCTGGGTGACCGCGGCGTCATGACCGGCGAGTGGCTTGCGCACTGCCAGGCCTGCTGCGTGCCGGAGATCGCCAACGTATTCAACAGGGCGGGGATCGACTATCACCTGGTCACCGGCTGGCTGAAGGAAGGCCGCGCCTGGGAAGAGATTGCCTCGTGGGTGGATGCCGTCATCGTCCGGCAGGAGATCCGCGACACGCGCATCGGCATCCTGGGGCATTACTACGGCGGCATGCTGGACGTCTACACGGACGTCGCGCAGATGGCGGATGTTTTCGGCTGCCATTTCGAGCTTCTGGAAATGGACCTCCTGAAGCATCATCGTGACCAGGTGGGCGCGGATGAAGTGGCGCGGAAGCTGGCGCAGTTCCAGGACGAGTTCAGCGTGTCCGCGGAATGTTCGCCCGCCGAGCTCACCCGCGCGGCAACCACCTCGTGCGCATTGGACCGATTGACTGCTGACAAGCGGCTGGGCGCCATGGCATACTACTATGAAGGTGTGGACGGAAACGAGCACGAGAACATCGTCACCTCGGTCATCGCGGGCAACACGCTGCTCACGGCGCACCACGTGCCGGTGGCCGGGGAGTGCGAAGTCAAAAACGTCATGGCAATGAAGATCATGGACTGCTTCGGCGCGGGCGGATCTTTCTCCGAGCTCTATGTCATCGACTTCGACGATGACGTGGTCCTGTGGGGTCATGACGGTCCGGCGCACCCGGCCATCGCGGAGGGGGACGTGGGGCTGGTGCCTCTTCCGGTCTACCACGGGAAGCCCGGCAGGGGCCTCTCCATCCAGATGAGCGTCAGGAACGGCCCGGTCACGCTTCTTTCCGTCGTGCAGGGCAGGGGCGGAAAGACCTTCCTGCTCACTGCGGAAGGCGAATCGGTGCCCGGCCCGACCCTCCAGATCGGGAACACGAACAGCAGGTACCGCTTTCCCCTGTCCGCCCGGGAGTTCACGGACAGATGGTCGAAAGCGGGACCCGCGCACCACTGCGCAATCGGCGTGGGGCATATCGCGGATCGGATCGACAAGCTCTCCCGTCTCGTGGGGATCGAATGTCTCAGGGTATGTTGACAGGAGCTCATAAAAGTGGCTGAGCGTATTCTGGAATTGCACCATATCACGAAGACCTTCCCCGGCGTGAGGGCGCTGGATGACGTCCACTTCGATCTGAAGCCGGGAGAGATCCACGCGCTGATCGGAGAAAACGGGGCGGGAAAGTCCACGCTGATCAAGGTCATCACCGGCGTGTACCAGCCGGATGCCGGGCAGATCATCTTCAACGGGACACCGGTGGAGATACGCAGCCCCGCGGATTCCCAGAGACTCGGGATTGCGGCCATCTACCAGCACGTCACGTGCTACCCCGACCTTTCGGTGACGGAGAACATCTTCATCGGGCACGAGAAAATTCAGCCCTTCACGCGCAAGATCGACTGGAAGGACCTGCACGGCAGGGCGGAAGAGCTGCTCGCCCGGCTGGACGCGGATTTCGACCCCCGGGCTCTCATGGGAAACCTCTCCGTGGCCCAGCAGCAGATCGTGGAGATCGCAAAGGCGCTCTCCAGCAATGCGCGCATCATCATCATGGACGAGCCGACCGCGCCCCTTACGAACCGTGAGAGTGAAGACCTGTACCGCACCACCGAGAGCCTGCGGGACAAGGGCGTCTCCATCATCTTCATTTCCCATCGCATGGAAGACATGTACCGCCTGGCCACCCGGGTCACCATATTTCGGGACGCGCGGTACGTGGGCACCTGGCAGCTCAATGAGATCAGCCGCGAGGATGTCATCATGGCCATGGTGGGGAGGGAGATCACCCAGTTCTTCCCCAAGCGCAAGGTTTCCATTGGAGAGGAGATCTTCAAGGTCGAGGGCCTTTCCCGAACGGGCTATTTCAAGGACGTGTCGTTCTCCCTGCGCAAGGGAGAGATCCTGGCAATCACGGGGCTGATCGGCGCCGGCCGCACCGAGGTGTGCGAGGCCATCTACGGCGTCAGCAACCCGGACAGCGGGCGCGTGGTGCTGGACGGCGAGGAATTGCACATTTCCAATCCTGCGCAGGCCATCGAGAAGGGCATCGGCTTTTTGCCGGAAGACCGGCTGCGGCAGGGGCTCGTGCTGGATTGGGAGCTCTCCAAGAACGTTACTCTTCCCACTCTCAAGAAGTTCGGCACCCTGGGCTGGCTCCACACGAAAAAGGAGAACATGGTCACCAAAGAGCTGGCGGAAAAGCTCGAGGTGAGGGCCGGCAGCGTCTTCGACCTGGCAGCCACTCTTTCCGGCGGCAACCAGCAGAAAATAATCGTGGCCAAGATCCTGGCGGCGCAGATGAAGATCGTCATCCTGGATGAGCCGACAAAGGGCGTGGACGTGGGCGCCAAGACGGCAATATTCAACATCATGAACGACCTTGCGGAGATGGGGTACGGCATCATCATGGTCTCCTCCGAGATGCCGGAAGTGCTCGGCATGAGCGACAGGATCGTCGTCATGCGGGAAGGGAGGGTCGCGGCCATCATGGACACCGCCGCCTCCTCCCAGGAGCAGATCCTGCGCGCGGCCATTCCGGAAACGGTGGGGGCAAAATGAGGCGCGCCGCCACGTTTTCAGAGAGCTTCCGCGAGCTGGGCCTCCTCGGTTTCATCGTGATCGTCTGCGCCATATTCCAGATCCGCAATCACAACTTCCTGACTCTGTCCAATATCCGGGATCTCCTGGCCAACACGGCCATCCTGAGCATCCTCTCGGTCGGCATGATGATGGTCATCCTCACCCGGGGCATCGATCTTTCCATCGGGGCAACCCTCGCACTGGCCGGCATGATCAGCGCGCTGACCGTGAACTCGTATCGGGCCATTTCTCCCATTGTGTCGCTCCTGGAGGGCACAGCGGTCGGCATTGTGGCGGGCGCGATAATCGGGCTCGTGATCGCGCGGTTCAACGTGCTGCCGATCATTGCCACGCTCGGCTTCATGAACATCATCCGCGGGGTCACCTATCTGGTCAGCAAGGGCGCCTGGGTCAGCTCGTACCAGATGTCGGACGGGTTCAAGCAGATTGCCACGGGCAAGGTGCTCGGAGTGAGCAACCTGATCATCTTTGCCGTAGTGATCAATGTTGCCTTCTTCTACTTCATCAACCACATGAAGACCGGGCGCCAGATATATGCCGTGGGATCCAATCCGGACGCGGCTTCGATTTCAGGCATCCCGCGCACCCGGATCATCTTCCTCGTGTACGCCGTGATGGGGGCGCTCTCCGGCTTTGCCGGCGTGCTCTGGGTGGCAAAGTTCGCATCCGCGCAGGGGGACACGGCCACGGGCTACGAGCTCAGCGTCATTGCGGCGGCGGTGCTCGGCGGCGTCAGCATCTCGGGGGGAAGCGGAAAAGTGTCGGGGTTGATTCTGGGGACCGTGCTCCTGGGGATCCTGAACAATGCTCTGCCCCTGATCAACGTATCCCCCTTCTGGCAGCAGGCAATACAGGGAATCGTCATCCTTGCCGCTGTTCTTACAAACGTGCTGGTCAAGAGAAACAACCAGCGCTTTGCGCTCCGCAGGCGCGCCATTTAGGGAACGTCAATGATGGATCGATCGATACGGGCGGTCAAATTGTGGAGCTGGCGGTCATTCTTCCTGCAGTGGGAATGGCTGCTCGTCCTGATTTTCATCGCCGTCAACATCGTCAACAGCACCCTCTCTCCCTACTATTTCAACGTCGACACGTTCCTCGGCACGCCGATGTCGTTCCTCGACAAGGCATTTCTCGTGCTGCCCATGACCATGGTCATCATCCTGGGCAATATCGACATATCCGTGGGATCCAGCGTCGCGCTCTCCGCCGTGATCATGGCCGTTGCCTACAACGCGGGCCTGCCCATGCCGCTCGCGCTCCTCTTGTGCCTGGCGGTGGGCACCGCGTGCGGCCTGATCAACGGAATTCTCATGACGAAGTTCAAGGAGCTCTCCTCCGTCATCGTCACTTTAGCAACGATGATCATATTCCGAGGCATCGCATACGTGATATTGACGGATCAGGCTTCGGGACAATTCCCCACCTGGTATTCCTCCCTCGGCTGGGGATCGATCGGAAAAGTGCCCATCATCCTCATCGTTTTCGCCGTCTGTGCCATTGTGTTCGGAATTCTCCTTCACAAGACGAGCTTCGGACGCAAGATCTACGGCATGGGAAACAACCTCACCGCTTCCCGGTACTCGGGCATAAAAACGGATTCGGTAGTGATGATCGTGAGCGTGCTGACGGGCCTCATGGCCGGGTTCACCGCCCTTTTCCTCACGTCGCGGATGGGAAGCACCCGGCCCAACGTGGCCCAGGGCTATGAGCTGGAGGTCATTGCAATGGTCGTCCTGGGCGGGGTGAGCACGTCCGGAGGCAAGGGGAGGATTGCCGGGCCGCTGCTCGCCATATTCATCATCGGTTTTCTCAATTACGGGCTCGGGCTCGTCAACATACAGGCGCAAGTGCTATTGATAATCGTGGGGCTCTTGTTGATTCTCTCCGTACTCGTTCTCAATATCAGGTTTCGCGGTGCTCAACGCGCGGTGCCCTCTGCGGTGAAATCAATCACCTCACCGGAGCAACCGGGCGAAAGCAATCCGTAGAAGGAGGAGTCTATGCGAAAGGTCATCATCACAGCGGTCATGGTCCTCGCGATCATGGCCATCGCGCTGCCGGCATTTGCGTCCGGCGGAGGGGAAAAGGGCGCGGCAGCGGCCGGCGCCAAGTACGCCATCGTGTTCAAGAACACGGGCAACCCGTACGGCGACAAGCAGATGGGCGGCTTCAAGGCCGGCATCGAGGAGCAGGGCTTCCAGGCAATCCTGCGCGCCCCCGATCAGCCGACCGCGGAGGCGCAGATCCAGATACTCGAGCAGCTTATCTCACAGAAAGTTGCGGCAATCTGCATCGTCGGAAATGACAAGGACGCTCTGCAGCCGGTCCTGACAAAGGCCAAGAACGCGGGGATCAAGGTGTTCTCCCTCGACTCCGGCGTCAACCCGGCCAGCCGCTTGACGCACGTGAACCAGGCGGACTCTGAGAAGATCGGCCGCACGCTCATCCAGGCCGCGTACGACATGATCGGCGGGAGCGGCGAGATCGCAATTCTGTCCGCCACCAGCCAGGCGAC
The DNA here is from genome assembly GCA_963820435.1 of uncultured Spirochaetota bacterium. GTDB lineage: Bacteria > Spirochaetota > Spirochaetia > SZUA-6 > Fen-1364 > Fen-1364. Next base: position 18,812 of record CAWGAC010000009.1, on the reverse strand, counting down.
GAACCAGAACCTCTGGATCGACTACATGAAGAAGGAGCTGACGGACCCGAAGTACGCCAACGTCAAGCTCGTGAAGGTCGCCTACGGGGATGACATCCGCGACAAGTCGGTTTCCGAAGCGGAGGGCCTCCTCCAGTCGTTCCCCAACCTGAAGTGCATCATTGCGCCGACCACCGTCGGTATCGCGGCGGCGGGCAAGGTGCTCACGGACAAGGGACTTGGCGGCAAGGTGTTCCTCACCGGCCTCGGGCTTCCGTCCGAGATGGCAACGTACATTGAAAACGGCGTCTGCCCGTACATGTTCCTCTGGAACCCGATCGATGTCGGGTACCTCGGCGCATTCACGGCAACGGCGCTCGTTACCGGGAAGATCACCGGCGCGGTCGGAGACAAGTTCAAGGCGGGACGCCTTGGTGACTACACGATCACGAAGGCCCCGGACGGCGGAACGGAGGTCCTCCTCGGGCCCCCGTTCAAGTTCGACAAGGCCAACATCGCGGATTGGAAGACGGTTTACTAGGGTATTGCTGAGGCGGGCTGCGAGCCCGCCCGTTGAGGCGGGCCTCCGGCCCGCCCCTTTTTTTCGCGTCCCGCACCCGCGGCCTGCCTGGAGGGGAGAACATGTCAAAAAAGACACGTGCGGCACGTCTCACCGAATATGCGGCATGGAAGGCCCTTGAAGCCCACTACAGGAAGGTGAAGGCCCTGCCGCTTCGGAAGCTTTTCGCGGACGACCCCCGGCGCGGGGAGCGCATGACCGCCGAGGCCGTCGGCATCTACTTCGACTACTCGAAGAATCTCATCACGGACGAGACGCTCGCCCTCCTCCTGAAACTGGCGGAGGAGTGCGACCTCAGGGGCAGGATCGACGCAATGTTTCGCGGAGACGCGATCAATGTCACGGAGAAGCGGGCCGTCCTGCATGTCGCATTGCGCGCCCCCAGAGGCCGGTCAATCACCACCGGGGGAGAGGACGTGGTTCCAAGCGTCCATGCCGTGCTGGACAAGATGGCCGAGTTCGCCGCCCGGGTACGCAGCGGGGAATGGAAGGGCCACACGGGAAAGCCGATCCGCAGCATCGTCAACATAGGGATCGGCGGCTCCGACCTGGGCCCGGTCATGGCGTACGAAGCGCTGCGGTATTACGCCAGGCGGGACCTGACGTTCCGGTTCGTCTCCAACATCGACGGCACCGATTTCGCGGAGGCTGTTCGTGACCTGGACGCCGCGGAAACGCTGTTCATCATCTCGTCAAAAACCTTCACGACCCTGGAGACGATGACCAACGCGCACACGGCCCGTGACTGGGCCCTTGCCGCGTTGAAGGACCCCGCCGCCGTGGCGCGGCATTTCGTCGCGGTTTCCACCAATGCCGAGCAGGTGGCCAAGTTCGGCATCGATACGGCAAACATGTTCGGCTTCTGGGACTGGGTAGGCGGGCGATACTCGATGGACTCGGCCATCGGCCTTTCGACCATGCTCGCCGTCGGCCCGGAGAGTTTCCGCGCCATGCTGGACGGGTTCCACGAGATGGACGAGCATTTCCGGACCGCCCCGTTTGCCCGCAATATTCCGATTCTCATGGCCCTCCTGGGGCTCTGGTACAACAATTTCTTCGACGCGCAGACAGTCGCGGTCCTGCCGTACGAGCAGTACCTGAAGCGTTTCCCCGCCTACCTCCAGCAGTTGACCATGGAAAGCAATGGCAAGCACGTCACGCGGGAGGGTACCGAGGTGACCTGGCAGACAGGGCCGATCTACTGGGGCGAGCCGGGCACCAATGGACAGCATTCTTTCTACCAGCTCATTCACCAGGGCACGAAGCTCATTCCCTGCGACTTTATCGCGTTTGCGGAGCCCCTGAACGCTCTTGGCCGTCACCATGACTTGCTCCTGGCAAATGTCTTTGCCCAGGCGGAAGCGTTGGCCTTTGGCAAGACCGCGGAGGAGGTTCAAGCCGAGGGCACCCCGCCATGGCTGGTCCCGCATCGTACGTTCGAGGGCAACCGTCCTTCCAGCACGATCCTCCTGGACCGGTTGACCCCGGCAGCTCTCGGCAAGCTCGTTGCGCTCTACGAGCATTGCGTATTCACGCAGGGCGTACTCTGGCAGGTCGACTCGTTCGACCAATGGGGGGTGGAGCTGGGCAAGGTGCTCGCCGGGCGCATCGTCCCCGAGCTGGAGAACAGGACCGAGCCCCCGCTCAAACACGACAGCTCGACGAACACGCTGATCCGCCGTTACCGGCAATCCCGGTGGCCGTCAGGGCGGTAAAGCCACGCGGCGGCACTCCGGGGCCTTGAGAACGCCGGGCCGTTTGTCTATATTCCCGCCAGGGGGCGGCCATGAAACCGTTTGTTCCCTTTCTTATTCTTGTGACTCTCTTCGAATCTTCGGCCGATCCAATCCAGGTCAGGCTCAATGCGGACAAAACCGGCGCGCCGATCTCGAAGTACATCTATGGGCAGTTCATCGAGCATCTGGGCCGCTGCATCTACGGCGGCCTGTGGGCGGAAATGCTCGAGGACCGCAAGTTCTTCTTCATCGTCACCGACCGCTATCGTCCTTGGGGGACGGCGGAAGATCCCAACTGGGGTTCGGGACCCTACGATTACCTTCGGGCCTCCCCGTGGAAGGTCGTCGGTCCCGCGGGTACCGTCTCGATGGACACCGACACCCCGTTCGCGGGCATCCACTCGCCGACAATCAGTCTGCCCAACGCGGGAGGCGCGGCGGGCATCTCCCAGGAGGGGCTCGCCCTCGTGAAGGGCAAGGCCTATACCGGCAGGATCGTCCTGACGGGGAATCCAGGGGCATCCGTTGTGGTCCGGCTGGTCACGGATTCAGGAGAGGCGGTTGAAAACGTCATCGGCCGGCAGGGACCGGGTTTCAAAACCTTTCCGTTGAGCTTTGTCGCGCCGTCAACGAGCGACAATGCCCGAATCGAGATCCTGGGAAAGGGGAGCGGGAGCTTCGAGATAGGGGCGGTCTCCCTCATGCCCGGCGGACAACCTCGAGGGATGGAGGCCAGACGTTGTCGCCCTGCTCAAGGAGCTCGACTCTCCCATCTACCGCTGGCCGGGCGGGAACTTCGTGAGCGGCTACGACTGGCGGGACGGCATTGGAGACCGGGATCGGCGCCCACCGAGGCAGAACCCTGCCTGGAAAGGGGTGGAGCCGAACGACGTCGGCATCCACGAGTACATGAGACTGATGGCCATGATCGGCGCCGAGCCCTACGTGGCGCTCAACACGGGACTGGGGACGGTGAAGGAGGTGGTCGACGAGGTCGAGTATTTCAACGGCGCCGCGGATACGCCCATGGGGAGGCTCCGCGGGGCGAACGGGCACCCCGAGCCCTTCCGGGTCGGATGGTGGGCAGTCGGGAACGAGATGTACGGAGAATGGCAGCTCGGTCACATGCCGATTGAAGACTACGTCAAGAAGCACAACAGCGTTGTGGACGCCATCCGGAAGGTGGATCCGGGTTCGCACGTCGTCGGCGTAGGCTCGGTGGGCAAGTGGGACGAGACGATACTGAAGGAGAGCGCGGCCCGTATGGACCTGATCAGCGAGCACATCTACCGCAAGGAGATGGCGGATGTCGATGCCCATTCGCGGCAGCTCGCGGACGATATCGAGCGTATTGCCCAGGCGCATCTGCAGTACCGTAAATCGATTCCCGAGCTGTCCGGGCGTGACATCCGGATCGCGATGGACGAGTGGAACTACTGGTACGGACCGTACGTCTACGGGGAGCTCGGCGTTCAGTACCACCTCAAGGACGCGCTCGGGATCGCCAGGGCGTTTCACGCCTTCTTCAGGAACAGCGGCCTTTACTTCATGGCCAACTACGCCCAGACGGTCAACGTCATCGGCGCCATCAAGACCACCCGGACAGCGGCCGCCTTCGATACAACGGGCCTTGTTCAGAAGCTCTACCGCAACTCGTTCGGCTCGATCCCGGTCACGCTCTCGGGGCCATCCGGCAAGCTCGATGTGTCGGCCGCACTCACGGAGGACCGCAGGACGCTGACACTCGCCATCGTGAACACGGAAGGCGGCCCGCAGCGTCTCATTGTCGATTTCGGCCCGATGAGGCTTTCGGGCAGAGGAACGCGGAGCACAATTACCGGGCCGAGTCCCCTATCGCTGAACGAGCCGGGGAAAGAGCCGGGCGTGGTGCTGAAGGAGGAAGCGTTCACGCCAGACGGCACGAGCTTCGATCTTCCCGCCTGGTCGATCTCACTATACAGACTGGAGCTCAAGTAGCACAAACACCGTTTTTCTCCTGTTCATCTTCAACATGATCGGCGCCCTTCAGGTTTTCAATGAACCTCGCATGCTGGGAATCCTCATCACACTTCCTCAGAACTACACGCCCGCCGTGTACATATACAATCAGGCATTCTCCTATGGCGCCTTCAATCATGCTATCGCGATGGGCCTGGTACTGGCCGCCGTCATCTTCGTTATTTCTTTCTTTTTCCTGAGAAGATCGACGCGGGAGCTCAACATTCATGCGTGAGGGAGAACGATGAAAACGGCAACCTCAATCAGGTTCGAGACCACGGCCATACTGCTTTCGCTCTTCTTCGCGCTGCCGTTCTATTGGCTCATACAGAGCACGACGAAAGACTTCGGCCAGCTTCTGCAGGGGACGTTTGTGCCCGCCACGCCCAGTCACTTCGTCCACGACAATCTGACCGATGTCTTTGCATACGGGAACAACGCATTCTCCCACTGGCTGTCCAACTCCCTCCTTTATGCCGGGACAGGCGCACTGGCCGGCACGCTCTTTGCCGCAATGGCCGGCTTTGCATTCAGGAGATTCCATTTCGCCGGGAGAAAGCTCCTGTTCGTTCTCATTCTCGGCTTCGCGCTGGTTCCCGGGTTCGCTACCACGCTCCCGCTCTTCATCGAGTTCAAGAACTTCGGCCTGCTCAACAGCTCGTGGTCGATCATCATCCCTTCAATCGTGAACGTTTTCGGCGTGTACCTCATGGTGGTGTATTGGAACCAGGTTCCGGAAGAGATGTTCGACGCCGCGATGATGGACGGGGCCAGCGAAGTCACCATCTTCATGAGGATCGGTCTGCCCGGGATCCTGCCGGGGCTCACCACACTGGTGCTCATTTCTTTCGTCGCGATATGGAACAACTACTTCCTCCCCCTCGTCATGTTGAGCGAAGCGGACAAATACCCCCTCATCCTCGGAATCACGACGATCTACACTCTGCAAGGATTTCCGTCCTACAACCTGACGATCATGGGGGCCTTCCTGACGGCCCTTCCCCTGCTGATCCTGTTCACCGCCCTGCAGAGGTTCCTCGCACCGCAGTTGACGGGTGCAATCAAATAGCGGCGGCTATTGCGCCGCTCGGGAAAAGCTCAGTGAGCCTGCTGGACAACTGATGAAATCAGCTCTTTTGCGAACACGGCCGCCTTCTCCTGCTCGTGCTCCTTCAGGGGCCCGTTCATTCCCTGGACCTCGCACCGAAGGGTTTTCACGTACACGTTCAATCCCTGGTCCCTGGCCGTTTTCTCCATGATGCCGGCCGCTCCCGGGATTATCCACGGCCGGGACTTTTCCAGCTCTTCTGGAGTTGTCGGCAGGGGTCCGTACGTATCGAAGATCGCCACGGGCTTTTCCCCGAATCCCCGCTTGCGGAGCGTTTTCAAAACGCTCAGCGCCTTGCGGTTGACCCGCGCCATTCGCGTCGGGGCACCGATGAGAATGAGGTCCAGACCCTGCAGGTCGGGAAGCTTGCGGCGCAGATCCTGGATGGATGACTCGTGGCCGAGCTCCTGGATCTGTCGGGACATTGCTTCCGCCACCTGCTTTGTGTTGCCGTGGTAGCTTCTGAAGAGAACGAGCGCTTTCATTTTCCCGCCTCCCTATTCCGCGAGGGCCAGCCGCGCCGTGCGCGCCGCAAGGGTCATGATCGAAAGGTTTTCTTTTCCTTTCAAGTAGGTTTCAAGCCTGTCTCCCAGCGGAACGGCCCAGGAATCGGGCACCCCGCCCATGACGCCAAGCGCATTTCCCACCAGCACCTCCGCGTATTCGCTCCGGGCAGGCAGATAGCGGTAAGGCCTTTTCCGCGGCGGACACGTGCGGGACTTTTTGCTATCATGCGCGCCATGGTGCGTCGTGAAAGCTGCACCGTTCCAGCGGATGAGAGTTCCGCCCGGGTAAGCGCCGGAGCGCCCGGTAGCAGGGTCCAGTCAGTGAGCAGAAATCGCTTACTGACCGAGCGGACCGACAAAAGCCTCTGAAGGAGGGAGCAACACAGCGGGCCGCAACGCGAGTGAACGCTGAGCAAGCCTCGTCAGATTATCAGCCGAAAGGTGTTAGGAGTGGCCGAGCCGATCATGTCGCGGCGAAGGCAACAGACAGCGTTCTGAGACCGGAGGGGACGCTGGACGCCCTCGGGGTATTGGTGACGGCACGTTTGTAAAGGGGAAGGTGCGGAACACGAGAGGCCCTCCCTGGCAGCCCACGTCGGGCAAAGACCACGCGTATAAGGGGTAGACCGAAAGCGCGCGGAGTCAGGAGGGAGTCCGAGGGGTTCGTAGTACCTGAGAAGGCGGTGAGAAGCCGCTGGAGGGAAGGGGCCCTGCTTTGAGTGTGCTGGAGCGTGGAGGTAAGCGCGAGGGCATGGTCGAAAGACCCAACAACCCCGAAGAAAAAGTGCGAGAACTCCAGCGACAGCTATGGACATGTGCCAAGCGGAGCAGGAGCCGACGTTTTCATGCGCTGTACGACCGGATCTGGCGGGGTGACGTCCTGCTGGAGGCGTGGAGACGGGTGAAGGCGAACGGAGGTGCCGCGGGGGTGGATGAGGTGTCCATCGGCGACATCGAAGAGCGAGGGGCGGGAGAGTATCTGAAGGAGATACAGGACGCCCTGAAAGCAGGCAGGTATCGACCGTCACCGGTGAGGCGGCGATACATCCCCAAGGGGGACGGGAGGCAGAGGCCGCTGGGGATACCGACGGTGAGGGATCGCGTGGTGCAGATGGCGACCAAGCTGGTGATCGAGCCGATATTCGAGGCGGACTTTCAGCCGTGCAGCTGGGGGTTTCGGCCGAGAAGGGGAGCGACGCAGGCGATGGAAGTCATCCGCGAGGCGGGCAACCGCGGGCACAACTGGGTGCTGGACGCCGACATACGGGACTACTTCGGAAGCATCGACCATGGGAAGCTCATGGTGTTGGTGAAGGAGCGGATCTCGGACCGGCGCGTACTGAAACTGATCGGCCAGTGGCTGGCAGCGGGAGTGATGGAGGACGGGACGGTGAGGGAGACGCTTGCGGGCACGCCGCAGGGCGGAGTGATCTCGCCGCTTTTGTCCAACATCTACCTTGGCTACCTGGATCGCATCTGGGAGAACAGGTGCAAGCACCTGGGCATCCTGGTGCGTTACGCTGACGACTTCGTGGTGCTGTGCAAGAGCGAGTCGCAGTGCAAGGAAGCCCTCAGGCGGGTGAAGATTGTGATGGAACGCCTGGGGCTGGAAATGCATCCCGAGAAAACGCGCATGGTGAATCTGGCACGAGGCAAGGAGGGCTTTACGTTTCTTGGATGGACGGTGCGGAAGCGCAGGAGCATCCAACGCAACCCACGCTGGCACTTTGTGCAGCGCTGGCCGTCGCCCAAGGCGATGAAGCGAATCCGAGACCGAGTGCACGAGATCACCGATGTGCGAGGAAGGCAGGCGCGGGACGTGGGGGAGCTGATTGAGAAGCTGAACCCCGTTCTGCGCGGATGGGGCAACTACTTTCGGACGGGCAACGCGGACAGAGAGTTCAACACAGCTGGACGACTACGTATATGGCCGCGTGCTGCGATGGCAGTGGCGGCGAGGCGGGCAGCGAACACGCTTCCGCTTCGAACGCTGGCCCCGAGAACGCCTGTATGAGATGGGCCTGCACCGACTCATGGGGACCGTGAGATACCCACAGGCTGCGACTCTGCGCAAGCACAGTCAGGAGAACTCATCGGTAAGCTGTGTGCGGGAAATCCGCACGCACAGTTTGAAAGGAGGTGCTGGGAACGGGTCGCGATAAGCGATACCGCACCAGCTATCGACCAATGAAGAGATGGCGGATTCCGTGCCTGGCTATCATCGTCGTGCTGGCAGCGTGCACCGGCCGGACAGCCGCGCCGTCTGCCACGCAATCCCCCGCGCCTCAGCTCAGCGTGCAGACCCCCGCGCTTGCCGCGGGAGATTTCTGGCCCACCCGGGGTTGGCGGACCTCGACGCCCGAGGCGCAGGGCATGGACGGAGCAAAGCTGGATGCCGCGCTGGAGGCAGCCACGCAGCGCAACCTCATCCTTCACGGGCTGGTGGTGATCCGACACGGCTACATCGTCAAGGAAAAGTACTTCTCACCATTCAATGAGAGCGCGAGCCACTTGCTTTACTCCTGCACAAAGAGCTTTGTTTCCGCTCTCATGGGAATCGCCATTGACAAGGGTTATGTCGCGGACACTGCCCGGCCGGTCCTTGGCTTTTTCCCAGGGCGCACATTCGCGGCCACTGGTGCGCGAAAGCGGGCGCTCACGGTGGAAAATCTCCTCACCATGAGCTCGGGGTTGGGCTGGAAGGAGGACGACGATACATACGGCCGCATGTACGCCATGCCCGGCGGTGACTGGGTCAGCTTTGTTCTGGGCCTTCCCATGGTTGCCGAGCCGGGAAAGCGGTTCAACTACAGCTCGGGAGGCACACATGTCCTCGCGGCCGTGATCCAGCAGTCGAGCGGAAAGAACCTCTATGATTTTGCACGCGAATCCCTCTTCGGACCACTGGGCATTTCCGATCCCCGCTGGGAGAGGGACCCCAAGGGTCTGCCCATTGGCGGGTGGGGGCTGCAGCTCTCTCCACGTGACATGGCCAAGCTGGGCTACCTCTACCTCCATGGAGGCCTCTGGGAAGGAAAGCAGGTGGTTCCCGCCGCGTGGGTGCGCGAGTCCACCCGGCCGCATATCAAGGTAGACAGCAGCTGGCAATATGGCTACCAGTGGTGGGTCGATCCCGCAACGCTCTTTTTTGCCGCGATTGGGCGCTTCGGCCAGAGCATCTTTGTCGCTCCCAGCCTGGACCTCGTGGTCGTGTTCACCGCGCACATCGAACCGATCGATCCTGAGCGGGAGCTGTTGAAGAGCTACATCATCCCGGCGTGCACAACCGGCTCATGAGCGCGTGACCCGTACAGACGCTCACGTGCTCTTCACGAACTCTTTCAGGATGGTCAGCGGAGGAAAAGTGATGGCTTCCGCATCGCACTGGTGGGAGCAGCTGCTGCACCCCACCACGCACTGAAAAGGCTCGAGCACGCTCGGAGTATTTGCCTCGTCATCCCAGCCATACACCCCGTGGCTGCAGAACTCGAAGCATTTGCGGCAGCCGACACACCTGGCGGTATCCACAGTCGGATGCCAGGGTATCTGTTCCCGCGGGGTTCCTTTCCACGTTCCATAGCTCCCCATAAGCTAGGCTCCCTTGATGAGCACTTTGAGCTGCTCCACCGTGGGATTCTTCCCCTGGAGCACCACCTTGCCGTCGATCACCAGGGCAGGCGTCGACAAGACGCCACGCTGGATGATCTGCTGGATGTCAGTCACCTTCTCCACATCCGCTTGAAACGCAAGCTCGGCGAGCGCCTTCTTCACGTTCTGCTCCACGCTCATGCACTTCGGGCAGCCCGTGCCCAACACTTCGATCTTCATTTCCGTTGCCTCCGCTTGATTGCGATCTCCGAGTCCGCTTCCTACAGAACGATATTGAACAGATATCCGACGATCAGGATGCCGATCCCGACAACGCCGACGAACGTTGCGATAAGCGGCATCTTCAGGACCTTCCGCAATATCACCACTTCCGGGAGGGACAGCCCGATCACCGACATCATGAACGCGAGCACGGTCCCCAGCGCAGCGCCCTTCTCGAGCAGGGCCTGGACAACGGGGATGATCCCGGCCGCATTGGAGTACATGGGGATTCCGATCACAACCGCGAGCGGCACCGACCACCAGGCTCCCTTGCCCATGATCGAGGCCATGAGCTGCTCGGGGACATAGCCGTGGATGCCCGCGCCCGACGGCGATTCCCGCAAGCACGTACGGCCAGACCTTGCCGACAATATCCTTCACCGCGTCACGGCCGAGGGAGACGCGCTCGGCCCAGCTCATCCTCTCCTCCGTCCCGGCCGCTGAGGAGGCAGGCGCCGTGGCGTACACCCAGCCTTCCACCCAGCGCTCGAGGCGCAGCTTCCCGATCACCCAGCCTGCAACCATGGCGATGACAAGGCCCGTTCCAAGGTAGAGCGCCGCCACCTTCCAGCCGAAAAGGCCGAACAGAAGGACCAGCGCCACCTCGTTGATCATGGGAGCGGCGATGAGGAAGGAGAAAGTGACGCCGAGGGGGACCCCCGTCGTGACAAACCCGATAAACAGCGGCACCGCCGAGCAGGAGCAGAAGGGAGTCACCACTCCCAGAAGGGAGGCGAGCACGTTGCCCGCGGTCTGTCGGCGTCCCGGCAAGCATCCGCCGGGTTCGCTCCGGGGTGAAGAAGGAACGCACGATTCCCACCCCGAAGACCACAACCAGCAGGAGCATCAGGACCTTGGGAGCCTCGAAGATGAAAAATGCAATGGAGGAGGCAAGCCTGTTGCCCGCCGACATTCCAAGCGCCCCGTAGACCAGCCAGTTGGCAAAGCGCTCGAGGTTGCTGTACGCGAGCCACCATGCCGCGGCTGATGCAAGGACAACAAGAATCCACAGCAGCCAACGCCCCGCATCGGGTCGTTTCGCCGCTTTTCGAGCGGCAGGGTGCCGCTGGACCTGGGTGCTCACTGCACCCTTTCTTTCACCCGGCCGCTGGTCGAGTCTGCCGAAAACAGCCTCTTTCTGAACCACAACGAGACATTCACAAGCCCCAGCATGACGGGCACTTCCACCAACGGGCCGATGACCGTGGCAAAGGCGACCCCGGAGCCTATCCCGAACACCGCGACGGCCACGGCGATGGCCAATTCGAAATCGTTGCTCGCCGCGGTGAGCGCAACGGTGGCCGTCGGCTCATAGGCGGCCCCGAGCCTCCGTGACAGGAAGAACGTGATGGTGAACATGATCACGAAGTACAGGGCAAGGGGCACTGCCACGCGCACCACGTCCAGGGGGAGCTGGATGATCAGGTTTCCCTTGAGGGAGAACATGACCACGATGGTGAAAAGAAGAGCGGCCAGGGTGACCGGCGCGATTTTGGGGACGAACCTGCCTTCGTACCAGTCCCTCCCCTTCAGACCGATCAGGCTGAATCTCGTGATGATTCCCAGAATGAACGGGATCCCCAGGTAGACGAACACGCTTCGCGCGATCTCCGCCATCTTCACTTCCACCAGTGTTCCCTTCATGCCGAACAGCGGGGGAAGAATCGTGACGAAGATCCACGCGTAGACGCTGTAGAAGAGCACCTGGAATACGGCATTGAAAGCCACCAGCCCGGCAACGAGGTCCCTGTCCGCCTTGGCCAGGTCATTCCAGACCAGCACCATCGCGATGCACCTCGCCAGGCCGACGAGAATCAATCCGACCGCGTATTCCTGGTGTCCCCGCAGGAACAGGATGGCGAGGGCGAACATGACGATCGGGCCGATGATCCAGTTGGCCACCAGGGAGAGAGTGAGGACCTTGCCATGGCGGAACACCGTGCCGAATGCCTCGTAGCGCACCTTGGCCAGGACGGGATACATCATCAGGATGAGACCCACCGCAATGGGGATATTCGTGGTGCCTGCCTGGAACCTGTTCATGAACGGCTCCACGCCGGGGACCAGGTACCCGAGCGCCACTCCCACCGCCATGGCCAGGAAGATCCACAGCGTGAGGAAGCGGTCCAGGAATGAAAGCCTGCCTATGGTGTGTGTCTTCATCTGTCCTCCTGCCTATTCCATCAGAGCGCTTTGCTCTTTTTGTATCGCCTCGATGACCGCATCAGCGCATTTGAAAAAGTTGAGAATGCAGGGGATGCGCAGCGAGTAGTAGATGGAAGCCCCGCGCTTCTCGTCCTGAACAACTCCCGCGTTCTTGAGCACGCTCAAGTGCTTGGAAACGGTTGACATGTCGCTGCCGATCAAGGCGGTCAGCTCGTTGACGCAGTGCTCATGCTCGGCCAGCCTGTCCACGATGTACAGACGGCTGGGATGGGCAAGGGCCTTGATGACGGCGGCGCGCCGTTCGTATTTTCTTGCTGTCTTTGTATCCATGGTTATTTGGCAGTTTAGCCAAATAACCTGAGCTCTGTCAAGAAGAGGCAGCCCATGGCCGCGATAGCTCGGCAGGACCACGCGGAGCTATCGCGGCTTTTTCGTTCCTATCTCTTTGACAATGCGGGCGCAAGGACTTCCCGCGCGAACTGCGCGATCGAACGGGCCGGATGCCCGGCAAGCTTCTTCACATCCTCGGTGACGAAGTCCGCCCATCCGCTCCCGTAGGCGGCGCTGTAGTCACGCATCACTGTCGCTGCCCACTCGCCCCAGCCCATCTTGCGGATGTTGTCCGCCACCGCCTCCGGCGGGATCGCGATGTCCTTCACTGGCCGTCCGAGCGCGGCGGTGAAAGCCTGAGCCACCGTGTGAAAGGTGATGCTTTCGGGTCCGGTAAGCGTGAATGTCTTTCCCGCGTGACGTGGATCCAGGAGGGCCTTCACGGCTGAGTCCGCGATGTCACGCACGTCGATCATTCCGAGCTTCCCCTCGCCCATGCCATGGTAAAAGACGCCCTCGGTCGCGATGGTCTGGGCGGAGCCGAAGATGTTTTGCATGAAATAATGCGGCTTGAGAATTGCGACCGGCAGCCCTGATTCATTCAGGTCTTTTTCCGTCTGGCCGTGGGAGCGGCCGTTGGCGGTCGGCGCATCCAGTCCGGCTTTGACGGCCGACAGTCGGACTACATAGGGACGGCCCGCCTTCTTTGCAGCCGTGATAGCATTGCGCGCCAGTGCATCCGCCTTTTCTCCGAAAGGTGTCAGGAGGAACACGGTTGAAATCCCCTTGAAGGCCTTCTCAAGCGATGCCGGATTATCGAGGTCACCGACGATCACCTCGACGCCCTTGTCTGAAAGCGCTTTCGCCTTGTCCGCGCCATGGACGAGCGCACGCACCTTGGAACCACTCGCAAGCAGTTGCGGAATGACGAGACTTGATATGCTTCCCGTGGCGCCTGTCACGAGAATAGGTTTGTCACTCATATGCCTCAAATATAATTGCCTTGTCCGGGATATCCAAGAACGTCTCGGGAGGTCCTGCCGCTGGTAAGATTTTGTGCCTGAGCCCGGACCTCCCTCGCCGGGAACGAAGTAAACATAGTCACGGAACTCTTCATCCGGGTTGCCGTCGCCGTAAGGATGCTTTTCGTTGGCGTTGGCATGGCATGTGATGCAGTAGTTCCCCATGAAGATCGCCTCCTTGCCGTTGGGCAGGTCACGGGTGTACACGACCTTCCCGGCGGACATGCCTTGCACGTCGTATCAATGGAAGACTTCTTCCGAATTTTCCTGCCGTTTCTCGAGCAGGCTCCTGATATTGAGGAGGAGGCATATGGCTCCCGGCACCGTCGGGAGCAATAGCTTCCCGTCTCGCTGAAGACGCCGTGCCGCGCGACGGCGATAGCCCAGTCACATGTCAATAGCCCGCAAGACCGCTCTCGGCTTGGAGATACCTTTGGGACGTGCCAGGAGCGTTTCGAAGAACACTTCGTGCGTGGCATCGGCGCGGAGTGGGTGAGGGTTCATCCGCTCCGCGCCTCTTCGCCCTGGAGTGCGCCTGTCCTACAGAATCAGACCGTAGCGCTTCACAAGCAGGGGGATGCTGTCATTGTCCATGAGCAGCCCGTAGCGCTCCTGGATCGCGCTCACGCGCTGCGGGTCAGGCTGGCCGCCGTCCCCGGCAACGAGCGCCACCGCCGTCTCTTCGAAGTAGCCCACGAAGCCAGCCGCGATGAATGGTCACCGATCTAAAAGCGCTCCTTGTCACCGGCGTTCCAGAACGCATGCGGGATGCACGAGGCACGCCATCGCTGAGCGCGCTGGTGTCGAGCGCCTTACTGTCTATCGCCACTTTCCCGACGAGAGTAAGCTCTTCCGGGCGTGCCAGCATGTCTTCCGTACGACCCATCCCCGCCCCGGAGATCAGCGCCTGGGATTCCATCGCGAAGCCCGAGGAGCGCGTGCGCCGCGCGCTGCAAGACACCTATGCCTACTATCGCGACACTGAAGCCATGACGGCCAACGTGATGCGTGACGCGCCCGGCATTCCAGCGCTGGCCGCTATCCTCAAAGATATTCCTCTTTATTACGCCGCCGCGCGCGAGCTCTTGGTCGCCGCGTTCGCGGTCCCCGCTGGGCGCCTCCCCCTCCTGCGGGCCGCCATTGGCCATGCCCTCGAATTCGACACCTGGCGCTCGCTCGTTCGACGCCAGCGCCTCTCAGATGAGCAGGCGGTTGAAGTCATGGTGTCCCTCACTTGCCACCTCACTGGCTCGGACTAGCCCCCGAACTCCCACATGACTGGCTGCCTGCCCCCGCTTCTCTCAGGAGGCGATAGGAAGCGGTCGTGGGCTATAACTGGGTACTCTCCTACCTTCACGGCCGTCCAGGAACTCGGCCACAATTCGGTTGAAGGCGTCCGCTTGCTCGAAGTAGGGGGAGTGCCCGCTCGCAGGAATGAGCACGAGGCTGGCCCCTCGAACTGAAGCCGCTGCGTTCCTTACCACCACAGGCGGGACCACCTCATCATTCTCCCCGCACACGAAGAGGCTGCGCGGGGGGAATCTTTCCGGGGGAATGGACGGTTCGCGCGGTGGGCCGTGAGGCATGGGCGGGTTGATGCCCGTGATCCAGGTGAACAGCCTCGCCATCGAAGGCTGTGCGCGGGCGAAGTCTGAGCCGAGAGCGGGATGCGATCGGCCGTCCTCCTTCCATGCTCTCACCTTCTGCCCAACCTCGGCCAATGATGCCTGCAGTCTCCCTTGGTCAGCCGCGGAAAGAGCGACTCCGCCGTGGCTGCAGCTAAACACCGCCGCATTCACCCTTTGGGGGAAAGCGTGGGCGATGCCGCCCAACACAACTCCCCCGAGGGAATGTCCGATCGCCGAGAATGCGCCGACGCCGAGGTCATCCAGAACACACAGTACATCGGATTCGTCAACAGCCGTCGTGGTGGAAACCCCCTGCGACCTGCCGTGGCCTCTGAGATCGATCAGGATGCAGCGGTGGTTGGAAGCGAAGAAATCCACTTGCTGCCACCACAGCATGCTGTTTCCGCCTCTGCCGTGTATGAACACCAGCGGCTCTCCGCTTCCGGCAGTCTCAAAATATAGTGAGGCATCCCCGCGCTCAAGAGTCGGCATTCGATCCGTCCTTCCTATAGGACCGCGTCTGTGGCCGCCGCCGGGCTGCCTGGGTTCCTTGCGTACGCGGTTGCCCAGCCGCACTGCCCTGGCCCGCCCCTGTTGCGTTTCCTGTCCTTGTCTTGGAAGGGCGCCCAGTTGCGCCAGAAGCGCGAACCTATCGGGAACTCCCCAGTGTTCGACGATCCGGCCGTTGTTGAACCTGCACATATCGAAAACCTGAATGGCAAACTTCTTGTTGCTTGGCGCCATCCCCATGAACGGCCCCAGATGGGTTCCGCGCGCCGTGGCCCGGCCCCAGACCATGTCCCCGTCGGTGACAACCTCCTCCACGGTCATGGTCAAGTCAGGGAAGGCGGCTCGCAGGCTCATGATTGAGCCTTTCAGGCCCTCTACGGTTGGAGGCATGCCGAACTGGTGCTCCTTGGCATCGGATGCGAACAGTCCATCAAGGGCTGCAGTGTTGCCCTTGCCGAACGCCTCTTCCATCACAGTGCGAAAAACCTCCGCGTTATGTTGCTGAGACATGGAATCCTCCTATGAGCTTTGCCGCCCGAGAGGGATCGACACACCTTGCTGAATGCGGTATATGTCCATCATCTGAGCGGTCATGCATTAGATATCGCGTTGCTATATTCATTACAGTTATACTGTACTGAAATATGCAGGGGGAGTCAACATAAATGTCGAAGAGCATTCCGGCCAGACGCCCGTACGCCTCCGTACGGCGAAAGGCGCAGGCGGCAGAGACACGTCTGCACATTGTGGAGTCAGCGCGGCGGCTCTTCACCGAGCGCGGTTACACAGGTACCGCGATCAATACGATCGCTCTTGAGGCGAAAGTCTCACCAGAGACCGTTTATTCCATCTTTGGGAGCAAGCGTGCTCTGCTCGCTGACGTTGTCGGGATGTCGGTACTCGGAGATGCGAGTCCGACCCCCCTTTTGGAGCAGAAAGGTCCCCAAGCGGTGCGCCGCTCGAAAAGCCAGCGTGAGCAGGTGCGGCTCTTCGCAGCCGATATGCGGCAGATCATGCAGCGTGTCGGCCCGCTGTTTCAGATCATGCACACCGCCGCGGCAACAGAACCGGAGATCGCGAACCTCCTGGGGCAGTTGCTGGAACAGCGACTGGAGGGGATGCGCGCCTTTGTTCGAATGGTCTCTGCGAATGGTCCCCTGCGCCAGGCCGCCAATGTCGATGCGGCGGCGGAAGCTGTTTGGGTGCTGAGCAGCGCAGAGGTGCACTGGCTGCTGACGGTAGACAGGGGATGGTCCGGAGACCGGTACGAGAAATGGCTGGCGAACATCCTGGAGGGGGTCCTGCTTCCTCCGCACGGTCGCGTACGCCCGAAGCCGCAGCAGCAGCATGTGCGATAAGGGTGCCTATCGCATATACTTTGCGAGAAAATCCTTTGTCCGAGCGATGGCGTCAGCGGTGGCCTGGGGATCGTAGTCCATATGGCGGCCTGCAAAATCGAATCCCCCCTTGAATCCTTCGACATCGAAGCCATGAGTCGCATTCGGGTAAACCGTCAAAGAGAATTCCAGTTTCCAATTCGAGCTCTTGTAATCTCTGTCCATTGATTCAGCCAGATACGCCGGGCACGATTGATCCTTCCTCCCCGTAAGCACAAGAACCGGCGTATCAGGATGATACAGAGAGTGGGAGTATGGATAGAAGGCGACGGCAGCCTTGAATGGACTCACCAGCTTATTCACGAGCCTCAGGCCGGAGGACGCATCGATGATCGTCAATATGGTCGATCCTCCGTGCGACCACCCTATGACTCCGACGTTATCAGGATCGACAAACGGGAGCGTAGACAGGTACGATTTCGCAGCATACGCGTCAAGGCACCTCATATCCTCACTCACCGTTCTGGCCGCATCACAACTGTCACGGTTACGGGGCGTGAAGCTATCCAGCTCCAGAGTGACATATCCCCATCCCACCAGCCTGTCGACCCACTGGGCATGCTGTTCAGCAAGCGGGGGAGCGGGGTGTGTATTGCCTTCGCATCCGACCAGAAAGACAAGAGCAGGGAAGGGACCGTCACCGCCTGGCTTGTGCAGAATTCCTGGTATCTGCAATTTCGCAGAAGGAATTGTAACCTCCTGCGCGGCAATCGGCTGAACGGCCGCAACCAGTACGAGCAATATCAACCCGGCCAGCCTTGACCATCTTGCAGCCATAACTTCCTCCTTCGGCTTCCCCGGGGTGAACCTTTCACGAAGTGAAACACAAGGAGGTTGGCCGCAAGCTTTCGCAAAACAGGAGGCGGCCTCACTTCAGGAGAGACTTCGCGAAATTGTGTCAGCAATTGAATTCAGTCTACGCTCAGCCTGTCACATGTCAATAGAGGCAAACCCTCGTTGGATATGAAGATTCAGTGGAGGCGACGGAATTCTCAGGAAGGTGTTCAGCACCTGGCGTTGATGTCATTTGGGTGCGATTATTTTCGTCTTGGTTTCTGCGCCACCTGCCTTGATGACGACCTTCACAGCATCTTCCATCGGGTCTTTGAAGGGCACCTCGATTCGAAGCAGGCCGTGCTCGTAGGTCGCTTCGGCCTTGTCAGGTTTCACCGCCCAACCCAAAGCCAATGATGCAACATACTCGATGTCCCTTGCGGGCGCTGTCAGGTGGACGCTGTCTTGCAGCATCTTCAGATCGACGGTATCCGCTGGCGCTCCTGGGATGGCGAACTCCACTATCAGCTTGCGGTTCTCCGAGTCAGCATACGCCACTGTATCAGGCGCAACCTTCATTCGAGATTCGGGCATCCTGGTACCCTCCTTTTTGACCTAAAGTATAATGTAACCATGGTGGGGGTAAAAAGATATGAACTTCGATTCGCAGCCGCCCAGGGTCGACTGATCAGCAACAACGAATAAACCGTCCTTGGGGTGTTATACTGCCCTCTGGATGGCTTCCGTTTAGGAAAAATGGTCAGGGCCATTATGCTGCTCTAGTGGAGATTGGAGGACAAAGGAGAACTCGATGAAAACGAAAGTGGGTTTGTGGATTGACCATAGGAAGGCGATTGTCGTAGCTGTTACTGACAAAGGAGAAGAGATAGGACTAGTAATATCTGCGATTGAAAAACAGGCCCGTCGTTCTCCAAGTTCGCGCCATACGGGTCCCTATGAACCACAACAGGTACCGGCAGATGATAGTCGACAGAAAGCCTTTACGGGACATCTCAACATTTACTACGATGCGGTCATCGCGAGCATTCGTGATGCGGAATCCATTCTGATATTCGGTCCTGGTGAGGCAAAGGGCGAACTGAAGAAACGTCTTGAAAGAATCGACCTTGGCGGACGCATCGTAGGTGTTGAAACAGTCGACAAGATGACGGATCGCCAGATTGCGGCGAAAGTTCGACGGCACTTTG